>CACYQB010000006.1 GCA_902776435.1 uncultured Bacteroidales bacterium | reverse complement strand
CTCATAGGCATGAAGGGAATAGTAGGAGTCATCCATGTAGGTCACCTCAACGGTTTTGCCGGATGAACTTGTGACGTTGTAATAGATGTCGCCCGACTGGAACGTATAGGCGCTGGCGCCGATGGCACACATCACTGCCGCCACGAGGACGACAAAACGGAGGAGAAATGATTGCTGTTTCATAGTCATGTGGGTTTTAAAGTTAATATTCGCCACAAATATAGTAAAATTTTTTATTATTTGGTAAACATGAGCCATTTAAAACTGCAACCGTTAACATTGGCTAGTCGCCTTATATATATACTGAGATTTAACTAACAATTTTATTAACAACTTTTATTGTCCGGTAAAGATTTTCAACATCGGCATAATTCACTATATCTGAGTCGAATAAGCATTTCTGCTGTATCATGGGCTGTGCTGTTGCCTCGAAGAGGCAAGTCGGGTCGAAGACTCTCCGTTAGCAACAAAAGATTGATCTTTTGTTACAAACCGAACCGTCCCCTTGAAGCGGCCTTAATGGCCGCTGTTGCTCGTCTTTAACGGACACCATTGATAAACAACTGATTACATTGACATGATGAGACGAACAATTGAAGGCAGATATCCAATCACTGGATGACAAACTGTTGCATCCGTCGCACAAATGATATATCTTTGCACCAGTTAATCTGGCGTGAAGAATCACGCTTAATGAGTCTGCTGAAAATGCATCCGAAAATAGCGGTCACTCTTTGAACTCAAAACTGACAAATAGATAAGCACTATGATGAAATCATTCAAAACCATTCTGATAGCAGCGGTTGTCACCCTGGCGACATTCGTTCCGTGTGCAGCCCAACAGGGCGATGCCATCACTATGACGAGTCCCAACGGGAATTTGGTCATGAAGTTTGCCTTGACCGACGGTGTTCCCACCTATTCGCTGGACTACTGCGGCCAGGCGGTTATCCTGCCTTCACACTTGGGATTTGAACTCAAGGGCAGCCGGCAATTGACTCATGGCTTTGTCCTAGACGGCGAGCAGCGGTCCTCGTTTGACGAGACCTGGGAACCCGTGTGGGGCGAGGAGGCCTCCATCCGCAACCATTATAACGAGTTGCTGGTGAAACTGCAGCAACCAGCAGCCCAGGATGGTGAAAAGCCCGTTGCCATGCATGTGCGATTCCGCGTCTATGATGACGGCATGGGCTTCCGCTACGAGTTTCCGATGGAGAATGCGTTGACCTATTTCATGATCCAGGAAGAACTGACGCAGTTTGCACTCACGGGCGACCACATCGCATGGTGGATTCCCGGCGACTATTCCACCCAGGAATTCAGACCCACCCGTTCCCGGCTGTCGCAAGTACGGGAACTGACCCCGAAGGCCCGCGTGGGCTGCGGATGGCCCAATACGGCTTTCTCGCCAACAGGTGTCCAGACTGCCTTACAGATGAAGACCGACCAGGGACTCTACATCAACATCCATGAGGCTGCAGTGCTCGACTATCCCACGACCAACCTCGACCTGGACGACGAGAACTTCGTGCTGCGCACTTGGCTCACTCCTGATGCCGAGGGCGTGAAAGGTCGCATGCAGGCTCCGTGCAAGACGCCGTGGCGCTCAATCATGGTTTGCCGCAGCGCCACCGAGGTACTGGCATCACGCCTGATCTTGAACCTCAATGAGCCTTGCGCCATCGAGGACGTGTCGTGGATCCACCCGACCAAGTATATGGGCGTGTGGTGGGAAATGATCAGCGGCAAGAGCCAGTGGTCCTACACCAATGACTACCCCTCGGTGCAACTGGGCAAGACCGATTATGCCCACTCGACCCCTCATGGCAAGCACGGTGCCAACAACGATAACGTGCGCCGTTACATTGACTTTGCTGCCGAGAATGGCTTTGACGCCCTGCTCATTGAGGGCTGGAACGAAGGATGGGAAGACTGGTACGGCAAGCAGAAGGATTTCGTCTTTGACTTCATCACCCCTTATCCCGATTTTGACCTGCCCGCCCTCAACGCCTATGCCCACCAGAAGGGCATCCGCCTCATCATGCACCACGAGAGTTCTTCTTCCACGGTCAACTATGAGCGCTGGATGGAGAAGGCCTACAACCTAATGAACCAATATGGCTATGACGCCGTCAAGAGCGGCTATGTGGGCAAAATCATCCCCTACGGCGAGTACCACTACAGCCAGCCGCTGATCAACCACTACCACTATGCCATCACCGAGGCTGCCAAGCACCACATTATGGTCAATGCCCATGAGGCAGTACGTCCCACGGGCCTGTGCCGCACCTGGCCCAACATGATCGGCAACGAGAGCGCCATGGGTAATGAGTTCCGCCAGGGCATCGACCCAGGTCAGACGGCCGTCTATCCCTTCACGCGCCTGCAGGGCGGACCGATGGACTTCACGCCTGGCATCTTCGAAATGGATCTGGAGAAAGTTAGCGGCTGGGCCGACAAGATGCGTCACACCATCTGCAATCAGTTGGGGCTCTATGTCACCTTCTACTCACCGCTGCAGATGGCAGCCGACCTGCCGGAGAACTATGCCCGCTTCATGGACGCCTTCCAGTTTATCAAGGACGTGGCGGTCGATTGGGACAAGAGCATCTATTTGATGGCTGAGCCCGGTGAGTATATGGTCACCGCCCGTCATCCCAAACTATCCACCGTCAACAAAGCCGCCGAGGGTGTCGCCAAACTGCCCGACGGCAAGAAAGACATGGTGAGCGGTGCTGCCAAGTTCATCTATGCCTTGCCCGATGGCGCTACTGCCGCCGACCTCAACGGCGCCAAGGCCCATGACGTGTGGTATGTGGGAGGAATCAATGACGACCATGCCCGCGAGGTGTCTTTCAAACTTGATTTCCTGAAACCAGGTGTCAAGTATGAGGCCACCATCTATGCCGACGCCAAGGATGCTGACTACGAGACCAACCCGCAGGCCTACACCATCACCCGCAAGAAGGTCACTGCCAAGACTGTCATGAAGCTGCGCATGGCCCGTTCCGGAGGCTTTGGCATCACCATCCGCGAGATGTAACCACCCGACATAAGAGAAAAAGCGAGGAAGCCGTGTCATCATATATTTGTCGCAAATTGAATCGCGCTTCGCGCGAGAACCTTTAGCTCGGCGAAGCCAAATTAAGCAAAAATTTAAATAAAATTGCTTTTGTCTTCGTGTTAGATAAATTCCTCACGCTCGACAATGAAAACATGCTTTCATTGTTCTCGCTTAATCGGAATTTTGCACTACCTTTGCGGTCAACAAAGCTATTAACCTGCGTCAAGGCCAAGTGCCGCGCGCACAACCATTTTAGAACTTAATATGAACAGATTCACTACACTTGCTCTGGTAATAGGCCTCGCCTTTGCTGGCTCAGCACAAGACCGTTCCCAGGGTGGTATCAGCCCTGACATGATGCGTCAAATCGTTGCTACCTCGGCAGCCAACCAAAATAAGGCCGTTAGCAATGCCATGGCGACAAATTCCATCGACGACCTTGCCAGGAACTATCGCAACAACAAGGTTACTGACACTTACTTCAGTGTCGAGACGCCCAAGCAATCGATCCACAACCAGCGGCAGAGCGGACGATGCTGGATGTACTCCAGTTTCAATGTGCTGCGCGCCAACTTCGCGCGTCATCACGGCGACTCCATTGCGGTGGAGTTCTCTCACGATTACCTCTTCTTCTACGACCAGCTCGAGAAGGCCAACCTCATGCTGCAAGGCGTAATCGATTGCGCCGACAAGCCCATTGACGACGTGCGTGTGCAGTTCTTCTTCCATCATCCCATGAACGACGGCGGCACCTTCTGCGGCGCGGCCGACCTTGCCGAGAAATACGGCCTCGTGCCTGTTGAGGCACAGCCCGAGACCTATTCGGCTGAGCGCACCTCACGCATGAGCCAACTCGTTGCGTCCAAGCTGCGTGAATATGGCCTGGAACTGCGGCAGATGGTTGCTGACAAGAAGAGCAAAAAAGCCATCAACCAGCGCAAGACCGAGATGCTGGGTACCATCTATTCCATGCTCTCGCTCACACTGGGTGAACCCATCAAGTCGTTCACCTACGCTTTCCGCGACAAGAACGGCAAAGCCGTAGGTCCAGCACGCACCTACACCCCGCTGGAATTCTATCGCGAGACCGTGGGAGGCCCCATCAACGGCACATTCATCATGGCGATGAACGACCCTCGCCGGGAATACTACAAGACCTATGAAGTGGAATATGACCGCCACACCTATGACGGACACAACTGGCGCTACGTCAACCTCCCCATGGAGGACATCGCAGCCATGGCCATCGCTTCGCTCAAGGATTCCACCAAGCTCTATGCCAGCTTCGACGTGGGCAAGCAGCTCAACCGCGACAACGGATACCTCGCACTCGACAATTTTGACTATGGTACCCTGTTCGGCACCACATTTCCCATGGACAAAGCCCAGCGCATTGCCACGTTTGACAGCGGTTCAACGCACGCCATGACGCTCTGTGCCGTCGATCTTGACGAGAATGGTAATCCCATCAAGTGGAAAGTGGAGAACTCTTGGGGTGGCGACAGCGGACACAAGGGATACATCATCATGACCAACGAGTGGTTCAACGAGTACTCCTTCCGTCTGGTAGTGGACAAGAAATACGTGCCTCAACACATCCTCAAGGCCGCCGAAACCAAGCCCGTCATGGTCATGCCCGAAGACCCCCTCTTCGGCACCGACGACTAACAACCAACGGGTATCTAGGCGCTAAAGTGCTGTGTAATAATTATCTACCGGTATTCTGACCGTGTTATCGCACGGGAAATTCATATTTAAGTTAAAAATACGATTTTATTAAATATCCAGTACAAAGGTTACTGAAGGCATCAAGCGAGGCCTTCAGTAATCTTATCTGCGTCTCATAACCTCCCTTGATTTAGAACGGCTATGTTCCAGTATATGTATCCAGACTGATCGGATCAGAATTCGGTCATTTTCTTCCTGTCGAAGAATACCATCTGGAGGAAGACTCCGATGAACATCGCAACAAACGAGAACATGATCAAGAAATCTTGAATGATAAGCAAGTCCCGATTGCTGTAGATAATATCCTTATTGGCAATTGCATGGTCTTTATCTATACAACTGACGGAATCCTCATTCCAATACAACTTTGTGTAATCGTGGCTGAGTAATTGACGTTTTTCCTGCAATGTCTCCAACGCTGGTATGACTATCAAAGTGTCTTTGCCATCGAGTGATAATATCACTGGTGTCTTGCCATGTTCGTAAACGTATTCATCATAGAAGTCATTTAAAGAACCGGACCTCTCCAAATAGCGCTCACCGATAAAGTTGATGATGACAAGGCCAATGCAGAATGACAAACAATAACTGATGATGAACATCTCAATAGTGCGGTAAACTTTGAGCCATGAACTGCTTTCGGGCAGTTCGCGGTCTATCTGATAGAGGATAAATGAGAATACGACAATAATGATGATGGACATGGTGGACCATACCACATGAGAATCAAAGAAGGCAACAAGTACATCAAATCCCATTGAGATAGTGAGCCAGGCAGCGGTAATTGATGCCACCAATTTAGGGAGGAGAAGGTGCCAACTCTCGATAGGATGCAAGTAAGGCTTGCTAAACTCTCTCCATTTTTTTGAAATAAACTTCGCATCTAAATAGATATAAAGAATTGCCGCTAATAATAGAATCGCCAAGCCAGAAACTCCATCTGTCCATTTATTAACATTGATAAAATCGCATCCCAAACATAGCAGAACAATTAGCAAGACAAGGCATAAACGAAGTTTATTGTCTGTGATAAACAAGAAAATAAATGCACAGCCTGGGAAAATAATCAAAAAAGCATATAACCAATCATGGTAATTGCTTGCATCAAGCAGATTATAAGGCAATAAGAGCAAACACGCAGCAACCCATGCAATCAGCATTAGTCTTTTGGCCCGGAAACGCCTGAATGATCTTAAAAGCAGGTCTTTCTTGCCTCGACAAATATAACCCCGCTTGATGAAAATCCAATCGAGGATTACCAAAACTATCAATGCTCCCCATGACCACCATTTGTATGGATTTACAAATGCACCACGAATGTTGCCGGCAAAATGGAGTATGCCCGACAGGCCAGAAGATGGACCTTCCTTAATGAAAGGAATATTCAAGGCTCCGAAAACAACAAGTAAGAAGAGAGAGAGCAAGACAAGCCCAATCAGATTAAAGCACCTGAACAAATGTAGATGCAGGACGTCGTTAAAGTCATAGCGGTTCAGGAACCAGCGTGATGTATTTCCTCGGTTTTGTCTAGCACTTAGTGCCATTGCTTTGATGGTATCGCTCTCGCTAAGATCTTCGCTTTTATCCATCGATAGATATTCTGCCAGCACGATGGAATTGCAGATGCGCTTGATACCATTCTCCTTCATCGTGAAATAGATGCGGCGCATTTCCTCTTCGGGATTGGCAAACCATGAGTCCCATCTTGTTGTGGTCATGCGTTCAAAGACATTTGAGCATAATTCGGTTCCTTGTCGCCCTTTGAACCAATTGTTCTGCTCGAAATCATCGGGGAACTTTTGCTCAAAGAGTTTGTCAGACGAGGGGTTCCTGATGTCTGCCGCCCATAACTCTTCGGCTTTGAATAATTCCTGAGCATATAGTAGTGTGATCTGATTATTATAGTCTTCGTCATCACTGTGTCCTTCAATGGCTTCTATAGTTAATTCACGATAATAGAAGAACTCACACTTGTGCATCAAGGCTGAAAAATAGTAATCGGACATCAAACCGTTATACATCCTGTTATAGTCCGGACTGGTGCAAAAGACGGTAGAGTGCTTCAGATCGAACATGAAGTCCAATAGAAGCTTGCGCAGGAACTTGGTTACTATACTCTTGTCGTTTATCTTTTCGGTGTTATACAGATTGAATTTATTGTCTTTGAACAAATCCATCAACCATAGCGTGGAATAGGAAACTGTTGTCCTATTGGTATCTTGCCCTTCAGACCACTCCTTGATTAGTTTATCAATGAAGCGGCTACCCGTCATCTCTGGAGTGGAAACAGAGCCATCATCTGCCAAAACTTGCGGAAAGTTGGCAATATAAGCGCCCTTGACGATGTCAGTCAGATTTTTCGTAGGGTTTTCAACAAATGGCAGTTCAAGAATCTCATCCTCAACATGCACCAGTTGAATATCTTTAGATAATTCGCTGCTGATAGAATAATTATATGTTAAGGACTTATTCTTGTAGGCGCAATAATGCATCTTAAAACTCACAGTATCTGGCGTGATGACAACACTGATGGGGTACTTGGGCGACATAGCGTTATTCCTCCCCCGCTCGCTATAGGCTTGCAACTCGGTATAGTCATAAATCGCTATGCCATCGGCAAGCTTTGACAAATATTGGTTGAGCTTAAAGAAATGTCCGTGATTCATCGTTGTTGTCGTTTAAGGTCATAAACATACTTTTCGATAAACTCACATGCCAGTTTGAAGTCAGGATGACTATCAACCTTAAAACCGCATTTCTCAAAATAGGCCCTGATATAGATGTACTCTTCCCACATTTCAGCCCACTGCCTAATGGTTCCGAATGCAGTCAAGTGCACCAATTGTATCAGATGCTCGAGTAGGCCGCCCATATCCTCATGATTCATCATGAAATTAGAAACGAGAACCGAACCTGAGATCTTGAATAGACTACATCTGTTATCACGGCTATAGTCATTAGGCACCTCTACGTCATCTAACATCCTGTGAAAATAATAGTGGCGGCTCAGTAAGTAATGATAATTGTCTCTTGCTCTTTCTCGGACTGATTTGTTATCTGGAGAGTCTTTTTTAGGGATAAAGATTCTGATGATGAATTTGAGAATTTCTTTGCTAGAAAGTCTGAGGATACCGGAGTCATTTAAGAGTTTCTCCATCAGCTGCAACAGATTGTATGCAAACAGCTGAGGTGTGTTGGTCGGACATGCACCAGTATCGATGAACCAATATCTCTCACTGCGGTTCAATCCTTGTGCAAGAAGCCTCTCATTAACGGCGGTCGTATATGCGGAGATAAAAATAAAGAACTGTTTGCGCCTTGGCCCCAGTTTGTAGGTTGATGAAGTATCGTTAGTTTTCTTGATTAATTCTTTTAGCTTTTCAGAATCATGCGAAAGAAATTCTTTGTCCATGGTTCTTCTCAGCAATTTAAACCCCTTTTCCTCAATGAGCTTATTATATTCCTCCCCCTTGGCGGATCTTGTCTGTATGTTTTCAATCTGCTCTTCTATTGTCTGTGTTTGGCAGATGTCCTCGAGTAATTCAGTGCCATAATTTCGTTCGATGCCCTCAGAGTCAAGCAGATAGTCAAGCAGGACGATGTCATATATTTTTTCCTTCATGGCTGCTTTGGCTTCATTAAGCGTTTTAACACACTCGATCAAGAAAATGAGAGATTCATTAGCTGTAATTGTGTCTCCTTTCATGCAAACATGGACTTGCTCATCAGTCAAACCCATCTTGGTTTGAAGCAGACGTTTAATAATAGCCGATTTGTCTTTTTTCTTGTCTGTATTCATGGCGTTGTCATCAACAAGCAATAAGCGCATTCTACAATGATCGCTTTGCTTCATGAGATCGCTTTTCTCTATAAGATCGCTTTGCTTCATGAATTCGATAATGTCGGCGCATTCCGAATCGATCATGCGTTCAATCGCTGTCTCGGAATGGAAAGTGAAAGGAACCACGTGAGAGGCATGTCCATCTCCCTCAAGATAGGATTCCCTTGCCTGACGTGCACTCAAATCAGCATATTCAATGGCAACATCGCTACTATATAATTCATTTTTATAGTTTTTTTCGATATCCTCAATAGACTCAAAAAGTACTTTGTTGAAGCGATTAGGTTCATCGTCATCATCTGGTAAAGGTACGAGATAATTCCAGATGCTGTTATCCATAATCTGGAAGAAACGAGGAATGAAATAGGGTAGTTTTACCGTCTCATCGTCACACATGAAATTCCAATATTCATCCGTGTCAGAAATGTGTATGATGGGATAGATGGGTTTGCGAATGCCCTCATCATCTTCCTTGTATGTTAATAATTCTTGACTGAAAGGGAAATTGTCGATTGTCCGTTGTTTTTTCTTCCTGGAAGACAAAAATTCGTCACTTGAATAGATGACAATCCATACCCAATGGCCGTTTTGGGGGGCATCGCAAGTGTCTTCGTTGAAATTAAAGAATGTACTGGTTTTCAAGAGAGTTAACTCTTTCATTTTTAGAATATTCCTAAAGCATGAAACTGCAGTTTTTTTAGCTGTAGGATCTATGAAATATTGAACGTAGTCGGAACCAACTTTAATTATTTTTATTTTTAATTGATACTCCATGACTGTTATTGTTGGTTATTGGGAGTTGCATCGACTCCAGTATTTAGTAATTGATGAAGAGTTTTATTTCGCTTATTTAGCTCTTGATTGAGAGCGATTAGCTTTGAGAAATCTTCGGGTTTCAAATTTGTCATTTTATTGATCCATTCATTGGAATCTCTCTTTTTAGTCTCAATATCCTTATAATTCTTTATGGCCAGTTCTATTTCGCTACAAATATTGCGCTGACCTAAACCTAAAGGTCTTGTTAAAATGTCAACAAACCAGTTTGTAGTATGAGCAAAGAAAATAACAGTGCAATTATCTATACCTGAAAGATTTTGGGATTCTTTCGGAGAGCACACATATGCATCTTCACCACGATATCCTGATAAGTCCTTGTCATGCAAAACAAGATATAATTTCATCTGTAATCCGCTTGAATAATCTTTAGCGAAGTCAACTAAAGCTTTTATCCACTTACTCTTACAGTTCCTGTCGCAGTTTTCTTGTTCGTTTTCCTCTAATGATTTAATCGCAAACACATCTTGATCTTTTAGCTTTAAAGGATAAGCCCTTACTTCTGTGTTTACAGAAGTGGGTATAGCTTTTAGATCATCCTTCAGATTCCAAAAAGAAATCCAAGACAACAAGGTTGACTCATCTGTTTTATTCTCTCTTATCTTTTGCAAGACCTTATTGATTCTCTGTGATATATAGTCATTCCACGATTTGTTTTTATTTATTTCTTTTTGTTTCTTAAAAGAATCTGATTCTGGGTTGTCTGGACGCTCTTCTGCTAATTTTTCTTTTAACAAATTAGATAATTTGTGATTGATCTCATCGTTAATAACCATCGTTTTAAGAGCGTGCTTGAATGCTATAGCCTCAAACACATGATAGGGAACAGGGGTAAAGACCGTCTCTATGACGTTTTCATCAAAGAGCTTTCCTTCTTCTTTCAAAATATGAGTTGAGAAGATTACTATTATCTTATCTTCCATGACACATTGATTTTTTGATAAAGCACTTTATTCTTCATATCTAGCATAATCCAGCAATTCCACAAGGGAGAACTTACAGTCTTGAACACCATGCTCCAAAGCTGCATACTGAACAAATGGTTGTCGTTGGGGCATATCGTCTTCGGAAGGCTTAGCACGGCCCGAGTGGATGATGAAGCAGGGCAAATAGTCACCTATAGCTCTAAGGTTATTGTTGTCTGCTTCATGACTCATGAGTTTATCAAATAACTCTTTTGTCACTGATAGTTTGCCCTGGCGATGTTTTTCTTTAGTTTTCTGGATGGCCTCTTTGTCTGATGAACTATTATCAGCCTTGAAGCCGAAACTTTGATATATTTTATCTAAAATGCCTTGGTGAACGGAAATGTAATCAAACCTATCCTTGTAAATATCATCAATCGATATCTTGCATTGCCCACCGTCAAGATAGATTTCACCAATTTTTCCAACTAAACATCCATAAGGTTCACCAGAGCCAAGTACTTTTGGAAGATTGTCAAGGCGACCAATAATATAGAATCGGTTATTAGCACCTTTGGCCGAAACGACAGTAAAAATCTCCACACCCTTCAAACTATAGAAAATGCCTTTATAATTATTGGATTTTCCACTGCTGTTGTATTCATTCATCTTATCGATTAGAAAGTTATTTAATCCTTCTTGCCAATCATCTTCTGATAATTCTTGTTCTATATTATCATCGTATTCCCAAAGAAAATTATTGCAAGTATCATTTATTTTACGGACGATTTCATGTAATGCGTCTTCAGTTTCAACAGGATTGGATTCTAAGTCAAGAATAATCTTTTGGACGTCTTCAGGTGTTGACTTGAACACCTCCTCTTTAATGCCATGAATCATCTCAAAGATGCGCTCATCAAAGATAGCGACTTTCTTTTTCAATGCATAGAGGTGTGAGTAATACCACATCTTTGTCAGAGGCTCTCTCCTGACCAATCGGTCCGATGAATTATCTCCGGTTATTTCATCAATGTAGCTAATGTTATCGTATGCATCATTATTTATTTTTTTATCCCAAAATGACATGAATTCCGTTTCCGATGAGTGATGGTAACGATAAGCGATCTGGGCATTACGAGGGTCTCCATCAGATGAAAACAGCTTTATCAGTTGATCAGGCAGATCCTCCTGCCCGGAATGAGCATTGAAGGCCGTTTCATCCCAAATATAGATGGGTGGATTCGCTTCTGTTTCTTTTTTTATCCCGTAGAAACATTGGCCAATTATATTTTTCATTTCTTCAATGAACTCATCATCTGATTTTTTCATCAATTCGCTGAACTTGACTTTTTCTAAGTTTTTCCAGACCATGAGTCTATTAGAGGTTTGGGGCCTCAAGGTATCGTATTTGTCCTGGCTACAGATGATAAAGTGCGCAGGAATTTTCAAATCATTGTCTTTGATTTCCCAGTCATTAGGAGCGATTTGATACAAACGATTGAATAGCTCTTTATCTATCGTATTAAAGGAGTCATCAATAAGGATAGTTGCAAACCTTTCCCTTGGCAGGCAAATCATATATCGCAAGTGGTCAGATTCAGTAAACTCTACTCCGATCAGTGGAGCTAATTTCTTGGGTTGGTCTTTTGTCTGATCATGATACCTGTAATACTTATCCTCGTTAGTCTCGCCACGCATCCATGCTGCAGATATGCGTATTTCCTTCAATCCCTTGTTGGTGGATTTCATCTTGAAGTCGTCTTCAAGATCAATGTAATCTTCTTCAAGACCATTAAGAAGCCTATCGCGTAGTTTCTGAGTTTCTTGATACGTTAGATTGTCGGTCACCGTCAATAGATATTGAGAATTAATGTCAAGCGAGTTCTCGTAGAGATTGCGCCATTTAGAATCGGAAACGCGCTCCTCAATCTTGGTTCCTAGATAGTTGCCATTTTCATCCTTGGCAAAATTCCTTAAAGGAATCACATCAAGAGTGAATTCCAAACCACCGGCAAGTTCACTGGTTCTGCCGTGTTTTGCGGCATTTCGCATAATATTTTCGAAAATTGAAAATAATGCTTGGCGTCCTACCAAGCCACCTGGTAAACTGAAATTTACCTTGCGCATGGCAGATAGGGCGGGATTCTCTTTCTTTTTGTTCTCGTTCTGTGCAGTATTTTCAATATCTGTCTTGTTGTCTTCTGATGATTGTGTGGCTGTATCCTTGTCTTTTTCTTTATTGTCAAGACCCGAGAAAACGAGTGGATTGCCATCGATATCATAAGTCAAGAATTTGAAGATAATATCTCTCGCATTATTGCTGTCATTTTGATTTGGATCTTTGATATTTTCACGAGAAAAGCCTTCAGATTTGATGATATAGTTCAGCAAGATGTTGAATGGACGATTTCTTGTGTCATCTGGTTTCTTCGTAGTATCTGATGTCTTCGTAGTATCTGATTTCTTGAATTTGCCATGCCTCAAGTATCTTAAATCAGGATTTAACTCATCATATACAGCATCCTTGAGGTTGACAGGTGCGCCGTAAGGGATATAATCGGTTGCAATGGTCGCAATATAATCCTGGCGTTCCTGGAGATAGGCCACAAAGCGTCCCATACCCAACAGGAAGGGCGTCTGAATCTTGTCGTCTGGATATTGTTTGTCGCTATCTCCGCCATAGGTTTTATCCAACAGGGCATCTACGTTAAAAAGTACTTGACTGTCTTTGTGCAGAATAGCAGGCATGCTACTTAACTGATGTTTCAGATAGGACATGACATGACTTCCCAGGTTGTGGCTCATGTTGCGGGACATGATGGCGGCTTTGGCCGACTTTTTGGCCTCATTTTTTACTCGTTGTTTATTACGGGCATCGTTATATTCGTCATCAATCTTTTTTATGATAGAGATAATGCTATTAATTTGAGCCAGAATAGGGCGATCTAAATCTCCATCAAAGAATCTGTTATATACGCAATTGGCCTCACTCTTTTCTTCTTTAAGTCCCTCAATCATCAAAGTGGCCCAAGACTCAAAACCGGGAATACCAATATTGATAAAAGAGAATGAGTGTGGTGTCTGGCGTCTGAGTCTATCTCTTTTAGTATCGTCATCGAATACATTCCTGCAGTAATCGTAAAACGATTGATTTATATTGCTTTTACCATTTTCAGGCAAGAGATTATCTAATGTGCATTTAATAAACTGTAAGAAAAGTTTTTGTCCAGGATCATTTGCGCTTGAACTGTCAACGGTGACAGGATTTGAGCAAGAGAAATATTTGTTTAACTTCTTTTCCTCGTTATTATTCGTGTAAGAGATAAAACGAAGAGCCTTATCGTCAGCAAACTCTTTATGAACTGAGTATATTTGAGGTCTTGAGAGCGCTTTAGCGTCACATTGTCTATAACAAAAACGTTTGTAATTGGAAAACAAAGTAAAGGCTTTGCTGTTTATTGCTTCCTTATAATGCACGATAACATCCCCAGATTCTTTGTTCTGGGATACGACGGAAAATTTGCTGAGTCCGTTACTTTCGTTATGAACATCCATCTTTAATATGATATTCCAATCGGGCTCATCGATCAGTTTGAAAATCAACTTTGATGCCAGCTCAAAAATCCGGTCAAAATATCCGTTTTGATCATCATTGGTAAAATCGTCCAGATCCACGAGCGGGGCTGCTTCTTGGTCTTCATTACCTCGTATATACAATCTGGAAGAGATTGCATCGAGGGCCATTGAAAACACGAGGACGTCGGAATCGCCATTATTGATACAATTGTCTATAAAATCAAGAATTTCACCAACAGATTCTTTTTTATTGATTTCTGCTTTGATTTCTTGAATCTTTGTTTGATAATTTTCTGAATTCCCCATATCGTCTGTTGTTTAGCTATTTGCTGTTTTCTTATAGATTAACAAATGATACTGTTCGCGATACTGTCCTTTGACTATCTCTAGTTGCTCTTCCTTTTCGGGCTTTGATAGCCCCAAGTCCCGTAATGTATCTTTAACATGTTGTGGGTTGTACATCATTACGCGATGCTCCTCGGTAAAGTAACTCAGCCTCTCTTTGAAGGGTAGTTTAGATTGATAACTAGATAGGAATGAGAGGTATAACAGCCCTCCGTCTGGTTTTAGAATCGCATTAAGCTTTTTCAATAAGCGCAATTTATCTATTGGCACCATGTGATGCAAAAGCAATCGACAGAACACGACGTCATATTTCTCGTCATCAGGCAAATCAAAGGCATCCATCACTTGAAAAACGGCGCCAGATTGATTTGACTCCTTCACCCGTGAAATCAGCAAGTCGGAAACATCAATCCCTAATACATCTGTGAAACCTAGAGATGCCAGATGTTTACAAAGTGAACCATCACCACAACCAATGTCAATAATGCGGGCATCCCGCGGGATGGAATCAATAAATTCAATTAATTCTTTTTCAAAATTTACTCCAAGCCATGGAAGATTGTATAACCCATCGAAATGACTGGTATATATTTGATTCCAATCTCTCTTGTATGAATAATCGTTAGATTCCATCCCTTTTAAAATATGTGGTTAATTAATTGTGCGGTTCTTTCTCGATGGACAATGGCACAGAGGTGTCATTCTCTCGCTTGTAAATGGCGATAGAGCTATAAATCATGTGGTTTGCCTGCATGATAATATTACCCCTGATGCTCTGATAATTGAGAGTATTCAATATATCTGTGAGTGGCACATTTTTCTTCTTGGCGTCAGAAATTGCTTGGGAAAGGTATTGGCAAATCGTGTAGCCAAAAATTGCGGGATAATTAGGATCGCGTTGATTGCGTTTGTAGAATTCTTCATAAAAAGCTTTGGATTCATCGTTATAATCCTTCTCGAAATAAGAGCTGGCGAATATGATATTGGCCTGATTTTCTGTAGAGATGCCTTCCCAAACGACAGGTGCATCAAATGATCCCACGCCCAAAATCAACAGATCTTTGTTTCTCTCTCTTATCTGATTTACAGCGTTGATAAGGTCGCGGTCTCGTGCTATAACGAAGACAAACTCCACACTGTCATTCAGCGATTTTGCAAAGAAATTCCTAAACTCTGATTCACCAGTATTAAAGTATTCTCCTGAAATAGAGATATTCTTTTCTTTTAGCAGTTGCGACAATACCTTTGCACCGTCCACGCCGTAATCATCATTTACGCAAAGGTAAAGACCTCTCTTTAATTGCATAGAGTCCGTTATGAATTTCACAAGAAGAGGTAATTGCGTATCATGAGTGGCGAAGTCTGAATAGCAATAAGAATAATCTGTTGTAAAACTTGTTGATGAATTAAAAGTCGAGATAAATGGCACATTTGCTTTCTCGGCAATGTCCCGTAGCGGGAAACTAAAGGGAGCAAAAAGAGATACAAAAGCATCTACTTTACTTATTTTCAGTAGCTTGTTGGCGGCCGAGACGGCATCGTTAGGTTTGCCATGGTTGTCCTCGAAAATAACCTCAAGTCCTTCGGCACTAGATGC
Source organism: uncultured Bacteroidales bacterium (assembly GCA_902776435.1). Lineage (GTDB taxonomy): Bacteria > Bacteroidota > Bacteroidia > Bacteroidales > Muribaculaceae > Sodaliphilus. Next base: position 92,917 of record CACYQB010000006.1, on the reverse strand, counting down.
GAATATCTCGGCACCTTCTTTAAACTCGTTGCCCCAATAGGCATAGTTGCCAGTGAGTGGAAGATCGATGCCAATCTTGACCACTTCTACTTTCTTATTCTTATTGCATTGAGTTGTGTAAAGAAAAGCCAATGCAACAAGAACTAAAGCAACAATTAATAAAATTAAACGTTTCATATTCTTCTGTTATCTAAAAAATATATTATCAATTTGTTCTTTGTCATTAGGGTCTAATTGAATCTTCAATTCACCCTGTTCCATTAAGAAGAGCCTGTCGCAGAATTCAATGGCAGAAGCGATGTTCTGTTCGATCAGGATGATAGTAATGCCGAATGTTTCCCTAACGTCGTGTAGTATTTCATACAATTCTTGGACAGCAATAGGGGAGAGTCCAGCACTTGGCTCGTCGAGAATGACGAGGCGAGGGTTAGTGGAAAGTGTCATTGCAAGGGAGAGCTGATGTTTTAGTCCCCCGCTGAGTTTGTCAGCCATGAGCCGTTGTAACTGCCGTTTGGGCCTCTGAAGTATGGGTATGATGCTCTTGAGTCTATCGAGAGTTTCTTTGGGTTGCTTTGACAACGCCAGTTGCAGGTTGTCCCAAACAGAGAGAGTCTTAAAGACTTTGCCGCCTTGCTGCATAATAGATATGCCGCAATGTGAGAGTTGGCTGGTGGTCAGACTGGAAACGTTATTACCCTCAAAGAACACTTCTCCATAGCGGATGGGTATCATGTTCATGATAGCCTTTCCCAGCGTGGACTTGCCAGATCCGTTAAGGCCAAGGATGCCGACCGCCTCGCCCTTCTGAACATCCATAGAGACTCCCATCAGGATATCAACGTCCTCTTGATATCCGCCCGATAAGTCTTTTATGTTCAGTATCACGCTCATAGACCTAAATAACTGTTACGCACTTTTTGGTTGCCAAGCACCACGTTTGTTGGTCCCACCTCAGCTATAACACCCTCGTCAAGATAGGCACAGGTGTCTGCCACTTCTCTGACAAAATGCATGTTGTGTTCAATGAGTAGCACCGTTAGCCCTTCCCTTTCTTTCATTTCCCTGATAATCTGCGCTATGGTGTTGATATATTGCGGATGAACGCCAGACGTCGGTTCGTCAAGCAGTAGCAGTCTGTCTCCACCCATCAGCATTCTTGCCAGTGACAGCAGCCGTTGTTCTCCATACGAGAAAGCAGATGCATCCTGGTTAAGTAAGGACAGGTACTTGTTATTTTCACCGAAAATTCGTGTGAGAATTTCACGTGCTTGAGCCTCTTTTTTCAATTCAGCCTGTTTGTATCTGTTGGGAAAGAGCAGGGATACGAAGGGTATCTCTCCAGTTGTGTCATTGGATGCCAATTTCATGTTCTCCATCAGAGTTAAGCCACTCATGAGTTGTCCGTCCTGAAATAGACGGCCAATGCCCTCCATCGAGATTTTGTAAGCAGGCATACGTTTGAAGTTGACTTCGTGTCCCTCGAACTCTATCTTGCCTTTATAGTTCTTCTCGAAGCCAGAAATGATGTTGAACAGGGTGGTTTTACCCGTCCCATTGCCGCCGATGAGTGCTGTGATCTTGCCTTTTTCGACATCTAAGTTGACACCACGTAGCAGGTCGAATGTCTCGTTATGAGCATTCGTAAAGCTGATGTGGATGTCTTTTAGGCGCAAAATCATGTCGCTACTTCAATATTGTTTTGCCCAAGATGCCTTGGGGACGGTAAAACATTACAAGTATTAGCGCCAATCCATAGATGATTTGTCGAAGATTGGCAGCTATAGAGTCAGGAAGCCCGACAAATCTCAGCAGCTCGGGCAGCAATACGACAAAGACGGCACCCAGAACTGGCCCTTTCGTGTTCCCGATGCCACCAATAAACAGTGCGCTGATGATGAAGATGCTCTCATCAAGAGTGAAACTGGTGGGATCAATGTAGCTAACATAGGAGGCGTAGATGGTGCCGGCCAATCCTGTAAATGCAGCAGAGATGAAAAATGCCATTGACTTCAACCGTATTGTGTTGCGGCCTAAAGCCTGTGCCGTCATTTCGTCGGCGCGCACTGCATTCAATGCTCGGCCAAAAGGAGAGTTTATCAAGTGCCGAAAGAGTAACACAACAATGGCCATCATTACTAAAGATAAGCATAGGTATCCATAGATACCTGAAATCTCTATTATTCGAAGCAGCTTGATTCCTGGAATGCCAGGGATGCCGTACGGTCCGCGCGTCACGTCTGTCCAGTTATACAGGATGGTGTAAACAATCAACTGGAATCCCATCGTGGCAATGATAAAGTAATCATCCTTCAGTCGTGCCGAGGCATATGATATCAGCAAACTGAAAGCGCCAGTAAAGAACATCACCACAATGGCAATAAGGACGAACGAATAGTTGAACTGCATCAGGAATAATGTTCCGATATAAGCGCCAATGCCATAGAATGCAGCTTGACACATGGTCAGCAGATTGGCTACACCGATAGTCAAGTTAGCACTCAACACCAGAATGATGTAGATGCAGACCATAATGATGATATGAAACACGTATTCCATACTCTACACGGTGCGTTGTTTATAACCAGCGATACCCTGAGGCCGCAAGAAAAGAAAAATCAAGAGGACAAGGAAGGTGACAGCATTCTGCCAATTAGATGCAAACTCATAGACCGTCAGTGACTGCAACACGCCCAGCACGATGCCGCCGATGATGCAAGTGTTGAATTTGCCGACACCGCCGATAATCATCGCCACGATTGCATTGATCGTTACGCTCATACCCATATTGGGGTCCAGCCCGACATCATAGACCGTGAGACAACTGGCTGATGCAACAAGTGCCCCACTGGCGAGAAAAATATAGCTTCTTGCCTGATTTGTGTCAAACCCCAGTGTTTCAAACAATGTTTCGTCTGTGCTCAGCGCCCTCAATTTGAGTCCCCACTTGGTCCAAAGCAGAATGAACATAAAAACCAGAATTACCATTCCACCTACCAAGGCTTGAAAGAGTTGGGGTTGAGTTATAATGATATTTCCCCGGTGATAAGGCATCATAATTGTATTCTCGATGACCTTGGTCTCGTTGCCGAAAAACATCGCTATCAGATTGATGATGATGGTCATCAGTCCAATAGAAGCGATCATCATCACATTAGTTGAGGCGTTTCTGTTTTTTAAAGGACGGTAAACAGCTAGTTCGGTCAAAAGGCTCAGGCCCATTGTCAACAGGACTGCCAACATGAACGCATTTGAAAAAGAACAGTTCAAATACCATTTTGCAACCCAAAACATATAGGCAGCGAAAACATAGATTCCCGCCACAGCTATATGAAATATTCGTGTTGTATTGTAAACCAGCGCAAACCCGATGGCCATCAAGGAATAGATGACCCCCGTGATCACACCGTTAACTATAAATTGTCCAATCATTAAATATATAATATTGCGATGCAAAAATAATTCAAATTATTGAATTATGCTAATGGTAAAGCGATAAATAATAAATAATAAGGAAAAAATAACTGTAGATTTGGTTGTGTGCGAGCATGGATAGCGATGTCGAAAGCTGGTAATTGTGAAAAATCAATCTCAACGAGAAAAAGCAAGGGCAAATCGCCTGATTGATCTTATAGCCATTCGCCCTTATCAGTATGTGTATTTATCTGACCGGTTATCAGTACGAAACAGTCTTAGACTCAATTATGATGAACATCTGTTCCACAGGTTTCTTCTTTCTCAACTTGGAAGGCTTGTGCTGTAGCCGCTTAATACGTTTCAGTCATGACAATGGGTGGGTCAATGTACTGAGGATACTCCTCGGGCATGATCTTGTGGAGTTGCTGACGGATGATGCCTCGGCGATAGACGGCGGGCTCCAAACAGAAAACTCGGAACAATTCCCGGTATTCCTGCAATTGCTGTTCGTCAAGCGTCTCGAGATGGGTGACATGTGGCAGCAGGAGTTTGCAATAAGCTACGGCAAGTTTCTTCACGGCCTTGAAGTCACGCAAGTCATATTTGGGATTCTTTGTAACTAAAGCATCAAAGATGGCTGCATATTCGTTACGAGTTCTTAACTGGTGCAAGACTCCGGAGAAGTACTCGGCATCGATCGTCCACCCTTTCAAGATTGATCCAGCAGACAGTCGGGGCAGTTTCCATCCTTCAATGAATCCACTGATGCGATCAATTACAGCTGCTTCATTGAAAATGCCTGGCAATTTGCGGAAATATTCGTCATCATAGGGCTTCATGTCATCGTCAAGCGAAATATTGCCGGTGAGAGCTACACCACATTCGCTAGTGAAGAGCACATTGCTCACTGTCGCATTTCCATCTTCAAGGTAGCTTTTCATGATGGATTCCATTTCGTCTGGGTCGCTGAACTGGAATGTCGATATCTCATCAATGACCATAGCATCATGGAACTTGAGCGGCCCGAACTGGCGGTTTGCAACATTGTAGAATAACTGGGCTCTACTGACTCGTCCGCCACTGATCATCCACACGTGCTTGCTTAAGTTCTTGTACACATAACTCTTACCCGTTCCACGCGGTCCCAGTTCAATCATGTTAAGTCGAGGCTCTACGAGAATAAGCAGTCGTGAAATGAACTCCATTTTTTGCTCTAGAGACAAGAATACACTTGGTTCATACTCCATGGCGGCTATGAGCACATCCAGCCATTCATTCATGTTGAATTGCTCACGGCAAGATCGGTAATAGTCTACGTCAATCTTGCGATAGGGGTCAAAAAGATGGCAGTCGGTCATTTCGATGAAACCACCTTGCTGGCCTCGTCGTTTATTGTCGGGCTCGACATAGCGAATTGTGATATTGCCCCATTTTTCTCCATCGCAGAAATCATCAACGGTTTCAGGATTCTCGCGCTTTTGGGCCGCAAGAGCCGGCTGTACATAGGCGTCATCAATAATCTGGGCATCAGGTATAGAAAAACTGATTTTGTTACGGTTCAAGTCATTTTTTATAATGAATCGTGTTGTCAAGTTGATGACATCTCCAGCCATCAGTCGGGCAGAGATTTTAGTCAAGTCGGGCATTTTTTGCCTCAGGTAATCATCCAGGGCTTCGGCATTGATAGAACCATCAGGTAAAGAGAAACGCCGCAAGACATAGTCCCGGACAAAAGATGGAAGATTGCGCCCCCCGAACAGGCTAATGGCTGCTTGGTCTTTCATTACGGCTTGGTCTTCGAATACTTCCTTGATTGTATTACAAATAGCGTTCATAATATATTGGTTATAAGTTTTTTATATTAAAACGAATCGTCCAATTCATAACCTTTCATTTTTTTAAGAGGACGAGTTGTAACTTGTACAGGCTTCGTTGCCTCTGCGTCTCCAGGACGAGGGTTCGCGCCACGGGTGGTATCATCCTTGGGCTCTGCTCGTTTAGGACCGTCGTTGGGGTTCTCTATGTTAGCCTCGGGTGAAGGTTCTGCCTTATCGCTAGGAATGACTGAGCCAGGAATGTGGCTTGGAGGAGGCACCCTGCGACGGCGTCTTTTTGAAGATCTGCGAGACTCGGAAGATGTTGTGGCTACCTCTTGTTGACTTACAATAGGGGTGGTCCGTTGGGAGCTTGTTGAGTGTGTCAATTTCACAGTGTTTATCAAGGAATCGGGGTTTGCTAACTCTGCACGAATCCTCATATTACCTGATAGCGACATCTGTGAGGTGTGTTCTATTACAACAGTCTTGCCGGTGCCATCAGCCACAGTCACCCTGTGGTGCCAGTAGAAGCATTGGTTGAACCATCGGACTCCTCTTTTCTGCTGCGGTGATTTTTGGGGAAGAGCCCGTAACGGTTGTAATTGCTGTTTGGTTTCAAGTTTCGCACAAGCTACCTCGATTTCAAATTCAGGATCGCGGAACTCGATTTCCACACGAGTCCCATCGGTCAAGCTCAGGATGTCATGTATGGCATAACGCCGATAGAAATGCGCAAGCATTTTTACCAAGCATCGGTGAAACCAAATCTTTGTTTTTAGTGAAAAGGATGGCTTTCTCTTGCGCAACTCGGTTTCAGTCGGTCGTAATGTCTTAATCAGTAACCTGAGCATTATAAAATAGTTTGGTACAATAGTCCATTATTAACATCAACAAAAATCTTGCCAATTTCTAGAGCGCCATGTATCGATATCCGTAAGATTGATTACCAGATAAACAAATGCTGGATGACCCACCAGAAAGCAGTAAACAGATTTTTATTGCTCCAGAAGGATACCGCAAACAGATTAAAATTAAACACCATCCACACCGTGATGTAAAGACGTGGGAACCATATTGTTGAGAACTGGTGGATATCGGGCTGTTTGACTCGTGTCTCTAAGAAGAAACGAACCAAATAAAAGCCCAAAGTCATTCCTAGAAAGATATCGAATAACCACGTGTGCCGAATGTCAATCAGAGAGCGTAAAGCGAGGCCGATATAGGTGATATAAGGAAAAGTGTAGGGGGCAAGTGATGTGAATGGCCTTGACCACTTGGGCCCGCTGCTCAAGATGTGGCCAGAGTTTTGTTTAACTACCTTTTCATGAACATCACGTCCTAAGAGAATAGCGACTTTTTCATGAACTGACTCGTGGGAATCTGTTTCCGTATATTGCAAAACACCTTGAAGCCATTTGGATCGTGGTGCCAAATATCTGCGTAATAGCGGGTAAATAGCGATTCCAACCATAAACCACCAGTATAGGCCAAGATTGAAGTTCTTGAACACATTGGGCCAGCTCAAACGTTTCCACTCGAAACTTTTCCAGTCAGGTAGTAGCACATGGTCTACAGCAACAACCCATGCTTCGCGTAGTAGCAACGCTAACAACACTGCTAACACAATGCACCACAAATATATGGAAAGTGATTTCGGCTTCATGTCACGTTTCATTTCTATTACTGGATAGTCTCTCTCTTGTTTCTATTATCTGATACTTGAGGTTAAGGATTGTCGGCAACTTCATGAGCATTATCCTGCCCCAAGAGTTTGATCATCACAACGGCAGGGACCGAAACATAGGTGATGCCGTTTTGCTTTATAGTAGGGCACTTGAGTTTCACATCATTGTCATTGATAACCTCCACCTGAAGCTTCTTGTTAAAAGAACGGGCCAGTGTATCCAGTTCAGCAGTTATTTCACTAGAAGCAGAAGTCGCGCTGATGGGAATATGTAATGTCGCTTTGCTGCTGAATAAGCCCGCGCCTTTAAATTTTAAATTCTTCTTGCCCATCAATTGTTGTAAACTGTCCTGTCTAACGTTGACAAATAACTGCTCGGCGCGCATTTCGTCATTAATCTTTTCGACGGGCATAGTAGGATTAAGGCCAGACAAGAGACACCATCCGATGGCCATTAGAATTAAGCCAGATATGACTAATCTAACAATATTTACATGCTCCCTGAGAAACCTGATTTTAGGAGCAAAAATATCGACAAATCCAACTAGTGCTATAAAGGCAACCAGAAACAAGATGGCTATTACCATATTTCCGACTAAGAGTAAACACATATTGATTGCTTAATTATTGATTAACTGATACATTAAAAAACTCTCTAAATCGTGGGGATTGTATGACACGCTCAACTGTTCCGGTCTGGAAAAGTTGTTTGCGATTACCACTGATTTTATCCATAAACATGTAGATGACATAAAACTTTAATGGATGGCCGCCAACATAGATTTGATCATTTTGGATTCTTGCGTGGCGCATGTCACCGTTGGTGATGATTACTGCGAGCAGGCCCGTCTGGCCGTTACTATTCTTGTCGCGGTTGATCGTTCCGGTTTTAGCATACACATACAAGCCTTGTGGCAATTGAATGCGATTGAGGTAACGGGCTGTGCCTCCGATGTAATGCATTTGCATACCATCAATGACCTCATTGCCCTCAGGCATTGCGCACCGATGCAATCCTTGATAGAAGCTGTGAGGCCCTTGAAGCATGTTAAGGAACTCACCAGTGTTGCGGTATGCTGGAGCTTCATAATCGACCTTTGAAGCAGTGATTGGGCCACTGACCCTGAACTTGAAGTTCTTGTCCAACATAAATAGGCGGCTGAACATTTCTCCCATTTTTAACGGAGACACATTGATGAGACGCCTCATGCCCAAGCTGAATGATTTTATCTGCATGGCGTAAGACAGTTCCAGACTATCAGCGCGGGAGGGGAAGTCTATGAATGAGGGTTCCGGGACAACCCATCCTTCATAGGGAACCATCCATCGGCGCTTTTTGGCGTCGGGCTCTATCATCTCAAAATAGTGCAAGGACGTTGCCCTTAACAATGGGTCGAGCGTGTTATCGTTCAGATAGGCTCTATTTACACCAGTCGGCTCGGCATAAACACCATAGTTGCCCAGGAAGCGTTTCATTAAAACAGGCTCTGCGTCAGCACCCTGAGGTCGGAATATAGTGGAGAAGGATTGCAAACGCCCTCCGCGCCTCACTACAGGAAATTCGTTAATTCCATATCTGCTGAAATCTCCATTAGCATTCTTGAAAACCCCATTTTGTAATGTGGCTTCGGAGAATGAACCAAGGAATGTAACGACAGAATTAAAGAAGTTACTTGACTTATAGAGGTACTTTGTGACATCAAATTCTTCGCCAATACGGGGTTCATCCCCGAATACAGACTTAAAAGTCTCTTTGTCTTTGAATTTTTTTCCTGCATATCGTGTTACGCCATCAATTATCAGATTATCTGGAATCGAGCCGACGAGGCGGAAGTTTTCCCAATCCTCCCTAACAGTTGATGCTACAGCTCCAAATGTCAACGGCTTGAGCGATGAGCCTGGACCATATAGAACAGGCTGCAGGTTGAAGTTGCCGTTCAGACCACGATCATCACTATAATCAGCGAATAGGTAGGAATACTGCTGCAAGCGGTTGATTTGCCGCCAATCATTGGGGTCAACATGGTATAACGGATTCTCGTGGTAATCGGGCATTGCCACAATCTCTCCATCGCTGTTGCCTACAAAGACACTGAGATTGTGCTGTCGGTTGGGAGATAATCCCTGGTTAATGCTCTCCATAAACTGATATAGATTCTCAGTCAGGTCATAGTCAAGCGACACCATGTGATTTTCAAATACTGCTTGTGGCGCCATAGCCACGGAATCGCTCATCACCATGGTCACGTAATTGGAGTATGGGCGGGCCCAGAAGAAGCATTCTCCCAAAGGATAGATATAATTGCGATGGCCATTGATCCATACATTCTTGGCAAACACATGGTAATTGTTATCTGGCAGGGAAACTCTCACCGTGCCTCCTGACTCAATAATGTCAGCTCCGGTATTCTTGTCAAATTTTATCGTAGTGATTCCATCATGGGGAAGGGTGTCTAATTGGTTGAGTCCCCGTGATATGGAGATTTGCTCATTGGCTCGGAAGATAATCTGGTCATTCTCTCCCATTAACCAGGATGCAGGTATGCGTGCGAGAGTGAAATGATCATTGTTGTAATACGTTCCTGACACGTTGTGCCCCGTACTGCTAGTGAGGAGTAGCTCGTTGCTCGCAGCATCCTTAGCGATAATGCTGCCTCTCCATGCCGCATCGCCCATCACAGGAATGCTGAAATAGTCCTTATTGATATAGAACTGCAAGTACCCTGTCGATCGGTCTCGTTTCAAGTAAATGATATTATAAGGACTATTGTGCTTGGAATATGATTCCGCATAGGCCTCGACTAAACTGTTTGTGAAAGTCGCGCCAGTAACCGACTCGTCTCTTGCTTTGGCTATGAGGGACTTGAGTGCGGCATTGTCACTATTAGCGCCACTGTCTACGTAAGCGATATAATCATTGATGAATGATGTGAAATCGCCAGATTGAAGCATGCTGCGGTTTTCATTAAGTGCCTTTACATTGGCTGCTCGTAACGATTTGTTTCTCAGTTTTGCCAAGTGCAGGCTGCGACTCTGAACCTGATAGTCAAAAAAGAGCTCATTGATCGTATTGACAAGTTGCCTTTCCTCGCTGTTAAAGAGTGAGTCTTGCGGGAACCTGATTTCGAGCGTTACATTGTCGCTTGCCATGGCAAGGTATGCGCCAGTATTCGTTTTCCTTGCATTGAGGAGATCCATTAAGGGATTGTAAAGTTTGTTCCCATCGGGAATGTATGGGAACTGCTTACCCTCGCCATTGATTAGCAAGAGGCAGTCATAGGAAGAAGCTCGCTGCGAAGGAGAGTTGTCTTCCTCGGATTCCACACCCAAATAAATGTTGTTATTGAAATCCCTCATCAATGCCTTACCGGCATTGTTCCTGCCGTTATTATTGCCAAGAATCACTCGATTATACATTCCATTGGCTTGAATCTGGTAATACTTGAGCAATTTGTTGTGGGCATACATCACTTTTTCAACATGATCCAGTTTAAGCAGGTATGCATCCTGATTCTTGTTCTTGCGATTCTCACCGACGACAAAGTGAATGGTTACACAGAACAATACCATTATTACAGCGAAGGTAACAGCAAATTTTCTCTCGTTTTTGTTGAATGCAGGCTCTGTAGACGTGTCATGGGGGCGGGATAGGATACTTGCCAGCAAGAGTAGGAATAGAACATAGTAGATGGTCATCTTGGACGTGATAGACAGCATCGGAAAATCTTGGCCGAAGAAGATGAACCTATTAGTTACCGACATCCAAACAAAGATGCTCTGCATCAGTATCAACAGCAGTGCCCCGATGGCTATGCTGCGCCATGCCAGCAGATGCGCTTTCTCGGGGTCCACAGGTTGCCGCATGGCAATGATGAATACAGCCAGCATCAGCAGGAAAAGCCAGGCGGCATAACTCATGCCATGTTCAGCAATGCCAAATCTCAAGAAAGATAAGTCGGTCGATTGGGCACCCCACATGGCTCCAGTTTTGTTCATGGGCAGTAACTTGAAATAGGTGTCGTTGCCCGTTGGACGATGGTTATAGTAATAATCAAGAATCCATTGGTTCTCAGATGCTTGTCTGAATCTTGTAATTTTTTTGCCATCGCTGACGCGTTCATTGTTAAGGGTCTTGTCCCAATCTTCAACAAGGACCTTAGTACGGTAACGGATATGAGTGAAATGGCCGTCAGGTCCGAGTACTTTTCCATACAATCCCGTTGAGAGGGCCACAACAGTGGAGATCGCAATAGCGCCAAGGGCTATCGTAATGATGGTGCGGCGCTTGACTGGTGATATCGCTAATAGCGGATTTGCTTTGGCCGAAGGCTTGGTAAAGAACAACTCGCGGAACAGCCAAACAAAAAGTCCAATCACTGCAGCCATGATTATTATGATGGCAATATTACCCAGCACAGGACTATTCATGAGCAGAGCCAGAAGGTTGGGCATGAAATAGAACAATGCTAAGATCAGTGTCAGGCCAAATATAGCAGCGGCCCACCACCAGAGTTTATTCTTTGTCTGATAGTTCAAGTAACGGATATAGACCAGATAATACCTCACCATGCCATATAACATGAACATGATACCGAAGCCCGCATCAAGTAAGAAGAGCAAACCTAAGTGAACGGCATAATTGAGGACAAAGGGGAAACGGAAATTGAAGCGAAGGTTGCTAAATGCATAGCCTTTCCTTTCCTCTATAGGTAATTGCTGATAGATGTATTCATAAACCTTCTCTACATAGATGAGGACGAATAACATCTCAATAATGAAATAGGTGGCTACCGGCAACAACACTTGGAATCCTCGGGGAATAAACATCAAGGAAACAAATTCAACTATCGCAAGTGCTGGGGGTAGAAGTAGAGCCCATCGTAGCCATGAAGGCTTCTTTATTTTTTCAAACAGGGCGGGGCGGGGCATATCGTCGTCCCATTTTTTCCTGTAAACATAAACCGCAGCCTTTACCAACACTCCCATAAACAAAACGAATGGAAGATATTTTGTCAAGTGATTGAAAACGTCTGCATTCTGGATGAAAGACAGGAACTCAAGTCGTGTCACATTCTCAATTGGCGGGAAGGAGGACAAGCGCCAACACAGGATGTAACGTGTTGTAAACAGCACAAACAAAAGCACAATACAAGCCATCTCAGTTGTTGTGCCGATGCGTTTAGGTTTGGAATTATTATTCTTACTCTTATGGTATCGTGTGAGAACAGCCATGATAGAGGCTAATAAGAACATCAGTAGAATTGTTCTCAGTAGAGGCTTAGGCTGAAAAAGAGAAGTTCCCTTGAAGTCTGTCAGTTGCATGACTGCTTGAACGTTGCTCGCATGCTGGCAATCAATCGTGAACTCCTTGCCAGCATTGACTAACGTGTGATGGTTGATCATCATCTGAATCGAGTCCTCAGTCGAACCACGCACAAAGGTCATCTCGGCATTGAATAGGTGGTTGTTGCCATTTTCTCTCTTATTGGCATCTATCTGTTGTACATTGTACAAAATATTGTACTCTATGGGATTATTGCGATGACAAATAGCGTTATTGGACGATGTGACAATCATCTCGGTTTGCTCCTTCTCGTTGGGTAGTGGTTTATACTGCGGTAAATCAAAGAGCAATTGGCCTTTCTCGTTGAATGTCATGGGCTGAGTGCCATTTGTGCCAAATCCGATGAAGAAATAATCGCCAGGGTATAATGTAACACGTTGGGCCTCATTGGACTGGTGCCTGTTGATCAAAGTGGCGGTTTCGTCCTGGCGAGTCTGTTCGAGCAAATATTTTTGGTCTCGATAACTTTTATGATGAAAGCGTGCGGCCCAACGTAGATATGGTGCATAATTATTGAGTGTGTAGGGACCCTCGGCTGTTCTGTAACGTTCTCGAGTTAACTGATACCCTGCCAGGTCATTCCCAAATTCGGCCACCACCTGTGATGGTATTAATGTGTTCAATGGTAGGCTCTTCTGGATGAAATAGTGGATTGAAGACGTGTCACACCAGATGACATGTTCACTTGAGTCGCTGGAAGAAACTGTGAATACATATAAAGCCCTGTCGCTGGCAGGGGAGATTGACCAAGTTGAATGTGGCTCTTCTATGATCTGCAGTCGGAGGTCACGCCGAAGGCTGTTGTTACGGAACAGGTATCCGTCGTGAGGCATGCTGTCAAGTGCGGCATTGGCATTATAGGCGGTTTCGTGGCCTGCCCTGCGCACAAATAGTGAACGGTGCAAGCCGTTAGCCTGAAGGATGACTGAATCCACTTTGCCATCTGCATTCAGCGCCATCTGCCATGACAATTGGCCTATCGTGGCCGTATCTTGTAGTATTGCATCATTGCCACGTCCATAAAGGATACCCGTTGGGGATACTTGAAATCCCTTGAGAGCCAAGGCATGATGATCTACGTTGTTATAGATGCCCCCGCGGCCCTCATAGTAGTTAACATAGACCATGATAGACATCAAAGCGACTGACATATAGGTTGTGATCATTGCAATGGGAGAATAGTTGATTTCCTCACCCTTGCTTACCTTTGCTTGGCGACACAATGTGCTCATTAAGAGCATATAAACCGTGACAATCGCGAAATAATAGGTCAGCGAGAAGTGGCAGTTCTTCAACAAGAAGAACGCCACTATGCAAACCAGAAATGAGAGTCCGTAGATTTTAAATTTATACATGACAGATCTTGTTTTTGGAGATTATTGTTTATTGCCAGTTTGACCAGATGCGGATTTCTGGCCCTGATTCACGGTAGACGTTGTGTCAACGATCAAGTTGGTAGAGTCAGTCTCTGTCGCTCCCACGCTATCAATGGGATTCGACACCCATGTGGATGTGTCAGATGTGGCTCCTGGTAGTTTTTTTGCTTGATCTGGCGACTCAATCATTTGCCGCAGAGTGAACAATCCGACAATGATACATGTTGCAACCGTTATAAAGAAAATGGTTGAGATTATGGCAAAAGCGTGTTTGTTCCACCATAGGCGCAAATGCTTTTTATAAGGAATCAGTTGTTTGCTGCGAGGACTCTTGGCTTTAGCCGGTTTAGACTTCGTGAATCCCAGTTCTTGAGCGTCAACTACCCACTGATCCTCACCGATGGTAACAATTGAGTGTGCGGGATTAAAAAACGCAACTTTTTTACCCTTGTTGATGCATTGCACCCTGAGTTTATCAGCCAGGTAATCAACAATAACGATAGCGCGTATTCCTTCGCAAATCGCTTCCATCCTGCCTCTGGCCCGTTCTCTGGCACCAACGCTCTTTCCCTTGTTTATCAAGTGGTCATAGAGATTCTCTTCAGCAACAAGTTTATATTCATCAAAGAATGATGAATCAAGTTTCTCTCCCTTTTCCAGCTTTTTGAGTATTAACTGTTCAAGAGCGAGATAAGGAATAGTGACTCCAGAACCACTCTCCGACCTCAACCAGCGGTTATTATATCCTAATCCGAAGAATACAACTTTGATGACAAGGTTTGGTTCGCGTCCCGAGAATGTCTCAATAATAAATCGACTCATATCTCAATGTTTTCTATTAATGGCACTGCGTTAAGATGCTGTCCCCTATTCGTTTTCAGACAGGCGGTATCCGGATAGCAGTATGTCAAGATTGTTGATGCCCCATTGTCGCAAAAGCCTGTTAAGAGCGATGACTTCCATGGGCGTTTTATAGGGATTCTCGGTGGGGGCTTGGGCTGAGGCAAGCATTGCTGCACGTTCTCGATTGTCAAGTCCCACACTATCCACATTCTTTTGCATATCACTGGTGGCATTAAAATCCCCTTGACTCACAGGCAGGAAATCCTTGAGCCAGATGCCCATTTCAACTAGCAACTTTCCTAGCTTTGGAATCCGCTCATTAAAATTGTGCTCATCAAGACCGTTACACAGCTCACGGTATTGAGTGGTGAACTTCTCGTTAGCCTTTTTTAATATAGTGTCATTGTAAGATACTGGGTGATCTGCTGCTTGATGTGCTGGTTTGGAGTCAGTTGAGGAGGTTTTGGTCGGCTTCTCGGATTTAAACGTGACTTCCTCGGGCTCATCGGCTACGAAGTCATCTCCGTGGTTGAGTTGTTCGGCGAGCGATATTGTTGCTGAGCGGGTTGCCTCGATTTCTTCACCGATTTGGCGCCACATTTTTTTCATCAGTCGCATGCTGTGCCAGTGCAGAATAATCGCCTGTATTGCTACTGCCAATGCAATGCCTGATATTATGATTAAAACAGTTATCATTTTTATAAAGTCTTATTGATGAATTGTTTTTTGTTAATCTGCGTCAAAGTCTGATTCGTCAGCATCAAAATCTGATTCGTCCGTAGCGTTATTATACGTACCTTGAGAGGGCTGGGGCGTAGAAGTTTTCTCCGCATTGGTGTGAGTAATTTCAATAAAAGCAGCAAGAACCTCATCAAGAACTGGCATATCGGGAAGCAGGCCTCCTGTGTGCTCAGTCACTGGGAATAACGTCTCAGTAACAAGGTCTTTCTGATTCTGGTTTATGCCGCGGTTAAAGTCTTGTGATCTTGTAGCCTCACGCAACAAGAAGTCTCTTCCATCATAATAAACTCTTACCTCACCGCGCGATTGCTGGTAATTGTAAGTGTAGTGATGGCAACCAATCATGAATGTATTGGTGCCTTGGCGCAATCCGTCTATTGCATGGCCCTGAACCAACTTCAGAACTTCGGCACGTTCAAGTTGGGCCACTTGCGGCCGTCCGCTCAAGATTTCATCGGCAGCATCCTGCTGCGATAGACGTTCCCCAGTGGACTCAACTTTCTTTTTCCACCAACCCTCGAATGAATCGAATATACTTTTTTTACGTCGTTTAGAGCCCACCCCAGGATCGGAAACCTTAGAGGAATATCGCTGTTTTAAGCGAGGCCATCCGACAATACTCATGTTCATCCGGTCAAATTGCATGCTGCGGTTGAACGGGCCTTTTAGGCAAGCGGACTTTTTATCGGCATCATCCATGAAAGCCACATCAATATCATGATTAATCGTCTGGAGGTCTTCAATCATTTTTGTGGTCAAAATTTTGCTTTTTGCCCCACGACCTGAGAATATCACTTGATCTAGATTAACATCTTCATCATACACATACTTCAACTTCTCAATTAACATAGAAGATACCTGAGCTGCATATTGATTGATAATGCAGTCATTTTCATCCAGAACACAATCTTTTGAGTTAGCATCTTTCAGAATTTCGGTAATTTTCTCTATAGTGAGTGCTCCAATTGCCGTCAATCCAGTCAGGCTGATAGACTTCAGGTAATCGGTAAGAGTCTGAGGACCATCTGGTCGGCATTTCAGTTGTTCCAATTCGCGATAGAGTTGATTCTTTTTAGCACGATCCCGATGATAGGCCATATTCTGGATGGCATGTTTGGTGTCACTTTTGTTAGACTTAAGTCGGCATGCTATTTGGTTTATGACAGAGGCTAGTACTGCAAAGGTCATCACATTGCCAGCACCCACCAAACCCGAACGCGCAACGCGATCCATGGTGATGCCGCTATCCGGTGTTGAAGATATCCTCAATACCGAGAAATCGGATGTTCCTTTACCAATGTCCACAATCAAAAGATGCTTCCCGACATCAGTTTGATGAAAGTTGCTTACGTCATATTCTCCAAAGAACGAGGCATCGCTCTCACTGAAGGTAGCAACCTCCGCATCGCCAACGATGCGCGAGTTGTCATCATCGTCTTGAGTTCCAGGTGGCTGAATAGCTGTTAATGATGATTTCACGTCCTCAATGAGCTTGATGTGAATATCGGACAGCATGGTCTGGGTATAAGTATTAGGAACCAGGAATGTGACCTTGCATGCTACTTCATGTTCACTTATCGTTTTCTTAATGTTTCCAAAAACCGTTTCAAAGAAAAATTTTAATATCTCCGAGCGGATTTCTTCAGATTTTTGATATAAACTTACAGTGCCACGATTGACAGTGATGTAAGGCACTTGCACATCGGGGTAATCCATGATTTTCATGTTGGGCAAGGCCACTTCACCCCCCGTCGATAGCATTGTCATTAAATCGGCCTCCTTATTAATGAAGGTCAAGTGAGACTTGTTAACTGTTCTTGATGGAATATTTTTATTGATGAAGAACAGGGAACGATAAAGTGTCTCATCACTAGGCTCATACTGATAAATATCATTATCTTTAACTCCACTTAACGAAAAAGAATCTTTTATCGCACGGAAGAGTTGCATCCTATTACCAATGTGAAATGCATTTAAGTTTCGAGATAAATACCAGATCTGTGACGCCTCGGAGCCAAAGTCGATGACGATGTCATAGATGTGGTCCTTGTTGGCGATATTTAGCGAGAATCTATAGTGCAATTCATCATCATCGATGATGATGACTAAAGTCACATTGACAGTTGATACTAATCTCAATTGATGGTCAATTTCGCCTAAATTCAAAGACACATGTGCGTCTTCGATTTCCAATTCGTCGATTATTGCATTCTGCAATTTATTATCACTATCTGCTTCTTGTTTCTTAAGGACAAGTTTGACCTCGGCATGATGCTTTACTGGGTCACAGGTGACAAAGCTGACTTGTTTATCAATTTGATAATAGGCATCATCTTTGAAGCCGTTGTCAGGATCGAAGCCGTACACTGCAGGCTCAAAACTGAATAATTCGGCATAATCGGTGCTATCCGTCTCTATAATGTAGCACGGCGACACTTCGGGACTCTTTTCCAAGCGAGCCACCTTGTAATTATCATTTACGATGTAGGGAATACAAATCATTTCTTTTCGGGATTAATTAAGTCGGTTAGAGATATTTCTTTATTGGCACTTGGGTTATTGGCATTGAGGCGCGCTATAGCTGTGTCAATGAGTTCGTTCAGATAGGGAATGAAAAAACTCTTGTTATACACATTGCGGTAGTAACTTGTCTGCTTCAATTGCGCGATATAGCTTCTAGCGGTTTCTACGCCCTTGAAAGGACTCCCCAACGAACGGTCATTGGCAGCGGCCATTAACACTGCCATGACTGAATCGTAATAGTCATGATAGTTCTCAAATAGCTCGCGGAATTTCTCCTTGTCATTCTCTAGGGAAGGGGTGGTTATCATATTCAGACGCTTGATCGCCTCATCGTAACGATTCTTGCTATAAGGATATTTAAGATAAGTACGCATTAGGATAAGCGTATTGATGTCGCCATTTTTTACATGTTCTTCGAGTTCTTGTTGTCGTTGAAGGGCTTCATCAAGTCGATGCAATGTCCTCGCTAAGGAGTCCTCGCGTTGAGCAAGGAGGCTATCCAATTGTGTTACTCGAAGCCTCAGACTTTCGGTAACAGGGTCTTCAATCTCATCTGAGATCACTGGCTGCGAGATCTCAGTTGTGTCCTGAGAGCATTGTGTGCCAGTTGCATCTTGTGCGTCAGCCATGACTGGAACACATAGCATTGGCAGCAAAATTGTTATCAGTATGATTATTCGATTATTCATAATGCATTTATAATTATGAGGGAGAGTTTAACTCAAAATAAAGATCTGCTTGATTCTTCAATATGTCTAAATCGTGACTCGTGTGGCTCGTGCCGTATACTTCATTAGCATAATCGCTGTATTCCTTTATTTCTTGGGCTACATCATTAAATGTAGACCTGTCGTAGCATGAGGCTAAGCGATTAACCCTCTCTTGGAGATGCTTGAAATGATTACTTTCGAGTTTTTGGGGAAGCTCGTCGATGAGCGCTCTAATCAAACTTGTACAATTCTTGAAATAAACACATTTAGCATAATCCTTTGCAGTTTCTATTTTGCTGCGTGAATCATCAAGTGAAACGAAGCCGGTGTTTTCTGCCAGTTTTTTCGCATCATTGTAAGTGCCAATGATAATCTTGACGCTGTCAACTTGAATTCTAAGGTCTCCATCAAGTGTATATTTACGGGTAGTTTGGTGCCGCAGGCCCTTAAGAAGATGTGCTCTTTCATTTAAAGCAACATTTTTCTTTTCGCTCCATGAAGCGCCTTCAAAATATTCACGAGCGCTTCTCAAGAAAAGCGGCGTATACTTATTAACCAATTCCTCGATGATCGTGTCGGATTCACCGATGGAAATCAGTTGCTCACCGCTCCAAAAACGTGCTGCATGCAACGTGTAGTCAAAGACCGAATCGGCACGGCTGCTCGTCGGATGTTGTTCCAGGCTCATCACATCATCATGCAAACAGATTAGATGCAAATTGTCAAACTCAGTCTGCATCGGCGGTTGGACGATACTCTTTGCAAAATAGGCAACGCCGAGTACAAACCCAGCTAGAGCTGCCAATAACAATAAGATTTTTAAAAACCAGTTCATAATTGATTAATCTCTCTAGAGTCCTCCTTCATAATCGTCGATACCTCCTGAGGCTGGCGGGTTGACGTTTTGCCCGTCGTTACTATTGGTTCCTGAGGAACCTTGGCCTGTAGTAACAACTGGTTGGGGGGAACCAGCAGCGTTTCTTGAGGAATGGCTATTGTTAACTCTATTATTGATGCGTTCAAGATATTTGTTAATAGTGATTGTGCCGTCATGGCTATACTCACCATTCATCGAAGTCACACCATTCTGCTCGCAATATTTAATGAGATTTAAGATTCCTTGAAATTTCGTTGACCTTTCCAGTTTTGAAGCCCAATTAGTTTTGATGCTCATAAAGTCGTACGTATTCAGGTCGTCATATAACCCTTCAAGTGCGTGATTGTTAATCACATCTAAAGTATCTTTCCGCCATTGTTCGTTATTCTCCAGATAATTAATGGCTTCCTGATAATCAATCATCGTGGCTTCCTTCTGTTCGAGTGAGTCATTATTGTTTACTGTTTCTTCAATCTGCGCTTGATTGTTTCCATTTGCGTCTTTGTCGTCATGGATCTTACCATAAAGCGCTGTCAGGCCCCAGCACAAAAGTCCTAAAACAATTGCGGCCAAGAATCCTTGGGCGCGGTGAAACCATACTCGCAAGGTGTCATACACAAGGCAGTGCAATTCTTCATCGTACTCATATCCCTGAAGAGGACACGTTTTGGGATTGGGAAATTGCTTAGCTAAGAGAGTCATGTCAGCAATTTCTTTGTTACTCATCTTCACCTTGGAAGTCCATTCTTTGGTTTTACGCTCCAACTGAATCTTCACAGGGGTCCCTTTGGTTAAGTCTATAGACTTGGTTGATGGCGTATAGTCTAGACCCGCCGACACCTCGACGTGGACATCCCGGCATTCGTCTTCTTCCATCTCAATAGGCTTATGCCCCAAGGTTTTGCCATCAATCTTAATGGTTACTGGTGCGGTTTGGGGTAAGGATTTTCCTTGCTCGTCAACCACACTAAACATGGAACGCTGCACATCAATCATCCACCTGATGCTGTTAGGGTTAGGAAGCTTCCATGGGGCGCTTACTGATTCCTCTTGTTTGGCGGAGTAGATGACAGGCTTAAAGCCTTTCCGCTCAATCTGTAATTTTACGCGCTCATCTTCTTCCACTTGAATTGGATGATCAAAGGGGGTCCCATCAGACAGCGTTACCTTCACATCATCACCAAAATGGCGGCGCAATTCTTCCGCACTGCGAGGTAACATGGATAGAAGTTTGCCTAGCGGCTGTTTGGAAATGTCATTGATATTCGCTCCGTTGGAAATTCTTATTTGACCGTTTTCGTCGAGAAGGAAGATATACCGATAGTCATTATAATAAGGTTGATAACGGTTAGGCCCTAAAATATTCATCAGCGTAACGTAATTATAGTAGCGTACAGCCAACCCCTTACCCGTCGGGGCCATGGAAACCGCAGTGCGCTTGGAATAGTTCACCTGGCATTGCTGTTCAATGGATTTCATGTTAAGTTCTGAGGACTGAATAGCCTTTTGAACTGAATTTATGACCATAATTACCTCATTTCCGGTAATATCAGCCTCGGCTGGGATATGGATCCAGGCTGATACATTATCACCTCCACGCCCAGAATTGAGCAAACGCATCAATGTGATGATGCATCCGTCATCGGTAAATGACAGCATGCGTGCCACTTGTTGCCCGTCTTCCATGCCGGTCAACTTTTCTAATACCTGGCGCACATCACTTATATATTTGGTCCATTCGCCGCCATTGACGACTTTTGGTTCTCCTGCACCATTACTGGTAACCCTGATTGCTATACCTATCTTGCTCATGATTTTAGTAAATTAATAACCCCAACAAATGGACGAGCCCACCACTTGGTTCGAAATGAAGAATCGGACCACGTGCGTTCGACTAGTTTTTCAATCACATCATCTGTATACTTGCTGTCAAAGAGGCAGTAATCCTTAAAGCACACTTGACCTAAAGAGAAGGGAAGAATCTCTAAGAATCCGTCATTAATATTGTTATCTGTACAAACGCCCTTCAAAGCATCACAGAAACCTTTATAACCTTTGTTCTTAATATACTTTGCTATGTATGCCTGTAAATTTTCCTCATTGACATTGGTATTATCAGCTTTTGTAATCAACAGATATATACCGTCACTAGCATACTTGAAAATGTTTTTAGTCAATAAATAATTCATCGCTGCAGTGAGATAGCTGTCTTGACTCAAATTCTCATACTGGCGGTCCTCTCCGCCATATTCAAGCACAAAGAAATGCAGTTTGCGATTTTCTGAGCGGTTATTCACCAATATGTCGTCTACGACATTGAGCGATTCCCTTTCGTCATTAGTTAACTCTTTTCCGGCATCACTCTTAAACATGATTCTAATTAACTCGCCAGCCATGTCAATAAATGTGATAGGATGGCGCCGACGGTTATGGTCAACCAGGTCGAAGCCCATTTCATAAGTCGCTTTTATCGAAGTGCCAGCGGGGAGCATAGTCACAATATTATCTGTTTTGAAAATACTTTTCAAGCGCATCATGTATTCATAACCTTGACACCCATTATCCATGTAAAAACTTTTCACGAACTTGGAACCACCAGAAGCCATCATACTCAAGATTGCTCCAATGGCACAGGTTTTACCAGAAGAAGGGATACCCCAGAAATAGACTTCAGTGCTTGGCCTGCTGATTACTTTGAGTCGGCTGTTCTCCTTCCCTTCAGAATTATTTTCTGTAACTAACTTTGGCCGTTTCAGTCCGTCTTTTAGAGCGCTGATAAACTTTTTATTGATGCTCAAAGTCCCCAGTTGCTCAAAGGAAACAACTTCTTCCTTTTGAAGCTCCGATAGGGTTGAGGAATCAAGTAAATTGTTATCGTCGTTCAGCAGATTGAGGAGTTCTTTCTGCCGTTCTGATTTAGTCTTAGGATCATCAATAGCAACGTATTCCCGTATTCTTTGTACAAGGGATTTTCCTTTTTCTATGACTTTATCATCATCAAGGACTCTGCGAATGATTTCTTTTAAATTATTTGGCATATTGTAAATGAGTTGATTATAAGATAATAATTTAGGTAATGATAATAAGAACCAATCTTCTCATATTTTTATTACATGATCACTTTTGCGCTTTTCGCCGTCATCATCGTTGTCATAAACCCAACCGTGACCTTTGTCTTTCTTGGGTTTCTTACCCCAACCCAAGAAGCCATCTCTAGAGGCTTTTTTCTTGCCAAAAAGACGGTAAGTGCTCTTGGTGTTGCGTCGTTGAATTAACCATGGGATTAAAAACAAGAAGCCCAATATCAGGGCCACTGGGATGGTATTTCTGGCTATACCATGAGGAGAACGGTATAGCATTTTTAGATTCTCTAAAATGTTGATAGACTTTATGATGCGGGGATTATCCAGGCCAAAGTCTGACGTGGATTTGGATTCATGCGAAAGGCGGAATGATGAAAACTTGCTCAGTTGCTGGTTCCAGTTCATAAAGGCTTTGTTGATCTCATTGAGATTGCCCAGCACCATGATATTATAAATGGATGGCGTACCTACTGTATTGTCTATCCAATCAATAGCCGTATTGCGGATTGTGTCATAATTATGACCCAGCAGTTGCAGTTTTAGGGCACGTCTTGCATTGAAGCGCTCAAGTTTAGCTTCGGCATCGGTCGCCTTTCGCGTTGTATAGGTCTTGTTGATGGCCATAATCCGGTCATTGGCATAAGTTTCATAGTCATTAAATATCATCTTGGCCGTATCGGTGGCGCACGTGAATTGACTAACAATTTTGTCTTGATTATCTCTAAGCAGCAGGAAATGGTTAACCGGTGTCATCGCTATTACTAGCGCTAGAGGAGCAAAGATAAAGAGTAGCCATCTTTCAATAATAATGTTTTTGTGGAAATCGCCTTCCCAAATTTTGAACTGTTGGGCGCCGATGAAACTTATGATCAAGAGAGTATCAATAAAAGCGACAATCAGACCAGACAGCAGGAAATTGCCGCCAGTATAGTAGCAAAGGCCGACAAAAGCCGCATAACTCAATGCAATGCATGCCAGTGCGGCCAAAATATGTCCCCATGAAAAAACGAGCTTCTTATTCATTTGGATTTTCTTATTTCTAATCAATTTTAGGTTTAACAAAAGCTAAGAGTTTCAAGGAATCTCGCATGCTATGAATTCGTGTTATTTACAATTGCCAATAGTGACAGGAAATGTAATTCACGCTATAAACTGCAAAAGTATAGAAATAATTCAAAATGGCCAAAGTTTTGATGCGGTTTTAGTTGGATTTAGCTTCAATTTTTAATATATGAATTGGCTTATATCGGCATTTTATATTTATGTGTTAAATCGATATCAATATATTTAATTGTTCTTTTTTGAAACAATTTACCTGCGTTTATGTATTTAAGATGGTGGCCAAAGTATTAGGAAATAGCGAGATAATGATTATCCTGCTGTTGTAACTCGATGGTTCATGCTATGCATCTTTCAATCAACGGGTTCATTATGAACTTTATATGAGTTAAGGTGACAGAAAATCCCTCGTGCCTGTGAGATGAGCATGAGGGATTTTTCTTGGCTATGTTTGGAGATTAATTCCAGGTGCCGGAGAGGAGGTAGTCGATGAGGGCTGTTACGTCGTTGATTCTTACCTCGCCATTCTGGTTGCAGTCAGCGGCGGGGTTGTTAATGGTGCCGCCGTTCAGCAGCAGGTCAATCAGGGCCGTCACGTCATCGATTTTCACCTCGCCATTTCCGTTCACGTCGCCGCGGATGAAGGCAGGCTTCACGCTGAAGTAGCCGGGGTTGCTGGGGCCGCCGTCGATGTGGGCGTACTCTTTGCCCACGTGGTTGTCGTCATAGGCCGTGCCCTGGCCGCCAACCAAGCTGGTGCAGTTCTTGAACATGTCCCAAGTGTAGCTCATGGAAGCCGTCGTCCAGCCATCGCCCACATAGATGGTGCGCAGATTATTGCAGTGGATGAACATATGTCGTATCTCGTAGATCTGAGACGTGTTAAAACTGCTCAAATCAAGACTCGTCAATTTATAACAGCTATCGAACATGAAAGCCATACGGGTCACCTTACTGGTGTTCAGATGCTCGATGCCCTCGACGGATTGAAGATTCGTCATGCCATAAAACCAGCCGTAGGTGGTCATCGGGCGGGCATCAGCGAACGACGGGTCAAACACCACTCGCGTCACATTGGCTTTGGTGCCATCGGTGTCCCAACCGGCATCGTTGTTATCGGTATTCAGAAAGTAGGTTGTGCCCGTGCGGATATTGCGATCGTCGTCGTAGTAGAACGTCAGCGTCGTGTTATCTAACGTGTAGCAAGCGTAGGCCTCTTGAGCCTTGACGCCGAGAGAGCACATCATAGCCGTCACCAGGACGAACCATTGAAAGAGTAGTGTTTTCTTTTTCATAAAATCATCATGTTTAATCGTTATTTTTTTGCCGCAAATGTAGATAAGAATCCCATGAATATGCAAGCGCAATGGCAATATGCAATATGGTGAGGGTGTCTGTCTAGGGCTGTAGATTGTCTGAAAATGTTGATGGTGGGGTGGAGTGGGGTGGTTTTTGGGGGATTTTTGGGGTGATTGAGATATCCATTTATGGAAAAAAACGGTTATCGTTACCACCAAATTATTAACATTGTTTTTTGTTCTAATTAATTTCACTACCTTTGCACCCAAAATTGGATAACCACATTATCAAAAATATGAAAAAATTCAACGAGTATAACGGATTTAATCTGTCAGATATCAACAAGGAAGTCCTGCAACAGTGGGATAGGGAAGATGTGTTTGGCCATAGCATCAGCGAGCGCGACGGTGCTCCTGTATATGTGTTCTATGAGGGACCTCCCAGTGCTAACGGTATGCCTGGCATCCACCACGTGATGGCCCGCTCGATTAAGGACATCTTCTGCCGCTACAAGACGATGCAGGGATTCCAGGTGCTGCGTAAGGCCGGCTGGGACACCCACGGCCTGCCCGTAGAGCTTGGCGTAGAGAAGGCTCTGGGTATCACCAAGGAGGATATCGGCAAGAAAATCTCGGTTGACGAGTACAATGCCACCTGCCGCAAGGAGGTGATGAAATATACCCGCGAATGGGAAGACTTGACCCACCGCATGGGCTACTGGGTGGACATGAACAACCCTTACATCACGTTCAAGAACAGTTATATCGAGAGCCTGTGGTGGCTGTTGAAGCAGCTCTACAACAAGGGCCTGCTCTATAAGGGTTATACCATCCAGCCTTACTCGCCTGCTGCCGGCACCGGCTTGAGTTCGCATGAGTTGAACCTGCCGGGCTGCTACCGTGATGTCAAGGACCAGACCGTAACGGCCCAGTTCAGCGTACTGAGCGGCGACGAGCACCCTGTCATCAAAAAGATTCATGAGGTTGCCGATGCTGGCTTCAACGAGGCCTATGTCCTGGCTTGGACGACCACCCCGTGGACTCTGCCGAGTAACACGGCACTGTGTGTGGGCAACAAGATCGACTATGTTGCTGTCGAGAGTTTCAACCCCTACACCGGCAAGCCCGCTATCTACCTGCTGGCTGAGGCCCGCGTTGAAGCCTACTTCAAGGCTGACGGCAAGGACCAGCCGCTGGAATACAATGCTGGCGACAAAGTGGTGCCCTGGAAGGTCATCGCTTCGTTCAAAGGTCAAGACCTGCTGGAGATGCGCTACGCCCAGCTGTTCCCCTGGGTAAAGCCTGTGGATAAGGTGGACGGCAAGGTCGTGGGTAACGACAACGGTTTCCGTGTCATCCCCGGTGACTATGTGACCACCGAGGACGGTACCGGTATCGTGCACATCGCTCCCACATTCGGTGCCGACGATGCCCGCGTGGCCAAGGCTGCCGGCATCCCCGCACTTTACATGATCAACAAGAAGATGGAGACCCGTCCCATGGTGGATCTCACAGGTAAATATTACGCTATCGAGGACCTTGATGAGGAGTTCGTGAAGAACTTCGTCAACGTGGACCTCTACAGCGAGTATGCCAGCCGCTGGGTAAAGAACGCTTATGACCCGCAGTACACCGTCGGCGGAAAGTTTGACGAGAATGCTGCCAACAAGGCTGAGGACCTCAACATCTACATATGCATCCGCATGAAGCAGGACGGCACCGCCTTCAAGATGGAGAAGCATACCCACAACTATCCCCACTGCTGGCGTACCGACAAGCCCATCCTCTATTATCCGCTCGACAGCTGGTTCATCCGCGACACTGCCTGTCGCGACCGCATGGTGGAACTCAACCACACCATCAACTGGAAGCCCGAGCACACCGGAACAGGCCGCTTCGGCAAGTGGTTGGAGAACCTCAACGACTGGAACCTGAGCCGCAGCCGCTACTGGGGCACCCCGCTGCCCATCTGGCGCAACGACGATGGCGACGAGAAGTGCATCGGCAGCATCGAGGAACTCTATAACGAAATCGAGAAGGCCGTTACCGCTGGTGTGATGGCGTCCAACCCCTATAAGGATAAGGGCTTCGTCCCCGGTGACTACAGCGAGGAGAACTATAACAAGATTGATATCCATCGCCCCTATGTGGACGACATCATTCTGGTGAGTGACAGTGGCAAGCCCATGAAACGCGAACTTGACCTCATCGACGTGTGGTTCGATAGCGGTGCCATGCCCTATGCCCAGCTTCACTACCCGTTTGAGAACAAGGAGGCTGTGGACAACAACACCTTCTTCCCCGCCGACTTTATCGCCGAGGGCGTGGACCAGACGCGCGGTTGGTTCTTCACCCTGCATGCTATCGGTACGATGGTGTTTGACAGCGTGGCCTACAAGAATGTGATTTCCAATGGTCTGGTGCTCGACAAGAATGGTAACAAGATGAGCAAGCGCCTGGGCAACGCCGTTGACCCCTTCGGCGCTATTGAGAAATACGGTAGTGACCCGTTGCGCTGGTACATGATCAGCAACTCGTCGCCCTGGGATAACCTCAAGTTTGACGAGGCTGGTGTGACCGAGGTGGCCCGCAAGTTCTTCGGCACCCTCTACAACACTTACTCGTTCTTCGCTCTGTATGCCAACGTTGACGGTTTTGACCCCAATGCGCCTCAGGTGCCCATGTCCGATCGTCCCGAGATCGACCGCTGGATCATCTCGTTGCTGAACTCACTCATCGCCACCGTGCAGGCCGACCTGGAGGACTACGAGCCCACCCGTGCCACTCGTGCCATCAGCACCTTTGTCGGTGACCACCTGAGTAACTGGTACGTGCGTCTGAACCGCAAGCGTTTCTGGGGCGGCGAAATGACCCAGGACAAGCTGGCCGCTTACCAGACCCTGCACCAGTGTCTCACCACCGTGTCCCTGCTCATGGCTCCCGTAGCACCCTTCTACAGTGACCGCCTGTACCGAGACCTGACTCATAGCGAGACTTCGGTACACCTCGCCCGCTTCCCCAAGTGTGACGAGAGCGTCATCGACAAGCAACTCGAGCAGCGCATGCAGGCCGCCCAGGATGTCACCTCGATGGTGCTGTCGCTGCGCCGCAAGCAGAACCTGAAGGTGCGTCAGCCGCTGCAGGCCATCATGATTCCCGTGCTTGACGACAAGCAGCGCACCTCGGTCGAGGCTGTTGCCGACCTGATCAAGAACGAGGTCAACGTCAAGGAAATCAAGCTCGTGGGTAACGACGCCGGCATCCTTGTCAAGCGCGTGAAGCCCGACTTCAAGAAACTGGGCCCGAAGTATGGCAAGATCATGAAGGCTCTGGCCGCCCGCATCACCGGCATGTCACAGCCTGAGATTGCCCAATTTGAGAAAGAGGGCACCTTTACGGTTGACATAGATGGCCATCAGGCCGTTGTCGAACTGCCCGACGTTGAAATCATCAGCGAGGACATCCCCGGCTGGCTCGTCGCCAACGAGGGCAACCTGACCGTGGCACTCGACATTACCGTGACCGACCAGTTGCGCCTCGAGGGTATTGCCCGCGAACTGGTGAACCGCATCCAGAACGTGCGCAAGAGCAAGGACTTTGACATTACCGACAAGATCAACGTCACCATCGCTCCCGACGAGCGTACCGACGATGCCGTCAAGGCCTATGGCGACTATATCGCCCATCAGGTGCTTGCCAACAGCATCACCGTGGCGCCCGTCGATCCCGCCACCGCAGTCGAACTCGACATGGACGGCTGGATGCTGCCGGTTAACGTAGAGAAAGTATAAACAATGATTCTAGAGTTTAGAGCGAAACATCGTCTCTAAACTCTAAACTTTTTTAAACATAAAACTCAGATAATGGCTACCAAGCAAGAAAAGACCAGATACAGCGACGAGGAGTTGCAGGAGTTCAAGGAACTCATTCTGGCCAAGATTGAGCAAGCTCAGGAGAACTACAAGCGCCTGACCGATACCATCATGATAGATGAGTCCAATCCCACCTTCAAGATGATGGAGGAAGGAGCTTCGACCTTGCAGAAGGAGGTTTCCAGCCAGCAGGCCCAGCGCCAGTTGGACTTCATCCGCAAGTTACAGGCCGCGCTCGTGCGCATCGAGAATAAGACCTACGGCGTGTGCCGCATCACGGGCAAGTTGATCCCCAAGGAGCGCTTGCAGGCCGTGCCCCACGCCACACTCTCGATCGAGGGCAAGGAAATCGAGGCCCGGAACAAGAAGAAATCTTGACGCCTAAAGTTCTCAGATGAAAATATCTAACGGTAAACTTGCAGCGTTAATCATCGCGCTGGTTATCGTCATCGACCAAGCTATGAAGATCTGGGTCAAGACCCACTTCTACTATGGTGAGGAGATGCAGGTGACATCGTGGTTCAGGCTGTTGTTCATAGAGAACAACGGCATGGCATTCGGCATGGAATTGGGCAGCAAGTTGTTGCTCACCTTGTTCCGCATCATCGCATCGGCAGCCTTTATCTATTACTTGTGGCGATTGCGCAACAGTACTGATGTGCCGCGTGGCTATGTGGTCTGTATCGCCCTGATTACGGCCGGGGCGCTGGGTAACGTCATCGACTGCATCGCCTATGGTCTGATTTTCAACAGTCCCATTCCGCCCCAGGTGGCTCAGTTGTTCCCGCCGGATGGCGGCTATGGCACGCTGTTCAACGGCAGGGTGGTGGACATGTTCTACTTCCCGCTGTGTGAGTGGGACTGGCCCAACTGGATGCCCATGATCGGCGGAAATCATTTTGTGTTCTTCCAGCCGATTTTCAACATTGCCGACGCGTCGCTCAGCGTGAGCGTCATTGTGCTCATCCTGTTCTATGCCCGCTATTTGGCCAATCCTACGGTCAAGAGCGAGGATCAGGCAGAAGGCGACGGCAATGACAACATGACTCAAGACGAATTGAATGCGTAACATCCTGGTTCACATATTGCTGCCATTTATAGTACTGGTTGCGGCCTTGTCCTCATGTGGCCGTCAGCCGAGTGGCGTCATGAGTGTGAACGAGATGGCCGACCTCATCGTCGACATGAAAATCGCCGATGCCTATATCGAAAACCATATCTCGGAGTTTGATACGGATTCCAGCAAGTTGGTCATCAAGCAGTCTATCTTCAAGAAGCATGGCCTCACACAGCAGGAATATGATACGTCGATGGTGTGGTATGCACACAACATGGAGGATTACAACAGAGCCCTCGATAAAGCCGTCACCATACTCAAGCATCGCTATGACAAGCTCAGCAGGAGCAGTGATGACATTGCCGAGGAGCAGGAAATGGTGATGGGCGGAGCACAAGGCGCCCCCACGCACGACGTCAAGCCCAAGTCCCGGTTAGGAATCCGTCGGCAGGAAAAGTTCAACGGCGACACGATCGACCTGTGGAAGGGGCAGCGCTCCTATATGCTCACTCAAGGTTCAAGGCGAGGGTTCATCACCTTTGACGTGCTTCCAGGTAATGACAGCAAGCCGGGTGACCGTTATCAGTTGAGCTATCTGCTCGAACGGGGTGCCAACGACTTCAAGGTGTGCATGAGCATCGACTATACCGACGGAGCGACGGCTCAGAT
Source organism: uncultured Bacteroidales bacterium (assembly GCA_902776435.1). Classification (GTDB taxonomy): domain Bacteria; phylum Bacteroidota; class Bacteroidia; order Bacteroidales; family Muribaculaceae; genus Sodaliphilus. Next base: position 62,550 of record CACYQB010000006.1, on the reverse strand, counting down.
TACTCGATCCACCAACAGCGACGGCTGGGTGAACATCGATGTGCAGAGCGACACCGCCCGCCAGGTGCGCCGCATCTACGGCTACGTGAGCTATAATATCCATCGCGGCCACACGGCCTATGTGGATAGCCTGTCGATCATCCGTTCCCGTATGGACAAGACCAATTACGGCTTCATTAACGCCCAACGCCTGCTGGAGCGCAAGAAGAAGTAGCACAATAACTGTAAACTGAAATGTACTGGCAACTGTTCCTGACGTTCTGCAAAATTGGAGCGTTCACCTTTGGTGGTGGATGGGCGATGATCAGCATCATCCAGCGGGAGATTGTCGACAAGCATCACTGGCTGGAACTTGAGGATTTTTTAGACCTGCTCGCCGTGGCTCAGTCCATGCCCGGCATTCTTGCCGTGAACATCAGTGTCGTCGTCGGCGACAGGCTCAAGGGCATCAAGGGCAGCGTGTGTGCCGCGATCGGAACCATCCTGCCGTCGTTCCTGATGATTCTGGCCATTGCCATCTTCCTCACGCCTGAGACCATCAAGAACAACGCCATCGTGAGTCGCATTTTCAAGGGCATCCGTCCCGCTGTGGTCGCTCTGATTATCGCTCCCGTGTTGACGACGGCCAAGGCGGCTGGCATCAATTGGAAAACCATCATTATCCCTGTGGCTGTGGCGCTACTCATCTACAGCAAGTTGCCCTATGTCTCCAACCCCATCATCTACATCGTGTTAGGGGCTGTCGGCGGATATATCTATTACATGCACACGCTGTTGAAAGGCAGTAACGGAAAGGAGGCCAACGATGCTTGATAATTACCTGAAACTCATCTGGGCATACCTGAAAATCGGGCTGTTCGGCTTCGGTGGCGGCTATGCCATGCTCTCGCTCATCCAGCGCGAGGTTGTGGATTCGGGATGGATCAGCAGCCAGATGTTTACCGACATTGTCGCCATTTCGCAGATGACTCCTGGTCCCATCGGCATCAACAGCGCCACCTACATCGGCTACGTTGTCACGGGTAGCGTCCTCGGTTCGCTGGTGACCACAATCACTGTGGTGCTGCCCCCGTTTATCCTCACCCTCATTGCTGCCCACTACATCGAGCGGCATCGTCAGAGCCCCTTTATCAAGGGCGCCTTTATGGGCCTGCGTCCTGTTGTGGTGGGGCTTATCGCATCGGCGGCCCTGTTGCTGATGAACAGCGAGAACTTTGGTTACCTGGCCAGCGAGCGCATCATCACCATCGCCATCTGTGTCGCCTCGTTCTGCTTTGTCTATTTCACGCGTCTTCACCCCATCCTGGTCATTATCCTCGCCGGCATCGTTGGTCTGCTCGTCTTCTGACAACCAATGACTCTAAAAGCAAATCGCGCTTCACGCGAGAAATAAAACATTATTAATTTCTCGGCCATTAGGCCGATTAAAAGTGCATCAGCATCCGCGTCCGTGGTGTCACGAATGCGGATGCTGATTGTGTGGAGGAGAGGTGCGGTTGCTCTTTACTGGGCTGAACTGCCGAGGAGCATGTCGATGAGGGCTGTGACGTCCTTGATGGTAATCTTGCCGTTGCCGTCCACGTCGGCGCACAACGTGTTCCCGATGCCACGGGTGTCGTTGGAGCCTAACAGATAGTCGATGAGGTAGGTCACGTCCTTGATGGTCGTCACACCGTCGCCATTGGTGTCGCCCAGAACAATCTCATAGAGATAGACCGAGGTCACGCCCTCCTTGTCGAGGTTCTCGATGCTTAACCAGGCTGTGTTGGCGTCCATATACTCGCCATCAGTCTTGGGGTAGAATCCCAGGCGGCCTTCGGCATCAACGCCCAATTCCAAATTCTCGGCCGTCGCGGGTGTAGCCTGTTCGGGCACATATTCGCACATGAGGTCGGTCTCAAGCACGTTAATGCTCATGTGATTGATGTAAGAGCTGAAGTAATTGCCCCTGAGCATTCCGTTCACAAGGGGGAAAGACCTGTTGTTGGCAATTTCGCCCGTGGGAATCAGCTTGTTGCCAGCAGCGGTGGGGGCTGCACACTTGAGCAGAACAGGGGTTGCGGCAGGAACTACCTCGCCCTGGCCATAGACCTTGATGACTGAGGCATAGCACGAGCCATCCACGTCCTGTTGTACCTGGTGTACTGCATAAGCACCTTCAACACCGCCCTCAGCGGGAATCAGGAAGGGGAAGTCGCAGCACAGCGACGTCCAGTACATGCCATCAGCATCCTTCACATTCTCGTTGACCGGCTGAACTCCAAAGTAGGATGTCTCAATCGACTCCTCGTTGACGGGCTCAATCCACCAGCGGGCTTCTTTCTTGTCTGAAAAGCCAGCTGTCAAACCACTGCCCTGGTCGCGGAAATAACACGTCATGAGTCTTTCTGTGCCGTTCAGGGTAACCCATACTTGGGTCGTAGCTACATAGGTGGGTAGCCCGCCCTCAATAACCTTAGCGGTATCGACATCCATATACAGTTCGGTCAACGAGTAAGTATCCACACCCTGTGCGTACAGACTCGTCTGCACCAATCCAGGAATGTAAATCAACGAACCGGCATCACTCACGTGTGCCTGGTCGGCAGCGGGCATCATCTTGATGCATGTCCAGAATGCATCGGGATCGGGTGACCATATGAATGAGGTACCCTTGATGCTGATATAGGAATCAGAACCAGCATTGTGAACACGATAAAAACCTGGTCCAGCATATTCAGCATTTGCCATCATAGCTACTACCAGCAAGCAAAAAACAACGTAAAACTTCTTCATCACTGATTACTTAGGTTTAAACATGATTACAAAAAAAGTGGAGTCAATCACTTGAATCCGAGCGACAAAGGTATATACAAAAAACCTACTATGCAACTATTTGTTAAAGAAAACCAAATAAAATAACAATTTGCTATTTGATAACTATCTTATTTAATAAGAGCATCAGTAAAGGCCCATTCTTGAAAAAACTGTAAAAAAATTAGACACTCTTATAGAAATATCGTCAATTATTGCGATTTTATGGAAGATTTACTTGTTTTTGTGGTGTGGGTAGAATAAATTTGCAGAGACCTGTCGCGGGTAGTTGAGCCTTGCGACAGAAGATTATGAAATAGAAGCGTGTCTAACCATTCATGAGCCAAATGGTGAATCGGTAATATTTAGATCATTGTCCTCACGCTTTCAGTCTAACGGGGTATGAGGGCCCCAATCCGCCGCACTGAGGAGGGCCAGCATGCGGCATACACAAAGTATTATGATAAAACATCTACTCTTAACCTTGTTGGCAATCGTCGCGTCAACAGCAGTTATTACGGCTCAAGATCAACCGGAGCAAACAGCGGCACCAGAAATTACTGTTATCGAAGATGACGATCTTAATCATGTCTCTTTCCAATTTACTGCCGAGGAAGGTGCAGAGATCTTTTTCTCCATCAATGGTGAGTACATGGGTAGTGTTCCACTAGATGGGGGCGGATATGTTTATACGTTAGAATTGTTTGATTATGACGATGAAACTGTTACGGTTGAGGCTTACGCTCAGTGTAGCGGTAAGACGCCGTCAGAATGGGTTTCCTATGATTACAATGTTCCAGAAAGAACCTGTGACCCAATAATTGAATGGTACATTGATTATGATTATGAGTGTGCAGTTGTAATAATCCGACACGAGGAATATGCGGAAGTTTATTATGATATTTTGGATACTATGGATGGCTGTGTTTTATATCAAGGTGTGTTTGGTGATCCAGAATATTCATTTCTTATATATACAAATGGCATTTATTTAATTAGGGCTTATGCAGAATCACCAGGTCTGCGGAGAAGCCGTATGATTCAACTATATGTTACTGTTGATGAAAGCATGTTCACACCGCCTCCTTTTGATAAAGATGGGATAATTTATGAAAGAAGTGGTCATTCTTCTTTCGTTGAAGTAGCGGGTATGACTTCTGAGTATAGTAGCACCTATTCTGGCGATTTGATTATTCCTGAGACGGTGGAGTATGACGGCAAAGTTTATACTGTAGATGCAATTAGAGCAGATGCATTTGCTGGGTATACTTCCTTGAAGAGTATCAGTTTACCCAATACAATTACAAGAATTGAATTTGAGGCATTTTGTGAAACAGGTTTGGAAAGCATTTTTATACCTGCGTCTGTAGATTACATAGCTTCTACAGCCTTCTCAGGATGCAATGACCTTTTATCTATCCGAGTGGATGAAAATAATCCGACCTATGACTCGCGAGACAATTGTAATGCGATTATCGAAACTGCGACTAACACGCTGGTATGCGGTTTTTTGAGCACTGACATTCCTTTGACAGTAACTGCCCTAGGTGACCATAGCTTCGGGGGGTACACCTCCGGGTTACATCTGACTGACATCGTTATTCCAGACAATATCCTTTCTATTGGAGATGCTGCATTTCTGAATTGTGAATTGCTTGAAGATGTTAGAATTGGCTCTTCGGTTACAACTATAGGACATAATGCCTTCAGAAAGACTGCTTTGAAACACGTTGTCCTTCCTGCATCGGTCGAGGCTCTTGGATATTATGTCTTTTATTACAATAGGCATTTAGTTGATATCACATGCAAGAGTATCACGCCGCCAACCGCTTCTGATCTCTTGAGTACGGGAGACGATTATTCAAATTATGAGACCGTTAAACTGTATGTGCCGAATGAGTCTATTGAGGCTTATCGGGCTCATGAGGAGTGGGGCAGGTTCACGCACATTGTTCCGTTTATCGGGGCTGGCCCTGGTGATGTGGATGGTGATGGCAACATCGCGATTAAAGATGTGACGGGGCTTATCGATACACTATTGAGTGGAGGCGAATTGCCCGCATACTGCGACGTGGATGGCGATGGCACGGTAACCATCAAGGATGTCACTGCGCTCATCGACATGCTGTTAGGAGGTAACTGATTTGTTTTATATATTAAGACACTTGTGTCCCGTTAAAATAAGGGAATAATAAGTGCCTCTGAACCCTGCGGGGCTAATGCGAATTTCACGAATTTATCTAATATAATATTACGACTGGTATTATAATCTTGTGTGCCCAAATGCTCACGTGTTTGGGCATAGACTTTTTTTGAGGGGTGCGACAAGAATGATTTTGCACTGCGCCCGTTTTTCTTTAATTTTGCCGTTGAAGAAAAAACGTACATCTCAAATATAACAATATGGCAGACTTCAAACGGTTTAGCATAGTGGCCATGGTGACGATGGCCTGCTTGATGGCTCAGGCCGCTGGGTGGATACGCATTAACCAATTGGGATACTTGCCCCAGGCGACCAAGGTGGCCGTGCTCATGAGTCAGGAGCCGGTGCGGGTGGGCGAGTTTGAATTGGTAGATGCCTATACGGGCAAGACGGTTTATCGCTCGACCTCCACCCGCGAGATGGGACCCTGGGGACAGATGCAGGCGACGTGCAGGCTGGACTTCAGCGACTTTCATGACGAGGGCGCTTACCGCATCGTGGCATGTGGCATCGAGTCGCCCGTATTTCCCGTTAACAGACGCGTGTGGGATGGCACAGCCGACTTTGTGCTCAACTACATGCGTCAGCAGCGGTGCGGCTTTAACCCATTCCAGCGCGACAGTTGCCACGTCAAGGATGCCTACGTGCGCTATCACCCCGACAAGGAGGGGCAGCACATCGACGTGAGGGGCGGCTGGCATGATGCTGCCGACCTGTTGCAATATACCACCACGAGCGCCAACGCCATCTACCAGATGATGCTTGCCTGGCAGCAGTGCCCGACAGCCTTCGGTGACCATTACCAGGCCAACGGCCTCAAGGGGGCCAACGGCATCCCTGACATCATCGATGAAATCTATTGGGGTCTCACATGGCTTGATAAGATGAATCCCAGTAAGGGTGAACTCTACAACCAGATTGCCGATGACCGAGACCACATCGGCATGAAGTTGCCCAAGGACGATCCAGCCGACTATGGCTGGGGACCCAACAACGGCCGCCCTGTCTATTACATCGACGGCAAGCCGCAACAGCGCGGCAAGTTCATGAACGCGACCATGGGCGCGGCCAGCACGGCGGGCAAGTTTGCCAGCGACTTTGCCTTGGGAGCACAGGTGTTAGCACCCTATTATCCCGATTTTGCCGCCAAGATTGGTCGCAAGGCCGCTGATGCCTACCAGGTGGGCATTGACAAGCCAGGCAATACCCAGACGGTGAGCGTCGTTTCGCCCTACATCTACGAGGAAGACAACTGGGTCGATGACATGGAACTGGGAGCGATTGAACTGTTTCATGCTACAGGCGACGAGAAATATCTGGCGCAGGCAGTGGAATATGGCCGTCGCGAACCCGTCACGCCGTGGATGGGTGCCGACAGTGCCCGTCATTACCAATGGTATCCGTTCATGAACATGGGCCATGTGAGAGTGGCTCAGGAAACGTGCGGGAACAAACGTCTGCAAGCCGAATTCATCCGCAATATCCGCGCGGGCATCGAGCGCGTCAAGGGACGTGCCGAGCAAACGGGCAACCCCTTCTTGTGGGGTGTGCCGGGCATCTGGTGCAGCAATAACCTCACCACAGCGATGCTCACCCAGTGCATCCTGTACCGCCAGTTGACGGGTGACCGCCAGTTTGAGGAGATGGAGGGTGCCCTGCGCGACTGGCTATTGGGCTGCAACCCGTGGGGAACGAGCATGATTGTGGAACTGCCCCGTAGCGGCACCTATCCTCATGCGACCCACAGCAACTTTGTGATGGAGCGCGTCGGCATGCCCACGGGCGGACTGGTGGACGGCCCTGTCTATGCCACGATATTCAATAGCCTCAAGGGCGTGAACCTGGCCGACGATATGATCAATATCGAGGGTAACACCTATGACCTGTTCCAACCGGGTGACGTGGTTTATCACGACAATACCCATGACTACAGCACCAACGAACCCACGATGGACGGCACGGCCTCGCTGACCTTCCCGTTCTCATTCTACGAGACGGAAGGTAGGGGAGAGAGCGGTCATTTCCTATGGGACGAGGGGGCCATCGTGAGAGGCGACACCGCTAGGAAGCAGATCTGCCTCGTGTTCACTGCCGACGACCGTGCCGATGGCGCTGACCGCATCATCACCACGCTCAACAAGCAGGGCATAAGGGGCGCGTTCTTTTTCACGGGGCGCTTCTTTGACCTCTATCCTGACGTGGTGCAGCGGCTCATCGACGGCGGCCATTACGTGGGCAGTCACAGCTACGGCCACCTGGTCTATTGTGCATGGGAGAAACGCGACTCGCTGTTGGTGACGCGTGAGCAATTCCGTGACGACATCATCAAGAGTTACGAGGTGCTGGCACGATACGGCATCACGCCGCAGGATGCGCCTTGGATGATTCCGCCCTACGAGTGGCACAACGCCACCGTGGCCTCGTGGGCTCATGAAATGGGGCTGCAGCTCATCAACTTCTCGCCCGGCACCATGAGCAGCATGGATTACACCTATCCCGGCATCACTGGCGGCAACCCCTACCGTGACAACAAATGGCTGTGGGACCGCATCATGCGCTGCGAGAAAGAAAAGACGCTCAACGGCCACCTGCTGATGATCCACCTGGGCACCGACGAGCGCCGCACAGAGAAATTCTACGACCGCCTGCCCGCCCTCATCAAGGACCTGAGGAAAAAAGGCTACACTTTCGTCTCACTCAAAGAAATGCTGGAAAAGAATTGAGCAGTCTGCTTATAGCAGTTTCTTCAGTTCTTCAATATCAGGCAAGGCCTTGCGCAATCTTTCAGGCATATCCGCCGATGTGGAATAAGTTGCCACACCCATCGGTTTTTGATAGTCTTGAATAACATACTCAACGTACTCCTTATTGGCCGATTTACATAGTACAATGCCTATTGAAGGATTTTCGTGAGGCTTTTTTACATGGTCATCCAGAATCCTCAGATATGTCATCAGTTGGCCTAAATAGGAGGTTTTAAAGTCGCCGGTTTTTAGTTCCACAACAACCATAGCACAGAGTTCTCGATTAAAGAATAGTAAATCAGGGAAATGATCAACGCCATAGACCTCCAAATGATATTGATTGCCAATAAACGAGAAATCCCGGCCAAATGTCATGATAAAATTCTTGATATTGTGAACTATCTGCTGTTCCACAACGCGTTCATCCACATCGATGCTTTCTCGCTCCCCAATTTCCTCAACATTGATAAAATTAAGCAGATATTCATCTTTAAACATCATCACCGCCTTTCTGGCCATGTTAGAATCAGATAGCGTCTGATGAAAATTGTTGGGAATTTGCTCCTGATGTTCGTAAGCGTCTTCCTTGATGAGTCTCTTTAATCTTTCGACTGAGAGGTGTTCCTCGGCTGTTCGCCGAATGTAATAATATCTAGCGGAGAGGTCCTTAGTGCCAGCAAGAATGCGTGAATGGTGAGAAAACGGCACTTTGAAAAAGTCTTCTATTGGGAATTCCTTAAGACTGGGTATCTGCATACATTGATATATGTCTATGCTATGCTCCTTGTTTTCCAATTCATCGGTTACAACCGATGAATTAGTATCAAGAATTGGACTTAAGAGATTTTCATCGGTTGTGACCGATGAATTTGCGTCAAGAATATCCCATTCTTCATAAAAAAGGCGCATTTCCCGCAATTGTGTGGCTGAGAAGCCTCTCAGCCCAGGTAACTCTTTTCGCAACTGTTGGCTGATTGTCTCCAAAGCGCCAGTGCCCCAAACGCCTTTGCGGGTATGAGATGAAATATACTTTCCAATGCCGAAATAGACAGCCAGTTGCACGCGGTTCACGCCTTTGGCTGCTTCATATTGTCCTTGCAGGATGGCCTTTTTGATAGCCTCAACAGCCGCTCCCATTTCTGATGTCATCTTCCTTTGCTCCATCTTTTTCTGATTCCGTATAGTATTCTGCAAAGTTACATAAACTGCCGAAATGAGAAATCATTTAGTGCAAATAAAAGAGTTTGTCAGATGGTAGGATTCAAGAAATGTGGCTACCTTTGTACTCCCACAACAATGAGGTTTTACATGAAACGAGATAATACTACGCTGTCGATTTGTAAGGCGATTGCCATTATATTGATGTGTGCGGGGCATGCCGAGGGGCCATCGTTGTTGATGACTTTCATCTACCTGTTCCACATGCCGGTTTTCTTTATTGCCGCGGGCTATTTCTTTGACAAAAAGTACCTGCGGGACCCGTGGACCTTCTGCAAGAAACGCTTCAAGGGACTCTATGTGCCGTTTCTCAAGTGGAGCCTGCTGTTCCTCGTGTTGCACAACCTGTTTTTCAAGATTGGCCTGCTGAACGAGCAATTTGGCAACTGGGAAGGCGGTGTTACTCATCCTTACTCGTGGCACCAGTTCTTGCAACGGTTGGTTCACATCATCTTCTCAATGGCGGGCTATGACGAGTTCCTGGCGGGCGCATTCTGGTTCTTCAGGGCGCTGCTGGTGTCGAGTATCGTTTTTCTCGTCCTGTACCTGCTGCTCTATAACCGCCACAAGTGGCTCAACCACGACACTGTGCCTAAAGTGATCGGAGTGCTTGCCCTCGGCTTTGCGTGGTTCAAGGTCGCTAACCACCTGACCATCGCTACCATCGTGCAAGGTGGCATCCGCGAGTGCTGGGGTGTGCTGTTTTTCAGCATGGGCGTGCTTTACCGGCGCCATGAGCAACGCATACGCGAGCACTGGGCGCTGACGCTGGTCTATCTGGGATTCCTGGTGGGCGGTGCTGCGTTGGGTTGGCAAGGTATGGCGCTGAAAGTCGAGTTACGCACGGTCGCCACCCTGCCTGTCACGGGTGCCGTCGGTTTCCTGATGCTGCACCACATTTCCTCATGGCTCGACCGCCACGAGGGCATCGTGAAACGCTTCCTGGTCTATTGCGGTAACAACACGCTCTATATCTTCGTCTTCCACATTATCTCTTTCAAGATTGTGTCGGCTCTCAAAATCTGGTACTACGGCCTGGACTGGGGCCAAATCGGCTGTCACATGGTCATCCATGAGAACTCGACAACCGACCTCTTCTGGATCCTTTACACCATTGTGGGCACTGCCGTCCCACTGCTGGGAATCTGGTTTGCTCGATATGCTCGCGATGCTCGCAGATTAGAGATTAGAGATTAGAGATTAGTGAGGCATCCGCTTCCATTGGGCACACGCTAAGTCGCTAAGCAGCTAAGTTTTATTGATCGCAAGTAGTTTTTAGTCCTTAGTCCTTAGTTTTTAGTCATTGGTCCTTGGTCATTAGTTTGGCCTCCGGGCTCTTTGACAGTCGGGTGATTACAAGGATTATAACGATTGGCATTCGCGTTCCGTTGACAGGAGCGCGAATGCCTCTTTAAACTCTCCTGACTTCGTCACTTTTTTCTTGAGTGATAATTGTTAAAATATAACTGACTTATTAGCAATTTGTTATAATTTTGCGTCACCCAAATTCGGGTGACGCAAAAGGTTTTTTAACAATGTTTGTGAGAAGAAAGAAGAATCGGTCTGGCAGTATAAGCATCGTCGTGGCTGAGAAGAATCGAGGCAAACTTAAGGAGATTGCCACGATCGGCATCGCCAAAAGCGAAGAGGAGGTGGAGCCCTTGATGGATCAAGCCCGCAGCTGGATAGCCGAGCGCCAGGAACGTATTCATCCGACGATAGACTTCGAGGGTCGCGCTGAGGAGGCGAAGCGGCGTGAACGAGAAGAAGTGGAGCGTGTGGTCTCAAGCATTGAGAACGTGCTGCTCAACGGCTGTGAGCTGATACTTGACCGTGTGTTCGACCTGGTGGGGTTCAACGCTGTTGATGACAAGGTGTTCCGCCAGTTGGTGCACAGCCGTCTGTCCTGCCCTGCCAGCAAGGCGGCGACCGTGGACTATCTGAAGAACCACTTCGACGAGGACGTGGACCTGTCGAGGATTTACCGCTATCTTGACAAGCTGAACGACAGGTACAAGGACACGGTACAGGACATCAGCGTGCGCCACACGATGGATATACTTGGCGGCCACATTGGAGTGGTGTTCTATGATGTGACCACGGTCTATTTTGAGACCGACCGCGAGGATGACCTGCGCAAGACCGGGTTCTCGAAAGAGGGACGCCACAGCAACCCGCAGATCATCCTGGGGCTTCTGGTGAGCCTCGGCGGCTATCCGCTGGCCTACTGCATCCATGAGGGCAACAAATACGAGGGGCACACGATGCTGCCGGTGATTGAGGAGTTCGTGCGCCGGTACAACCTCGGCGAGTTCATTGTGGTGGCGGACTCCGGACTGATGACTGGCGCCAACATCGCCGAACTTGAGCGGTTGGGCTACAAATATATCATAGGAGCGCGCATCAGGAACGAGAGTGAGGCGGTCAAGAAACAGATACTCTCCCTGCCGAAGGTGAACGGGCGGATGCATGAGATATACAAAGGCGGAGAGCGCAGGCTGCTTGTGGGATACACCGACGACAGGGCCAGGAAAGACGCCTACAACCGCAACAAGGGCGTGCGCAGGCTGGAGAAACTCTACAAGCATGGTCATCTGACAAAGCAGAGCATCAACAAGCGCGGCTACAACAAGTTCCTCGACATGAGCGGCGACACGTCTGTCGAGATAAACCGTGAGCGCATTACCGAGGATGCCGCTTGGGACGGCCTCAAGGGCTATCTGACCAACACCGACATCCCCACCGAAGATGTCTTCACCGCCTACCATAACCTGTGGAATGTGGAACGGGCCTTCCGTATCGCCAAGTCCAAGATCGAGATACGCCCCATGTTCCACTTCACTCGGCGGCGCATCGAAGCGCACATCTGCATATGCTTTGTGGCACTGAAGGTCTACAAGGAACTCGAGCGGAGACTAAAGGCAGCCAACATCGGCATGAGCGTCGACAAGGTGCTCAACATGGCAAAGACAGTCACAACAATCGTCTTCCGATTGCCTGAGAGTGACAAGACTTTTGCCAAAACCATGCCGATGAAACGCCACCAGCGCATTGCAAAACTCTTTACCGACGAATTTTGGGGTACGCGTTGACGAAGTCAGGCAAGGATTATAACGATTGGCATTCGCGTTCCGTTGACAGGAGCGCGAATGCCTCTTTAAACTCTAAACTTTAAACTGCGAGCATTAGCTCGCATACTCTAACCTGCGAGCGCAGCGAGCATCACCAATTGCCGCCGAGGAGGTAGTCGATGAGGGCGGTCACGTCGCTGATGGTCACGTTGGAGTCACCATTGCAGTCGGCAGCGGGATTATTGATGGTGCCGCCTCCCAGCAGCAGGTCGATCAGGGCGGTCACGTCGCTGATGGTCACGCTGCCGTCACCGTTTACGTCGCCACGCAGGAAGGTACCGCCCTTCTCGCTGAAGTAGCCTGGGTTGCTCGTGCCGCCGTCGATGTGGGCATAGGTCTTGTCCTTCGGGTTAGAGGAACTGTAGGCCGTTCCCTTTCCGCCCACCAGGCTGTAGCATACGTCGAACATATAAGAGGATGACGTTACGGCTGCGGTGGTCCAGCCATCGCCAACATAAATGGTCCTCAAAGTTTTACATTCATTGAACATGCTTGACATGTTCGTCACTTTACTGGTATTGAAACCACTCAGATCCAACTGCTGCAGACCGTTGCACCAACTGAACATCAACGACATGTCGGTCACGTTGCTCGTGTCGAAATTGCTCACATCCAGGCTTGTCAAACCACTGCACCCGTCAAACAATTGCCTCATGTTAGTTACATTGGAAGTATTGAAGTGACTCACATCGAGGCTGGTCAGCTCTGAGCAATTACTGAACATCCAGGACATATCAGTCACATAACTGGTATTCCAGCCGGTGACGTCAAGAGCAGTCAATTCATAGCATTCAGCGAACATGGCCGACATGTCGGTCACCTTGCGGGTGTCAAAGCCGCTCACGTCAACAGCGGGCAACGCACCACATTCCCAGAACATACTTGCCATATTGGTCACCTCGCTGGTATTCAGGTATTGCATGCCCTCAATGCTGGTCAGGTCGTACATTTCGGCAAACCAGTGATAGGTGCTCGTGGGACGTGCGCTGGCAAACGAGGGATCGAAGACCACCTTAGTAACATCCTCATAATAGTAATCCTCATACCATTCGGGATCAACCATGCCCTCGTAGATGCTGAAGGTTATGCCCGGGCGGGTATTGCGCTGGTTGTCATAATAGAATGTCAGTGTTACAGATCCATTGTTCTCGGCAAACCTCTCGGCATACATCTGACGTCCATTATTGATAGTCACGCCCGACGTGCAGTTGGTCCCATTGGCATTCTTCATCCATCGTGATGACGGGTCATAATAGCCACCCGCGGGTTCAACGATAAACAGGCCATCATCCAACGTGAGACCGGCAAGGCCCCAAATGGTGTAGGACATTATCACGCTTGTCTCAGAACCTCTAACGGTCAGCGTCTCGCCACCGCTGCTACTGCCCATAATGCTATTACCCATCACAGTGCAACCGCCCTCAATGACCAGTGGTGCACTTAGACTGACTTTAATGCTACCACTGCCCATGTCCAGCGTTCCATTACCGGTGATGGTGGTCGCTTTTGCAACAAACAAGGGATAATAGTTGGTGACGTCCAGGTGGTTATCGCCCACGAGATTGATGTAGCACACATCGCCATCAAAGGTGCCATTCACACTGATGCCAGCAGCCGTGTTCAGGGTGATATTGACATTATTGAGTGTCAACGTTCTGGTAGAGGGGTTATAACTGGCCGTGCCGCTAACGATACCGGGACCAGTGATGTTAGACGCATTCTTGTAAGTTACAGCAACACCACCCACCGACAGGCCATAGTCAACAGCAGTCAGGTAGCCCGGGTTGCTGGAGCCACCGTCGATGTGGGCATAAGTCTTATCCACATGGCTGGCGTCATAGGTCGTGCCCCGGCCACCGACAAGGTTCGTGCATCCCGAGAACATAAAATTGCCGGCAGTCACAGCAGGTATTGTCCAACCTGATCCTGCATAGATAGTCGCTAAGCGGCTGCAACCACGGAACAGGTAATTCATGTTTGTCACCCCAGCAGTGTTGAAGCTGGAAAGATCCACCCTGGTCAGGTTGGAGCAATTAAAGAACATGTATTCCATATTCTTCAAATTAGGTGTCTGGAAGCCCGTCAAATCAAGACTGGTTAAGCCTGTGCAACCATAGAACATATAGCTCATATCCTGAGTATAAAAAGTGCTCAGGTTACTCAAGCCCGTGATAGAAGTGAGATTGGTCATGCGGGCAAACCATGAGAACGTGCTCTTCGGATAAGCTGCACTGAACGAGGCATCAAAGACCACCTTAGTGACATTCTTATAAGTGTTATCGGTGTACCAATCAGGACTTGTTCCTACAGCGTTCAGGCTGTAGGTCGTGCCCGGGCGGGAAGTGCGCTGGTCGTCATTATAGAACGTTAGCGTCGTGTTCGACGGCGTGTAGCAGGCATAGGCATAATATGTATAGGCATCGGTGAGGTAGCCGGGGTTGCTGGGGCCGCCGTCGATGTGCGCGTAGTCCTCACCACAATGATTGGAATCATAAACCGTGCCCATACCGCCCACCAGACTCGTGCAATCAACGAACATCGTGTTTCCTGTAACCGACAGACTTGCAGTGGTCCATTGATTGCTCACGATGATGGTCTGCAGCGAAGTGCAGCCCTGGAACATTTGGCTCATATTGCCCACGTTGGTCGTGTTGAAACTGCTCAAGTCAAGCGTTCTCAGCGATTGGCAACAAAAGAACATTGTGTTCATATCTGTCACATTCTGGGTGTTGAAAGATCTCATATCAATTGAATTCAAAGATTCACAATTGCCGAACATACCTCTCATAGTGGTCACGCTACCCGTGTCGAAGTGGCTCAAATCGAGTTGTAATAATCGCTGACAATCTTGAAACATATATTCCATATTGGTCACATTACTTGTATTGAAGTTGGTCACATCGAGTTGTGATAATCGCTGACAACCATCAAACATGCCTTCCATATTGGTCACATTACTTGTATTGAAGTGGCTCACATCGAGTTGTAATAATTGCTGACAATCATAAAACATATATTCCATATCGGTCACTTTGCTGGTGTTGAAATGGCTCAAGTCAATTGCCGTTAAGTTAATGCATCCCTTGAACATGTTAGCCATGTTGGTCACCTCGCTGGTGTTCAGGTACTCAATTCCTGTGATGTCGTCCAAAAATATCATTCCAGCAAACCAATTATATGTGTTCTTAGGGCGAGCAGAGGCAAAGGATGGATCAAACACCACTCCGTTAATGTTCGAGTATTCATTGTCATCGGGGATATACCACTCCGGACCAATATTCATAAAAAAGTTACTAGACTCGATTATTTCAATTCCATAGGTGATTTCGGAATGGGACAGTCGCTGATGGTCGTTGTAGAACGTCAGGATCTGACGAGAGCCTAAGTCTTGTCCTTCTATCGTGAGTACCGCATAGGGTTTACTATTGTAATCCTGTGCACTGGTAAAATAGCCAGGATTGGATTCGCCTCCATCGATATGGGCATACTCTATACCATCGTGGTTCATGTGATAGGCCGAGCCCATGCCTCCTACCAAGCCCCTACAAAACGCAAACATCCCGTATGCACTAGCAACATTTTCAGTCGTCCAGCCATCGCCCACAATGATCGTCTTGACATTGCTCCCACCGAACATATAGTCCATCTTCGTCACATTGCGCGTGTCAAAACTACTCAGATTCAACAGACGCTTTTCAGTATCGAATCCTCTAAACATGAATGCCATATCGGTCACATTAGCTGTGTTGAAATGGCTCAAGTCAAGGTTTCCTATAAGATAGCTATCAGAGAACATATTAGCCATAATGGTCACCGCACTGGTGTTCAAGTAGTTGAGGCCCTCGATGGATTCTAATAGTTCCTTATTGGCGAACCAGCGGCAGGTGCTCGCAGGCCGGGCACTAGCGAACGACGAATGAAAGACCACCTTGCGTACATTTTCATTGAGGTCCACATAGTCCCACGCTGGGCTATTGCTACCCGTGTTCAAGTCAAAAGTCTCACCCGGGCGGCTACTGCGCAGGTTGTCATAGTAGAACGTGAGCGTTGTGTTCGACTCGGTGTAGCAAGCGTAGGCCTCGGCAGCTGCGGCGCCGAGGGCACATATCATGGCCGCCATCAGGACGACCAGGCGAAGGAGTAAAAGATTCTTTTTCATAATGATTTAGTTTTAATGTTTAATATTTGGCGCAAATATAGTGAATTTTTTTAAGTGTGAATGTCTTGGTTCTTGGTTTTGAGTCCTTAGTCCTCAGTCCTCAGTCCTTAGTCTTTAGTTCTTAGTCTTTAGTTCTTAGTCCTTAGTTTGGCCTACGGGCTCTTTGACAGTCGGGTGATTACAAGGATTATAATGATTGGCATTCGCGTTCCGTTGACAGGAGCGCGAATGCCTCTTTAAACTCTAAACTCTAACCTGCGAGCATGGCGAGCATCACTGCGCTTGCTGATGAAGTAGCAGAGGCAGAGGATGGCGACGACGATTAGGATGGCGATCGGGCAGTTGAGGAAGTAGGTATTGGCGACATCGGCTTGACCCATTCGCAGCAGATGGATGCCAAAGTTGACGTTTAACAAGACAGACCATAAGGTAATGGCACACACAAAGGCCGTGACCAAACGCCACAAGGTGCCCCACACCCCGTAGCCGAATAGCTGCTTGTAGGTCATGAAAATGAGCACCACGCCAAGAAGGAGCACAAGCCATCCCAAGCCAGTGATGTCATAGAGCATGTTCAGGATCAAAAACACAACTGTACTGAACACTTGCATGAAGAAGCCTTGTGGAATGGTGTGATGCGAATTGCGAGGAGCAAAGCGGAAAATGAAATAGTTGGGAATAATCAGGAAGGAGAGCATGATCAAGGAGAGCACGTCGGGGTGCCTATTGAGCCAATCGAGAATTTTGCTCAGATAAGCGCTCGGCGGCGGGAATGCGCCATAGAGATGGACGTTCAGCCATGCAAACACTTGAGTGATATAGGACATCTTTTCTCCAGCGCCGGTCTGAAACATGCCGTGGATGGCACCTGTCAGTAAATCGACAATTACACCCAGCACGGCAATAACAGCCAGCATCTTGACCGGCGGGAAACTCACCTGCCGCTTACCGTTGATATAGTCACTGATGAAATACCCCGGACGCAGGAAGAGTTGCAGCAGCGTGTAAGGCAACGAACGGGAATGCATGCCCCAGACCTCGGCAACGCTGTTCCACACGCTGCGCCATGTAATGCGGCCAAGGCCCGACTTCTGCGAGCAATAGGGGCAATAGTTGCCCACAAAATCATGCCCGCAGTTGGTGCACTGCTGCGTGTCATGGGAATCGAACTCGTGTTCGAAGGGGTTCAATTGCCACTGCTTGTATTGATGGTATTTCCTCTTAATATCCATGTGAATTGTTTTAAGGCCTCGTGTTCTATGTTCTAGATGTTATTTGGAGGTGGATGTTCGCTGAAGCGTTAGACCTATAGTACATCAGTTATCGTCAATTATACTGAGGGGATTGTTAAACATCGGAGTTAGTTACCATCCTGAAGAGCAGCTTGACAAACATTTTGAACCCCGAGGCAAAATTGGATTCCCCAGCCTGTATCATGTGAATACTGAAGTCGATTCCCAACATAATCAGTGCCAGCAGGTGGGCGCAAACCAATGCCAGGGCCAGGCGCCATAGCGTTCCCCACAAGCCGTACCCGAAGATTTGCTTGTAAGCGCAGAAGAGCCACACATTGCCCAACACAAATATTGCCGTGTGCAGGGATGTAATATCATCAAATATGTTGAAAATCAGAAACACAATCGCTGAGAACACCTGGATAAAGAAGCCCTGTGGCAAGGTGTGGCGAGTGTTGCGCGGCGCAAACCGGAAGATAAAATAGATGGGAATAATCAGGTAGGACAACAAGATTAACGACATCACTTCGGGGTGCAGGTTCATCCACTCAAAGGCGTTGTCGATAAGCAACATCTTGTCGCCAGCAAAATCGAAGTCGTTATTGAACACACCGGTGATGGGTGAACCTGTCAGATAATCGACAAAGATTGCCAGCACCGCAATGAGGGCCAGCATCTTGACGGGCGGAAAACTCACTTGCCGCTTGCCGCTGATGTAGTCGCTGATGAAGTAGCCCGGACGCAGAAAAAGTTGCACCAGTGAGTAAAGCAGCGACCGGTTGTGCAGGCCCCACACCTCGCCAATGCTCTGGGCCACGCTCTTCCATGTGATGGGGCCCATGCCCTCGCGCTGCGAGCAGATGGGGCAGAAGTTGCCCACAAAGTCAGTGCCGCAGTTGCTGCAATGGTAAGACGACGGGTCGTTGAGTTTGTAGGCAAACGGGTTTTGTTGCCATCGTCTGAAACGTTGGTATGCTGCTTTAAAGTTCATTGTTTTAATTATAGCTTTAGGTGTCAGGTGGCGAATGTTCGCTGAAGCCTAACACCTAAAGCCTGATGCGTATAACACAAAATTAATCGTCGTAGTCCATGGCGATGACCTGGAAATTGCGGTTGAATTCAATTTCCATGCCGTTGTTGAGCTTCACCTCATAGACGCTGCGGTGGCGCTCCAACTTAATAATGGACTTGCCAGGGTAGTTCTGGCTGATGTAGGTGCTGATCTGAGCAGGGACAACGGCATTGGGCACCTTGCTGCTATAGCACTCGATGTCCTTCCACTCGCCAGACCTGTTAAATTCGATCTTCTCACCGCTCTCGTAGCGAATGGTGAAATCATCCCAGTCGGCGGTTACCACCAGGGGCACCTTAGCGGCGAAGTTCGCCTTGAGGAAAGACTGGGCAGCCTGAGGCAACTGATCGTAAGTGATTACGCGATCATCGTCATCAGCACTCATCGTCAAGCTCATGGTCATGACCATAGCCATCAACAGGAAAAATTTGATCTTCTTCATTTTTAGTTTATTGTTTTAAGTTTTTAGTCCTTAGTCCTTAGTTTTTAGTCCTTAGTTTTTAGTCCTATACTAAAGCCTAAACCTGAAAAATTAATCGTCCATTTCAATCAGGGCTCCCTGCTTGTTGTACTTCAGATCAATGCCGCTGGACAACTCGACCTCATAGCCGTTACGTTCCTTCTCAATCTTGGTAACGAAGGCACTGGGGAAATTGGCCTGGAGATGAGTCGCAATCGGTGCGGGAATCACTTGTGTTGGGATAGGCTTGGCCATAGGGCTCTCGATCTTATCCCACGCATCATCGGTGTCAAACTCGATGTGGGTGCCGTCGGCCATGAAAACTTCATACTTCCAGCCCGTCAATTCCAGGTCCTTCTGGGCGAAGGTGATGGTCGCTCCGGGATAGGTCCCCTGGACAAACGTTCTGACGGGAGCGGGTAACTGCTCGGGAACAACAGGCTTGTCACTGCAAGCCGTCATCATTAAGACTAATAAGGCAAAGATGCCTGATACGATAAAACTCTTCATCATGATTATCTGTTAATATTCGGTGCAAATATAACCCTTTTTTCTTTGATGCAAGACAAGAAATGCAGGAAAAACCGAATTTTTGAAATCAAGCGTTGCTGTTATATGGTATTGGGGCATAGGGTGACACACCTTCCAGCGGCTAGTTGTGAGCTTGTAATGAAGCAAAATCCTGATAAAATATTTGGGATTTAAAGAATTGTTGTACCTTTGCTCAGATATTGACGACTGATGAAGAAAAAGAATTATTGATAAACTTAAACAAATGAAGAAGATGTATTATAAAGTATTGTCAATCGGTGTAATCCTGTTTGCGCTTTGGTCCTGCACCGGTAGTAATAATAATGAGGCTTATCAGCAGCAGCAAGTGGCTGTGCCAGCCCAAGAGGAACAGGTGCAAGCTGCTCCAGTAGATTCAACCGCTCAGGCTCCCGCCGATCCTCGCACAGATGCGGCTCAGGGGTTGCCTGGTGCCATCACCTCTTTTCTCAAGCAGCATTTCCCCAATAGCTCGATTGTCGGTGCTGAAACCGATTTAGAGCATGGCGGCGTGGAGTATGATGTATATCTGAGCGATGGTACCCAAGTGGACTTTGATGCCAATAACAAGTGGGAAAAAGTGGAGTCCATGAAGGGCGTTCCCGACTTCTTTGTCCCCGATGCTATCTCTTCCTACGTGAAAGGTAACTATCAGAACATAGCCATCACTAAGATTAACAAGGAGTACCATGGCTATGACGTAGAGCTCGCCAATGGCCTCGACTTGTCCTTTGACCGCTCGGGCCGCTTCCTGGGAATGGATGATTGATGCTCGCAGCGCTCGCAGGTTAGATTATGCGAGCTAATGCTCGCAGTTTAAAGTTTAGAGTTTAGAGATTAAAGAGGCATTCGCGTTCCGTTGACTGGAGCGCGAATGCTTTCTAATACCTAATGCTTAATATTAATTGGCAATGATATAGCTGTTGGCCCTGAAAGTTTTTTAATGCGAATTTCGCTAATGTGACTAATTTCACGAAATAATAAAAATCTATTCGTATAAAATTTGATAAATTCGTGTAATTCGCATTAGCCCCGCAGGGTTTTGGGCCAACTGCTATATCGTTCCCTATTAATTTAGCGTGTTAGCGACTTAGCGTGAGCCCAATTGTGGGTGGTAAACGAAGTGCCGGGGCTTGTGGGCCTCGGCACTTGTGTTGTTGATGGGGATGAGTCGGTTACTCGTCGTCGCGACGGTCATCGCGGCGGGGACGGCGCGGACCGTTGGGACGGGGACCGCGGTTGCCACCAGGACGCGGGCCGTTGGGGCGAGGACCGCGGTTGCCACCATTGCCACCGGGACGGGGACCACGGGGACCATTGCCACCCTGGCGACGATCGTCATAACCCTCGGGCTTGTCCTGCAGGGCGCGCATCGACAGGCGGAACTTGCCGGTCTTCTTGTCAATCTCGATGAGCTTGACGGTGACCTCGTCGCCCTCGTGCAGGCCAGCAGCCTCCATGTTCTCGAGGCGATCCCAGCTGATCTCGCTGATGTGCAGCAGACCATCACGGCCAGGCATGAACTCAACGAAGGCACCGAACTCGAGGATGCTGACCACCTTGCCGGTGTAGATCTGACCCTCCTCGGGTACTGCGGTGATGGCCTTGATGCGAGCCACGGCAGCCTCGATGCTCTCCTTGTTGGCAGCAGCGATCTCGACGATTCCCTTGCCGTCAACCTCCTCGATGCTGATGGTGGTACCAGTCTCTTCCTGGAGACCCTGGATAACCTCGCCACCCTTGCCAATAACGGCACCAATGAATTCCTTGTCGATAACCATGGTGACGATGCGGGGCACGTGGGGCTTGTAGTCCTCGCGGGCTGCGGGGATGGCCTGGTTGATGAGGTTGAGGATGTGGAGACGGCCTTCCTTGGCCTGGCGCAATGCCTGCTCGAGAATCTCGTAGGGCAGACCGTCGCACTTGATATCCATCTGAGTGGCGGTGATACCGTCAACGGTACCCGTCACCTTGAAGTCCATGTCACCCAGGTGGTCCTCATCGCCCAGGATGTCGCTCAGCACGGCGTGCTTCACGTTACCCTCGTCGGTGATCAGACCCATTGCGATACCTGCCACGGGCTTCTTGAGCTGGATACCAGCGTCGAGCAGTGCCATGCAGCCGGCGCACACGGTTGCCATCGATGACGAACCGTTACTGCTCAGGATGTCGCTGACGATGCGGATGCAGTAGGGGTTGTCCTCGGGGATCATGCGCTTGAGGGCGCGGTGGGCCAGGTTGCCGTGGCCAATCTCGCGGCGGCTCACACCACGGGGTGCGCGGGCCTCGCCAGTCGAGAAGGCGGGGAAGTTATAATGCAACAGGAAGCGCTCGTTCTCGTGACGCAGCACGTCGTCGATGAGCTTCTCGTCGTCCTTGGTGCCCAGGGTTACGGTTGCCAGGGCCTGGGTCTCGCCACGCTTGAACAGGGCCGAGCCGTGGGGATAAGGCAGGTAGTCGGGTTCGCACAGGATGGGGCGGATCTCGTCGGTCTTGCGGCCATCCAGACGGATGTGCTCGTCGAGGATGCAACGGCGAACGGCGTCGCGCTGCACTTCCTCGTAGTAACGCTTGATCATCGGTTCCTTCTCCTCGCGCTCCTCCTCGGGGATGGTCTCCATGAAGTCGTCGTAGGCCTTCTGGAAGGTCTCGTTGCGCCACTGCTTGTCGGCCTTGCCAGCCTGAGCCACAGCGTAGCACTTGGGATAAATCTCCTTGCGCACGCGCTCGTGGAGTTCCTCGTCGTCGGTCTCGTGGCAATACTCACGCTTGGCGACGCCCAGCTCCTTGGCCCACTCCTTCTGGATTAGGCACATGGGCTTGATCGCCTCATGGGCAGCCTTCAAGGCGGCAATCAGGTCATCCTCGCTCACTTCGTCCATTTCGCCCTCGACCATCATAATATTATCGTAAGTCGCACCTACCATCAATTCCATGTCAGCTTTCTCAATCTGCTCAAACGTCGGGTCGATAACGAATTCACCGTCGATGCGTGCTACACGCACCTCGGCAATGGGCTCTTCAAAGGGGACATCGCTCACCGCGATGGCTGCCGATGCGGCAAGACCTGCCAGCGCATCGGGGGCGTCAACACCGTCGCTCGAGAACATCAAGATGTGAACGATAGTATTGGCATGATAGTTAGAGGGGAACAGGGGCCTCAACACGCGATCGACCAGGCGGGCGGTCAAGATCTCGTAGTCGCTGGCGCGTCCTTCGCGGCGGGTAAAGCCACCAGGGAAGCGGCCATAGGCCGAGAATTTCTCCTTGTATTCAACAGTAAGGGGCATGAAGTCCACGCCCTCGTCGGCCTCCTTGGCCGAACATACGGTGGCCAACAACATTGTGTTGTTGAACCTCAATTCAACAGCTCCATCGGCTTGCTCAGCAAGCTTTCCAGTCTGCAGAGTGATCTCACGTCCGTCACTCAGTACGATGGTTTTTGTAGTAGGTGTCATAAAAAAATACTCTAATATTTCAAAAAAATCGCGCAAAGGTACACATTTTTTTTCAATTAACCACCACATTTTGCCACCTTTTAGCCATAATCATGCACATATTAAGCCCTCAGATAATCCAGTTGGCTGAAAAACGATAAAAAATAGTGGTTGGAGCAGGCTTCATGGGTCCCCATGAAAAAGCCTGCGCCAACCACCAGTAGCACAATAAGCTGTGGCAGTGAAATTAGTGTCTCAATACTTTCCTGCCGTTTTGGATGATGATGCCTTGGGTTTCATCGGTTGCGGGTACTCCGTCGATGCGATAGGCCTGGTCGGTGGCTACCGATGCGGGGACAACCACTTTGCCGATGCTTGACGCTTGGCCAGTGAGCTCGCGGAACTCGGCTTGGGCCTTCTCCATCTGCTCACGGAACTCTGCGCTGGAGTGCAAAGCAGCATAACCGATGCTGGCGGCTACTCGGCTAGCGTCCACGTCACTCTGCCAGTGGGCACCGACAATGACACGGCTCTCACCATACATCCAGCCGCGCGCAAAGATCGTGTCAGCGGCAGCAGGGTTGACCTCGGCCAGCAGCAGGGCGGCGGTCCAGCCGCGCATAGTGTGTCCCGAGGGGTAGGAACCTTCGCCAGTCAGTTCGGCCTCCTCATCGGTGAGCATCTTGTCCTGGAAGCGCTCGAAGGGGCGCTGGCGATGATAATAGGCCTTGGGGGCAACACGCATGGCGTCGGTTGTGGTAAGGCTGGTCTCCATCAGTTTCCAGATTTCGGGAGTTCCCTCACGGGTGATATTCAAGCCAAAAGGCACGGCGAACTCGGCCAAGAGGGCCTCGTAGGACCACACGGCATCACGCTTGGCGATCTCGGCACGCTCGGGGTCGAGACGTTGCTGTTTTCCCCACGCGAAGCGCATCATGTCATTGGCAAACTCGGGACTGTCAAATGCGGGAGGTGCGGGCAGGCACTTGATCAAGTCAGGTAACTCGTCAACAGTGAAATAGGGCTGCACCTGGTCCTGTGCATTCAGCGACAAGGAAGCCATCAAGGCAACCGCAACAATTACAAAAAACTTCTTCATAAAAATGATGATATAGTAGTTAGAATAATAATTACTTAGGATGCCGCAAAATTACAACAAATAACCATACTAATCGTATGGTAGGTTTGAAAAAAAGGACGAAGCTGTATTTGCCCCATGTCCTTTGACACTGACGTGAATTGCACTTTTGGCTGGATTAACCGATCCTCAACGATGCTTAGCTCAGTTGTGTAAGCATCTCACTTATAGCGGTCTTGAGAAGTGGGATATCCTCCTTGACTGTTGAAAAAACGATTTCTTCATCGATGTGTAAGTACTCGTGGGATATGATGTTGCGCATGTCATAAATGGCTAGCCATGGTATTTCTTGATGGGATCCCAGTAACTCTGAATTGTTTTTTATTAAATTACCTACATGCTCACCAATGACCTGCAAGCGCATGACACAGGCATTGAAAGCCATCACGTTTTGCGGTGTGGTCAGGAAATCAATGGGTTGATGAATCTTCTCACTCCAACTGGTGATCAAGTCAATGCTCTCGATGATTTCAAGAAGCCTCTCTCTTGTAGTAATGGATGAGTCTTTCATACGAAAATGGCTTCTTGAAGGATGGTTGATTTAAAGACGGGTCGGAGAGAGTCGCGCATGCGCACGAGATCAACCGTGCGTCCCAGCAAACTGGAGAGAGCCTGTCGCAATTGGTACATGAGAGATAAAGTGGGCTTTGATACCTCAACAACAATGTCAATGTCACTCTCATCAGTGTTCTCTTGACGGGCTACTGAACCAAACACACCAAGACGGGTGATACCAAATTGCTCACCCTGTTCTTGCTTGAAAATAGCAAGTTTTGACAGACATTCTTGAAGTGTTATCATAACAGAATCACTGAATTATACCGCAAAAATAATCGTTCTTGATAGATTGGCAAAATAAAAATCAATATTTGTGCCAAAATGTTGAATCAATTGTGTCTTAATTCGTCAGAGAAAAAGTTTTTCATAGATTGTTGACGTTATTTAGCGGGGAATTAAGGTTTTTTTTGATGGGTTGGTGTTATCTTTGTCGCCGTGAAACCATACTAATGACAAGTTATGTTGTTGAATAAGATATTATTGCAGATTCCGGTGGCGGCACCTGATACGGTGGCTGCCAACAAGATAAAAGAGGCGACCAATGTGGTGACGTCACATGTGGACTCGCTGGCCACACAGTTGCATCCTGACTCGATCGCGGCGATGACGCCTGAGAAGATTGTGGACAAGTTCAAGTACCTTGACTTGGGTAGCCTGGTGACGTCATTGTCGAGCCAGCTGATATCCTTGGGGTTGCGGATTCTTGCCGCCATCGTGATTTTCTACATCGGCAAGTTTATCATCAACAAGATTTACAGCGTGGCGCGTGCCATCATGATACGCAAGGACTTTGACCGCTCGCTGACGTCGTTTCTGTTGTCGTTTATCAAGATCACGCTGCTGTTCCTGCTCATTATCACGGTCATCGGCGTGCTCGGCATCGAGACCAGCTCGTTCATCGCCATCTTTGCCAGTGCCGGTGTTGCCATCGGTATGGCGTTGAGCGGCACGCTACAGAACTTTGCCGGAGGTGTACTCATCCTGCTGCTCAAGCCCTACAAGGTGGGGGATTATATTGAGTTCGGCGAGTTGAAGGGCACGGTGCGCGAAATCCAGATATTTAACACGATTATCAATACCTATAACAACGATCGCATCGTTATCCCTAATGGCGGCCTGGCCACCAGTTCGCTGAAAAACTTCAGCGCCGAGCCTTATCACCGTGTGGAATGGCGTGTGGGCATCAGCTATGGCGATGACGTGGATACGGCCCGTAAAGTGGCACTCAACATCCTTGCCGAGGACCCGCGCATTGTCCATACAGATGCCGATGTCAAAGAGACAGAGCAACCCGCCGAGGAAACGCATCAGGAGCAGGAAGAGAAACCGATGCCCTGGTGGCAACGCCTGTTTCACTGGCACCGCCGCCGCGCCGAGGAGTTCCGTGAAGAGCATGAGGCGAAATTGGCCGCACTGCTGCCCAAGCCCGACTATAAGCCCAGTGTGAACGTCGAGAGCCTCGACGATAGCCAGGTGACGCTCATCGTGAGGGCCTGGACCGAAATCCCCAACTATTGGGGTGTGCTGTATGACGTGAACGAGCAGATTTACAAGCAGTTCCCGCAGCATGGCATCCGCTTCCCGTTCCCGCAGATGGACGTTCACATGAATCAATGATTACTTTCGCCTGAGACATAGATCGGCCTAACGGCCGAGGAATTAAGCTAAACTTTGATATAAAATTAAACAGAATGGATTTGTATATATTTTTAAAAACAATTTTGTTTAATTTCTCGCCCGTTGGGCGATTTAAAAGGTATTGTGGAATTCGGATGCTTGTGCTGTTTGTGTTGTCATGGGCGTGGCAACAGGGTGTGGCGCAGGTGGTTAACTCTATAGGCGAAGAAAATATGAAGGTTGAACAGGGGTTGAAGCCGCAGGCTCCGAAGGCTGAAAACCCTTATATTGCCGACATTGACACCGAGACACCTTATTTCCAGTATATTGACTCGGCCCAAAACTATATCTACAGCCATGACTGGCCCATGGCAGAGCAGTGGCTCATGAAGGCCTTCAAGGCCGAGCCTGACAATCCGTCAAACTCGATGGTGCTGAGCAACATTGCCACCCTGCAGCGCTATCAGGGCAAACTCGCCGATGCCGTGAGGAATTATTCCCTGGCCCTGGACATGACACCCCATGCCGTGACGCTGCTGCTAAACCGTGCCGCGCTCTACGTCGAGATGGACAGCATCAGGCGTGCTGAGGACGATTATGAGCGCGTGTGTGAACTGGATATGTACAATACCGAGGCGCGGTACTCACTGGGTGTGCTGGCGATGGAACGCGGCGACACCAAGCGTGCCGAGGACCTTTTCACCGAAATCAAGCGCATCAACCCCAATTCAGGCCTGTATTATGAGGGAATGGGGTTGCTGTACAAGCGCAATGGCAATCACGGCCGAGCTGCCGAAATGTTTACCCAAGTCATCAAGGTACAGCCCAGTGCCCAGTTGCTGGGCCACCGTGCCGACTGCTATCTGGCCATGAAGCGCCTGAACGATGCTGAGGAGGATATCCGCACCGCCCTCGAGATGAATCCCGATGACCCTTATCTGTACCTGCTGCGCGCCAAGCTGGACAAACTGCGTTTCCAGCGAGAAGACATGAAACATGACATCGACACTGCGGTCAGCCTAGGCCTGAGCCGCGACTATATCAACCGAGCCCTCAACGAGTAATACTGTCCGGAATGGCATTTAGACACAAAAGTGTCAAAATTTTTTACACTTTTTCAAAAAAATTGTAATAATTGCGACAAAAGTCGTGATTATTCTTGCGAATTATATTTTTAGTCTCTAAATTTGAGACCAGATTCAGTGTGTATTCCAGAAATAAGTATTGTATTTTAAAAAGAGCAGTATTATGAAAAAGTTGTTATTACTCCTCCTGAGTGCTAGCGCAGCACTAACGGTGATGGCCGGTCTCTTGCCATCGACGTCGCTGTGCCAGTTGTTGAGTGAGCGTGAGGAGGCGCTCGATGATGTCCTGTTGCCAAACAGTAGTGCAAATCTGCTCCCCGTATTGGATATGACAAGCAATGAGACTTCCACGATGGGAAGCCTGGATGAAGCACAAAACAATAATAATGGTGGTAGTTGCGTCAGCACCACAAACCACGCTCCCCGTCATTCTCAATCAACGGGTAATGTGAATATGGTCAAGGACGGCAATGCTGTCGCGCCCGATTACACGGGCCATGGCGGTGTCATTCATCGGCCCATCGATCCCCGACCGATAAGGCCCGGAAAGAATGACATGGTAGAGAACACCATCAATTATGTCGTCTCAACTTTATTCCCATACAAGTTCACATTGCTCGGCGCTGGTGTCGGCCTTGACTTGGACAATGATGGCGTTGATAGCTACGAACTTCAAGGTGAGGCTGTTGGCGTGGCCGGTTCAGGTCAATCCACCAACACTGAGTCGATCGAGACGCTAGTCTCGGCCCTGTTAAAAGGTGATGTGAACCGCAATGGCCATGTGAATATTGATGACGTTACCACACTGATTGACGCCTTATTGATCAATAAAACGGAAAATTCCGCATCCTTTAACAGCGATGGTGCCAACGTCAACGAGGACAGCACGGTTGACATCGCTGACGTCACCGCCCTTATCGACCTGCTGCTTTCGGAGAAATAGGCTGTAGGTAATTGGGTTTTGGTTTATTTGGTTTCAGGGGGATGCATTGCATCTCCCCTGTTTGTAAATGGGGGCTTCCTCGGGATTTCTCGCTGGTAGAGTGGGGGATTCGGGGAATTTTTGTAATTTTGCGGTCACAATGAGAAAGAAGAAAGATATTCCGGTAATTGAGAATTTTGAGATAACGGGCGTGGCAGCCGAGGGAAAGAGCCTGGGCCGCTGGAACGACCTGGTAGTGTTTGTGCCGTTTGGCGCTCCCGGTGATGTGATTGACTTGAAGATTGACCGCAAGAAGCACAGTTTTGCCGAGGGGCATATCGACCGCATGGTCAAGCCCAGCCCATTGCGTGTGGAGCCGATGTGCGAGCACTTCGGCCTGTGTGGCGGTTGCAAGTGGCAGCACCTGCCCTACGAGTACCAGCTGCAGTGCAAGCAACAGCAGGTGGTGGACGCGATGGAGCGCATTGCCAAGGTGCCCATTCCCGCCATCAACCCCATTCTGGGTTCGGCGGTAACGACTCATTACCGCAATAAACTGGAATTCACTTTCAGCAACAAGTGTTGGCTCACCCGTGAGCAACTCGACAGCGGGGCCGAATTTCCCGATCGCAATGCAGCGGGCTTCCACATCCCAGGCGCATTTGACAAGGTGCTCGACATCAAGCGCTGCTGGTTGCAGGACGACATCAGCAACGAGTTGCGGCTGTTCATACGTGGACTTTGTGTCGAGAAGGGTTACTCCTTCTATGACATCCGTGGCCAGCAGGGATTTATCCGCATGACGATGACGCGCACCGCAAGCACGGGCGAGGTGATGGAGGTCATTGTCTTTGGCCAGGACGACCGTGCAGCCATCGAGGACGTGATGAGCGCTGTGCATGCGCGTTTCCCGCAGATAACCTCGCTGCTCTACGTCGTCAACCTCAAGGTCAACGACTCGCTGGCCGATCAGGAATTTATCACCTACAGCGGCCGTGACTACATCGAGGAGGAGATGGAAGGCCTGAAGTTCCGCGTGGGTCCCAAGTCCTTCTACCAGACCAATTCCCGTCAAGCCTATGAACTCTATAAGGTGGCGCGCCGCATGGCAGCCCTCACGGGCAACGAACTGGTCTATGACCTCTATACCGGCACGGGCACTATCGCCAACTTCGTTGCCCGCCAGGCCCGTCAGGTCATCGGTATCGAGTATGTGCCCGAGGCCATCGAGGACGCCAAGTTGAATTCCCGTGTCAACGGCATTGAGAACACGCTGTTCTATGCCGGTGACATGAAGGACGTGCTCACCGACGGCTTCATTGCCGAACACGGGCGCCCCGAAGTCATGATCATCGACCCGCCGCGTGCCGGTATGCATGAGGATGTCGTCAAGGTCATCCTCAATGCCGAGCCTCAGCGCCTGGTCTATGTGAGCTGCAATCCCGCCACCCAGGCGCGTGACATCGCCATGCTTGACGAGAAATACCGCGTCATGGAGATCCAGCCCGTGGATATGTTCCCCCACACCCACCACGTCGAGAACGTCACCCTGCTCGAGAAGAAATAACCACGATTATAAAAATCATTGAGGGTAAGCTTGATGTCAAGCTTACCCTCACTTCAATGATTAATATAAGAAACCTATTGTTGTTTGAGCAGCAGTTTGGTGGTCTTTTCTCTGATTCCCACGATATAGATACCACTTGCATTGACAGGAATCTCGTTGTGGCCTGCCTGGAGATTCACCCGTTGTGCATGTCCAGAGATATCACTGATAATAGCGCTTTGCTCTATTGGAATCTCAATGATGATGTTCAATCCACTGGCGTAGACCTTTGAATCCATCGCCAATTCATTCACGTCGGTGGTTCCGTATGCTGCAGACGGTGTGCTCATGAGGCTTTGGGTGTCATTATTGTTTGCGCCATAGAGCTGGTCTGTGGCTGTTCCATGTAATGTGATGGTGAGTGGTCTGGCCTTGCCTCCGATAAGATAGATTGTTAAAACTGCTTCATGATCCCCTACACAATCAGGACGATATGTAACGGTAACAGTTTTGCTGCACGGAACGCTCTGCAATAAGATTCTTGAAGGCGATACATCAAAACAGTTATCTCCCGTCAACTTCATATCAAGGCTTTTTACCAAGAAAGGAATAATAGGGGGTGTGAAATCTTTACGGCGACAATTATCATTGATAGAACTATCGGGTGTGAAGATTGGTTTTGTCCAGCTAAACTCATCATTAACATCACTGAACATCAGCATAGCGCCATCTTCATTGGGAGTTGTTTCTCCATCACCCCCGACACTATTGATCATGATAGAGCCATCAGGATATGAATACTTAACATTGAACGTTTGGGTCACTGTGGTGCCAACCTGGGTCTCAAATGACAGATTTGTGGGCCCGCCAGTAATGTAACCATCAGACTTGATTCCAGTCCCTTTTACGGGTATGCTGACGGTTTCGGCTCCATCACTCTGGATTTTTAGTGTAGTTTGTTTAACTCCGCCAGTTGTGGGATAGAAATAAACGGTCACTGGAACGCCAGCGGCAGCTTGCTCAGGTTTAATCGTAGATTTAGATAGAACAAATCCGTTATTCCCAGGTGACAGGCTTAATTGTAAATCGCTCTGCAAGTTAGTTGCTTGGACTTGTATAATTTGAGAACCCTCATAGCCGGTATAGGTTGGTTCAATAGTTATGGAACTCAGATCAGTTGTGATGACAGGTTCAGCCGAGCCCAAGATGTACTTAATTCCAGCCAAGGCATTAATTTTGCCATAGGCTCCAAAGTTACTTTGATCCGTATATTGATCGGTGATAGCAGAGTGAGCAAAAATGTCACGAATGTCATCGGTTTTTAGCGTCTTATCAACACTCTGTGCCGCTTGCAAATACAGCGCGACAATGCCTGCCACACAAGGCGCTGACATCGATGTGCCCTGCATGCAGCCTAACGGTTGGTCTGTATC
Source organism: uncultured Bacteroidales bacterium (assembly GCA_902776435.1). Lineage (GTDB taxonomy): Bacteria > Bacteroidota > Bacteroidia > Bacteroidales > Muribaculaceae > Sodaliphilus. Next base: position 31,250 of record CACYQB010000006.1, on the reverse strand, counting down.
TTCGCAAATTAAAGAATATCTATAATCAGCATCCATAAACCATTCAGCATCATATCGGTTAATACCAGCAACGACGAGAGCACCAGGTGCGCAGATGTCGGGCTTTGCTTTGCCGCTTGGTCCATGGCCAGAGGTTTGATAGGAGGAGAAATATGCGATGTCATTGACGGTATAATAAGAGCTGTAATTTAGAGTGTTGCCATCAACATCTGTATATATGTTTTTGGAAACATAAGCGCCAACAGAAATCACATCATCGTTGGCTACATAATCACTAATACAGCAATCGTCAGACCCGGAAATAAACACATAGTCATCGATTGTGCCCTTATAGTTTGCAAACAGGTTGTAGCCATATCCTTCCCATCCGTCGATCATGCAAGGGCCTCCCTCGACAGGATAGATGCTTATAGCAAGCGCAAATTTCGGGTTTGTGTAACCACTCTTCTTTGCCATGCCGTCAGTATAGACAATTACATTGTACTTGCCACTGAAATCATCCTCAAAGACATATACTTCGGGAAGGCCAGTGAAATATTTGTTGATGCCCGAAAAGTCATCAATAGTGAACTCAGTGATTTCATCTGAAGTCCAGAGTATCTTATTAGCTCGGGTGTTCACTACATGCAGCTTGCAAGCCATCTGCTGCCCAGGTGTGCGGTTATAGAAGCACTCGTATCCCTCATAATAATTATTGATGTCTAGAGCAGTTGTAGCATTGTAGGTACCATTAATTACGGTACAGAAAGGAGATTCTGCCGATGCCTCCCCCTCGACATACACATATCCATCATTTGGTGAGTAACTTGCGTGATTGCCTGCTGACATCACCAAAATGTGGTTAGGGTTATCGCCAGCATATTCGGCGAATAACTCATTCATTTCACCGGTACCATCATGCGGTCCCCACATACTACCTATGCTAACGCTACACACAGCAGGCATATCATGACTGTCGGCATATTCAAAAACATATTTGATGCCCATAGCGATATATGTTTCATATAAATCCTCGCCTAAACCAACAAGTACGAGATCTGCCTCGGGTGCCATACCACCATAGTTGATGCCATTATAAGTGAGATCAGATCCTGCTGCCGTTGTGGACGTGTGTGTACCATGTGACTCCCCACTGTTGTCTGTTGTCAGTGAATAAATCGCCTCGCCAGTATAGGAATCAAAAGAACCTGAATCATTAATGACATATGCTTGCTTGATGCGAGAGTTGCCGTTGTCATCCATGAACATTGCATGTTGAAAATCGATACCAGTGTCGATTACGCCAACCACAACGCCTTCTCCCTTGAAAGCAGATGGCAGTCCAGATGCAATAGCATTGCTGTAATCCAAAACTTGAAGCGTCTTGGTGTAGAACCGGGACATATCGGTGTGTAAACTTGCCTTGCGAGCTACATTCACTTGCTTGACTGAAGCAATCTGAGCAACGCTCTCGATCTTGTCAACAGGAATCATAGCAACCACAAATTTCTTGAAACGCTCTTGAATGATAACACCCAAGCTTTCAATTTGAGCGGTAGCATTGGGATCGACGTGTATAAAGGCTGACACCATCTTGACGCCATTAACGACTCGGGACGGGGCTATCACACGCTCCACCTGATGGGCGCGCAGTAATGGCGCACGTGTTGGTAAGGTGGGACCATCAATTTTCATATCGAGAGAAATGTGGCCGTCCCTCTCAGCAATAAACAGTTGTGTTGAACCAGATAGTTTCTGATTAACATTTGCAATGGCGCTGATGCTAAATAGCACAGCTATGAAGCCAAGAATAATTACTTTGTTCATAATAAGACTTTTTCAATGGTTAATAATTGTTTGATGCTAAATTAGGCTAAATTAATAATGTGTGCATCAAAGTTTTGCTTCTTTTTTTAATAGTGTAAAAATATTTTACACTGTTCTGTCAAATTTTTTTACACCTATTCCTTAGGGGACGAAGAAAAAGCATTGCTGTCGTGCAATGCTTGTGTATTGATGATGTGCTGATAGAGGGGGGTTAGAGTTCGGTTTTCTCGACAAGGAAGCCGTCGAGCATGTTGACGATGCGGTGAGCGTAGGCGGCGTCGCGCTGGCTGTGTGTGACCATGATGATTGTGGTGCCGTCATCGTTCAGGCTGGCCAAGAGTTCCATCACTTCTTTGCCATTTTTGGAGTCGAGATTTCCCGTGGGCTCATCAGCGAGAATGAGTTCGGGCTTGCAGACCACGGCGCGAGCAATGGCTACGCGTTGCTGCTGTCCGCCTGATAGCTGGTTAGGGTAGTGCTTGGCGCGGTGAGAGATGTTCATGCGGCGCAGTGCCTCGGAGACTTCCTTGGCCCTCGCGTCGGCCGAGAAGCCCATATACTTGAGGGGCAGTTCCACATTCTGCTCGACGGTGAGTTCATCGATGAGGTTAAAACTCTGGAAAATGAACCCGATGCGTCCCTTGCGCAGGGCTGTGCGCTGGCTCTCGTTGAGGTTGGCCACTTCCATGCCAGCCAGCAGGTAGTTTCCCTCGCTGGGATTGTCGAGCAAGCCGAGGATGTTGAGCAGGGTGGTCTTGCCGCAGCCCGAGGGGCCCATGATGGCGACAAATTCGCCCTGGTCCACGTCGAGGTTGATGCCACCCAAGGCGACGGTATAGCCTTCCTTGAAGCGGAACACTTTCTTTAAATCTCTAACTTGTATCATTGCGTCGGTTGTCATAACGTCGGTTGTCGTTGGTTTCTATTATTCAGTCTTGATGCTGTTGACAGGATTTTCACGTCCGGCCCGCCAGCTCTGGAAAGCAATAGTGGCCAAGGTGATACAGCCCACCAGTAGCAGTGCCAGCACAAAGATCCACCAGTGGATGGGCGTGTGCTCAGCAAAATAGTCAAGCGTCATCTTGCCGAAGAGATATGCGAAGGGCATTGCCGCAACAAAGCAGATGAGAACCAGCCACGAGTATCGCTTGCACAGCATCCACACGATCTCGCGGGTGGTGGCGCCAGCAACCTTGCGGATGCCGATTTCCTTGCGCCTGTATTCGGTCTCGAACATCGTCATGCAGAACATCCCGATCAGCGTAATGATCATGCAGATGAAAGAGATGATGGAGACGAGGTTGAAAAAGCGGAGTTCGTTGCGGTAAACGCGTTCGAGTTCATTGTCGTAAGCGGACAACGGTTTGACATGGATGCCGCAATAATCGCTAATCAGTTTGTCGGCCTGCCGCCTGGCATTCTGTAGTGATTCGCCTGGCGAGAAGCGGACGTTCACAACATTGAAATAATCATTGTCCTTGATGACGAAGCAATAGGGCTGGTCGTTGTTGACGCGAAGGGTGCCGTACCTGATGTCCTTGAACACGCCGATAACCATTGCGCTATCTCCCTCGACGTCCTCGAGGTTGGTCGAGATTTTGTTGCCCAAGCTGATCCATTTCCATTGCTTGTTTGCCTCCTCGTTGATGATAACTACGGCGGTGTCTCCTGGCTTGAAGTCGCGCCCCTCGGTCAACTCAATGCCCAGTGTGGACAGGAAGCGGTCATCAGACCACAGGAAGTTGTAATCGAAGTGTTGTTTGTTCTTCTTGGTCTTGATCAGGTAGTGAAAATCGGTTGTGCCTAAGGGTACGCTTGAATAGGAAACATTCTCGACGCCAGGAACATTCAGCAGGTCCTGCTTGAGTTGGTCCTTGACCTCGCTGGTACCATCAATCTGAGTGAAAAAGACCTGGTTTTTGTCGTATCCGTAGGAGGAGGTGAAGATGTAATTCCTCTGCAATAGCAGGATGCCGAGATAGGTAATCATCAACATGGATACAAACAGCTGTACCGACATGAGGATGGTGCGCAACTTGAGCCCTGCAGGCGTGAGCCCATAGGAACCCTTGAGTGCCATGGCGAGCGGGAATGAGGTGGCAAAGACGGCAGGGTAGATGCCGGCGACAATGCCGACAATAACAGCCACTCCCAGCGTGGCCCAAACGAGTGTGGGATGGGAATGCAGGCCGATTGTGCCATCCAGCAGGATTCTACTCTCCTGGAGTAGCGACAACGAGTGGCACAGCAGCAATGCAATCAGGCATGAGACGATTGAGGTGATGATGCACTCGGCACATAATCCAAGGCGCAGCGAGCGCCGTGATGCCCCCAACACGAGGCGTGTGTTGAGCCCACGGATGCGCATGGGGCTTTCCAGAAGGGTGAAATTCAGGAAGTTGATGGCCACGATGAGAATCACTAACAGGCTCGCGAGTTCCAGAATATAGAGCATGCCCTTATAGCCTCGTGTGCCGGTGGAGTTGGTCTCAAAGTAAGATTCCTCAAGGGGCGTGAACCGTATTTTCAGGTTCTTCATTTCCTCGAGAATGTTCTCTCTGGCGGTTTCGTCAGCGATGTTCTTGTTGAAGTCATCGATGATGGCCTGTTTTAACTGCTCGGCTATCGCATCAGGATCCTCGAGGCGTGTCTTGAACTTGACGTCACACCGGTAGAGGTAGTTAACCTGAAGGATATCTTCATCACCCATATTCGAGTAGATGCAATTGGCAAACTCGCTGTTATCGGGGAAATCAGCATATACGCCACGCACGGTAAGGGGATACTGCTCTACAGTGTCACCAGGGATGCCGTAAACGAGAATCATGTTCTTACCGGCGACCTTGGTGCTGCCGAAGTAATCGAGGGCGATGCTGGCAGGAATGATGATGCCACTCTGATCGTCGTCGGTCCACTCGATACTGCCATCGAGGACCTCGTCGGTCACTGCGCTCACCGCAGTGTTGTTGCCCACGTTAAAGGCATACTCAATTTCTTTATTTCCTTTCAAGAACGGGAAAGTGGGCTCTTGGTCATTCCGAACCAGAGAATAGGACTCCACCATGGGGCCGAGATGCTGCAATGCGTCGGCAATGGGGCGGCAAACGTGTTCGCTGAAATCAACTTCCTTATAGACATAATTGGTCTCGATGCGGTACATCTGTTGATAATCCTTCACCCCGTGATTGTAGTTGAGGTGATAAAGGATTTGTGTCATGAGCAGGTAGAGTGTGGCAAAGCCCACGATTAAACCGATCACGTTAAGGGCTGTCGCCAACTTGAAGCGTCGCGCCATGCTGATGATGTTCTTGAAGACCTCGCTCATGTCAGGAAGGAGATGATGGAAAAGATATCTGCTTAATCTATCGTTTGAAGAATTTTTACAGACAGAAGTTGAAGAGCGAGCACACAAAAGTGAAAATAAAAATGGCGATGACGGTTGCCGTTAAGAGAAAAGCTTGCTGTTTCATATTCTTATATTTTTGTCAGTTTATAATTTTCAAGAAATACACTTCAAGTCAACGGGGTTTTGTTCCGTTGATGCAAAGATAATGCTGATGGGATGTATCTGTCAATGATTTTTGTGCAAAAAATGTGATTGTTAAGGCAACAGAGACAAAAAGTGTCTAAATTTTTTACACTTTTCTTAAATATGTGGGCAAAAAGCGTAATTGTTATTATGAATGTGGTGGCGGTAGAAAAAAGTGTGGTATTTTTGTATTCAAAATAACCAATAAACTCAAAACCCAGTGATATGAAAAAGATTTGTCTGTTGATTCTCCTGTGTGCTGGTGTCGCCCTGTCGATGATGGCAGGCATGGCTCCCACAGCCGATCGAAAGCATCCCAGCCGCGAAATGATAGGGCGCGCTGTTCAAGGTCATTTGCCGAATGCTGCCACCAAGGCTCCGTCGTCGTTACAGCGCGTAATGCTCGACCGTGGCCTTACTCCTGACGATAATCCCTTGGTCAAGAAGGCACCAAGGCGCTTGTCGGTGGATGATATGAGTGGCATCAGGCTGGCCTCCCTGAAGTGCCTGGACTATGATGAAAACTTTGTGCTGAGCGACACGCCATTCTATTTGGGCTGGAAGACCAACTTTGGGTCTGTCGAGTACGACAGCGTGAATACATATTTGGAGATAGATAGCATCTATGGAGATTACAATATGTACGTCGGCCTTGATATCGATGCTGCCGAGGCCGTGTTGTATTATGGGGCCATCAGCAGCACTTCCAGCAGTAATATTTCGGGCGCATACAGGTATGACACGACGACTGTTGCCTATGTGTTAGACTGGGCAGAATTTGTTGAGGGTGATGTAGTGGACATGAACACGGGCAGAATCTATAGTGATGGCTCTATTGTCTTTGATGGTAATTTCCTGTTTATGTTCAACGAGGTGACTTCTAAGACTAATATCGTTACCCATCAAGTCACGCGTGATACCACATGTGTCGTTTCTCCTGTAATCAGCAACCTGAGTTTGTTCGCTCCCAACGGCATACATGAGTTTGATGTAATGGGGTTAACCTATAGTGTAAGCACGGATAGTTCATTGTTGGATCATTTATATCCTGTTCAAATTGCCAGCGGATGGGGTTATGTGGGTGGTCAAGGAGCCGACATTAATGGTATTATCGGCAAGCCGATAGACCCTCGACCTGGGAAGCCTGGAAGTTCTGGGAATGTGAGACTTACGATGCCAACTAGTGAAGTGTTTGGGAATGAACAAGATGTCGAACCAGAGCGAATTACGCATAATCCTGTTTTTAATAACGAGCGTTCTGAACCTGTGTATATGTACCAGTTGAATGGCACTACGGTGGGAGTCTATAATCTGTTTGGTACAAGTGTGATTGAGAATTATCTGAAAATATGTGAGGATGGTACGATGTTTTTCCCTCCCCAGGTGATAGGTCACGGCGAAGGTACGGAATCAATCATCTACAACTGTTCAGCTAATCTTGAAACACAAGAACTGGAATTGGGAAGCTGGGGACTCTATACCAGTGACACTATCCAGTGGGGCAATACGGTTCCGCTAGATATCAGTGTTGGTCCTGAAGGAAGTGGCAAGGTGTATGAGAATAATAAATTGTATTTTACCGATGGTGCGACATTCACTTATCAGGAGACCGTCCCCGAAAACCTGACTGCAATTCCTGGCGCTCTGTCGGCGAATGTGGCTTGGGAAGACTCGGTCAACACCACGTGGAACGTGCGTTGGAGGCCACGTGCTGACTTGTTAAGTGGTTCTGTCTTCTTTGACTTTAATGGGACTGAAGAAGAAGTAGAAGGTGACTGCTCTGGCTGGCTTACGATAGATGCTGATGGTGATGGTTATGAATGGTCTGTAGCAGTAGCAGGCCTTGTAGGCCTTTATTCTCATGATTGCTGTTGGAACTCATTTTCTTGGGATCTAAGAACTGGTCCGCTTGTTCCTGACAACTGGCTGATATCTCCTAAGGTGAACCTGCAGGGTGTCCTCAAGTTCAGCATCTGGGGGGAACTAGACAGTTATCCTGACAGTATTATGCCGTATGTTTGTATTGGAAATCCTGAGTCAATTGATGATTTCGTTGCTCTCGCCGACAGGGATTTTTTTACCACATCAACCAAGACGGAGTACATCATTGACCTGAGCGCTTATGAGGGTAAGCAAGGTCACATCGCCTTCCGACATTATAACTCCATAGATCAATACTATGTCAATCTGGATGACATCTTCATTGGCTATCCTGAAGGGAATGTCATTGAACCAGTGCCCTGGAATTATGTTTACGGCCTTGAGGACGCCCATTGCACGATCGAGGGTTTGACACCTGAAACCACCTATGAGGTGCAGGTTCAAGGTCTCAATACTGCGACCGATGCCACCAGTTGGACCGACCTGGTTCTCTTTACCACTGATGAATATCAAATCGCGTATGGTGACGTGAATAAGGATGGTAAGGTGTCGATCAAAGACGTTACCGCCCTGATCGATGTCCTGTTGGGCGGTAATCCCCTCGATGAGACGGATACCTATAGCCCCGACAATGCCAATGTCAATGGAGATGATGTCATTACGATTAAGGACGTGACGGCCTTGATTGACATGCTGCTCTCTGGCGAGAACAAATAACGCTCTGCCATCAACATGAGGGTGTGTCATAATAGGCTTCTGGATTTTTAATCGGCCTGGCGGCCGAGAAATTAAAATTTACAAGACTATATCTGATGAAATTGTTCGCTAAGAATCAGCGCGTTAGCAACTCCCCCTCTAAGATTAGAGGGGGTGCCCGAAGGGCAGGGGCGTTGATGCAGCCGCGACGGAGCATGCCTTAGGTGGTATCGACGCCCCCCGGCCCCCTCTTATCCAAGAGGGGGAGATGATTATCAGTATTTTCGTCGAACTTAGGTTAATAACGAGAATTGTTGGATAGAGAATGAATTAAAGCAATGGGCTGCGCCTATCACAGGTGCAGCCCATTTCACACGAAATATAATCCAGAAATTACACTTAGTTATTACTCAAGAGGATATCGATAAGGATTGTGACATCCTTGATAGAGGTGACGCCGTCACCGTTCACGTCGGCATAATCAGGAAGCGTGTCACCGCTCAGCAAGAGGTCGATGAGCGAGGTGACGTCCTTGATGCTCACATTGCCGTCGCCGTCCACGTCGCCAGCGTCTTGTATCGCCTCGATGTGCTCAAACTTACTCCACTCGGTGTCGGCGCGGTATGCCTCGAGCGCCATGCGTGGCACGTAGAGCGTGGCAAATCGGTGTATGGCATCGTTTTTCAAATCATCTTCAACCCATGTGCAGTCAAATGCTAACCTGTGGATTGTTGGCGGGGTCGTCGCCAGCGATGTGACGCTTCTCAGGTTGTAGCAAGCCTGGAATGCTTCCCTGTGGATGTCCGTGACAGATGCCGGTAGCGTGACTTGAGTCAAATTGAAGCAACTGACAAAGGCGAGCGTCTCGATTGTCGTTACCGATGAGGGAATAGTGACACCTGTCAGCGCATCACATTCGTTGAAGGCAAGCGCCCCGATTGCGGTTACACGATAACTCTGACCTTCGTGGCTGACTGTCGTGGGAATGTCCACCTGCCCATAGTAGGAACTCGGGTAATACTCACCCCAAGCGACTTTCACCTCGTCGGGTGAAGATGTGTACTTGTAGTAAATGCCATCTTCCTCAAAGTCATGTACACCATCGAAGCCGCCTAACCAATAGGTGATTTCGCTCGCGCTTGGCATCAGATAATCATTGCTGGCATATGCTCGGATGGTGATTTCTTGATCGCTCATTGTGCGATAGATTTCGAACTGGTCCCTCCCTATAGCCGTGTTTTCATAGATTAAGCCGTCGGCATTGTAAGCCTCAACACGGACCGATAAGTCTTCTTGAGTTGTGACAGTGACGAGCAAATCGCCGCTTGATGTTTCCTCGGTCTCAATCATGGGCGGAAGGGCTTCAAGGTAAATCAAGGGGATTTCCTTACCATCGACGTAAGGCTGTCCATGTTCGCCATTTTCGATGACTGTGCCGCCACGAACATCCTCGGTGGACCACATCGTCGAAGTGATTTCCATCCACCCGCCATGAAAGTCCCGGCTGACAGCGATGCTCAGGGTCATCATGTCCTCATAGTCGTCGGCTTCCCACTTGGCGTTACCGTAGCACTCGTAATTGTTGTTGGGTAGATTGGGATTCCAATCGGGATACCAGTAACCATCTTGTTCAGGGCATGCCCCGATAAAGGAGTTTCCTTGCCTCTCAATAGTGGCTTGACAGTACTCTGATTCGTAAGGAAAGCGATCAAAGTAGCACACGCTCATGTCATTTCCCGCGGAATAGTCCACAATGGTTAATCCCTCGGGTAACTCGATGTCCACCTGCCAGGATTGCACCCGGGCTTCGAAGTGGGCAGTGACAGGTACCTGGATTACCGAGCCCCACGAGGTGCTGTAGATGGGTGGCATCTGGACGTTGAGGTGGCTCGCTGCGTTAGCGTTGCCCATTGTCAGCATGGTCAACAGCAAGGTCAATAGTAAATGTCTTTTCTTCATAATAATAAATATAAATGTTAAACTATTATTTATGGGTATTTTCGGATAACATGCGCATAGCCGAGGAAGGTCTCTGACTGAAAACAGATGTGTTGTCATATGTGTCAGAACTTCTTCCCCGGCTGTGCATTCTAAAGATTCCCTTTGCAAGGCAGCTTCGTCGATGTGTGTCGCGCTAGTGTTTAGCGGCAGTTCATGGGTTTAGAGTAAAGTAATAGAATGTGACTCAATATATTTTATTAACCAAAATCATTAACTTATCATCTCACTCAAAACTCGGGTTATGCCAGAAACCGGAAACCATTGTCCTTATGACGTACTCCATGCATTAACTATTGTGTGTAACCATTACCTTATTCTTATTGTTGAGCTTACATCTTTATTTATTATTACCATTGATTACCTTGATGTGGTCTCCTGGTTTCTGGCTTTGCCCTATAGATGTTAAAGCGGTGTTTCCTCCCGCTATTAACGATTAGCATGTTCAATGAACTCTGTCGCGAAACGTTCGGGTTTTTCCCCTTTCGCTGTCACAAAATTAAAGCCGCCTGAAAAACGTGTCAAATATTTTTTATCAAAAAATCGCATTTGTCTATTATTTTTACACTAAAGTGTCAAATAATTTGACACTAATGCCTCGGGAACCAGTAAGAGCCGAAAAAATGTGGAGTGAACCTGTCGCCATTCAGATATTTTTTATATCTTCGCTGCCGTTATGCAGAATTACGGAAAAATACTCGTCATCGATGACAACGAGGCGATACTCACGGCATTGAAGTATTGCCTGTCGGGAACATTTGAACAGGTGATGACCCTGACTTCGCCTGATACGGTCATTGCGCTGTTAGGGCAAGAGGAGGTAGATATCATCCTGCTCGACATGAACTTCACGCTAGGGGTGAACAGTGGGCAGGACGGCCTGTTCTGGTTACAAGCCATCCGCAAGCATCATCCTGAGATTCCGGTGGTGCTCATCACCGCCTATGCCGACGTGTCGCTTGCCGTGCGAGGCTTGAAGCGTGGCGCAGCGGACTTCATCACCAAGCCATGGGATAACGATGAACTGTTGCGCAAACTGAAGGACGTGCTGGATGCTGCCGACGAGGTGGCCACCCTCGATGAGGTGGAGGCTGAGCACATTCGCCGCGCCATCGACCGTTTCCATGGCAACCTGTCCAAGGCGGCTGAGGTGCTGGGTGTTACCCGCCAGACGTTGTATAACAAAATGAAGCGACTGCAATGAGCAATGGCGGTGATATGACGGCATGGCTGATCCTCGGTGTCGTGGTGGTGCTGGCTGTGCTATGGTTCTGGCGCCATCAGCGTATGCTCTCGGAGCGTGCGCGCCTCATGCAGGAGGCGATTCACAACCGCGACTTTACCTTCCGCCTGCCCACGCGCCACATGTTCAGCGGAGAGCGCGCATTGCAAGAGGCGCTCAACCAACTGGGCGAGCATGTCCGCGAGCAGGTTAACCTGGGAGAGGTGGAATCGTGGGAAAAGCTTACCCGAGTGCTTACCCATGAGATCATGAATGCCACCGCGCCCATCGCCAGCATCAGCCAGACGATGCTTGCCAACCCTTCGGTCAAGGACTCAGACCTGGAAGAAGGCATCCAGGCCATCCATAACACGGTGACACATCTCAATTCCTTTGTGGACGGTTACCGCAAGTACTCTGAACTGCAGAAACCCGTGAGCAGTGACGTCGATCTGGTCAAAGTGGTCAACGACGTTGTGCAACTGTTCTCAGACGTCACCTGGCATAACCACCACCCGGAACATGTCATTATCAAAACAGACCCCAACTTGCTGCGCCAGATCTTAATTAACCTGGCCAAGAACGCTGTCGAGGCCAACGCCCGGCAAATCGGCATCACCATCGATGCGGCCCATGAGGGTAGGGTGAAACTGTACTACAGTAACGACGGCGACCTGATCCCCGCCGATGCCCGCTCCTCGATATTTATCCCCTTCTTCACCACCAAGCGCAAGGGCAACGGCATCGGCCTGTCGTTGAGCCGCCGTCTGCTCACCATCCAGGGCGGCATGATGTCACTGCTCGACGAGCCCCGTGACGGCTTCCATACCACATTCCTGCTCGAGTTCCCCCGCTAGAGGAGAATTCTCATTTCTGTTAATAACATTTTGGGGCTCTGCTTTGGGGCATCCAAATAATTGCATTATCTTTGCTCGTTAAATCACAAGTATAATCATTGAGGAAAGATGAAAGGTAAAAAGCAATTGTTGGCGTTTGCCCTAAGCACATTAGCGATAATGGGCTCCGTAGCAGCGCCCGACTGGCAAGACCAGGTGGATGAGTATATCGCCCAGGGAGAGTTTGCACGTGCCGAGAAAGTGATGAAGTCCCTGCCTAAGAAGGTGCGCGTGGCCGATGCCGTGCGCATCGACTCGTTGCGTACCATCATGCGCCGCATTCGCACCGACTTCCGCATCACCCCCGAGGAGGGCGTGAAAATGATCCGCGAAAAGATGCCCGAGGCCACCGATGCCCAGATTCAGCATTGGAAAGATACCCGTGCCCTCGAGGTGATGAACATCGACGGCAAGGAGATGTGGTTCCGCAAGAGCGTTGGCAACCTGTGGCTGCTGGGCAAGGAGTTCGCCGCGCAGAATGCTGCCGACAACCATGAGAGTTTCCTGACTCGCCGCAAATACTACCTGGAGGCCATGCGTACTCCTGCCGACGCAAACAACGTACGCGACTGGCGCCGAGTGAACATCACCTTCACCCTCGATGTTGATGCCGACGCCGTGCCTGCTGGTGAGACGCTGCGCGTGTGGATGCCGTTCCCCTACGAGAACTTGCGCCAGAAGAACATCCGTCTCGAGAGCAGTAACCGCGAAGTGACCTTCAGCCAGGGCAGCAAGCACCACACCGTGTATATGGAGGCCGTGGCCGAAAAAGGCAAGCCGACGCACTTTGAATACACCTTCTCCTATGACGTGGGCGAGCGCCATTACAGCCAGCAGGACCTTATCGCCATGCTGGAACCCTATAATACTAATAGCGAGGAATACAAGCGCTACACGGGCGACGAGCCGCGCCACGTCATCATCACCGACGAGATGCGCGCCCTGGCCCGCAAGATTGTTGGAAACGAGACTAATCCCGTGTTACAGGCCGCGAAGGTCTATGAGTGGATCGGCTACAACCTGCCGTGGGCTGGTGCCCGTGAATACAGTACGCTGGCCAACATCCCGCAGTATGTCATCGAGAATCATCATGGCGACTGCGGCCAGGTGGGCTTGCTTTACATCACGCTGGTGCGCTCACTGGGCATTCCTGCACGCTGGGAGAGTGGCTGGATGCTGCATCCTGACGAAATTAATTGGCATGACTGGTGCGAGACCTACTTTGAGGGCATCGGCTGGATTCCCACCGACCCGTCCTTCGGCCGCAGTGCCGTGGGTACTCCGCTCAACGACTACTATGCCACTGGCATCGATGTGTACCGCATGGCCAGCAACGAGGGCGTGGGTGACAAGTTGAGCCCCGCCAAGACGTTTATCCGTAGCGAGACCGTTGATTTCCAGCCTGGCGAAGTGGAATGGCGCAAGGGTAACCTGTTCTATGACAAGTGGGATAGCCATTTGAAGGTTAATTCGATTGTTAGGCTTTAGGTTTTAGGCTTTAGTTTTTAGTCCTTAGTCCTTAGTTTTTAGTCCTTAGTTTTTAGTCCTTAGTTTTTTTTAGACTGTAAAGAGTAGATTAAATAGATATGATGAAGATGAAATCGTTGATTATTGCGCTGGTGATGGCTGTGAGCAGTCTTGCTGCCCTGGCCATTACCCCTGACGAGGCATTGGCAAACCTCAAGCAACGCATTGCCCCGGACAAGCGTACCGCTATCTGGGATGTCACCGCTAAACAACAATCCGGCAAATGGGTGCTGTCAGGAACTGTGGGCACCAAAGCCCAGAAACAGGCGATTCTCGCCGCAATGCTCAAGAATGGCTATAGCGGCTATACCGATAAGATCACCGTCCTCGAGGAAGGGATTCCCGCTGCTCGCAAGTGGGCGCTGATTAAGTTGAGCATTGCTACCTTGCGCACCGAACCCAAGCACAGTGCCGAAATGGCTACTCAGGGCATCATGGGTTCGCCCGTCAAGGTGCTCCAGAAGGATGGCGAATGGTACCGAGTGCAGATGGCCGATGACTATATCGCCTATGTGCCTGAGAGTTCGCTCGCCTACAAGACCGAGGCCCAAATGAAGGCCTGGCGCAAAGCCAAACGCTACATCGTCACCGCCTATGACTCCCGCCTGGTGACCGAGCCCAATGGCGATGAGACCGTCAGCGACCTGGTGATGGGTAACATCCTGGAATTCAAGACTGCACAGGGTAATTGGTATAAACTTGCTACCCCCGACGGCCGTGTGGGATGGGTGAACGCTGCCGATGTGGCCGAATTGTCGCAGTGGAGCCAGCAGGGCTTCAGCGCCGCACAGATTGAAAAGACCGCGCGCCGCATGATGGGTTCCAGCTACCTGTGGGGCGGCACCACGACCAAGGTCACCGACTGTTCGGGTTTGACGAAGGTGAGCTACCTGAGCAACGGCATCATCCTGCAACGTGATGCTTCGCAGCAGGCGCTTACCGGCAAGATCATGAAGAAGGGTACCGACTGGCGTCAGTATGAGACGGGTGACCTGTTGTTCTTCGGTAACGAGAAGACGGGCCGCGTGACCCATGTGGGCATCTACTTGCGCGATGGCAAGTACATCCACTGCTCAGGCCAGGTGAAGATCAACAGCCTGATTCCCACGGCCAGCGATTATCCGTACTTGTATTCTCCCTTGAGTGCCAGCCGCATCAAGGGCATGGTGGGCACCAAGGGCATCACCGCGCTCAAGAACCATCCTTGGTTTTTTTAGGCTTTAGGTTTTAGGAATTAGGAATTGACCAAAATTTATATCATATGGATCGTAGAAAATTTATTGCAGGAATGGGATTGACGGCAATTGCTGCCGCGTCGCCCGTGTCGATTGACGCTGTGGAGCGTGTAACCAAGAAGGGTCGCCGCAACCGCGTGCCCCGTGTGAACCAGGTGCCCAAAACGGGTAAACTGAAACTGACGTTCTTCCCCTACGAACTCAAGTTGCGCCACGCCTTCAATCTGGCGCGCTATAGCCGTACCACCACGCCTGACGTGCAGGTGAAATTGGAGTATGAGGGCATTACGGGCTATGGTGAGGCTTCGATGCCTCCCTATCTGGGCGAGAGCGTTGAGAGCGTGACCACGTTCCTCAACAAGCTCGACCTGGAGCAGTTCAAGGACCCCTTCTGCATCGAGGATATTCTGGATTACGTCGATAAGGTGGACGAGAACAACCGTGCCGCAAAGGCCAGCGTTGATATCGCCCTGCATGACCTGTTGGGCAAAATCATGGGCCAGCCCTGGTACAAGATTTGGGGCTATAACCCCGAAAAGACGCCCGTTACCAGTTTCACTATCGGCATCGACACCCCCGAAGTCGTGCGTCAGAAGGTCGAGGAAGCCCGTCCTTACAAGCTCATCAAGGTCAAGATGGGTCTGGACCGCGATCAGGAGACCATCGACATCATCCGCGAGATGATGCCCGATGTGCCCATCTGTGTGGACTGCAACCAGGGTTGGGACAACAAGGAACACGCCTTGGAAATGTGCCACTGGCTCAACGAGCGTAACTGCCTGTTTGTGGAACAGCCCTTCGACAAGACATGGATTGACGAGACCGCCTGGTTGCGTGAGCGCTCACCGCTGCCCATTATCGCCGACGAGGCCTTCCAGCGTCTGCCCGACATCGTCAGGTTCAAGGGCGTGTATGACGGTATCAACATCAAGTTGATGAAGAGCACCGGATTGCACGAGGCCCACAAGATGGTGACTCTGGCCCGCGCCCTCGACATGAAGGTGATGATCGGCTGTATGACCGAGACCTCGTGTGCCGTGACAGCTGCCGCCAACCTGTCACCGGTTGTGGACTATGCTGACCTGGACGGTAACCTGCTTATTGCCAATGACCGTTTTACGGGTATGACTGTCGAGAATGGCAAGATTACCTTGCATGACCGCCCCGGCCTGGGCATTAAGTTGCTCAAGTAATACAAGTTACAGGCACATCCTATATTTTAAAAATACACCAGGATTTAGAGAACTGAATGAAGAATCCCTATTGGGGCTTGTGGGCCCTGTTAGCCGCTGCACTCGCGTTTTTTGCCGTCCTGTCGTTTTGGCCTGACGGCATACGCGTGGGTGGCATGGACTTGAAGACTCCCTCGCTGGGCCGCATCATCGGTGGCGATGCCGGGGATAGCGACACCATTGTGACCGATAGCCTGGACGCTAACGGCCGTTTGCCTAATGGCCATCATCCCAAAGGCTGGCGTGCCCCCATGGACACGACGGCCAAGAATATCCTGTTCATCGGCGACTCGATGTTGGAGGGACTGGGCGAACGTCTGGCGGCATATTGCAAGAAGAACGGTCACACGCTGATCGAGGTCATCTGGTACAGCAGTTCCACCAAGTGCTGGGGCGAGACGGCGCGCTTGACCGAACTCATCAACAAGTATCATCCCAATTACATCATGGTGTGCTTGGGGGCTAACGAGTTGTATGTCCCCAATATCAAGACCGCACGGCGCCCACACCTGAAGAAGATGCTCGCCGAGATTGGCGATACCCCTTACCTGTGGATTGGCCCGCCCAACTGGATTGAGGACACCGGCATCAATGACCTGCTGAAGCAGGAGGTTGATGAAGGCTGTTTCTACTATAGCGCCAACGACAAGTTTACACGCAGCCGCGACGGTGCGCATCCCACGCGAGCATCGGCCCACAAATGGATGGACCGCGTCATCAAGTGGATGAAAACCAGTGGGGCCTATCCCATTCGACTTGACTATCCGGGAGAAGGCATCAGCCGCGCTACCCGCATCGTGGTTTATCAGCCTCCAGTTTAATGCCATGATATTGAGTTCGATAGATATGACACAGTTGCTGTCGCTGTTGACGTTCAACCGCGACGAGCCCATGCTGTTCACCAGCACCTTGTTCTGGGTGCTCTTTCTCATCTTCCTGCCTATCTATGCCCTCATCAAGTCCAAGAGGACCAAGATGATGGCCTTTGTCATCGCGTTCAGCCTGTTTTTCTTCTACAAGTCGAGCGGGTGGTTTTTCCTGTTGCTGGTTGCCACCTCGTTTATCGACTGGTGGGTGGCGCAGTTTATTGAGTCCAGCAAGAACCGCATGGAGCGGCGCATAGCCCTCACGGTGTCGCTGGTGCTGTCATTGAGCGTGTTGTTGTTCTTCAAGTACAGCAACTTCGTGATGTTCAATCTCGAAGCGCTCATCGGCGGCAATTTCCAGCCGTTGGACCTGATCTTGCCCGTGGGCATCTCGTTCTATACCTTCCGCACCATCAGTTATGTGGTGGATGTGTATAAGGGCAAAATCCAGCCCACCGATGACTATATCGATTACCTCTTCTTCCTGTCCTATTTCCCCTGTCTGGTGGCCGGCCCCATCGTGCGCGCCAGCGAATTCATGCCGCAGTTGCAGGATAACAAGCCTGCCACGCGCGAGATGATTTATGGGGGCTTGTGGCTGGTGATGTTGGGTATATTGAAGAAGGCGGTCTTTGCCGACTATATCGCGCAGTATAACGACATCGCCTTTGGCAATCCGGCGGGTTACACGGGCTTTGAGTTGCTCATGGCGGTGCTGGGCTACACGATGCAGATCTATTGTGACTTCTCGGGCTATAGCGATATGGCAATCGGCCTGGGCAGCATCATGGGCTTCAATCTGGGCATCAACTTCAATTATCCTTACCGTTCATTGAACGTGACCGAGTTCTGGCGCCGCTGGCACATCACACTGTCCACCTGGTTGCGCGACTATGTGTATATCCCGCTAGGCGGTAACCGCAAGGGCGAGGCTCGCCGGTATTTCAACCTGATGGTGACCATGTTGCTGGGTGGCTTGTGGCACGGCGCGGCGTGGACCTTTGTCGTGTGGGGAGCGGGGCATGGCATTGCCCTGTGTATCCACAAGTTGAGCAAGCCGTGGCTTGACAGGATTGAGAGCACGCCATTCACCCGCTTTGTGTCCTGGCTGATGACATTCAGCCTTGTGGCGCTGTTGTGGGTGTTCTTCCGTGCCAGCACATTCCATGTGGCTGGTCAGGTGATCAGCGGCATTTTCACCGACTTCGAATGGGCTTATCTGCCCGTGTTCCTGGAGCGTCGCATGACGTGGTGCATCATGCTGACCATCATCTATGGCCTCCACTTCGTGCCCACCAGGATATGGGACAAGATGCGTGACAAGTTCATTGCTGCGCCCTGGGTCGTGAAACTCATCATCTTCATCCTGCTCATCCAGTTGGTACTGCAATTTGCAAGCGCTACGGTTCAGCCGTTCCTGTATTCCCAGTTCTAACGGATGTCAAAAGTCTAAAAATGTTTTTAATTCTGGCAGGAGAATGAAAAAATAATTGTAGTTTTGGGCGCTAGTAACACAATTCTTGATAGAACGTTTTTTATGAAAAGATCAATTCTATATTTATTGTTGGCCGTTGTCATGGCGGTGTTCACCTTCCAGCCCATGGAGGCTCAAGTGAGGTTAGGCGTGCGTGGCGGTCTCAGCCTGAGCAAGATGCGATTTGATCGTGACATCATCAACAGCGACAACCGCGTGGGCTGGTGTGGCGGCTTGCTGCTCGACCTCAACATCCCTGTTGTGGGACTCGGAGCCGAGGTGTCGGCCATGTACACCCACCGCAACAACCGCCTGAGCGACCGCGAGCGGGTGTATAAGCGCGATTACCTTGATATTCCCGTTTATGCCCGTTACAGGTTGTCCTTGCCCAAGGTGGAAAGGGTGTTTGCCCCATTGGTGTTCACTGGCCCCTGCTTCTCGATACTGTTCAGCGAGAATGCGCCCACCAACTATAAAAACAAGAAGACCTACATGTCGTGGGATGTGGGTGCCGGTGTGGATCTGTTCAATCGCCTGCGCTTGACGGCGACCTACGGCATCGGCCTGTCTAAGGCGATGCAATATGTCGGCAGCGACTACGATGGTGACAAGGTGAACGGCAAGGACCGTTACTGGACGCTCAGCGCGGCAGTGATGTTTTAGGGACGGTTAAACACGGGCGATGTCAGAAATTATTTGTAATTTTGCGGCATCATACTTCAAATTAGATAATAAGATCAATGAAAAAGATATCCTTACTGATAGCGGTTTGTGTGCTCACTACCGCAACCGCGTTTGCTCAGACGGCATCCCGCTGGGGCATCACGGCCGGTGCCAACATCAATAGTGTCCACTTCAAGCAGAGCGACATCGTGCCCAGCAAGACCATGTGGGGTCCGCAGTTGGGTGTGACGGGCGAAATGAACTTCAGCGGCGTGGGTTTCGGCGTTGACGGTTCGGTGCTCTATTCGCTCAAGCAGGGCAAGGTCAATTATGGCGAGCGCACGGTGTGGTCGTCTGAGGGTTACGGTAACGAGACCGTGTCAATGCATTATATCGATGTCCCCCTTCACCTCAAGCTCAAGTGGCGCCGTCTGGAAGGCTTGGAAACCACGATTATGCCGATGGCCTATGTAGGTCCTCAGTTTTCCTTCCTTGCTTATGGAAATCACAAGTCGCTCAACAGCTATCCCCCCGTCAACGTCTATCTGGACATGGGTCTGGGTGTAGAGTTGATGGAGCGCGTCCAGATCAGGGGTGGCTATAACTTCAGCATTGGCCAGTCGTTCCACACCAAGGTCCTTGACGATAATGTGGCCAAGAACCGTACCTGGTATTTCAATGTGACGTGGTTCATTAGGTAGGCTTTAGGTTTTAGGTTTTAGGCTTTAGGTATTTTTATTTTAAAGGGAGGTGAAGCGTCTTTGAGTATGACGAAACGATATGCCTTTGTGTTAGTGGCTCTGGCGGTCGCGATTGTGATGATGTTCGTCGCTCGCGGCCGTAAACGTTTTTTTACCAACGAGGGTGTGGTGTGGACCACGGAGTACCACATCACCTATGAAGCCGCTCACGACCTGGGTGACAGCATCCAACTCATATTCAACAGGATGGACATGAGCGTGTCGCCCTATAACAAGGCGTCGCTCATCTCGTCGCTCAACGAGAACACATCTACCCGCGTGGATGCCTATATTAAGCGTCTGATGGAGGCATCGGTGCTGATTAACCAGGAGAGTGGGGGAGCGTTTGACCCCACGGTGATGCCGCTGGTGAACGCTTGGGGCTTCGGTTACAAGAACGGCAATCTGCCTACCCGTGCCCAACTTGACAGCATTCTTGCGTTTGTCGGGATGGATAAGGTGTCGCTCAGTGGCGACACGCTTGTCAAGCGTGATGCGCGGCTGATGCTGGATTTCAGTTCCATTGCCAAGGGGCTCGCCTGTGACGAAATCGGGCGTATGCTCACCCGTAACGGCGCCCGTAACTGGCTTGTCGAAATTGGCGGCGAGGTGGTGGCCCGCGGCGTGAACAAGCGCGGCACAGCATGGCAAGTGTCGGTCGATATGCCCAAGAGCGAGACCGACGAAGTCTCTCATGACAGCGCGCTGACCCTGGCGCTCGATAGTGGCGCCGTTGCCACCAGCGGCAATTATCGCAAGTGGCGCGAGCAGGGAGGAAATAAAATCTCACATATTATTGACCCGCACACGGGTGACAGCAGGGTAGGGACGCTGTTGAGTGTCACCGTCATTGCCCCTGACTGCATGACCGCCGACGCCTGGGCAACCGCCTGCATGGTGCTGGGTGACAGTGCCACCCGTGCCATGATGCAACCTCGCACCGACCTGGGCGTGATGACCATCACGGCCGACACGATTAGCGGCAACCTCATTGTGTGGAGCAACAAATCCTTCGCCGACCGAGTCCCTTGATTTACACCGATTTGTTGAGGTGCTGGGTGTTATTGGGCGATGATGAGTTCGATACCTAAATCCTCAACTTTTTGTATGACCTTAGGGGATATGCCGGCGTCGGTGATGATGATGTCCACGGTGTCGATGTCGGCAATCTTAGCGAAGCCGCGGCGCCCGAATTTACTGCTGTCGGCCAGGACAATCGTCTTCTGGGCGGCGGCAATCATTTTCTGGTTGAGAGTAGCCTCGCGGATTTCGGTCGTCGTGATTCCATAATCCATATCTATGCCATCGACACCCAGGAAGAG
The DNA here is from genome assembly GCA_902776435.1 of uncultured Bacteroidales bacterium. Taxonomy (GTDB): domain Bacteria; phylum Bacteroidota; class Bacteroidia; order Bacteroidales; family Muribaculaceae; genus Sodaliphilus. Next base: position 10,163 of record CACYQB010000006.1, on the reverse strand, counting down.
CTTGCTGAACGAACAGAGTTCCAAAATCCTTGCTGCATATTCACCTACCACTGACAGGCTGCTGTGCCTGAGCATGCCGCCCAATTGAATGATGTCAATGTTATCGTGTTGCGTCAGGATGTTGCTCACTGCAAGGGATGCGGAGACCACCGTCAACTTGTGGATGGGCTGGATGTTGCGTGCCAGGGCGTGGACTGTCGTGCCTGATGCGATGGCAATGCTGTCGTTGCGGGTGATGAGCCTTGCGGCCTCTCGCCCGATGGCGTGTTTCTCGTCGGCGGCAAGTTTCTCTTTCTCGTTCACCGAGCGGTTGTTGATGTAAGGGTTGACCAGTACCGCCTTGCCGTGGCTGCGGTACAGTTTGTCGCTCTTTTCCAGATCGGTAAGGTCTTTGCGGACCGTTACGGCGCTCACGTTGAGCATCGACACCAAATCTGACACAAGCACCGATCCATGCTTGATCAGCGCTTCCATGATCATCTCGTGGCGTTCTTCCTTTGTCATACCAGATAGAACTATAAATGGTTTCGTTTTGATGCGGCAAAAGTAATCAAAACTCAAATACGCGCCAAAGAAAAAGACAAAAATCTTTCGAAATTCATCAAAAAGAAACAAAAAATAAGTCAGAATGTATGTAGTTTAGTTTCGTTTTTGCTTTAAAACGAAATCCAATTAAATACAAAACGAAACTATTGTTTCTAATTAAAATCAAATTCCTGCATAAATAAAAATAGCTGATATATAGCCATTTAAATTAAATTCTACTACCAATAATTAAAAATTTATACGAAATCATTTGGCCAAATCAAAAAGCGTTTGTAACTTTGCACCGAAACTAATTGAGTCAATTGGTTTTGCTACCTTAAAAACTTCATTTATGGTAACAGACAATATTTATAAAAACGAATACGACGTGATCATCATCGGCGGCGGCGCTACTGGTGCCGGCACTGCGCGTGATTGTGCCCTGCGCGGACTCAAGGTGCTGCTGGTCGAGCGAAACGATTACAGCACGGGCGCCACGGGCCGCAATCATGGCCTGATGCACAGCGGCGCGCGCTATGCTGTGACCGATGGTGAGAGCGCCAGCGAATGCATCAGCGAGAACATGATCTTGCGCCGCATCGCACGTCACTGTGTTGAGGAAACTGACGGCCTGTTCATTACATTGCCCGAGGATGACCTGGGTTACCAGCGCACCTTTGTGGACGCTTGTGAGCGCGCCGGCATCCGTGCCGACATCATCGACCCCGAGGAGGCTCGCCGCATCGAGCCCGCTGTCAACCCTGAACTCATCGGTGCCGTACGGGTTCCCGACGCTTCGATTGACCCCTTCCGCTTGACGGTCGCCAACCTGCTTGATGCCCGCCTGCATGGCGCAGACACCCTTAATTACCACGAAGTAGAGGGTATGATTGTCAACCAGAACCGCATCGAGGGTGTGAAGTTGCTCAATAAACTCACTGGCGAGCATGTCGAGGTGAGAGGCCGCGTTGTGGTCAATGCCTGTGGCATCTGGGGCCAGCGCATCGCCGAAATGGCAGGTGCCAAGATCTCGATGTTCCCCGCCCGTGGTGCGTTGCTCATCTTCGGCCACCGCGTGAACAACATGGTCATCAACCGCTGCCGCAAGCCGGCTAACGCCGACATCCTAGTGCCCGACGACACCGTGTGCGTGATCGGTACCACGAGCGACCGCATCCCTATCGAGACCGTCGATGACATGCGCGTGACCCGCGAGGAAGTGGATGTGTTGCTCAAGGAGGGTGTCAAGATCGCCCCGTCGCTGGCAACAACCAGGATTATCCGTGCCTATGCCGGTGTGCGTCCCTTGGTAGCCAGCGATGATGACCCGAGCGGCCGCAGCATCAGCCGTGGTATCGTGTGTCTGGACCACGCCAAGCGCGATGGTCTGGAGGGCTTCATCACTATCACGGGTGGCAAGATGATGACTTACCGCCTGATGGGCGAGATTGCCACCAATGCCGTGTGCGCCAAGTTGGGCAACACCGCACCTTGTGTCACCGCTACGCAGCCGCTTCCCGGCTCGGAGGACGACACCCTTGACCAGCGTGACATGTCCAAGCGCTACAGTTTCGGTCAGCGCGCGGCCATCGGCCGTCATGGCTCATTGGCCGCCCGCATCGAGAAGGAAAACGATATCGACAACGCCCTTGTGTGCGAGTGCGAGGGCGTTACCGTGGGTGAGATCAAGTATGCAGTCCACCAGTTGCATGTTCATAATCTGGTGAACCTGCGCCGCCGCACGCGTGTGGGCATGGGCACCTGCCAGGGAAAACTTTGTTCCTGCCGTGCCGCGTCGCTGATGGGCGAGTTCAGGCATGATGTGAAGGGCGCCCAAGCCGACCTTGCCGCCTTCCTTGACGAGCGCTGGAAGGGCATGAGGCCCGTGGCCTGGGGCGACACCCTGCGTGAAGCGCAGTTGACTGCCGCCATCTACGAGGGCCTGTGTGGACTGGATCAAGTTGTTGACAGGACAGGAAAGGAGGACGTGCAATGAAGATGAACACAGTGATTATGGGTGGAGGCCTGAGTGGCCTCGTCTGCGGCATCGCACTGGCCAAGCGTGGCCAGCGTGTGACTATCGTCGCAACAGGTCAGAGCACGTTGCTTTTTAACGGCGGCTCAATGGAATTGCTGGGCTATCTTGACGGAAAAGCCGTTGTTTCCCCGATTGAAGCCATCGCTTCGCTGTCCGAGGAGCACCCTTACCGCAAAATAGGTGCTGACCGTATCGCTTTGCTCGCCGACCAGGCTAAGACCCTGCTGGACGATGCCGGAATCCAGATGGAAGGAACGGCTGCCGCTAACCACTGGCGTGTCACTCCGATGGGCGTGGCCAAGCCTGCTTGGCTGACATTGAAGAGCCATGTACACATCGACGACTTGAAGCAACTGCCGTGCAAGCGCCTGGCGCTCATGTGCATCAAGGGTTTCTTTGATGAGCCCAATGGCATGCTGGCCGACGGCTTGAAGGATATGGGCTTTGAGGTCGATCGGTTGGAATTCACGACCGATGATATTACCGCCCTGCGCCGCAGCCCCAGCGAGATGCGCGCCAGCAGTCTTGCCAAGCGCCTGGGTAGTAACAGCGCGTTGCAACGCATAGCCGACCAGATTAACCAACTGGCAGGAGAAGCCGAGATGGTGCTGCTGCCGAGTGTACTGGGTGACGAGGATCATATCCATGCCCTGCAGTCGATGGTGAACAAGCCATTGCGACTGGTCGCCACGCTGCCGCCCTCAGTGTCTGGCAACCGCATGCAAACCCTGCTGCGCCACTATTTCCAGATGCTGGGCGGCAATTACCTCATGGGTGACACCGTCGTGAGCGCAACGCTCGACGGCGACCGCGTGACCAGCGTCACGACGGCCAAGTTGGGTGACATGCCCCTCAAGGCAGACCAGTTTATACTTGCCACGGGCTCGTTTATCAGCCGCGGCCTAGTCGCTGACTATGAACGCGTGTATGAACCCATCCTGGGCCTCGATGTGGATGCCGATGCCGACCGCGAGAAGTGGACCCGCTTCGGAATTCTTGAGCCGCAGGCTTATTCCCGCTTCGGTGTCAAGACCGACAACGACCTGCGCTGCCTCAAAGAGGGCAAGACGATTCAGAACCTCCGTGCCATCGGCTCGGTCCTGAGCGGACATGATGCCATCAAGATGGGTGACGGCACCGGTGTGTCCCTGCTGTCGGCGCTCGCTGCTGCCCAGTCCATCCTTGCCGCCCAGTCATAAAATGATAAATAGACTCTTTGTGTCAGAAGCCGGGAAGTGTAGAAAAGTAAGGGCTTCTTCGACAAGAGATATTGATATAGATAGATAACGATTTGATTGATGATTTTTTAAAGGGATATTATGGCTGAACGAATGCAAATATGCAACCTCAGCGAGAACAACTTTGAGCAGTGCACCAAGTGCTCTATCTGCACCACCGTCTGCCCCGTTGCCGCTGTGACTACCGACTATCCCGGTCCCAAGCAGGCCGGTCCCGACGGTGAGCGCTACCGCTTGAAGGATCCCGCCTACTATGACAAGATGCTGAAGCTGTGCTTGAATTGCAAGCGTTGTGAGGTGGCTTGTCCCAGCGGAGTCCACATTGCCGACATTATCCAGCATGCCCGCATGAGGGCAGGCGAGGGTAAGCGCGCCAGCCTGCGTGACACCATGCTTGCCAACACTGATTTGTTAGGCACGGTGGCCAATCTGGTGGCTCCCGTGGCTAACGTCACCCTCGGCCTCAAGCCCACCAAAATGGTCATGCATAGCGTAATGGCTATCGACAAACACCGCACGTTCCCCGCCTATAGCCGCATGAAATTTGAGACTTGGTTTAAGCGCCATGCCGCCGAGCACCAGGCTGCATACGCCAATCAGGTGAGTTACTTCCATGGCTGCTATGTGAACTACAACTTTCCCAAGTTGGGCCAGGATCTCGTGAAACTGCTCAATGCTGTGGGATATGGCGTGAACCTGCTTGACAAGGAACAGTGCTGCGGTGTTGCCCTGATTGCCAACGGCTTATATAAGCAGGCCAAGCGTCAGGCGCGTGTCAATGCAGCCAGCCTGCGCCAGGCCGTGAACATGGACCACCGCACGGTGCTCACCACCAGCTCGAGTTGCACCTTCAACCTGCGTGACGAGTATCCCTCGATGTTAGGTGTGGATACCAGCGATGTGCGCGACAGCATCATGCTCGCCACACGTTTCATCTATCGACTTGTGGATGATGAGAAAATCAAGCTGGTCTTCAAGCAAGACTACAAGCGCCGCATCGCCTATCACACTGCATGCCACATGCAGCGCATGGGCTGGCAATTGTTCAGCATCGAGATGATGCGCATGATTCCGGGCTTGGACCTGCAGGTGCTGGACCAGGAGTGCTGCGGCATCTCGGGTACCTATGGCTTCAAGAGGGAGAATTACGAGCGCTCACAGGCCATCGGCGCTACTCTGTTCAAGAACATCGCTGATGCTAAGGTTGAAGCTGTCGCTACCGACTGCGAGACCTGCAAGTGGCAGATTGAGATGTCCACCGGCCTGCCTGTCGAGAATCCCATCAGCGTCCTCGCCGATGCCCTCGATGTCGATGCAACCCGTCGTGCCAACGGCCTCTGATGACAATCCAAGAAATCAAACAATACATATTATACTTACAACTAACAACTTAAAACTTCTAAAAAATTATGGCAAGTTTTTTAGCTCCCCCGGCCTATAAGCCGGAACAGACCGGTCCCGAGGCCGATGCCAAGTATAAACGACTGCGTTGGCAAGTCTTTATCGGCATCTTCATCGGCTATGCCGGTTTCTACCTGGTGAGAAAGAATTTCTCCATGGCGATTCCCATGCTCGAGCCTTTCGGCTTCACCAAGGGTATGCTGGGCACCGCCTTGGCGATGAATGCCGTGGCCTATGGCTTCTCTAAGTTTGTCATGGCCAGCATCAGCGACCGCAGCAATGCGCGCCGCTTCCTGCCTCTGGGCTTGATCCTGTCGGCCATCGCCATGCTGTTCATGATGGTTCCCATCACGATGCTTGACCCGATCGGTCACCCTGAGCGTCGCGGTCTCGCCGTCTTCCTGATGGGTGCGTTCAACTTCCTCGTGGGTTGGTTCCAGGGAATGGGCTGGCCTCCGTGCGGACGTGTGATGACGCGCTGGTTCTCCATTAAGGAGCGTGGCACCTGGATGAGCGTGTGGAACTGCGCCCACAACGTGGGTGGTGCTCTTGTCGGCCCCATGGCTGCCTATGGCGCGATGTGGTTCGGCTCATGGTTCTATGGTGCAGACACCAAGATGTACTTCCTGATCGGTACCTATGCCTTCCCCGCCGCAGTGGCTATCCTGATTGCGATTATCGCTTACATTCTCATCCGTGACACGCCCCAATCCTGTGGCCTGCCCTCAATCGAGAAGTGGAGCGGTAGCGCTTCCAAGAACTACGACGAGAAGAAGAGTGAGCAGTCGCTGAGCGTGAAGGAAATTTTCAAGACCGTTCTCAGCAACAAGTTCTTGTGGTACATCGCGCTGGCCAACTCCTTTATTTACATGGTGCGCTACGGTTGTCTGGACTGGGCTCCCACCATCCTGAGCGAGCAGGGCGTGGACATCAAGAATGCAGGTTGGGCTTACTTCGCCTATGAGATTGCCGCTATTCCCGGCACCATCTTCTGTGGCTGGTTGAGCGACAAGGTCTTCAATGGCCGCCGTGCGCTGCCGACGATGATTTTCATGGCGCTGATTATTGTGGCCATCGTCATCTACTGGCAGAATATGACCAACTTGAGCGTGGTGATCGGTTGCTTGATCGCCATCGGCTTCCTCATCTACGGTCCCGTGATGCTCATCGGTGTGCAGGCCCTTGACCTGGCTCCGAAGAATGCCGCCGGCACCGCTGCCGGTCTGACGGGCTTTATGGGCTATGTGCTGGGTACCGCTATTCTTGCCAATTCAGTCCTCGGTTATGTGGCCGAGAGCACAGGCGGTTGGGATATGCCGTTCATCCTGCTCATCGTGGGCTGCTTGGGTGCCATCTTCTTCATGGCCCTGACCTACAAGGAGGAGCAGTATCTCGTTGCCGACCGCAAGGGCGAGAACATTGAAAAGAAATAATCAAATTACAAAGTACTATAATATTATTCATTAAAAAACTTTTTACTTATGTTTAAAAATCTCGTTAGAGTAGGTTTGTTGAGCGCCGTTGTGCTCGCAACCTTCACCTCATGTGAGGATGAACAGCAGTTCACCAATGAGAAGCATGATGCCAAGCGTGTGGAAGTTCAGGTACTGAACAACGAGCTGGCCAAGGTGCGTGACTATGTACCCTTGTATGCTGTTATTGCCCACCGTGGCTCCACCTTTTGGGCTCCCGAGGAGACCGAGGCATCATGGCGTTGGGCCCGTGAAATGGGTGCCGACTATCTGGAGAGTGACGTGCAGTGCACTAAGGACGGTATCGTGCTTGCAAACCACGATGAGAACCTGAAGCGCACCACTAACATCGAGAACGTCTTCAGCGAGAACGTTCCTGCCAGCCGTGTTGACTTCTACATGAGCCTGGGCTTCTCGCGTGCTGACGCTGAGGCACAGTACGGCCGTGACATGGCCGCCTTCCGCCCGTTCTATACCCTGAGCTACTACTATGCCGAGCTGCTCATGCTTGACGCCGGTAGCTGGTTCAACGAGAGCTCGCTGGAGCAGGCCCGTCCTTCCTTCACTGCTACCGAGAACGGCCGCTTTGAGAACGGTAAGATCGTCTATAGCAATGGTCTCTACATCAGCGCTATCCAGGACCAGATCGCCTATGCACAGGGCAAGCGCCTGCTGCGCGATGCCGAAGGTCGCCGTGTGCTCACCTATAAGGTAAAGGACGAGTACCGTGGCATGACTCTGGAGCAGATCTACAACAAGATCAAGGAGAAAGGTCAGTATAACGCCAAGTATATGGACTTCATCGAGTACGACTTCGCCAATGCTTACGAGGCCGATCCCGAGGACACCGGCAACCGCCCCGGCATCTATGTCGAGTTCAAGGAGAGCTGGCTGAATCCTGGCAACATGGAGCAGCGTGTGTATGACGTGCTGGCCGAGCAGGGCTGGAACATCATCACCAATGATCCTGGCGATCAGACCTTCTACAAGAACGGCAAGGTCAACGTGGGTAACACCCGTGGCCGTGTCATCCTGCAGACCTTCTCGTTTGACGCATTGCGTCGTGCCAACGACGTCTTCAAGGGTCGCATCCCCATGTGCTACCTGTTGTGGATCAGCGAGCCCGCTTATGCTACCGATATCGCCTATGACACCCCCACCGGCTATGCCGCCTTTATCAAGTGGGCTCAGGACAATGGCGCTCACATCATCGGTCCGGCCATCAGTGGCGCTCCCAACAACTATCCCGAGATGAATGCTCCCTGGCAGGCTTACATGATTCGCCGTGCCGGTATGATCAACCACCCCTACAGCTTCGACAGCTGGGCACAGATGTGCAAGTACATGGGCTACTACAACTACGGCTGGGAAACCGAGTTTGACGATTTGCTCCGTCTTGAGATTCCTGCCACTCCCTATTGCACCACCAGCTATCCCAGCAGCGTTCCCGTGTATATGGACGGTTTCTTCACCAACCGCACCGAGATGTCGCTTCGCTACATGATCGAGAACGGTTTCCGTGGCAATGCCCAACTGCCCAATCCCTTCCACGCAGGACAGAAGTATGACAACTCACAGGCTAACGTCGTCGTTCCCGATGCCGTTGCTACTCTCGAGCGTCTGGGTTACTAATCCACGACTGGTGTAATAACATTAACAACATTAAATCGACATTATATAATATGAAAAAATATATTTTGATGCCTCTTTTGGCAGTCTTTGCTCTGACAGCTGCAGCTCAGGATTTCGATACCGATCCCACTCTGGAGCTCGAGAACGCTGAGAAGCAAGTGAAGTTCACCGTGGGTGCCCGCATGATGGCCGACGCCGCATATTATCACAGCGATTTCACTCCCCTGCAGAGCGGCGCTTCGATTACCGATGCCCGTATCCGCACCTCGATGACCTACAAGGACTGGTATTTCTATGCCGACTTCGGTTTTGGCGGTGGTAAGTTCTCACAGAAGAACATCTTCCTGCAGTACAGCCACCTGGACAACAACGACAACACCCATGCCGTGAAGGTGGGTTACTACAACGACCCTGCTGGTTCGATGGCCCGCAACACCTCGCTGGGTAGCTACCACTTCATCAGCCGTCCCGGTTCATCCTATGCACTGGGTGAGGGCCGTGAGCTGGGTATCAGCTACAAGTATAACACTGACCACTTTATGGCTTATCAGGGTGTGTTCACCGAGAACCAGTATAACAAGATTGATGCTGGCTTCAACGGTGTCACCGTAGCCGGCCGCTACTTGTTCCGTCCCATCAGTGATGATTTTCAGACCCTTCACGTGGGCGTGAGCGGACGCTTTGCCCATCTGGGTGGTGGTGAGGTTTACAACAACGTGCTCAAGAAATCGCTGCACCTGGGTCAGACTCTGGAGACCCTGGTTGACGAGGATGAGCAGTTTGTAAGCGCCGATCTCGATTGGGCTAACAACGTGGTTAACGTGGGCGCTGAGGCTCTCTATCAGAACGACAAGTTCTTTGCCCGTGGTGAGTTCTTCTACAAGCATGTGACCAAGAAGCGTGACAGCTACTCACTCTTTATCGATGCCCAGAACAACATCGACGGTTGGGGCGACATCGATTGGTGGGAGAATGCCAACAAGCTGAAAAACAATAACTTCATCGGTGGCTATGTAGAGGCTGGCGTTCAGCTTCTGGGCAATGGCTACAAGTACAACAAGCAGGAAGGCCTGCTGGGTGGTCTCGATGGCAAGTCCCTCGAAATTGTGGCTCGCTACAACTACACTGGCTTGAACAACCTCACCGACGGTGAGTACTACAACCCCGGTCGTGGTCACTTCTATGCCAACGGTTACATGGAGGATTGGCCCGGTACTGGCGCTACCAGCGTTGGTGGTGGTGACATCCACAGCGTGACCTTAGGTCTGAACTACGCGTTCAACCGCTATGTGCTGTGCATGGTTGACTACACTTGGCACAAGCTTGACAAGCCCTTCCTGGCTAACGACAAGAACTTCCACGTGGCTCAAGCCCGCGTTCAGTTCACTTTCTAATATGAACTTGATCATTAAAGAAAAATAATCTGATAAACGTCTAATTACCATCATCTAGATTAGAATCAATTTTTCCTATCAATGTGAACCCGCCTCACCCGTGAAGGGCCAGGCGGGATTTTTTAATTACTTGAATAATACGAAAAGTGAACTCAATGAAATTGTTCGCGAAGAATCAGTGCGTTGCAACTCCCCCTCTAAGACTAGAGGGGGTGCCCGAAGGGCAGGGGCGTTGATGCTACTGCAATGCTGCATGCCCTAGGCGGTATCGACGCCCCCCGGGAAGCTGTGTCATAATAGGCCTCTGGGTTTTAATCGGCCTAACGGCCGAGAAATTAAACAAAATTTAGTATTAAAATTAAAAAAATTAAATTTTTATTTTAATTTTATTAATAATTTTGCTTAATTTGGCTTCGCCGAGCTAAAGGTTCTCGCGCGAAGCGCGATTCAATTTGCGACAAAT
>CACYQB010000005.1 GCA_902776435.1 uncultured Bacteroidales bacterium | reverse complement strand
ATTTTATTAATAATTTTGCTTAATTTGGCTTCGCCGAGCTAAAGGTTCTCGCGCGAAGCGCGATTCAATTTGCGACAAATGAATTATGACACACCCTCAACTGAGTATCAGCAGTTTATTTTCATAGAGCTCACGTTAAATAATAAAAAGAGGCGTGGCCTTGTGTGGCCGCGCCTCTATTGAATGGTGGAGATTGTGGATGTTTACTTGATGACCTTGGTGGTGGCAGTGGTGCCGTCGCTGTAGGTGGTCACCTGGATGGTCAGACCGTTAGGCTGGGCCATCTGCTGGCCGGCAGCGTTGTAGTAGCGTACGCCCGTGACGGTCTTGTCGTTGCCCACCTCGTTGATGGCGCTGTGGGGATAGACATTGAAGTAAACGATTTCAGACTTGTTGCTGATGCCGTCAACGGTGTAGTTGAGCTGGATACCGATGCGCCAATTGAAGAAGGGATTGTCACCCACGTTGGTACGGTAGAAGTAAACGCGGCGCAGGTAGAAGTCATAACCGCTGTAGCCGTAGGGAATCTCAGTCATGTCGGTGTCGAAGCCGTTGTTCGGGCCATAGGTTGCGTAGTCGAAGGTAAACAGCTGGTCATCGTCGGTGAAGATGCTGTAAGTCAAGCAGTCGGGATCCAGGGGATTGCCGTCAACATCCACCAGATTGATGTTGAAGTCAAGGCGTGTGTAGCCTTCCTCAGAGCCGCAGTCGAAGAAGTCGGTCACCTCGGGGTTGGCGGGAACGGCGGGAACAGCGTCGCTGAGTACGCTCCATGTCGAGCCCCATTCGACGGTAGCCACCGAAGCGTCATCGTCCCAGATGCCGGCAAGACCTGTGGCCTCGTAGCAGTAAGGTTCGGGGTTGCTGGCATTGCCCTCACTGCCCAGCAGGGAGATGGTTCCGCTGGCCGGATCGACGGCGTAAGTCACCTCGGTAACGCTTTCATCGGCGAAGAACTCAACCCAGTAGAAGCCTTCACCCAAGTCAACAGCCATCGTCGAGCCCCAAGCAAGCACCAAACCGTAACTGTACTCCTCATTGTAGGAGACATATTGTCCCAGTGGCACGCTGATGGTGGTTCCGTCGTCACTCAGTTGTCCATAAACCCATGCGCCGACGCCCTCGCCATAGCACAGAGGATCCTTGATGTAAACTGTCTTGCCGTCGTCGGCATAAACGACTTTCACGCGACCCGTCTGGGCCTCAGAGAAATAGCCGTACAGGCTGACATACATAAACTCGCCTTCGCGCTGATAGGTCACGACGGTGCCTTCGGGCTGTTCGGTGATGATGTCAACATGGGAGGGCGCTTTCATCGTCGCGGCATGCGACGGCTTTTCCAGGGGGCGATAGGCGTTGCCCCTCAAATTCACACCTGCTGATGCGCAGACTGCGACGGCAATACACAAGAGAAGTAGTGATAATTTCTTCATAATGGTAAATGATTATTATTAATAATGTAAGTGAATAAGCATTGTTGGTTACGCTGCAAATTTAATATAAAATCTGTCAATCTGCAACCAAAAACCACAAACGATAGGCCAGAAAGTTAATACTTTTCATTATCTTTGCACTTTCAACCTTAATACTATTTGCGCTATGATGGAGAACCTGAGTGCTTTTTTCGAGACCATGAGTGGCTACCTGTGGGGGTGGCCCATGATTATATTGCTGTTAGGAACACATGTATTTCTCACCTTCCGCCTGGGCGTACCACAGCGCAAGCTGTTGACCGCCATCCGCTTGTCCGTCAGCCGTGATAAGGGTTCGACGGGTGACGTGTCCCAGTTCGGGGCACTTGCCACAGCACTGGCGGCGACCATCGGCACGGGAAATATCGTGGGCGTGGCAACGGCTGTCGCCCTGGGTGGTCCTGGCGCCGTGCTGTGGTGCTGGCTCTCGGGCGTGTTCGGCATAGCGACCAAGTACAGCGAGGGCCTGTTGGCCATCAAGTACCGAGTCAAGGCCAAGGACGGGCGCATGCTGGGAGGTCCCATGTATGCCCTCGAGCGCGGATTGGGGTGGAAATGGCTCGCTGTGCTGTTTGCCCTGTTCACGGCATTGGCCTCCTTCGGCATCGGCAATACGGTGCAGGCCAACGCCATCTCGACCATCGCCCATGAGTCCTACGGCATTCCCGCCTGGCTCACGGGTGGAGCCGTCTGCTTCTTGACGGCCCTGGTGCTGCTGGGCGGCATCAAGAGCATCGCCCGCGTGTGTGGCGCGTTGGTGCCTTTTATGGCCTTCTTCTATGTCCTGGGCTGCATCTATATCCTGATTGTCAACGGGCAGTATGTCTGGCCCGCTATCAAACTCATCTGTGAATCCGCTTTCACACCCCAGGCTGCCGGTGGCGGCTTTGTGGGCACCACGGTTATCATCGCGGCGCGCATGGGTATCGCACGCGGTCTGTTCAGCAACGAGTCGGGCCTTGGCTCGGCGCCCATCGTTGCCGCTGCTGCTCAGACGCGCAACCCGGTGCGCCAGGCGTTGGTTTCCTCGACGGGCACTTTCTGGGACACGGTGGTCATCTGCGCCTTTACTGGTCTGGTGATTGTCAGCTCCATTCTTGCCTATCCTGACATCAGCAGTACCGATGGCGCTGCTCTGACCAAGGCGGCTTTCTCTAAAATCCCTTATGTGGGGACACCGCTGCTGACCTTCGGCTTACTGACATTTGCCTTCACCACCATCCTGGGCTGGTGCTACTATGGCGAGCGGGCAGTCGAGTACCTCAAGGGCAGGCGCTGGATGCTGGGCTACCGCATTCTGTTTGTGGCGATGGTGTTCGTGGGCAGTATCATCAGCCTGGATGTCGTGTGGAATGCCGCCGACTGCATGAATGCCCTCATGGCGATTCCTAACCTTGTAGCCCTGCTGCTGTTGAGCGGCGTGATTGCCCGTGAGACGCGGCACTACCTCTATGAGGACCGCCTGGACCACCATGCGCCCACCGATGACAACGACTGAGGAACTATTCGGCTCATCAATGATAGTTAGAATACAAGAAAGACAATGATTTTAATTTGTTGATAATAAAAACATTGTCTTTCTTGCCCTTCTTGTCTTCCGTCCAAAAAGATAAATATTTATTGAAAAACCCTTGTCAGTTCAGGAAAAAGCAGTACCTTTGCAGCCGGGTAAGTCCTACACGGCCAGCTCCCTCCTAATCCCCCAGGTCTTGACCGAAGCAAGGGTAACGAGGTTGTAGCGGCGCGCTGTAGCTCACTTGCCCTTTTTTTGTACCCATACGTCAACTGGTGATGGTCGATATATAACAAAAAAATCCCGCACAAACTTGTGCGGGACTTCTTTGTTGGTGGGCAGTGAGGGATTCGAACCCCCGACCCTCTGCTTGTAAGGCAGATGCTCTGAACCAACTGCGCTAACTGCCCGTTGCTGTCAAAAGCGTTGCAAAGGTACTGCTATTTTTGGAACTACCAAAAAAAATCGCACTTTTTTTTCAAAAAATCGTGTTTTTTTTGAAAAAAGGGCCCAAAATGGCCATTTTTTCCCTTTAAAATACCTAACTTAGTGCCGCGAAAGAAATAACAACTAACGAATAACAATTAAAGAATAACAACGATGAAGACAAGTTTTATTTTTCTGGCCGATGGCTTTGAGGAAGTCGAGGCCCTAACGAGTGTGGACGTGATGCGTCGTGCAGGAATGCCCGTGATGATGGTGTCGATCAATCCTGGCCCTGAGGTGACCGGAGCACATGGTGTGACGGTGGTGGCCGACAGCCTGTTCGAGGACAATGACTACAGTGACGCTGAATGGCTGGTGCTGCCCGGTGGCGTACCCGGAGCCCCCAATCTGGCCGCTCATGAGGCTTTGTGTGACGCACTTGCTGATCAGGACGATCGTGGTGGTAAGATCGCAGCCATCTGCGCGTCGCCATCAGTGGTTCTGGCACCGCTGGGACTGCTTCAGGGTCGTCGTGCCGTGTGCTATCCCGGCATGGAGGCTGCGCTCGAGGGTATTACCTGGGATAAGGCGCCTGTAGCCGTCGATGGCCATGTGGTGACGGGTAACGGTCCCGCTGCAGCTGCACCGTTTGCATTGACACTGGTTGCCCAGAGCCTGGGCCGTGACAAGGCTGTCGAGGTTGCCAACGGCATGCTGCTCCCCACGGACTTCTGATTTTTTGACTGAAAATAGGTGGTCATGGCTGGTATAAAAAGGTAAATAAATGTTTTTATGTAGATTATTTGCTTTGTGTGGCTTATTTTTTTGTAAATTTGCAAGTTGTAAAAAATCAGAAGACTAAAAACAATAAATAACTTAAGCAAATGAAGAGAATAATTGCATTAATGTGTGTTAGTGCGTGCCTGACCGCCATGGCAGGTGTGAGTGCCAACTTGATGACGGGTAGCAGGATCTGTTTCCTTCATCCCTACGAGAAGGTGAGTGTTGCCAATGGCATCTATCAGGCCCAGCCCTGTGACCCCTTCAACATCGGTGGATGGACGGTTACCCTCGTCAATGAAGGCCAGTCGGGTTACTTGACCATCGATGGTGGACTGATTGACGATGTGGCTATGCCCATCAAGGTGGATTATAACGCAGCTACGGTGACACTCGAGGCCAATAACGAGCCGTTTGCCACAACCAGCGGCACTAAAACCACCACTTCGGGAATCTACACGATCACTGTGGATAGTACATTGAATTACTACATTGTCAACGAGGCTTGGGTGCTTGACAACGAGCGCGACTTGGAAGATATTCACGGCACTATCTTGGACGATGGTTCCATTGAAATTGCCGATGGCTTTGCTTATTATTACAAGAATGTTAAGACAACGACCATCACCTACAAGGGCAGCGTGACTAAAGAGTTTACTGATACTATGCGCTGGTCGTCGATGATCTATCGTAATACCCAGTTGGTTAAGCCCAACGGCAAGCATGAGTTCACCAATGTTCAGACAGGTGCGACTGATGTAGTCGATGTTTATATGCATCAGGAAGGTGATAATGTCTATGTCATGAACCTTTACGGCTATGGCTGGGGCGAGAACTACATGGTGCTGCACAAGGATGGCACTGCCGATTATCCCGGTCAGCCTCTGCGCGATGTTGACGACACGCTCAATCCCGCCGGCGATGGTGTGTGGTATAACACCAATGGCAGCACGATGGGTAATCAGGCTTCGGTGACCACTCAAAGAATTGTATGGGGTCTCACTGTCCCCAATGACAATGCAACAAATGTCGCTCCCGGATGGAATAACAACAAGTTGTACTACACTGATGGCAGCACGTTTGTTGTCCCGAGCGATGGCATACGTGGTGACGTGAACAATGACGGCTCTGTGACCATCGCAGATGTGACCGCCTTGATTGACCTGCTGTTGGGTGGAGACATGTCGGGTGCCAATATGTTCAACTGTGACTGCAATCGCGATGGTAATATCACTATCGCTGACGTGACGGCTCTGATTGACTACCTGCTGGGTAGTTCTTGGCCCGACTAATTAACGATTGATATAACAACAAAAGGCAGGAGCTGATGTCGGCTCCTGCCTTTTGTGCTTGTGGTGCTCATGGGTTGCCTACTACCTTTGTACCCTGATAATACATTATTAATATATAATACTTATGAGTACCATGAAAAAACATCAATCAATGAAAGAGGCAACGGTTGTGCCCCGGGGTGCTGTTGAGCGCGTCAACGGCGAAGCGGCGCAGCGTGGCGAGGCAGCCGTTGCCCTTAACGTTCGTGAACAGGAAGATGCGTTGCAAGTGACTGGTATGCCCGCAGCAACGGGACAAATTGGTCCGGGCGAACGCCTGTTGCTCATCACGGGAGGGCATTACGTGACCTGCCTGGATACCGTGGTGAAAATCGACGGTACAGCAGTGGCAACTGTCGATGGCGCTATTGTGAATGCCCATGTCATTGGCAGTGTGATTGTCATTGTAGCGGACAGCGGCTTCACCTACTTGTTCTCGACAGGGACGGGGTGGGTGGTGATTGACCCGGCTGATGCTATTCCGCAGTTGAGTTTCACTGCCAATGCCGCGACCTCCTATGCCGACATCGAAGCCTATGAATTTGACGAAGCCTATAGCCAGTGGCGCGCCCCCTTGTCCACCGTCGACACGATGGCGCTTGCCAGGATGCTCAATGCGGCATGGAACGCCCTTCGCGCCGATGCCTTGGCAGCAGGACGTCACACGTCACCCATGCTGGTGCGCTGGGCTGTGCGCCTCAAGGACGGGACTTACCTGTGGATGAGTGATCCTTGCCGTGTGGGAGACGTTACGCTTGCCAATGCCGACCGCATCGAGGCGACTGTCACCACGTCCAATAGCAGCTTTACGGGCATCGAGGCCACCCGCCTGCCGTTTATCCATTATTCCCTCGGTATTACGGTGAACCAGGGCATATCCGCCGAATGGCTGCCGCTGGTCGATCGCATCGATGTGCTGGTGACCGACGAGGCGTCGCTGCTGACCGCGAATCGTTCACTCGATTACCGTTGCCTGATCCGTACCACCGGGCCGCGAGAGTATATCCTCGAAATGGGCCTTTCCCGCCATAGTGCCAGTGCCATCGCTAACCAGTTGGCTTCCTCGCCGTGGCACCTGATTGCTACTGCTCCGGCGGCTGCCCAGATGAGTGGCAACGACTTCGTTGCGCCCTTGCAGCCGTTGACGATGACCAATGCACAGTGTGCGGCCGTGGGCACGATGGCTGATGTGAACCATGTCGTGTGTTCCACTTCGGCAGGTGGACGCTTGTACTGCTGCACCAGTGATGGCGCCGTGGTCGTGAGTGAGCCAGGCAATGCCTTGGTCGAGGCGCATCGGCGACAGGTGCTGGGTGCGCACCCCTTGGCGTTAGCCGTTGTGACCCGACCGTTATATTCCGGTGGCTTCGGGCGCTATCCTGTGTATGTGTTCACTGATGATGGAATCTATGCTATTCCCCAGAGTAGCGTGAAGGGCACCTTGGGTGAGGCGCGCTTGGTGGACCGTACCGTCATTGCCCCAGCAGTGTCGCCCGTTGAGGGTGACCGTGACATCTGGTTCCTGTCGCGTCACGGGCACTTGTGCCGCTTGAGCGGAGCCGCGTTGAAGGTGTGCGCGAGGAATGTGGACTGCACGGAGTTGGCTTGGTGTAATGAGTATGGCGAATTGTGGTTGCTGCCGTCGCAGGGGCATCCCGTGGTGATGATGCCGAGTGGCAGGATGAGCCGGCGTAGTGTAGAGGCGGTGCAACTGTTGAGTGATCCCCAGCATGCTGTGGCCGTGACGCGTCGCGGTGCGGTGTTGGATTTGGAACAGGAGCAAGCGTCTAGAATGGTACCCGTCGAGTGGCGCAGTCATCCTGTTGCCCTTGACCCGCTGATGGCGCGTGCTGTCAAGCGCGTGGTGTGGCATGTGAGCGGCAGTGGGGTGGACTTGACGCTTAACGTGACAGGACAGCGAGGCATTTTCTCACAGAATTGCGATGTGAGTACCATCGTCGTCAGCGGGGAAGCCTCCCAGCCCCTTGCGGCGGCAACGATGGTGGTGCGAGCACGCACTTTAACCTTTGCGATGACTGGGCAGGCTACGCCTGGCACCCTTTTGTTACCTATCCTGATATATAGCAGTAAGCCATGAATGACAGTGCGTTAACCCTTGATGCCGTGTTGGCCGAGAACCGCCGTCGGCTGGCACAGCAGGAACAGGATTGCTATGATCCGATGACTGGCGTGGGGTGCTGGGGCGAACGCGTGGAGGCATGCGGTTGCCTTGTGCCCCGTGCGGTGCTGGAACGGCATCCTGACTATGTGTACATGGATGCAACGGCGCGCGACAAGGTGCGAATTGTGGAGGATTTTGAGTTCTGGTGCGTGCGGTGTGTGACCATCAAGGACAAGATAAAAAGACGCAATGTGCCTTTTGTCCTCAACAGGCCCCAACGACGCTTGCTGGCCGTTATGGAGGGGCAACGGGCCGCGGGCCGCCCCGTGAGGGTGATTCTGCTCAAGGCCCGACAGTGGGGCGGTTCAACCCTGGTACAGATGTACATGGCGTGGATGCAGCTGGTGCGCCACACGGGATGGAATAGCTTGATCTGCGGTCACCTGCATGTCACGAGCAAGAGCATCAAGCACATGTATAACCTGTTGTTGCGACACTATCCGCGCGAACTCCTCGACGATGACGAGGAGATGCCGCGCTTCACCAAACTCGAGGGGCAGCCTAACGTGCAGCAGATTGAGCAGCGCGAGTGCTTGGTGATCACCGGTAGCGCCCGTAGCGAGGATGCAGTGCGCGGCTATGACATCGCAATGGCACATCTGAGCGAGGTGGCCTTCTGGAAGGCGAGTGCGATGCACAACCCCGACGACCTGATGCGCAGCGTGTGTGGCAGTATCGTCCTCAAACCCGAGACGGTCATTGTGCTCGAGTCCACGGCCAATGGCGTGGGTGACTTTTTTCATGATGAGTGGCTCAGGGCCCAGATGGAGCGCAGCGATAAGGAGCAGGTGTTTGTGCCATGGTATGAAATCGACATCTATGCCAAGGCGGTTGACGACCCTGCCGCCCTGTGGGAAGAGATGGACGAGTATGAGCACAGGTTGTGGGAAGATGGACTGACGCTTGAGCAGATCAACTGGTATCACTTCAAGCGCAGGGAATACCGTACCCATGAACTGATGATGGCCGAATATCCTGGCAGTGCAAGCGAGGCTTTCTCGTTGACGGGTGGAAATCCGTTTGAGCGGGAAGACCTGGACCGCTTGGAGGAGAATTGCGTGGTGGAACCCATATTGGTGGGCGATATACAAGGTGCTGGACTGAGCGGGATTGAGGCCAAGCGAGGTATCCACTTGATCAGGGCGAGTCGTGGCCTGCTCAAGGTGTGGGAGATGCCGCAGTGCGACGGACCGGTCAAGGCGAAGTATATGGTTGTAGTGGACGTGGGTGGCAGGGCCGACAGTAGCGATTACTCGGTGATTGCCGTGTGGCGCAGGGGAGACGGTACCCTCAAGCCAGCCATTGTTGCCCAGTGGCACGGACACATCGACCATGACTTGCTGGCCTGGAAGGCAATGCAGCTTGCCGTGCTTTACAACAAGGCGTTGCTCGTTGTCGAGAGCAATACGCTTACTAACGAGGCCGCGAGGGCAGGGGAGAGTGACTATATCCTGAAGTCGGTGCACAGGATATATAATAATGTGTATCAACGTGCCCCTCGCAAGTTGGGCTTTCACACCAATGCCAAGACCAAGAACAAGGCCATTGCCGCGTTGATCAAGGCGTTGAGGCTCGGCTCATATGTGGAACGGGACATCGAGGCCGTGAACGAGATGCGCGACTATGAGGAACGCAACGGCCGTTATGCGGCACGGCCAGGCAAGCATGACGACATCTTGATGACACGTGCCATCGGCCTGTCAGTAATGGATGACTTGGAAAAGCCGCAGCCCTCGCCAGACCCCTCGGTCGCCAACAACACGTGGCTAAAACACCCCGTGTAAATACAGATTGCGTGAGGTTGACAAAATCAAAGTGCTGATAATCAACTCCCCCTCTTAGATAAGAGGGGGTGCCCGTAGGGCGGGGGCGTTGATAATCTTTGACAAATATAGTCTTTTGTGAAATCAACGCCCCCTAGCCCCCTCTAATCTTAGAGGGGGAGATGCTAACGTGCTGAATAATAGTTTATAAATTCGTCGAACTCACGTTGAACACAGGGGAGAGGGAAGCAAAAAAAACCGCGGGCGGTTAAGCCTGCGGTTTTTGTATTGGGTTGTCAGTAATTTCTTACTTCATCACCTTGCTGGTGCTGGTGGTACCATCGTTGTAGGTGGTCACCTTGATGTTAACGCCCTCGAAGGGAACATTGCTCTCCATACCGGCAACGTTGATGTACTTCACGCTGCTAACGGTCTTCTCAGCGAGGTTCTCAACTACGCTGCTGCTGCCATAAAGCTCAACGCGGTTGTAGAGCTGGAAGCGCTGGCTCTCGTTGTTACCGCCAGTGCCATAGATGAAGCGATAGTCGTTGGGCTCCCAACCAGCAGCAACACCCTCACGGAAACCGAACTCGGTGTTGGCGATGATCATATCGTCAACGCGACCCTCGGCCTGATCCTGGTTGTTGTTCTGGATGAAGATACCGAACAGAGGAGCGTCATCCTTCTTCAGAGGACCATTGTTCTTGTAACCGTTGGCATTCTTTGAAGAGAAGTGGCTGCCAAAGGCCTTGGTGTTAGAAAGAACGATAGCATATACGCGGTACTCCTTGCCATCAACCACCTTGGTCTCACTCTTCTCAGAGAAGGAGAAGTCAGTGGTGTTGGGCATACGGTCACCCTGCAAGTAAGCGATCTCGTCGCCATCCTCGTTCTCGGTCATGATCATTTCCATGCTCATGGGCAGATAAAGTTCGCACTGCAGTGAGTTGTAAGTAATCTCGTTGTAGAGGTCACCTGCGCTGTTGATTGCCATGGGCTCCAGAGCCTGAACCTTGTCATTCAGATAAATCTCGTCGTCATCGAGCCATACCCAAACGGTTTGGGGAGTACCCAGCAAGAAGGATACCCGGTTGTCAGAAGCAACACCAGCTCCCTGGTAGTCCAAATCGCGTACGAACAGGTGGTCCTGAGTGGTCTGACCTACAACAGCGGGTTCGCCAGTGGGCAGGAAAGCCCATTCACCAGTTGCCAGGTCATCGGCAAAAGCGGAGAAGCTCAGCGAAGCTGCAGCAGCAAAAAAGAGTAAATTTTTAATCTTCATAATTAAATGAGTTAAAATGTTAGTAATAATGTTAATTAATATTTTTTGTTTTGTTGTTTCTTTACTATTGGGTTTAACCTCTGCCATTCAATAGAATGGAAGGCATATATTATTGCTATTAAATAGTTGAAAATGAGGAGATTTCTAGCAAAAGGCCGTAATTCTCCCGCTTTTCAGAGTACAATATTACGAACTTTTTTTGAACTGACAAAATTTTTTTCAAAAATCGATGAAAATTGTCAATAAAATTATTTCTCCACCTTAAAAAGGTAGGGAAGTCCGTATCAAGATTTAATCTTGAAATGTTTGTCGGCAAGGGCCGCAAGTTGCCTGAAGCGCTTGAACCAGTCAGGCCTGACGGGCGGCACAAGTCGCGGAATGCGGGCACTGGGACGGTTGATACGTGTTGACTTCTTGATCATAGCCGATTTGGGTTCTGGTTATTTGTTGTGATGGCCTCATCTGGGCTGATGGCTGGCTTGGCCTTGGTGCGGATGGGAAGCGTGTAATATATGCTAAACGAGAAGCCCAGGGATCCGGTACGCGGGCCGTAACCTGGTACAAACCAGGGAGATGAGTCCTCGCTCTTGCCGTAGTTGAAGATGCCGTGGTAGCGTGCCATCCATCCCATCGACAGGCGGTCCCATAGCTTGACCTTGAGGCCGATACCTGCTTCACCCCACAAGGCGTAGGAGCTTTGGCCGGAAACGTTCTGATAATTGGCACTGGAGATGGTATAGGTGATGTCGTAGCTGAAGGGGCTATAACCTAACCTCAATCCGAAAAGGGCTTGATAATCAGGGCTGTTCTTGAACATGAAGTTGTAATTGACGCCCACCTTGAAATAGGGAGAGGGCTTGCACTTGTAGGAGAAGTCCTCGTCCTCGGGGGAGGAGTTGGCCCATCCCAAGCCTAACTCTATCGTGGGTTGCAGACGGTTCCACATGTTCAGGGTGGCATTCACATCGACATTGCCGTAGGACTGGCCGAAAATCATGAACAGCGGTTCGGCAAAGTTAAGTCCGACCGAGAAATCGGTCAACAAGGGGTAGTGCTTATAGACACGGCGCAACGAGTCTTTGCGGGCTTCGGCCACGGCAGCAGCACTGTCACCGCTGATGTATTGCTGGATGATTTTCTCGTCGGTGCCCTTGGGCGGTGGTTTCACCTGATTGGTCTCGGGCTTGACGGGCGTCACATGGCGCTTGTCAGGCTGCTGGGCAAGAGCGCCCAGCCCGATGAACAGGCAGAGAACCATCAGGAGAAGCGGCCCCTTGAAGGTGTTGTCGATGTGTAGCTGTCGGCTCATTGGGCGTCAAGGGTGGTTGCTTTGCTCTCGACCTTCACAGCGTCGGGAAGGTCATTGTCATGGCGTGGAGCCTTGAGGGCAGGGGCATTACTGGTCTCTTCACCGATCTCGTAATGGTTGCGGTCGTTGCTGTGACGGATGATGAGTTCGCCCAGGAAACCCGTCAGGAACAACTGGGTACCCAGGATCATCGATGTGAGCGAGAGGTAGAAGTAGGGGGATTCGGTAACAAGCCGGTAGCTGTTGCCGCTGTACATGTTGTAGAGCTTGAGGGCTCCCACGACGATGACAGCGATGAAACCCAACAGGAACATCAGGCTGCCCAACAGTCCGAAGAAATGCATCGGTTTGACACCGAACTTGGCCTGGAACCACAGTGTCAGCAGGTCCAGGTAGCCGTTGACAAAGCGGTCGAGACCGAACTTGGTCGTGCCATACTTGCGGGCGCGGTGCTTCACCTCCTTCTCGCCGATGCGGTTGAAACCCGCATTCTTGGCCAGATAAGGCACATAGCGGTGCATGTCGCCATAGACCTCGATGTGCTTGACTACCTCCCTGCGGTAGGCTTTGAGGCCGCAGTTGAAGTCATGCAGGTTGTGGATGCCGCTCACGCGACGCGCCGTGGCGTTGAACAGTTTGGTGGGAATGGTCTTGCTCAGCGGGTCGTAGCGTTTCTTTTTCCAGCCGCTCACCAGGTCATAACCGTCGCGGGTGATCATGCGGTAGAGTTCCGGAATTTCGTCAGGGCTGTCCTGCAGGTCGGCGTCCATGGTGATGATGACGTCACCCTGGGCGCGCTCAAATCCAGTGTTCAGCGCCGGCGATTTGCCGTAATTGCGGCGGAAGGAGATACCCTTCAGCCTGGGGTTCCTGCCGCTCAGTTCCTTGATGACCTTCCACGAACCATCGGTGCTACCATCGTCGATGAAGAGCACCTCGTAAGAAAAATGGTTCTCGTCCATGACACGCTCGATCCACTCCGCCAGTTCGGGCAGCGATTCGGCTTCATTATAAAGAGGTACAACTACTGAAATGTCCATATCAATAAAATTCTATCTTTTTTCTTGAGATTGTGTGAAACGGGTTTGATGAGCTACTACTGATGTTTACCCTTCAGCCGCCGTTGCGCGATGAGCGCTGTGACGGCACTGGACAGAGAGCCAAAGAAGGACACGAACCAGAAGGCGTTGAAGACCGCCTCGATGGGCGTGGGCAGCAGATTCTCGTCAACCATGCGGCGTATCACGTGCAGCAACTCGCTGTCCTTCATCTGCGGTATCTTGCTGTAGGCGTCGATAACGGCCTGGGCCTGATCATACATGAAGTTGGGCCTGCCATATTGCAGCACCAGGTAGATGATGAAACTGGCGATGACCGCTCCGAGGATGAACAGCAGGATGCCCAGCATCCACAATGCGGCATACTCGGTGAATCCGTCGTCCTCGATGAACTTGCGGCGCTGGAAGTAATACACGACCGCGGGCGTCGCTAACAGCAGCACCATGAAAAGGACGGACAGCGGCGCAAAGTAGTCCGCAAAAATCGATGCCACTCCCATGCACGACAAGTACAGGCCGAAGGGCAGTCCCCATTCAGCGGCACACTTGTAGATACTCTTTTTAGGCTCTTGTTCCATAATACAAACGGCAAAGTTACATATTTTAATTGGAAATGGCGCCGCTCGGTGCCAAAAAATGAAGTCCTGTCGTGAAAAAACACGCTCGGCGATGTGGCCAATAATAGTCATGAAGGGCTACTGAAAACGGTCGAAAGTAGGCGATATCCTCGTTTTTGGGGGATTTTGTCCTCTTTATTTCGCTTGTCCTCGGGGATTTTGTGTATTTTTGCGACATTCATTAGTTGAATGAATAAAACTCATGTTGATTGCTTACCTATGAATCACATAAAATATTGTAACTGGCACTTAGTTGTCGTCGTGTGTGTTGTCATGGCGATGTTCGCTTCATGCGGCAGCCGTGGAACTGGCGGCGCGGCCGAAGACGCCCGGCGCCTTGCGACTGACAGCCTGTTGTCGAGTGTGAAGGACGTCGATTCATTGGCGGCAATAGTCGATGAGGCCCATAAACAGGACGATGCCGTCCGCGAGATCATGGCTCTGAGGTACCAGGGACGCCGTTTGCGCCAGCTGGCCAGGTTTGGCGAAGCGATAGCCGTTCTCAATCACGGGCTGGACTTGGCGACCGAACATGAGGATACCATTGAGATGGTCCTGGCGCTGTCGAGCATCGGAGACGTCAATCGCCGGCTGGGCGAGATGAGTGCCTCCAATGGCTGCTATTACCAGGCATTACACTTGATAGAAGAAGTCAGTAATCGCACGAGCGAACGGGCTATAAGGGCCGAAGCGGCGGTGCTTAACGGCATCGGCAATGTCGAGATCGACCTGTGCAACTTTGTCGCTGCCGATAGTGTGCTGCACCGGGCACTCGGGATGGAAGAGAAATTGGACCGTAGCCTGGGTAGGGCGGTCAACTGCATGGACCTGGGACAGGTCAAGATCGCCCAGGGATACCTTGACTCGGCATGGTATTATTACCGCAAATCTATGGAATTCAGCCAGATTGCGGGCTCTGCAAAAAGCATTGCCTTGTGCCACATGCATTATGGCGAACTCTATGAGGCCGAGAAACGCTTCTCCCATGCCATCAAGGAATACAATATCGCCTATGACAAACTCAAGGAAATCGGTGACGTCTGGCAATGGGTGAAACCGTGTCTTTCACTGGCTCACGTCCATATCTTGCTGGGCGAGGAGGATGAGGCCGAGGCCTATCTTCGTGAGGCCGAGGAGAATGCTCGCCGCATCGGAAGCAAACAGCTTATTGGCCAAGCCGATATGATTCACTATGAATTGATGTTGCTGCGGGGCGATTCCCAGGGAGCTTTGCAATATTATGTCGATGGAACCGCGCTGTATGACAGCATCTTCGGCATGAAAAAGAGTGATGAAATGCGTGCTCAGCGCATCGCTTATCAGAATGGACGTAAAAGCGGTGAGATGAGTGTGCTCAACAGTGACATTACACGCCTCAAGCGCATGCGTAACGCGATGGGCTTGCTAGGTGTGTTGCTCACGCTCATGGCAGGCGCCATTATCGCTGCATTGATCTACGCCATGCGGGTACGTTCCCGTTCCCAGCGGGTGATGCGCCAGATTGAGGAGACCCGCTCGCTCTTCTTTACCAACGTCGTGCACCGCCTGCGCACTCCCTTGACCGCCATTATGGGCGCCATCGACAACCTCAGTGAAAGAGACAAAAAATCATCGTCACCGTTGCCATCAGAAGCTCTTGAAAATATGGAAATCATTGAGCGCCAAGGAAATAATCTTCTTGAACTGGTTGACCGTATCCTTGAGGTGGGCGGCGTGCGCAGTGCCATCAGCAATCCCGATTGGGTCAAGACCGATGCCGTGCCTTTTATCCGCATGGTCATCGAGAGTTACCGTGAGCAGTGCCTGGGCCGTCACATTGAGTTCACCTTTGTCTCGCGGGAGAAGAGCATTGAGGTGGAGACGTTGCCTAACTATCTGAGTACCATCGTCGGTAACATCATTGAGAATGCCATCTATTACAGCAAGGACTTCAGTAAGATTACGGTGACCCTGCGTGAAGAGGGCGGCAATCTCATTATCCGCGTGGCCGATAACGGAATGGGTATCTCCCAAACCGATCTGCCCCATGTGTTCGAGGCATTCTTCCGTGGTGCCATGGCCGAGCAGATCATTGACGGCGTGGGTATCGGACTGACTGTCGTCAGGGATATGACCATGGCGTTAGGCGGCTCGGTCGCCGTTGATAGCCAGAAGGATCAGGGCTCGGTATTTACCGTGACATTGCCTTGCAAACAGGAGGGAGGAGTCAAGAAACGCGCTGAAGTCATTGTTCCCCCGACAATCAAGCACAAAATCAAGGAACTTACCCAGAAGAGAGAAAAGAAGCAGGCTCCCGTCCGTAATGACAAGAATCTTCCTGTCGTGCTCGTGGTCGAGGACCATACCGATGTGGCTCATCTGGTGGGCAACGTGCTCGATGACTGGTTCGCCGTGTATTTTGCTTCGGATGGCGAGCAAGGATTGGCTCGAGCCATGGAATTGGAGCCGGATTTGATCATTACCGACGTGAAGATGCCCATCATGAACGGCCTGGAACTGTGCCGACGCATCCGCGCTTCGCGCCAACTGTGCCACATCCCCGTTATCATGCTTAGTGCCCGCACCAGCAAGGACGAACGCGTGCAAGGCATTCAGGCCGGTGCCGATGCCTATCTGGTTAAGCCGTTTGCTCAGGATGAGTTGATAGAATGGGTTGTCAGATTGTTGAAGAACAGAGAGATATTAAGCAAGTTCTATAGTGATACTTTAAGTGAATCCAGCTATGGCGATGGTGCTGTGTCGCAGGCTGGCTCGGGCCGAGAGGTCGATGACGATTTCCTGAGGCGCTTTGGCGAACTCGTGAACGAGCAGATTGCCAGTGGCGCCTTGAAGTTGGACTATGATAAGTTGGCTTTGTCCTTCAAGATGGGCGAGAGCGCGTTGCGTCGCAAGGTGATGGCCATGACAGGAAAGAATGTGGCGGCCTATGTCATGCAACTGCGCATGGAGAAAGCGATGACCTTGCTGCAGAATCATCCCGAAATGCTGATTGGTGATATTGCCGAGAGTTGCGGCTTTGCCGATATGGCTTACTTCTCGCGCGTGTTCCGCCAGCACTACGGCATGACGCCCACTCAAGCCCGCAGCGGCAATGGTAACGGCAGCAAGTAGCCTGCCTGCTTAGCGGATGGTGCGCAGCGGCGGCTGGAACGCGTTGGGGATGAATTGGATATGGAAATCGGGCGCTGTGCCCGTGATAATCATGAGATCGTATTGTACAGCCATCGGGAGCTGGTAGAGGCTGATGTAGCCACCGGCCGCATTGACCAGGTTGCGTATCTTGGCGCGAGTGATGGCCCTCGTGGGATCGTAGTGCTCGCTGCTAGTGCGCGTCTTGACCTCGACAATGTGGAGCTTGCGGGCCGAGGGTTCTTGGGCGACAATGTCGATTTCGAGGTGCCCTAGGCGCCAATTGGTTTCGCGCACGGTATAGCCTTGAGCAATGAGAAACTCACAAGCGGCCTGCTCGCCATCTTTTCCTAACTTATTACTCTTAGCCATAGCGTTATGCGAAATCTATTTTAAAGTGATAGTTTAATCTTTTTTATTGGGACCGTGGCCAGCATTGTTGCCCCAACGGCTCTGCTGCCGGGCTGCCATCTGGTTCTCGGCGGGATTGTCCTGCGGATGCCACAGTTGCGGGTGGTTGAGTTCCTCGGGCATGTACTGTTGGTTAACGAAGTGGCCCGGGAAATCGTGGGCGTACTTATAGTCCTTGCCGTAGCCCAGCTGCTGCATCAGGCCCGTAGGGGCGTTGCGCAGGTGCAGTGGCACGGGTGCGTTGCCAGTTTCATTAACGAGGGCCAGGGCGTCGTCGATGGCGAGGTAGGCGCTGTTGCTCTTGGCACTGGTGGCAAGGTAGATGGCACACTCGCTCAAGGGGATACGGCCCTCGGGCCAGCCTATCTTGTTGATGATGTCAAACGTGGCGTTGGCCAGTAGCAGCGCATTGGGATTGGCAAGGCCGATGTCTTCGGCCGCCAGGATGCACAGACGACGTGCGATGAACTTGGGGTCCTCACCGCCAGCGATGAGCCGTGCGAGCCAATAGACCGCCGCGTCAGGGTCGCTGCCGCGGATGCACTTGATGAAGGCCGAGATGATGTCGTAGTGCATCTCTCCCCCCTTGTCGAACGCGAGCGGATTCTGCTGCAGGCGGTCGGTGACGATGTCGTCGGTGACGACAAAGGGTTCGCCCTCCTGGAGTGACTGCATGATCAGGTCGAGGATGTTGAGCAGTTTGCGGGCGTCGCCGCCGGCAAAACGCAAGAGGGCCTCGGTCTGTTCGATGCGTATTTCGCGCCCCTGGAACATCTTGTCGGTCTTGATGGCGTGGTCCAGCAACTGAAGCAGGTCTTCGCGGTCCAGCGGATTGAGGACATAGACCTGGGCACGCGATAACAGCGGGCGTATCACCTCGAAGGAGGGATTCTCGGTCGTTGCCCCGATGAGCGTGACTGTGCCGCGCTCCACAGCGCCCAACAGGGAATCCTGCTGGGACTTGTTGAAGCGGTGGATCTCGTCGATGAACAGGATGGGGCGCCCCTTGGAGAAAACGCTACGCGCATCGGCCCGACAGCGGTCAAGCACCTCGCGCACGTCCTTGACGCCCGATGTCACAGCCGACAACGTGTAGAAGGGCACCTGGGTCTGCTCGGCGATGATGCGGGCCAGTGTGGTCTTGCCCACGCCTGGCGGTCCCCACAGGATAAAAGAGGAAATGTTGCCGCTCTCTATCATGCGGCGGATTACAGCGCCCTTGCCCACGAGGTGGCGCTGTCCGATGTAGTCATCAAGCGAGCGTGGCCGCAATCGCTCGGCAAGAGGTTCGTAGGTCATTTGTTGCTGTCAGTTGTTAGTTGTTGTCAGTTTTCTTGGTTGCAGAGGGCGTGGCGGACGATGATCTGAGCGATCTGCTCGAGCCAGTGGGCATCCACGTCGTCAAAGGTGGCCAGGTCCTTGCTGTCGATGTCGAGCACGCCCAGAACGTTGCCCTCGTTGTCTCGCAGGGGGACGACAATCTCGCTGCGCGACAGGCTGCTGCATGCGATGTGTCCAGGGAACTCTTCCACGTCGGGGACGACGAGGGTGCGGTTCTCGTGCCATGCTGTGCCGCACACACCACGGCCACGCTTGATGCTGTAACATGCGACGGGTCCCTGGAAGGGACCGAGTTGCAGGGTGTCGCCCTTAACCATGTAGAAGCCTGTCCACCACCAGCCCATGGTCTCGTGGAGCAGGGCGGCTGCGTTGGCGAGCTGCCCTGTGGGGTTGTTCTCGCCCTCGATCAGGCTCTCGACCTGCTGGGCAAGCATCCGGTAAGTTTCATTTTTGTCCATAGCACAAAATTAATGCAATTGTGTCAATAAAACAAGTAGAGACGCAAATATTTGCGTCTCTACAGTTTTCAGTCCGTTGTTAAACGGAATGATAGAGTTGTTACTTACTTCACAACCTTAGCAGCACTGGTGGTGCCGTCGGTGTAGGTGGTAACCTGGATGGTCAAGCCGTTGGGCTGAGCCATCTCCTGACCAGCTACGTTGAAGTAGCGTACGTTAGCAACGGTCTTGCCGCTTACGAGCTCGTCAACGCTTGAGTGTACACCATACAGCCATACGATGTCGCTAGCGTTCTTCTCACCGTTAACGGTGTAGTAAACCTGGATACCGATGTCATCGGTGAACAGAGGCTCGTAACCAGGCTCGTTGGTGCGATAGAAGTAGCAGTAGTAGTTGCGGAAGTCAACGGCGCTGCTGTAGAGGTCATAGGTAACCTCGGTGATGTCCTCATAGAGGTCATAGGTGTAATCAACAGCGGGGAAGGTGAACAGCTCGGGGCCATTACCGTTGTCAACGAAGATGCTGTAGCTGATGTACTCGGGATCGAGCATGTTGCCATCAACGTCGAAGGTGGGCAAGGTGAAGTAGAACTTTGAGAAGCCACTCTCGTCACCGCAGTCATACCACTCATCAGCGGTGGGGTTAGCGGGAACGGCGGGAACCAGGTTAACCATGTAACCGAAGGGCAGTGCATTGCCTTCCTCATCAACGTTAGCAAACTCGTTGCTGATCCAGCTCAGGTCGTCGCTGTAGATGGCCATCAGACCAGTTGAGTTGAAGTTCTCGGGGAACTCGGCATTAATGTTACCCTCACTGCCAATCAGGAAGAGGCCGTTCTCGGTCAGCAGGTACTGGATCTCGGTGGTGCGCTCGTCAACCTCGGTGCCCAGATAGTACAAGGGCTCGCCAGTCTCCTCATCATAGCCGTCCTGATATACATAGGTGCTACCCCAGAAGAGCTGGATGCCATAACCATAGGCTTCAGAGTACATCAGATACTGGCCAACGGGGATAGTCAGCAAGATGCCATCCTCGGTAACCTCACAGGTACCCTTTACCCAGGTGTTATAGGTATCGGTATACCATAAAGGATTCTGAACGTAGCACTCGCCGTTCTCAGCGTCAATGGCTACATTGACCTTGCCATCGGTGGTGCCATTGGAAATGCCGAAGAAACCGCTAGCGATGTAAGCAGAGTTGCGATAGAAGGTGTAAAGCTCGCAAGTTTCGGGGATGTCATAGATTACATCAGGAACCACGGGCTCGGGTTCAAGCTCATCGCCGTTGATGGCGACGTCGTCGATGTTCAGCCAGAACATGTCAGTCACATTGTAGTGACGGATGGCAACGCAACCCTGCAGACCTTCGTAAGCGCTCAGGTCATAGGTGTACTTGGTGTAATTGCCAGTTGCGGTCCTGTCGCTACCAACCTGTACGAAGTCGTTGATGTTGGTGGGATCGCCAATGCATACATAAACACCGAATACTTCAGCTGCATAGCTGGCATCCTGACCTGCTGCATAGAACGAGAACGTCTTGTTGAGGGTTACAACGGGAGAAATCAGCCAGTTGTCAGGAGTCAGAGCCACTTGCATTTCGTTGTCATAACTTGCTGATGCCATAAGGCCTTCGCCACTGTAAGGGGTCATGCGGCCTGTCTCTACACCGGTCATGTTGAAATAGGTCCAGCCGAAGCCATCGCCATCATTGTCAAGCACCATCCAGTCGTTGAGCTGGGCTTCATCCTCAAAGTCCCAAAGGAGGTTAGCACCATCCCTCAGCGCGTGGTTTGTGGTACGAACCTGCCAGTCCATAGCCTTGAGCTGAGTGCCTGTGAAGTTCTGGGTAGCACCACGCTTGAAGTTCATAGTCTGACGCTCGCCAGCCTTAGCCTTCATTTCCTTTACACTAACCTTGGTCGTCGGATTGTTGACGATTCGGTTGTTAACGCCTGCGCTTGCACTCAGTGCGACTGCGGCGGCAACCAAAAGTACTGATAATTTCTTCATAAAG
Source organism: uncultured Bacteroidales bacterium (assembly GCA_902776435.1). Lineage (GTDB taxonomy): Bacteria > Bacteroidota > Bacteroidia > Bacteroidales > Muribaculaceae > Sodaliphilus. The sequence goes on along the minus strand of CACYQB010000005.1, from coordinate 192,570 downwards.
CTAATTAATTTAGTTAATAAAAACGATTAAATATAATTGTTAAAACAAATTGCTGATACTGAATCGAATGATTATTTGGTTTTCGGATTCCTTAAAAAATTATGTGCAAAGATAATGATTTATAATGAATGTTCATAGCAATATTAATAAAAAAACAGGAAAACTACCGAAAATGGTAGTACTCCTGTTTTTGGGTATGTACCTCGGGCGGGTGCTTTAGTCGTTCAGGATGATGTCAATGACGGAATTGACGTCGCTGATGGTCACCTCGCCGTCCTCGTTCACATCTCCCTTGATAGAAGGAGCGACACCGAAGAGTGACACGCCGATGGTCTGTCCCAGGACTGCCAACTGGATGTCGATGTTGGCGTCAAGGGCGGAGTTGATAAAGCGTGCGGTCAGGTCGATGGGCACCTCGCCCAGCATGGGGCCGATCCACTCGTCCTGAGAGTGCACACCGTCGTTGCCAGCGGTGATAGTGATGGGGGCGTTGAATTTGATGGTTGTGTAGCCATATTCGTCGATACCCTCCACGCCGCTCACAGCGATGTTGCCCACGGGCATGGTGATGCCTTCGGTCGTGAGGCAGAAGTTGTTCAGGCTCAAGTCATAGGTGCCGTTGCTCTCATTGACAACGACGGGCACCTCGTCCTGCTCCGACACAATGCCGTTGACAACGACCTTGATGTGGCAGGTATAGGTGGTGGCGCTCAGCGCCAGCGCGCAGCAAGCGGCTGCGAAAAGTGCGAATGCTTTCTTCATTTTTCTTAAAGAATTACTTTATATAATATTATAGAATTTCGTGGTTTCCAGACAATAACATGTCGATGAGTGCTGTAACATCGGCAATATTGACGTTGGTGCTGTCATCGACATCGGCTGCTGAGGTGTTAACGCCGGTTTCGGTGCCGCTCAACAAGTAATCGATGAGTGCGGTCACGTCGCTGATGTCAACCTTGCCGTCGTTGTTCACGTCGCCCTTCTTGAAGGAGGACTTAACGGTCACGTTAATGATATAGCAAGTGGCGTTCTGCAGGTCACCCGACACGACACTGATGGCAATACGGTAGCTGCCGTCCTGGTTCTGCTCCATCGACTTGGTGAGCACGGCGCTCACGCCCTCGATGGTGGCGGTGAAGTCGTCCAGATTGGGCTCAGCGGCCATCTCCATGTTATAAGTGGTCACGGCGGGGTTCCAACCATTGATAGTCGTTCCCTGGTAGCGCAGGTCGGTCATATTGCCCAGATAAACCAGTTCCATGTCATCGACATAGAGGGCGTCACCGCTGCTGCCTTGACCGGGGTTGCCGTTGGTCGAGAAGGTGACAAAGATAGCCTCGCTGGCAGCACCATTGGCTGCATAGCTGTCGTAGTCAAAGGGGAATGAATACTGGGTCCAGTTTCCAGCGGGAATCTGGCCACCGACGATGCTGCCCGACAGGTTGGTGTATTCCTTATCAGTTGGTTCCTGGTAGTAGGTGCCATCAAAGGTCTTCACGCTCACGCTGGCCTTGTTGTTGGCGTTGGTCGCGCCCTGGGTATATTTCAGCCACACGTTGAATTTGTCAGGCTTAGCGTACAGGGGCATATAGAACGGGTCGCCATTGGCATCGGTATCTGTATTGCTCTTGTCCATCTCGGCATGGTTATCAGTACTGGTGGCGAACATTGAACCGGCTTTCAGTCGGCCGTTGGTCATTGTGCCGTTTGCTACGATGCCAAAGGTCGATCCAGATGTCATTACAGCACTATACGTGCCGTTGGCGCCGGCATGAATGTCTTCGCTCTTATTGAGTTTTACCAAATTTTGGGATGTGTTAACAAGGGTTGCGTTGCCATATGCAGTCATAAAACCGTGCCAGCGGTCAGGTTCACCTGTAGTGGCTGTCCAGGCTTCAAAGTCGCTGTTAGGCAGCTGGAAGTGGTCGCCCACGGTGTTGAACCACATGGTTACACCATAATCGGGAATGACCAAGTTGGCGGCCATCATGCCATCGGTGACACGTGCAAACACGATGGTGTACAGGTTGCTCAACAAGGGTAAACCTGTTTGAACGGTACGTTCAGCGCTATAGGTAGTAATGTCTCCTGAGGTGCTACTGGGCACGTCATACATGAACAAGTCGAGGTTCATGCCCATGAACGGAACGCGGAGCTCAAGCGTATTGAGGTTGTTGCCGTTATCCTGTTCGGTGATGGTTACAGTACACGTCTCGGTGTTGGTCTGGCCACTCATGGTGACTTCGATAATACCGGTGTAGTCTGTAGCATTGAGTGCCAGCGCGGCACTCACTGCCAAACAAAAAGTAAAAAACGTTTTCTTCATTTCTCTAATCAATTATAATTAAGTTTTTTATAATCATTATTACTCGTTCTATCGTCAACGGGTTGTGATTATGTGGAAAGAGTTGCAGCAGTCTCCCCCTCTAAGATTAGAGGGGGAATTGGAATCGCTATATACTGGAACTGCTGGCATGGGGCTGAGGTTACTTGATGCGGTAGAGGATACCGAGGCTGCCGTACATGGGGCGGAGTGTCTGTACCGAGTGGAAATTGCTCTTGAACAGTCCATTGAAGCCGTATGTCAGTTCGGCGAACATGCCCCAGCGGGGGTGAAATTGCCAGTCGGCACCCACGTCCAGTCCCCACTGCATGATCCTCATGTTCTGGTCAAACTCAAAGTCGCCCCTGTCGCCAGGCTCGGTGCCTAACTCGATTTTTGCGCCGATAGGGGTACCCTCACGCATGTAGCCGTCATAGGCCCATCCCCAGAAACGTCGGTGGGTGAGCCATCCCATAAACAGGCCGCCGCGCAGTGTCACGGCATCACTCAGGTTGTAAGCCGCCTGGATGGGCAGGCTGATGCGGCGCTGCGCGCTCTTGATGCGCACATTGCCGTTGAAGACGCCCGACAGTGACTCGTCGCCCTTGACGACCTCGATGTCATAGTTCTTGACGCGGCTGTCCACGTCCATGCCGCCTATCTCGTAGCGCAGGCCGGAATGCAAGGCCCAACGCTTGTTCAATGGCAGCGTCGCCTCGGCGGCAATCGTGAAGTTGAGGCCCAGGTTGAAGTTGTTGATGCCGCGTATCTCGTGCCCGATGCGGGTGGGAAGGGTGCCGCCGACGGTATATCCCAGCCGGACGTCAACCTTGACGCTGTCGAGCACATTTGCTTGGATGCCCATGGCGGTAAAGGCCGCGAGCATGATGGTGGTCAATATTCTTGTGATAGACATTGCTTGCTGATACAATTTGTCAATCTTGTTTAGTTTCACTCCTCGGTGGTGCAGATGAGGCGCACCTTGTCCACGCACAACCGGCTACCGATGGCGCCAACGAAACTGCCGCCGGCAGAACTCGATGAGAACACGATGGCCAGGCTGTAGCCACGGTTGGACAACAACTCCTCGTCAATTTCCTCGCGGTACTCAAATTTCACGTTCCACGGTGTCCACTGGGAAGTAGGCTCGACATAGGGGAGCTTGGCAACGGCGACAATCTGACTGCTGGACAGCACGTTGTCACCATAGAGGACTATCTCGTTGCCTGCAGCATCGTGGTTGCGGTAGAACACTGCATAGATGTCTGCCGTGTCGGTCCTGTTCGGGATGGGATTGCCATAGAAGTCCTGAACAAACTCTCCGGGTTCATAGGTGTAATAGCCCGTGAAGTGGTCGGGACGACTGGTAAACGGAATGCCGAAACGAGTGGCATGCAGGTGGTCGCTCATCGCGATCTGGATGTCAAACGTGCCGAGGAACATGTTACCTGCAGCCAGGCGCTTATTGGCCATCTTGCCGAAGGGGCCTGTGTCGCGCGTTGTGAGGCATACGGCGGCACCGTCATATCCCTGAACCAGGGGCGTCGTGGGATAATCCATCGGCTTGGCGGTGCTCATCGAGATGCGGTAACCTGCATTGGCAGTGGCCCAGTCATTACCCAGGGAACCATCACTCAGTACATTATGCCACGTGTAATAGCGGTCGGATGCTGTCTCTAGCTCATAGTGCTCAAAGTCGTAGAACAAGGTGTCGGCCACCGTATGGAAGGTGGGAACTACCTTGACTGAGTAACGGCGGGTCCAGCGGCCGTCCTCGGACGTCACCGTGTAATACACGGGACCTTGCGAAAAGTCGTGCGTGCTGCCATTGGCAGGGATGATGGTTGCGCCGGGGGTGAGCGTGAACCGCGGACTCAGCGAGGTTACATCGGCATTGCCCTTGACGGTGAACACAATCGCGGTGTCGGTCGACATCACGGTCTGCAGCGAGTCGGTCAGTTGATAGAAGAACGATTCCGGGTCATTCACGTGCAGCACGGCAGCCTCGATGTCGGCCTCGCAGTTGGCAGGCTCGTCACCGAAGCAAGATGTGCACATGAACGTCATGAACACAGAGAGTACAGCCAGTGTACCTATATTATAAATGTGTTTCACTCTGGGTTGTTCCATTGCTATAAATTTAAAATAACCCGCAAAATTACTTAAAATCCTGTTCATGACATCATTTTAAAGATAATTTTTATTGATATCACACTTTTTAAGATGTGTTTGGACGAAGATTTCGTGTTGTGGAGGCGAGCTTTTTTATAGGCTGTTTGTCGGTCGTTAGTGGTCTTTTTTAGGCAATCTTTTTTAGGCAAGTTTATTGTTTATTAAAATAAATACACTACTTTTGTCGTTTGAACTTATCCTTTCAAGGAGCTTTGAAAACGGGCAGTTCACGGTTTTCCGTGAGAACTCCTGCCTATAAGATAGAATGAGACCCAATGGAGAGACTAATAAATAAATTGTTGGACTTGAGGCTTTTCAGGTCATTCAAGGTCAGGACAACCCCACGCTGGATTATCTTGTTGCTTGACATGCTGATTGTCCTGTTCTGCTTTGTGGCAACGGTTGTAGCCGACATGTACTCGATGCACACGGTTACTGCGCCCGCTACCATCATCATCAATGCCTTTATCGTTCTTGCCGTATATTTTCTTGTTACCTATATTTCCAAGAGTTACACCTGTGTCATCCGCTTGTCGGTGATTGAGGACTTGTACCGTATCTTCATGGCTATTGCCGTGTCAACGCTGTTGCTCATCGGCATCAATATCCTGAAACTCGCTTTCACGGGCGTTCCATTCATGAAATTCTGGAATATCCTCATCATCGGTGCGCTATCGTTCTCGTTGATGATGATTGAGCGCCTGTGCATCAAGTACTTGTACATGCGCATGAATAGTGATACGAAAGACCGCCAGCGTGTGCTCGTGTTGGGCACCTCGTTCAGTTCGGTGCTGCTTGCCAATGCGCTCAAGGGCGAGATTGGCGGCAAGTTCTTGCCCGTGGGACTGTTGAGCATCAAGTCAGGTCCCGACAATTCCGAGATCAACGGTTTCAAGGTTTATCGTTTTGACCCCCTCAAGATGAATGAAATCTTCGCCGAGCAGTCGATTGACGCCTTGCTGTTCGACTCCAAGAGTTATAATCTGATGAGCAGCGGCTTTGCCGACTACTTCATCAAGAATGACATCAAGTTGCTGGCGATGAACAAGGTGGCAGAGTTTGAGCAGGATAGGGGAAACCGCCCCGGTGGCATCTCGACGTTGATCAAGGAGGTCCAGATCGAGGACCTGCTGGGCCGCGACCCCATTGTACTCAACAATCCGCTTGTGAACCAGCACATCAGCGGCACGTGTGTGCTCATTACGGGTGCATGTGGTTCGATAGGCAGTGAAATCGTGCGTCAGGTGGCCAGTTACAGGGCCAGCAAGATTGTCCTGTTTGACCAGGCCGAAACGCCCATGCACGATATAGCCCTCGAGATGAGGAATGACTATCCTGATGCCGATATCGAACTCTTTATGGGCGATGTGCGCAATCGCGAACGCGTCGAGGAGGCCTTTGAGAAGTTCCGTCCCCAATATGTCTTCCATGCTGCGGCCTACAAGCATGTGCCCATGATGGAGATCAATCCCACTGAGGCCATCCTTGCCAATGTGATGGGAACGCGCAATGTGGCCGACCTGGCGCTTAAGTATGACGTCTATAAATTTGTGATGATTTCCACTGACAAGGCCGTGAACCCCACCAATGTGATGGGTTGCACCAAGCGCCTTGCCGAAATTTACTGCCAGTCGCTGTTCTTTGACGCCCAGCGTCGTGGCAAGAAGACGAAATTCATTACCACCCGTTTTGGTAATGTGTTGGGCAGCAACGGTTCGGTTATCCCATTGTTCCGCAGGCAGATTGCCGCCGGTGGCCCCGTTACCGTTACCCACAAGGATATCATCCGCTACTTCATGACCATCCCCGAGGCTTGCTCGCTGGTGCTCGAGGCCGGTTGCATGGGCCACGGTGGTGAGATCTACATCTTCGACATGGGTGAACCCGTCAAGATCTATGACATGGCACGTCGCATGATTTCGCTGGCAGGTCTCAAGCCCGACATTGATATCAAGATTGTGGAAATCGGTCTGCGTCCTGGAGAGAAACTCTATGAGGAACTGCTCAACGACAAGGAAAAGACTACCGCCACGGTCAACCGTAAAATCATGATTGCCAAGGTGAGAACCTATGACTATCAGGACGTGTGCAACAATATCGACAAGATCATCTCATTGGCTTCGAAGGGTGATGTCCACGGCATGATTTATGCCATGAAGGAGTTCGTTCCCGAGTACAAGAGCCAGCACAGCCGCTTTGAGGCTATTGACAAAGAGATTGAGGGAGAAGCCCGTTCAGAGAATCCCGACATCAATCAGCCCACGGCCGAGTAAAACCAATCATTTCGATAATATTTCCTGTTTCCCGCATTGGGATACGCTGCGAAGTCATTAATGGCGATTGTTGTGTCCAAGCAGGTCGAAGGCCTGCACAAGGCCTGCGGCCTTGAATTGCATAAACCCCAGGGTGCACAGGCCGGAGGTCTGTGAAGCCTGGGGACGGTCGGGACAGTAATAACGGGCCCTGAAAGGGGCCACTAACCGCGACATTTCCTTAGCCTGGAGTGTGTGGCCCCCTTCGAGGCCCTTTCCCTTTGGGCGCTCTTTCCCCATGCCGCACAGACCTATCGGCCTGTACGCCATGGGGCTACCTCAATTCAAGGCCGTTGGCCTTGTCAAGGTCTTCGACCTTTTTTGCCGGATGAAAATAGCATGGGACACACTATTTTGCAAAAATCATGACGTTAAATCGCTGAATATCAGATAAATTTATTTTAGCAAAATGCTAGTGCGGAAAACAGGATCATTTCGGTAATATTTGACCTGTAGGTCTATAGAATTATGACAGAGATTCAGCGGCTAACGCACTGAATCTCTGTGAACAATTTGTTGAATTCAAGTTGAATCCGATACTTTTTATTCTGGATTATATCCTCTGAAGACGTCGTACCGTTCGCGGGGACGCCAGTTCATGGTGAGCAGCCACATCGTCAGTACAGCCAGAACGATGGTGGCGATGAGCATTGAGATGAGCATCGGCCATGAGAGCATGCGGCCCATCGAGGCATAATAGATGTCGCGCATGTTTAAGATGACCATATCCAAGGTCGTCTCGTAGTCAATCCACAATACACAAGTCTTGGAAAAGGGAATGAGTGACATTGCGGCATAGCTCGTGATGACACCCCAGCGGCCACGGCAGTTGCCAAAAAGTTTGCGCAGGCCCTCGGCGATGAAACCGAAGCCGAAGCAACCCATGGCAAGGAACTCATGTCCCTGGCCGATGACGAAATTGAACAGCAGCACCAGTACCGCGCACAACATGGCTACACCAGGAATGGGGTAGCGCTGGCACAGTTTGAAATAAGGCCAGGCCGCGAGCACCGAAGCGAGAACGGCACTATAGGTCCAAGCGTATGGGTGGAAGATTCCTAATACTTCAACAATTGAGAACGCCACCACATACAGCACCGCCAATCCAATCACTCTTAATGCCTTTTCCATAACTTTATGATTTTTTTAATCTTTTGCGGCAAAGATACATCAAAATGACTAATCTACAACAATATCCCGTGATAATTTGTATTTTAGAGTCGCTTTTTCTGTTCATTTTTCTTATTACGGAGGATATTCATTGGCTTTTAGATTCCTGCTGCGACTTGGGAGATAGGGAAAAAGTTGTAACTTTGCGCCCGTCTATGAAGATCATCAGGACTTCGATATTACCCTTTCACGGATTCTCGGCCATCAATCTGCTGGGCATCCTTTTTGTGCATCATGGGGTGTATCTGAGTAATGAGTTGATTAACCACGAGCGCATCCACACGGTTCAGCAGCGTGAGATGCTGTTTGTGTTTTTCTACATCTTCTATATGCTGGAGTGGCTGGTGAGGCTCCCCATGAAAGGTAATGCCTACCGCAATATCTCGTTTGAGCGCGAGGCCTATGCCAACCAGCGCAACCTTGATTACCTGAAGTCCCGTCCGCTTTATGCTTGGCGGCACTACTTGAAGAAACCTGTTCGTGAAACCAAAAACCACAATATATAATAAATGAGAAAAATATATCTATCGATATTGATGGTGGTGGCCACCACGCTGCATGTCGCCGCCTATACTGCTCAGGAAGCTGTCAACAAATTCGTATCTCACAGTTCGCTGCGCTATGCCTCGGTGGGTGTGAATGTCATTGACCTCGACTCTGCCAAGTCGATTGCCAGTTATCGCCCTGAACAAGCCAACATCACGGCCTCGACAATGAAGACTGTGGTCTCGTCGGCCGCTCTGGGTCTGCTGGGGCCGCATTTCCGTTTTGAGACACCCGTCTATCTTGACGGAGAGGTTGTCGATGGTTGCTTCAAGGGCAACATCGTCATCCGCGGCATGGGCGATCCCACGTTGGGCTCCGTGTTCCTGCCGAACCAGGCCAATATCGTTGACGAGATACTTGACGCCCTGCGAGCCCGTGGCATCACCAGCATCCAGGGGCAAGTCATCGGTGACGACAGTTACTACAGTTACCCATATTATGACGAGGATTGGGATGTGGGCGACTTGGCCTACGACTACGGCGCTGCGGTTCATGCCTTGAACTTCCATGATAACCTCATGACGGTTTCCGTCAGTCTGGATGGCCGTGGCCGAGTGTCCTACTCGTCCATCACGCCCTCGGTGCCTGGCGTGAAGGTCATCAGCCGTTGCCGTCCCAATCGTGGCCGTAACCACGTCACGCCCTATCTGGACTACAGCGTGCCCGCCTTGATCTTCACTGGTGACGCGGCATCCAAGTCCTATCACAATACCTATGCCAATCCCACGCCTGCGCCCATGCTGGTCGATAGTGTGGAGCGTGCCCTGTTGCGCAGCGAGATACGTTATGAGTATTCGCCTGAGGCTCTCGGTGAGATTCAGCAAGCCGAGCGCAGCCTGCTTGCTTTGCATCTCTCGCCGGAATTGACCGAGATCATCACTTCGCTGCTTGACCGTAGCGACAATATGTTTGCCCATGCGCTGTTGAGGGCTATCGGGGCCCGCGAGTGGGAGCACAAGAGAGTTGAACACACGCAGTCCGACCTCGATGCTATCGGCGTGGGCGCTGTCAAGCGCTGGCTGGAGCAACAGGGTGTCAACACCGAGCCGCTGTTCATGCGTGACGGCAGTGGCTTGGCGAGGGCCAACAAGGCGTCGGTCAATTTCTTCGGAGATATGTTGACGATGATGGCCCATCGCAGGTTTGACGGCGTGCGTCTGTGTGACCTCATGCCTACAGCGTCGGGTCGTGCGGGCAAGACTCTCAAGGAAAATCCCTTGAGTGACCTTATCGTCCTCAAGTCGGGCAGCATGCGCCACGTGCAGTGTTTCGTGGGTTACTATCCTGCCGATGAGCCCCGCTACGCCTTTGCTGTGCTGGTCAACAATTTCACCTGTTCCCAGGCCAGCATCCGCGAACAGATAGGCGTCTTTCTTTGCAATCTTTTTGAATAAATTAGCTTGAGTTTCAAAAAAAGTTAGTAAACTTGCAGGCTGAATGTAAAACAAATCCTTGGCGAAGTATCGCTAAGCGACAATATAACAGACGATTATGAATATTGCGATAGAGAAAATGCTATCTCATGTTTACGAGATAGAGGGTCTATTGCTCGTTACCCGTCGCTTGGGTGAGGAGAATACCCCTGATGTCATTACCAATAAAATCAAGCGCAAGGTGCGCGAGTTGGCCGAAATGTGTGGCGTGGAGCTTCCTGCCGCTCAGCCTGTAGAGGAGCCCCAGGTCGCTCAACAACCTGTAGCAGCGCCTCAACAGCCCCAAGAGCCAGAGCCTGTCAAGGAACCCGAGCCTGCCGTCCATCTGCCCGAAGAGGATTATGATGCCGACGAGACTTGGCAGCACGACAATGGCGAGGAATTCAAGGAGGTGTTCACGTCGGACTACAAGGAGCCGGAGCATCAGGTGCCTGTCGAGGACCGCGAGCCCGACGATGATATCACCGTCGAGTTCATCGAGGCTCCCGAGGAAGATACCCCTGTTGTTCCTCCTGCAAATCCGGCCCCTAAGGCGACCCCCGTTCCTCCTGTCTTCCATAATCCCGAGGAACAAAACGATGAGCCCGTTCCTGAGCCTGATCCCAACGTCCTGCCCGAGGCAGAAGACGAACCCGATATCACCGTTGAATTTATCGAAGCCGAAGAAGATGTGCTCCCCGAACCCGAAGAGGAGATGCCAGTGCCCCCCGTTCCCACAGAGTTCCCCGAACCCGAGGAGGAGCCCCTGCGCGTGGACCAGAAGCTGCAACGCCACCTCTCTAAGGATATCCGCAAGGCTTTCTCGGTAAATGACCGTTTCCGTTTCCAGCGCGAACTCTTTGCCGGAAGTGCCAACGCCATGAATACCGCCATCGAGCACATCGAGGCAATGAGGAGCTATGGCAATGCCGAGTTGTATTTCTTTAGCCAGTTGAATTGGGACCGCGAGAACGAGGTTGTGAAGGACTTCATGGCCATCGTGCGCAACCATTTCCAGCAGTGATATTTTCCTTGCCACCATCATGGCCGGTAAACTATACATAGTACCCACCCCAGTAGGGAACCTTGGTGACATGACGCCCCGCGCCATCGAGGTGCTCAAGGCCGTGGACATCGTTCTGGCCGAGGACACCCGCACCAGTGGCGTGCTGCTCAAGCATTTCGGCATTGAAACGCCCATGCGCAGCCACCACAAGTTCAACGAGCACGAGGCGGTAGCTGCCGTTGTCGAGCGCTTGCAGGGTGGGGAAGTGATGGCACTGGTCAGTGATGCCGGCACTCCAGGCATCAGCGATCCTGGTTTCCTGCTCTCGCGCGAGTGCCGTCGCCATGGCATAGAGGTCGAGACCTTGCCGGGCGCCACCGCGTTTGTGCCCGCATTGGTCAATTCCGGCTTGCCATGCGACAGGTTCGTATTCGAGGGCTTCCTGCCCCAGAAGAAGGGCCGTGCCACCCGTCTCGAGGAATTGAAGGCTCAGCCGTTGACGATGGTCTTCTATGAGTCGCCCATGCGATTGTTGAAGACCCTGCAGCAGTTTGTGGAGACCTTCGGTGCCGACCGTGAGGCCAGTGTGGTGCGCGAAATCAGCAAGTTGCACAACACGACTCATAATGGCACGTTGGGTGAACTCGTTGAGTATTTCACCGCCAATGTGCCGCGCGGCGAGATTGTCATCATTGTCGCCGGTTGCCCGATTGTGGCTGCGGCCAAGGTTGATAAGTATGCCGCCTTCAAGCAGAAGAGCGCTAAAGTTTGAACATAAACATAAATGAAAATAGGTATGAAAAAGATCATGTATTTTGTTTGGTTGATGGTAGTGCTGGCTATTTTGCCCGCTTGTCAACGCAGCAACAAACTGGAAGAGGAGGCCATGCGCCAGGATTCCATCAATGCCGTGCTGCAGGACTCCATCAATACTGCTAATGCTGAGAAAGATAGCCTCATGCAACTCATGGGTGACATCGCCGACGGCATGCAGCAGATCAAGGAACTGGAAGACATCGTGTCGGTCAATAACCTGAGTGGTGAGACTCCTGACCGCAAGAAACAACTGCGTGACGACATCGTTCTGATTCAGCAGTCCATCAACAAGCACAAAGCCCGCCTTGCCGAATTGGAAAACAGGCTCAAGCAATCTACCAATTACAACGCCACGATGCAGAAGTCCATTGCTAACCTCAAGCAGCAGCTCGAGGAACAGCAGAAGACCATTAACGGCCTGACGGATCAGTTGGCGGCTGCACACATCCAGATCAAGAACCTCAACCAGAGCGTAGATTCCCTGAACACGGTCAACAAGGCCGTTATCAAGGAGAAAGAGGCCGCTCAAGAGGAGTCCAAGCAACTCACATCCGAGGTGAACAACCTGAACGTGTGCTACTATGTCATCGGTTCCAAGAAGGAGCTCAAGAACCACAAGATTATTGAGACCGGCTTCCTGCGCAAGACAAAAATCCTGCAGGGTGACTACGAGATGTCCTATTTCACGAAGGCCGACCGCCGCACCCTGAGCGAAATTCCACTGCACAGTTCCAAGGCTGAGGTGATGACCAACCATCCCCGTGACTCCTACGAGATCGTGGACCATGGCAATGTCAAGACTCTGCACATCTTGAATCCTGCCCGTTTCTGGGAGAAGTCTAATTTCCTGGTTGTCAAGGTGGATTAATGAAGGTAGTCCTGGCGTTTGATAAGTTCAAAGGCTCGGCTACTGCTCAACAACTCAACGATGCCGCGCGGCAGGCTCTCGACCGTTGTGAGGGAGTCCATGCCGTGAGTGTGCCGATTGCCGATGGCGGTGACGGCACAACCGTTGTGCTCGCCGCTAAGCGCGAGGGCCAGTGGATGACGATGCCCACTATGGGCCCCTTGCTGCAGCAGGCACCTGTCACGGCACAGTATTTCCTGTGTGACGACGGCACGGCGCTCATCGAGGTGGCTGCCGCCAGTGGGTTGGCGTTACTGGCTCCGGAAGACAGGGATATAATGCGGGCAACCACATTGGGCACTGGCCTGTTGATGCGTGACGCCATGGAGCATGGTGCCACGCACATTGTGTTAGGCTTGGGAGGCTCGGCTACCTGTGACGCGGGTATGGGTATCCTCAGTGCCCTTGGCACTGAATTTCTGGATGCTGCCGGGCACCATCTCTATCCCAGTGGAGAATCCCTTGACAAAATCAGCCATATTGAGACCTTAGGCATACCGCAGATTGTGCGCGATTGCCGCTTCACTCTCTTGACCGATGTGGACAACCCCTTGTGTGGCGAGCGTGGGGCGGCGCGGATTTTCGCTCCACAGAAGGGCGCTTCGCCAGTTCAGGTCGAGCAGTTAGAGCAAGGCCTGTCCCGCGTGGCCACAATCGTGGGTGACGCAATCGCTGATCAGGCAGGCTGTGGCGCGGCAGGCGGCATCCCCTCGTTGATGATGCATCTGCTCGATTGTGAACTCTGGCCAGGCGGTCCTTTTGTCCTCAAGCAGAACGGCATGGAAGAGGCCCTTGACGGCGCCGATCTCGTTATCACGGGCGAAGGAAAACTCGACAAGCAGACGCTTATGGGCAAGGGCCCGGGTTGCGTCATCAGCATGGCGCAGGAGCGGGGTATTCCTGTAGCGGCCATTTGCGGCATGATAGCCGAAGGTTTTGACTATAAGCAGGCTGGCCTTACAGCAGCGGTTGCCGTTAGCGACGGCCTCCCCCTCGACTTGGCCATGGACACCGACTCCACCCTCAACCGCGTCGCTAGCGCGGTAGTCAATCTTGTTTCCCAATAAAACAAGAGAGCAAGACCGCAGCGCCATGCGCCCAATCTTGCCCTCTCACTAATCATTAATCACTAATCACTAATCAATTTTAGCGGCCAAAGGCAGCTAAAATTTCATGTACATGCGGCGGTTGCGACCCGTGCGGTGACTCACGTGGATCCAGCGGCAGCCTTTCTCGTCGATGCACTGGTCAACGGGCAAATCTAGCCGCTTGATCAGGTCCAGCAGACGGCGGTTGGCGCTACGGGAGCCGACGGTGATGTCCGCAGCCTCTCCGCGCAGGTGCTGGCTGCCAGGTGTACCGCCTACCGCCTCGTTCAGTTCGGGACATCGGTAGCCGCTGTTCACCCTGATGGGGCCGCCCCACGCCTCGCGCAACGGGTCGAGCACATGGTCCACCAGTTCGTGGAGGGCTTTGACTGCGCTGGCCTGAGGCGTGTTGTTGATGCCTAAGCATCGTGCGGTTGCCGATCGCGTGAGTTCCTTGATGGTGAAGTACTTCATCGCGTCGTGATGCGCATGTGCGCCTTGGGGTAACGTAATACCAGGCAAGAAGCCTCGGTCATCACCAGTGCATCCACGTTGCGCACACCGCTTTTCTTGAGGTTGAGTTGCTCGGTGCTGAAGGGGATGTGGGTATATTTCTGGATATACTCGGGATCAATGATGATACCGTTTTCTTCCATGCCCACCTCGTCAAACACCTCGCTCAGCAACAGGTACAGGCAACCGAACTTGCTACGCAACTCCGTAAAATCGATGCCCCACTTGCTGACGTGCTGGCCGGCGGTAATGACACGCGTGTAGTCGAGTTTGCTGATACGGCTGATGAGTCCGCTGCCGCCAATCAGAATCTTGCGCTTGCTGCCCGCGTTGCCGGTAAAGGCCTCGCGCATCAGATCCACCATCTTGCCCACATTGAGATCGACACTCATCTCGAGGCCGTATTCCTTGCCGGCCTGGTCCCAGATACCGCCCGTGAAATAGACATGCTCCTTCTTGACGGGATCCCAAATCTGACGTGCGGCACCAAAGAGGAAGGACTTCTCCATGCCCAGTCGCATGTCATAGACGGCCGCTTCTTCCTGGTCGCTCATGGTCCAACCCACTTCCTTGTTGGCCAGGCGTTGCAACGTGGATTGTTCCACCTGCATCTTGAAGATCTGGCACAGGTTGCGGCTCTTCTTGGGCAGGGACTCAAACTGCGGTGACTGCACGTCGAGTTCGCTAGCCGCGCGGCCCATGCGCACCAGTGCCGTTCCGCTGGGCACTTCGGGGAAGCAGTTGGGCACACCATTGATGGTGAAACCGTTCACTGCCATGACTGTGACACCGTTGCTGTCGCGGCTCAGGACATAGAGCATGAGGTCCTGCTTAGTCTCGCTCTGGCCTTGACTGTCAGCACCGGGAATGCCCTGCACAAGAATTGTGTCGGTGGGATCAAAGATGTCGTTGTTGTCGGTGCTGATGACGAGTGTGGGACTCTCTTCGCCAGCGCTGGGTTCCGACGCTTCGATATCGCTGGTGAGTATCGTTTTGGTCGGTTTGGTGTCAACGTTTCTGACTAAAAAATAGCCAAAAAATTTGGCCAGTCCAAACACTGCTAGTATATTTGCAGTGTAATACTAACAATACTAACAATCTAAATTTTACTATTATGAAGACTTTCAAGGTGACATTTTTTGACAAGGAGTTAGACGTGTTTAACGTACTTACTTACCACAACGTGATTAACCAATCAGCAATGATGGAAAACATTGCAATCCTCATTGACACTTTGGACTTGCACACCGCTGTTAAGGCTGAAGCAGAGGGTAAGAGTTACACACAGGCTGTGAACAACCTGTTAGAATATGAGTTGGCTGACCTCAGAAACGCTTAAATTAAATCAAGGGGTGGGCACACCACCCACCCCAATTATACTAACAATCTAAATTTAAAAGTTATGAAGACCAACAGCATTTACAATCAGAATTACACCCACTTTGCAGTCAATAAGACCACAGGCAAGATTGTCAACGGATGGGATTACAGCGACATTGATTCTTGGGAGTTGCAACAGTTCAAGCGTGATTACTTCATTGTTGACCTCATTGATTATGAACTTGACCCCAAGTGTTACAAGATTGTGACCGCAAAGTCACTCCAAAGACAGGGTATTGACCCAACCAGCGGTGACAATTGGGCAAACCAATAAACAACAAATGGGGTGGGGCGCAACACTCCACCCCAATAAAACTTGATAAATTCTTACAATAGACTTAATTAAATAAAAACGATATATTATGGCAAAGAACAAAACAAAGAACAGTAATGAAAAGGCTGTCATTTGGGGCCGTGTTTCAACGGTGTATCAGGAACTTGAATCACAAGTTAATGAAATGATTGGCTATGCTATCAATGACGGTTACAGCCGTGATAACTTGGTTATCATCAAGTCTAAGGGTGCCAGCGCAATCAAACAAAATGAACTGTACAAACAGGAAGTTGAAGAATTGCTGACCACCTTGGACAGCGACACCAACATCAAATCTGTTTATGTATGGGAAGTGTCAAGGCTTGCCCGTGTTGAACTTCCATTCTACCACATGAAAGAATATTTTGTGACCCACAAAGTCAATCTGATTGTCAAGACACCAGAAATACATCTGTTAAAGGAAGATGGCACTGTGGACTTAACACAGGAATTGATTCTGAATGTAATGGTGACTTTGGCAAAACAGGAAATGGAAATTAAGCAAAAGCGTTTTGCAAGGGGTAAAGCAAGAAATAAGGCAGAGGGCAAATATAATGGTGGCCGTATCAAGTTGGGTTACAAGTTGGATGAAACCAAACACTTTGTCATCAACCCTGATACTGTAGATTTGGTGAGACGGATTTTTACCGCTTATGTTAACAGTGAAAAGTCGGTTGGCGGCATATTCAAGGAATTGGTGGATTTGGGAATATATCACCCAAACCCCAATGTTACTAAGGGAAACAAACAAATGAATGCCATATTAAAGGACAGGGCATATATTGGTGAAAATGGCTACCCACAAATCATCACCCATGAGTTATTTGAAAAGGCACAGGCAAAATTGGCTACCCACCCCAAAAGACACAAAACAACTGAAATCTACTACTGCCACAGCATCTTAAAGGATGGTGACACTGGTTATACGTTTATTGCAGATAGAGGGTCAACCAGCTATTGTATGAATATTGGGCCAAAAAAATATTGTCTGTCTATCAACCCCTGTGACGTGTTGTGCTGGTTCACAGCTTCATATCTTTACAATAATATGCTCAGTACTGACCGCAAAACCAACACCACAGAATACACCGAGCGCATTGAAGAAAACCGTACCAAGATATCCAGCAAAAATGAGAAGATTGAAGAATTGAAAAAACAGATTGATAGGGCAATTGAAATGAATATTGTGCAGCCTGTTCACTTCTCAACTGAAAAGATGAATGCTGTGATTGAAAGGGTGGAAAAGGAAATAGCAAAAATCCAAAAGGAAGTCACTGACCTTTTAACTGACAATGCAAGAATGGAAGAATTTTTGAGAGGTGAAGATAAATATCTTAATTTCAGTATGAATGAAATGACTGATGAAATGAAAAAGGAAATCATTGGCAAGGTCATTGAGAAAATCATTGTAACCCCAATAGGTGAACATGAATACAAACTACAGGTCATTAACAAAATTGGCTACATTGATAACAGTTATTGGACATACGTAGCAAGCAGCCAAGGGGCAAAATTGCGTTTAGTTGATGCAAGGGGTGCTGGAGTAGATTTCACTGACTATGTGAAGCAAAACAGACGGTTCACACGTAAAAGGTATGGCAAAAAACGCAAATAACAATAAGGGGTCTAAATTGACCCCTTATTTATATATTGCCCCAATTTAGAAACTGCTGGATTTTACCTTTTGTATAAAGAAAAGTTGGGGGCGGTTTAACGTCTTGTCAGTCAAAAAGATATGATAGGGGGATTAAAAAAGTAAAAAATTAGTGGTTTGTTTGTTTCTTTATTTGCTCTAGTATTTCTGGATGTTCCCTAACTATACCCAATATTAAACTAATTACTTCATTTACATCAGCAATATTTACTTCACCATCTATATTTACATCACCTTTGCTAATCGTTTGAGAAGGTGTTGTACCATCTTTGGACAAAATAATAGCCTCTCTCATATAACCACTACTACCAACATTAGTGCAACTCATCTGCTCTATTACAAATCCCCGTTCTGCTAACATATTAAGAACATCACCTAATAATACTGAATCAGTCTTATAATAATAATTCTTCTTCATATCAGATGGAACTGCACCATTTAGCCATACACGACTATCAGAATCATTATATGGTTCACCAACAACATTAACATAACTCTTTTGAGCATATATGCTAGTTCCAATCAGCATAAGGAACAACAAAACCAATAATTTCTTCATAATAAAATAGTTTATAAGTGAATAATGTTAATTGCTACAAAGTTAGCAACAATAATTAGTGCAACAAAAGATTTGGGGAAGAATATATCACCATCATCTTCCCCATCAGCCCTGTTTCACGGTAGCGAAATCCCTTGCAATAAACGGTGCTGATATATCATTCAATGCGTTTGGACAGTTCATCAATACGCTGGTCAATTTCCCTTTTGGCATTGGTGTTAAACTCAACCCATTTGCTTCTAAAATAAACGCTGGCACCAACCAAGCCACCACCGATTACAAATGCCTGTCCAATGTAAAGCAATACACCTGTGGCAATGTTGTATGCGTTTAGGAAGAATGACAGGAATGCAATGATGATACCAGACGCAATCAAAGCAAATGCAACAATGTATGACAGTTTGTCTTTGATGGTGAGGTCTGACCAATGATGTTGTGTGTTATATGTGTTTTCCATAGTGTGTTTCCCTTTTACAATAAATAGTTTTGATGATGGGAAAAGGGTGACATTTCTGCCACCCCAAACAAAGAAATATGATGTTAGTATTAACCAACGTACCCAAGTAACCAATGTGAACCATCCCACACCAAGAACACAAATGTTGATACCGTTGTGGCGTTAGTTCCAGATGTACTATTCTGCAAATAGATGTTTGATGTTGATGACTGCAACTTCAGATTGGTTGACCCAAGTTTCTTGATATAGACTGTTTTGCCCATTTCAAGGTTATTGGGTAATGTCAGTGTACGTTGTGTTGCTGAATTATAGACAATCAGGTCAACGTCATTGGTCAGTGTCTGGTCAGTTGTCATTGTAATGACCTTTTTGTTATTGATACCAACCCAGCTGGAGCCGTTCCACTTTTGCAGTCCATTGTTTGATACCTTGATACCGTGTTGTCCATACTTGATGGTAGTTGATTCTGTACCAATATATGCTGTTGCACTAGTGCCAAAATTAACAGCAATTCCATCATAACCAATCAGCATAAAAGCATCATTGGGTATGGTCACGGTAATGTGTATTTTCTCAGTTGCCGCTTTAATGTCTTCCTCATAGGGGTTTGTGACATTGTTTTGTCTAAAGTATGACCCACTAATGTCAACACGGTCATGTATCTGCACACTAACGTTACCACCATTTGACGTGTAACTGAGGTTGGTGTTGTACAGCACTCCAGTTGCCATTGATACATTATCTTCATAAATGGTGCAAGTATGTGAGTTTTCATAATATGCCGCAATGTTTACCTGATTTCCTTTTACGTAGTAATTGCGTGAAATGGGTGCAAATGTGATTGTCTGACCTGCTTTTACCGTTCCAATATTAATTGACTGGTAAAAGTCAAATTGATATGTGTTGGTATTGCTGTCATAATCACCAGGACTTTCATCTGTGCTGTACTTGTGAATAGTGGTTGTAGATTTAGCAGTAAAATCACTATAACTTCCTATTGATTGAGGCATGATTTGAGTAATACCACCATCACCAATCAGACTGAAACCTGTATTTTGGTCAGTCAGTGATAGGTTGCCATTAACAACAGTGTTGCCATTTAGGGTGATTTGTCCCTGTGATATATCAATACCTGTTTTGTTCTTCAGTTCATCATAGACATTGAGTTGTATATTATTGGCAGTCTGTGTCAGTTCAGATGATGTGACATAATCATTTTCAATGTTGGTGACTCTGGATGATATACTGTTGGCAGTCTGTTCAATTTGTGATATGCTTGCATTGACTGTGGTAATCTGTCCATCCGTGTATGTCTGTGCCTGTTGAACTGCACTTGTAATGGCATTGTCTGTTATGGTGAAGATGCTGCCAGCGTCAAATTTTATACTTGTTGCTACCTCATCAACCAATGTGCCATTCTTGTACAGTCTCAGCGTTGCAGATGTGGGTGGGTTAGTCATTGAACTGTAAGAATTACTAATGTTTGATGTTCTATAAAAGTAGGTTGATTTGGTAAGTGTTACGGTACTGCTATTTGACAGTAAGATATTAGCAGTGTAATCCGTCAAGTCTGTCTGTTGCTCAATGGTGTTGCCCTTAATGTGATAAACCTTTGCATTGACCTTGCATGTTAGTTTGTTGTCAAGCGTAACTGTCAAGTCAAGTTTATCCACCATGAGTTTATAAAATTCAGCATCTGCACCCTGTGTCACTGCACTTGCTTTTATGACATTAAAAGGTACATTCTTGGTCACAGTGTATGTTGTGCCATTGTGGGTAAATACAATGGTTAGTCCTAATGTTGTATTTGATTCATTCCTACCACCATTTGTTGATGTACCTGTATCGGGGTCAATGTAAGTGTTGGCATTATAACCCCATGTTAAAGTGCAATCGTTGGTGTTGCGTGTAATTGCATCTATACCCAAACCTGTGTAAGTTGATGGTGCTGGAGTTGTGCCTGTAAGTCTATAAGTTTTGTTTTTGAATTTTATTTGACTGCCTGTTACCCATTGACTGTATGGTATTAGTTCACTTCCCAGATACACTTGAATGGTTGTGGGCAGGTTTTGGTAATCCGTCAAGTAGTAGGTTTTTCCAGAACTGTCTGCCATTATCCATGCCTGTTCACTGTTGGTTATGACTTGTGGGTGTTGACCCTGTATCAAGTCCACAACGTCTGTAATTGCACCGTTGTTTTCCACTCTGAAATCACCTGTGAAGATGTTGGCATCTGGAGACATCTGATTGACAATGCACCCTTCCAATGAGAATGAGTTGATACCCTTGTACTGCACAATTGATGGTGCTTTGACATTTGGGTCTGGTGACTTGTATGCACTCAATATGATTGCTGATTGTCTGTCTGGGTCATCTGTTCCCCTGTAACCTAGTTGACAGATTTTATCACCTGCTTCAGGTACACTTGTACCGTCATAGTCAGTTGGTGATAATGCAATGTAGTTGCATTCTGTTTCTTCTCCGTTTAATGTGATTGTGTCATCACCAACGGTTGTGACCACTGCCCAATAATATTTGTTGCTCACTTCACCATCCAAGTCAGTCATGTTGAATGTCTGACAGATAACTTGGTCATTCCTCTTGAACTGGTTTGAAATTCCGTTATCACCATCATCCTTTTTCCAGTACAGTACATATTGCCCACCAACTTGTTCAACGAAATCAATGGTTGCATTTCCAGCACTGAGGATTATCTGGCCACCGACTGATTTAATTTCATCAATGATTAGGCTGAAGAAATGAGCCTGTTTGGTTACTGTGAGGTATTCAGTTGTTATGTCTGCACTTTCAATCAAGTTACAGTCAATATCATGGCAATCAATGTCACCTGTGAAATGACCATCATCTGCACTTATATCACCCCCAACGTTTGCATTGTTGTTGATGTACAGGTTATCAGATTTGCTTGTGATTGCTTCAACACGGTTTGCAGTAACAGTGTCTGCACCTACTGTTGTGGCTATTAGTTCACTGCATTGTGCATCACCGTCAATGGTGAGGTCTCCAGACGTTGTGATATTCCCATTGACCATCATATCACCGTCAACATCACCTGTGTGGTCATGGTACTGACCCCATATATTGACCCCCTGTGTTTCATTTGCAACAATGTTGGTCACGCTGCTTGCAAATCCACCACTTGTTACCTTTGATTGTGTTACCTTGCCGCTGTGCTTGCCTATGTTCTTTATTTGAATCATATATCTTTGCTTTTAAGTTTTATTGTGCTGGTGTTATTCCTCACGTCTTCATTCACTGCAACCACATAGAATGATTTGCCCAAAGAGGTTGACATATACGTATTGCGCCAGTTGATGTTGCTGGTGTTGTGTACTGTCATCTGCATTTCAATTCTTGGTATGTGGTACTCGGTGTAATATTGGTTTACAAAATGCTCTTCAGCTTTGGCTGTTTCAGATGTTAGTGAGTTGTACAAAGTTGTCAGTGGGGAATTGGTTATCAGATTAATTACAGCGTTGATATTTGCGCCACCATTCAACTGTTGCTCAGTTATGACATCTGGTGTTGGTTGGGTAATAAATCTAAATTCTGTGTCATCATGCTTGTTGATATAGCTGGTGGTTTCATCAGACATGTAAATCAATTCATCATTGTCCATTGATTCATTCTTTGCATTATCAGAATAGATTTTGCAACTGAAATCCTTTAATATGATATTTTCCAAGTGTGCAAGAACAATTTTGTTATCTGTTTCCCATGCTGTATGTCGGAACCATGTTGGGTGTCTGCGTGTAATGTTATTCCAAGTTGTATTGACTGGTCCAAGAATTTTGAATTGAATTGCACCACTTAAATTGTCACTTTTCTTGATTGGAATTGCAGTACCTTCAGCATCAATATTCATGGTCAAATCCACCGTGTTTTGCAATTTATATTCACTGCCAATGATAAAGTCACCAATTTTTGGGTTAACACCAAGGGTAAAGGTTGTAATTGGATATGTTTGGCCGTCATCCTCATAAACAAATGTTGGTTCATTTCCAAGTTCCACCCAATGAAATTCACTGTGTCCCCATTCATCAACATTGGTTTCAATCAGTCTTTTGTTACCAATAATCAATTCACATTCAAGGATGGGTAATTTGTTCACTAAATCTTGACTTCCCCATTGTTCACTGTAATTGTATTGATAGAGTTTTTCACCGTTATCACTGCACCACGGTTGCAGACTGGCACCATTAGTTATATAGTTGTTTTCATCAACGGTATCAGCTGGATTCACGGTCTTAAAGAATTTACGTGTGTATAACCTTGAATCACCGTTTGAGTCAGTAACAGCCGTTGCTCCTAAAGTAAGTGCTTCATCTACTGTCATTGTGGGGTGTTGCAAACACCATGTTTTCAAAGTATGAAATCGTGCACTTTCTTTTGCCAATGGCTGAAGTAATAAAGAACCAGAGAATACCAAGTAATTTGTTGTGTTGTCATCACTTGGTGAATAGACACCACCATTACCACCCACATACTCAATAATTGGTGCATGGTACTGTAAATCTGATACGTTGGGGCGGGAGTTGGTATTGTCATCTGTCTCGTTGCCATTGATGGAGATAAACAAATAATCATTCATTGATACTTTTGCAATGGGTGCATCATCAATTAACCTGGCATCACGTTCAACGCTACCCATCTGGATAATTGCAGGTGCCAGTCTGTTGTCTTTAACAAACTTTGGTATATTCCATTGGTTTATGAATGTGCCGTTGTTTTGCTCAAATTGGTCACTGATATTGCCCTGTCCATTGTTGATGTGGAGTTGCCAATTGGGGTTTTGCATGACCTTCAGATACCAATCCACATATTTTGCTTTGTCATAAGTTATGGGTGCCCCGTTTTCGCTGACCATTGAATGAAAAGCCACCACATAATCCAAATTGCCTGAAAATGGTGAAATGTATTCACGCATATATAACTGTTTGCCTGAAAATGGTGAAATCAGTGCATCATCATCCAGTGGTGAGGTAATGACATCTTCAATACTCTCCAATCCACACTTCACGGATATCTGGTTATATACGTCGGAAATGGTGATTGAAGTGTCATTTGCGCTGTGCATATTGCCTGTAATGGTCACGTTTGAAGCATCTGGTTGTGAATAACTCACTTTTGTAACAATGTTATACCAACTGTTTCTTCGTTTCCTCAGTGTGTCCCAATCAAATATATAGAAAATTTTACCCTGTTGAATGATATGAAGATTGAGGTACTGCAATGTTTGGTTGACAATATCTTCACAAGTCCAGATGTCATCAAAGGTTTCACCAAACAGAAACGTTTCACTGATACCTATGTATTGAAACACAGAATGTGTGCTAGTCATTGCCAACCCTTTACTTCTATCATATAGTATTGGATATGATGATATGTTGCTCTGTAATGCGTTGCCCAATGAATCCATCATCAAATCACGGAATGACACTATTGCTGCATTTGATTTCTGTGTGTTATATGTATCAATGGTTTTGATGTTCTTGTAATTGTAATACTGCAATGCTGAAAGTACATCAATACAGTTGATACTAAATTCATCCAGTTCAACAAAGGGTTGTGAAAATGTGTTGGGTTCAACAAAACCGTAAAATATGGTGCTGGTACCTCGTTTCACCTCAACCCTAATATTGTGTGCATTCTCTGCCCACAGATAATCACCAATGTAGTTTCTGGTCAAAAGATTTATGGTACAAGATTTTCTGATGATGGGGTCAAATGTACTTTCCATGTTGGTTTCAATACTGATGGGATTACCAGCAAAGTACAACCCATTTTCACCAATGGTCAAAGTGTTATTTGTACCGTCATCTTTTGTGATAATCACGGTAATTGCATTGTTGTCTATGTCATAAAATGTGCCCTGTATAGTCATATCTCAATCAAACTATTCCTGTTGTTATTCCGCTTTTTCCCTTGATTGCACTGTAATTCTTGAGTGCCCCATAAATGTCAGACCCTCTAAGTCTGAATGACACTGATGCAATGTCACCACCATTACCGATACGTCCAGATGCAATTGCATTAAAAAGTGTGGTTTGCTGCCTTTTGTTCAGTATCATTTCACCACTGTTGACCCTTGCCAACAGTTTGTCACCGCTGTAAGAACTGCCACCAATGATACCGCCTGTTGCATATCCAGATATTGAATGAATCTGTGCCACAACCGCTGCCAATTGAGCAAGTGAAGACAATGCAAATGCAGCCCAACCAATTGGGCCAAGTTCCGCTGCTTGTGCGGTTGCTTGTGTCCATCCCAAAATGTAGTTTGCAATAGCCTGTGCAATGGTTGCAGCAACATTCAATTCAGGTGTTTCAAGAGCATCACCCAAATTGCCTAATATGTCACCCATACTTGCAAATGAATCACCAATGGCATCAACCCTTTTCTTTTGTTTATCCAGCGCCATATCTTTAAACAGGTTTTTCATATCTGCCCATGCCTTATCCTTTGCAAACTGTGTTTTTAGTTTCACGTTAATGGGTTCAATGTTCTTTTCTGCTTGCTTGATTGCTTCATTTAATCTTTTGGACAAGTCTGATTTATTTACGGTGAATTTCATTTGTTCACCTTGCTTGGTGGTCAATCCCAATTCCGTCATGGTCATATAAGGTTTTGCCAGTTTGGCAATCCGTTCTTTTTGTGCTGAAATCTGTCTGTCAAGTTCAACAATGCGCTTTTCCCTGTCTTCCATTTCTTGCAGTGACAGATTACCATTTTGGATTTCCTTGTTTAGTTTTTCACGCTGGGCAATCAAATCAGCCAATGACCCTTTTTCATAATCGGGTGTGTTCTTGTTACCTTTGCCACCTTTGGTTGACTTGGTGGTTTTGGTTTTACCTTTGTCATTGCTGGTGAGTAGGTCATCAAAGTCAATTGACGCAATGTCTGCATCATTGAGGTTTTTGACATAGAGTTCAGACAATATCTTACCAGCGCCAGATTTGTAAAACTCATCCGTAACCGCTGCATTCACATTCCTCATAAAGTCTGCAATCTTGTCTGGGTCAACTTCAAGGTTTGAGTTTATCCAGTCCCATCCACGTTCACCACCTGCGCTGTAGATGATTTCTTCTGCTTTTGCCTTGGAAATACCAGCCTTTTCCATTGCTTTTTGAACGTCTTTCCAGTCAACCTCCTCACCCTTCATCAGTTTGGTGTATATCTTTGACAATTCTGCCAATGCCTTACCCAACAGTGCTGCTTCTGCTGCTTCTGCTGCTAGTGCGTTTGCCCTGCTGATTGATGCTTGTATATAATTGTGTGAGTTCTTACCAAACAGCCTGTGGACATCATCAACGGTTTTAAGGGTAACACCCAATTTCCTTTGTGCTTCTTTATTGTTCAGTATTTTGTTGGTCAGTATGTCAGTCTTACCACCTGATTCATCATAAGTCTTTTTGAGTTGTTCAAACACTGCCAGCTGTTCACCCAATTTGTTTGATTGTTGCTCAGATGCTTCATTGAATGCATCCACAGCGGCATTCAGCGTTTCTTGTTCTTGGGTGGTGTCTTCTATTGTGCTTGCCCAATAAACCAACCCTGCAACCAATGCTGCAACTGCTGCCGCTGCTGCCACATAAGGATTGGCAAGTACTGCAAGGTTGTTTCTGATTTGTGCTGCCGTTGCTTCATTTGTAGCTGCTGTGGTTGCCTTCAGTCTGACAACCTTAATTGCGTGTAACAATGCACTGTCTTTGTTGAATGAGTTGGCAACAGCCTGTACACCATTAAGAATTGCCATTGCAGATTGCACCTTCAAAATGGCTTGCTGCACTTTGTCAGATTCAACACCGACAAGTCCAAGGGTGCCAGCTAATGCACTGCCTGCACCTGCCAATGCGGTAATACCGTCTTTTGCCACTGACAATGCAAATGTATCATCCGCAAAGCGTTTTGTTGCCATTGATGCATCCTGCATTGCATCCTGTATCTTACCAGCGTATTGGGCAATTTGTGTGAACTGTTCTGTGCCCTGTAAACCATTCAAGTTCATATCAGCCATAATGACCTTCAAGTCTTTCAACTGTTTCTTCAATGGTGCTGCTGAAGTCTGTATCTTTTCAAACTTCTTTTGTATCTGGTCAATCTTTGATGCTGCACCACCAACACTGTTCAATTCACCTTTGACCTGCTTGATGGTTTGGCTTAGATTGTCTTTTCCTGTTAATGTTACAACATAATCAGCCATTGATATTATCTCGTTTTTCTATTGTTTTATTTTGGGTTTTCAAGTACTGTTCAGCTTCCTTTTTCAACTGTTCAATTTCTTCTTTGGTAATTGATGTTTTTGATGGTTCATCATCCTCATCTTCCCAGGGAAATTTGACAATCTCATCCATTTGCAGGGTGTGTTTTGAATTGACCTGTGCAACCATATAAGCCACCAACCTTGCCTGTTCCCATCCGTCTTTGATTGAATAATGCTGATACTTCATTGCTGCATTGATTTCATACCATTGCATTTTATCCAGCACATAGTCTGGTGCATATCCCATTTGTTGTGTCAATATTGCATACAGTTCAGACACACTTAACTTTTTTTTTCACCGTTATCTTCATCTTGATGGAAGATGTTGTCTTGCTTTTGCTGTGCTTCCACTGCTTCATTCAGTTTGACCATCAGTTGTGGCTCATTGTCAATTGCGTCAATAAATTCATCCCAAGTCAAAACATTGTCACTGTTGCAAGCCAAAATCATACTGTAAAACAACAGGTAATTGTCTAACAGGGATTCCAATTTAAATGATTTGCCACTGATTTGTTCAAAGATAAAAAGTGCCCTGATTGTGTACTTGATGTTGTACTCTTTTCCGTTGATTTCAATTCTGTTCATAATCCTTTGTTTTATATATTATAAATAGCCACTTGACAACAAAAATGACAGTACCAATCACTGATACTGCCATAATTTTTGGTTGTGTGTTTGTGTCTTATTAGTTGCCACTGGTTACCTTGGTCAATGCACCGACACCGCTGAAGTTAGCGGTAAATGTTGCATACTCACCATTGGGTGCATTCAGTGACAGTGAGGTGATAACCACATTGCCTGTGTACTTTGGCACTTTGGGTGTCCAACCGTTTGCTGGTACAGTTGTAACACTGTCTGCTTCATTCCTCAGACTGAACACTGCTGCAATGGGGGTCTTTGCCACCATCAGGTCAAACAGGTCAGCATAGGTTTTTCCAGCACCTTCATCACAGAAAAGGTTTTCACTTGTGGCACTCCATGACAGGATGCCCACTTCTTCTGATTTCCAGTTGCCACCACCTTCATCCTTATTGCTGGTGTCTTTGGTTTCACCGCTTATCTCAAGCGTGTGGTTGGTAGCATAAGCAATTGAGTTGCCACCAATAAATAACATAAGATTTCCACCTTGAATTTTACTCATAACTTTATAGTACTATTTAGTTTTATTATTCATTTGTGTCTTTCAGTGTGATTTCCAGATTGATTTGCTGGGTGAATGTGTCTTCAACAAAATCTTCTTTGATGTTGGTTATATTGACATCATCAATCATTGTTGTACGTGCGTGATTTAATGCGGTTGCAACTTTGTCTGCAATGTCAACTCCATCTTCATATTTTGTGGCGCAAATGATAACCTCAACACCGACCTTTTCACCCTCATAGTCTTTATTGTTTGCTGGTGTGTAGTAACTACGTCTGTAAACCATAAATGGGAATGTGGTATTGGGAACTGCCACCAATGGGAAGATTTTGTTGCCCAATGCTTCAACCACATTACTTGCTCCAGACAATATGGTCACTATTTCCTTACCAACTTTGAAGTTTTTCATGTCATCAGTTTGTTTAATGCGTTATTGATTGATTGCGCCATCGCTTCATCTATTCTGTTTGTGTCTTGCCTTGCATCCCTGAAAAAGTATTGGCCAGTCATTCTTCCTGTCCAATGTCCTTTGCCCTCTCTGATTGCTCGGTTACGTTGATAGCCAACTATTTTTCTGCCCTTGGTATAACGGTCTTGTGTGCCCTTTTCAAACCACTTTAACCTGTGGTCACCCATGATTGATACTTTTGCCTCACAGTATGACTTATCTGCTTTTACAATGATACCATCTTCAAAGGGTTTCTGAATAAACCTTGAATAATGCGTTGCTGCTTCACCAACCTTTTGTCTGAAGTAGTTTTTGGTTGTCTGTTGTAGTACCTTTGCGCCAGCTTTAACCGCTTCAAACAGTATGTTGTTTTTAACCTCTTGGTCATCCAGTGTGTCCAGCAGGTTGTCAACTTGGGTGCTGTCTATTTTAACCGTATCACTCATTGATTAACTCAGTGTTTATGACAATATCATTGTACTCACGTCTTTGTTCAAGGGTTAGAATCCTGTACCGTTTCCCTTGCCATTCCAATTGGTCTGTCTCAGTAACAGGTACGTATGACCTAACATAAAAGCGTTTGGCATAACTGAAAACAATTTCATCGTTCTCAATGATTTTGTTGCCTGTGCTGTATTCAACTTTTGCTCTGGTGGTGTACAGTTCAGCAAATTCAGTTGTGCGTTCACCGTACTCATTGACGGTT
Organism: uncultured Bacteroidales bacterium; assembly: GCA_902776435.1. GTDB lineage: Bacteria > Bacteroidota > Bacteroidia > Bacteroidales > Muribaculaceae > Sodaliphilus. The sequence goes on along the minus strand of CACYQB010000005.1, from coordinate 163,365 downwards.
TCTGTTGGTCTGAATATCTTGACCACCTCATTTAATCTGCCAGCAATCATAATGTGCTTGTCCCCTCGTGTGGACCGTTGTAGTTTTTATATAAGGCAATAAGGTAATCATAAGCGTGTGGTAATACCTGTACAGACGCAAATGCAACGGATTCCCTATTGGCATAGTAGTTACCCACAAGAAACAACATTGCTTGATAAAGTGGGGATGGTATGTTGCCATCCCCATCTTCTAAGTCAGCCAACTCCACGTCAATATGCTTTTGTACAACATTCTCAGCTGCCATAATGAGGTCAACCAAGTATTCATCATCATCATGGAAGTCATCATTGATGTTCAAATGCTTCTTAACTTGAAAAAGTTGCAAGTACATAATTGATTGAAGTGTTTAGTGGGTTATTAAATTAGTTGCTAGCGGCTGCAATAGTACCGACTGCAAATGCACCATCACGGAGTTTCTTTGCATCAAAGAATGCATTGACAACAATGCGTACCTTACCAGCTGCTGCCTGTGTGTATGGGTCAACGGTAATGTCAACACCACCCCAAGAACCGATTGCAAGGTTGGAGAAGTCACCGTAAATGTAGGTCTTTGCAGTACCAAGGTGTGAAGTGTTGAATGCTTTTGTGCCATCAACGCTGCCATTCTCATACACCATTCCAGTTCCGTTTGTGCCCTTAATCATACCACGCAATGCAGCCTTTGCCTTATTGCTCATGATGTAAACGCATTCACCAAGTACATTGGCATCCTCAACATTTGATTCAACCTCACATACTTTGTCATAACCTGTAACGCTGGTTGCAGTCACTCCATTACGCATACCAAGCGGTGCAACAACGGTTGTGCCACCTTCCTTACCGTCACCATTACCAAGGATGGTTTCTTCAAGTTTGGTGTTGATTGCGTTAATGAGGTCAGTGCGGATTGCGTTTTCAACATCAACGGAATCCTGTACCAACATCTGCTTTGAAATGTCAACGTATGCGGTCAGTCTGTGTGGTGACAGGGTGATATGGCTGAATGTGCCAGCACCATCAGCGGCACTTGCAACTTCACCCTTCCAAGTTACGTTGTTTGCGGTCATCACGGGGATTTGAACGTCACCGACAAGATTGCCCATGAACTTTGCACCAGCCTGTACCAACACGTTCTTTGCCCTTAACGGCATAAGAATGTCAAACAGGTCAGTTGCAACTACGTCTTCACCCTCAGTTGCTACGGTTACGGCTGCACGGCTCTCAGGAAGTTGGATTTGTCCCTGTGTGCTAATACCAGCTTTTCTTGCTTCCTCGTTACCCTTTGCAATAACTGCTGCGGTCAGTTCATCGAGCTGCTGACCATTGGCAATGCTGCGGATTGCCTTAACTAAACTAAATGATTGTTTCTTCATAGAACGTTCTTTTTTATTTTCTTCTTCATTATTCTCTGATGGGGTTTCATTGTCTTCATCCTCATCTTCATTATTATCACCAAATCTGAGGTTTTCCAGACGTGACTGCAATGCCTTTAATTCTTCATCCAGTTCCTTGACTTGGTTTTCATAATCTTCAATTTTCTGTGCTTCTTCATCAGTGAGGTCACGCACTTCCTTTTTGGCAAGTTCAATGATTTCATTTGCCTGTTTGGTAATCTGTGACCTTTGGTCTTTTAACTGTAAACTGTTCACCCTTTTAATCGGTTGTTTCATAGTCTTAAATGCTTTTATATATTATAAATATGGACTTGTTTGCAAAATGATTTGTCAATCTTCAAATTTCTTTGACAATGCGTTCAGTTTTTCCATAATGGTATTGATTTCTTCAACTTTGCGTTGTGCTACGCTGGTGGTCTCATACGCTGGTTGAAATACAGGTGATACATCAAACAGTCTATCAATCTTTGTGATTTTGCGTCTTACAGTGCCATCATTGTCCCTTGACCAAATGTCACCACCCTTTGCAACCGTAAACGCAAATGATGATGCCGTGATTTCACCCCTAGACAGATAACTCAACAGTTCATCACCCAGCTGTGTTTTTGGTGCTTCAAATCTGTAATGCAGCCCAGCTTCATCAAGCCACAACTGGAGTGAGCCATTACCGTTTTTACATCTTGCCAATACACCCCTGTTGTCATTGTGGTCAAGATAGGCAAACACGTCACTTGACCTGATTGTTTCCTCGGTAACAGCGGTGGGGTCAATCTGCTCAATGAATCCCATGTCAACACTGTCTGAATTGAATACTATGGCAGTACCCTCAACTGTGCGTGATTCCTCACCTGCACGTTTTATCATATTCTGAATGTTTCTGATTTCCTTTTCCATATTGTTTGTATGTTGTTTTTCAATTATTGCCATGACTGGAATGATGCATATTCACAAGCATATACTTTAACTAAAATGCAATTAATGTCTTCACCAAAATGTCCCCAGTAACCATTTGGGGTTTCACCTGCCCAAGCCACACTAGTACTTCCATGTTTTATTGAAAAATTTGAGACGTTTGACATATCTAATGGGTTCGCTCTAAACATAATAGTGTGCAATGGTTCCGTTCCTTCGTTGCCAACCAGGTTTATTTCAACTTTGGTGACATTAGATGACCCCCAACCTTCAATTTCATAAAAACCATATCCATCAAGAGTATATGTTGCAGTTCCTGAAGAAACGGTAGGTGTTGCATTATAGCAATCATTACTTTTCTGTACTGAAACATCTATAAGATTATATCTGTTATCTGCAAATACAAAAGTTGCAAAATCATTGGAATGAATGATACCTGCCTTGATTTGTTTGCCATTATAATAAATGGCTTTTGCCCCCTTGCTGTTAATGTTTAATGTGGCATTATTGCCAACATCTGTTCTAAACTTTACGGCAACAAAACCACCATTTATTGCTGTGTAATTTGACATCTGTGCTGTTATAGCGGTAGAACTGTTACCAAATTGTGTGGCATAACCCCAACCAAATTTGCTTAAATTCTGTGGAATGGTTACTGTTGCATTAGTTATTAGTATATTATCATCATCATAGTAGTTTTCAATGTACAAATGAAAAGAGTTATAACCCACGTTGCAACAATAATTCCATGAATAGCATTCTCCATCATCATCAAAACTGGCAAGATTGTAATAATATCCTTCAGTAGATAATAGATGGACATCTTTGGTGCCATCCAATAAAATAGTTTTCACTTGTCCATGTGTCAATGCCGTATTATTGACATCTGTGAAACTATAAATATCATCATCCAAATCTTCATCATATACTGCATTGAATTTTATGATGGTTTTTTGTTTCTCATCATTATTCTGCCAACTGTCAACACTGATAAGTCTGTAGTATGTGCTGTAAATAAATGAGGCTGTGTCACCTGCCTTGATAACGCCAGCGGTAATGGCTGCATCCTTATAATAAATTGCCTTTGCCCCATTACCGTTGATATTAAGTGTGGCGCCAGCTGGCACATCATAATTGAATTTGATAACAACAATGCCACCTGTTGTTAATGTGTAATCTCGTGAACTGGCTGTTATGTTTGCACTTGCTGATGAGTTACTCTGAACAATGTAACCTTGTCCAAGTGCAAAGTTGGTATAGGTTGCAGTATTGTCATAACTCCAACCAAGCCAAACCCAATTTGTGCCATCCCACATATACTGAATATATCTGTTAGCATAACCGTAATGATTGTTGGTTGCACTTACTCCAGTATTGTAAAAAACAGGTGCAGACCCTGTGCTATTGACATCTAACCCCCTGTTGATACCCAGTGTGTTGGTGTTGGTGAATTTCACTGCAATCACAGTACCAATAATGGGTTTGTTGTGGCTGTCAGTGGGGAACTGTTCAACGGTGCAAACCTTTGGCATTGTTGCAGCCGCTGTTGTACACGTACCGACATAGATTGTACTACCTGTTACAAATCCGCTGTCATTGGTCAAATCTGAGGTCTTTGATGGAATGACTGTTGAACTAGGCAATGCGCCAACCTCACTTGCCGTATAAGTTGGTTTTGTGGGTTGCTTTGCCCATGATGGTACAGTGGGGTCAGTTTCTGTCACCGTTACGTCAATGTCATCCAACATATCATCAATTTCTGCTTTGGTGTAAACATTTGCCAATGCTGCATCATGTGCATTGTCTTTGTTGGTTGACCTTGTGATTTCTGAACTGACACTGTTTTGTAATTCTGAAATGAGGTCAATGACCGTTTCTGTATCTTCACCATCAGGTATGACTACTCCAGAGACAATATAATACTTGGTGGTACGTGTGAATGATGAATTGTACACACCATCATTGTAACCTGCATTTGGTGCAATGTTATCCACACGGAAATTCATAACACCCTCACCAATGGTCATAAGTTCAGACCCATTAAGTGTAATGATTCCATTGGTAGCATCTTGGTCAGTCTTTTGAATGTTCACGGCACTGTTAACCGTGTAAAAGGTGATTTTATATCTGTCACCTTTGCCCCTTACTTCATTTACGTTAAACGCAATGTCATCATTCCTCGTTATCCGTATCATCTGTATCTGTTGTGTTTTCCTCGTTATTTTCAAGTGTGTTTTGTGCAGTGTCACTGTATGCAATGGTATGTTCATCACCACCCTCAAAACCGTTGTAGCCAATTTCTTTTCTTACCTCATTACGTGATAAGATACCAGCATCAACCATTGTTTTGTAATAGTTGGCTTGGGACTGTTTGTCAATCCTCATAAGGTCATTGGTTTCCAATATGACCTGCAAATTGGATTCTGATGGTTTCAACAGTTTGCGGTTAAACTCTGATTCAATCATGGCAATATATGGTTGAAGTGTATGCACCAGAAACGCATTTTGCAACATTTCCAATGAAGAATAAGTTGCACCACTCTCAGCACCCAGCAGTAATGGATTGATGTTAAAGAAACGTGCAATGTCTGCAACATTGAATTGACGTGAAGATAACAATTGGCTGTCTTCAGGTGAAAGTGTCAATTGCTGGTACTCCATATTGCCGTTTATGATTGCCAAACCACCACCATTGCCGCTGTATGCCTGTTGCCATGACTGTCTTATTTCATCCTTTTGTTTTTGGTTGATGGGTGTGTTTACCTTTAACAGTCCATTGACATTCATGCCGTTTTCAAAGAATGATTTAGCCGCATTTTCGGATGCGTTGGTTATACCCAATGTACGTGCTGCATAACTCAAGATGCTAATACCTGTGATACCATCATAACTGTGAAGTACAAAGTGCAGCATATCAATTGGCTCAATGTGCTTTTTGCTAATAATCGGGCAATCATAGTACAGCATATCTTTTTGTTTGTTGTAATTGATGGTCACGTCACCCGCTTCCAGATAACGCAAACCCAAAACAGAACCATCCTGTGCCCTCTGTATGTAACAGAATGCATTACCCTTGATTATGACCGACTGCACAATCATCTTAATCAGATTAAAACGTGATAACAGGTTATCATTGTCACGTTCACCCAGCACCAAGTTTAATGGGTGGTTGTTCATTTCGTTCTTGCCCTCATCACCATTGATTAAAACCTTGATGGGTAACATTGCAATGGTGTTTGAAATCAGATTGGTTGCTGCAAACACAGCACTGATATTCATTGATGAATAGCGGTTGATAAGTGTGCCAAATGTCAATGCTTCCCCCCAAGGGGTCACATATTGCAACGGTTCATTTTCTCTTTTTTCCTGTGTCTTTTTCCTAAAAAATCCCATAGTCAAATTAACTTACCTGATATATTATAAATAGTCTGCTTTAACCAAAATTTAACCCCATTACGGTGTTATCATAGTGGTCAGTTGTCAAATATCCACCCAGCGCCATAACCATTGCCAATACACCGTCAATTTTGCTGTTATAGGTTTCTTTGGTGGGTCTCTCATTGTCATTGAAATCACGCTTTATGACCACATTTTCAAAGCAGAAATTGTCAATTGGGTTGGTATAGATTTCAACTTTACCAGACAGCAACAGCCTTGCAAGTTCCTTGGTTGGCCTGTTCAAACTGCCAATGCTCATACTGTATGGCAATAGATTTATTCCTTGCTCAGTGGCATTGATTGCAAACTGTGTAGCGTTCCATTGGTCATAAGATACTTGGACAATCTGCACCTGTTCATTCAGTTTCAATATTTCTGTCAAGATGCTGTCATAATCGGTGACATTCCCAGGGGTCACAATCAAATGCCCTTGCTGTTGCCATAACCTGTACAGTTCACGGTTGGGGTTGACTGATAATTGCTCAGATGGTAGGAAGTAGTAATTGCGGAAATGGTATTGGTCATCATGGGGTATCATCACCGACACACACGTCAAGTCACTTGTACTACCAAGGTCAACACCCAAGTATGCAAATGGTTCATCAAAGTCTGTGACTTGCCATTGCTGTTGTGCCTTGAAGATGTAATCCGCTGCAATCCATTCTTCACTGCTACTAAGCCATATATTTTGCAATTTGGTCAGATATGAGGTTAACAGTGTTGGGTTGTTCTTTGCTTGCTGTGCCTGTTGTCTCAAATATTCCTTTTTCACCGTGACCCCTAAATTGGGTGAAGATTTACACCAATTGGTTTCATCATCATGGTCATCATCTTTGTCCAGCGTGAAGATAATGGCAAACTGTGAATCATCCTGTTTTTTGCCGTGCAACAGTTCAACCATTGATGACCTCATACTGTAACAGAAACTTGACCTGTTGAAACCAGCTGTGGTGATACAAACTGCCAATGGGTTGTCCCTCATACCCTGTGAAGATTGCAGTACATTGAACACAGAACCATCCTTGAATTCGTGCAACTCATCACACACAAACATACTAGCATTGTAGCCATCCAGACGTGAAGCATCAGCAGCTACAACGTGCAATGAAGATGTGGTTGCATCAAACTTGATGCTGTCCCTGTAGCGTTTAAAATACTTTGATTTGGGGTCAAGTGGCTTGAGGAAATTGCTGCACATGTCAAAACAGATTTTGGCTTGCTTTGCACTTGTGGCACTCAATATCACCTGTGCATTTGCTTCACCATCATATATCAAGTGATACAAACATAGTGCTGCCACCAATGCTGTCTTGCCGTTTTTACGTGCAACTTCAATGTAAGCGTTTCTGACCATCCGTGAACCATCCTTGTGATAAAACCCATAAAGGGAATAAACAATGAATTTCTGCCACGGTTGCAGCGTGAATGGCTTACCATTATGGCTACCTGTGAAGTGTTTGAGTTTGCCAATAAACTTGACAACCTTATCTGCTTTTGTGGGTATGAAGTCAATATCATCACGGTCAAAAAAATCCAGATAACGTTTGCAAGCCATTTTCACGTACTCACAAGCTACCACTTTGCCAGCAATCACATCATTGGCATATTCTTTATATTTCCCATAGTCATCAGTCATTAAGCAATTCCGCAATCAGGTCATTATCCTCATCTTTGCTGTCCTTTGGCTGTTTGATTTTTCCTTTTGCATTTGGTGACAGTCCAAACTCCTGTACCATCTTTATAATTTGATGGTTGGTGTCTGTAATCTGCTTTAACATGGGGTGTTTTTCAAGTGTGCCAAAACGGTTGGGTATCATTAAACCATCCTGTGCCACTCGTTCTTTGGCAAGTATGAAAAGGTCATAATTTGTGGCCAGCATATTCAACTGACCCACCCATTGTGACTCAATCTTGCCATACTTTTGTTTGAGGTACTTTTCAACTGAGGTCATAAACTGTTGTGTTTCCTCTCGGTATTCGCTGTATTTGTTTACCTTTGCCATTACTTCACTTTGTTTTAGGATTTATTTGTTTTGCCCAGTAGAGATTGTCAGCATTGCAGTTGTGGCAGTCACCGTCAATAAACTTTACGTAATGATAATTATTGGGGTTATTCACAAATGCTGTTGCTACCAGTCGGTGAATGTAGTGCAGTTTTGCATGGCAGTTTTTCCACAACATTACCTGTTGATATTCCCATTTTGTGTTTGTCTGTGGCTTGAGTAATTTGTTACGCTTCACTGACCGTACCTTGCCAGTGTTTGACACTTCATAAGTGTCACTGTACCCATCAATGGGTTTGAAGATTTCATGTACTTCCATATTTCTTTGCTTTTATATATAAATATAGTCTTGCCACCATTTTTATCAAGTATTGTTGTGGAATCGTGTGTTTTCTTCAAATTGATTTTGGGGTGTTCCTGTCGCTCGTTGTCGGTTAAATGATAATGGCATTATATAAGATGCAAAATGCCACCAGAAACGCTCCCTGTCGCTCTGGTGGTATTTCGTATCGGTGACTGAATTGCCGTTTATCCAGCTAATTCATTGAGGTTATACAGTTCTACGTAATTGTCAAAACTGCAAAATAGCGAATCATCATCTATTGTGTAGAGTGTGTCTTCATCGATAAGTTCCCACCAATCAAACTTGGTGTACCGTTCATCTGCTTCTTCCATTCTGCCCGTCACCACATTGTAGTACTTGGTTGCCGTCATTGCTCGGTCAACAATTTCTTCAGGTGTCCATAGGTCACAGATAGCTTCAATTTCTTTGTTCCATCCCAATTCACGACCATAGGTCTGGATGCAGAGGTCATTTGCTACTCTCTTTTCTACGTACAACATTGCGTCAAGTTTGCTTGGGTAAATCGGTGCATTGCTTGCACTCATCTTCAGGTTTGTTTTTGTCTTTGTCATAATATATATGTATTAAATGATTATAGTTTTCTGTCCGTCTAAATATAAATAGGGGCATCCTGTGAAAAGGTACTACAATTTGGGCACATGAAGCCAAGATTGTGACGTATCGGACACTTTTTATGACATTTGGAACATATTTTGTGATGTTATGTACCATATGCATAGCCGTAGTTGGGGGTTGAACGGTTGGTGGTCATCATACTGATATAGTCATCAAACGCATAGTCCTCTGCATCGGGTTCAACTTCACCAGACACCGTTAAATTCGTGCTGATGGCTTCATCGTTATCGGTGGTGTAGTTGGTGGGTTCAAACTCCGATATGCTCTCATGTGCCACCTGTGGGGTTTCTGATGTATATGTATAGTTGAACGGTGTTTCCCACGGCGCAAGGTCTGCATTTTCCTCGGTTGGGGTTGGGGTGTTATCCGTTGAATTTTCCAATGTCCAGTAATAGTCACTTGCAACGGATGCTGCAATGTTGTAGAGTCTGCAAGCATTGGGGTCTTTGCCCTCATCCCATCCCTTGCCATACTTGGTGGTGAACTTTGCCATTATGCTGTCATCCCAGCTGGTGAAGTCATTAAACTTGGTCACGGTCTTTTCTGCCCAAGCAACTGCATCTTCACGCTTGAACGGCTTGCACTTTTGCGGCGCGACCCCCCCATTATCATTTGTACTTTCATCTGAACCATCATTGCACTTACCAGCTGTGTCACCATACACTGAGATAGTATCAGCATCCGCATTCTTCTTTGTACAACCGTTGAAGTAGTTGTCTTTTACCTCGGTAATCTTCACGAACCGTTCACAGTACCATGTCAGCTTATCCCACTGCTTTGAAGTGAACCAATCACTGTGTCCCTGTGCCTCGGTGATAATCTTTGCAATGGTGTTAACCTCATCAACGTATAATGAATAAGTCCTGAGACTGTACAGGAAATCAAACTTGGTGTCTAGTTTCTTGTACACAGCTGAGATATAGTCATTGCGTTTGCGTATTTCATCCTTGGACAACTTCACCTGAGGGGTGGTACCAGCATCCTTAACTTCAATTGAAGTATCAACATCATCTCCGCATGTACCATCTTTGTATTCGTTACCAGATGCATTGGTATTATCTTCAACCTGTACTGAGATATTCATTGTATCTTCACCTTGGACATTTTTGTCCCCCCTAGTACTAGTACCAGTATATACAGAGATATTTTTATTTATTTTTCTAGTATTATATGGGGGGACATTTTTGTCACCGCTGATGTCACACATTATGTCACCGCTGATGTCCTCAACTGTGTCACACAATCTGTACACGTTGGCATTGCGGTTGTTCTTTGTACCAGTGTTGACCTTGGTGATATATCCTTTTTCCACCAGACTTGATGTCAAACGTCTCACCTGTCTTTCACAGATATTCAGTTTATCCATCAAAAATCCATTGTACATTTCAATCTCGTTGGTGTTGTTCATGCTCATATTGTTCACAATGAGGTAAAGCAATCTGAATTCTTTATCACTCAGATTACAATCAACTAAAGCGTTGTTCATAAAAGTAAAATTAAACATCGTACTATCTGATTTATTTGTTTATTCACCCACCATCTTTTTATCAAGGTTGTGTGGGGTGGACAGATAGTGGAAACCACCCCAAGTGTTGCAATCACTTCAACCTTTACATTAAATAAATAGTGGGCAAATCTGATTTTTTCAACGCCAGCTGAAATTTTTTCAAAAAAACCATCCCTACTTATCACAAGCAAGGATGGCTAATACTAACAATCTAAATTTCACAAGTTATGATTAACTTATAAAATTAGATTGCCGCAAAGGTAATACAAAAAAGGACAGCACCCAAATCGGAATGCTGCCCCTTGTCAATCAATACACGTTTTGGTACACTGAGTATAACAACTCATAGTCCTTTTCGGTGTCGCTGATGTACTTGTATCGGTACGCTTCCCGCATGTTGCCTTTTCGGTCACGGTCATGGCAGTATGTGTTACACCGTTTTTTGTTGTCAACGTCATCTGCACTGTCCCACTCATAGAGTGTGATGTATTTCCAGTTGGATAACGTATGTGTCACTTTGTAGTACTTGCCAGCGACATTGAAGTAACAATAAAAATGCCCTTCCAAGAATCCGTCTTCACCGATTTCAATGTCCTTTGCTTGCATTTGGTTTGACGGAATTTCCAGATGAATCGCGCTACCGTCAAAGAGTTCAAACGCTTCACTGATTTCCAACTGTGCGTTGTACCTAGCATACACGTCATTTAATTTTTCATCATTCGTTGTGGTGTCCACCACTTCGTTCACTACATTGGTGATTTCCTCACCGTCTTTTGATAATATCTTTATCATAATTACAGACAGCCATTAAACCTTTATGGGGCCACCGTACACTGTCACACGGTGTTTGTTTATAATTTTTTTTTAGATATAATCCACCCTGACACTCTAATTGTACAGTGCCCTCTGTAGATGGTAAGACCTATGGATTCTCGGTCTTTCATGGTTTCTGTCACCTAATCCATCCTGTGACTTTAACCTTGATGCTGTTTTTCGTTTGTTGCAAATATACTACCATATTGTCATAAAACCAAACGCTTTTACCATCATTTTTGTCAAAGGTACTACTTTTTTTGCTACATGATTCGGTTTTGCACCAGAAAAATGCTTTATCTTAATCTATCTCAAAAATTTATTGTTTTCGGTAGGGGTTTGGCACTTTTTTTCATCCAGCACCGTCATTTTTTCAACCTGTCCACTATTTATATATAAAAGGAATAAAACTATGAAACAGAAAACAATCAAAAACTCACTACACATTATTATCATTGTTGTACTTGGATGGCTGTGCTACCAGACACACCAAATCACAGATGGACTTGAAAAATTGGCGCAATCCCAATACCGATATGAACAAATCACCCAATATGGGACACTGTGCAACATCGAGCATCAAACAAGTTACTTGGACACGGAATAATACACAAAGACACACAACATTATGACAAAACAACAAGCACATGAAATCAAACAAGAACGAATCAACCAGCAAGAAGATATTGACTTTAACAACACTAAAAAGGTATTTACCCAAATACTCAATGGGTATGATGTCACATTCACCCAGACTGCATTGCTTGCACCAAGTGATATGAGGTTTGAGTTTACTGCCAGCGGTCACACACGTAAATTCAATGTGGAAATCAAGACCAGCAATCAAGATATGGACAAATATGACAATCACCTGTTAAAGGTTTCAAAGTACTGTGATATGCGTGAAGACACCAAGCCAGATGAAAAACTGTTGTACGTGATACTGTCACATGATACGGAATACTTCATCTATGACCTTGATAATATAGATTGGAATCAAGTTTGGTGCAATAATCTTTATGTCAATGACTATGAGTTCAACCCAGCTGAACATCAGAAAAAGGTGAAAACACCGTATTTCCACCTGCCATATACCCAAGCCTGTACCAGTGGAATAATACCCAAGTGATATTTATTGTTATGCCTACCATCAAAAAGAACAAACCCAAACCAAGTGCCAGACGCAAACAAAGGCAATCACTGTATCAAACAAAACAGTGGCGTGAATTGGCAAAGTGGTACAGAATGCACCACCCAATATGTGAGGAATGTGCCCAGCAAGGAAGATTAAGACCAGCTGAACACATACATCATATATTATCACCGTTTGACTACGGATTGAGCAAGCAAGAAATGATGGCCAGATTACTTGACCCTGACAATTTGATGTCAGTGTGCCATGACTGCCACAATATTTTGCACGGAAATATAAAAAAAGTTGATGATGACTTGAAAAACTAAAAAGTACCGACTATTTATATATGAATGGTTAATTAAAAGTTCACGTCATAATATATTATTTGTCATTTTTAGAAATGGTTATTTTTCCCACCCTGTTGTGAAACACGGTGGGTTTTGTTTTAGAATAGGTAACTTTTACCCCTTGTTTTTGTTGTGATTACTTCACGTGGTTGTTCATCCATCCAAACCATGAAATATTTTCCATCTTCTGTATTTTCAACACGCAAAATCCTAACCGCGTCAACGTCTTTTCCAACAATCACGTTATCTGTTTTAGCCTCAACTGAGTTGAATATTGCACGGTCAAAGTTGTCATCATATACTTCAAATTCAACGCTGTCATTATTGTTGTCATTGAACCAAATTATGTAACTTTTCACCAAGGTATCAAACATTTCTCTTGCGGCCTCATAGGTGTCACATATAAAGGCGTTATCATCAAGAAACGTTTCCATGTTGTCTGCGCGGTACACCAAATAAAATTTCTTTTTTGTTGCCATGATTACAAATATTTTAGTGGTTTAACTTTCACGGGCAAAGGTAATAAAAAAGGTGGGACATTGCCCACCTAAATTATAGCCGTTTTTAGTAGTGGCTACATTTTAATCATAATCGTTTCAACGCTGTAGTAGTCAACGACCATGCTGCCGCTGTGCTTGCTGCCCGCATAGCGTGAAATCTGATCGATGGGCGTGGACATGGGGCGGATTTTCACGATCTGCTGGTCAATCTCGTTGAGCAGGAGGTCAGGAGATCCTTCACGGCTCAGGTCGGTGGTCAGCGGTCCGTCAACGACATGCTTGCCGTCTTCGACGCCGGCAATGAGCATTCCCACGGCCAGCGTGGCGCTTGATCCAGCTCCCGAGATGCACGATGCCAAGATGGCAATGAGGATCATGATGATAACAAAGAGTACTAACTTCTTGTGGCGGCGCATCCAGCGCACAGCCTTGAAAAAATGACTGTTGTTCATGGTAATATAAATTAAAAAATGAATAAAAACGATTAACTCTTATCTTTTATCTTTTATCTCTTATCTCTTATCTTTTATCTTTTATCTCTTATCTCTTATCTCTTATCTCTCTCACTCCCAGATGCTGCGGCGGCTGTAACGTGGGAAAACGGGTGTGGATTGGGGTTCGTCCTCGTCCTCGCTCTGAGGGTGCATGACGGCCTCGATTTTCTCGTTGCGGCCCCTCAGGTAGCCAGCAGCATCGGCATTCTGCACATCGTCATCGTGACTGATGCCGCGGGCGAGGGTCGCGAGAAGTTCATCGGTGGTTGCCTGGGCGTCCAGGCCCTCGGTCAGCAGGGTGAGGCGCCGTGTCATGTTCTCGTCCATACCCATGGCGGCGATGCGTTGGGCCAGGGTAGGGGAGGTGGTCGGATCCTGGGGAACGGCCTCGTTGGGTTCTTCACTGTGGCGAAAGGGCGGTGGCGTGGCCACTGTCGTCGCCTCTTGTAATTCACGGTTTTCTTGTTCGTTGTTCATGGCTTATTGATTTTAATAAAGTTGTTGAATTGCCGCGACTGAGCCACGGCACACATTAACACTGAATAGGTTCTAAAGACTTGATTTTCCGGTCGCGCTGGCGGCGGAAGGCTTCGAAGGTGTCGAACACGTCACTCAAGGCGATATTGGCGTTCTCGCTCTGCAACTGATAGGCATTGGCGCTGTTCACGGTTGGGCTTTTGCCTTTCAACGCGCTGCTCACGCCGCTGATTTCCTCAAACAGTTTCATCTGTAATTCAATCATCTGGAAAGCGCTGCTGTTGCCGCTGTTGGCATTGATTTGCTCGGGCTTGGCATCGCTGTACTGTGGATTGTAGGGCAGCAGTCCGTTGGCATTAGACCAGCAGCGGCGCGCATCTTCCCATGTCCATCCGTCAGGCAGGGCTGTCTCGGGAAACAGCAGGACGCCTTTGGCACTGCTGCGCATCACGTGATCCAGCAGGGAAATCATGCGATTGACATGCTTCTGGCTATCGATCAGGTCTTCGACTACGGCATGCACCTCGCCGTCGGTGAGCGGGTAGAGTTTCACGACAAACGGATGGCTGCCGTGGGGCCAGGGTGAGTCATACTCGGTGAGCAGGTCTCCCATCGGGCTGAACCATCGGCAATGCCACACGGTGGCGATGTCCCAACGCGTACTCATCTCGGGCTTGTTCTTCAGGCGGTGAATGGTGCGGGCAGGTTCCACAGTGAGCGTGCCCTCACGGCGGTTGTGGCACACGATGACTTCGCGGCTCTCAAGAGTCCATACCTCGATGGCACGACACTTGCCGTCAGCAGCGTGCCAGAAGTCAGTGCCCAGTTGCGAGTCAGCGCCCAAACGGGTCGTGAAGTCCGCCAAACGGTTCTCGGCACCGTCGGTATAGAGCCGCCTTACCCATGCGGCCTTGCGCTGGTTGCCGTCGGCTACGCGTCGCAGCAGTTGGGCGATGTTCAGGTCGTGTAACTGGCCGATAAGTTCGCAGTCCCAGGCACGGGTGTCGTTCATCGTCCCCGTGAAGATCTTGTTGATGTTCACATTGTCCACCCTCACGTGGTCGCTCTCGCCAGGTTCATGATAAAGGTCCACACGCTGGATGCAGCAGCCCGAAATCAGAAATTCCTCGAGTGCACGGCTGTCGAGTTCATCGAGCTCGTTATCCATGCTTACCTGTGAAGGTGTGGACGTCGGGCCGTCTTCCCGCTTGATGTACTGTGAGCGGAAGCGCCCCACAATGGTCTTGACCATTTGGCGGATCAGGTTGTTGGTGATGCTCTCGCAACCCTGCTCGGCAAGGTGGTCACGTTCGGTCATCACACGTCCCTGGTAGTCCTTCACGAGATCGCCCCACTGGTCGCCGTAGGTGAACCGCTTGTTCCTCAAGCGAGCCTGCCGCAGTTCGGCCGCGTTCATCCAGGCTTGGTAGGCCGCCCTGAGCACGCGGGTGTGTTGTTCATTGGTTGTTAGTGTTTTCATGTTTTTGTGTTTTTCAGTTGTAAGTTTTCAGTTGTAAGTTTTCAGTTGTAAGTTTTGGGCAATACCTAAAGCCTAAAACCTAACACCTAACACCTAATATCGGTTGTCGCTGCAAAATTATAACCACCAACAAGCCCTCCACCATGTCAAAAAGCAGAGACACGATTTTTTAAACAAAAATGGCCATGAATGCCCGCGAATGACCATTAATTAGATTATTCGTGGAGATTCATTTTTGTTATGTGGCGGAAAAACACTACTTTTGTTCCAATAAAAATAATTAATGATTGTTATGAAAGACTTTGCTGCTGATATGTTGGCCGACCTGCACCAGTATCTTATCAGACGCGATGCTGTGGATGAGCGTATGCCCGAGTGTCCTGATGTGGAGGCCAAGTGGCCTGCTATTGCCGAGGCTTATCTGCCAGACGGTGCCCGTGAGTTTGCTAATTATCCTGTGGCGTCGCTGGGCTGGATGATGTTTGTCGCCATGGCCGTCACCAAGTTCTGGGACGAGGATTGGGAGAGATACGACCAAATGGAGAACTTGTACCTGTACTTGAGGGATAAGCGGGGATATGACAACCTCGACGAGTATATCCTTGACGAGGTGCTCGACCTGCACGGTGATGTGGCCGAAGACATGCAGACCCTGGTGGGCGACTGTGCCGAGCGCACCAAGCGTGCTATCTACGGCCTTGATATCGAGCCGGGTACCGTGGATGCCTTTAAGGCTTATGTCGGTGGCCTGCAGTGTATGTATCAGATGGGCATGGCCATCCAGCTCAAGGTCATGGGATACCATATGACTAAATTATAGGCTTTAGGCTTTAGGTTTTAGGCTTTAGGTGCTACTTGATTTTAGGCTTTAGGTATTAGGTTTTAGGCTTTAGGTGCTACTTAGTTAGGCTTTAGGTTTTGTTGATAACTTACAACTTAGAAAATATGAAAGTACTACTTATTAACGGTTCGCCCCATGAGCAGGGCAACACTTTTACAGCCCTCAACGAGGCCGCTCAGGTCCTGAACGAGCAGGGCATCGAGACAGAAATTGTGTGGATCGGGACCAAGCCCGTCCGTGGTTGTATCGCTTGCGGCACCTGTGCCAGCAAGGGCGATGGCCATTGTGTGTTCAACGACGACCTGTGTAACGCCGTCATCGATAAGATGAACGCTGCCGATGGCCTGATTGTGGGTTCGCCAGTCTATTACGGTACGCCCACAGGCAATGTGCTCAACCTGATTCACCGCATGTTGTTCGCTGGTGCTCAGGTTCAAGGCAAACCTGCTGCCGCTGTAGCCATCTGCCGTCGTGGTGGTGCCACTTCGGCCTTCCAGACGCTGCAGATGCCCTTCCAGATGGTCAACATGCCCTTGGTTACATCCCAGTACTGGAATATCGCCTACGGCATGGAACCTGGGGAGACCTCGCAGGACATGGAGGGCTTGCAGACGATGCGTACCATGGCCCGTAACATGGCGTGGATGATCAAGCAGTTCAAGTCTGGTAGCGCATCGATGCCCGAGTTAGAGCCGTGGCAGGGTATGCACTTCATCCGATAGGCTGCATGAAGTCCGACAAAGACCCGATGGGACGTGCCATCGCCGACTATCATGCCACGGGAAAGGCGGCGCGGCTGCGTGTGTTCTCGCCCATGTTTGACGAGGACGAGATACCCGTGCCTACGCTTTTCCGCCCAGTGGACGAGATGCCCGTCATCGAGCGTGAAGCATTGCAGCAGGCTAGTGGCCGCATCCTTGACGTGGGTGCTGGGGCAGGTTGCCATTCGCTGGCTTTGCAGGAGATGGGCAAACAGGTAACCGCTATCGACATCTCGCCGCTGGCTGTGCAGACGATGCGCGAACGTGGTGTGATAGATGTGCGCGTGCAGGATTTCTTCACTATGGATGGCCAGTTTGATACCATCCTCATGCTCATGAACGGCATTGGCATCGTGGGCACGCTATCGCGTATGCCTGCCTTCTTCATGCAGGTGGACAAGTTACTCGCACCAGGTGGGCAACTGCTGTGTGACTCGAGCGATATCTGTTATGTGTTTGAGAATGAGGACGGCTTCATCGATCTCACGGGCATTGACGGCTACTATGGAGAATTGACTTACCAGATGCGATATAAGGGAGTGAAAGGAGAGCCTTTCCCCTGGCTCTTTATTGATGTTGAGACATTGACCGAACAGGCCCGCACTTTCGGCTTCAAGGTCGATCTTGTGGCCCGCGGACCCCATTACGATTATCTGGCGCGCGTTTCTAGGTTTTAGGCATTTTTAGGCATTTTTAGGCTTTAGGCTTTAGGTTTTAGGTTTTAGGTGCTGGCGCAAACTTTCAACTTTCAACTTTCAACTTAGAACTTACAATTGAAGGCTGGATCATGGCACGATTTTTGCAGGGGAATGATTGTTAATCGTTGATAAATCATTAAAATATTGCTTAAATGATGCAATATCGGCTAAAATTGGCCCTTTATAATAAAAAAAGATTGTACTTTTGTAATTTAATTGACTATTAAAACAAGTAAGCACCAATGAAGTCTGACAGTTTAGTAATCATTCCTACTTACAACGAGAAGGAGAACATCAAGGCCATTATCAATGCTGTGCTCGATCTGACCGAGCACCAGTTTGATGTGCTCATTGTCGATGACAATTCTCCCGACGGAACGGCAGACATCGTTGACACGATGATTGCCGAACGTCCCGACCGCATCCACATCCTCAAGCGGCCGGGCAAGCAGGGATTGGGCACAGCCTATATCGCAGGCTTCAAGTGGGCGCTTGACCACAATTACGAGTATATCATCGAGATGGATGCTGACTTCTCCCATCCTGTCAAGAAACTGCCCGAATTACAGGCAACCTGTGCTACAGGTGGTGCTCACGTGTCAGTGGGCTCGCGTTACTTGACAGGGGTGAATGTCGTCAACTGGCCGATGGGAAGAATGCTCATGAGCTACTTCGCGTCGGCCTATGTGAGATTGATCACCGGCATGAAGGTGAGGGATGCCACGGCTGGCTTTGTGTGCTATCGCCGGGAAGTGCTGCAGTCCATAAACCTGGATGGGATCGAGTTCAAGGGCTATGCATTCCAGATCGAGATGAAGTTTACGGCGTTCCGCATGGGCTTCGTCATCAAGGAGGTTCCCATCGTGTTCATCAACCGCGTGCTAGGCACCAGCAAGATGAACAGCAGCATCTTCTTTGAGGCGCTGTGGGGTGTCATCAAGCTGCGTCTGGACTCCATCTTCAACAAGCAGCGGTTCGCACGCAGGCCGCTTCCCAAGCAACTTCCCGCTTGAGTTGCAACCATCACACTGCTTTGATTTTATCCGCGAGAGAAATCAAAGCAGTTGCTTTTTGGCATGGTTTTTGTAGCATTTTGTGCTGTTATCCATTGCAATATTGTTAAATATAATGAAACGCAAACACAATACAGGATTGACCGATGAGCAAGTGATTGCAAGTCGTGAACTTCACGGCAATAACGTGCTCACGCCGCCCACTCCCGAACCCTTGTGGAAGCAGTTCCTCGAGAAATTTGAAGATCCGCTCATCAAGATTCTTCTTGTGGCGCTTGCCTTGTCGGTGGGGTTATCCATCTATGAATACTTCTGGCTCGACATGGGGCCGAGCATCTTCTTTGAGCCGGTGGGCATCCTCATCGCTGTAGTGCTAGCCACTCTGGTGGGCTTCCTGGTCGAGGTCAACGCCAATAAGAAATTCCGATTACTTAATCAGACCGATGACCATGTGATGGTCAAGGTCATGCGCGACAATCACATCACTCAGGTGCCACGCTGTGACATTGTAGTAGGCGATATCGTCATTCTTGAGACTGGAGAGAAAGTGCCTGCCGATGGCACAGTGATCGACAGTTTTAACCTCAGGGTGGACGAGAGCTCGTTCACGGGTGAGCCCTCGGCATGGAAGAGCCATGACGTTTCTCTGGAAAACCATGAGGCGGCCTATCCCGTCAACATGCTCCTGCGTGCCAGCACCGTCATTGAGGGCAATGCTACCCTGCGCGTGGATCTCGTGGGCGACAGGACCGAGTATGGCAAGGTGTATCGTGACGCGCAGATCGACAATAATGTCAAGACACCGCTCACCCAGCAGTTAGACCGCTTGGGCCGCACCATCGCGCGCGGCAGTTATGTGATGGCCGGTTTATTGGTACTAGGACGAGTCATCGAGTATCTTGTAGCAGGCAGTGAGGGACTTGTTGCCGATGCACAATATTTCATCGAGACAGTGATGCTTGCCGTCACGCTCATCGTGGTGTCGGTCCCCGAGGGCTTGCCCATGAGCGTCACGCTGTCGCTGGCCTTGAGTATGCGCAAAATGTTGAAGCACAACAATCTGGTGCGTCGCATGCATGCCTGCGAGACCATGGGCGCCGCCACCGTCATCTGCACCGACAAGACGGGAACCCTTACCCAAAACAAGATGCAGATTTACCAGGCCCATTTCTATGGTCTGCAGGATGGTGAGAAACTTGCTGATGATATCGCCAGCGAAATCGTCAAGCAGAGCATTGCATGTAACACGACCGCTTTTCTGGACGAGAGCGACGACTCCAATATCGTGGCCCTGGGTAACCCTACCGAGGGGGCCTTGCTCCTGTGGCTGCATGACCAGGGGGAGGACTACATGGCCTTGCGTGAGAGCAACGATACTTTAGGACAGTTGCCCTTCTCGACAATGACCAAGTTCATGGCAACGGTCATTGCCACGGCTGATGGAAAACGTCGGTTGTTGCTCAAGGGTGCCCCTGAGATTGTGATGCGCCTCTGTGACAAGACCGCTGGTGATGTGACTTTCCAGCAGGTCAACGACGAATTGACCAATTACCAGACCAAGGCGATGCGCACTCTTGCGTTTGCTTACTCTGAATTGTCAGGCGACATAGAGCCTCAACAGTTGCTGAAAGAACTGTCTGCCGGCCAAGCGCCGATGCTCACTTTCCTAGGCATTGTGGCCATCAGTGATCCCGTACGTCCCGATGTGCCGGCTGCTATCCAGGATTGCCGCAATGCGGGCGTGAAAGTCAAAATCGTCACTGGCGACACGGGCGCTACGGCCAGGGAAATCGGCCGCCAGGTGGGCTTGTGGACCGAGGACGACAAGAACGATGCCATCATTAACGGACCGGACTTTGCCGCTCTCACCGACGATGAGGCCGCCAAACGTGCTGCTCACATTAAAATCATGGCACGCGCGCGTCCCGATGACAAGGCCCGACTTGTCCGTCTGCTCCAGCAGCAGGGCGAGGTGGTTGCCGTCACTGGCG
This sequence comes from uncultured Bacteroidales bacterium, assembly GCA_902776435.1. Classification (GTDB taxonomy): domain Bacteria; phylum Bacteroidota; class Bacteroidia; order Bacteroidales; family Muribaculaceae; genus Sodaliphilus. The sequence goes on along the minus strand of CACYQB010000005.1, from coordinate 142,561 downwards.
ATGGTACCAACGACGCCCCCGCGCTGAATGCCGCCCAAGTGGGCTTGTCGATGGGCGATGGCACTGCTGTAGCCAAGGAAGCCAGCGACATCACCATCCTTGACAACTCGTTTGCAAGCATCAACAAGGCCGTGCTGTGGGGACGTTCCCTCTATAGCAATATCCAGCGCTTCATTCTGTTCCAGTTGGCTGTCAATGTGTGTGCCTGTCTGGTCGTCGCCATCTGCTCGTTCTTCAGCAAGCAGCCTGCGCTCACCGTTACCCAGATGCTGTGGGTCAACCTCATCATGGACACCTTCGCGGCCCTGGCCTTGGCTTCCCTGCCCCCTAACAGCGTGCTCATGCGTCAGAAACCCCGTAACTCCCATGCCAGCATTATCACATCCACCATGATGAAGTTTATCCTTGTCAGTGGAACCGTGTTTGCTGTGTTGATGATAGGCTTATATTACTACTTCGTGCGTGAAGCCAACGGCGGCCCTGTGTTCGTGCGTGGCATCAACCCCAACATCAATCCGCACGAGATGGGTATCTTCTTCAGCACATTTGTGTTTATCCAATTTTGGAACATGTTGAACGCGAGGGCATTTGCGACGGGGAAGTGGGCATTTAACAACATGGAGGACAGTAAGGTATTCTGGTGCGTTGCAGTAGTCATCTTTGTGGGACAGATTGCCCTCGTCCAGTATCTCTACCCGTTGTTCAACTGTGCTCCGCTCGATATGCAGACCTGGTTGTGGATTATCCTGGGTACAGCCCCGGTATTCTTGATTGGCCAGTTTGTCGCCTACGTCAAAAATACTTAAATAATTCTCAATTTCTTTGTTGAATCAATATATTTGATATACTTTTGCGATAACTAATTGTTTCAGAGAATTGTATAACTAATTATAATGAATTAAGAACTATGAAGAAAACGTTACTTTCTGCCTTTACACTGTTAATGGCATGTGCAGGAGTGGCAAATGCCGAGATCGTTATCTCGACCGTGGGAGTCGATCAGCCTGCAAACGACACCTTGCTGTTTGCCCTTCCCGTTGATGTGAATGTGTATCAGGACATCCAGAACTATCCTGACGCCGACCCCGGACAGCGCATGATGAAGTTCCAGCCTGAGTACCTGGTGACTGCACGAGACTTTACGATGGGTGACACCAATGTGGGTACAGCTACGCTTCCCAAGAATGCTAAGGTCATTGGTCTGGCCCTCGATGGTTATGATGTTGCCAGCGATGCTTCGCCCCGTGGCACTTACCTTGAGGTTACCGCATGGTGCCGCAATATCCCTGAAAGCAAGAAGGAACTTGACTTTACTGACTTGACTGATGGATACGGAAAGATCCCTCCCATGGGAGACTTGTTCACCGACACCGTGACCTACCGCGGCTATTGGAATTATCCTGGATACATCTGCACCTTTGATGCTGAGGCTAACGCCGAGAATCCCGGCACTATCGTTGACATCCCCTTTAACAATCCAGATGCTGATGGCGTCCTCACCCCCTTCTGGTACAAGGGCGAGAACATTTACCTGACCTTGTGGATGTGCAACTGGGATGATATTCACATGAAGTACCGCTACATGGCCTACGACAATGCCGAGGCCGAGTGTGCAAGCCTCATGCGTTCAAGCCATTATTGCTTCAACAATGAGACCTATGATTTGATTGACGCTTACTTTGGTATCTCCTTGATGTATGAGTTGCCTGAGCATCGTCTGCCCGCTTTCCGCACCCCTTATTTCACCAATGACGTGCGCATCACCCTCACCAACGAGGCCGATGTGAAACTCATGGATGCCGATGGCAATGAGGTAGCACCCGCTGAGGATGGTAACTACTATAACCTGGACCACACCCAGACCTATGTACTGGTAGTTGACGGCACCGTGACCAAGGAAGTTTCTTTCGAGAACATTACCCAGGATGTGGACATCCTTGTTGACAAGGACATCACCGCAGTCGAGGAACTCAATGCTACCAAGGCCGTTGCCGGTGTGACCTACTACAACCTGGCTGGTCAGCAGAGCGCACAGCCCGTCGATGGTGTGAACATTGTAGTCACCACCTACACCGACGGCACCCGCACCACAGCCAAGGTCATCAAGTAAGAGAAATGAGCTATTAGCTGTAAGCACTTACAGCGATTGACTTAACAAGGAGTCGCCACCCGAACTACGGGTTAGGCGACTCCTTGTCATATGCAGGTTCATTATAATGATTTCAAATAGAATCAAATGATGATAGTAGAATAAAAAATAATGATTACCTTTGTATCTGAAAGAAAACCTAAATGATGAGAATGAATATGATAGAAAAACTGAGAATCAAGTCTTGGAGAACCGTTGCGGTGGTGGCGATGTTCGCCTCGGCACTTGTGAGCGGTGTGGCTATGGCCGCCCCCGTTCCGCTGGCGCAGGAGAGCACCATGCAACTCACTGCTGTGACGGGTCAGGTGCTTGACGAGAACGGGGAGCCTGTTATCGGGGCTACCGTGAATGTCAAGGGCACCAATGTGACTGCCGTTACCGACATCGACGGCCGTTTCAGTCTGCGAGCCGCTCAAGGGGCAACCCTGGAGGTCCGTTATCTGGGTTATGCCGCTCGCGAGGTAAGGGTTGACGGCACTGGCAAGGTCACCATCAGTCTGGAACAAATTGCCGCACGTGACCTTAGCGAGGTCGTGGTGACCGCCCTGGGTATCAAGAAGGAGGCCAAATCGTTGTCTTATAACGTGCAGCAGGTGCAAGGAGATGCCTTAATGCGAGTGCAGGACGCCAATTTCGTCAACTCGCTCTCGGGCAAGGTGGCTGGTGTGACCATCAATGCCAGCGCTACGGGTGCCGGCGGTAGCAGCCGCGTGGTGATGCGCGGTGCCAAGTCCATCAACGGCAACAACAACGTGCTGTATGTCGTGGACGGCATCCCCATGCAGAACCTCGCGAGCGAGCAGCCCGAGGGCATCTTTGCCGGAGCGGGCCAGACGGGTGACGCCACTAGCAACATCAACCCCGATGATATCGAGAGTATCAGCGCGTTGACGGGCCCTTCGGCAGCAGCCCTGTATGGTGCCAATGCCGCTAACGGTGTCATCATCATCAATACCAAACGCGGCCGCGCGGGTAGGGTGGATGTGACCTATAACGGCAGTTTCCAATTTTCGCGTCCCTTTGTTCTGCCCCGTTTCCAGAACCAATATGGTCCCAGCGAGACGGGCAGTTACTTCAGTTGGGGCGAGAAACTGGCAACTCCCAGCAGTTATCGACCTGCCGACTTCTTCCAGACGGGAGCACATATCGCCAACTCGGTGAGCCTGAGTACGGGCACCGACAAGAACCAGACCTACTTGTCGCTCGGTGCCACTAATGCTCAGGGTATCATCCACAGCAACAACTATGACCGATACAACGTGAGTGTGCGCAACACCACCTCATTCCTTGACGACCGCATGACGCTCGACCTGGGTTACATGCTCGCCGCAGTCAAAGAGCAGAACATGATCAGCCAGGGCCAGTACCATAACCCGTTGGTACCCGTCTATCTGTTCCCTGCGGGAGATGACTTCTCCAAGTTGGGCTACTTTGAGCGTTATGACACGGGCCGCAACTTCCCCGTGCAGTACTGGCCCTATAATTACGACATCTCGATGGAGAACCCCTATTGGGAGACCGAACGCGAGCGCTTCATCAATCACAAGGAGCGCCACCAGGCGACCGTATCGCTCAACTGGCGCATCACCCCGTGGCTCGACATTACGGGCCGCGTGAAGTATGACAAGAGCAGCGACAAGTACGAGGAAAAATTCTTCGCCTCGACCAACACGCTCTACGCCTCCAAATATGGCCACTACGGCTTGCGCAACGTGAGCAATCGCCAGCTATATGCCGAGGCCTTCGCCAAGTTCAACAAATACTTTTACATTGCTGATAGTCACTTGAGTTTGAGCGGTGTGCTGGGCACGAGTTTTGACCAGCGCGACAACAGCATCGAGGGCTTCAGTGGACACTTGAAGGGCACCGCCAACAAGTTCACACTGGCTAATGTCGAGACCACCAACTCGACTTTCAAGCCCGTCCAGAGCGGCTACCGCACCCAGTTGCAGAGCGTGTATGCCACCGCCCAGTTGGGTGGTGCTGATATGATCTATATTGATCTTACTGCCCGCAATGACTGGTCGAGCAAACTCGAAAAGAGTTACTTCTACTGGTCGGCTGGTCTTTCTTGTATATGGACCGAAGCACTGCGTCAGATTGGTGTAAATCTTGATTGGCTCAATTTCTTCAAGACCCGCATAGGCTACTCCCAGGTGGGTAACGAGCCCAATGAGCCGTTCCTCACGCGTGAGACCTATGCCATTAACCCCTCGACGGGCCTTGCTGAGACCTCGACGCGGATGCTTACCGACCTCAAACCCGAGCGCACCAGCTCGCAGGAAGCCGGTATCGACCTGTATATGTTCCGCAGCCGTCTGAAAGTGAATATGACTCTATATAAATCCATCACGCGCAACCAGTTCTTCTATCCCACGCTGCCCGCTTCGTCGGGTTATACCAGTGCGGTGGTCAACGGTGGCCGTGTGGATAACGAGGGCGTTGAACTAACGGCGCGTTATACTCAGCCCCTAGGCCCGGTGACTTGGGAAACTTATTTGACCTGGACACTTAATCAAAACAAGGTGAAGGAACTGCTCAAGAATTGGCGCAACCCCATCGACGGTGAGATTTACAACCTTGATGAACTCTACATGGGCGGCACCTCGGGTTACCAGATTCGCCTGACCGAGGGTGGCACGTTGAGCGACGTGTATGTCTCGACGCTCAAGACCGACGAGCACGGAGCCATCTACGTCAACCCCGAGCGCCAGACCGTCGAGGCCAATCCCAACAATAATGCCTATTACATCTATGCTGGCCAAGCCGCTCCCAAGTACAACCTGTCATGGGGCAACTCAATCAATTTCAAGGGTGTGACCCTGTCTGCCCTGTTCGCCTACCGCTATGGCGGCATCGTTGTGAGCGAGACGCAAGCCATCCTAGACTATTACGGAGCCAGTGAGGCTACCCAGAACGCCCGCAACGACGGCGGCGTGGTCATCAATGGCAAGAAAATCAACGCCCAGGGCTATTACCAGACCGTGGGCAACCCCAACGGCACGGTGGACTCCCGCTATGTCTATAGTGCGACCAACCTCAGGCTGGCCGAGTTGAGCATCGGCTACGATGTGCCCGTCAACCGATGGGTGAAGTGGATTAAGGGCATGAATGTGTCCTTTGTGGCACACAACCTGTGCATGCTTTACAACAAGGCCCCCTATGACCCCGAGGCGACTTCCAACACGGGTACTTACTACCAGGGTATCGACTACTTTATGCAGCCCAGTCTCCGGTCGATGGGATTTAACTTGAAACTCAAATTCTGACATGGCTATGGATACAAGATTCATGAGATATACTATCATGGTGCTGGTCGCCACATTGATGCTGGGGGCGTGCACCAAGTCGTTTGACGAGATCAACACCAACCAGCATGAACTCACCGACGAGGAACTGGCCAACGATTACCAGAACGTGGGCGCTTTCTTCTCCCAGATGGTCAACCGCGTCGTCCTCTTTGACGACGGCTCGGGCAACTGCCTGTCATCGGACTATCAGGTGGCGCAGGGCTTGAGTGCCGACGCCTTCTCGGGTTATTTGGCCCTCACGGGGACCTGGCGCAATGGTGTGCACAACGGTTCTTACAGTTTTGTGAGCGGCTGGTATGACCAGATGTTCACCCGCGCCTTCAGCGAGGTGATGCCCGCTTGGCAGCGCGTTACCCGCGTGGCTGGCGAGATGGGCCAGCCTGCCGTCGCAGCCATGGCGACTATCGTCAAGGTTGAGGCGCTCCAACGCGTGACCGACATGTATGGCCCCATTCCTTACATCCACTTCGGCAGCGGTACGCTCGGAACGGCATACGACCGCCAGCAGGATGTCTATAAACGCTTCTTTGCCGAACTGGATAGTGCCATCGAAGTGCTCACGCCGTTGGCCGAGTCGGGTGGAACGCTCTTGCCGGATTATGACAATGTTTATGAAGGCAATGTCGCTCGCTGGGTAAAGTTTGCCAACACCCTGCGCCTGCGACTGGCCTTGCGAGTGGTATATGCCGACCCCGCTTTGGCACAGCAGGAGGCTGAAAAATCTGCGGCTTGCTCTTTAGGGTTTATTGAGACGCCTGCCGAGCGCGCCCAACTTCTGCATGGCCGCTTGACCTATTTCCACCCGAACTATGACATGGCTTATAACTTCAATGCGGGCGAGGTGCGCATGGGTGCCACGATGGATTGCTACATGAATGGTTACAGCGACCCGCGCTTGGCAGCCTACTTTGTCCTCGCCAGCAGCGACAGCAAGTATCATGGCGTACGTCTGGGTGTGCATAACATGAATCCCACGCGTTATGCCGGCATTTATGTGTCCAACCTGAACATCGACCGAGCCACCACGCCCATCGTGTGGATGACGGCTGCCGAGGGCTTCTTCCTTCGCGCCGAGGCCGCACTGCGGGGTTGGAACATGGGCGGAACAGCCAGGGCCTTCTATGAGGCGGGAATCCGTGCCTCGTTCAGCGAGAACGGCGTCAGTGGTGAGGATTCTTATATCATGAACTCGACGTTAAAGCCCTCTCGTTATGTGGACCGCACGAGTGGCGGCAATGGCGCTTCAGCGCCCAGTACCATCACTATCGCATGGGACGATGAGGCCGACTTTGAGACCGCTCTGGAACGTATCATCACCCAGAAGTGGATTGCCATGTATCCTGACGGTTGTGAGGGTTGGGCCGAGTTCCGCCGCACGGGCTATCCCCGCCTGTTGCCTGTTGTGAACAATGACAGCCAGGGCTTGATAGATACGGATATCCAGGTGCGTCGATGCCCCTTCCCTGTCCAGGAATATAATACCAATGATGCTGCTGTACAAGCCGCTATCCAGTTGCTGGATGCCGAGGCGTTGGGAGGTGGCCAGGACAATGGCGGCACCCGCTTGTGGTGGGACCGTCGGGAGTTATGAAGTTAGGAGTTAGAAGTTTTGAAGTTTACAGTTATGAAATGGACTAAATATATCACTATCATGGTATTGCTGGCGCTGGCTGCTTGTGACACTGAGCCCGAGGCGCTTGATTTGCAGCCGCTCAAGGAGTACAGCGACGAGTATTATCAGGCATTGCGTGATTACAAGGCGAGTCAGCACGAGATCTGCTACGTCTATTATGCCGACTGGGCGCCCATCGAGGGAGCCAGCGGTTACAAGGACCCTGCCTCGTGGGGTGAACGCATCATCGGCTTGCCCGACAGTATTGACATCGTCAACCTGTGGATGGGCATTCCCACTCCCGAGACTCACCCTGTCGCTTATAAGGACATGATAGAGACGCGTGACAAGAAAGGCACCCGATTTGTCTTCCATGCCGACGCATCCAATTATAACCACCGTTTTACCCTTGATGGCCGGTTTTTTGACCTGCAGAGTGACCGCAGTGAGGAGGCTATACGTGCCTATGCCCGCTGGGTGTGCGACACGGTCATCGAGACGGGTCTGGATGGTGCCGATTTTGACTACGAGGGCTGGAACAGCCAGCATTTGAGTTGGGCCATCGAGGAGTGTGATAAGATCTTTGGCCCGAATGGTCCTTATCCTGAGAAACTGGTCATTGTGGATTATTTCTCGGTATCGCCCCCGACGGCGTGTGACCCCTATGTGGACTACTTCGTCAAGCAGGCCTATAGCCAGCAGGGTGCCGGAGTCGGAGCGATGGGACACCCCGACGAAAAGACGGTCTATTGCGAGTCCTTTGGCCAGAAACCCACTGGTGGCGAAATCTTCAACTATGCCGCATGGGAGCCCGCTACAGGTCACAAGGGTGGCTGTGGAGCTTACTATGTGGAACGCAACTATTACAATACGAGCGACGGTGTCCCCTATGGAGCCATCCGCCGTGCCATCCAGATTATGAACCCGGCGAAGTAGGGTTTGGGGTGTATTTGTGTATGGGTGTAAATGTGTATACGTTTATTAAACTGACTACAATGAAAAGTTATTATATAGTGTTATTGATGGCGGTCGGCATGTTGCTGGCTGCCTGTGACAGTGAGGGTGACAAGTTTGATTATGAGAAGGTGGGACTGCTCATCTCGGGCACCGAGCAGGTGCCGGTGCAGCGTTTCACGGTCGATGAATTGCCGGCGACCTATGCCGTGACCGTCAAGGCGACGCGCCGTTGTGCTCAGCCGGTCATCGTGCGCTTGGCCATCGACACATCACTGGTGCGCGCTTATAATGCCAAGCATGGCACGGCCTATTATCCCGTGCCCGCGTCTAGTGTTACCATCGAAAACAGCGAGGTGAGCATTCAGCAAGGTGAGGCGTTGTCCTCGGCGGCTCAGGTGAAGGTCCTTAGCACCGACGACTTTATCGAGGGAGCCACCTATGTCATCCCTGTGACCATGCAGCAAGTCAGCGGTGAGGGAGGGGAGATCATTGAGAGTTCCCGCACGATATTCCTCCAGATTTCGCGCATCATCTCGTTCTATTCGCTCGAGAACAATCAGAACGCGTCATCCAACTATATCTTCCCCGACGACAAGATGGTCAACCTCTCGAACTACACCATCGAGTTCAAGGTTTATTCCTATAAGTTCGGCAATGTGGGTGACATCAAGCGTGTGCTTGCGATAGAGGGCAAGAACGAGGAGGAAGCCAACATGTTCCGCTTTGGCGAGAACGGTTCGGCTGGCGGTGACATCCTGCAATGGGTATTACCAGGCGGCAGGTGCTTCTCTAACACCCACTTCAAGACCAATCGCTGGTATCTCATCTCCTGCACTTACGACGGCTCTACCTTCAAGATGTATGTCGATGGTGTTGAGGATGCCCAGGCCAGTGGCTCGGGCAAGGTGACTCCTTTCCAGCGCTTTGAGTTGGGCATGTCGTGGGGTAATTACCGCACGAGCCAGTTCTTCCAGGGCCGCCTGTGTGAGGTGCGCGTGTGGAACCGTGCGCTCACGGCCAGCGAGATTTCTACGGGCTTTGCGGGCGTGAATGCCCATAGTGAGGGCTTGGTGGCCTACTGGAAGATGAACGAGGGCGAGGGCCACATCTTCCATGATGCTACGGGTCACGGCTACGACATGGACTGGACTGATACTTGGCGCGATGACCGCGAGAACGGAGTCCTCGTTCCCCATGACTACAGTCAGTATATCAAGTGGATCAAGGACGATAACAACAAGGTCGCCCAATAAAAAGGATTTTCGCCTAAGTTCGCGAGATTGACAAGATTTACTGGCCATGGATGGATAATGATTCATTCATGGCTGGTTTGCTGATAAAAATAGTGAAGGGTGAAAATGGAGAACTGAAAACTTTTCACTACCTTTGCAAGTTGAACTAATCATTATGCAGATCTATCAATTCAATAATATATTGAAGCCTGTCCTGTGGGGCGGTGATAAATTGGTGGCCTTCAAGCGGCTGCCTTCTCAGGAAGTACCCATCGGTGAGAGTTGGGAATTGTCGGCTATGCCGGGGCGTGAGTCTATCGTTGCTGATGGCAAGGACCGCGGCATGACGCTTACCCAATTGGTTCAGCGCTATGGGGCAGAACTTGTGGGTGAAGACGTCTATCGCTGCTATGGTGACCACTTCCCTTTGCTCATCAAGTTTATAGATGCCAAGCGTGACCTGTCCATTCAGGTGCATCCTGATGATGAAATGGCCCGTCGACGCCATAACAGTTTGGGAAAGAACGAGATGTGGTATATCCTTGACGCCGATGAGGGCGCACTGGTCCACACAGGTTTTAAACGTTCGATTACCGCCGAGGAATTTGACCGCCTCTTGGCCGATGGCACAATCCTTGACGTGGTAAATGCCACCGAGTCCCAGCCGGGCGATACTTTCTATATCTCCGCTGGTCAGATTCACACCATCGGTGCCGGCAATCTGCTTGTCGAGATCCAGCAGTCCAGCGACATCACCTATCGCGTGTGGGACTATAACCGCCGTGACGCTGATGGCAACCTGCGGGAATTACATGTGGATGAGGCTCGCGAAGCCCTCGATTTCAATGCACGCAATGGCGAGGTGCTTGACAAGCCCTGCATCGGTCCAGGCATGACTAGACTGGTGGAATGCGCGGATTTTGACGTGTGCCGTTTGGCCTTTGAGAACGGCTATAGCCTGGAGTACCCAGGCAGTCACTCCTTCGTGGCTATGGTCTGCATCGGGGGTGAGACCACCCTTGTTGTGGAGGAAATGGCGCCTGTCACCTTGCACCAGGGTGAGACAGCGCTCGTTCCAGCCATCGCCGATAGGGTAGAGATGAATGGTGCGGCCCGATTGCTGCTTGTGACAGTTCTTAACGAAAACCAAAAACAGAATTAGATATGAAAAAGAAATGGATCATCTGCGCCATCGTCGCTGCAGTAGTTCTTATTCTCGTGGCACTTGCCGCGCCTTACCTCTTCTCTGGCGCTCCTGCCGAGGGCCTGATCAAGATGCGTAAGGGTAGCACCATCGAGTCGATCAGTGACAGCATTCAGGCTCATGTCGAGGTCACCTACGGCAAGCGTGTGGCAACGTTGCTTTCGCTCATGGGTGCCAATGTCGAAAAGCGTGAAGGCGCTTTCCGCATTACTCAAGGCATGTCGCCTTTTACCGCTGCCCGTTTCATCAAGAACGGTGCGCAGAGCGGTGTGCGCTTCACCTTTAACAACGTGCGTACCCTGGATGAATGGACCGACCGCTGGGGCGAGACCTTTATGGATGGTCCCGACGGGATGCGCAAGGCTTTGAGGGATAGTGCCGTGTGCGCCAAGTATGGCAAGACTCCCCAGACCATCGCATGCCTGTTGATGCCTGATACCTACGAGTTCTACTGGAACATCTCTCCCGAGAAGATGCTCGACCGCATGTTTGATTACTACAACGACTTCTGGACTAGCGAGCGCAAGGCCAAGGCTGAGCGTTTGGGCCTTACCCCTGATGAGGTGGCTACCGTCGCATCGATTGTCGAGGAAGAGACCGTCAAGGCCGATGAGCGTGGAAAGGTGGCCCGTCTTTACCTCAACCGTTACCAGCAAGGCATGCGCTTGCAGGCCGACCCAACCGTGAAGTTTGCCATCGGAGACTTTTCCATAAAGCGTATCACTGTGCCGATGACCCAGATCAACTCACCCTATAACACCTATCGTGTGAACGGTTTGCCCCCTGGCCCCATCCGTCTGCCCGAGAAATCAACGATTGACGCGGTGCTCGACGCTCCGCAGCATGACTATCTTTACATGTGCGCGCGTCCCGACTTCAGCGGTTATCACGATTTCACCCGTGACTATGCTTCTCACCTTGATAACGCCCACCGCTATCAGGCGGCCCTCAATTCCCGAGGCATCAAGTAGTAATTTTAAAATCATCAGCAGTGTTAACGTGTGCCGTGGCTTTGTCACGGCAATAAATAATAACCATTATGGAAAACGAAGAAAAAATTGTCGTTCTCGACAAGTATCCTAACGCCATCGATGCCAATATCGTCAAGGGTGCTCTCGAAGCCAGCGGTATTCCTGCCGGCGTCATTGTTGACAGCACGGCCAACGCCATCTGGATGGCTCCCGTAAGGGTCGTCGTGTTTGAGCGCGACATTGAATTGGCCATTCAGGCCATCTATGGCGGCGAGGTGGATTATAAGGACTATCAGGATGAGATGACGCCCGAGCAGTTCGAGAACCTGCAAGCGTGCAACAAGGCCTTCTGTGCCATCGCCCTCAAGTGTCATCCTGTGATTGACAAATCGCGCAGTGACCTCTACGCCTTGGCTAAGGATGCTCTTGCCGATTGTGACCTTCCTGCCCTTGACCGCATTCAAGCCTCGTTGCAATAAGTGGCTGATGCTGCGCCAGAATTGATAGCGTATGAAGAGACTCCTGCCTTCCATAGCTCTCCTGTACATCGTCCTGCTCGCTCTGTTCACGACGCTGGTGATTGTTGTGCACCTGATTCCGCGCAGCGCGATTGAGCAGCAGTTCAAGGCCTCTGTCGAGATATTTGACAGAGAGGGGGCTTACCCGGCCAAGACTTCGCTGGATGGCTCTGTGGTCGTGGATAACTTCACCGACTGTTATATGCATAACGTCGCCTACTGTGCCGACGCGAGTCATCCCATTGATGCCGCCATGCGTAATTACCGTTACCGTGGAGATGTTGACATGATTGTATCGATGGATCAACTGGCCAGTGGCAATTTGGTTGCCGAGCCCTTTGAATATGGCAAGTACTGGCATGGCTATCAGGTGTTCCTGCGGCCTCTTCTCACCGTGATGGACTACGGCAAAATCAGGTTACTCAACGGCATCGCTTTGATGATACTGCTGGTCATTGCCTTGACATTGATGGCGCGCAAGTTATCCGTTGGGGTAGCCGTTTGTTTTATCGTTTCGATGGCGATGGTGCATTCGGCGGTGATCCCGTGGTCGCTGCAATTCTCGACATGCTATTATATCACCCTGGTGAGCATCATCGCATTACTGGCCTTCAAGAGCCTGAGTGACAATCTAAACCGGCTGCTGCTCTGTTTCTTTGCCATTGGTGCCGTGACGTCTTTCCTGGACTTCCTGACCACGCCTGCGATGACACTGGGTGTGCCTCTCACTGTCTTGGTCCTCAAGGAGGAACGCCTGAGCAACTGGCGCTCAGTATTAGCCCTGTGTGTGGCATGGTTTGTGGGCTATAGCCTGATGTGGGCCTCAAAATGGGGTATGGCCTATCTGCTTGCCGGCTATAATCCCTTGGACCAGGTGACTGATTCCATACAACTTCATTCGACGGGGCAGGAGGCCGAGCCGATGTGGGCATTCTGGCTGAAAATGCTTGCCCTGTTTAAGACTCGCTGGTCGGTGTTCACGGCCACCGGCTTAATCAGGTGGGCTGTCGTTGCAGTCTTTGCCATACCCGCTCTGATGGCCAGGAGAAGCCGTCGCGAGCAGAACCGATATTCCATTTTATTGCTGATAGCAATGCTGACGCCGTTGTGGTATTTTGCGGTTGTGCACCATTCCTTCACGCACTTTATTATCACTTCGCGGGCATTGCTGGTGTGCTGGTTTGCCAGCTTGTGCTTCCTGTACAAAATTATTGACTTCAAAAAGCTGAAATCCCATGTCTTTAAAAAGTAATGAACAAGACGCCCGTATTGTGGTGTTGATTCCATGCTATAACGAGGCCATTACGATTGCCAAGGTCGTGGCTGATGTCCGTCGGGCATTGCCTGTCGCTCAAATCATTGTCTGCGACAACAACTCAACTGATGACACCGCTCAGATTGCCAGGGATGCCGGAGCCCTTGTTGTGGCTGAGCCGCGTCAAGGCAAAGGCAACGTGTTGCGTAGCCTGTTCCGCAATGTCGATGCGGACTGCTACCTGATCATCGATGGTGACGACACCTATCACGTTGACCAGTTGCCCCGAATGGCCGAACTGGTCCTGAATGACGGTGTTGACATGGTGGTGGGCGACAGGATATCATCGTCCTATCTGGAAGTGAACCAGCGGCGTTTTCACAACTTCGGCAACCTGATGCTGCGCTTCCTCATCAACAAGATGTTCAAGAGCGAAGTCCCTGACATCCTGTCTGGTCTGCGGGCCTTCAGCGCAACGTTTGTCAAGAATTTCCCGATCTTGACCCAAGGCTTTGAAATTGAGACCGAGATGACGATTTATGCCCTGGACAACAATTTCTTGGTGCGCTCGATACCCGTCGGCTATAACAACCGTCCCGAGGGCAGCACGTCAAAGTTGAACACCTTCAGCGACGGCTTTAAAGTGATAAAAACGGCATTCTCACTCTTTGTGCATTACAAGCCACTGCTGTTTTTCTCCATTCTTGCCTGCATCCTGTTTTTGGCTGGAGCGATAGGTATGATACCCGTGTTTGTTGACTATTTTTCCACAGGTCTTGTGCCTCGTTTCCCCACACTGATTGTGTGTGGCTTTACCATCCTGTTGTCACTCTTGCTGCTGGTCTGCGGTTTGATTCTTGAAGTCGCCAACACCCGCCACAAACAACTCGTGGAGATTCTGATGAACAAGAAGTGAGCGTGAACGGGTTCAGCCAGTGGAACATGAGTGATTAAAACTTGCCGTTTATATACTAACGAGTGCGGTTTTATCGTTATAGAGGTATAAATACTGGAGATAAGAAATTAAGACTTTATGACTACATATCTGCGTCACCTCATACTGATGGCCGCAATATTTGTGGCCCTTCAACTGTTGGCTGAGGACGGACCCAAGACAACGGCCTATAATTTCCTGAATGTGCCCTCGTCAAGCCATGTGTATGGCCTTGGCGGTCACAACCTCACCATCATCGACGATGACATCAACCTCATCGAGCAGAACCCTGCCCTGTTAGGCCCGGAATTTGACCATCAGGTAGGTATTAACTATATGAGATACATCGGCGAGACCAATTTCGCCGGACTGCGTTATGGCCAGGGTGTAAGCGAGCATGGTGCATTTGCCGTGGGTGTACAGTACTTCGGTTACGGTAACATCCAGGGCGCGGCTATCGATGGCACCAAAACGGGCACTTTCAGTGCCAGCGACATTGCTTTCAGCCTCAGCTATAGCCACGACATCAGTGATCGCTTCCGTGGCGGTATCACCTTGAAGTATCTCTATTCCAAGTATGAGGATTATAGTGCCGGGGCTGTCGCTGCCGACCTGGGTGTCAACTACTACGACCCGGACCATGAGTTCTCGGCCTCATTGGTGGCCAAGAACTTGGGTGGTCAAGTGAAAAAGTTTAACGAGTACAAGGACAACCTGCCCTGGGATATCCAGGTGGGTGTGAGCAAGATGCTGGGCCACGCGCCCCTTCGCCTGCATATCACGGCCTATGAACTTACCCGCTGGAACTCGCCCTATTACAAGATTGAGGACGTCAATAACCCCAATAGCGGATTGATCAAGAAGGACTCCTTCGGCAGCAACCTGCTGCGCCACCTCGTTTTCGGCGTCGATGTCCTTCCCGCTGATAACATCTATCTGGGCATCGGCTACAACTACCGTACGCGCACCGACATGGCCACCTATAAGCGCGACTTCATGTCGGGACTTTCCGTTGGCGCCGGCTTGAAGGTGAGGGCCTTCGGTATCGGGGCAGCCTTCGCGCGTCCCCACACGGGTGCTTCGACCTTTATGTTCAATCTCACCACCAGCATCGGCGAGTTGTTGAAATAATTTCATCACCAGAGGAGTTTTTATGAGAAAGTTATTTGTTATCGCCCTGTTGTTGGTTATGGCGGCAGGCGCGCATGCTCAGCGCCTTCAGGTTGTTGACGTCGATGGCTTGCCCATCGCTGCCGTGTGTGTGACCAACGAGAAAGGTGCTCTGGTGGGATCGACCGATAATGACGGTTGGCTCAATGATGCCAAGGGCGTGAAACATCTCTACTTCTCTCATGTGGCATTCAAGGCCACTGACGTGAATATCGACACGGTACCCAGCATGACAGTGGTGATGCAGGATGAGAACTTCATGTTATCGGAGTTGGAGGTCAAGCCCAAGGAACTGCTCTATGTCCAGACCTACTACCGCTGTGTGTACGTCTGTGACGAAGGTCCTATCTACTTCCGTGCCGGCGTGGTGGACAATACCTATGAGTTTGCCAAACAGAAGATATCGAGTAAAACCCGCAGCGTGTCCCGAGGCATGAACGGATTATTCCGTTTCCTCATCAGTACGCTTGTCGGCCACTACATTGACAAGTGGGCACGAATCGACACGACGAACATTTACAAAAAGATCCTCAAGGGCGCGAGTAAAGGACAATTGTTTATTACCGAAGAGCCCTCGGGCCGTCGTGTGGTGAGTGATACAATCTCGGCGCTGGGCTATATTGACGATGATTACAAGGCAGGACAGCGCACCACCAACTTCGACATCTGGGCCTATGACGATCACATCGAAGCGACCAAGGAAGCTGCCAAAGAGGCAAAAACGGGCAAAAAGAAAAAAAAGAAGAAGGAGGACATCCCCGCTAACCATAGCTACTACGATGTCTATATTATTGATGAGAACGGGCAATCCCGCATCGATGGCCTCGTGATGAAGCAAATTCTTGTTTCGGGCCATTTTGACAGGACTGACCAGGATTACATTATCCTGCTTGAGACCTATACCATCGGGCGCGACTATATCGATAAGAAGGAGTTCAAGCAGACGCGCAAGGAAAATGAGGTGGAAATGGACATCAACGAGTTGCGCCGCCTCGAGAAGAACCACCATATTCCTGCATTGGCCCCCAATCTCAAGGCTGCTGTCGATGAACTCTTCAAGAAAGAACTGAAAGAATAATAAACCCAGATAAATAACTGAAAAAGAATTGTCACTTATGAAGCATCTGTCAAAAATCCTCGTCGTCTTGTTTATTGCGTTGTTAGGTGTGTCATCCTGTGGTGATGAACCCGTCGGAAAGTGGGACAAAATGAAATGGACCAACGTCAATAACCTGATGAACATCCAGGGCGTTTATTATCTGCCCGAAGAGAGCGGCGAATATACTTTCCTGTGCAGGAATTATGAGCGTCCATGGATAGAATCCGTCAGCATTGATGGCAAGAGTCAAACGCTGGACCCTGAGAACAGATTGCAATTCAGCGCAGACTGGTTTACAGTGAAATTTGAAGGTAACAAGTTGACTGTCACGGCAACTGCATTGCCTGATGCAATCGAGTCAAGAGGTTTTATCCTCCAAGTCACAGCAGGCGACATCTTCGACACTTTCTATTTTACCCAAGAGCAAGACATCTACCAATAACATAGACTAGCAAGCGATTTCCACAACCTGTATTGCGTGGCTGTTTCATAATTCATTTGTCGCAGATTTCTTCTCGGCCGTTAGGCCGATCAAAAATATTATGACACACCCTCTGAGTGAAGAATCGCTACCTTTGTGTGGATAATAGTGGTTGTTTATGATAAAGAACATTGTCTTTGATTTAGGTGGAGTTATCTTCAAGATAGATAAGAACCAAGCCATCAGACGTTTTAGTGAGGTGGGGTTTGCCGATGCTGCATCTTACCTTGATTCGTTTGCACAGGTGGGAATCTTCGGGGACCTCGAGAGCGGCAAGATTACTGCCGAGCAGTTCCGTTGCCAGCTGAGTGAACTTGCAGGAAAGGAAATGACGCTTGAGGATTGCGCCTATGGATGGCAGGGTTATGCGGTGGAAGTGTCGCAGCGTAACCTTGACAAACTCGTCGAGTTGCGCCAACGCGGCTTCAGGCTAAGCTTGCTGAGCAACACCAACCCGTTCATGATGCAGTGGGTACTCAGCAGTGCCTTCGATGGCCGTGGACATGGATTAGACCACTACTTCGATGCGCTCTATCTCAGTTACGAAATGGGTATCATGAAACCAGAAAGCCGTATCTTCAAGATGATGCTCGAGAAGGAAAACGCGAAGCCCGAAGAGACGGTTTTTATAGATGATAGTGCGCATAACACAGAGGTTGCTGCTTCGCTGGGAATACATGTGCTGCAGCCCGATAATGGCGCGGACTGGCATGGGTTGCTTGAAGACCTCATTTCCCGGTGTAACAGCCAGAAATAGACTTTTATAGGCTAATCGGTTGGATTACACAATCCAACTTATAGAAGATTACTTAAATATCTTGGACGTGAATTATAAATTGGTGATAAACAAGAAACTGGTTATGATGATGAAAAAGAGTCTTTTGTTAATGGCTATAATAGCATTGCCATTTGTTTTCATCTCTTGCAAAGACGACAAAGATGAACCACAGCTTCCCGATAATCATGAATACGTTGATCTGGGTCTGCGCAGCGGCACCTTGTGGGCGACGTGTAACGTCGGGGCAGATAGCCCCGAGGATTATGGCGACTACTTCGCCTGGGGTGAGACCGTTCCCAAAGATGAATATGGCTGGCGGAACTACAAGTGGGCGCATTGGGAATATGATACCATTGGCGAAAATTTTTATCATGTTGTAGAAGAGACGTGGTACAAGTACTATGAAATGAATTGGACAGAAAATGGTTATGTCAAGGGAGATGGCAAGATGGAACTTGACCCTGAAGACGATGCCGCATACGTGAACTGGGGTCCTGGGTGGCGCATGCCGACGTTGGAACAGTTGCAAGAACTGGTGGAAGACTGCGACTGGCAGTGGACTCAGATGAACGGTGTGAAGGGTTGTCTGGTAACCGGTAGCAATGGTAACTCTATCTTCTTGCCTGCTTCGGGAGGATGTGCAAGTGACATCTATTATGATGGTAAGTTTGCTTACTATTGGTCACGCTCGCTCTATTCACGCAAAAAACTCACGATCGAAGCGGCAGGCCAGGGCGAAGCCTATATCCTGTTCTTTAATCAGTGGAACGAGCAAGAGATCTGGTATAATTCGCGATACAGTGGCATCCCCGTTCGTGCTGTTTGTGCTTCCCGAAAATAACGCCTATAAGAGAGACGAAGGAATACTTTGCCGAGAATCAGTGTAGTTCCCGTCTTTTCAAGGTCTAATCGGTTGAAGAACTTATACCAAAATGATAAAAGTCTGGACGGATGCCAGCGCCTCATGAACAATGAAAACGTGATTGAGTGAGCGTAATGCCAGGCTTGCATGAGCATTGCCAAGCGAGAACGATTTATCAAAATCACCGAAATCTAAAAGAAAGTGAGTGTTTAGCGAAATTTCGCAATCCATGCCTGTTTTACTGAAAGATAAATGAAGTGTACCCCAAAAGTTTTGTGTCTAACTTTTGGGGTGCACTTCACTCCCCTCAACAGGAAGTACTCTAAACTGCGAGCGCAGCGAGTGTGTTAATGGCCGCCTTTACCGCCACCGCTTGATGAGCCGCCGGAGTTGCCGCCACCCATGAGGTCATCGTTCTGAATGGAATTTTTGGCTTTCTTCACCGATGCCTTGAGCGAACCGAAGCGGAAGCTGACCGAGATGTCGAAGCTGCGCTGTAGATATCTACCTCTCGACCATCCAGTCACATCGCCCTGGTCGATGCTTTGCGAGTACTTGGTGTACTTTTTGAACGGGTTACTTGCGGATAGTTGAACCGTTAGGCGTTCTTCGCTCAGGAACGAACGCTGCAAGCCAAAGCCATGGGAGAACGACGTGCTCGAGCGGTGCCCATACACGTCATAGGTGCCTCCGCCCCACATGCCTACATAGCCTGTGAGTTCCAGACTCCATGGCAGATACTGGGTCACGTTAACATAAAGGTTATGGCTAAAACCATCATTCTTCAGATTCAACTCTTTGCTCTTGAAGTAGTTGTAGCCGACCGAGCCATTGAGCATGATATTGGTCTTCTCGTGCGCCATCCACTGCACGTAGGTCGACAGATAGCCTGATCGCCTCTTTAATGTGTTGGCATAGGTGGATACCTGAACCAGACCATCGGCCCACTTTACTGAGCCGATTCCGTTATTGCTTAAAGAGAATTGCGGCGTGACATTGAAAGTGAACTTCGATCCCACATGCATGAAAGTCATGCTCATCGAGTGATAATGCACGCTACCCAGGTCGGTATTGCCATAGGAGCGGCTTGTCGGACTCTCGACAATGGCGGGATTCAAGTAGTAGATGCTCGGGCGGTTGATGCTGGTAGCATAGGAGAACTTGAGGCTGTTGGCATCATTGATCTTATAACGCAGGTTGGCACTAGGCACTACGTCATCGAACTGCGCATCAAAAGCCTCCTGAGTACCGTCGGGATAGGACGCACGCATGTAACTGTGCTCATAACGCAAACCGGCACGCACCGACCACGGGCCACTGGTAAAGGTATATCTTACATAAGCAGCGCCCACCTGAGTCACATGCTTGAAACGCATGTCCATGTCATCCTCGATGTCCAGATAGTCAATCATGCTGTGGCTGCGGCTCATGCGGTAGATGTACTTGACTCCGGTTTCGATGGTATGTTTCTTCTCGGCAAAAGGACGCATCCAGTCGAGCTGGACAGTGTGCTCGTCAAAGTCCTGCTTGTCCTTCTGATCCACACCATTATAAGGCACTGGCAAATTGAAAGGCTCGGTGTACAACGATTTGTCCTTGTTCTCGCTGTGTTGAGCACTGAGCATGTAACTCAGCGTGATAGTCTCGCCCTTGAGGCGCGTGCTGCGCTGATAATCCAAGCGGGTGCTCATGCTATAACCCTCATAATAGTCGTGATTGTCAATGCCATAGCTATAGATGGTCTGCCCAGCGGCGTCACGCATCAAATTCGTAGAAAAGGCTTTATCGCTGAAGTCATAGATATGTCCGCCCAACGACATGGATACGAGGTTCAGCGTGTCGGGCTCCCAGCTGGCGCTCAAGTAGCCGTATTGAGACGTCATCTTGTCCGTTTTATCGGTGCCATCACTCACCAGCTCAGCCCCACTCTCCTTGTAATGGTTCAAGGACGAGCTGGTGCTCTCATCGTCGTGTCCAACACCGTGATTAATGCCATAATCCACTGATATCACCACCTTGTCGAGCTGCGTAGTCAGGTCTATCGAACCTCCCAGATAACCCATATTGTCTGCATTGGCACTTGCCATGCCCGAGACTCCCTTCAGGGTCGAGTTATCGGCCATGACAATGTTCAAGATGACTGTTGTCCCCTCTGCATCATATTTGGCACCCGGCTCGGTGATGACCTCGATACGCTTCACGCTGCTGGCTGGCATTGCCTTGAGAATATCCTTGGGATTGTTGGAGAGCGACGGGTCTGGATGCCCGTTGCGGAAAATCTTGAAACTGGTCTGCCCGTTGACGCGAATCTCATCGTTGGCATCTACGGTAACCAGGGGCACCTTGCGCAACATTTTCATGACGGTATTGGTCTTGCTGTCGGGGTCGGCCTCGATATTGTAGCCTATGCGGTCCACCTCATGCTTAATGAGCTGCTTCTGAGCCGTAACCTCCACATCCTTGAGTTGGATGTTATCAAACACATTCAGTAGCGAGTCGTTGACCCAGTCATCGCTATCGGTGGTCGATGCAACAGGAATAGTGTCAGGTTCAGCTACTATACTTCCTTCCGGTGCGAAAGAATAGTCCTGTGCCACCGCTGTTATGCACATCAGGAGAATCACAACGAAACTTAAATGGCGCCTCATAATCAATTTTTCAGATATTTGTTTGTCTCTAAAATATAAACGCATGAGCCGATGAAAAAGTATCAAATATGCCTTATTTTTTGCATTTGGTATCATTCTCAGAACTAACGCAGGTGCACGTCTTTTCAAAGCATACGTGGTTGAGCAACTTTTCCAAAATTATAAAAGTCAGGACGAGTACCAGCGCCTCATGAACAATGAATCACCAAAAAAGAACGCAAGTAAAATAATAATCGCATTTATCCTACGTTAATCAGTAGTGTTAATCAGTAGTATTGAATATGTAAACAAGGGTAATGAAATGAGAAAATTAAAGTTTTTAGGTTTTATCCTAATACTGTTCACATTGTTCTCCTTGGCATCATGCGGTGACGATGATGTCAAGAGTATTGACTCAAGTAAACTTGAGGGCATTTGGACACAAGTATTTGATAGTAGAATACAAGATGCGAGTGTCGTTAAATATGTGTTCTATCCCGAAACTTCTTATTCTGGGCGAATTGAGCTTTATAAATCAAATTGGCCTGATGAAGGATGGACGGTTACTGACCTTCATTACCGAGTTGGTGAAACAGCACACATGAACATCTTCACCGGTAAGGAACATGATGGGAAAACCAGGATTTATATCGAGTGTGACATCCACAAACTCACAAAAACCGAGATGGTTTGGTATAAAACTGATTCCAAAGAGGAAATGGCCCGTTTCAAGAAAGACAGCAAAATAGACAATAACTGATATAACAACGTCTTTTAAGGCTTCCTGCGGTTGAACGACTTTTCCAAAATTATAAAAGTCAGGACGAATAACGCTCATAAACACCTTATTAGAATCACCGAAATCATAAAGAAAAGTGAAGTGTTTGGCACTGGATTTGTGGGATTCTTAACAAATTCCATTCAATTTTGCCACCAATTGAAGAAAAGTGTCTATATTTGCGAATTAAGAAAATGTTTGATTATGCCAGAGATTAGCAGATTTTACGGTATTATCATCTACATGTATATAGATGACCACAATCCGCCACATTTTCATGTGTGGTATGAAAACTACAAAGCGATAATCACTATCCAGGACGGAATTGTTACTGGTTCTTTGCCTCGCAGGGCATTAAAACTTGTCTTTGAATGGCTTGACCTACATAAGGATGAGTTGATGAGCAACTGGGAACGCCTTGCCAATAGTGAAAAGCCTGAGAAGATAGAACCCTTGAAATAATTTTATCATGGATGCTAATTCAATATTGCTGACAGTAACAAAAGCTGAATATGATAGAGACTATACACTGCGTATCACATTCAGCAATGGAGAAGTGCGACTTGTGGATTTCACGCCATTGATGCAAAAGGGAATCTGCAAGAAGTTGCAAGATATCGACTATTTCAAAGCTTTCACTCTTGACCCGTTCACAATTGACTGGAACGATGAAATAGGTTTTGCTCCTGAATACCTTTACGAACGCGGTGTTCAACTCAATTAGATAGTTGAATTTCATCAAGATGTATCACAAGTGACATATCTTTACAAATAACTAATTGAATGTTCGCGAAAAACAGGTTATGCTAGATATAAAGAATCAAATAATAGAACGTATTGATGAATTCACTGTTAATGGTCATGATAGTGATAGTGAAGGCATGATTCTTGAACATTGCCATATTCATGAGCTTGATATAGTGGCGGTTAGATTTTCGGGAAAAGTGAGTATCTGTAACTGTATTATTGACAAATTGGGCATTCATTCTACTGTGTTTGGTGCTGGTCTTATGTTCACAGGAAACATCGTAATGTCTGATATCGATTACCAGATGGGAGGACATAATAATGAAGAAATGGTCATATCGGATAATATCTTTTATGGCTTCTTCAGTTTTTTTGACTGCATCTTTGAGAAGCAACTGATAGTAAAGAATAACATATTCAAGAAAGGGACTGATTTGTTAACGAGAGAGAACAAAGGATTTGATAACTGTTTTAATGGCGGTGTCATCCTGACTGATAACATCGGCCCTTTGAATGTTATGCCATAATCCCCTGTCTTTTCAAGGCATACGCGGTTGAGCAACTTTTCCAAAATTATAAAACTCGAGGCGTGCATCACCGCCTCGCGAACATTAAAGCATCGAAAAAGAAGAGAAAATAAGTTTTTTGCACAAGAATTACTACCTTTGTAAGTTGAAATGTTTGTTATTGAATTTTACAGATACATAATTTATCGAACATACCACGCGTTGATTCATTATGGATGGCCAAGGGAGGATGTTTTTTCTTACTTGTATTTAGGTGGGATTCCTGCTGTATGCCCATTATTGAACCTTGAGTCATTATTTCTTATATTGGCTTATTTTACGGTTGGAACTATTACTGAGACAAAACTGTTCGCATCTACAATTATTTGCTTTCTGCTCTGCATTCCGTTTATGTTTAAAGTCATGCCAAAACATACCACAGATGATATGGAAGAGTTCTATAAAGAACAGAATAGCAAATACGAAAATGAAAAACACAGGATAATTAAAGGATTTTTGGTCGCTCTATTCGTAATTCTTTCATGGGTTGTTTTTTTTATTAGTTTGGGAGTAGTGCTATCAAGGTAAATGCGATAAAGAAAATGATTATAAGACATTCCGTCTTTTCACAGAATACTCGGTTGGAGTACTTATACCAAAATGATAAAAGCGCTGGACGAGCACCCGCGCCTCATGAACAATAAACAAACGAAAAGAAAACGTAGGTCGCGAAAGAATGCCTACCTTTGTAACTGTTAAATGTCAATTAAAGCAAGAAAACGATGATGTCATTCAAAAAGAACATAGGTTTTATTTTGTTAGCTCTATTGGCTTTTCTGGGTTTGTGTGCAGAATTTGTATTGATGCTTATAGAGCAGCATATCAATGGGATAGATATAGCACAATTCAGCGTTAGTCAACTGATTCAACATTGGCAAATCATAATTCCAGTGTGGCTGATAGTGTCCATTTTAGTGATTTTGCTTAGCAAAAGACTTTGTTCATTCAATGCATTTGAGCCACATTCCACACCTTCCCGGTGGCAGCTGATTCTTGGTGTTGCACTGCCTGTGATATTTGCTGTGGTATTGTCGATTATCAGTGGGGGACCTGGCTTTGTGAAGACTTTCAAAGCTGCATCTTCGACATTTTTCACCTTACAGTATGTCTATTACCTTCTTGAAATGCTATTGAGTGGCTTAATCATCAGTCTGTCTCAACAGGCAATCACGGCCTTTTCAGGCAAACGAAATATGTTCCCTTGGGGAGGACTGGTATTAGGACTCACATGGGGTCTGGGCCACTATATTACAAAAGGTAATGTTTACATAGCACTCATCGCCTTTGCTTTAGCCATATTCTTTGGCCTGATATACAATTTGACAGGAAGAGATTTAAAGAAAGCCTGGCCGTTGATGTATTTGGTTTTTGCTTGCTTCGGTTGACGCATTCACCCCGTCTTTTCAAGGCATGCCCGGTTGGATTACTTTTGTGGTAATTCAACCGATTGTTATATGATGTGGGTGTGTCATCCTCTGGATTTATGATAATTGGGTAAAAGGGATATGTTTTGGGGCTAGCAATTCGTCGATTTCTGTATTTTTGCGTCTTATATTATGGAACGCTGGAATATCACCAAATCCACAACTCGTTATAATGACTACAACGTGTACACACGCAACAACATTCACAGTCATGCCGTCTCAGTGCGCGTGTCATACTCTTTCGGTAGCAATAAGGTCAACAACGTCTATCGCGACTCTAAAGAACGGGAATCCAACCGCTCAATTTGAGCGTCACTATATAATACCTGCTTCATTCTCAAGAGACTGTGTCATTATTCATTTGTGGCAAATTGAATCGCGCTTCGCGCGATAAATTAAACAAAAATATTAATAAAATAAAAATGTTATTTCGTTTAATTTTTATAAAAAATTTTTGTTAGATTTCTCGGCCGTCAGGCCGATTAAAAATCTAAAGGCATATTATGATACAGTCTCTTTTAGTATCACGAGAGGGAGATTCGCGAGGGCGCGTACTCTTCTACATTGCCCAAACCAATAGTCCGGCGCAGATAATGACACCGGTAATGAGAAGATCGATGAGGCAGTAGCCCATGATATCCTTTGCGTCAAGGCGAGCTATAGCCAAGGCCGGAAGCGCCCAGAACGGTTGTATGAGATTGGTCCATGCGTCACCCCATGCAATAGCCATGCCCGTCAAGCCTGGATCCACACCGAGGTTGGCTCCAGCGGTGAACATTACTGGCGCTTGTACGGCCCAATGACCGCCGCCACTTGGCACAAACATGTTGAGCACTGCGGCACATAGGAAGGTGAGCAACGGATAGGTGACGGGATTGCTGATTCGGATGCAAGCTTCGGCCATGACGCCTCCTAGGCTGATACCGCTGACGCCGATGCCTGTAATAATGCCCATGATGCCGGCATAGAAGGGGAACTGCAAGATGATGCCGGCAGCACCGGAGGTTGCTTTACCGAAGGCACGCACGTAGTCGACTGGTGTGGAATGCAGCATCAGTCCCAGCGCGAGGAATATCATGATTACTCCGCCAAGGTCTAAGCCGGCACCGCGCACGCCAAGGTGAATCACGAGATAGGCCACGAGCATCAGCGCCACGAGCCACGAGAGTACCTTGCTTTGTTCGAGCCGCTGGGCCGGTGTCTTGGCCGAGGAGGACACGGGGGGCGCAATTTTTTCATCGTCCTTCAGGAGCGCAGGATTGATTGTCAGGAGGCCTTGCTTGGGGTGCATCAGGGTGTTAGCGGCGGTGATACCGATGATCACAAACAGCACAGTCACCAGGTTGTGCCAGTCAAAGATGGTTTGTGTCAATGGCACGGGGTCGGTCAGCGCGCCATTGGTAGCCATTGCGAGCGCGTCACCAGGCGTAGCCATTGTGAGGGGGATGGAGCCGGAGATGCCGGCATGCCACACGACGAAGCCACTGTAAGCCGATGCGATAAGAAGCCGATAATCGACATCAGAACGCTGACGTGCTATTGCCTTGGCGAACACGACACCCACGATGAGGCCAAAACCCCAGTTGAGGCAGCAGCATAATGCCGACACGACGGTCACTAGAGCTATTGCGGCGGGGGCACTCTGGGGCACTCGAGCCATTGCATCGATAGCCCGTTTGACAACCGGTGCTGCAGCTAGGGTTGAACCACATACCAGAACCAGTGCCATCTGCATGGCAAATGCCAATAAATTCCATACGCCGCCACCCCAGTGTTCAACCACCTCGAGGGGCGTTTGGTGACACAATGGCATCGCCACCAACGCAGCCACGAAGGTGAGCAGTATAGCGAATATAAACGGTTCTGGCAACCAACGTTGCACTAATCGCACGCAGAATTTAATCATAAGTCTTCTTTTTGGTTTGATGCCGCAAAAGTAACACTTATTTCCCAAATCTTACCCAGTTCAACTATGGTTTTCCCCAAAAAAGGATGTCTTTTACTCTATAGGACCATCATTCTGCTTTAGCCTTAAACCGTCAACACCGTGGCCAGTGACTAGGGCATCAAGCAGGTGCAGGATGAGTACCAGTGCCTCAATAACAATAAAATCGTGATGAATCAATCACCGAAAAATAAAAGATAATTGAGTTTGTGCGAAATAATCGCTATCTTTGCCCCTATAGAATAAACGGCATAATATGAAAACGATACGATTTCTCTTTTCCCTCGTGGCAATGTTGGCACTGGCAGTCATTCCGTCATGGGCATGTACCAACCTTATCGTGGGCAAGGCAGCCTCTGTCGATGGCTCCGTGATTTGTACGTATAATTGTGATGGCTATGGCTTCGCCGGCTCCCTGTCGCGCACTCCAGGCGGCAGGCATGAAAAAGACGAGATGATTGCCATCCGTGAGTGGGGCAGGGGCCCCGTGAGGGGCTATATTCCTCAAGTGAATTACACCTATGACGTCATCGGCTTCATTAACGAGAAGCAGGTGAGTATCGTGGAAACCACCTTCGATGGCCGCTTGGAGTTGCAGAACCCTGAAGGATTGCTCGACTATTTCACCATGATGCATCTGGGACTGGAGCGTGCTGCTACGGCACGAGAGGCTATCATCATCATGACCGACCTCGTTCAGGAGTATGGTTACAGCAGTACGGGAGAAACGATCACTGTGTGCGACAAAAACGAGGCTTGGATTCTCGAAATCGTGGGCAAGGGCCCTGGTGTGAAAGGTGCCGTGTGGGTAGCCGTTCGCATTCCTGACGACTGCATCTGTGCCCATGCCAATCTCTCCCGCATACGCCAGTTCCCGTTGAAGGATCCCAAGAACTGCCTGTATTCCAAGGACGTGATCTCCTTTGCACGAAAGAAAGGCTATTTCAGTGGCAAGGATGAGGATTTCAGCTTTCGCGATGCTTATTGCCCTATCTCGTTCTCATCAGTGCGTTATGCCGATGCCCGTGTGTGGAGTTTCTTCCGCCACCACTATGACCATGCCGAGATGGACAAATACCTGCCCTATATCAACGGTCAGCATGACGTCTGCGACCATCTGCCGCTCTACATCAAGCCTGACAGGAAGTTGTCCGTGCGTGACATCATGAATGATATGCGCGACCATTACGAGGGCACTCCGCTCGACATGACGGCTGACATGAGCGCAGGACCTTGGAGTTCACCTTACCGTCCGCTACCCATGAATTGGGAAGTCGATGGAAAGAGCTATTTTCGTGAGCGTGCCATTGGCACCCCACAGTCGGGCTTCACGCTGGTATCACAGCTTCGCAGTTGGTTGCCCGATGAGGTGGGTGGCATCATGTACTTCAACTGCGACGATGCCAACATGATAGCCTACGTGCCTGTATATTGCTGCGTGAATGAGGTGCCCGAAGCCTTCCGCCGTGAGAACAACGTGAGCAACGAGTTCAGCGAGCACAGCGCTTTCTGGTTGAACAATCTGGTGGCCAACATGATTTATCCGCGCTACAGCGCCATGATAGGCGACCTGCGTGAGGCGCAGCAGGAGTTGGAGGACTTCTATGCTGCCGATCAGGCGCAGGTGTTGAAAGACATAGAGCCTCTCACCAAGCGTGAACGCGTCAGCTACCTCACCAGCAAGAGTGCTGACTATACGGCCCTGATGATGAAGCGTTGGGACAAGCTATTCCGCCTCATCGCCGTGAAGCACAACGACCAGATCATGAAGCCTTCAGAGAACGGTGCCGTTGTTCCAGGACGCTATACTACACCCGGATATGACCAGCAGTTCCGTGAACAGATCTGCAAGGACACTGGTACCCGTTACCTGATGCCCGAAAGCTCCGGCGATATCAAGTCGCTGTAAGCCCGTGCTTGCCTATGAAGTTAGGGCGTGAGAAGCGAGAGTTGGGATTAGAAAGGGAGTGCGTGAGATGCTGGAGTTGGGATTAGAAGGGGAGTGCGCGAGCAGCGGGTGCGACAAGATTGGCTGCGCCCATCTTGTACGCTCCCGCGGGGCCGCTGCCTTTGAATAACCGATTGCTGCGCAATCTCTTGGTTGCTTTGTTGTGGGGATGCTCTCGAGCAAGCTCGGTGCACCCCCACAACAATGTTCAAAGGCGGAGAGGACAAGATTCGAACTTGCGGTAGAGTTACCCCTACGGCAGTTTAGCAAACTGCTGGTTTCAGCCACTCACCCACCTCTCCGGGAGCTACGCTGAAAGTATTTTCAAATAGCGAGTGCAAAGGTAGTGCTTTTTTTGATACCCGCAAGCCTTTTTGTCAAAATTTTTCAAAAAAAATATCACCTTAATGCATAAGTACCTTTTTTCTGGGTTTTTAAAGGCCACAATCACAAAATTTTGTATCTTTGTGCCCCGTTAGGGCGGGCTCTGATTCCCGTAACCGTTTTATTAAAGTCAATTACAATGGCAGACATTACTATCGCGGGCGTAATGCGCGCGGGGGCTTATTCGCCCAACCATATCGGTAACGACACGGCTATCTTTAATCTGGTGGCCGAGCAACTGCGTAAACGTGGTTGCCAAGTCAATGTTTACAGTGAGGAGCAATTCAACAAGCAGGAAATCACTGAGCCTGTTGTACTTGCCATGTGCCGTGAACGTGAGAGTATTGCAAAGTTGCAACGTCTTGAGGACGAAGGCAAACTGGTCATCAATTCTGGTTATGGCATTGAGAACTGTACCCGCGAACGCATGACGCGTATCCTGCTGGGTAACGGCATACCTTATCCTGAGAGTCTCATCGTGAACACCAACGAGAATATCAAGGGCCAGCTGAAAAAGGCAGGCTTCAAGTCTTGCTGGATCAAGCGTGGTGACTTTCATGCCATGCACAAGGAGGATGTGAGCTACGTGCGCCATCCCGAGGAGGCACAGGAAGTGCTGCAGGAGTACTTCTATCGCGGCATCACCCGTGCCGTAATCAATGTGCATCTGGTGGGAGACCTGGTGAAGTTTTATGGTGTTAAGGGTTCACAGTTTTTCTACTGGTTCTACCCCTTCGACGAGGGGCATAGCAAGTATGGCTGGGAAGAGGTGAATGGCCACAGCCAGGGTATCGATATCGACCTCAAGGACTTGAAGGACATCTGCTCCCGTGCGGCTGATGAGTTGAACGTGGTGATTTACGGTGGCGACTGCATCGTCGATCCTGACGGCACCATCCGCATCATCGATTTCAACGATTGGCCAAGTTTCGCACCATGCCGCAATGAGTCGGCCCCCCACATCGCTAAGGCTGTCCTTGCGCTTGCCAAGGCTCATCTGGGTTTGTAAACCATATATTTTCTTTGACACACGACATTATTAAGTATCAATGACATTAAAAGAAGAATATCAGGCGTCGCTCAAGTCGTCAGACACCGAGGAGTGGTTTGACCTGCATTTTCACCGTCCGTTAGGTTTCCTGTGGGCGAAGTTTTTTGCCAAGTTGGGTGTGAGCCCTAATGCAATCACAGTTGCCAGCATCTTTATGGGTGTGGCTGGTGGCATATTGTTGTATTTTGGACAACCGGACTTGGCCTGGCTGAATTGGATAGGTATGTTGCTCATCACCTGGGCTGACACCTTTGACAGTGCCGATGGTCAGTTGGCGCGTCTCACCCAGCAGTATTCACGCATGGGCCGCATCCTGGATGGTGTGAGCGGTGATTTTTGGTTCGCAGCTATCAGTTTTGCGTTAGTATTCAGGGAACTGGATTTCGGCGACAGCTTGTTGGGCAACTATTTCTCGAGCCATGAGTGGCAGATTTGGACGCTTGGCATAGCGTCAGGCTTGAGCCATGCTTTGCAGGCTGCTATGGCCGATTATTACCGCCAGTTCCACCTGTTTTTCCTCAAGGGACAACAGGGTAGTGAACTGGACAGCACCTCCAAACTCAGGGAACAGTATCGTCAACTGGAATGGGGCGCTTTCTGGCGCAAGGTTCCCTTGTTCTTCTATCTTGGTTATACCGGCAATCAGGAACGCATGACTCCCAACATGCAGCGCCTGCGTGCCGCTATCAATGAGCGCTACGGCGAGGACGGTGTTCCCTCACAGGACTTCCGCGACTACTTCCGCCAGTTTAGCCTGCCATTGATGAAATATACCAATATTCTCACCTTTAATACCCGAATTATCGCATGCTTCATCGCGGTGATTATCAACATGCCGTGGTTGTACTTCGCCTTTGAAATCGTTGTACTCAACATCTTGTTGATCTATATGATCCTGCGCCACGAGGGTATCTGCAAGAAAGCGTTCCAATACTTAACATCACATTAATCTTACCAACAAATCTTCATAACATGATGAAAAAGAAACTGAATTTATTCGGCTTGATGCTCGCTGTCCTGGTGGGAATGCAAGCCAATGCGGCTGTCCCCAGCGGCTATTATACCAATGCTCAGGGAAAAAGTGACCAAGCATTGAAGATGGCTCTCCACAAGATCATTAAGGGGCACACCAAACGTTCCTACGATAACCTTTGGACTGATTTTAAAACCACCGACTGCAACGGTAATATCATTATCGACCGTTATTCTGATTCCCAATTTATCTATAATACTAATAAGTGTGGTACATACAATAGTGTGGGGGATTGTTACAATCGTGAGCACTCGATTCCCAAGAGCTGGTGGGGTAACTCGGATTCGGATACTGCTTATACTGATCTGCATCACATGTTTCCTGTCGATGGATGGGTGAATGCTGAGCGTGGCAACTATCCGTTTGGCGATTGTGCCAATGGTACACCTAAGGGTACCGGTAAACGTGGCACTTGCACTTTCAGTGGCTACAATGGTATCGTGTTTGAGGTCGCTGATGAGTACAAGGGTGACTTCGCGCGCGTGTACTTCTATTTTGCTACCCGCTACATGGTGCGGATGAGTGATTATACCAGCGGAACAGGTAGTGTCGTGTTCACATCCTCGTCCTATCTGGGTCTTACCACCTGGGCCATTAACCAATTACTGGAATGGCATCGCAATGATCCTGTAAGCACGCTGGAAACGACCCGCAACGATAATGTATATTCTATTCAACGCAACCGCAACCCCTTTGTTGACTACCCCGAATTGGTGGAATATATTTGGGGCAACATGAAAGGCAATACATGGACTCCTGGCGGCGGAACACCGGCCCCAACCTTGACGTCTCCCACAAACGGCTCAACCGTAAATGTGGGTACCAACACGGGTAGTGGTGTGTCAAAATCGATTACCATTAAGGGTTCTAATTTGACTACAGCTTTAACTGTGAGCATTAGTGGTTCGGGTTTCTCGGTGACCCCGACAAGCATTTCTGCAAACAATGCCAACAATGGCACCACTGTTACAGTATCTTATAATGGAACGGCAACCAATGCCACTGGCACGCTCACAATCAGCAGTAGCGAGGTGAACGCTACAGTTAACCTGACGGCTAGCTACAACTCTGGAGGTAGCGTTGAACCTGGTGAGGAGATTATCGAGACATGGGAAGGCATTTCAACCTATCAAAGCTATTCGACGACCTTTATCCAAGGCCATGCCTTCGCATGGAATACGAATGACGTAGGCATCTGGAGCGGCGATCCGCATGCCAATGGCACACAGAGCGTACGTTTTGGCAGGACTGCTTCTTCCTATATAGCAATGGCTGAAGATGTCGCTGATGGTGCTTGCAAAATCTCGTTCTATGCAGCAAACTGGGGCAGCAACGATGCTACTCCTACCTTGCAAGTGCAATATAGCACCAATGGTGGTAGCAATTGGACAACGGTGGGAACATGCTCGCCTAATTTGACTTGGAAACAATACAGCTTCGACCTGAATGTGACCGGAGATGTGCGTTTCAAGATTGCTCAGACTGCAGGCGCACGCCTCAATATCGATGATATTGCGATCACCAGCAATCCTGTTGCTCCTGTTGAGCCCACATTGTCAATCACTGCTCCCAGTGCAATTGTCGCTGTGCAGGGTGGCGCTTCGACCATTGTCACGGGTACTGTATTTGCCGAGAATAATACTAACGCTATTACTCTGACAGTGGATGGTAACTTTGAGGTGAGTCTAAACAAGGTGAATTGGGCCAACAGCATTACGCTCGACCCGACTGGCGAGAATTACTATGTTAGATTAAAGAACACCGCTACAATTGGCTATTATCAGGGCCAGTTGGCAGCTGTTGCTGGAAGCAAACAAGTCTTTGCCGACGTGGAAGGCACAGTTCAAGCCCGCTTGGGTGATGTGAATAAAGATGGTTCAGTCACTATCAGTGATGTGACGGCTCTTATCGATTATCTGCTTGGCGGCGACGCTTCTAGCATCGATCTGTCCGCAGCCAATGTCAATGGTGACCAAGGTGTCACAATCAGCGACGTGACGGCTCTTATTGATATGCTCCTGAGCGGCTCATCAACGATGAATGCCCCTCAATGGGATGCCATGCCCACCGTTGGCGGTATTTACATCGAAAATCTGATTAATGATGAAGTCCTCGAGATCTATGACATGGATGGTAATTGCCAGGGCGTGGTTAAGGCCAATGGCAATTGCAAAGTCGAGATGCCTGCCGGTATCTATCTCGTCTCGGGCGACACACGCTCCCGCAAAGTCGTAGTCAAGTAAATCTCATACGGGATAATCCATAAAAACGAGAGAGTTCTGCGATATCGCGGAACTCTCTCGTTTAATGTCATTACGTGGGTTTCTATCGCCCGATGCAGTGGTACTCGAATCCAGCCTGTTGCAGTTCTTCGCTGTCCAGGATGTTGCGGCCGTCAAGAATCAGACGGCCCTTCATCTTCTGTAACAGTGTCTTGGCGTTTGGCATGCGGAATTCTTTCCATTCAGTCACAAGCATCAGAGCATCACATCCCTCAGCGGCGTCATACCTGTTTTGGGCGTAGGTCACGCTGTCACCAATTCGGCGTCGGCACTCATCCATGGCGACCGGATCATAGACCTTGACATGGACACCTGCCTTGAGCAGCAAGTCGATGAGAACCAGAGAAGGAGCCTCGCGCATGTCATCAGTCTCGGGTTTGAAGGCAAGCCCCCAAAGCCCTACGGTTTTGCCCTTGAGTTGTGAAATGTCCCCGTAATAGTTGACTAGTTTATGGAACAAAATCAATTTCTGCTCAGCATTGACCTCCTCGACGGCTTGCAGGACGCGC
This sequence comes from uncultured Bacteroidales bacterium, assembly GCA_902776435.1. Classification (GTDB taxonomy): domain Bacteria; phylum Bacteroidota; class Bacteroidia; order Bacteroidales; family Muribaculaceae; genus Sodaliphilus. The sequence goes on along the minus strand of CACYQB010000005.1, from coordinate 108,734 downwards.
ATGTTGTAGCCATGATCGGCAGCTGTCTTGATCAGTGCTTTCACGTCCTTGGGGAAACATGAACCGCCGTAACCGCAGCCAGCATACAGGAATTTCTTACCGATGCGGGTGTCACTGCCGATGCCCTTGCGCACCATGTTCACGTCCGCTCCAACCAGTTCGCACAAGTTGGCTATGTCGTTCATGAAACTGATACGGGTGGCTAACATTGAGTTAGCGGCATACTTGATCATTTCTGCCGAAGGGATGTCGGTAAAGATGAGGCGGTCGCTTACAATCATGAAGGGCTTGTAAAGACGTGCCATGAGTTTGCGCGCACGCTCGCTCTCCACGCCGACGACCACGCGGTCGGGGCTCATGAAATCCTTGATGGCATTGCCCTCTTTCAAGAACTCGGGATTGCTGGCGACATCAAATTCAATGTTCACCCCTCGTGCATCTAATTGCTCTTGGATAACAGCCTTGACCTTGCGCGCAGTGCCAACAGGTACAGTGCTCTTGGTCACGACAACGATGTAGTGGTTCAAGTGCTGGCCGATTGTCTTAGCGACATCGAGGACATACCTCAGGTCTGCACTGCCATCCTCGTCGGGAGGAGTGCCCACGGCACTGAAGATGATGTCAACTTCATTGATCACCTCCTCCAGATGAGTGGTAAAGAGTAAACGTCCCGACTTGGAATTCTTGTGAACGAGAGTTTCAAGGCCTGGCTCGTAGATAGGTATAACACCTGACTTGAGCGCTTCAATTTTGCGTTCATCTACATCTACACATGTCACATGGACACCCATTTCGCTGAAACAGGTGCCCGTGACTAGTCCGACGTATCCGGTTCCTACAACCGCGATCTTCATACGTCTTGTGCTATTTTATCCCTGGATGGGTTTTTCCCTGTCCTTGGGAGTGTCATCAATATAGTAACCACCACTGTCGCCACCGTAACCATAGCCGTAGCCATAGCCGTAGCCGTAACCGTAACCCTTACCGTAACCGTAAGCGTAAGAGTAGTTGTAGCGTGTCTTACTAACCTTGATATCGTTGATGAGAATGGTCAGGTTCTTGATCTTCTCCTCCTCGGCTAAGCGCTCAAGTTCGTACATGTATGTTTGCTCAACCCTGCCGTCACGCACAACATAGATGGTCAGGTCTGCGAAGCGGTTCACTACAGCAGCATCGGCAATCAAGTTGTAAGGCACGGTATCCAGGATTACAAGGTCGTACTGCTTCTTGAGTTCCTCGACCATCTTGCTCATGTTCTCGCTCAGCAGCAATGCGGTCGGGTTGGGAGGGATAGCACCGACACTGATAATGTCGAAACCGTCATGAAGAGCACTGCGGTGGATGACCTTGTTCAGGTCGGTCTCCTTGCCAGACAGATAGGCTGATGCACCTTTACCGTCCTGCACACCGACGTATTCCGAGAACTTACCTTTACGCAAGTCAAGGTCGACTACAATCACCTTCTTGTTGACAAAGGTATAGGACAATGCCAAGTTAACGGCAACGAAACTCTTACCTTCACCAGACATGGTCGAAGTGAACTGGATGACAGTGGCTTCGCCATTTGGCTTGTTTTGGGTAACAAAGTCTAGGTTGTTCCTCACTATTCGGAATGCCTCGTTCATACGGTCATTTGAGGTCTCGTTAACCACAATCTCGCCAGTGACATTGCTCTTCTTGGCCGGTAGCTCTCCCAAGATGGGAATATCACAAACCTCCTCAACCTCGCGGCGGGTGTGAATGGTCTTGTCAAGTGAGAAGTACCAGAATACACCATAAAGGATAAAGGCGGGAATGAGCAAACCGATGACCATACCAGTCAATACAATACGAGTCAGCGGGGCCGATGTGGGTGAATAGTTGGGAACGGCCGGTTCGATCACCTTTGCGTTAGGCTCGGTGATTACCATCTGCAAGGCGTTTTCCTCGCGCTTGTTGAGCAAGTATAGGTAAAGCTCTTCCTTGATCTTCTGTTGACGGGTAACCTCGGTAATCGCTTTCTCGTGTGCAGGATTTGCCACCAAGCTGCTTCGAGCCTGGTTTTGCATCCTTTGTGCCTGACCCTGTTTGGTCCTCAGGGTGCTCATGTAGTTGTCAAGACTGGCGAGGATGGCCTTCTTTTGTGAAGCAAGAGAACTGGAGAGTTCCTTCATGACAGGGTTCTCAGGGCTTGAGGTTGCCGAAATCTTCAGGTACTCCTGCATTGCATCATTGTACATGTTGATCTGGGTCGTGATGCCTGCGTTGTTCATTCCATTGTTGACGGGAATCAGGTCGTTTGGTCCCATGCTGGCAATGAAATGGCGTATTTGAGAAACCAGATTGACCTCAAGGTTCGCGTTCTCAGTGTTATTAATCTGGTTCATTGCATTTCCCTCGTTGCCCAACATCCTGGAGTTGACGGAACTTGCAGTAAGCACGGCAACTTCGTTGTCCACTCCGCTCAGGTCCTTAGAAAGGTCAGCGACACGTTCAGCGATAAAGGCCTCGGTGTTGCGGGCAACCTGGTTCATGTCATTGATACCCTCCTGGTTATAGGCAACAACAAGGGCATTCAAGATGTCGGCGCACATTTCAGGGTTCTGGCCCCTTATAGCGAGGTTCAGCACGTCACTATGGGTCTCGGCAAGTTCAACAACAAGTCCTGATGCCAGAGACCTTGCCATAGCATTAGGATTGCTCACCTGTACAATGACGTTATAGTCGATGTAGCTGTCATTGAACATCTTGGTCTTATTGATAGCAACAGGACCGTAGTCCGTGCTCACCTTGTTACCGAAGTGGGCTTTCTTCCATTGTCCGTTATTCACCCGGAACTCATATTCCTCTTCGCTCTTGGGGACAACTGTGATAGTATAACCACTGGTCACTTCTTTGAGCGGAGTCACCTGGATGGGAGTGTTCTTGTAGATGTTGATGTCGCGCAAGAACATATGTCCGTAGTACTGTACGTTAAGGCCCAGCGAGTTAACCACGACCTCCATGACACGTGAAGACTTAAGCTTAAACGGCTCGTTAGGAATATAGTTCACCGTGTTAAGACCAAGGTCGCTGAATGTCATGGACGGTGTGCCTTGGGCGCTATCCTTGGACCTGACGAGGATTGAGGATTTCGCAATATAGAACTGCGGCTGGGACTTGCCGAACAAGTAGGCAATAGCCATACATACAATCATGGACAGGATGAACCAGTACCAGTTGTATGCACAAGCCATGAACAGCCTGTCCCACTTGATGCCATTGCGAATTCTTTTTTTCTTTTTTTCTTGAGCCGCGACTTTTGCGGCCAGATCTTCTTGAACTATTTGTTGCATGATAAATGAATTTTATTCCACTTTAGTAGTATGAATTATCATCAAAGGTGACGGTAAAGCCGTCACCACACAATTCGCTGCAAAATTAATGTAATTCGCTTGAATTAACAAACTAAACTATGATAAAAAAATATAATGTGTTTATGGCGTTTCTTGGCGGTTTGCTATGGGGATATATAAAGGAGACGACGACTGGAAACCAGCCGTCGTCTCGCATATGAAAATTAAAAGTTTAATCTACGGGATTAATCGATCTCCTCGTCAGCCTCATAACCGCCCATTTCGCGGATGGCGTTCTTGAGCATTACGTACTGCTGGAACAGGTGGTTAACGGGAATCTCGTCCTTGGTGTAGTCGTGCATCGGGCTCTTCAGGAAGAAGCTTAGGAAGCGCTGGGTGCCATAACGGCCAGCACGGTGAGCAAGATCCATCAGCAGACACAGGTCGAGGCACAAGGGAGCGGCCAGGATAGAGTCGCGGCACAGGAAGTTGATCTTGATCTGCATGGGGTAGCCCATCCAGCCGAAGATGTCGATATTGTCCCATCCTTCCTTGTTGTCGTTGCGGGGAGGATAGTAGTTGATGCGTACCTTGTGGTAGTAGTTGCTGTACAGGTCGGGCTGATCGTCGGCAACGAGGATTGACTCGAGGGTCGAGAGCTTGCTGACCTCCTTGGTGCGGAAGTTAGCGGGCTCGTCAAGCACGAGGCCGTCGCGGTTACCCAGGATGTTGGTCGAGAACCAACCGTTCAAACCAAGCATGCGGGTGCCGATGATGGGAGCGAAACCGCTCTTCACCAGAGTTTGGCCAGTCTTGAAGTCCTTACCAGCGATGGGCACATGGGTCTTCTCTGACATTTCCCACATGGCGGGGATGTCAACGGTAGTATTGGGGGCACCCATGATGAAGGGGCAATCCTCTGCCAATGCAGCGTAAGCGTAGCACATGGAGGGAGCGACTTTGTCAACGACATTGTCCTTCATGGCCTGCTCCAGGGCTGCCATGGTGCCATGATACTTCATGTCGGGCTCGACATAGATCTCGGTCGAAGCTGCCCAAAGGACAACCACGCGGTCAACGCCGGTCTCTTTCTTAAAGTTGCGGATATCTTCGCGAACCTGCTCGGTCATGTCCCAGCGGTCCTTGCACTGCTTCACGTTGTCGCCATCGAGGCGCTTTGCGTAGTTCTTGTCGAAGGCGGCCTTCAGGGGCTTGATCTTCAACAGCTCGTCCTTAACGGGCTCGATGTCCTTCTCCTTCAACACCTCAGCATTGATAGCGCTCTCGTATGCGTTAGCGGGGAATACGTCCCATGCAGCGAACACGATATCATCGAGGCTGGGCATCGATACGATTTCATTATAATGTAAATACTTCTTGTTCTCGCCTTTTCCTATGCGAATCTTGTCATACTGTGTCATGCTGCCGACGGGCTTTGCAAGACCCTTGCGAGTCATCATAACGCCAGTCATGAACGTGGTGCTCACGGCACCCAATCCTACTACCATAATACCTAACTTGCCGGTAGCGGGCTTAACGATTTCTTTTGCCATAATCTTATTACAGTTAATGTTTCTGTTGATTTCTGATTAAATAATTCTTCCCAAAAACGGGTGGGTCTCTGAAAAAGGGGAAATACCCTGTGACAAAAACGGCGCTAAATTACAGCCTTTTTTTGAACTGAGAAACTAAATGTATTGTAAAAATGCTTTAAAAAATATAATTTTAACCTTTAACTAATAAATAAAGTTAAATATGACTATTTTTATTAATGTTTTTATTAATAAGAGTTAATGCTACCTCGGCGAGAATTCGCATTTTTTTCGTTGTTTTTTGGCCTATTTCTTCACTCGTTCGCTTTGATAACATTTTTTAGGAATTCGTGGTGGTTGTACCTATGATTACATCAGTTAAGAATCTATCTTGAATATTTTCTTAATAAAATGAATAAAATAAATTGTCAGTAACGAAAACTTTGGTAACTTTGCGCTCGCTTAAAAAATTTATTTATCAACTATTATATACTTTAAAACATTATTACATGAGAAGATTTTTTTTCCTCAGTGCGATGGTTTTGTCTGTGTGGATAGCAGCCATTGCAGGTATCAATGAGAAATTATCAGCATCAACTCAGCTCTTTATTGCCGAGCGTAATGGTGAGATTTCTCTCGATGTTCAATTGCCTGGTCCCAAGTTGCAGTCTAGGGCTCCACTTCTTCGCACCCAACCGGTAGAACGTTATATCGCGCGCTCAGAACGTGTTAATGGCGTTGAGATGGTGCCGGCTTTCATTCACATCAACCCGAGATTCGCCACCAAACTTGAATCCCTAGGCGTTGTTATTCAAGAGTACTTTGATAATCAGGTTACCGCCTTGATACCTGTTGACAAAATTGAGCGTATTGCCGAGATTGCCGAGGTTCAGGAAGTTGATGTGGCCCGTCAGATGAAAAAACTTACTGACAAAGCCCGCTACTATACCAATACTGATGATGTGCTCAACTATAGCAGTTCAGCAGTGCAGGCAGGCCTTCCGCAGGCATTTAGGGGTGCTGGCGTTGTTGTGGGCGTGATTGACGGTGGTATTGACTTCCAGCACAACATGTTCAAGGATGCCAATGGCAACTATCGAATCAAGAGAGCCTATATTGCTAGGAGTTCAAGCGCATTGACTGAATATACTACTTTTACATCTCTCACTACCGATGATAATGCTGAATCCCATGGTACTCATACCAGCTCGACCGCAGCAGGTAGTGAAATTACTGCCAATGGCGTCACTTATGGTGGTATGGCTCCCGAAGCAGACCTTGTACTTGTGGGCTTAGGCAATTATATGTATAACACTAATATTGCCAATGCAATCAAGAAGATCTGTGACTACGCCGACAGCCAGAATGAACCTGCTGTTATCAGCATCAGCTTGGGTTCTCATAATGGTCCCCACGATGGCACTGGTTCACTTGCATCAATATATGCCCAGTACGGTGGCAGTCATGCCAACCACATTATCGTTAATGCTGCGGGTAATGAGGCTGGCTATGGTGACTATTATGGCTATGTGTATTCTGGTGGTGAGGCTACGTCAAGCAAGCCCTTCTCGACCGTGATTAACGGCTATGCTGGAAATTCCCAAAATCAGAAGTATTATGGTTACGATATATTTTACGCACGTACTGCCGGCAGACAGGTCGCTTGCAAACTTCATGTCGTGAATACAAGCACCAATCAGGTGGTATGGACGTCAAATGCGATTACATCATCTACCTCGAGCGTAAGTGGTATCACTACTTATTTCTCCTCGTCACCTCAAGTGACCATTACCAGGAACAGTTACAACAATAAGTATTATGTTGAGTTGTATACCAACTGTTCGAAAAAATCCGGTTATACTAACTCCAATTATGCTCTTGCCATCAGTGTTTACCCCACCAGTGGCACCTGTATGATCGACTCTTGGGACCTCAATGGCTATAACTATTTTGCCAAGTATTCCAAGACTATTGGCGATTATACTTTTGTCTCAGGTAGTGATGACTGCAGTATTGGTGACGAAGCTGCCAGCGAGGATCTTATCTCAGTGGGTGCTTATGTTTCTAAGACCAGCGTGAAGGATTACAATGGAACGAATCATTCGTTAACTGGCATGTATACATTGAGCAGAATTGCTTACTTCTCAAGTTATCAGGCACCTGGTGCTGGCCCCACGGGTGTTGCTAAGCCCGATATCTGCGGTCCCGGTGCAACGATTGTTGCAGGTATCAACCAATATGACACTAATGGTTACATGGCCAATGCTTTTGCTAGCGATTACATGTACCTTGTTTATAAGGATGGTGCTTCCTCGTTGGGTAGCATGGATGGTACTTCGATGTCAACTCCTTGTGTAGCTGGTATTATTGCTCTCTATCTCCAGGCAGCTAAATACATGGGTAAGACGCTCAACACCGCTGATATTCGTGACATCTTTGCTAATTCTGCTATTAAAGACTCCTATACGACTAATAAGGCATTTGGTCCTTATGGTAAGATAGACGCGCTTGCTGGTATCCAGTACATTCTGGACAGCGAGCCTCTTCCTGTTCCCACTTTGACAGTTAATCCCACATCATTGTCATTTACTGGTAATGTGGGCAAGACTTATACCAAGACCTTCACCTTGACAGGAACAGATTTGACTGGTAATGTTACTTTGGCTGTCACTGGCAATGCTTATAGCGTTTCGCCCACGACTATCAGTGCCGAAGATGCTGCTGCTGGCGCCACTGTGACAGTGACCTATGCACCCACTGCTGCTGGTACTGCTACTGGCAAAGTGACTGCTTCGACTGCAGGCGGTAACAATGTGACCGTATCTCTTTCAGGTACTGCAACTGTTGTGCCGACCCTCACTGTTACCCCCGATGCTTTGAGCTTCAGTACTAACGTGGGCACACCTGTGACCCAGACCTTCACCATGAAGGGTACGAATCTTACAGGTGCAGTATACCTTGAATGCTCTGGTGCAGGTTTTACGATTAACAAGACTAGCGTTCTTAAGTCCGCTGCCTTGAATGGCGTGGAAGTAACTGCTACCTACAATCCCTCGACTGCAGGTAACCACACCGGTCGTGTTCTAGTCAGAAGTGCTGGAGCCGATACAGTTTATGTTCAGTTGAGTGGTACTGCTGTAGCTTCTAAGTATGATCCGGTGATGCAGACTGCCGATCAGGCTTATGTGACCACCACCAGCTTCCGTGCAGACTGGACCGATGCCACTATGGCTTCCCAGGTAGCAAGCTATACCCTTGAGGTGGGCACCAACTTTGCAACCACGCTTGGCAATTTGATGGCCACTGAGACTGGCGATGCTAATCACCGTCTGGTAACCGATATTCCCTCAAGCCAGCACTACTACAATGTTGCTAACTTGAACGCTGGTGGTGCGTATGTTTACAGAGTGAAGGCCCTTTACACTGATGGCACCGAGAGCAGTTGGAGTAACGTTCAGCAAGTGACTTTGCTTCAGGGCCACGGTTATCAGTTGGGTGACGTGAACCACGATGGTAGTGTGACTATCAGCGATGTGACTGCGTTGATTGACTATCTGCTTTCTGGTGATGGCTCTGCTAGTGGCTGTGCTATCTGTGGCGACGTAAATGAAAGTGGTGATGTAACTATTGCAGATGTGACCGCTCTCATCGACATGCTGCTGTCAACTCCTTCGGCTACTAGGGGTTATGGCGTTCTCCTGAAGTAATACATCAGAGTTTATAATCAGGTTGCCTCATTGGGCAGCCTGATTCCCGAAAACTATATTGCGGGACATCCTTAATCATCAAGGATGTCCCGCAATACTTATTATGAAAAACTATAGGGTAGGTGGCGCCCGGTATTACGAGGCCAGGAAGGCCTCGGCCGTAGCGATGTCATCGGCATGGTCCACATCCACGATCTTGTCGATGCTGTAGGCCTGAAGGTGGTAGCCTGCCTCAACCAGTGCGCGCTGGAAATTGCGCATGCGGCTGATACCTTTTTCTATACATTCATCAAGAACGGTGAAGGCCTTGTCGGTCATGGCATATACACCTCCTGACACATATTTTGCCTCGTCCCAAGGCTTGTCGCGGAAGGCCGTAATGTTCATCTGCTTGTCGACGTCAACCCACAATGGTTTTTCATCATCAACAAATGGAGTAACTGCCCACATGCCGTCGTGCTCAGTGTCTGCCTCGAAGGCATCGATGTATCCCTTGAAATCCTCCTCACGGAAGATGGTATCTACCGTTGTCAGGCAGAATTTTCCCTGGGGGATGACTCGGCTCAGGTGCCACAGGCTGTGCATTGAACTGGGCGTGGTCTTGACTACAAGATTTAGGGGAACGGGCAGCTCTAAGTGTTCCAGATACTCTCTGACTTCAGTCATGTGCTCATTCACGATGATGTTGATGCTCTCAGCGTTACACCTGAGCATGATATTGATGAGACGGCCTATCATGGGCTCGCCTTGCAGCTCGACCAGGGGTTTGGGTTTGGCTACGCCTTCTTGGGCTAAGCGTGAGCCCTCTCCAGCGGCAATGATAGCATAGTTCATATTATTATCAATGATTGGTTATTATATAAAATCAAGAACTTGAGTAACGCGGGTAATGGTGCAGGGATGAGTCTGCAGGTCTTCGTCTGCAGTCCATCCTTTGCCCTTGAGCCATAGGACATGGCATCCCAACTTCTCGGCCGGCTCTATGTCCTTGCGCAGGCTGTCACCAACGACAAGTACCTCATGCGGTTCAAGCTCCAGTGCATCAACACCCAGGCGGAATAGGGTAGGGTTGGGTTTGCGGACTCCCACCACAGCGCTCTCGATGATGCCCTTAAACAGATGCCTGATACCGTAATCGCGCAACACCTCGTCGATGTTGCCATAGAAGTTGCTCACAAGCATCATCGGGAAACGCTCATGCAGTGTTTCTAGCATAGGGCGGGCTTCGTCAATGCACGAGTGGGCGGCGTTGTCACAATAGGTGGCAATCTCGTCCACCCATCGTTCGCACGTGGTTTCATCGGGCTGCACTGGCAGGTAGCTGATTTCAAGCGCCACCTTTTTGCGTAACAGGGTGTGGAAATTGTCCTGCGGCAGGATAATGCGTTCGCGTGCTAGGGCACGTTCGCCCTCGACATAGGCATTACGGAACGTCTCCTTGTCTATGGGTACTCCGGCTTGCTGGTAACCTTGCCACAGCACTTCGCTCCAGTGCACACCACGGCTGTCGAGTGTGCCCCCGTAATCAAAGATGATTCCCTTTATCATTGTTGAGTGTTTATAGTTTGTCTTTTGTCAAGAGATACGCTTGAGCATGCTTTTTCAACGCAGACTTATTCTCCCTTGGTCAGGTCGAGTTTCACGTTGTCGCGGCCACGGTCCTGGAACAGCTTGGGCAGTGGGTTCTTGATGGACTCGTCATAGCGCATGCGGTTGCGCCAAACGTCAATCGCAGTATAGATGGCATGGCGCATCGAGGACTCGTTAGCAATGCCTTGGCCCGCAATGTCATAGCCGGTGCCGTGGTCGGGACTGGTGCGCACGATGGGGAGGCCTGCTGTGAAATTCACGCCCTCGTCCATGGCGATGGTCTTGAACGGGGCAAGGCCCTGGTCATGGTACATCGCGAGCACACCGTCAAAACGCCTGTAGTGACGGGCACCGAAGAAACCGTCAGCTGCATAGGGGCCGAAGCACTGCACGCCATCCTCTTCGAGTGACTGCTGGATGGCGGGCTGGATGATGTCGCGCTCCTCGGAACCGAGGATACCGTTTTCGCCCGCATGGGGGTTGAGCGACAGCACGGCAATGCGGGGACCATCTATGTTGAAGTCGCGTTTCAGCGACATGTTGAGCTGGTGCAGTTTCTCTCGGATACCTTCAATCGTCAAGGCTGCAGGCACTTGGGACAGGGGCAAGTGGGCGGTTACCAATGCGATGCGCAGATTCTCGGTGCACATGAGCATGAGGGCTTTCTCGCCTTCGCCAGCCGCACTCTCAAGATACTCGGTGTGGCCAGGGAACTTGAACTGCTCACTCTGGATATTGTCCTTGCTGATGGGGGCGGTGACCAGCACATCGATAAGGCCAGCCTTGAGATCCCGGACAGCGGCCTCAAGGGCAATGAACGCAGCCTGACCAGCCTGCTTGCTGGGCTGACCTAACTCGACCTTGATTTCCTGCTCGATGCATTCCACCAGGTTGGGCATGTTATCTTTCAGGTGTTCAGCGCTCTTGGTGTGGTTGATTTGGAAACCGGGTAGGTTGCAGGCGTTCCGGTGATAGCTTACCACCTTGCTGGAACCATAAATGACCGGCGTGCACATGTCTATCATTTCAGGCACGCCAACGGCCTTCATTGTTACCTCGATTCCGATTCCGTTGGTGTCACCGATAGTGATGCCCACCCTTAATTTCTTATTTTGTTGGCTCATGATAAATTCAGTTTTAGAAAATTCAATTCAAACTGCAAAGTTACACTTTTTTTTGTTCTCATGCAATATCAACGTGGCGCTCTATAGTTAATTGTGTGACTATCTGTGTCTCAATTGAAAAAAATTATATATATTTGCCGACTGTTACAGTGGTGCTCTTCTCGGCATCACAAGTAACCTGTTAATGTGCATTAGATGTTGTTTTTTTATTGAATACTGTTTTACGATGAAACGATTACGCCCGGCATGCATGCGTGCCGCGATTGTTGCCCTGTTGGTGCTTGCCGCCGCCATGGGCAATGCCCAGTCAGTGCGCTCGACCTATTTCATGGAGGGGGCGCAATACCGCTTGCAGCTTAACCCGGCCCTTGCCCCAGAAAGGGGCTATATCAATCTCCCTGTCATCGGCCACACCGAAGCCTCTGTTCGTTCCAATACTATGGGCTTGAACGATGTGGTTGACATCATTAAGAATTCCGATGATGCCGACTATTTCACAACTGATAAGTTTTACGGAAAGCTCAAGGACATGAACCATGCGAGTGCTACAGCAGCCACTGATGTGATTGCGGCGGGTTTCTGGCACGGCAAGGGTTTCATGTCGTTAAACATGACGGTTAAAGCTGATGGCAACCTCAGTGTTCCCCGTGAGATGTTCTCCTTTATGCGCGACATGAAGGGCATGAACCATAATGACTATTCCAACTACCTGCGCGATATCAATGGCGGAGACCTGAATGTGAATGTGTACACCGAATTGGGCTTTGGATACACTCGCGTCATCAACGACCATGTCTCACTGGGTGGACGTATCAAGGGCCTCCTGGGGCACGGCAACGTGAGCCTCAAGATGGAAAAAGCAGTGATTAAGACCAACCTTGAGGGACTGGACCCTGATTTGGATTGGACGACTGCTGATCCCATCATGTTAGCCAAGGCGACTGGCTCGGCATCGGTCGATGTCAAGGCTACCCTCGAAAGTTCAGCTCATGGCTTGAACTACAAACTCAGCCGTGACGGCTATATTGATGATGTGGAGTTCAAGGCTGGCAAAATGGGAGTTTGCGGACTGGGTGCTGCGATGGATTTGGGTCTTGAGTATAGTCCCAACGACATGTTTTCGTTGTCGGCAGCAGTAACTGATTTGGGTTTTATCAGATGGAGCAAGGGCAACACCGTCAGGGCCTACTCGAACACCTCAGACCTCAATTATGACAGTAATAATCCCGGTGACCTCATGCGCTTCACCGATGTTGTGGCGACTGGAAAGGCGCTCAACTTGGACATGATGCGCTTGTATATCGATGAGCAGGAGGCAAAGGCCAGGACCACTAATATCACTTCAACTATGGCCTTGGGTGCCGAGTGCCGACTGATGGAAAACAGGATGCACATTGGTGCCTTATTTACAAATCGTTTCTCTAAGCCTGAGAATCAGAGTGAGCTCACTTTTTCTTTTAATTATCATCCCAGGAGTCTGTTGGACTTCACCTTGAGCTATTCACCCATCTTGTGTAGTGGACAATCCATTGGCTTGGCGATGAAGTTGGGACCTCTCTTTATCGGTACCGATTATTTGTATATGGGTAAGAACACCAAGTGTTGCAATGCCCTTGTCGGCATCTCCGTTCCCCTGGGCGGCCGCTCTTTCGACTAATCTACGATTCTTAAATCTGCAAAAAAACACAGGGATGCCCACGATTGAGGCATCCCTGTTAGCTTAGTTGCAGCGTCAAGTGGGTCACTTGATGACCTTAACGGTCTCGGTCGAACCGTCACTCATCTGGCGCACGATGATGTTCACGCCGCTTACGGGCTCACTGTGCTCGGCGCCGGCAGCGTCAAAGTAACGCTCGCTCACGACAGTGAGTTCGCCCAAGTCATCGGCCGCTGTTTCATCAACGACGGTCGGTATGCCGGGTGGATTCCATGCGATACCGAATGCCGAACCGCCTCCGTCTCGATTTCGATGGCTGGGACGTTGGTCATCGTAAATATACTCGATATAGTTACGCACGAGATCATACTTGTCGAGGATGGCGATAGTGCCATAGAACGAATCTGGATCAAGTTGCTCACTTGGATCAACATTAACCCTCATGGGCGCTCCTGACGCGGGAGTCCTGGAGCCGTGGTGCGGACCGGATGCATTCGTGGTGAATACCAAAACTTTGTTTGGATCAAATCCGTCAGCAGCAAGCTGCCGTTCGTAGCCTGAAGTTTGATCGGACAACAACGAGTCTTGTCCACACTTGATGCCTAAGAACGTGTTATGGCCATTCAAACCGTCTCCAGCGTCCTCTTCAAGCTGGAAGTAGTATAGATTATGCTCTGTTGTCACGTTGTTCACTGTCGTTTTCCATGACGATAGCTCACCTGGAATCAGACCTCTCACATTGTGATAGCAGTTATAATAGTTATCATTCACAAGGCTATCGCATCCGCTCAAGTCAATAGCGTTGATATGGTTATAACTATAGGTCAGTTTGTATAGTTTGTGGTTGGTGCTCAAACCGTCCATGCAATACAGGTCATTGTTGTCGGCATGAACAACCCTCAAGCTATCGCTCTTGAAGTGCAAGTCAGCGATACTGTTCTTGCCTGGGTCATCGATGACAGTAGGCACACTGCCAGGCATGTTGAATGTGAAATGTTCGTAATTAGTCCAGATGCTGTCCCTGTTGCTGCAGTCAAAGTAGGTGAGTTTCTTGTTATTATCAAGATTCAACGTCCTGATCATGCAGTTACGCAGGTCGAAGTACCTGAGGTTGCCATTGTCACTCACATCCAGATAATCCAGTTCGGGATTCTGCCAAATCTTCAGAGTGTCAAGATGTTGGCCCGCGTCATTGACAAATCTTTCCAGACGTGAGTTAGATACCCAAGCACTAACCAGGTTCTTGTTGGCGGTTAAGTCCATACCAGTACCGCCCAGGGTAGTGCCTAATGTGCTGTCATTATAGGCATGCAGGTACTTCAAGTTTACATTGTGGGTCAGATCCAAGTTATTAAACACCTTGTTGTCATTGACATAGACCAGTGTCAGTGAGTCGGCATCCACGAGATCATAGCCGAACGTGGCATCAACTTCGGGTTTGGGATAAGCCAGATTATCAAAACCGTTAATCTTAGTCAATTTGGGATTATGGTGAGCATATACATTGGTCAATGCGTTGCAGTTGTCAAGCAGTAACGTGGTCAGTTCAGGACGGTCGTAGGCCATCACGCCACGTAGTCCGCTAAACGGGGACTTAACCTTATAGTTATTAGGATCATTATTTGGGAAGTCATTGGTGTTAGCATCGTTGTACCATCCACCATTGCGTGCGCCATTTTTGTACACATCGACATCAGGCGGATAGGTCCTTTCGGTTTCAACGTCATAACCACGCATCTTGAAGGCACACTCTCGGGCATCAACATAGGTGATGAGTGGTAATGACTGAACATTCACATAATGCAACGGATTGCCCTTGATGATTATAGTGTCTACGGTGGGGTTGTAGATGCCGATGGAGTCAAAATTGGCATAGGAGGCATTGATGTAATGCAGATTCACGCAGGGTGAAGGACTAACAGGATCATCCGGTGATCTGAAATTGATGGAGCCTTTCATGGTCTTGTTGTCAGTGCCTCGCATGCCAATGACAGATAATCGTTCAAGGGATTTAAGGCCTTCCTGATAGAATCTGCCGTTCTTAGTTCCGATACCCATCGAGCGCATACCATTGTAATCAGCGTAGAGATACTTCAAGTTGGGGAGGTCCTGAATCCACACGTAACGAGCGTTGGCGACATAACAATGCTGTGCTGCTGTTTGCTCAATGCCAGTATAACTGATGTCTAGGTACTCGAGCTTGTTGTTGTATGCTAGGTCTAGGTCATAGAGGCCTGTAGTATCATTATATTCCCCGGTAAAGGGCTCAAGACCAGTGGAATTAGGATCTTTCAACCACAGATATTTCTTGTAGTCGGGGAAAGAACGTTTATCGGCTGTGCCGTCGTCCGGAGCGTTGCGGTAATCCCATCCCTTATCATGCTCCGGCTTTTCGTAGATGCGTTCGATGGTGCGGTTGTGGCTCACGTCAAGGTAACGCAGTTCGCGGTTTTTGTGCAGATGTACTGAGTCCTTCAGGTTGCAGTAACTCAAGTCGAGATACTTGAGGTTGGTCAACTGTTCGAGAGATGCGCTGTCAGGCTGGGCGGGAGAGGGCGGCCAGTAGCCATAAACATAGCCATCAGAAGCTGGACTATAATGCTCATTGTATTCAATCCATCCATATTGACCATTTTTCCAGACTTCCCATCCGTTACGGGTGCTGACCACCGACAGGTTCCTGAAGGTGTAGAACTGGTTGTGGCTGGCTTTCAGCGTGTCAATGGGCACATTGGCAAGTGAGAAATTGTTACCAATGCGTTGGAAGTAGTTAGGTTGATCGGCTGTGCCGCTGATGTCCATATAGGTCAACCCCGTATTGCCCAACAAATACAATCCACTGCCATCACTCATCACGGTATCGGCAGCCATGGTTATGATGCCAGGATTGTGATGCATCTCTAGGCGCTTCATGTTCGGGTTCTTACCAATCATGAGGGCTGTCAGATTCTCGGGCAGACTTGGAGCAGCAAAACTAGTGAAGTTATTGTTGCTCAAGTCCAAGCCAGTCAAACCATTACACTCGTTACTAGTAAGTGTTAAAGCACCACCAAAGTTATTTTTCTCCAGATACAAGAACTTGACGTTGTTTAGTCCCCATGTAGAAGCGTTGTTCATTGCTTCGCCAACTGAAGTATAACCGTTATTATTGAGTTTGAGGCCCGTAAATGCTGGACAGTTTGTGTCGTTAATGCTAAGGTTATTTCGAGGTAGCCCGCAGTTGTCTAAAGCAAGCATTGTCAACCCCGTATTATTATGCAGGTCAAGCGTCTTCAGGTTGCTGTTGCCAGTAATTCTTAAGTAACCTACATTGGGATTCTCGCCATAAAGTAGAGTCTCCAAATGCTTTAAGTTGTCGAAATTGGGGATATAGTTAGGGCCTGCAGTCGAGATGGCACAATGAGTCACGTCAAGGTATGTCATATTGGTTTGGGCCTCAATGCCGTCATTAGACCATCCCAACTCGGTGTCATTGGTCAATATCAGCGAATCTAATGATGTGACATGATATGCATTGGCAAGTGCTCTAAAACTATTCAAATTGCTGCAATTTGAAAGATTAAGATATTTCAGAGTGCCGTTATTGCCCAGGGTGTTACTCAATGTTATATAATATTGAGTGGCGTCACTCGTAGATAGGTTCGAACTAAATCCCTTAATTTTTGTGCCTGCGGCATTAAGATGCACTAAATGAGTGGCCGAGTACAAGAAAATGCGATCCATGTTGGTGCAATAACTGACATCAACATATTTAAGATTCGAACAATTGGAATTTAATTTAATATAGTGATTGCTAGAGCCTGCAGATGCTGTTGTAATGCCAGCTAGACGTGTGTTGTAACTAACGTCAAAGTGCTCCAATGTGGCAGGACCGGATAAAGACACGAAGTTTAAATAACAATGACTGGCATCTAGATACTTAAGCTTGGTCAAAGCGTTTCCTACCGTTGCGCTCCAGCCGTCATAATGCGTACAATTAGTAAGTATTAATGTTTCCAGCCTTGTAAGGTATTGAAGATTGCTGCTGGAGTAGAAATCAGGGTTGTTAGAAATGTCTAGATAAGTTAGATTGGCATTGTTGGCACTAATTGTAAATCCTGATCCTGTGACATTAGTTATACTGCTTGTTCCTGTAATTCCCGCTAAGGTGACCAAATTACAATTGCTGGCCTTGAGAGTAGTGAGCGCCGTTAATCCTGTGATGTCGGCACCTGTGGTCAGATTGTTGTTGCCACTGATGTCCAGGTAGATAAGGCCAGTAAGATATCCCAAGCCTCTTAAGCTTTGGATACCCATGTCGTGTACGTCCAGTGTGGTCAAAGCACTGATTTGTGCGTCTGTAATCGTACCATTTACAGGTACACCAGTAGCTTGTGAGACCGCATTCTTGAAAGTTTCGTCTGGAAAGTTGTTCTCGTTGAGCGTTACGTTTGCTTGTGCCGAGATGCTGGATAAAAATACCAGCAGCACGGCAAAGCCTGTTCGAAATAGTAATCGTTTCATCATAACAATTGATTTTTAAAATAGTTGAAAATTTATACTGATATTAATAAGTTCTTTTAGCAACAAGAATTGGCTTAACGAATAATGACTAAAATACAGCTACCACTCGTTTGCCCAAGTTATAATTAGTACAACACGCAAAATTAATCCTCGTGTTGGTGATTTGCAACATTTTTGTGTTAAAAATTAATTAATAATCAGCGAATGGGCTGTAAATACATGTGGTCATTAAGGCGAGCAGGCTATGTGGTGTGAAACCATTAACTATGATTATACTCCCGTCGGCACAGCTCCTCATGGAAACCGAAGGTATTGTAACTTGAATGGGGTGGCTTCTTGTGTCGTGGAAAATATGGTTTAAGAATGACCGATTGTTGAATATTTATAACTGCATTAGGGGTGTTGCTAGGTTTATGCCAGGTAGATGGCTTAACAATTGATGACAGGGATGTGCTTTTTTGATAGCAAATTTGCAGATGTCGCGGAAAAAACCTAATTTTGCAACTTGAATAATGGGAATTTTGTTCGCGCGTACGTGTAAAGAAAACCTGTTATTCAAGACATAGCACAGGTAACTTGCTGATAATGACTACTGCGATAGTGTCCACAGCTTTACCCGATCTCCACAGGTTCGCTGATCCTTTCAGGGTCGGTGACCCTTGTGCTATACCTTCGATTACTGCTGACTTGAGGCAGAATTGAGCCCCAATCAGCCCCAAAAGTGATGATTCCGTGATTTCCATCATCGTTCCGATCTATAACATTGAGAAGTACCTTGCCCACTGCATCGACAGCGTCTTGAACTCGACGTTGACCGACTTTGAGCTGATTCTCGTTGATGATGGCTCTACAGACAGTTCAGGTTCGATATGTGACGACTATTCCACAAGGGATGAACGCATTACTGTCATCCATCAGGAGAACGGCGGCATCAGTATCGCGAGGAATCACGGGCTGGAAAAAGCACATGGAGACTATGTGATTTTCATCGATGGTGACGATGTGATCAAGCCTGAAATGCTGGAAACGATGCTGCAGGCTCTGGATTCATCAGACAACGACTTGGCAATGGTGCGTGCTTATACAATAGATGAGGATGGCATTGTGACAACGCCCGCAGTTGACGAGCAACGCGATACACGCATCATTACCCAGGAGGATTACATGCGGTGCCTGTTCGAAAGGAACGAATTTGGTTATCCCGTGGTGTGGAACAAGTTATATCGTCGGGGACTGATTGAAGGCATGACGTTTGCATCGGTTGCTGCCGAGGATATCGAGTGGACAACTCGGGTGACCATGAGGGCGAAGAAGATTTCTCTGATAGAACGTCAGTTGTATGGCTACCGCATACGTTCCACCTCGGTCACCCGAGAGGCTAAGGGCGTGAACCCTGCTATTGCCAACCGACTTGACACATATCTGAAGTGCCTCGATGAGATACCGGCAACATGCCGCAAATACCGCTCATGGTGCCTGCTTTATACTTACAAGTACCTGCTCACGACTCGATTGCAGTTTCGTGGAACAAACCTTTACAACCAGGTGAAGGCCAAAGCGCGGAATATATATAAACAAACGGCCCAAGAACTGCTCCACTCCGACTTGGGCTTCCCAAAGAAATGGGCATTGCTCTGTTTCTATCATGTGCCCGCCTTGTATGCCCCGATTTATTCGGCCCATGCCAAAAAATGTGCCTCACAGTTTGAGCGCGAGGGTTATAAGCAGAGCTAGAAATTGAGAACTTCGTTACAAGGGCGATATGCGTGTGGGAATCGTGACACAGCCGTTAGAGATGAATTACGGCGGCATCTTGCAGAACTGGGCGTTGCAGCAGGCGCTCAAGAAACTAGGGCATGAACCCATCACGATTGACGCCTACCAGCGCTATTCCACGACTCGCTATTTGTTCAACAGTTTGCGTGCTATCATCAAGCGCATGACGGGTCAGAAGGCTTACATGCCGAATCCCTATAAAGGGGCCTTGCGCAACGAACTGATGGGACGCTTTATCGAACAGAATATCAACAAAACCAAGGTGATGTGGCATTATAAGCGCAGAGTCGTTAAGCAATATGGCCTTGACGCGCTGGTTGTCGGTAGTGACCAGGTGTGGCGCGCCAAGTACAATGGCGACCATCTCGAGGACATGTATCTGCGTTTTGCCGAAGGGCTGGATTTGAAACGTGTGGCCTATGCTGCATCATTCGGTATAGACAATTGGGAATATACCGCGGAGCAGACTGCTGGATGTGCTGGGCTGGCGCAGCGGTTCGATGCGGTGTCGGTCCGCGAATTAAGTGGTGTCAACCTGTGTCGAGAACATTTGAATGTTGAGGCCCAGTGTGTGCTCGACCCCACAATGCTGCTAGAAGCAAAGGACTATCAACCCGTCATTGATTCTGGCTGGGATGGGGGAGAGCCCTATTTAGCCGTTTATTGCCTGGATGTCACTCCTGAGAAAGAAGCCTTTATTAACCAGTTGGCTGCAGAACGAGGCTTGAAAGTTCGTCAATTTTCGGCGGGTTGGAATTCTACCTTGACCGTTGAGCAATGGCTGGCTATGCTGAGAAAAGCTGCGGTCGTGGTGACCGACTCGTTCCACGGCACAGTTTTCAGTATCCTGTTCGGACGTGATTTCTACACCATTGGCAACGCTGATAGGGGCAACACGAGAATTCATGGCATGCTGCAATCCCTAGGATTGGAAACTAGGCTAGTGACAGATTTGAAGGCAGCGGATATCACTTCACATGATATCAATTGGAACCAGGTGCGGATTTCATTGGCCTCCGAGCGCAAGAAAAGCATGGAATTCCTGGCAAATAGTCTGAATTAAAACAAAACAAGAAACTAATATGGATTTGAATAAAGTCAAAAAACTCATCGTCGATCTGGATGATACGATTTCGGTAACTGAAAATGGTGATTACTTCAACAGCAAGCCGATACAACCCACCATTGACCTGTTGAAGAAATACCAGGCCGAAGGGTTCCAGATTATTATCCACTCGAGTCGCCAGATGCGCACCTATGAGGCGAATGTCGGCAAAATCAATATCTACACCCTGCCCAATATCATCAACTGGCTGCAGAAGAATGATGTGCCCTTTGATGAAGTGATCGTCGGCAAACCCTGGTGTGGCTTCGAAGGATTCTATATCGACGACAAGAGCATCCGCCCCTCTGAGTTCCATAACATGAGTTATGAGGAAATCAAGGAGATGCTTAAGAAAGAAAAGGAATATACCCATTCTCTCGTATGATTCTCATCACATCGGCGGCATACGTTAATCCGAGCCTTGCCTCAGAGTTAGGCATGCTGCCACCATGCATGTTGCCGGTGCAGAACAAGCGCCTGTACATGCATCAGCTCTCGCTGTTTAAGGACAGGGAAGAGCCCATATATCTTTCGTTGCCTGAATCTTACGAGTTGTCGGCTTATGACAAGAAGCAGCTTGAAAATGGACAAGTGAATCTCATCATGGTTCCTGATGGTTTGTCGTTGGGCCAGTCTGTGATTTATTGTCTGAATAGCGCTGGACATTTTGACGAGCCGTTGTATATCCTGCATGGTGATACACTTTTTGGGCATCTGTCATTTGTGCCCGACAGTTATGTGATAGCCCGTGCCGAAGATAACTATGCGTGGGCATCGGTTGATAGCGGTTCGGTATTTGCAGGGTTCTTTGCTTTCTCTTCCCAGTCCCACCTCATCAAGTGCATCACGCAGCAGAACAGTTCTTTCATTGCAGGTGTTGAACTATATGGCAAAACCCGTTCGCTTGAACGGATCATGAGCGACTCTTGGATGGATTTCGGCCTGGTGAATACGTATTACCGGTCGATTTCAAACTTGACTACTCAACGTGTGTTCAACGATTTGAATATAGGGCGATTCTCGCTCAAAAAGTCCAGCCATGACATCAATAAGATGATGGCAGAGGCTCAATGGATGCAGAACTTGCCCAAAAACTTGAGGCATTATGCTCCTGCAGTTTGGGACAGCGGCATCAATGGTGATACCGGTTTCTATGAGATGGAGTATTATTACTTGAGTTCCTTGGCCAATCTGTTTGTCTTCTGCCAGCATCCGCAATTCGTATGGAACGATATCCTGAACGCGTGTAGGCTCTTTATCGATGATTTGGCGAAGTACCGACCTGATTCTGATGAGGAACTCTCAAGAATCGCCAGGAATAACGATGAACTGTACTTGCCCAAGACACTTAAGCGACTGACTGAGTATGCAAAAGAAACTGGCATCTCTTTAGACCAACCGTGGAAACTGAACGGGACGCAGACGCCTTCGTTGCTGCAGATTGTTCAGGAGACGGGTGAAATGATAGCACGCGACAAACGTGAATTTGTCACCATGATGCATGGAGACTTTTGTTTCAGTAATATACTCTATGACTTTAAGTCTAAGAGTGTGAAGGTGATAGATCCTCGTGGCATAGATAATGACGGTAATTTCACGATGTATGGCGACATGAGGTATGATGTGGCAAAACTCGCTCATTCGATTGTCGGCTTGTATGACCTGATTATCGCTGGAATGTTTGATTACAGTGAGTCGGCACCTTACGATATCAACCTGAAATTAGAAACGACCGATTCTGTCCTGGCGACACAAGAACTGTTCAAGTCATTGCTCTTTGCAGGTTGTAATATAGAGGAACTAAACGTCTATCCAATCATGGTGCATCTGTTTCTGTCAATGCTCCCTCTGCATCGGGATAACCCCGAACGACAGAAAGCCATGTTGGCCAATGCTTTACGATTGTATATTGAACTAAAATCGACGAAATAATGACGATTATCATCCCAATGGCGGGCCTTAGTTCCCGTTTTACCCAAGCGGGATATGTGCTGCCCAAGTACATGCTATATATCAAGAACCGGAGTTTGTTTAACCTGGCGGTCTCGAGTTTCAAGGATTATTTTGACTCGTGTCGTTTTGTGTTTGTGGCAAGGGACGTTTTTGATACCAAAACATTCATCGAAAAAGAGTGTGAATTGATGGGTATCAAGGACTTCCAGGTTGTGATTCTGCCCGCACCGACCAAAGGCCAGGCCGAAACTGTGCTCAAGGGAATTGAAGGGGCATCCATCTCTGATGATGAGCCCATCTTGATTTTTAATATCGACACTTTCCGTCCAGGCTTCACGTTCCCGCAAGGCATGGATGATTGGGATGGTTACCTTGAAGTGTTTGTAGGCTCAGGTAAGAATTGGTCTTATGCCAAAACAGAGTCCGAGAACTCCACTCGGGTTGTCGAGACGGCCGAAAAGAAGGAGATCTCCAAGTACTGCTCTACAGGGCTCTACTATTTCAAGAGTGCAGAAATGTTCCAAGCTGCCTATTTTGAGAATCAGGAGCATCCCATCGCTGGCGTGGCCGAACTCTATGTTGCGCCTCTGTATAATTACATGATAGCCAAGTCACAAAAGGTTCATATTCACGTCATCGACCGCAACGATGTGATCTTCTCAGGCGTTCCCACCGAATATGAGGACCTGTTGAGAAAAGAATTTGGTGAAAAAGCATGACTAGAGATTTTGAATCTAATATTCAAGTTTGGATGAATTTTTAAATCAGGTATATGCGTATTGTTTTTGTAAATCTGCATGGCAATGAATTTCTGGTGAAGACGTTGAATAAGTACATCTTCAAGCAGTCGGTTGCCATTAAGCATAAATATATATTGGATTATCTGCTTTCACGTGAAGATGTGGAAGTATGCTCATATATTAACAAACGAGGATTGTCATTGTCCTATAGCACACAAAACCCTTTTCTGCAATCATTCCGTTTCCTTGAACACAAGATCACTTTGTGGAAAAATGGCATTCCGCAAAGGAAGATAAAGGTGCTGAAAAACGAAAAGGATATCAGGCATGACGATATCGTCATTGTTTACCAGTTATTCGGCTCTCAATTTGAGTTTGCTCAACGTCCTGACGCTTTTATCGCTTCAAGCCAGTTGCATTTCTCTTTGGACAATTCAGCCAAGGTCCAAGCTTTGGATCCGGATTTGATGTATAATGAGAGCAACATGCAGAAGCGGTTTATAGCGTTTGATGAGCACTTTGGCTGGTTCAATAAGCAGTATTTGGTTATTCCCTTTGTTTTTGCCGAGAGGTTTAAGCCTGTTAAGCCGTTTGCAGAGCGTTTAAATAAGGCTGTATCGGTGGGAACGATAACCTATCCGCTATACCTGCTCAAGTATTACGGTACCCAATGCTTGCAACCCACTCGCAAACAGATTTACGATAATGCTGAAGAGTTAAAGCCTTGGGTGGATTGTAACAATAGTGATTATCTTGCTGAGGACAAGCCTCTTAATACTAATGCATCGGCCAACCCATTACGCAAATTCATCAATAGGTTACACGATAAGTTCTTCCTTGGCCATCAAAAGAAGTACTATTCTTTTGACATGGTTGAAAAGTTTAATGACTACAAGATGTGCGTGGTCGGGGAAGATATTATTGGCCTTCCGGGTATCGGATTTGTTGAGGGTATGGCGAGCGGTTGTGCATATATCGGACAGACGGTCGGTTATTATGAGGACTATGGCATGAAGGAAGGCGTGCATTACATCGGATATGATGGCACGCTCGAAGACCTGAAGGCCAAAATCAGTTACTATCAGCAGCCAGAGCACCAGCAAGAACTGGAATCCATAGCTAATGCTGGTTGTGAATACGTGCGTTCACACTTCAATGGTAAGGCGGCTGCCGAGTCTTTGCTGAATAACCTACTGGAGGCTCAGCAGCGTTGGCTTTCTGAACACCCCAAATCTAAAGATTGACATGGTATCTATTCTTGTGCCTGTTTACAATGTGGGTCCGTACCTGAGGGAATGTGTGCAGTCGCTCACAAGCCAGACTTATCGTGACCTGCAGATTGTCCTCATCAATGACGGATCTACTGACAATTCATGGGAAATCATCCAGGAATTGGCAAGAGAGGATAAGCGCATTGAGGCATATAGCAAAGCCAATGGCGGCGTTGCTTCGACGCGTAATTCCTTGTTGGACAAGGCAAGGGGTGAATGGGTGCTGTTTGTGGATAGTGACGACTGGATTGAGTTGAATACAGTAGAGTCGTTGGTGCAAGCACAATCAGTAGGCGATTACGACATTGTCTCTTATAAATTGGATGGAGAATCCACCGACAAAGTTGAAACTTATTCCAAGGAGCAGATCATTAAATTGTTCCTTGAGCATACGACATTCAGGGGTTCATTATGCGACAAGTTGATCAGGCGATCGTTGTTTGATGGTTTATCATTTGACAGCACTGTTAGTTACGGCGAAGACGCATTAATGGTATGGCAAGTGCTCCAACGTGTGGATAGTGTTTGTGTGCTTGACAAATCATTTTACCACTACCGCGTAAACCCGGACAGTCTGTCGCGTCAATCGTTTAATGGCAAGAAATTTTCGGCATATACTGTTTGGGACGCGATCTGCCGTGATGTGGATGAAGCAAAACCAGAATACAGAGATATCGTTTATGCGAGGTTTGCTTGTGAGATGACGCAGATTCTTAGAGCAGCAGCACTGAGTGGGTATAAGCGCAATACGAGCGTCAAACTGCTTCAGGAGGTGGTTCGCCGTTATGGACATCTGATAAGTAAAACTGGTATCTCGTCAATGAAGATGAGTTTGTATGCCTTTATGGTTTCAAGGAGTTACTTTTTGGCCAGGCACTTATCGAGATTCACTCTGTGAGAAAATGGAAATGGTGAGCAAAAAACGCATTTTCGGCTATGACGCGTTAAAAGCCCTTGCTGCTTTTTTTGTTGTCCTCTATCATGTTGGGATGGTGGATTTTGGCTACCAAGACGGCGTTTATTTTTATCCAACGATTTGGCAGGTGTTGTGGCTCTTCTGTGCTTGTGGTGTACCCTTGTTCTTCATGGTTAATGGCGCGCTGACAGTTAGTCGTAACTACGACCTGAAGAAGTCGGTCACTAAGGCCGGACGGTTGATTGTGGCAGGCATATTTTGGGCATTGGTCATCATGTGTCTCAAGGCCATGAGCAACCATGACTTGTCTGAATTCTCCATCTCGGCATTGGGCTTTTATTGGTTCCTGTTTTCGCTGGCTCTCATGTATTTGATTAATCACATGTTGAGTTACTTGCCTAAGTGGTGTCGATGGGCTTTAGTTGCAGCATTGTTGATTTATCCATTTGCCGCCAATTTGGGATGGGATTTGGTCATCTTACACAATCCTGAAACGACCTTGCCTTGCTGGCGAACAGGTTTGTTTACCTTGTATGGTGTGGTGTATTTGTACATGGGTGATTACCTAAAAGATTACCAGGGCAAGACGTGGATGGCCATTGCACTGGCATTAGCAGGTCTCTCCTTGCTTGTGATTGAAGTAATCGCAACTGTCAATGTCACTCACTTCCAGTTCGAGGGCGGAAATTACTGTTTCCCCACCTTTGGCGCATTGTTCCTATCGATGGCGTTATTTTTGTTCATCAAGGATTATGATACAAGTGTAAATTGGTTCAAGCGATTCGTCTCGTTTCTCGCCAATAACGCCTTAGGCATTTATATTTTCCATTTAGTTCTCATGATTGTACTAGGATGGATTTTCCCTGTACTCAACGAGTTGACGGTACACCCAGCACTCGCTATCATGATAGCTATTTTCTATACAATCGCCTCTGCAGCCCTGTCCGAGGCAATCCGTCACACTCCACTAGCATTCTTGCTAAAATTATAATCATTCAAAGATTCATAGAATGGAAGGAATTGAATTTATACCTGCATATTATTACACTACAGTTTATTACACATCATTACTTGTCATTTGTTGGTTCACGGTTCTTTACTATATTGGTGCCGCTTCACAAAGAATTCTGCACGCTGAGGGCTCCCCAGTTCAAACAGCAGCGTTTATATTAACAGTAATTATTACTTTTTTTCTTGGCTTGCGACAAGTATCATTGGAATTCGGTGATTGTTGGTTATATGCATTTGATTATGAAGGAGGATACGCTAAAATTGATGTAGATGTGTCGAATGAGTGGCTTTGGGGCTTCATATCAGATTTCTGCCGTCGAATGGGCTTCAATGTCAATGAGTATTTCCTCTTTATTGAGGTTTTCTATATTGGGGGCATGTTTATTTGCTCATTAATTTTGATGAGAAAGAATTTATGGATTGCCATGCTCTTTTTCTTTACTGCTTTCCAGACGTTCACATTTGGCACTAATGGCATTAGAAACGGACTAGCATGTAGTATTGAACTGGTTGCGATAGCTTTGGTTGTAGAAAAAGGACCTAAACGGGCCTTGGCTCTATTGTTGATGTTTCTTGCTTCTGGCATTCATCGTTCTACTATGCTACCAACTGCCGCAGCCATCTCTTCTATCTATTTCATCAAAGAAACGAGATGGACTCTGGCTTTTTGGGTCTCTTCTATCTTTCTTTCTTTAGTTGCAGGTTCGGCGATTACTCAGTTCTTTGCCTCACTTGGTTTTGACGATCGCATGGCAAACTATTCTTTTGAAGCAACTGATGAGTATTTTTCTCACACGGGCTTTCGGTGGGATTTTTTGTTATATAGTGGCTTCCCTGTGATCATGATTTGGTATGTTACTCGGCATCGAAAGTTCAATGATGTGACGTATAATACTATTTCAAATGTGTATTTGTTGTGCAATGCCTTCTGGTTAATGGTTATACGCTCTTCGTTCTCCAATCGTTTTGCATACTTATCCTGGTTTATTTATCCAGTTGTCATGGCATATCCTTTATTGCGAATGAACCTTTGGAAAGACCAAGACCGCCGTACAGCTTTAATCCTTTTCTTTTATTCAGGCTTTGTGTTTTTCATGTTCTTCATTTACTATTTCGGTACTGGTAATGGCTATCGAGGTCTCGATTTGTATTGGTGGAGAGACTAAAGAATAATTGAATAAAACAATAATTTGATAGCTTTTTGCTACTACAATGAGAATTCTTCACGTTATCACATCATTATATACAGGAGGGGCCGAGCGACTGATGGTTGACTTGTTGCCTCGGTTGTGTGATAATGGAAAGAACCAGGTTGATTTACTTCTCATCAATGGTGTGGAAACACCATTCAAGGCTATTGTTCAAGAGCGCGGAATCAGGGTGTTCGCTTTGTCATCAACTAATGATGTCTACCATCCACGAAATATCATCAGAATGCGGCCTTATCTGGCGCAATATGATGTAATACATACTCATAATACTGCCTGCCAATTGTTTGTTCCTTTGGCACTGTCGTGTAGTTCGGCTCATCCTGTGTTGGTGACGACTGAACATAATGCCAACAACCGAAGACGTCAAAACAGATGGCTTAAACCAGTTGACAGGTGGATGTACAAACACTATGATGCCATCATCTGCATAGCGGACCAAACCCGCCTAAATCTCGAAGAATATCTTGGCAAACAGAATAAGATTCATACCATTTACAACGGCATTGATATTAATCGTTTTGTCAGGCCAATTAATGATATCACTGGGAAAGATTACTTTGTGATTACGATGGTATCTACTTACAGGGTCCAGAAAGATCATGAGACTCTAATGCGGGCAATGAAGCATCTTCCTGAGATGTTCCGACTTCAGTTTGTCGGAGGCGGCGAGAAAGAAGATGAGCAGCGGCTTCGTTCCTGTTGCCATCATCTTGATCTCGATGATCGTATCGATTTCATGGGTGTTCGCAATGATGTGCCTGAGTTTTTAGAACAAAGTGATTTTGTGGTGTTGTCTTCGCATTGGGAAGGGCTATCCTTATCAAGCGTCGAGGGCATGGCTTCAGGTCGGCCTTTTATTGCAAGCGATGTTGACGGTCTTAGGGAAATAGTCGGTGGCGCAGGGGTACTCTTCGCACACGAGGATGATGTTGAACTAGCTAACATCATAAAACGTTTGAGTGAGAATCCTGATGAATACAAGTCGGTCGCTCAACGTTGTCAAGAACGAGCTCGCCAATATGACATATCAAAAATGGCTGAGAATTATCTTACTCTCTATAATTCTCTAATCAGCAACAAGAATTGATGGTCACATTAACTGTCTTTACCCCAACATATAATCGGGCTCACACCATTTGGCGAACTTATGAGAGTTTGTGCCGCCAGACGTGTAAGGAGTTTGAATGGCTGGTTATTGATGACGGGAGCACAGATAACACGCGTTCTTTAGTTGCCTCATGGCTTGTTCATCATCAAGATGATCCAGGTAAGGTTTTTGAAGGACAATGTGAAGCAGGATTTAAAATAAAGTATATTTGGAAAGCAAATGGCGGTTTGCATACGGGATATAACACTGCATATGCCAACATAGATACAGACCTTTGCGTTTGCATTGATAGCGATGATTGGATGCCAGATGATGCCGTGGAAAAGATACTGAAGTGCTGGACCCAGAAAGGGGGAAGTCAATATGCGGGCATCATGGGGCTTGACTTTGACACAAAAGGGAACCCTCTTGGTGGCTATTTCCCTGAAGACTTGGCAGAGACCTATTTCCTTGATATGTATATCAAGAATATACATAGGGCGGACACAAAAGAGGTGATGCGTACAGATCTTATGAAAAAAGTAGCTCCCCAAGTGGGGTTTGATGGCGAAAAGAATTTCAACCCAGTCTATATGCTACTTCAGGTGTGTGATGATTATCCTTTATTGGTGTTAAACGAGAACCTATGCATTGTGGAGTACCAGCAGGATGATAGCATGTCTCGAAGCATTTATCGTCAGTATATGAACAGCCCTAGGAGTTTTGCAAAACTTCGTTTATTAGAGATGCAACTGAAGCGCAATACGTTCAAGAACCGTTTTCGTTCTGCAATTCACTATGTTTCGAGTTGCATTCTTGCTAAAGATAAACTGTGGCTTAAGAAGACTCCGAACAAGTTGCTCGTAATGGTAGCAGCACCTATAGGTTTAGCCTTGTCAATGTATATCAAACATAAAGCCGGATGACGAAATACTCTATTGCAATACGGACGTTGGGGACTTCGGGCGAAAAATTTGTCAGGGAACTAGAGTCCATAAAGCGGCAGACTGTTCAGCCTGAAAAGGTTGTCATCTATATTGCTGAAGGATATGATCGTCCTGATTATACGATTGGCAAAGAAGAATATGTTTGGGTCAAGAAAGGGATGATGGCACAGCGCGTTTTGCCATATGATGAAATTGATACCCCCTTGATTCTAATGCTTGATGACGATGTGGAACTGGCAGATGATAGTGCACATAAATTGATAGAGGCATTAGAGGAGAACAACTTCGATTGCATTGCCGCAGTTACTTTTAGAAATTATATGATTTCGTTTCCAAAGAAAGTTTATATTGCGGTAACAAATTTGGTGTTCCCTCATTGGAGTGATACCTGGGCTGTGAAGATACACAGTAACGGCAGTTTCAGTTATAACAATCGAGTTACAAAAGATATATATCTTTCCCAAAGTGCTGCTGGTCCAGCCGCGTTATGGCGTAAAAAGGTTTTTCGGGATTTGCATTACGAAGATGAGCTTTGGATTGACAGATTTGGTTTCTCTTTTGGCGACGATAACCTCATTTTCAATAAACTCTATAAGAATGGCTACCGATTAGGAATGCACTACAATTGCGGCATTAACCACCTTGACGGTAAATCATCAAGCGCAGCATTCCAGCGTGATCCCAAGAAGTTCTACACCCGTTCGATGGCTTCGTTAATGGTTTGGCACAGGATCTGTTATAATCTTGACAACTTGCCAACCTATAAGAAGTTGAGGGCTATATTGGCTTTTATTTTTAAAACTATGTGGCTGTTCTTATCACATATTGGTGCTTCGGTTTATTTTCGTTCGCCGAAAGTCCTTTATTTCTATTGCATGGGTATCAGAGATGGGATGAGGATGGTGAAATCACGGGAATATATACATATTCCGAATTATATTTTGAAGTTATGAAGATACTCCATGTGATTACGACGCTGGACATTGGAGGGGCGGAACGATTAATGGTTGATCTGCTCCCATTGTTACAACAAAATGGTAACCAAGTAGATCTGTTGTTGTTCAATGGAGTTGATACGCCATTTAAGGAGGAGTTGATGAGGAAAGGTGTCCACATCTATCAATTGTCCTGCTGGAAGGGTATAAAGCATCACTATGAAGTCTATAATCCAATTAATATTTTTCGTCTGAAGAAGTATTTAAAGAAATATGATATCATTCATACTCACAATACTGCATGCCAACTTTATGTGGCGTTGGCTGTATTGTTGCAAAATGCGAAATCTAAGTTAGTGACAACGGAACATAATACGTTTAATCGCAGGCGTTCTTTGAAATGGTTTAAAAAGATTGATAGATGGATTTATAATAATTATTCGTCCATTGTGTGTATATCTGAGCAGACTAGGAGAAATCTAAGCGATTACATTGGTAATTCAGGAAAAATTATAACAATTCATAATGGTGTCAATATAAGTAGGTTTTTAAAGCCAATATCAGTTATCTCAAAGAAGAGCAACTATGTGATTTCAATGATTTCTGCTTTTAGAAAACAGAAGGATCACGAGACATTGCTAAGAGCTGTATCAAGATTGCCAAATAATTATAGATTGCAGCTGGCTGGTCGTGATTTTGATGAAAAGGTCCCCGCGCTCAAACAGATGTGTGTTGATCTTGGTATCCAAAACCAAGTCGATTTTTTAGGAGCACGCTCAGATGTTCCAGAATTGTTAGAGAAAAGTGATGTAGTGGTCTTGTCTTCTCATTGGGAAGGCTTTGGTTTGGCCGCCGTAGAGGCAATGGCTTCAGGAAGGCCATTGGTAGCGAGTGATGTGGGAGGATTACGAGATGTGGTGAGAGGTGCAGGCGTTCTCTTTCCACAAGGAGATGACAAAGAGCTTGCTGTTAAAATACAATGGCTTTGTGAACACCCAGATGAGTATCATGAAATAGCAGAACGATGTCAAGAACGTGCAAAACGTTATGATATAACTGTCATGGCCGAGAATTATAGTAATCTGTATAAATCAATTGTGTAATCAACCTGATATATCTTTTGCTAGATAAATAAGAAGTGATATTATGGCAATGTTGACTGTTTTTACACCCGCTTATAATCGGGCTCATACATTGAAAAGAACTTATGATAGTTTGTGCCGGCAGACATGCAAAGATTTTTGTTGGTTGATAATTGACGATGGCTCAACAGATAACACTCGTCAAGTGGTGAAAGAATGGATTGATGATAGGGTTATACCTATCCGCTATATTTATCAACAAAACCAAGGTATGCATGGAGCCCACAATACAGCTTATAGAAATATTGATACAGAGCTTAATGTTTGCATTGACAGTGATGATTATATGCCAGATGATGCTGTGGAACGTATCCTGGTCTGTTGGAAAGAGTCGCATGATGAACATGTAGCTGGAATAATTGGACTTGATATCACAACAGAAGGACAATTATTAGGAACTAAATTCCCATTAGGCATGAAAACAACAACATTGTATGGATTTTACGAAGCTGGTGGAAAAGGTGACAAGAAAATGGTTTATCGAACAGATGTTATTACTCGGTATCCAGAATATCCGCTATTTGAGGGCGAGAAATACGTTGGTCTCGCATATAAATATATGCTTATCGATCATGATTATACATTAGTGACGCTGAATCATCCGTTGGTAATTGTTGATTATCAGACAGAAGGTTCTAGTTACAATATGTATAAGCAATATTGGAATAATCCTAGGGGATTCGCTTTTTTCAGAAAGACGGAGATGAAAACAGCTACGAAACTAATTCGGAAATTACAAATTTGTACGCATTATGTTTCCAGTAGTATCATCAGCAAAAATTTTCATTTTATTAGTGAAAGTCCGGAAAAATTGTTGACCGTTCTTTGCATCCCTAGTGGTTTCGCTTTATCTGTTTTGATTTGGTCAAAAGTAAAACGGAATTCAAAGATGAAAAAAGTAGATAGTATGATTGGAGAGAAGTTTGAGGAATGATTATGGATCATATGTAATAATGAAGAATCATTTTTGAAATGCGGGTTGTTGTGACTTTTTTATGTAATTGTTTTAGATATTTCGATTTGCTGTAGTTGATTAAATACAAGTAGCATAAGGAATCTATCTGTGACTTTTTTACTTCTAAGATCATTATAATCAATGAAGAAGGTTGTTAGGGCGGCTACCGTGCCGTTGTCGTTGGAGGCGTTTTGCCGGGACATGTTGAGGGAATTGTCGCGGGACTATGAGGTTGTGGCGGTTTCTTCACCTGGCAAAGTTCTTGACGAGGTGGGCGCTCGTGAGGGCGTCCGGACGATTGCTGTGCCAATGGAGCGACACATCTCTCTGTTGAAGGACTTGAAATCCTTGTGGCGGATGTGGCGTGTATTGCGAAAAGAGAAACCCGACATGATTCACTCGATGACGCCCAAGGCTGGCCTCATCTGCATGATGGCTGGATGGCTAACAGGTGTCCCAGTGCGGGTCCACACGTTTACAGGTCTTGTCTGGCCCACTTCCACAGGATTGAAACGCCGCGTTCTTATGGCGACCGATTGGTTGACATGCGCTTGTGCGACACACATCATCCCCGAGGGCGAAGGCGTGAAATCTGACCTGCTCAATCATCACATTACACGCAAACCCCTTAAGGTTTTGGGGTATGGCAATGTGAAAGGCATAGATTTAGATTACTTCAAACCTGCTGAGACAACCAGCAAGAGTCATCAAGGCTTTACTTTCGTATTCGTGGGCCGCATTGTCCGCGACAAGGGCATCAATGAATTGGTCAAGGCGTTTGACCGCTTGCATCAGGAGCACAACGATGTTCGCTTGGTATTGGTCGGTCCACGTGAGGATGACCTTGATCCCGTTTTGCCTGAGACCCTGGAGCGTATCGACCGTGGCGAGGGCATTGAAGCGGTGGGGAAACAAAGCGATGTGAAGTCTTATTATGCCAATGCCGATGCGTTGGTTTTCCCGAGCTATCGTGAGGGCTTCCCCAACGTGGTGATCGAGGCTGGCGCGATGGGTTTACCTAGCATTGTCACGGATATCAACGGCTCCCGCGAAATCATTATCGATGGCCAGAATGGCGTTATTGTTCCCCCTCAAAATGAGGAGGCTTTATATCAAGCCATGAAGCGTTTTGTGGAGGATTCCGAGTTGACACAGTCTTTAGCAGCAAATGCCCGTCCTCTGATTGCCTCACGCTACGAACAGGGTTATGTCCGACAGTGTCTTTATGATTTCTACCATGAGATTCTGAAAGATTAAGAAATTGCAGTGAAGATATACCGTGACCATATCAAACGTGTGTTGGGATTCTGTATTTCCCTCATTGCCATCATTTGTCTGTCACCATTGTTTTTAGTGGTGACCATTTGGCTTCATTTTGCCAACAAGGGCGCTGGTGCGTTTTTCTTTCAGGAGCGCCCTGGCAAGAATGGCAAGATTTTCAAGATTATCAAATATAAGACAATGACTGATGAGCGAGACGCCAATGGAGAACTCCTGCCAGACGAAGTGCGGTTAACTAGGGTAGGGCGTTTCGTTCGCTCAACCAGTATAGATGAGCTACCACAGCTTTTCAATGTGCTCAAAGGTGACATGGCCATTATTGGCCCAAGGCCTCTTTTGGTGCAGTATTTGCCTTTGTATTCTCCAGAGCAAGCTCGGCGCCATGAAGTGAGGCCAGGCATTTCAGGTTGGGCTCAATGTCATGGCCGCAACTCATTGTCTTGGACTGAGAAGTTTAAACTTGATGTGTGGTATGTTGACCACTGCAGTTTCAAGACAGACATAGAGGTGATTCTCACCACGATAAAAAAAGTGATTGTCCGTGATGGCATATCTCAGGACGGTCAAGCAACAATGGAAGCATTTAACGGAAATAATTAAGCGTTATGTATCTTTACGGAGCCAGTGGCCACGCTAAGGTCATTATTGACATTCTTAAGGCCTTAAATATTAAGATTGATGCCCTCTTTGATGATGATATTACCATCAACGAGTTGTTATCAACACCTGTCAAGCATCAGTGGCAAGGCGAGTCTCCTGTCATTGTGAGCATTGGAAATAATACAGTTCGCAAGCAGATTGTTGACAAACTTCAGCAATGCGATTTTGCTACAGTTCGCCATCCGTCAGCGATTATCTCTCCCAATGTTAGAATGGGGAAGGGTACAGTCGTGATGCAAGGAGCAATTATCCAGAGCGGAGCGACAATAGGTTCACATTGCATTTTGAACACAGGAGCATCGGTCGATCACGAGTGTATTATTGAGGACTTCGTCCATGTTTCACCTCAGGCCACCCTGTGCGGAAACGTTCATGTCGGAGAGGGCGCATGGATCGGCGCAGCGGCTGTAGTGATTCCTGGAGTAAGGATTGGCAAGTGGAGTATAGTAGGCGCTGGTAGTGTTGTTGTCCAAGACGTGCCCGATGGCGCGATTGCTTATGGCAATCCTTGCCGAATCAGGTCACAACAAGGCTGCTGTTCCGGTAATCATGATATTGCTGATGATAGTGCAAAGCGGATAGCTGTCTATGGAGCAGGCGGATTAGGCCGTGAAGTGGCTGGTGGAATCGAAAAGATTAACAAGTTTGGGAAAGAAAGGTGGAATTTCATTGGTTTCTTTGATGACAATAAGCAGGTAGGTTCATCGGTTTCTCACTATGGGGAAGTTTTGGGAGGAATGGAGGATCTCAATTCGGTGAGTGAACCTCTTGCGTTAGCGATTGCTATTGGAGATCCTAGGACGCGTTATAACATTCAGAGCCGTATTACTAACCCGAATATCTATTATCCGAATCTGATTGCTCCTTCGTTCAAGATATTGGATCCTAGTACGTTCAAGATTGGCCAGGGCAATATCATCCAGGAGGGGTGCAGTGCTACTTGTGACGTGACGGTGGGTAATTTCAATGTGCTGAATGGGTCCAATGTGCTGGGCCACGATGTGGTCGTCGGGGATTTCAATGTGCTCATGCCTGCTGTTCGTCTGTCTGGGGCTGTTCGTGTGGGCTGCTGCAACTTGTTCGGTGTTGACAGCGTCGTGCTGCAGAAGATCCATGTCGGAGACAATGTCACCCTCGGTGCTGGCAGCGTGCTCATGACTAAACCGAAGGATGGACAAACGTATATCGGTGTCCCCGCCAAGAAATTTGAATTTGAATAAGAATCTGAGACCAATTTTGATTAATTGAATAAAATATAAAAATGGAATATAATCCTTTCACGCTAACGGGTAAGACCGTTCTGGTGACTGGCGCATCTTCTGGCATCGGCCAAGAATCGGCCATCGCTTGCTCGCGAATGGGTGCGAAAGTTGTCATAACAGCCCGCAATCAGGAACGTCTGCATGCTACTTTTGACCAATTGAATCCCGAGGTCGAGGGCCACATGCAGTTGCTTGCTGATATGACTGTCCAGCAGGATGTGGAGCGCCTCGTGGGCGAGCTGCCTAAACTCGATGGAGCAGTGCTGTGTGCTGGTAACTCGATGACGTTGCCGTTGCAATTCGGCACGCGCGAGAAATTCGATAGCATGTTTGACATCAATTTCTTTGCCCCTGTCGAGTTGCTGCGCTTGATGTACAAGAAGAAAGTGCTTCTTAAAGGTGCGTCTGTGGTATTAATCGCCTCCATTGGCGGTACCCATAGCTTCATGCCGGGCAATGGCGTGTATGGCGCATCCAAGGCTGCGTTGAATTCAATCATGCGTTATGCTGCCCGCGAGTATGCTGCCCGCATGGTACGCGTCAACAGCATCTGCCCTGGCATGGTCAACACACCGCTCATCCATGATGGCACAATCACCGAGGAACAACTGGCCGAGGACGCTAAACGTTACCCGCTGGGCCGCTATGGCGAACCCACGGATGTCGCCAATGCCGCTATCTACCTATTGAGCGACGCTTCGGCGTGGATGACAGGTCATGATCTGGTTCTTGACGGCGGCTTCTCCCTATAGTTTTCCTTACCCGGTGATCATCCGTCAGGTTGTCAATTCCATCTTCCGTTCCTGTAGTTATATCGTGACTCAGGATGGTTGTTCATGGCTTGTTGATTGTGGGGACCTAGACCAGATTCTGCCTCTTATTGAAGGTACCCTTTGCGGCGTCCTGCTCACCCATGGCCATTTTGACCACATCTATGGTCTCAATCAGTTGTTGAACATGTATCCAGATGTGGCCATCTATACCAATGACAGCGGCTATGAGACCTTATATAACGACAAGTTGAATTTTTCTAAGTTTTACGGCAATACTCTCCAAATACAACCCGTTAAAAACATCAGAATACTGCAAGACGGAGAACAGTTTGAACTGTTCGATGGTGTGAACGTGAAGGCAGTTTTCACACCAGGTCATAGTCCATGCTGCGTGACATGGGTGCTCGATGACGTTATGTTCACCGGTGACAGTTACATTCCGGGGGTAAAGACCGTGACCAATTTACCTCACTGCAACAAAGAGCAGGCGGCTTGCAGTGAAACTATTATCAAGCAATTAGCAGAGCATCGCACCGTCTATCCAGGCCATGCTCCAGAAAATGATGAAATCATATAACAGTAAATAATTTTTTATGGCAAACGATAAGATTTTGTTATGTCTCGCTCACATGAGTGGCCAAGAGATGAAGTATATTCAAGAGGCTTTTGATACCAATTGGGTGGTGCCCCTGGGTCCCAATGTGAATGCCTTTGAAGAGGATCTTGAACAGTTGTGTGGTGAAAATAAGAAGGTTGTCGCGCTCAGTTCTGGCACTGCTGCCATTCATCTGGCTCTCGTAAACTTAGGCGTTGGCCGTGATGATGAGGTGATCTGCCAGTCGATGACTTTCTCGGCAAGCGCCAATCCCATCACCTATCAAGGCGGTGTCCCTGTCTTCGTCGATAGTGAGCCAGACACCTGGAACATGGATCCCAATCTGCTCGAAGATGCCATCAAGGACCGTATTGCCAATACTGGCCGCAAGCCCAAGGCCATTATTCCCGTTTATCTGTATGGCATGCCAGCCAAGATTGATGATATTATGGAAATCGCCCGTCGATACGAGATTCCCGTTGTTGAGGATTCGGCCGAGGCCTTCGGCTCCCGTTATCGTGGACAGTTGTGTGGCACCTTTGGCGACTATGGCATCATGAGTTTCAATGGTAACAAGATGATCACCACCAGTGGCGGTGGTGCGCTCATTTGCCCTGATGAGGTGACCAAAAAGAAAATCATGTTCTATGCGACGCAGGCACGTGAGCCCATGCCCTATTATCTCCATAAGGAGATCGGCTACAACTACCGCATGAGCAACATCTGTGCTGGCATCGGTCGCGGACAGATGACCGTCCTCGATGAGCACTTGGCTCACCACAGGCACCTGTGTGACCGATACGTCGAACTCTTTGCCGAAGTTGACGGTATTGACGTGCATGTCAACTTTGATGAACGTTCTGACAGTAACTACTGGCTTAACACCATCCTGATTGACCCTGTTAAGACGGGAACCGATTATGAGACCGTTAGGCAACATCTCGATGCCTGCAACATCGAGTCACGTCCCTTGTGGAAGCCCATGCACACCCAGCCCGTCTTCTCCGGCGCACCAGCCTATGTCAACGGTGTAAGCGAGGATTTGTTCACCAAGGGGCTTTGTCTGCCCAGTGGCCCCTGGGTGACCGATGAACAGGTAGAACTGGTTGCAAAAGAGATTATCGCTTGCTGCAAGTGATCATCAAGTATAATATCTGAAATCCAAATCTTGCATAATTTACAATCTATGGTGCTGGTGGCGTTGACCGCCTTTAGATTCCATTCCAGACATATTTAGAGCATATTATTTGCCCAAAAGTCCATTTTTTCACCCGTTTTCGGCTTTTTCTCGTTAAATATTCTGCCTAGATGTGTCGATATGATTTTTTTTGATTATTTTTGCCCCCCGTTAAAATACCATAGGTGTATTTACGTTTAAATGGCAAAAATGATTCTAGATTAATTCAAGAAATATAGATATACAGTATGAGTATAGACCAATTTATAGAGAACTTTACGGATCTGTTTGACGAAACAGACCCTGATACCATAAATGAAACCACATCGTTTAAGGATTTGGAAGAGTGGTCATCCCTTCTCGCGTTGTCGGTAATCGCGATGATTGACGAGGAGTATGATGTGGAATTCCGTGGAGAAGACATACGCAACAGCAACACCGTCGAAGACCTTTATAATATTGTAAAGTCTAGGGTTGAATGATTTGATAGCCCTGACGATTTCGCCGTCTGACGGCCAACATATTTAAACGTATGGCAAAAATAACCTATCATGGTGTGGGCATCAAAGCCCTCACTGCATGTGTACCCCAGGACATTGTTTATAACAAGGACCTGGGTTATCTTATTCCTGAGGAGGAAATCGAGAAAACCATCAACAACATTGGCATTGAGCAGCGACGTATTGCCGCTCCCGATGTGACAGCGAGCGACCTTTGTTTCAAGGCTGCTCAGCAGTTGTTTGCCGACAACAATATTGAGCCAGACAGCATTGACGTCTTGTTATTCATGAGTCAGACGGCCGATTACCGCATTCCCGCGACATCCTGTCTGCTCCAGCACCGTTTGGGGCTACCTCGTGAAACCTTGTGCTTTGACATTACGTTAGGATGCTCGGGCTACCTGTTTGCCTTGAGTGCCGCTTTTGCCTATGCGTCGATGGAGGGCGTGAACCGTGTACTCCTGCTCGATGGCGAGACGTTCTCTAAGATTGTCAATCGTCGCGACAAGGTCGATTGGCCCCTCTATGGTGACGCAGGAACGGCAACGCTTATCGAGAAAGGCGAATATGGCGATTCCACGTTTATTCTCAATACCGATGGCAGCGGAGAGGACACGTTGAAGATTCATGCGGGTATGCGCAATCCCATCACCGCCGAGTCCTGTGTGGAGCGTGAGCGCGAGGATGGAAACATCCGCACCGACCTCGAAGTGTATATGGACGGCATGGATGTCTTCAACTTTGCCATCAGCAAGGTGCCTAAGAGCGTGAAGCAGCTCCTCAAGGAGACCGAACGCTCAGTTGAGGACCTGGATTATTTGGTCTTCCACCAGGCCAACCGTTTCATGATGGACTTCTTTGTCAAGAAGCTTAAGGTTTCTCCTGACAAGGTTCCTTATTGCATCCACAAGTTCGGTAACACCAGCAGCGCTTCGGTGCCCTTGACCATCTCGAGTGAATTGAGTGGACGCCTTGCGGGTGACAATTTGGTGCTGATGAGTGGCTTTGGCGCTGGCTTGAGCTGGGGCTCCGCCATCATGAACATGCGCGACTGCAACGTGTCGCCCGTCATCGAGTATTAACCACTGGCACATAACCATTTGTCATGCTTACCTTTGACCACATCGGCATTGCCTGCCGAGATATCGAAAAGACTAAGCTTTTTTACTTGTCGATGGGTTATGAGACATCGGCAACTGTCGAGGACGTGTTACAGCACGTCCGCATTTGTTTTTTGAACAAGGAAGGGGAACCCTGCTTGGAACTGCTTGAGCCTCTGGACGAGCAGAGTCCAGTGCTGCGAACGCTTTCGGCCGTCGGGGTATCGCCTTATCACATCTGCTATAAGGTACAGGACATTGAAGCCGCTATTGCTATGCTGCGAGGAAAGCGCTTCTTGCTCGTGAGCGGCCCAGTTCCTGCCTGTGCCATGCAGGATAGGCGAGTGGCATTTCTGTTCCAGAAAAACACCGGCCTTATTGAATTGGTCGAGACGCTCTCTTGATGAGTGATATCCTCCTAACATATATTGTACCACTATATAACACTGAGCCTTATGTGCTCAAGTGCTTGCAGTCTCTTGTCAATCAAGGGCTAAATCCTGAACAATACGAAATCATCGCTGTAGATGATGAGTCAACCGACGGCACTGTAGCCGTAGTGGATTCGTTTGCCAGAGAGCATCCTGTTGTACGCATCCTCTGCCAGTCCCATGCGGGGGTGAGCAGCGCGCGCAATTTGGCGTTGGATCATGCCCGTGGCCGTTACATTCAGTTTGTCGATAGTGATGACTACCTGATTGAACAGTCGATGGCATCGCTGATTACGCGTGCGATTGAACTGGACCTGGATGTGATGGTTTTGAACAACAGGATGGCATTCCCCGATGGCACGGTGACTATAGCCTCTGAGAATGCCAGTGCAACGACTGGCGTCATGACGGGAGTTGAATACCTTGAAGGTCACAGCATGACGCCCTACATCTGGCGTTATCTCATTCGACGTGAGTTTTTTAAACATCACAACTGGCGTTTTGATCCTTCGCTCATCGTGTGCGAGGATGGGGAAGTCATCGCGCAATTCATGCTCCAGGCCTCCCGCGTGGCACATCATGATGCTGCCCCCTACTGTTATGTGAAGCGTGCAGGCAGCGCGATGAACAATACGGATATCAATCACTTGAGGAATCGACTTTTCAGCCAGGTTGATTCAGCCTCTTCAATCGATGGCACAATCAAGCGTTTCAATGAGACCTCACGTCAGGTGGCACCCGCCAGCGTGGCCGGTTTGAGGAATGTGTATCTCTACTTTGCTTTGACTCGGGCATTCTCTGCTGGTTTGGTCGATGATGTGCTGGACCGCATGCGTGCTGTGGGCTTGTATCCTTTCCCCTGCGTGGGGCCGGAAGCCAATTATGGCAGCACAAAATGGAAGTTGATTCACCGCTTGATGATGCATCCTCGCCTGTGGTCCATGATGAGTAAGCTCTATCGCATGTTAAAGAAGTAATAATGATGACTACTTTTGTCTTTCGCAATCAGACGGTTGAAGCCTTCTTGGGATATGATGGCGTGACCTATTCAGGTTATGACGACATCAGTGTAATCCCCGCCGAGGTGGACCGTTATATTTGGTTCTATCAGGTTCCCGTGAATCCCGATAGCGCCCAACTGGCTCAGGAAATTGATTCCTACAGGGATAAACTGGATTTGGTTTTGGCAACTGCCGATTCTGGCAAACCCTTTGTCATTTTCTCTCTTGAAAACCTCTTCCCCTTGAGGCTTACTGGTGACGAGACCGCTGTGAGCCAGGCGATTGCTGCTTTCAACAATCATGCTGCCGAATTGGCGGCGACGCGTGCCCATGTCAAGTGGGTGGACTTCTCGGAGTTCTTGGGCCGTTATGATGCTGAAACACTGGTTAATTGGAAATATTATCTCATGTCACAGACGCTACTCAACCCCAAGTTGGCTCGCGATTTCCAGACTTGGTGGCAGCGCATCGAGGGTGAGTTGGCCCTGCAACGCAAGAAGTGTCTAATCCTTGACCTTGACAACACCCTGTGGGGTGGCGTGCTCGGTGAGGATGGAGTCGACGGCATCAAGTTGGGCGGTGACTATCCTGGCAAGGCCTTTGCCTATTGGCAGCGCTCATTGCTGCAGCTGGCGAACAATGGCGTGATCTTGGCAGTCTGTAGCAAGAACAACGAGGCCGACGTCGATGAGGCATGGCAGCACAATCCGTTCATGGTGCTCAAGCGCGAACATTTCAGTTCTCTACGTATTAACTGGCAGGACAAGGCGACCAACATCCGCGAGATAGCCGCCGAACTCAATATCGGGTTGGACAGCATGGTTTTTGTCGATGACAATCCCACTGAACGTGAATTGATTAAGCAGGTGCTTCCCCAGGTCGAGGTCCCGGATTTCCCGGCAAAGCCCTATGAACTCATGCCGTTCTTCAAGCAACTGGTTGAGAAATATTTCCGCATCTATGCCGTGACCAGTGAGGACCGTACCAAGACCGAACAGTACCGTGCCAACGCTTTGCGACAGGCTGAGCAGTCCCATTTTGCCGACCTCGAGACCTATCTCTATAGCCTGGATATGGAACTCGATATCATCCCTGCTGACGAGCACAACTTGCCGCGCATCGCGCAGATGACTCAGAAGACCAACCAGTTCAATCTCACGACTCGCCGCTATACCGAGACCGATGTGCAACAGCGTATTGACCAGGGTTGGCGCGTTTTTTGCATGAGCGTGAGAGACCGTTTTGGTGACAGTGGAATTACGGCTGCGGTTTTCCTTGAGCCTAGTGATGATGTCACTGTCAATATCGACTCGCTGCTGCTCAGTTGCCGCATTCTCGGTAAGGGGATTGAGGAGGCTTTCATTAAGACGGTCTTCAATCTGTTGAGGCTGGATGGCTATCGCCACATCACAGCCGAATATCTGCCAACGGCCAAGAACGGCCAGACGGCCGATTTCTATGACCGCATGGGCTTGACCTGTGTGAGAACCGATGATTCGTGCGCCAAGCATTATAGCTTGGATTTAAATGAAATGTTTGAAATTAAGAACTGTTACAATATCAGAGTATTATGAACTTAGAAGAAAAAGTGCTGGAAATCATGCGTGAGGTGTTTGACATGGAGGAGGTCTCGACCGACGCATCTCAGAAGAATTGTGAGCGCTGGGACTCGTTGCATCATCTCTCGTTGGCTTCTGAACTAGAGGAGGCCTTTGACATCGAGCTGGAACCCGAGGAGATTGCCGAGATGACCGACTTCTCCCGCGTTATTGCTATGCTGGAGTCAAAAATCTGATGGCACAACCACAGCGCATTGCCTACATCGACTTCATGAAATGCCTGTGCATCATGCTCATCGTGATGTACCATATCGATCATGAGTTTTTCAACTATCTTGCTCCCAATCTGAATAATGCCCTGCAGGCTTTCCGCTTGCCGATGTATTATTTCATATCAGGTATTTTCTTTAAGCTATATGGCGGCTTTGCCGATTTCACGCGGCGCAAGGTCAATAACATCCTTGTGCCGTTCGTTTTTTTTGTGGTGCTGGCCTATGGATTAAGGTTGGTGGAATTTGGCGCCCGTTATCTCATCGGTGCCCAGCCCATCGATATCAACCCGAGTATCCTCATTGAACCATTCTACATGCGCTCCTGGCTGTTGACCTCGCCGCTCTGGTTTCTGTTGAGCCTGTTCTGGGTAAACATTATCTTCTATGCTCTGCAACGCCTGATTAAACCGCTATGGGGGCTGCTCTTGGCGACCATAGCCATTTCTGCCGTAGGCTATTGGTTGGGTAGCCATAAAGTGGAGTTGCCGCTCATGCTCGATACGTCGATGGTGGCATTGCCTTATTTTGTTTTAGGGTGGGGGATAAAGCGCCTGGGTGTTTTGGAGCCCTCCCGTTATGACAAGTGGGGCGTTCTTGTTCTGGCTGTGGTGGCGTTGCCCATCTATTACTTGAGCGATTACATGAATCTCCACCTCCAGGTATTGCCGGCCTACTGGAAACTCTACGTCTTACCCTTTGTGGCCATCCTGTCACTCTTCTGGGCTTGCAAGCCACTTCCCCGCATCCCGGTCCTGTGTCACTACGGGCGCTACTCACTCATTATATTGGGCACCCACATGGTGCTCTTCCTGCCCATCCGCTCATGGTTCATCCTGCGCGGCGGTATGGAGCCTGGCATCGGATTGACTCTAATCGTTTTCGCGTTAACCATGCTGGTCTTGTGGCCTGTAATCTGGCTACTCAAGACCTATGCCCCGCGCTTCACCGCCCAAGAACCATTCTTTAAACCGGGATGGAAACTCATTTAATCACCAATTTCGTTACATGAAATATATCTTTCGTCTCATATCGATAGTCGCAGCCTTTGTATTGCTCTTTGCGGCCTATGGCGGACGTGTAGATCCCAATATCTGGACCCTGCCGTCAATGGCGACTTTGGCGCTGCCCGTCATAGCCATTAGCGTACTGGCTTTGTTGGTAGTGTTGGCCATTTTCAGGCAGTGGCGCGCAGCGGTTGTCCTGGTGGGGGCATTATTTCTCTCGTGGCCAACACTGCGCTTGATATCACCGTTCAACCTGTTCCACAATTCCGATGCTGACCCATCCAAAACCCAACTCAAGGTCTTGACGATGAACGTTACACAGTTTAACTGGACCGAGGGCGATAAGCCCAACAAGTCCATGCGCTACATCCTTGACCAGGATGCCGATGTCGTGGTCATCCAGGAGGGTCTGGTCGATTTCTCTTATGAGCAGCTCAAGACTGTGCAGCCCATGCTGCAGGAATTGTATAAAAAATATCCCTATCGCAAGAAGGCCTTTTTTGATGTGGGTATTCTCTCCAAGTACCCTTACACTGATGTGAAATCCCCGGCGCTTGCCTCTGATTCAATCAGTTATTTTATCAAGGCTTGGGACGTAGAGGCTCCTGGTGGCGATATCCGGGTGGTCAGCATGCACTTGAGTTCGTTGCGTTTCACGGCCAACGAC
Source organism: uncultured Bacteroidales bacterium (assembly GCA_902776435.1). GTDB lineage: Bacteria > Bacteroidota > Bacteroidia > Bacteroidales > Muribaculaceae > Sodaliphilus. Next base: position 63,976 of record CACYQB010000005.1, on the reverse strand, counting down.
GCGCGCATCATTGAGAAGATGAACAAACCCTCTGACCGCAAGAGGCGCGTCAAGTCGGTTGTCAACAAGTTGGATTACGGTTTCCGCACCCATGTACGTCAAGTACAGGCCATGCGCGACCTTCTTGATGAAACCGTGGGTGATGTCGTGGTCATGGGCGACATGAACGACACGCCTGGTTCTTATGCTTACCGCACCCTGTGTGGTGACGACTTGTTGGATGCGTGGGTCGAGGCTGGATTCGGCCCCACTTATACCTTCCATGCCCATCACCTCTATGTCAAGATTGACCACATTTTCTATCGCGGCAACCTGCGTGTGCTGTCGTGCCGTCGTGACAAGGAGGGTGAGAGCGACCATTACCCGCTGGTCGCCGTTTTTGAGCGTTAGCCACCTTGATTCTCGTGCCATGCACACTAAAAAGGCATCTCTCTCGTTCTATATAGTATAGATAACAGAAGAATCCCATGACAATGAATCATTCAAGAATCACCTTGTGGTTAGCCACAACGATGTTGGTGGCCTGCACATTATTGTCGTCTTGTATCGAGGACGGCTTCACGACCTCGTCAAGTGATGTGCTGGCGTTTAGCAAGGACACCGTGGCGTTTGACACGGTCATCACATTACAGGGCACTGCCACCAAGCAGATGGTGGTCTATAACCGCAGCAACAAGCAGATCAATATTTCCTCAATCAAGGTCGCTGGTCTTGCCGACAAGGGCCGTTTCCACCTCAATGTTGACGGCGTTCGTGGAGACTCTTTCCAGAATGTGGAGATCCGCGGCAATGACTCCATCTTTATCTTCATCGAGGCCTATCTCGACGAGATGGAGAAGAATGAGCCCACTCTGATAGAGGACAGGTTGGAGTTTGTAACCAATGGTATGAACCAGAAAGTGGTGCTCACCGCTTGGGGACAGGATGTGGTGCGCATTGAGAGGGATACCATCTCAAGCAATACCCGATTGACGGCTGCCAAGCCCTACCTGATCTATGACACGTTGTTTGTCTCGCCGGGTGTGACACTCACGCTGGATGCGGGCGCTACACTGCTCTTCCATGACAAGGCTACGCTGCGCTGTGCCGGCCGTATGCTGGCCAATGGCACGGTTGAAGAACCGATCACCTTCCGTGGTGACCGCCTGGATCATGTGGTGGGCTCCACCAGCTTTGATGTCATGTCGGGCCAGTGGGGTGGCGTCATCTTTACGCCGCCCACCATGGGCAATGTGCTCAAGCATGTCATCATGAAGGGCAGCAGCATCGGTATGCATTGCTCGGCCTATGGCGAGACTGGCTATGGCGACACGGTGAATTGTGCCCTCAAACTCGTGAATTGTGTCCTCACCAACTCGGCTTCGACCTGCCTGGCGACAGCGACTTGCTATGTGCAGGCCATCGGCACGGAATTCAGCGATGCTGCCGAGGAGGTTGCCTACTTCGCTGGAGGAAAGGTCATGATGAGCCAGTGCACCTTTGCTAACAATTACCTTTTCAAGGTGCCCTCGCTGCCCATCTTGAATGTCTTTGACGTGGAGTTTAGCGATGGCACAACCCGCAAAATCAAGGCTTACTTCGACAACAGCATCATTTACGGTCTATCGTCTGACATTAATGAGGGCGACCTGAAAAATTTTGACGTCTATCTGCGTTACTGCCTGCTCAGGAGTGACGGTACTGATGACGCTCATTTCATCAACTGCGTGTGGAAAGGCGACCCCATGTTCCTCACTGTGCGTGATGATCATTTCTTTGATTACCGCTTGGACAACGAGAGCGATGCCATCGGCAAGGGCAATCCCGCTCTATGTCCGGCCGAGGCACGCTATGACCGCTATGGATATGACCGCTTGGCTAAGGGGGCTGTGGACCTCGGAGCCTACGTTTGGAACGAAATTCCCGAAGACGACCGATAATTCAAGTATAGATGAAACGTATTTTTTTCATGGTTCTGCTGCTTGGCTCATTGGCAAGTTGCTTGACTGCTCAAGAGCCACTGCTGTCAGGAGCGCCCAAATATGAGTTTCGAGGCGCGTGGATGCACATCATCGGGCAGAAACAGTATGCTCAGATGACGCCCGAGCAGACACGGCAGTATCTTATCGAGCAACTGGACTTGCTGCAGCGTGCCAATTGTAATGCCGTTATCTGGCAAATACGTCCGCAGGCTGATGCTGCCTATCTGAGCGATCTTGAGCCTTGGACCCGCTGGCTAACGGGTGAACCGGGCAAGGCCCCCAATCCCGTGTGGGACCCTCTGCAGTTCATGATTGACCAAACCCACAAGCGCGGCATGGAACTTCATGCCTGGATCAATCCCTATCGTGTGACCAGCAGTGAGGAGGATAAGCCCGCGCCAGGCCACATCTACTATGAGCATCCCGAGTGGTTCCTCAAGTATGCCGATGGCAAACTCTACTTTGATCCTGGCCTGCCCGAGAGCCGAGACTTCATCGACACGGTCGTAAGGGACATCCTCACGCGCTATGATATCGACGCCCTGCACATGGACGACTATTTCTATCCCTATCCCGTGACGGGCGTGGAGTTCCCCGACACGACTTCCTATAACGAGTACGGCATCGGGTGGGATAAGAATGACTGGCGCCGCCACAACGTGGACTTGCTCATCGAACAATTGCACAATACCATTCAGGAAGTAAAGCCCTGGGTGCGCTTTGGCATCAGCCCGTTTGGTATCTGGCGCAACCGTACCAGTGACCCCGATGGAAGCGAGACCAATGGCCTGCAATGTTATGACGCCTTGTTTGCTGACTGCATCAAGTGGACTGGCGAAGGTTGGGTGGACTATATGGTGCCTCAACTCTATTGGGAACTGGAGCATGAACGTGCCAGCGACTTGACACTCATGCACTGGTGGAACGACCATGCCTACGGCCGTCATATGTACTATGGCCAGGCGGTCAACAACGTGATGTCCCATCAGGATATCGCTGCCGAGGGTGGTGATCCCACCAATCCCACTCAGCTCGACCACAAGTTGCGCCTGCAACGTGCAATGGATGACGTGCACGGTGTCACCTGGTGGCCCGCTTACAGCATCACGAGCAACTACAAGGGTGTGCTCGACTCGCTGTCAAGCAATCAGATGAGCCATCCGGCACTCATTCCTGCTTACACTTGGCTGGATAGCGAGAAGCCTCATCGTGTGCATGACCTCAATATCAAGAAGGTCGGCGGCAAAAAATGTCTGGTTTGGCGTCCTCACGAGGACGATAACCCGATGCAGCATGCTGTCCGCTATGTCATTTACCGCTATCCCAAGGGCAAGAAAGGCCACCTTGACAACCCCGACAATATTCTTGCCATCACGGGAGAGACTACCTACGCTCTGCCCGATGAAGGCAAGGGCAAGTGGCAATATGCCGTCACCGCACTCGACCGCTGCTGGAACGAGAGCGACCCCTCCTGGAAGTAACCCTTATCCTCTCATATCCAATACCAGCGACAGCCGCCCCATCACACGGGAGCGGCTGTCGCCTTTATCCTCTCTAAACTTTAAACTCTAAACTCTAAACTTTGTTCTGAGCTTTTTGCTCAGAACAGATGAGCAATATTCTCCGTCATCATCTTCACGCTCATCGCCAGCAGGATGATGCCGAAGAATTTGCGCGAGAACATCATGCCGCCTTCGCCCAGCAGTTGCTGAATCTTTCCTGTGCTCTTAATCACCAGGAACACCCAAATCATGTTGATGGCCAGGCCGATGAAGATGTTCACATCGTCATACATCGCTTTGAGCGAAATCAGCGTTGTCAGCACGCCGGCGCCTGCAATGAGCGGGAACACCATCGGCACCATCGTAGCCCCCTTGTTGGGCGTGTTGTTCTTGAAGATTTCCACATCGAGAATCATCTCCAGCGCCATCAGGAACATCAGGAAACCGCCTGCCGTGGCAAACGAGTGGATATCGCAGTTGAAGATGCGCAGCAACCAGTGGCCGCCATAGTAGAAGCCCACCATCAGCAGGGTGGAGTAGAGGGTAGCCTTCAGCGCATCGACATGGCGTCCTTTTTCCCTCAACTGCAGGATGATAGGTATCGAACCCACAATGTCGATAATACTCAGTAAAACCAGCGTAGCACTCAGAATCTGTGTGAAATTTATCGTTCCCATAATCAAAGCATATTTTTTTCAAGAGACAAAAGTACTCATTTTCTTCGTTCCCGTACCCGATTTTAGACAATATTGCGTTCCGAAACTAAAAACTGCATTGCCGTTTTGCAGTTTGGCGGTTTTTCATTACCTTTGCCGTTTAAATGGAAATAAAAACATAATTATAACCAAAACAATGAGCGAGAAAGAGAATACATTGGCAACCAAATACGACCCTAAAGAGGTCGAGGATAAGTGGTATAAGTATTGGGAATCGCATGACTTGTTCAAGAGCGTGCCCGATGAGCGTGAGCCTTATTGCATCGTGATACCGCCCCCCAATGTGACGGGTGTGTTGCACATGGGACACATGCTCAACAATACCATTCAGGACATCCTCATTCGCCGCGCGCGCATGGAGGGCAAGAACGCCCTGTGGGTGCCTGGTACCGACCACGCATCGATTGCTACCGAGGCCAAGGTCGTAAAGCGACTTGCCGAGCAGGGCATCCGCAAGCGTGACCTCACCCGCGACGAGTTCCTCAAGCATGCTTGGGACTGGACCCACGAGCACGGTGGCATCATCCTGCAGCAGTTGCGCAAGTTGGGCGCCTCCTGTGATTGGAGCCGCACCGCTTTCACGATGGACGAGACGCGCAGCAAGAGCGTTCTCAAGGTCTTTGTTGACCTCTATGACAAGGGCTATATCTACCGTGGCCTGCGCATGGTGAACTGGGATCCCAAGGCCCAGACCGCCTTGAGCAACGAGGAGGTAATCTACCACGAGGAGAAGAGTCACCTCTACCACCTTAAATATTATGTTGACGGCCTGCAGACCCTTGAGAACGAGGAGCAGCTGCGTGCCGAGGGCAACATCATCCACAAGGATGAGAAGGGCTACTATGCCGTTGTGGCCACTACGCGTCCCGAGACCATCATGGGTGACACCGCCATGTGCATCAATCCCAAGGACCCAAAGAACCAGTGGCTCAAGGGCCGCAAGGTTATCGTTCCTCTGGTGGGCCGCGTCATCAATGTGATTGAGGACCGTTATGTGGATATCGAGTTCGGAACGGGTTGCTTGAAGGTGACCCCCGCACACGACCCCAACGACTACGTTCTGGGCAAGACTCACAACCTGGAGACCATCGACATCTTCAATGCCGATGCCACTATCAGTGAGCAGTCGCCGCTCTATGTCGGCATGGACCGTATGGAGTGCCGCAAGGTGATAGTTGAGGACCTCAAGGCCGCTGGTCTGATGGAACGTATCGAGGATTACGAGAACAAGGTGGGCTACAGCGAGCGCAACAGCGACACCGCTGTCGAGCCGCGCCTGTGCATGCAGTGGTTCTTGAAGATGAGGCACTTTGCCGACATCGCCCTGCCCTGTGTCATGAACGATGAACTCAAGTTCTATCCTTCCAAATACAAGAACACCTACAAGGCATGGCTCGAGGAGATTCAGGACTGGTGCATCTCGCGCCAGCTGTGGTGGGGCCACCGCATCCCCGCCTACTTCCTGCCCACCGACGACGAGGAAAAGGAGGTTTATGTAGTTGCCCTCAACGAGGAAGAGGCTCTGGAGAAGGCCCGCAAGATTCCCGGTTACGAGAATATCCAAGCCAGTGAGCTGCGCCATGACGAGGACGCTCTCGACACCTGGTTCAGTTCGTGGCTGTGGCCCATCTCGCTGTTTGACGGCATCAACAACCCCGGCAACGAGGAAATCAAGTATTACTATCCCACCAATGACCTGGTGACTGCCCCCGATATCATCTTCTTCTGGGTGGCTCGCATGATCATGTCGGGTTACGAATACATGGGTGATATGCCATTCCGCAACGTCTATTTCACTGGCGTCGTGCGTGACAAGTTGGGCCGCAAGATGTCCAAGTCGCTCGGCAACTCGCCCGACCCGTTGAAGCTCATCGAGAAATTCGGTGCCGACGGCGTCCGCATGGGTCTGATGTTGGCTGCCCCTGCTGGCAACGATATCCTTTATGATGACGCCTTGTGTGAGCAGGGTCGCAACTTCAACAACAAGATTTGGAACGCCTTCCGTCTCGTGAAGGGTTGGGAGGTGGCCGATGTTGAGCAGCCCGAGGCCAGCCGTCAGGCTGTGCTGTGGTTCCGCCACACGCTCAACGACGCTCTGGCAACTGTCAAGGACCACTTCACCAAGTTCCGCTTGAGCGATGCCATGATGGTGCTCTACCGCTTGTTCTGGGAAGAGTTCTCAGCTTGGTATCTTGAGGCAGTGAAGCCTGCCTATGGCCAGCCGATGGATCGCGCCACAATGAAAGCCACGCTCGAGTTCTTCGACATGTTGCTGCGTCTGCTGCATCCCTTCATGCCGTTTATCACCGAGGAACTCTGGCAGCACCTTGATGAGCGCAAGGATGGCGAGAGCATCATGTATGCCCTCATCCCCGAGGCAGAGGATGCCGACCAGGCGTTGCTCAAGGCCATGGCCGATGTCAAGGAAATTGTCGCTGGTGTGCGCAATGTCCGCAAGCAGAAGAATCTCCCCAACAAGGAGCAACTCACCCTGCAGGTGGTCGGTGGCTTGAACAACCCTCTGGAGGCCATCATCATCAAGCTCGCTGGTCTTGACAAGATAGAGACAGTGACCGAGAAGGATCCTACGGCAGCCGCCTTTATGGTCGGTACCACCGAGTTTGCCGTGCCGGTAGCTGGCAGCATTGACGTAGAAGCCGAAATTGCGAAGCTTGAGGCTGATCTGGAATATACCCGTGGCTTCCTCGCCAGTGTCGAGAAGAAGTTGAACAACGAGCGTTTCGTTGCCAATGCTCCCGCAGCAGTTGTCGAGGGCGAGCGCAAGAAGAAAGCCGACGCCGAGAGCAAGATTGCCACGATGGAGCAAGCACTCCAGGCACTTAAGAGATAAATAATTGCGCCCCACATGGGCGCAATTATTTGATTAGTGATTAATGATTAGAGATTAGTGAGATGGATAATTCGATTTTGAAACCCGGCATTCCCGTTGCCCTGTGCAGCGACCACGCAGGCTATCCCGTCAAGGAAGCCGTCAAGCGCTGGCTCGAGGGGCAGGGTATTGCCTGCAAGGACTTTGGCACCTATAACGAGGACAGTTGTGACTATCCCGATTTTGCCCATCCCTGTGCGCTTGCAGTGGAGCAGGGCGAGTGCTATCCTGGCATTGCCGTGTGTGGCAGTGGCGAGGGCATCAACATCACCCTCAACAAGCACCAGGGTATCCGTTCAGCCCTGTGCTGGCGGCTTGCTGTCGCCCGCTTGGCCCGTCAGCACAACGATGCCAACGTCCTGGCCATGCCTGGCCGCTTCGTCACCGATGAGGAAGCCATCGCTATGGTCGAGGCCTTCCTGACGACCCCTTACGAGGGTGGCCGTCACCAGCGCCGCATCGACAAGATTCCCGTCAAGTAAAAAAACACAACATATAGTGTTGTGACATCAAGATGATGGCTGGCTTTGTGAAATCCACAAAGCCAGCCATCATCTTGTTACTATATTATCACAATAATTACTATATTTAAACAAAATCGGAGCTATTTTTAGTTTTTTCCTATTAATTGTTGTATATTTGTTGCCATAATAGAACTTGATTCCTTTGCATTGATTAGGTGAAATCAATATCAAGATAAAATCCTGTACAACATAATTTAAATAAAACCAAATCAAAATGAGAACAAAAAATTTTTATAAACAAGCTCTGCTGGTACTGATAGCTCTAATATCAAGCATCGCTGCTTGTGCTTATGATGTATCTGCTTTGAATGATGATGGTGTAAGAATCTATTATAACATTAAGAATTCTGACGCTCATACTTTGGAGGTTACACATGCTGGAGCAATTTCTTATGCTATGTATTTTTCTGGGGACTATGTAATCCCAAGCACTGTTGACATCAATGGAGTCACTTATACTGTAACAGGTATCGGCGAAAAGGCATTTTATAACGGGACTAAAGTAACTTCAGTCACACTTCCCAATACAATTACATCCATTGGAAGTCAAGCCTTTGGTAATTGTGCGATACATACTTTAACTATACCCGAAAGTGTGGTATACATCGCTAATAGTGCTGTCTCAGATGATCATTTCGCTCAACCAAATTCTTATATTAAGACTCTTTATTATAATGCAAGGCATGCCGAGGGCAATGTGCAGGCATATTTGATTCAGAACACATTCTTATACTGTGGCTCTTTTATCCTTGCAAGTGATTGTGAGGTGATTATTGGTAATGAGGTTGAGCATATACCGAATCATTTTGTCAGTACGAGTAAGATAGCATCTATCCATATCCCATCAAGTGTCACGAGTATCGGTGACTTTGCTTTTAGGCAGTGTGTTAATTTGACATCTATTACTCTTCCAAGCGGCATTTCCAGCATTGGCTCGGGTGCTTTTGAAGGTATAACGGATATTACAACGGTTATTGCCGGAATGGTGACACCTCCAGAAGTTGACTCCAGAACTTTCCCATTCTGTCGTCAAGCGATTCTCTATGTCCCTGCAGGCTCATTATCTAGTTATGCATCAGCCGATGAGTGGAATAAATTTAAGGAGATCAAGGAACCGAACAGATTATTATTTGCCGACCCTCAAGTAGAGGCTATCTGTGTAGCTAATTGGGATGCTGATGGAGATGGATATCTCGACCAGCTGGAGGCTTATATGGTCAATGACCTAGGACTGAGTTTCCAAGGATTGCAGATCACGTCCTTTAATGAATTGCAACATTTCACAGGATTACGTGAGATTCCTGACAATACTTTTGCTGGTTGCAGTAGCCTGTCGGCCATCACCTTGCCTGAGCAGATTACCGCCATCGGCAACAACGCTTTCCAGGGATGTACAAGCCTCTCTTCTATAGCTTTCCCGACATCAGTGAAAACTATTGGCAATAGTGCATTTGAGGGATGTTCAGCTTTGGCTTCCGTCAATCGTTTCTCTAATTTGACATCAATTGGAGAAAGTGCTTTTGAGGGCTGCACGAGTTTGCCTTCAATTGAGATAGCTAATAATACAACAGTTGAGAAGAGTGCTTTCAAGGGCTGTACGGGACTGACTTCAATCAACTACAATGCTGCCTCCATCAAGAACAATACTTTTGAGGGCTGCACAAGCCTTAGCTCCGTGACTTTGGGAAACAAGGTGTCTGGCATTCAAGAAGGCGCTTTTAAAGATTGTATGTCATTAGCTGCAATCTCGATTCCTGGTAGTGTGGTATCGGTTGGTGGATTTGAGGGTTGCACTTCATTAAGCACCGTCACGTTAGGGGCTGGTGTCAAATACATTATCAATAACTCGTTTAAGAATTGCTCTGCACTGAACGATATTCCTCTTCCCAATGGTTTGCTATTAATTGGAGAGAGCGCTTTTGAAGGCACTGCGCTTACAACAATCAATATCCCATCATCGGTAACTTCTATACAGAGCCGTGCCTTTGCTGATTGTAACAATCTGGCGACGGTGACTGTCAATTGGGCAACTCCCATTTTTGTTCCTGCCGAAGCATTCCCCAATCGTGCTAATCAAGTACTTTGTGTTCCAGATGGTACTAAAGGCATTTATGGGGCAGCCGAGGTGTGGAAGGACTTCAAGTTTATTTATGACCCCAGCAGTAAAGAGCCGTATGCGCTCCTCTCTGATGATGGTAAGACGCTCACGTTCTATTACGATGCCGTTAAGGAATTGCACACTGAGACAACATACTACTTGAACGAGGGTGACAACAATCCAGGATGGTACACCGACAACAGCTATGCTTATGTGGATAAGGTTGACATTGATGAGTCGTTTGTTGACGCGCGACCCACAAGCACTCGTTACTGGTTTTACGGCATGGAGAACTTAGAATCAGTCGTTGGTATTGAAAACTTGAACACGAGTGAGGTGACCGATATGACTGCTATGTTCCAAAGCTGTTTTAAACTGCAGCATTTAGACCTGAGCCATTTCAATACTGACAATCTGGAGAATATGACCCGTATGTTCCAGGGATGCGTTATGCTGGAGAGTCTTGACCTAAGCAGTTTCAACACCGCAAATGTAACTGGAGAAAACATGGAATGGCTCTTTGCCTTATGCACCAATCTGTCAAGTGTTGATGTGTCCAATTTCAATACGTCGCGTGTGACAAGTCTTTGGTCTATGTTCTTTCAGTGCGGTAACTTGACTCAACTGGACTTGACAAGCTTCGATACTCATCAGGTAACGAGAACAACGACTATGTTCCAAGGCTGTACCAAGCTGGTTACTGTCTATGTTGGAGAAGGATGGGATATGTCGAATGTGACAACACATCCCGCTATGTTTGCCGGTTGCGCGAGTCTTGTTGGCGGCATGGGAACAACCTATGATCCCTACCACATGGACGCGACCTACGCCCATATTGACGGTGGCCCCGATAACCCAGGTTACTTCAGTGAAAAGCCACAATTCGTTCGTGGTGACGTGAATGGCGACGGTCAAGTGAGAATCAATGACGTAACGGCGCTCATTGACTACCTGTTGAGTGGGGACGACTCAAACATCATTGTTGGTGCAGCCGACTGCAACGAAGACAATCAGGTGAGGATTAACGACGTGACCGCACTGATTGACTTCTTGCTGAGTGGTAATTGGTGATTTGTGACGAGCATTTCAAAATGACCATAGAATGAATCAAGCAGGACTGATGCGACATGGCATCAGTCCTGCTTGCTATAAGTGCTGATTGTGGTCTTTATCTGACGATGACTTTGCGGGAGCGGGTGTCGCTGGTGACCATGTAGATGCCCGCAGGCAGCGAAAGTGAGGCTGAGGTTTGTACCCTTGCCACTACATCGGCATCGAGGTTATAGACTTCAAGCGTCTCGCCTATGGGGTTGTTGATGCGGATGCCGCCCTGGGTGGGCAATGCATTCCACATGGCAGCGCTATTGCCGCTTAACAACAGGTCGATGAGTGCTGTCACATCGGCGATGGTAACACTCTCGTTTTGATTCACATCGGCAGCCAGAAGGTCAATCATGGACTCATCACCGCCCAGCAGGTAGTCGATGAGCGTTGTCACGTCTGAGATGGTAACGAAGCCGTCCCTGTTTACATCGCCGATGCGAACCTCGGGAAGGGAGACAGTGCCCTCAATTTCGGCATAAGCTGTTACTTCACTGGCGGTGGCCGTGATCACGCCCTCATACTCCCCAGCGGTTGCGGTGCTGGCCAAGCGGACGTAGAATGTCTCACCGCTAGCATCCAGTGTCAGACTGTTTCCCCATGATTGCTGATCAAGGCTCAACTCAAAGTTGCCGTCCACAGTCACGATGACGGGTTCGTCATTGTCATCGGTGATTACAGTAACTTCGCTGATGCTGGACTCACCATCCTGAACTGCCTGCATGGCCACAATGGTCTCCCCGAAGTATACCTTGGGCTCTGATTGCTCTTGCACAGGGGCATAGATGGCGATATCGTCGATATTGAGGCGTTTGCCGGCAGTCTGTTGGAACTTGAAGCGAACGTTGTCGGTGACATCCAGGCTATAGGTGTATTTAACAAACTCGCGGGTGAGGGCAATCTCCTTAAACATAGTCCAGTTGCTGCCGCCATCGGTACTATAGAGCACCTGTAGGGTAGCGTCGGCATCGGTGGTGCCATAGGTGGCGGCATAGAACGAGAGGCCCGATGTGCCTGCAACATCCTGTCGCATGGCAATCGAGGAATTGCTGTTCTTGCCGAAACGGCAGCCGATATCGCCATTCCAGTGGTCATTGTTCTGTGCCCAGAGGCCTGCGTCAGTGAAATACCACTTGAAGGCGGCACCTTGTACCTCGCTGGTCCAGTAACCGCCAGAGGCACAACCTTCCCAGGTCTCAATGCTGTAATCTCCCGTGGGTGTGATGGGATCATCGCCCGGCTGTTCCTTGCCGGCAGTGAGGGATACGGTGCGGTTCACCTCGCTGCTCATCAAGGTCAATGTGCCTGTAGCACTCTGGTCGCTACCGTTATAGGTCACGGTCACTGTCGTGCCGCTATTGACGTCGCTGGCAGTCAGGGTAGTGGGTGAGACGCTGAATCCTGTTCCGCTCACACTGAGGCTGAGTGCTTCCGTCAGATTGACACCCTTGACGTTAACTTGGCTGCTCGCGCTCGAGCCGTCCAAAGCTATGGTGCCCACATTGATGGTAGTCCCAGCGGAAGGCTGTGTCAACATGGGCCAAGTGACTACGGAACCGTCTCCTGTCCATACCTGTCCTTGCATATCTCCCCAGATGTACTCGGCCAGCTCGGGGTGGTCGATATAGGGGTTACGGTTCCCTTGCCAAGCGTGGGCATAGCAGTTGCGGGTGGTCTCTTTTTCACTCACCGGGTCCAGACGGTGCCATTCCAGCAGCAAGTTGATGGCATAGGTCGTGAATACGGGATAGCTGTTGCCCGCAAAGAAGACATTGCCTCCCGACTGCGTCCAGTTGCTGATGACGTTGTTGTAGCAGGTTGCCATGTAGAAATAGGCACGGGCGAAATCGCCTTTGTACTCGTCGTCAGGCTCAAACACGGTGCCTGAATATCCAGCATGAGTACTGGCTCCCTTGCGCCCCTTGGCGACATACTGGCCGTTAGTCAGGCGAACGCCTCCCTCACAGACACCGTAAGGGTTGTTGGAACGCTGGTTGTTGACGTATCCGTCGGTGGGTACGATATTGAAAATGTCGCTGTATTGAGGTTGCTGGCTTCCGCCCCACCAACTCTTGGGTACACTGTGTTCGCGGTTAATGCAGTCACCGATTTGACTGTAATTGCCACACTTGTTACTATAGGTGTACTTGTCGTAGTTGCTGTACATGTCGATGTAGTAACCCTGGGAATCGGTGTCAGTGTCGGCATAGGCGGCCCACAGGCCGTCATAGCCGATGTTGGTGTGGCTCGTGATGATGTTGTGCAATGCCGTGAGCAGGGATTCTCCGCTCAGGTTCAGCGCGTTAGAATAGTAGTCGCTGGGACACGGCTTTGGGTCTTTGGCATACACAGCCAGCGCCAACGCCGTCACGGCGAGGGTTAATGCGATTCTTCTCATGAATGGTTGTCGTGTTAATGTGTTATGAAAGATTAAATGATCTGTTATAATCCGAGGATGATGTCGATGATGAAATTGGAGTCGGCAATGCCGATTTCTCCATCACCGTTTACGTCTGCTCGCTTGAGGATACCCTCATCGGCTGTGCCGCCCAGAATCAGGTCGATGACGATATTGACATCGGCGATATTCACCTCGCCATCACCATTTACATCACCAGGCAGAATGGGTGACGGATCAGTGGGGCCATAGATAGTGATGTCATCGATATTGACACGTGAACCAGATGTCTGCACGATGCGGAAACGGGCAGTATCCTTCAGGGGTACATCCATGATGATCTGTTGCAAGATGCCTCTGGTGACAGTGAAACTGCCCAATTCGAACCACGTTGAACCCTTGTCGATGCTGAAGTCTACGCGCAATGTGGCGTCACTGTCGTTGCCGAAGCTGGCAGCCCAGAAGGCAATGGCACTTGTGCCGCCGTGCACATCCTCGGCCATGGTAATGGCGCTGTTATTGCTCTTACCCAAGCGGCAAGACAGTTCTCCATGACTCATGTTGTCATTCCAGATGCCGGCATTTTCAAATTCCCACAGCCAAGCGTTACCCTCGATGACGTCAGTCCAGTAACCGCCGGTCGTGCAGCCTTCCCAATCCTCCACGATGCTGTCGCCCAGCACGACAGGAGGTGGCGGCGTACCGCCCTGTTGAGCGGTGGCGATGACGGTGAATGTGGTGGTCACCTCGCTGCTGCTCAAGGTCACTGTGTTCTCATAGGTGCCCTCGTTGTCGGCGGTAAAGCTGATGTCGAAACTGGTGCCTGTATTGACTTCCATAGCGCTGAAGGTGTTGGCGCTCACGTAGAAGTTTTCGTTATCGCTCATCGACAGCGTCAGGCCTCTGCTCAGGCCTTCGCCCTTGACGATAATGGTCTGATGCATTTCAGTGCCCTCAACGGTCACGCCCATGTCAAAGACGGAACCGTTGGCGGGAGAGGTAATGGATGCGGGAATCACTTCTCCACTGCCATTCCAGGGCTTGCCCTGCATGTTGCCCCAGATGAATTCGGCCAACTCGGGATGGTCGATAAAGGGGTTGCGGTTGCCCTGAATGCCATAGACGGCCTCGTTGCGCTTGATTTCCTTCTCGCTGACGGGATCCAGGCGGGTCCATTCCATCAGCATGTTGATGGTCCAGGTCGAGAAGGCTTTATACTTGTTCCTGGCATAGTCGAGTTGAGCACTGCCGGGCCATGAGGGAAGTTCGTTCTTGTAGCAGGTCGCCATGTAGAAATAGGTGCGTGCAAGGTCTCCCTTATACTCGTCGTCGGGCTCAAACACAACACCTGAGTAGCCAGGATAGGTGCTGTTGCCCAATTTGCCCTTGGCGACATAGCTGCCATAGGACAAGCGCGTGCCGTTAGCGCACACGCCGTAGGGGTTGTTACCTCGTTGACTGTTCACGCGGATGTCGGTGGGGTAGATGTGGAACACGTCGGTGTTCATCGGAGACACCTCTCCGCCGAACCAACTGCGGGGAAAACTGTGCTCACGGTTATAGCCCTCGCCCACGTGGGAGGCCGACGAACCGTTGTCGCTCGGCCTATAGCGGCAGTTGCTATAGATGTCGATGATATAGCCTTGATTGTCAACATCGGCAATGGCAAATGCATTAAGCAGGCCACTGCTGTAAGATACCTCCTTGTGTGAGCGAATGATGCTCCTCAATGCGGACATCAGGGCCTCGTCACTCTTGCCCAAGGCATTGTTATAGTAATTGACTGGCTCTGCTGCAAGCGCGGACTGCACGGCAATAATTGCCACTGCCAGCATCGTGGAGAATCGGATCATCTTTTTCATAGTTTTCTTATTGACAGTTATCAGTTGTCCGTTTACGGTAGTCAGACCTAAAACCTAAAAATCTCGTTTTTTATTACCTAAAGCCTAAAACCTAAAGCCTAAAATCATTTTTTCCCCTTCGCATTCTTTACTTGGCCAGCAAGTTGTCCGCAGGCTGCAGCAATGTCCTCGCCACGGCTGCGGCGGATGGTACAAGTCACGCCCTTGCTGTTCAAGTAGTCGCGGAAGTAGGTCATGCGCTCATCACTGCTCGTGCGCAGCTTCTCGATGCCAGGAATGGGGTGGAAGCGGATAAGGTTGACGCGTACGTGCTCGTTAGGCAACAGTTCGCGCAGTTTTTCGGCATGCTGGATGTCATCGTTAAACCACTGCCAGCAGATGTATTCTACCGACAAGCGGCGCTGGTGGGCAAAGTCATAGTTGCCCAGCATGTCCATGACGTCGGCGATGGGGTAGAGGCGCTCGATGGGCATCATCGACGAGCGCTCTTCCTGTACAGCGTTGTGGACGCTCACAGCAATGTGGACACTGGTTTGTTCGCACAGGATCTTCAACTCGGGCTTCTTGCCCACGGTCGAAACTGTCACGCGCTTGGGACTCCAGCCCAAGCCCCATGGCTCGGTGAGGATGGAAATCACGCGCAGCACCTCATCAAGGTTGTCGAGGGGCTCACCCATGCCCATGAACACGACATTGGTCAGCGTCTCGCTCTCTGGGATGCTCAGTACCTGATTGATGATTTGGTTGGACGTCAGATTACCGTGGAAGCCCTGCTTGCCCGTCATGCAGAAGTAGCAGTTCATCCTGCACCCCTTCTGGGACGAGATACACAGCGTGGCGCGGTCATCTTCGGGGATATAGACTGATTCGACAGCATGCTTGCCGCCAACGTTGAACAGGTACTTGACCGTGCCGTCGGCACTGGCTGCTGCCTGACTGGGCGGGTACAGGCCCACGCAGTAGCGGCTCGCCAGCAATTCGCGGTTGGCCTTGGAGATGTTCAACATCTGCTCAAAGTCGTTCACGCGCTTCTGGTAAATCCACTGCGCTAACTGTTTGGCCACAAACCGTGGCATACCCAATGCGGTTACCGCATCCTGCATTTCCTCGAGTGTCATGCCGGCCATCGGCTGCAAGATAGTGTCGTTGCTCATGTCTCTAGAAGATTAAATGTTTGTTCAATCTGCAAAGTTAATGAAAATAGTTGATAGAGAACCGCTTTTTAAACCCAATCAATAAGAAATAATTACAATACTGTGAGTATATCCAATAAACCAGCTAACGGCTTTGCTCGGAATTGAGAAAACAAAACAGGGTTAAGGGTTAACAGCAATGCCGAGCATCTGTTTCAAGTGGGTCTCGAGAATGTGGAAGCCGGGGGCGACCATGCCGCCGTGACCGTGACCGTCAATCTCGTAGAGGTAGGTCTGCTGGTGCCCAGCGAGTTTTATCATGCGCGCAAGGTACTGGTTCTCGTCATAGCGGCCGTAGAGTTCCAGTTCCCTGTCGCCGCAAATCAGCACCAGAGGCGGGCAATCGCCGCGCACCCAGTAGAGTGGTGCATACTCGTCGATGGTGGCCTGCAAGGGCAGTATGCCCTGCATCTTGCGCACGTTGTAATGGGTGATGGCCTGCCCGCTGAACGGGACATACATCATCACGTTATCAGCATCAATGCCATGGGCTGCCAGCCAATGTTTGTCCAGACAGAGCATCATGGAGATGTAGCCGCCTGCAGAGTGCCCTGACACAACAATCTTGCGGGCGTCTCCGCCATACTCAGCAATGTGCTTGAATACCCATGCCACCGCCTCGGCGGCATCGTCGAGGATTTCCTTGACGGTTACACGTGGCAACAGCCTGTAGTTTACCCCGACAACCACCATGTCCTTCTCCCTGAGTTGAGCTGGAATTTCCTTGTTGCCGCCTTCCAGTCCTCCACCATGGAACCAAATGACGGCAGGACGGCCCGTCACCCCCTCGGGATGGTAGACGTCAAGTTTCAGCCGCTCCAGCGAGTAGGCGTCGGTCTTGCTGGTATAGGAGATATCGTTGACCTGCTGGTAGCCTTGCGCATTCACCTGGATGCAAAGAAAAACCAGGACAAGTGATACTGAAATTTTGGTTATTGCATTCATAACGCTTGATTTGTCGGGTTTTATTCTAAACGAGGGTGGCCAAATCACTTGACGCACCCTCGTTGTTAATATTGCTAAAAGTTAGTAGCTATCGGCTTATTTCAGATAAGTGTAACGGTAGTCGGTGGGAGGCACGAGGGTTTCCTTGATTACGCGCGGGATAATCCAGCGGATCAGGTTGAACTCACCACCAGCCTTGTCATTGGTACCACTGGCACGGGCACCACCGAAGGGCTGCATACCTACTACAGCACCAGTCGGCTTGTCGTTGATGTAGAAGTTACCTGCCGCATAGCACAGCTTGTCGGTCAGCTTCTCCACCTCGAGGCGGTCGCGGCCCCAAACAGCACCGGTCAGGCCATAAGGCGAGGTCTCGTCACACAACTTCACGGTCTCGTTCACCTTGTCGTCATCGTAGGGGTAAACCGTCAGCACGGGGCCGAAGATTTCCTCTTCCATCGACTTGAAGCGAGGATTGGTGGTCTCGATAACGGTGGGCTCTACGAACCAGCCTTTCTTCTTGTCGCACTTGCCACCGATAACGATCTTGGCATCGTCAGCCTTCTTGGCGTAGTCGATGTAGCTCTTGCACTTGTCAAACGAAGCCTCGTCGATCACAGCGTTGATGAAGTTCATGGGATCCATGACATCGCCCATCTTCACTTCCTTGCACATGGCCTTGATGTCCTTCAATACATCGGGCCACAGGCTCTTGGGGATGTACATGCGTGAAGCAGCCGAGCACTTCTGGCCCTGGAACTCAAATGCACCGCAGAAGGCTGCCGTAGCCACGGCCTTCTTGTCTGCGCTGGGATGAACAAAGATGAAGTCCTTACCGCCGGTCTCACCCACGAGACGAGGATAAGAGATGTACTTGTCCACGTTCAGGCTGGCCTGCTTCCACAGACTCTTGAAGGTGGCGGTGCTACCAGTGAAGTGGATGCCGCTGAAGTACTTGCTGTCGGTGGCTACCTCGCCGATGAGGGCACCGCTACCGGGCAGGAAGTTGATAACGCCGTCGGGCAGACCGGCTTCCTTGTAGAGCTGCATGAGGTAGTAGTTGCTCAGCAGGGCAGTGGTCGAGGGTTTCCACAAGGCCACGTTACCCATCAGCACGGGAGTCATGCACAGGTTGCTGGCAATCGAGGTGAAGTTGAACGGGGTGACAGCCAGGATAAAGCCCTCCAGGGGACGATACTCGGTGTGGTTCAGCTGGCCAACGCCATCCTTGGGCTGCATGCCGTAAATCTTGCTGGCATAGTGCACATTGTAGCGGAAGAAGTCGATGGTCTCGCAAGCCGAGTCGATTTCGGCCTGATAGAAGTTCTTGCTCTGGCCCAGCATCGTGGCAGCATTCATGATGGGACGGTACTTGGTGGCGAGCAGTTCGGCCATCTTCATGACGATAGCGGCGCGGGTGGTCCACGGTGTGCGGCTCCACTCTTTCCATGCCTTCATAGCGGCATCAATAGCCATCTTGATCTCTTTCTTGCCCACCTTGTGGTAGGTAGCAAGCACGTGCTTGTGATCGTGGGGGCAGGTTACGGTACCGGTGTCACCGGTGCGGATTTCCTTGCCACCGATGATGATGGGGATATCAACTACGAGTTTGCTCTGGCGCTCGAGTTCAGCCTCGAGAGCAACGCGCTCGGGTGATCCGGGCATATAGGCCTTCACCGGTTCATTGGCGGGAAGGGGAAAATTGATAACAGCGTTATTCATTTTATTGAGTTTTTAGTTTCTAGTCACTAGTCCTTAGTTTTTAGTCCTTAGTTTTTAGTCCTTAGTCCCTAGTTTCTAGTTTTGTTTTTTTGTTGAAAATAATTAATTTGTGGGTAGAGTTAGAGTCAGAATCTCTAAACTCTAAACTTTAAACTTCAAGCATCGCAAGTGCTAGCACTCGCGATGCTTGAATAAAGATTTATCCGAACATCTGTTCGAAGGTCTTCTTGATGATGTCAATGGCTTCCATGAGCTCTTCCTTGGTGATGCACAAGGGGGGAGCGAAGCGGATGATGTGGTCGTGGGTCGGCTTAGCGAGCAGACCGTTGTCACGCAGCTTCAGGCAGATGTCCCAAGCGGTCTTGCCCTCAACAGGCTTGGTCACGATGGCGTTCAACAGACCGCGGCCGCGCACTTGCACGATAAACGGTGAATTGATCTTCTCAATCTCCTCACGGAAGATCTTACCCATCTTCTCGGCGTTCTGGACGAGCTTCTCATCCTTTACCACCTTCAAGGCCTCAACAGCAACGCGGGCTGCCAGGGGGAAGCCGCCGAAGGTCGAGCCGTGCTCGCCGGGCTTCACGTTGAGCATGATGTCATCGTCGGCAAGGCAAGCCGAAACGGGCAGCACACCACCACCCAGGGCCTTACCCAGGATCACGATGTCAGGACGGATACCGTCGTGCTGGGAGCACAGCATCTTACCCGTACGGGCGATACCGGTCTGCACCTCATCGGCGATAAAGAGCACGTTGTGCTGGTGGCACAGGTCGAAGCATTTCTTCAGATAGCCGTCATCGGGAACGAATACACCAGCCTCGCCCTGAATGGGCTCTGCGATAAAGGCGGCAACCTCATCGCCATATTTTTTGAGCGCGTCTTCGAGCGCCTTAGGATCGTTGTAGGGAATACGGATGAAGCCGGGGGTCAGGGGACCGTAGTCAGCGTAGCTGCTGGGATCGTCGCTCATGGTGATGACGGTCACAGTGCGGCCGTGGAAGTTACCCTCACAGCAGATAATTTTTACTTTGTCGTTGGCGATGCCTTTCTTGGCAACACCCCAGCGGCGTGCAAGTTTCAATGCGGTCTCGACACCCTCGGCACCGGTGTTCATGGGGAGCACCTTGTCATAGCCGAAGTAGGAGTGCATGAATTTCTCGTACTCGCAGAAAGCCTCGTTGTAGAATGCGCGCGATGTCAGACACAGCTTGTTGGTCTGGTCCTTCAGAGCCTTGACGATGCGGGGATGGCAGTGACCCTGGTTCACGGCAGAGTAAGCCGACAGGAAATCAAAGTACTTCTTGCCCTCGACGTCCCACACGTAGATGCCCTTACCCTTCTTCAGCACGACGGGCAGGGGATGGTAGTTGTGAGCGCCGTAACGCTCTTCCATCGAGATATAGCTCTTGGTCTTTGCGCCCAGCGGTGCGGGCTTGCTGCAATCTTTCTTACACGGTTTCTTCATTGGTTAAGTTGATTGTAATTAAATGGTTAATGTTAAAGTGAAATTCTGGTTGCAAATATAATTTATAAATATGAAAAACACATGGGTTTCACAATATTTAACGCACTCAAGTTATTAACGTGTGGTTCTTAAGCTGAATGGTCACAATCTATGGGAAAATAAAAGGCCGCCTTGCAGGTATTGTGCAGGGCGGCCTTGATGTCTGTGGCCTTCAAGTGATGCTTGTTCACTGTTGGCTGTCGTCTTCGGTTTCGGCAGCATGTTTCTTGGAGCGGCGTTCTTTCTTGCTCGTCTCGCTGCTGCTGGTGTCTTTTTCCTCTTTAAGGTCAATTTCGTTACGGTCTTTGTCGAATACCTTATATTCCAGGTAGTTGAGTGACTGGTCGGGCATGATACGGAATTTTCGCTTGAATTCCCTGCGCCATTTCCAGTACTCACTCATGAGACCTTTCTTGAGGTAGGCATCGACAAACGGATGGACATACATAATGAAGTTGTTCACGTTCAACGTGTGGACAAGGTAATCAATCTTGTCTTTCAACTTGTCGGTAAAAAGCAGTGAGGGTTGCACTTCGCCGGTTCCGCCGCATGACGGGCATGTCTCGGCAGTGGCAATATCGAGGGCTGGCCTCACGCGCTGGCGGGTAATCTGCATCAAGCCGAACTTGCTCAGCGGCAGGATGTTGTGACGCGCACGGTCTTTTTGCATCACTTCGCGCATGTGTTGGTACAGTTCCTGGCGGTGTTCGGACTTGGCCATGTCGATGAAGTCGATCACGATGATTCCGCCCATGTCCCTCAAGCGCAACTGGCGGGCAATCTCGTCGGCGGCGAGCAGGTTAACGTTCAATGCGTTGCTCTCCTGATCGGTGCTCGTGCGCGAGCGGTTGCCTGAATTCACGTCTATCACGTGAAGCGCTTCGGTGCTTTCTACGATTATGTATGCGCCCGACTTGAAGGATACGGTCTTGCCAAACGACGACTTGATCTGCTTGGTGATGCCGAACTTGTCAAATATCGGCATGTCGTCGCTGTACAGCTTCACGATATCACTGCGGTCGGGGGCGATAAGGTTCACGTAGTCATGGATTTGCTCATATACATCGGCATTATTGACTTGAATGCTCTCGAACTCGGGACTGAAGATGTCTCGGATCTCACCGACGGCACGGCTTTCTTCCTCATAGACGAGGGTGGGAGGGGTCGCCTGCTGGACTTTGGCTATCGCGTCGTCCCAGGCTTTTAGCAAGGTGCGGAGCTCGGCGTTGAGCTCGGCGGCTTTCTTGTTCTCGGCCGATGTCCTGACGATGATGCCGAAGTTCTTCGGCTTCATGCTCTCGATCAGGCGCCTCAGGCGGGTCTTCTCGGCGTGGTCCTTGATTTTCTGGGATACCGAGATGCGGTCGTTGAACGGGGTGAGCACCAGAAAACGTCCTGTGAAGGTGATTTCTGTGGTTAATCGCGGCCCCTTAGTGGAAATGGGCTCTTTGGCGATTTGAACGAGTAGTTCCTGACCCTGGGTGAGCACGTCGCTGACGGTGCCATGTTTGTTGGTGTCGGACTGATTCTTGATCTTGCTGATGCTCGTTGGCCGCTTATTGGGATTTTCGCGTACCGTCTTGATGTATTGAGAAAAAGTGTTGAATTGTGAACCCAGATCAAGGTAATGAAGGAAGGCGTCCTTGGAGTGGCCCACGTTGACAAACGCGGCATTCAGTCCTGGCATCAGCTTCTTTACCTTGGCAAGGTAGAGGTTGCCCACGGCATAGGAGGCATCTCTGGTCTCCCTTTGCAAGGACACGAGGCGGCCGTCTTCAAGCAGCGCCGTCGTCATGTCCCGGGGCGTGACGTCAACTACTAATTCACTTTTCATCGCAGAAGATGGATGAATACTATAAAAAATTTGATGGTTTATATATAATTAATAATGTATTATATAAAACAGCACGGCTCGGGCGGCTATTGCGGTGTGTCCCGCTGGACACGTGCCGCCAGGTAGTGCGAGGATAAGAGCAGTGGAACGCTACAGTCTGGCGTACCGGCTGCCTCAACGACAGCCTACTCTCTAAAAGCAAGACAGGAACAAACCAATTGACGTGACGCGGACCCCTCGGTAGCTATGGTAGGCAGCGGACTGCCGTTTAGTTCATAGAGATGCGCATCAGGCGTGCCAATTCGTTTGTTCCCGCTATTTCACAGTCGTCACAGATTGACTACGCGATTACTTCTTGTTTTTGTGACGATTCTTGCGCAGTCTTTTTTTACGCTTGTGCGTTGCCATCTTGTGGCCTTTACGTTTCTTTCCGTTTGGCATTGTCGTAAAAAATTATGAGTTAATTGATAATAATTGTATGATATCTGGATAATACGCAGTAAGTCAGATTACTTCACCTGCTCCATGAACACCTTAGCGGGCTTGAAAGCCGGGATCTTGTGCTCGGGGATAATGATGACAGTGTTCTTGCTGATATTGCGGGCGGTCTTCTGGGAACGGGTTTTCACGATGAAACTGCCAAAACCACGCAGGTAAACGTTCTCGCCTTTAGCCAAAGAATCCTTTACCGTGTCCATGAACTTCTCTACAGTTTCCAAAACCGAAGCCTTGTCAAGACCGGTTTCGTTGGCAATCTCTCTTACGATTTCTGCTTTAGTCATTGCTTTACTAAATTTTATTGTTACTGTTAATTAAAAATTAAATGTCTTAATAACTGCTTATTCGTCAAGAAGTTAAGCGCATTTTCCGATGTTGTGGAGACAGCGAAAAAGCGCTCATAGTGGAGCCCCTGGCGATTTTGCGACTGCAAATATCGGCATTTTTTTTTATTTAAGCGCTAATATTCAGCATTTTTTATGATTTTTTTTTGATTTGACCTCTTTCGGCGATGCTTTGACTAAAGTGATGATTTCTTTGATTTTACCTGCCGCGAGGCTTTTTGGAGTCAAATATAGGTGCGTTTTGTGAGTTTTTAATTAATTTTGCACCCAGATATGGAACAAGAACAGAAATTGAAAATCGAGGAAGACATCATCAAGATGCTCAAGACGGTCTATGACCCCGAGTTGCCTGTTGACGTTTACAGTCTGGGTCTCATCTATAAAATTGACCTCAACGACGACGGACATGTGGACATCGACATGACGCTCACAGCGCCCAACTGCCCAATCGCTGACTTCATCTTCGAGGACGTGAGGCAGAAGGTTGAGAGCGTTGACGGTGTGACTAGCGCCACGGTCAACCTGGTGTTTGAGCCCGAGTGGGACCCTCGCATGATGACCGAGGAGGCCAAGCTCGAGTTGGGCATGTTATAGTTAAGGCTTTAGGTTATAGGCTATAGGGTGACTTAATATATGGCTGGCAAGAACACCTATTTTATATCCGACCTGCACCTGGGCGCCAAGTACATGAGCGACCCGCTGGAGCGGGAGCGACGGGTGTGCCGATTCCTGGACTCCATCCGGGACGATGCTGCCGAGCTCTTCTTGTTGGGCGATATCCTCGACTACTGGTACGAGTACAAGTATGTGGTGCCGCGCGGATATATCCGTTTCTTCGGCAAACTTGCCGAACTATCTGACGCGGGCATCAAACTCACGTGGGTAACCGGTAACCATGATGTGTGGCTGTTTGATTACCTGCGCGACCAGCTCAATATGACGGTGCTCTATGGCCACACGATAGTGAAGGCCGGCAATAAGCAGATTCTGATCGCCCACGGCGATGACGTGGGAGAACAACCCGCCATGTATCGTTTCACCCGTTGGTGCTTCTATAATAAGGTCTGCCAGTGGCTATATGCTTCCATCCATCCCCGCTGGACCTATCCCATTGCCACAGGATGGTCAAGCGAGAACCGCACTAGCCGTTCGCCGGAACAACTGCGGGATATCTCGGAGCGTGCTGCCACCCGCCTTGTGGAGTATGCGAGTGGTCACCATCACCTTCATCCCGAGGTCGAAGCCTATGTCTTCGGTCACATCCACATCGCTCGTATCTATCCCGGCGAAACCATGCCGCCCGTCATCCTGCTGGGGGAATGGATTTCGCTCAATTCCTATGTCGTCCTCACTCCCGACGGTCAGTTCTCCCTCAAGTACTTTGAAAAAGAGTGAAAAAATCGCAATCGTTTGCATTGCTGATTTTCAGTGAGATAGGGTAGAATTCTCAAGGTTTTTTCGAAAAATATGTTTTATAACATAAAAAATCAGTGTGCATGGTTCAAAAAATGGCTATACTTTTGCGCCATAAACCTGAAACAATCTTTTTTACCTTAGAAATTTTACCTATTTGAAACCTAAAAAGGAATTTTAAGCCGAGGCTTAAGGTTCCTTTTTAATTTTTCCTTAACTTTGTGGTCACTAAACGACAATGGCAAGATGAGAACGATAGCAATCATAGTGGCAGGTGGTAGTGGCACTCGCTTTGGCGCCCAGTTGCCCAAGCAATTCCTTGAATTGGGCGGCAAGCCCATACTCATGCGGACGATCGAGGCCTTCGGGGACGGATCTTTTGATATCATTGTGACCCTGCCCGTCGACCAAATGACCTTGTGGAAGGACTTGTGTCACAAGTATGCCTTTACTATGCCTCATCGAGTGGTGCCGGGCGGAGATACCCGTTGGCACAGCGTGAAGAATGCCCTGGACAGCATCGGTCCCATTGAGGACGTTGACGTGATTGCCGTGCATGACGGCGTTCGGCCGCTGGCTTCAACCGCATTGATTGAACGCGTCCTGGAAGCTGCGCGTCATGATGGCGCTGCCATTCCGGTGGTCATGCTTAACGATTCTGTACGACAGGTCACGGGTGACATCAGTCATGCGCTTGACCGTTCGTCGTTGCGTGCGGTTCAGACGCCTCAGGCATTTGAGGCCAAATTGTTGATGGACGCTTACTCGTTGCCCTATGAGCCCACCTTTACCGACGACGCTTCGGTGGTGGAACGTGCGGGACATGTCGTTACCCTTGTTGAGGGAGAACCACATAATCTCAAGATTACCCGTCCCATGGACTTGGCACTTGCCGAATATCTGCTGAATCACGATGCCTGACCTGCGCCATACTGACATACAGTACTTGCACGGTGTGGGACCTAAACGGGCCGAGCTGTTGAGCAAGGAACTGAACATCAGTTCTTATTACGACCTGCTCTATTACTTCCCCTTCCGTTACATCGACCGTAGTGTCATTAACCATATCAACGAACTGAGGGGGGACGAGGCTGCGGTGCAACTGCGGGGACGTTTCTTGACTTTTAACACGGTGGGTGAGGGCCGCAAACGACGTCTGCAAGCGTTGTTTTCCGATGGCACGGGAACTATCGAAGTCGTGTGGTTCAATCGCGTGGCCTCGATACAGAAGACCTATAACACCAACACCCAATACCTCCTTTTCGGCAAGCCGTCGATGTTCAACAACCACATGAACATCGTTCATCCCGAGGTGGATGTGGTCACGACCGAGAATGTGGCACAGGGCCTCACTGGCGTGTATAACCTGACCGAGGTGTTGCGCAATCGCTCCTTCACTTCGCGGGCCATTCACAAGCTTGTCGTCTCCCTGCTTGAAACGCCTGCTGTGAAACTAATCGATGAGACATTGCCACCAGAATTGATGCAGCGCTACCACCTCATGCCGTTGGCCGAGGCGCTGCACAACATCCATTTGCCCAGCGACCAGCAGGCCTTGCAGCGTGCACAGTTCCGTCTCAAGTTCGAGGAACTGTTCTTCCTGGAACTCAATATCCTGCATTATATAAAAGGTAGTAGCCGCCGCTTGGTGGGACATGTGTTCAGCCGCGTGGGCGCCTATTTCCATGACTTCTATAACAATATCCTGCAATTCCCGCTGACGGGGGCGCAGAAACGCGTCATTCGCGAGATGCGGCAGGACATGGGCAGTGGCAAGCAGATGAACCGTCTCTTGCAAGGCGACGTGGGCAGCGGAAAGACGATTGTGGCTTTCATGACAGCGCTGATTGCTCTCGACAACGGTTATCAAGCCTGCATCATGGCGCCTACCGAGATTCTTGCGGGACAGCACTTGGAGACCATCAAACCGCTGGCCGATGCTATCGGAGTGAAGGCGGCGTTATTGACAGGCTCGATGCGCAAGCGGGAACGCAATGCCATCCATGAGGCTCTGATAAACGGCGACTTGCAGATTCTCATTGGCACTCATGCCCTCATCGAGGACACGGTGCAGTTCCGTAACCTGGGACTTGCCATCATCGACGAGCAGCACCGCTTCGGTGTGGCCCAGCGTGCTCGCTTGTGGAGCAAGAACCGAGTAGCGCCGCCCCATGTGTTGGTGATGACGGCAACCCCCATCCCGCGCACCTTGGCCATGACGGTCTATGGCGACCTTGATGTGTCCATCATCGACGAGTTGCCACCAGGCCGCAAGCCCGTTACCACTGTGCTGCGTCACGAGCCTGACCGCTTCAAGATGTACCAGTTCGTGGGCTCACAACTCAAGCAAGGTCGTCAGGCCTATATTGTATATCCCCTCATCGAGGAGAATGAGAAACTCGATCTTCATGCCCTGGAGCAGGGCTTTGAGCAGGTCAAGGATGTTTTTCCGCATTACAACGTGGCCATGGTGCATGGTCGCATGAAACCCGCCGAGAAGGACCACCAGATGATGCTCTTTGCCACGGGTAGGGCGCACATCCTCGTGGCAACCACTGTTATCGAAGTGGGTGTCAATGTCCCCAATGCCTCTGTCATGGTCATCGAGGATGCCGAGCGCTTCGGCCTCTCGCAGTTGCACCAGTTGAGGGGCAGGGTAGGGCGTGGGGCCGATCAGAGTTACTGCATCCTCATGGCGCGCAGCGACCTGGGCCGTGATACACGTCACCGCTTGCAGGTGATGACTCAGACCAACGACGGCTTTGTCGTCGCCGAGGAGGACATGAAGCTGCGTGGCCCCGGCGATATGGAAGGAACCCAGCAGAGCGGCATCGCTTTCAACCTGCACATTGCCAATCTCGCTCAGGATGGCCAGATTATCCAGATGGCACGTAACGCTGCCGAGGATTACCTTCACGACGACCCCGAGATGGAATCAACTTGGGGCCGCAAGATGGCCTTGCACATCCGCGATCTCTTTGACAAACAGACCAATTGGGGTCTTATCAGTTAATAAGAAACATTACAAATCATTAAATTCCAACGGATATGAAAAGAGGATTGAAATTTAAGTTGTCAAGCATCCTGGTGATGCTGGCAATGTCGTTTGTGCCCTGCCAAGCCCAGGGCGTGTTTGCTGACGTGAACGGTGATGGAGTGGCTACGATTAAGGACGTGACCGCCTTGATTGACTTTCTGCTGTCTGGCGATGGCTCTACGGGAACGGCCACTTGGTATAATGGTTACCTGTCGGCCCGTGACTATGGCGCTGTTGGCGACGGCGTTAACGATGATACCGAGGCTCTGGAACGCCTTTTTGCCGCTGCTGCCGAGCGTCATCTTGCCATATATTTCCCTTCAGGGACCTACATGATTCGCCGCCCGCTCACCATCAAGAGCGGTATGGAAATCTATGGTGACGGAAACAACTCTGTGCTCAAGAAGTTTCCCGCTGCTTGGCACAAACTCACCGATGCCGTCAATACGGGCGTCTATAACAACGATGAGGATCACACCATCACGATCAAGGTCGATGGCATCAGCGGCTACCATGTGGGTGACCACTGCTACATCTCTTATTCGACCAACCCCTTTGATCCCTCCAACGCTAGGGCGCGTTACTGCTCCTACGGCGAAATCGCCGAGATTAACGAGGTTCCCGTCTCTCAAGGCAAATATGAAATCAAGTTCAAGAGCGCCTATGACAGCGAGAAGCATGGTGTCGTCTATCGCCATGCGGCAGGAACTTTCCTTTCCACATCATTCCCGTTGCTGCGCTCCTGGTCGTTCCAGGACGAGTGCATCAATGTCTATATCCATGACATCTGCCTCGATGGCAATCGTCAGACGAACGGACCTTCTTATAGCGGCTATACCTATGAACCGATGGAGTGGGCCAACGGCTGCATCCACTTTGATGCTTACGGCACCAGCCAGGTCAATGGTATTTCCTATGACAAGCACTCCTACAATCACATCGTTCAGCGCTGCAAGATCATGAACTCCTCCTTCGATGGCATCAGCGACCAGGGCGAGGGTGGGCTTTATGTCAAGGACTGTACCATCGAGAACTGTGCTATGCACGGCGTGCACATGGGCACCGTCTTTGCCGATGCCATCATCTCGGGCAACACGATGACGGGCAATGGCGTGCGCGGCGCTGGTGTGTTCTTCTGCCAGGATGTGACCAACATCCTCGTCGAGAATAACCAGATTTCGTCATTTAACCACGGTTGCAGTGACGAGGAATACGGCACCGAGGTCAAGTATGCGCTCATCCGCAACAACACCTTCAGTAACATCACGAGCTATGTGTTCGATTTCCTTATGGCAAGCTATAGCCGCTACGGTGGTGGACTCCAGATTTTGGATAATACGATTGAACGTCTCAACGATATCATGCTAAATGGTACCTATCTCCAGAACGTGATTTTCACTGGCAACACCGTCAGAAGCATCAGCCACACGCCTTCCAGCTTGGTTAGAGTTACCAGCAGCAAGAACGTCATCATCTCGGGCAACACAGTTTCTTCAGGCAGTGTCTCCAATCCCGTTGTGACAACCAGTTCCTCTAACGTAATCAACAACTCCAACTCCTGGAACTGATTTAGTATACGCAGACACTGGTGTCATAAGGCATACCAACCATTTGGATTGCCGGATTGACTAAATTGACTTGAAGTAGCGACAGAGTCGCTACCCACACTGACAACTTTTACAACAATAAATCATTATGGTTAATGGCAGACAAACCAACGTGTTGTTGATGTTGTTTATTGTTGTAAAAGTTGTTTGATAATGAGTGTTTGTGAGGCTTGGAATGTCTCAAAAATGGAATTTCGGATTCAAAACTGTTTGCATTTGTGAATTTTTTAGTCTGTTGATTTCTAGGGATTTGTGCAACTGTGTTTAGAGAATGAAACCAAACTTTACACTTTTTAGCACAGTAAATGCCGGTTCTTATAAAATAAATGTGTAATTTTGGCCGTTCCTAGTAACAAACAGACTTAGAAATTACCTAATAATGAATATACGAAAGAAACTCTATGTCGCCTTGGCGGCGATATCACTTTGTGCATTTGGCATGACTGCTCAAAATCTCCAGTCTGCCTCAACATACAGCAAAATGCATAGCGATCTGTTGGCAAAACAGAACCGTGTGAAGGACCAGATCCGTGTCCAGGAAGCTCAGAAATATGCCGCTGATCTCTACGAGGAATGCGAACCCGAGCCCGATATCTACACCGAGGGTTGGGAGAGCAATCTCGTTAACTGCTATAAGGATGCCAACGTGCCTAACACCAAGGTGCTTGACGTTCGTCATTATGTTATGCCCATCAAGGGTAACTATGTGACCTCCCACTATGGTTATCGTCCCCAGTTCGGCCGCACCCACAAGGGTATTGACCTGCGCGCCGCTATTGGTGATACGGTTTATTCGGCATTCTCGGGCCGTGTGCGCCTCACTCGCTTTGAACGTGGCGGTTACGGCTTCTATGTCATCGTGCGTCATGAGAACGGTCTGGAGACCGTTTACGGCCACTTGTCACGTTTCCTCGTGAAGCCCGACCAGTATGTCAAGGCCGGTCAGCCCATCGCACTCAGTGGCAACACGGGCCGCAGCACCGGTCCCCATCTGCACTTTGAGACCCGCTTCATGGGTTATGCCATCAACCCCGAGGCTATCTTTGACTTTGCTAACCGTTGCACGCACACCGACAGTTACACCTTCTCCAAGAGCAACTACACCAAGGCCCGCGACTATGCGCCCAGCAAGCGCTATGCTGCAGCCAAAAAGAGTGTAGCTCCCGCCGAGGAGAAAGAGGCCGCTAAAAAGAACAGCCGTGACAACAAGAAGGATCAGCAGTCAGTTACCGCCAGCACCCGCAAGTCCACCAAGGAGAGCCGTGACGACAGCCGCTCGACCTACAAGGTTCGCGAGGGTGACAACTTGACCAAGATTGCCGCCGCCAACAACATGACCGTGGCACAGCTCAAGAAACTCAACGGCTTGACCAACGATAATGTGACGACGGGCAAAGTGCTCCGCATCAAGTAAGAAAGAGATAAAGAGATAAGAAAAAGAAAGTCCTGTGTTTGAATCACCAAACATAGGACTTTCTTTTTTATCGTGTTGTCGTGTGATCTCCCATGAGATACCTGTAAACCGCCGTGAATTGCCGCCTGAAGCGGTCCTGGAACTTATCCAACTTGCGGTCAAATGTGAACTTGTCGGTCTGGGCCGACAGCTTAGTGACGCGGTTGCGTGAGATGCGCTGGACGTCATAGTTGGAAATGGGGTAGTAGCACGTGATATAATAGTCGTTGTGGGTGCGGTAATGGCGCTTGATGATGTCGGCTCGCGTCACATCACGGTCTGTCTTGAGCACGATGCGGTCGCCGCCGCGCAGCACCAGCGTCAGGCTGTCGCCCTCGCTCACGTGGAGCATTCCCTCGTCATAGGTCACTTCGAGCGAGAAGGCCAGCATGCCACCGTAGGACGTCGCCGACACGGCAAACCGGGCCGTGTGGAAGTAATCATCATACATCACCTCCTGCTGGGAGCACACGTAGCGGGAGCCGTCTTCCATGTAGTGGTCGATGCTCACTTGGGCCAGCATGGGCAGCGCACTTGCCGCCAATGCCGCCAATAAACCGATGGCCTTCTTGCCAATCACGCCGCAAAAGTACCATAAAACCCCGAATTGCCCAACAAAAACGGGGCGAGACTTTAGCTGTCCCGCCCCGATAATGACTAATGCCGGCCAAACCTTACCTCTGCTGGTTGAAGGGGGAGAAGATACCGTACAGGTTGGCGTCAATCTTGTCGCACACGAGCTGGAAGTCCTCGGGCTTGTCGCCAAACTTGACCTCGTCACCGTTGATGATGACCAGGTTGCCCTTGTAGTCGGCAATCCAGTCCTCGTAGCGCTTGTTCAGGCCCTCCAGATAGTCCAGGCGCATCGTCTGCTCGTATTCGCGGCCTCGTTTCTGGATCTGCTGTACCAGGTTGGGAATCGTCGAGCGGATGTAGATCATCAGGTCGGGCATCTTCACGAGCGACATCATCAGCTCGAACAGATCCTTGTAGTTGTTGAAATCGCGATCGCTCATGTGACCTTGTCCATGCAGGTTGGGGGCGAAGATGCACGCGTCCTCATAGATGGTGCGGTCCTGGATGATGTCGATGTCGCTCTTCGATATCTCGACCACCTCCTTGAAACGCTTGTTCAGGAAGTAGATCTGCAGGTTGAATGACCAGCGCGACATGTCGGCATAAAAGTCCTCTAAATAAGGGTTGTTGTCCACGGGCTCAAACCGCGGGCTCCACCCGTAGTGCTTGGCGAGCAGCTTAGTCAAGGTCGTCTTGCCGCTGCCGATGTTTCCTGCTACTGCGATATGCATATTATTTAGTTTTAAGTTTTTTTAGTCCTTAGTCCTTAGTTTTTAGTTGTTGACCTCTGGTCGAGTGGAGGTGCCAATATTAACTAGTCAAGTGGTCCGAAGATACCGAACATCGTAGCGTCGATTTTATCGACGATGGCGGCAAAGTCCTCGGGGCGGTTCTTGTAGTCCATGTCGTCAACGTCGATGACGAGTTTGCGGCCCTTGTAGGTCTGCATCACAAATTCCTCGTAACGTTCGTTGAGATTCGACAGGTACTTCAGCGGCATCGTCTGCTCGTAATCGCGGCCGCGCTTGCGGATGTTGTCCACCAGATGAGGCACACTCGAGCGCAGGTAAATCATCAGGTCAGGCAGGCGCACGATGGTCATCATCTGCTCGAACAGTTCCATGTAGGTCTCGAAGTCGCGGTCATCCATGTTGCCCATGTCATGGTTGTTGGCGGTGAAGATATACACCCCCTCAAAGATGCTGCGGTCCTGGATGATGGTCTTGTCGCTGGCGTTGATGCCCAGGATGTCCTTGAAGCGCTGCTTCAGGAAGAACACCTCCAGGGCAAACGACCATCGCTTGATGTCCTTGTAGTAGTCGCTCAGGTAGGGATTGTCCACCACGGGCTCCATGAAGGGTTCCCAACCGTAATGCTTGGCGAGCATCTCGGCCAGGGTAGATTTGCCGCTACCGATATTTCCTGCTATGACGATATGCACGGTCTGAAGTCTTGTCTACGGGT
Source organism: uncultured Bacteroidales bacterium (assembly GCA_902776435.1). GTDB lineage: Bacteria > Bacteroidota > Bacteroidia > Bacteroidales > Muribaculaceae > Sodaliphilus. The sequence goes on along the minus strand of CACYQB010000005.1, from coordinate 31,331 downwards.
TGTTTTACAAATTACAAAGGTAAGTATATTACACGTCACGGCAAGTCTTGAGACAGGAAAGTTATTAACAATCTGGAAACAACATAAAAATAATCGGCAAAAACTCCTGTGTTACGGAAAAAATGTCTACTTTTGCACCATTATTCAAAATTGAGAATGAAACAAAACTGGAGACCTGGAACCATGGTATATCCGTTGCCCGCTCTGCTGGTCAGTTGCGGGGCGACGCCCGAGGAGTACAACCTCTTCACGGCGGCTTGGACGGGTACCATCTGCAGTGATCCGGCTTTGTGTTATGTCTCAATCAGGCCCGAACGGCACAGCCATGGCATCGTGGAGCGCAACATGGCCTTCACGCTCAACCTGACCAATCGAGAATTGGCACGAGCCACCGACTGGTGCGGTGTGCGTTCAGGGCGTGACTTTGACAAGTGGCGTGAAATGGGCCTGACACCCGTCAAGGGCGAAACGGTAGCGTCTCCCTATATCCAGGAGGCTCCCGTGAACATCGAGTGCCGCGTGCGAGACATTATGCGTCTGGGCACTCACGACATGTTTATCGGCGAGGTGATGAACGTCATTGTCGATGACCGCTATATCGACCCTGATACAGGTGCCCTCGACCTTAAGGCCGCCGACCTGATTACTTACTGCCACGGCCACTACTACGCCCTGGGTGAGGAACTGGGCCACTTTGGCTGGTCGGTCCGCAAGAAGAAACCAAGAGAATAAATTTTATTATATCTTTAATCATTAAACATTAAACTTTAAACTCAAAAAATGGAACGAGACAAAGTGATTTTTGACATCATCGAGCGTGAACATCAGCGTCAGCAACACGGCATTGAGCTCATCGCCAGTGAGAACTTCGTTAGCGACCAGGTGATGCAGGCCATGGGCAGCTGCCTGACCAACAAGTATGCCGAGGGTTATCCTGGCCACCGCTACTATGGTGGTTGCCAGTGCGTTGACGAGAGCGAGAACGTCGCTATCGACCGCTTGAAACAGATCTTTGATGCCGAGTACGTCAACGTGCAGCCCCACTCGGGTGCACAGGCCAACATGGCTGTATTCATGGCATGCTTGAAGCCCGGCGACAAGTTCATGGGTCTGAACCTGGCTCATGGCGGTCACCTCTCACACGGTAGCCCCGTTAACTTCTCGGGTCTGATGTTCCAGGCTTGTGAATATAATGTGACCCCCGACACCAACCTGGTGGACTATGACCAGATGGAAGAGGTGGCACAGCGCGAGCGTCCCAAGCTGATCGTCGGTGGCGCCAGTGCCTACAGCCGCGAGTGGGACTACGAGCGCATGCGTAAGATTGCCGACAGCGTGGGCGCACTGCTCATGATTGATATGGCACATCCCGCCGGCTTGATCGCTGCAGGTCTGCTGAACAATCCCTTGAAGTATGCTCACATCGTTACCAGCACCACCCACAAGACCCTGCGTGGTCCCCGTGGCGGTATCATCCTGCTGGGTAAGGACTTCGACAATCCTTGGGGCAAGACCACCAAGAAGGGCGTCATCCGCAAGATGTCGTCACTGCTCGACAGCGCCGTATTCCCCGGCGTGCAGGGCGGTCCCCTCGAGCACGTGATTGCCGCTAAGGCTGTTGCCTTCGGTGAAATCCTCCAGCCCTCCTTCAAGGATTACGCCATCCAGGTACGCACCAACGCTGCCGCTATGGCTCAGGCCCTCATGGACAAGGGTTACAAGATCTGCTCAGGCGGCACCGACAACCACTGCATGCTGGTTGACCTGCGCACCAAGTATCCCGAGCTGACCGGTAAGGTTGCCGAGGCTGCTCTCGTTGCTGCCGACATTACCGTCAACAAGAACATGGTTCCCTTCGACGACCGCAGCGCCTTCCAGACCAGCGGTCTGCGTCTGGGTACTCCCGCCATCACCACCCGTGGCCTCAAGGAGGACAAGATGGGCGACATCGTCGAGCTCATCGACACCGTGCTCCGCGCCCCCGAGGACGAGGCAGTTATCGCTGCTGTTCGTGGCAAGGTCAATGACATGATGAAGGACTATCCCATGTTCGCTTGGTAATTCTAATGCTCGCTGCGCTAGCAGTTAAGAGGCAACTGCATTCTTAACTGTCGGCGGTTTAATAGGATTATAAGGATTCGCATCCGCATTCCACATTGGTAGGAATGCGGATGCTTCTTTAACCTCTAACCACTAAACTGCGACTGCAGCGAGCATCAGAGCGGAAGCTTTTTTAAACATTAAACTTTAAACTGCGAGCGCAGCCCGCATAGCTGTTAAATAAACTTAAAACCAGGAAAAGAAATTGATTTTTATATAATATAGATTATATTTGCAAAAATATTGTGAGTTTATTCTAAGAGACCCCCTCTTTTTTGTGTTCATCTCTAAATTTATTACAATTATGAAAAAATTACTCTTTATTTTGACTGCATTGTTGATGGCAAGTAGTGCCATGGCAATGCGCACGGTGGTTTTTACTCCATCGATTGACAAGGATGAGTCAACTGGCGGAAATGTTTCAAACGGGTCCTATACCTTGAGCAAACATGGCGTGACAATTTATGTTAGTTCGGGTTACATCACCAATGATTACTATCGCTTTAACGCTGGCAGCTCCATCACCCTATCTCTAGATATTGATTGGGAAACCCTGTATGAAGGGGAGTATGGCATGTTCTACGGACGACTCCAGCAGGCTGAGTTCGTCTGTGTGTCCTCGGGGACTTATGGTCCAGGATACATTGATACTATGGGCAGTATTCCTGGTGGTAATTATTATACCTCTGGAAGTGTAGGTATCTTTGATGCCTATGGTTCCAATGCCCGAGAAGACTATTACCTCACTGCAAGTAGCGAGGTGCGTTGTACTGAAATCAGCGTTACTGTTTATGCTGATGAGATTACACCAGTGTACAATTATTCTGAAGTCCTGAATGTTCCTGGCGGCAATATTCAATTCTCGAGTAGTGGAAATTATCCATGGATTACTGTTGATGCTGGCGGTCGAAGCTATGCCCAGTCGGGCAACCAGGGCGTTGCTAGCAGCACGTCGGAATTGACAGCAAATATTAATATATCGCAATCCTACACCTTGTCGTTTGATTTTAAGGCCTGGGGCGAAGGAACATCAACCGCGTGGGATAAGTGCGTCTTCAGTATCGATGGCGTGGAGAAATTCCGCTACGGCGCTCGGGATAATGACTGGGAGACCTATATGGTGGATATTCCGGCAGGCTATCACACGCTGTCATGGTCCTATATCAAGGATAGCAGTGTCAATCCCGAAGGCGACTACTTCGCTATAGACAACGTGGCATTAAAGATACCTCTGGATCGCGCATTGAATGTGTCTGGCGGAAACATCCACTTCACGAGTGGTGGTACCTATCCATGGTATGCTGTTTCCGAAGGCAGTCGCATCTATGCACGTTCGGGCAACCAGGGCATTGCTAGCAGTTCGTCGGAGATGAACGCCACCGTCAACGTGAGCCAATACTCACTCTTGTCGTTTGAATTCAAGGCGTGGGGCGAGGGTACATCAACCGCGTGGGACAAGTGTGCCTTCTATATCGACGGTGTTCAACAGTTCGGCTATGGAGCCCGTGATAACAGCTGGGAAACCTATAAGGTGGATCTTCCTGCAGGCTCGCATACGTTGACGTGGACATATACCAAGGACAGCAGCGTCAATCCCGAGGGCGACTACTTCGCTGTGGACAACGTGTCTATTACGGCCAAGCCCGTGATACGTGGTGATGTGGACTTTGACGGCAGCGTGACTATTGCCGACGTGACTGCATTGATCGACCTCTTGTTAAATGGTAATACGGCTTCAGTTAGTCTCACTGCCACCGATTGCGACCGTGACGGCAAAGTGACCATCGGCGACGTGACTGCCCTGATCGACTACCTCTTGAGTGGTCACTGGTGATTTCTAAGCGGGACAGCGCCCCGTTAGTGAAAGGATAACAGCGATTTGGCTGTCTCAACAATAATGATTACCTTTGCACGGCTTTTTTCCGAAAAGGCCGTGCAATGCTTTAAACACCTTAGTCTGAGGCACCCTGGGGTGCGGATGCTATTCGTTTAAATTTGCGTAATTTGAAGTTTAACAACATTAATAACCATAAAATAAAAGACTAATGAAATTGTTAGAAGGAAAAGTGGCGCTCATTACTGGAGCTGCCAGGGGCATCGGCAAGGCCATCGCCCTGAAGTTTGCTGCTGAGGGTGCCGACATCGCATTCACCGACCTCGTTATTGACGACAACGGCAAGCAGACCGAACAGGAAATCGCTGCCCTGGGCGTCAAGGCTAAGGGTTATGCCAGCAACGCCGCCAGCTTTGAGGAGACCGAGGCCGTGGTAAAGCAGATCCACGAGGACTTTGGCCACATCGACATCCTGGTCAACAACGCCGGTATCACTAAGGACGGTATCATGTTGCGTATGACCGAACAGCAGTGGGACGCCGTTATCGCCGTGAACCTCAAGAGCGCGTTCAACTTTATCCATGCTCTGGTGCCCATCATGATGCGTCAGCGCAGTGGCTCAATCATCAATATGGCATCGGTAGTCGGTGTTCACGGCAATGCCGGACAGGCCAACTACGCTGCCAGCAAGGCTGGTCTTATCGCCCTGGCTAAGAGCATTGCTCAGGAGATGGGTAGCCGCGGCATTCGTGCCAACGCCATCGCTCCCGGCTTCATTGACACTGACATGACCAAGGCTCTGCCCGAGGAAGTACGCAAGGAATGGTGCCAGCGCATCCCCCTGCGTCGTGGCGGCACCGTTGAGGACATCGCCAATGTGGCTACCTTCCTCGCCAGCGACATGTCGAGCTACGTCAGCGGCCAGGTTATCCAGGTCGATGGTGGCATGAACATGTAATTTCATCAAGCATCCAATTACACAAGAGCAGGAGCTCCAATCGAGGCTCCTGCTCTTGTGTGTTGTAATATGGGGACGGGTTAGAAACCGAGTTTCTTGCGCACGTCCTTCTTCACGGCGTCCTTGTTCAGGAAGATGTAGGTGGTATTCAGGGCGATGTAGGTCTTGGACATGTACCAGATGCCGTGATATTCGCCCGTGTTACCCCACGAGTTCTTCACCATGTAGTATTCACGTCCGTTCTGGTCACGTGCGATGCCGTAGATGACCATCACGTGGTCGTAGGTCGATTGCCAGTTGTCAAACCGTTCCTGGCGCAGTTCCTGGCTAGCAGTGAGCTCGGGCGTCTGTGCGCCGAGTTTTTTCAACGACTCGGCTTTCTCAGCCTTAGTAAGTTTCAACCAGCGGGCAGCGTCACTGCCAGTGAGGTCATCGGCATGCTCGATGTCGGCGGCAATGCCCAGTCCAGTGCGGGTGAAGCCATCCTCGCTCACGTCACCGCCCCAGCACACGGTGTAGCCCTGCTGCAAGGCGTTGTCGATTGTCGCCATCATCTCGTCGAGTGTGACGTTGTAGCTGGGACGAGGACGCCACTTGTAGGGTGCCTCGATGACAAATTGCTCATAGAAAGGGTGATGCGTAAAACTGGTGATGCTCACGTAGTTGTTCTTGTCGATGCCCAGCATCTGGGCAAAACTCTGGGGTGTGTATGGCTTGCCCTGATAGGTGAATCTCTCGGGACACTGACCCAGGTAAGCGTCAAGAATGCCCTGCAGGCCCACTTTCCACTGGGAGGTCAACTTGGTGCTGTTGCCCTTGGCGATGGATTCCACGTAGGGTTCCAGCGTGGCAAAGAATTCGGTGAAATTTGCCAGCGTGTCGCCAATCATCGAGCCAGGGCGTGCCATGGCATCCTCAGGGCAGATGCCGTGACGGTTGATTACCTCAAACACGTCGTCGGCCGAACCTCCCTCCGAGAAGCGGCTGAATCCATGCATCCTCACGTGATACTCGGCACAGTCCACATAGTCTTTGCTGGCTACAAACATCTCGCTCAGGTCATAGACCTTGCCCGTTGTCCTGAGCAGTTCGGCCTCGATAAAGCCAATGGTCGCATAGGACCAGCATGTGCCGCTGCGGTTCTGGTTCTTCACTGGCGTGATGGGATTCTCCAGCACCGTGGTAAATACAATTCCATCACCTGCCTGAGCAACCAACAGGCAACTCAAACACAATACCAAAGCAAATGCAATCTTTTTCATATCGGTCTTTTTTTTCTGCAAATATACATGATTTTCGCTGATTCTTAAAAAAACCACAGTACAACCAGTAGGAAAAAGGCGAAAAGTCACTACCTTTGCCCGTCAAAAATTCTTATTTAAACGATGATGAAGATTAAGTGTTTATTGGTCGCCATGGCCATCAGCGTATTAGTTAATATCCCTGCTCAGGCTCAAGACGAATACCGTCATGAATTTAGCGCGAGTTATGGTGCCGTTTCCAACAGTACATGGCTTGAAGCTGCAGGGGAATTCATTTCTGCTATGTTCGGTCGCCAATATAGCAAATGTAGTTATGTCGGCCCCATGGGCTTGGAGTATTACTATCATATCACTCCCCTGGTCGGTGTGGGTGCCGTTGGCGTCTTCACCAAATATAACCAGGAAGAGAAATACAAGGACGAAGTCACCTCAATCGGTAAGAATTCTTACTTCACCCTCATGCCGTCGGTGAAATTCAATTGGCTGCGCCGTGAAAACTGGGGATTGTATTCCAAACTCGCTGCCGGTGCCACGTTACGCCACAGCCATTTGAAAGAAGTGTCGCCGTCAACTGAAAGAACCACCAAGGATAAGAACGGTGCGTTTTTCAACTTCCAGATATCGGCCATAGGCATTGAGGCTGGCAGAAATCATGTGTTCGGCTTTGCTGAAGTTGGTGTCGGCGAACAGGGTATTGGTTTGGCCGGAGTACGCTTCAAGTTCTAAAGCCACATGAACTCATATCACTTGTGTCCCGTTAGAATAAGGGAATAATAAAGATGTGCCTCTGGACCCTGCGGGGCTAATGCGAATTCCACGAATTTAACTAATTTGATGCTAGGTATTTTAATTGACTGGGGACAACATCGTTTACGGCTAATGAATGATCTTCAAATTCAGGAAATATGATAAATATCAACGGTAACCATGTGGGGATGAGGCTTGCCATTCTGGGTTGGATGCTTTGTACAATGCTGGCTGTCTATGCTCAAAATGTGCGTGAGACCATACGATTGGACGAGGGCTGGAAATTCTCTCTGGGCAACGCTGCCGACCCGGCAAAGGACTACGGCTGCGGCACTGAGTATTTCAACTATTTGACCAAGGCCAACTCAATACACAACGAGGGCCCTTACTCCATCAAGTTTGACGACTCTACATGGCAAGAGGTCCGCATTCCGCACGATTGGGTGACTACCTTGCCCTATGCTCAAGAGGCCAGCCACTCGCATGGCTACAAGACTGTGGGTTATCTATATCCCGAAACGAGTGTGGGTTGGTATCGCAAGGTAATCACCATCCCCGAGTCGGACTTGGGCAAGCACATTGCCCTGCAGTTTGACGGCATCTTCCGCAATGCGCGCGTATGGTTCAACGGCTTCTATATGGGTACCGAACCCAGCGGCTATGCCACGCAGGTGTATGATGTGACCGAATATGTGAACTATGGCGGTGAGAATCTTGTTTGTGTACGGGCCGATGCTACGCTCGAAGAAGGCTGGTTCTATGAGGGCGCCGGCATCTATCGTGACGCTTGGCTCATCAAGTCGGCTGCTGTCAGTGTCGCTCCCTTCGGCACCTTTGTCTATGCCGACCTCACGGCTCCTTACACCGCAGCGACCATTCATGTGGATACCGAGGTAAACAATCATTCGTTGGAACCGCAAACGTGTACCGTAGAACACCGACTGCTCGATGCTCAAGGCAACGAAGTGGGCAGGACAAGCACTGCATCACTTGACCTGAAAGGCAAGCAGACCAGCGGCTGCAAACAAATGCTGACACTTGACCGACCGCATCTGTGGAGCACCAGCGACCCCTATCTGTATCAAGTGGAAACGACCGTCAAAGTGAACGGACTGGTGACCGATGTTTACATGACAACAACGGGTATCCGTGATGTGGAGTTTGACGCCGACCGGGGATTTCTGCTCAACGGTAAAGAGGTTGAGCTCAAGGGCGTGAACATGCATCAGGACCATGCCGGCGTGGGCGCCGCTATCCCTGAGGCACTCATGGCGTGGCGCATCAAGCAGCTAAAGAAATTGGGCTGCAATGCCTATCGCGCATCCCACAACCCGATGACGCCTGCGCAACTCGACATCTGCGACCGCGAGGGCATCCTCGTCATTGACGAAAACCGACTTTCGGGCATCAATACCGAGCACTTGAGGCTGCTGGAAAACATGATTAAGCGCGACCGCAATCACCCGTCGATTGTCCTGTGGAGCGACGGCAACGAAGAGTGGGGCATGGAGAACACCATTCAAGGTACACGCATTGCAGCCGCCATGCGCGAATATACCCGCCTGCTCGATCCCACCCGCCATTCAACAATTGCCAATGCCGGAGGCTCTGAAATGATTAAGGGGCTCGATGTGGTGGGATTCAACTATATCGCACAAAACGATGTGGATAACCGTAAGAAAGCCAACCCCACATGGAAAATCGTGGGCACCGAAGAGACCACTGGCTGCGGCACGCGTGGCGTCTATTTTGACTCACCTGACCAACCCGGCCACATGGTCAGCATCAACCGCGGCACGCAGCCTGGTGTGGAGAACGTGATAGAGCGCGGATGGAAATTCTATGACGAGCGTCCTTGGGCGGCAGGTCTCTTCTATTGGACGGGCTTTGACTACCGTGGCGAGCCCAATCCCTTGTCATATCCCGCCCATGACTCGGAATTCGGCATCCTTGACTATTGTGGATTTCCCAAAGACGAGGCCAGCTATCTAAAAGCATGGTGGACGGGCGAGCCCGTGCTGCATATCTTCCCGCACTGGAACCTGCAGGGCCATGAGGGCCAGGAAGTGGAGATTTGGGCCTACAGCAACTGTGATGAAGTGGAGCTGACCGTGAACGGCAAGAAACTGGGGCGACAGGCGATGCCCCGGAACGGTCACCTGAAATGGAAAGCCGTCTATCAACCGGGCCGTATAGTTGCCACCGGATACAAGAACGGAAAGCGCATCTTGAAACAAACGATCGAGACCACCAAGCCTGCTACAAAAGTTGTGCTGACAGCAGACCGAGGGCTCATCACCGCTGATGGACGCGATGTGGCCATCGTGACCGTTGAGATTCAGGACAGCAAGGGGCGTATAGTTCCTGATGCCTGCCCCATGCTGACCTGCTCACTTGAAGGGGACGGCCGCATTTTGGGTGTAGGCAACGGAGACCCCTCCTACCTGGGCGCCGACCATCCCGATGAACTGGACTGCCACACATTCCAAATCCCGGCATTCAACGGACTGGCCCAGATTCTCATCCAGAGCGGACATACTCCCGCCGCCCTTCAACTGACCTGCACCAGCAACGGCCTGAAGTCTGGATGTTTAACTATCACAGCAGAATAAACCAGAAAAAAAGATTTTCCAATTTTTCTGATTTTTCTCTTTTTTCTTTTTTTTCTTTGTGTGCACGTGGCCTCACGCTAAGTCGCAAAGCCGCTAAGCGTTGAAGTTATTGCTCGCAAGTGCTCGCAAAAAAATGAACAAAATTATTATTTGCCACGCAGTGGACGCTAAGCGTATGCGTAGAAAAAAAAGAAAAAACGAAAAAAGAGAATTTTAGGATTTTCTATCTGTCTTGGTTGAGTATTCTATATGGAAATTATTGGTCAAAACTATTGGGATGACCAAATTTCTATTTTTCTATTTTTTCTATAATATATATATATATAAAGTAGAAAAAGTAGAAAATCAGAAAAAAACTATTTTTTCTACCGTCGTTGTCGGTAGAATAGTATAAAGAAATAATCATCATGTTAAAGCTTGCGATAACATGCTGTTTTTCGTTTTTTCTTTTTTTCGTATTATATATATTAGCGAAAAAAACGGAAAAACGGAAAATCCAAATTCATCTGATATCCAGTGTTTTACTATCTGCGAACCTTTAAAAACTTCGCGTCTTGGCGTGAGGCCTCTGCGCATGGAAAAAAGGAAGACAATAAATACTATGCTATCCAGCGTGGTGCAATATTGAAGACAAGAAATACAAGAAACACAAATTTATTGATTATCAAAAAAACATAAAAAGTTGTCCTTGTCGTCTTTCTTGTATTCTTTTCTTTATCGCGCTGATTCCAGGTTGGTTAAATCCGTAATAATTGAATGCGGATGCCTAATTAGTTAAATTGGCGCAATTTGTAGTTTTTAAAATAAGGGATGCGGATGCCCACCAGCGAGCAATAATAAAAAATTCGCGGCTTCGCGTGAGGTGCAGATGAAAAAACATTTATGGTTAATTCGTGATCGTTTGTGGACATTCATGTTATCCGTGCGTGTGGAAAACGTGGAAAAACAGAAAACTTAGAATAAACGACACAAAAACGTTTTGTACTTGCGTTTTGATGGATTTTTTATTATATTTGCAGCAAATATTAACTTATAAAATGGTATAACTATGAAAAAGAATCATTTACTCCTTCGTTTTGCCGTCCTGGTGACGGCCATGATGTGTGCCCTTGGCGCCAGTGCCTACGACTTCGAGTATGGAGGCTATTACTACAACATCTTGACGGACAGTACTGTCGCAATCACCTACAAGACCTATGCTGGAAACTCTTACAGCGGCAATGTGATCATTCCTGAAGGTGTTCGCAACACCAGCACTTACACTTACTATACCGTTACGGAAATCGACGACTATGCGTTCATGGGAAGCACGAGCCTGACCAGTGTGACAATTCCAAATACGGTAACCCTTATTAGTTCAAGTGCTTTTCAAAATTGCACAGCACTTCGGTCGGTTGTGATGGGCAAAAATTGCTCGTTTTATGACCCCACCTATTATGGGTATACGCTTAATGTCTTCCAGAATTGTCCGAATCTTACTTCCATCACCTGTTGGATGTTTAGTCCAGATAGGTGGCTTGAACGTGATGGCACCTATTGTTTTGACCAGTCGGTACTTAACAACGCAACTTTGTATGTGCCCCGCGGTGCCGTCCCCAACTATCAGGGTACAGAGGGCTGGAGGCTCTTTGCCCACATCCAGGAAGCCCCAGGTGACTACAACTATGACTTTTATCAGGACGGCATCTTCTATAAATTCAGGGGCGGTAGTCAAGTGAAGGTCACCTACAGGGACGAGGATTACAATAACTATAGTGGCACGGTTACTGTCCCTGCGACGGTGAATTATAACAATACTAACTACACGGTGAAGGGCATCGGCGATTATGCTTTCAGGGATTGTGGCAACCTGACGAAAGTGAACCTGCCTGCCACGATAGATTCCATCGGCTCTTATGCCTTTACGTACTGTTCCAAACTCACCGAGATTGACATCCCCAACGGAGTGACTTATATCGCCGATGGCGCTTTCGCGAGCTGCAGCACACTCAAATCCATCATGTTCCCGGCTGGCGTGACTAAGATCTACGGCAGCACCTGTCGCGGTTGCTATGCGCTTGAAACCGTCTGGTTCCCCGTTGATCTCACCAATATCTATGCCGGCTCGTTCTCGTACTGTAACGCTATAAAGAACATCATCAGCCTGAACGAGATTGCACCAAGCCTGTACAACTCGTATATTTTCAGCAGTACAGTCTATGAAAACGCAACGCTTTATATCCCCGAGGATGCCTACGCCAACACCTACACATCAACAAATGGCTACTGGAAGAATTTCGCTACTCAGAAGCCCTACGACCAGTATCTGTCCGATGCCATCAACGCTGCTGGCACCGACATCACGTTCTCCACGCCATCGACCGACAATTACCCCTGGTTGGTCAAGACCAACGCAGGCCGCACTTGTGCCCAGTCGGGCAACACAGGCATCAACAGCACCACATCGGTCATGACAGCCACCGTAACGGGTGCCGGCAGCCTCTCGTTCGATTTCAAGGCCTGGGGTGAGGGCTCATCAACAGCGTATGACTATTGCGTCTTCATGGTCGATGGCGTGGAGAAGTTCCGCTATGGCGCCCGCGACAACGCCTGGGAGACCTACACGGTGGAACTGGGCGACGGCACCCATACGCTCACCTGGAGTTACACCAAGGACAGCAGCGTCCATGCGACAGGCGACTACTTCGCCATCAGCAATGTCCGCTTCACATCCTATGCCCCCGAGGCCTACGCCTGCTACACGCCGTCGAACACGACGCTGACGTTCTACTACGACAAACTGCGCAGCAGCCGCTCGGGCACGACCTACGACCTGAACACGGGCACCAACTATACCGATTGGGAAACCGACGGCATCAATGCCAGTGTGACCAAGGTGGTCTTTGACCCGTCGTTTGCGGGCGCCCGACCGACAACCACCTGCGCTTGGTTCTATGATATGCGGAACCTTGAATCCATCACGGGCATGAGCTACCTGAACACCAGTGAGGTCACCAATATGTCTTGGATGTTCTACAACTGCTCTAAACTAACAAGCCTTGATGTGAGCCACTTCAACACGTCCAAGGTGACCGATATGTACGCGATGTTCTTGAACTGTAGCAGCTTGACAAGCCTTGATGTGAGCGGTTTCAACACGGCCAAGGTGACCGATATGAGATACATGTTCGCTGGCTGTCCTAGTCTGCAGACCATCTATGTAGGCAATGACTGGAGCACTGCGGCTGTGACGGAGTCCAGTAATATGTTTACGAACTGCTTCAACCTTGTGGGCGGTAAGGGCACGACTTACGATGCCAACCATATTGACAAGGCTTATGCCCACATCGACGGCGGCACGAGCAACCCGGGCTACTTCACCGCGAAGAACGCCAGCCTGCGTGGCGACGTGAACGGCGACGGCAACGTGACCATTAGCGACGTGACGGCCCTGATCGACCTGTTGTTGGGCGGTGGCACCATCAGCAACCCTGCTGCCGACTGCAACGGTGACTCCCACGTGACCATCAGCGACGTTACCGCCCTGATCGACTACCTGCTCGGCGGAAGTTGGTAATGCTCGCCGCTTAGAGTTTAGTGAGGCATTGAATGTCCATAAGTGTGGCCGTTTTCATTTTTTTATTACTTCTGTTCAACCATATAAATTACAAACTAAAATGAAAAAGATCTTTTATACTTTCTTGACGGTGCTGCTGGCAACGCTGGCGGCACAGGCGGCAACCGACTATGGCTTCGAGGTGGCAGGAGTCACGGTGACCAGTGCCAACTGCAACAACATCGTGACCAACTACATCACGAGCGGAACGGTGTATTACGTGCCAAGTTCCAACACCTTGTACATGAACAATGTCACTATCACCATGACGGGCGACTACAATCGTGTCATCAACAACCTGGAATGCTCGGATCTGAAAGTCGAATTCAGTGGCACCTGCAACCTGTATGCTCGGGACGCTGCCGTGGTCCGCATCAGGAGGACTACCACGCTGTCTGCCCCGTCGGCAAGCACTGTCGTCAACATCACCGGTGTCAACGAGAACGGTATCTGGTTGGCAACAAGGAATGCTTTCGATCTTACTATTCAGGGTCCCGGAACATTCAATATCTCGTCCACCAATAATACGGCTATCGAGGATGAGGAAAATGGCTCGACCTCCCATGTGGATATATGGCACAATGTGTATTTTAATAATGTGAATGCCGTTTTGTCGTCTGGAGGAAACAGTGTCGTCAAGCGTTTGCTTCTCAATTTTAAAGCAGGCAGTAGCGTGAGATTCAAGGCCACCAATAATTCCAGTTATCCGGTTATTGATTATTGTCAAAACTGGGATCTCTATGGGAATGAGACCATCTTGGAGCCATACGGAGCCTATTATAGCAATGGCACCGTCTATGATTCCAGCGGTAACAAGGTCTATAATCAGGATGTTTATGTCAGCGACGACTATGTGGCCATCATCAACGCCACCAACTTCCCCGACGCCAATTTCCGCAACTATTTGCTCGGCCTCTATCCCAAGTGCTATATCACCCAGACCGATGTCAACAACTGCACAACGGAGAACGTTAGCGGCAAGAGCATTTCCAATCTCCAGGGCATCAAGTACTTCACTGCCCTGAAGCAACTGATCTGCTACAACAACCCGATGACCTCGCTCGATGTGTCGGGCTTAACCGCACTCACCTATCTGGACTGCGCCCCGACCGACAGCTACACCGGCACAAAACTGACCTCGCTCGATGTGTCGGGCTGCACTAACCTCGAGACGCTCCTGTGTTATAACACCAACATTTACTCGCTCAGCGTGGACGACTGCACCAATCTCAAGACGCTCAACTGCCACAATTGCCCCAATCTGACGCTCCTATCGGTAATCAACAAGTCGAACCTTGCGTCGCTCAACTGCTTGAATTGCACAGCCCTAACTAGACTCTATTGTCACCAGAATGCCTTGATCTCGCTCGATGTGACGGGCTGCACGGCGTTGAAAACGCTCAAGTGCTACGAGAACGCCAACCTGGCGACCATCACGGGCTTGGCCGATTGCAGGGCCATCACCCATTTGGACTGCAAGGACTGCTCCATCACCAGCCTGCCTGGCGTGAACAACATGTCCAACATCACGACACTGCTGGCCCGCAACAACAAGTTGAACGCGCTCTCAGTAACCTATAAGAGCACACTGACAAACTTGAGCGTCAGAGGTAATACGACACTGACCGTCCTTCATTGTAATTCAAATGACTTGACCACGCTTGACGTGACAGGTTGCACTGCATTGAGTGCTCTCTATTGCTTTAGTAATGCTAACCTGGCCAGCATCACCGGCCTGGCCGACTGCAAGGCCATCACCCATCTGGACTGCGAAGACTGCGCCATCACCAGTCTGCCTGGCGTGAACGACATGACCAACATCACGACACTGCTGGCCCGCAACAACAAGTTGACCACGCTTGAAGTAACCAATAAGAGCCAACTGACAAACCTGAGAGTTAGTGGTAATACGACGCTGACCAAACTCAAGTGCTTTAATAACGCCTTGACTTTTTTAGATGTAACCTCTTGCTCAGCAATGACTTGGATGAGTTGCTATGGCAATCAGCTGAGCGAGCTCAGTGTGGAGGGTTGCACCGCATTAAAAACTCTTTATTGCTACCAGAACAAGATCAGCGGCACGGGCATGACCACCCTGGTCAACAGTCTGCCCACGCGCTCGGCATCTGATAAGGGCGAATTGAATGTAATCTTCAATACAGGCGAGAACAACTCGATGACTGCAGCCCAGATCACGACTGCCAGTAACAAGAACTGGCTGCCCCAGAAGTACAATGGCAGCGCCTGGGTAGAGCTGACTGCCTCGACGCGTGGCGACGTGAACGGCGACGGCAGCGTGACCATCAGCGACGTGACGGCTCTGATCGACCTGTTGTTGGGCGGCGGCACCATCAGCAATCCCGCTGCCGATTGCAACGGTGACTCCAATGTAACCATCAGCGACGTTACCGCCCTGATTGACTACCTGCTAGGCGGAAGTTGGTAATGCTCGCGTTGCTCGCAGTTTAGAGTTTAGTGAGGCATTGAATGTCCATAAATGTTCACGAATGGTCATAAATAAAAAATCATTTATGGTTAATTCGTGATCATTTGTGGACATTCATGTTATTCGTGCGTGTGGAAAACGTGGAAAAAACGGAAAACCTCAAAAATAGGTTTTAGGCTTTAGGCTTTAGGCTTTAGGGAAGCATCCGCATTCCAGTCTTTACCGGAGTGCGGATGTTTATTGTCTTCCGTGTGTATGCACAAACAAAACAAACTGGAGTTCAAACAACATTAAACAAACTATAACGCGTACGTAGAAAAAAAAGAAAAAAGAGAATTTTAGAATTTTCTATATGTCTTACCCTGTGCAAATACTATGCTATCCAGCGTGGTGCAATATTGAAGACAAGAAATACAAGAAACACAAATTTATTGATTATCAAAAAAATATAAAGAGTTGTCCTTGTTGTCATTCTTGTCTTCTTTTCTTTATCGGCCGGAATGAATCAAACAGCGAGCAATAATAAAAAAACTTCGCATCTTAGCGTGAGGAGCAGATGAAAAATCATTTATGGTTAATTCGTGATCATTTGTGGACATTCATGTTATTCGTGCGTGTGGAAAACGTGGAAAAAACGGAAAACTTAGAATAAACGACACAAAAACGCTTTGTACTTGCGTTTTGATGGAATTTTTACTATATTTGCAGCAAATATTAACTTATAAAACGGTATAACTATGAAAAAGAAAAATTTACTCCTACGTTTGGTCGTCCTAGTGTCGGCCATGATGTGCGCTCTGGGCGCCAGCGCCTACGACTTCGAGTCGGGCAACGTGTATTACAACATCACGGGCACCAACACCGTTGAGGTGACCAATACAAATCAGTATGGAATGGACTATTCTGGCGCACTGACCATTCCGTCCACCGTCACCAATGGCGGAAAGACCTACACGGTGACAGCGATAGGCCCGAGTGCATTCCGTTCTTGTTATAACCTGACATCGCTGCAATTGCCAACGACGCTTGACTCGATTGGCGAAGGCGCGTTTTATTATACCAAGGGTTTGAAGTCCCTCACAATTCCTGAAGGTGTCACGAGGATTGCTGATTGGAACTTCTATTTTATCGATTCGTTGACCACGATAGACATGCCGTCGTCACTGACAACTCTGGGCAGCTTGTGCTTTCACGGTTGTGGAAAACTCTCCACAGTGATTTGCCGGGCAACAACACCCCCACCTACTGATGACACCTGGACCTTTAGCGGATTGGCCGATGACTGCGTACTCTATGTGCCTGAGTCATCTGTCGGCGCCTATCAAGTGGCCGACGGATGGAGAAGATTCACCAACATCCAGGCTATAGATGCGAATCCTGATGCCCCCTATGATTTCATCGTGGATGGCATCTATTATCGTTATGGTTGGGATGAGGCTGCTAATGACTGGGGCCCGGGTTGCACGGATGTGGGTGTCGTTTACGGGGACAGGCACAACTATAACAGTTACAGTGGTGATGTTATCATCCCCGAGACAGTGACCTATGGCGGAAGGACTTATGACGTGATTCAAATTATTGCATATACCTTTAAAAACAGCACAGGGCTGACCAGTGTGACGATACCAAACAGTGTTTTTTGGATCAGTATAGATGTCTTCGAGAACTGTCCCAATTTGACTAAGATTTACTGTGACGCCACTACGCCTCCTTCTCTCGAGAGCACAACATTCACGACGAGCCAGTATTCCAGCATCACGTTGACGGTACCCAAAGGCTACAAGTCGGCTTATCAATCGGCGAATTATTGGAAGAACTTCACCAACATCGTGGAGAGTGAGTATGATTTTCAGGAGGGTGGCATCTACTACAGCATCACAGGCTCCAACACCGTGGAGGTGACTTACCGCAACAAGCTTTACCAGACTTATAGCGGCAATGTATCCATCCCGTCAACGGTGACACACGCTGGCGTGACTTACAACGTGACTGGTATCGGCTATGCTGCATTCTACAAAAGCACCAAACTGATGGGCGTGACCATCCCCAGTACGGTCACGGCCATTGCTCCTGCTGCTTTTGGCTACTGCGAAAACTTGCGTAGTGTGGTGATTCCTAACGGGGTGACCACCATCCCCAACAGCTGTTTCTATGGCTGTTATCGTATGGAACGTGTTACTATACCGCGCTCGGTGACCACAATCGAGGATTACGCTTTCTCTCGGTGCGAAAAACTGCCTCGTGTGGTCATCCCCAATTCTGTGACCACGATTGGCGAAAGGGCGTTTGACGGCTGCATGGAATTGGAAGAGGTGACGATAGGCAGTGGGGTGACCAGCATCGGCGATTATGCCCTCTCCATTTGGTGTAATGCCATCATCTGTCGCGCTACCACACCACCCAGCGTCGAGGGTCACACGTTCAGTGTAAATGAGTATAATGATGCTACGCTTGTGGTTCCCGCCGGTCGTGTCAATGCCTATAAGGCCGCCGAGAACTGGAGCCGGTTTACCACGGTCAAGACCATTGGCGACTATCTGGCCGAGAAAGCTGGCATTGATACTGACAAATTCACGTTAGACTCCTATGGCGACTATCTCTGGACGGTGGTCGATGAAGTGGGTATTTCATTACGCTCCGGCAACAGGTCGATTCACAACAGCAATTCGGTGTTGATGGCAACCGTTAATGTGACTGCTACTTCCACGCTATCCTTCGATTTCAGGGCATTGGGCGAGGGTGTAAATACGCCCTATGACAAATGCGTGTTCACCATCGATGGTGTTCAGCAGTTCTGCTATGGATATCTCAATGAAGTAAACTATCTTTGGGAGAACTCATTCAGCATTGACCTGGAGCCTGGCACCCACACCCTGGAGTGGAGTTATACCAAAGATAGCAGCGTCAACTCCTCGTATGACTATTTTGAGATCAGAGATCTGCGGTTAACGCCGTCACTCAACGCTGCTCTGAATGTCGAGGGAGGTAACCTCCACTTCACTACCGATGGCACTTATCCCTGGCAGGTGATGGAAGAGGATGGCCGCATCTATGCCCAATCGGGCAATGCGGGCGTTGCTTCCAGTTCATCGGCAGTGACGGCGACCGTCACTGTTGACAAGGCCACACCCCTGTCGTTTGACTACAAGGCGTGGGGTGAAGGTAGCCAGACCTACTGGGACAAGTGTGCCTTCTCCATCGATGGCAGTGAGGAGTTTACTTGGGGCGCTTTACAGAATGCCGATTGGATAACCTATACGACCCAAGTGCCTGCCGGCACCCACACGCTGACCTGGAGTTACACCAAGGATAACAGCGTCAACCCCAATGGCGACTTCTTTGCCATCGACAATGTCCGCCTGGGCAGTGCTGCAATGCGTGGTGACGTGAACGGCGACGGCAGCGTGACCATCAGCGACGTGACGGCTCTGATCGACCTGTTGTTGGGCGGCGGCACCATCAATAATCCCGCTGCCGACTGCAACGGTGACACCAACGTGACCATAAGCGACGTTACCGCCCTGATTGACTACCTGCTAGGCGGCAGTTGGTAATGCTCGCGTTGCTCGCAGTTTAGAGTTTAGTGAGGCATTGAATGTCCATAAATGTTCACCCTAACTTTGCGGCGGTGAAAGTTTGATGAATAAACTTTCACCGCCGCAAAGTTAGGGTGGACATTCATGTTATTCGTGCGTGTGGAAAACGTGGAAAAAACGGAAAACCTCAAAAATAGGTTTTAGGCTTTAGGGAAGCATCCGCATTCCAGTCTTTACCGGAGTGCGGATGTTTATTGTCTTCCGTCTTCTTTTCTTTATCGCGCTGATTCCAGGTTAAAACTCCTAGCATCAAATTAGTTAAATTCGTGAAATTCGCATTAGCCCCGCAGGGTTCAGAGGCACATCTTTATTATTTCCTTATTTTAACGGGACAAAAGCGGATATTTATCATTACCTTTGCCATCAACAGTAACCCAAATGTGACCCGTATGAAAACAATTCAACTGAACAATGGCGTGGAGATGCCCGCGCTGGGATTTGGCGTATTCAGACTCTCACCTGCCGAATGCGAACGCTGCGTGCTGGACGCCATCGAGATGGGCTACCGCAGCATCGACACGGCCCAAGACTATAAGAATGAAGAAGGTGTGGGCGCTGCCATCAAGAAGTGCGGCATCCCGCGCGACAGGCTGTTCATCACCACCAAGGTGTGGATCAGCAACGCCGGCGAGCAGCGTGCGTCACTAAGTATCGAGGAGTCGCTCCGCAAACTGCGCACCGACTATGTTGACCTGCTGCTGGTGCATGAGCCCTATGGTGACTGCTATGGCACCTATCGGGCTATGGAAAAAGCCTATCAAGCCGGCAAGGCAAGGGCCATCGGATTGAGCAACTTCTATAACGTGCGTTTTATCGACATCGCCGAGCACATGGACGTCAAGCCCGCTGTGCTGCAGCTCGAGACTCATGTGTTTGCCCAGCAACGGGCCATGCGTGCACTCATCAGGGACTATGGCACCCGGCTCATGGCATGGGGACCGTTGGCACAAGGCCGACACGGTTTCTTTGAAAACGAGACACTCAAGGCCATCGGAGCGAAATATGGCAAAACCAACGCCCAAGTGGCCCTCAACTGGTTAGTGTCGCAAGACATCATGCCGGTGCCCAAGACATCGCACAAGGAGCGCATGGCAAGCAATCTGGACATCTTTGACTTTGAACTCTCCAGCGAAGGCATGGAAGCCATTGGCCGCTTAGATCAGGGCGAAACGCTCATCAACGACTTCAACAAAGACATCGACCTTGCTCAAATGTTCCTAGGCCTCAAGCCCTGGAGCTAGGAATGATCGTGAAAGCCTAACACAGTGGCAAGAAAAACTTGTGGGTTGAAACAGTTATTTTTATTAAATTTGCGGCAAAATTACAATATTCACATGTTTAATTGCTATAATATGAAAAAAGAATCATTACTTTTTCGGTTGTTCGTCCTGGTGGGGGCCATGATGTGTGCCCTTGGCGCCAGCGCCCAGGAGGCCTATGCCTGGTACTCGCCGGGGGCCAATACGCTGACGTTCTGCTACGACAACGACCGCAGTGTCTGTGTAGGTACGACCTATGACTTGAACGATGGCGCCACCGAGCCGGGTTGGGTCACCGATGGCAACAATGCCTATGTGAAGCAGGTAGCCTTTCACCACTCGTTCGCTGATGTCCGCCCGACGTCGACCTACCACTGGTTCTACGAAATGCGTAACCTGGAATCCATCGTTGGAATGCGCTTCCTGAACACCAGCGAGGTGACGCGCATGGATTATATGTTTCATGCCTGCTATAAATTGACGAGCATTGACTTGAGTTATTTCAACACAGCCAATGTGACTAGCATGTCTGGCATGTTCTCCCGTTGCACCGGTATGACGGTACTTGACTTGAGCACCTTCAACACGGCCAATGTGGAAGCCATGGATTATATGTTCAATGTATGTACCAATCTGACGACCATCTATGTCGGTACTGAATGGAGCACAGCGGCTGTAACCAGATCTACCGACATGTTCTATAACTGCACCAGCCTGTTGGGCGGCAAGGGCACCCCATACGATGCCGACCATGTGGATAAGGCTTATGCCCACCTCGACGGCAAAGATGGCTTACCGGGCTATTTGAGCGATATCGTTCCTGGGCCCTATGCCTGCTTCACGACGGAGGACAAGACGCTGACGTTCTACTACGATAACCAACGCAATACGCGCCAGGGCAAGACCTATGACCTGAACGTGGGAAACAACAATTCTGGTTGGAGAAATGATGGCACCAACGATATAGTGAAGAAGGTGGTCTTTGACCCGTCGTTTGCTGAGGCCCGCCCGACGACCACCTACGGTTGGTTTTACGGCATGCAGTGGATGAAATCCATCGAGGGCCTTGAGTATCTGAACACCAGTGAGGTGACTCTTATGAATTATATGTTCTATGACTGCAGTGACTTGACGAGCATTGACTTGAGTCATTTCAACACCGACAAGGTGACACGCATGCCTGGCTTGTTCTCCTACTGCCAGAAACTGAAGAGCCTTGACCTGAGCACCTTCAATACAGCCAAGGTGGAAGCCATGGATTATATGTTCTCTATGTGTGTCAATCTGCAAACCATCTATGTCGGTAGCGGATGGAGCACCGAGACTGTGGACGATACCGACGATATGTTCTATGGCTGTACGGACCTGGTAGGTGGCAAAGGCACGACCTATGACCGGGATCACATCGGATCAGAATACGCCCACATCGACGGAGGCACAAGCGACCCGGGCTACTTGAGCGACATCACTCCTGCCCCCTATGCCTGCTACACGGCCGAGGACGCGACACTGACGTTCTACTACGATAACCGGCGCGGTCCTCGCCCAGGCAAGACCTACGACCTGAACACAGAAAACAACGAAACCGCTTGGCGCACCGATGGCATCAGCGCCAATGTAACGAAGGTAGTGTTTGACCCGTCGTTCGCTGAGGCTCGCCCGACGACCACCTACGCTTGGTTCCGCGGTATGACGTTGCTTCGACCCATCGAGGGCATGGAGTATTTGAACACCAGTGAGGTGACACGTATGGATTATATGTTCCGTGACTGCCATGAATTGACGAGCCTGGACTTGAGTCATTTCTACACAGACAAGGTGACCAGCATGTCAAACATGTTCTCTCTCTGCGTATATTTGACAAGCCTTGACTTGAGCACCTTCAAGACAGCCAATGTCGAAGCCATGGATTCTATGTTCCATGCCTGTGTCAGTCTGAAAACCATCTATGTGGGCGACGGTTGGAGCACAGCGGCTGTGACCGAATCCGGGAAAATGTTCAATGACTGTATCGACCTGGCCGGCGACAAAGGCACGAGTTACGACAACAACCACATCGACAAAGAATACGCCCACATCGACGGCGGCGCCAGCGACCCGGGCTACTTGAGCTAT
Source organism: uncultured Bacteroidales bacterium (assembly GCA_902776435.1). Lineage (GTDB taxonomy): Bacteria > Bacteroidota > Bacteroidia > Bacteroidales > Muribaculaceae > Sodaliphilus. The sequence goes on along the minus strand of CACYQB010000005.1, from coordinate 8,807 downwards.
ATCGCGCCCCAGACCTATGCCTGCTATACGGCCGAGAACACGACACTGACGTTCTACCACGACTACTATCGCAGTAGCCGAACGGGCACGACCTACGCCTTGAACGCTGGCGCTGTCGAACCCGGTTGGGCTAGCGATGGCACTAATGCTAAAGTGACCCAAGTGGCCTTCGACCCCTCGTTCGCCGAAGTCCGCCCGACGTTCACCAGCTACTGGTTCTACGAAATGAGGAAACTTGAATCCATCACTGGAATGAACTACCTGAACACCAGCGAAGTGACGCGTATGGATGCCATGTTCAGCCGCTGCTATAAATTGACGAGCCTGGATTTGAGCAGTTTCAATACCTCCAATGTGACGGATTTGACCGAGATGTTCAAGAGCTGCAGCGCCCTGCGCACCATCTACGTGGGAGATGGCTGGAGGCTGAATGACATGGCCCAGGCAATCTCTAGAAATGTGTTCAATGACTGCACTAGCCTGGTGGGTGGTCAGGGGACGGCCTACGACGCTAATCACGTGGGTGCGGACTATGCCCACATCGATGGAGGCCCCAGCAACCCCGGCTACTTCAGCGAGAAACCAACCATCCTGCGCGGTGACGTGAATGGTGACGGTAGCGTGAATATCAACGATGTGACGGCTCTGATCGACTATCTGTTGAGCGGTGATGAATCGGGCATTAACCTGGCAGCTGTTAATTGCAATGGCGATAGCGATGTCAACATCGCCGACGTCACCGCCCTTATTGACTACCTGTTGTCTAGAACCTGGAATTAAATTATCCAACGTTTTGGGGTCACTTCACTCCCAGGTGTGAGGGATCTTTATCACCATCGGGCGATTGGCAGAGTTCATATTCAAGGATAATCCGCTAGAGATGCAGTTGGTATTGCTTTGAACCATCAACAAAGAAAGCCGGCAAACTGTGCTGCCGGCTTTCTTTATTATAGAATATCTCTTATCTCTTATCTATTATCTATTAACTGTTGAATTACTTCACCTTCTTGATGTCCTTGACAAAGAGGATTTTCTTGTTCTTTGCCATTTGCTTGAAATCATCGGCTGTGGCGATGCCTGGCGCTGCGCCAAAGTGCTCACGCTTGAAGTTGCGCCACGGCAGGAAATAGCAGGGATGGTGTTTCTCCATGATGGGCAGCAACACGCGGCTCCACCAAGTGGCATTGGGCGAATTCACGTAGCCGCACTCGGTGAATGCCAGTAATAAGCCATGCTCCTGGGCATAGGCATCCAAGAAGTCCATATCGGCGTTACACTGCTTGACAAAATCTTCTTCGGTACCCCACTGATAGGCGTCAAGACCTAGCAAATCAACACGCTCGTCACCAGGCCAACGGTTATAGAATTCCTGCGGATTGACACCCAAGTTGGGCGAGCAACTCCACACGATGGACTCGGACAGGCTCTTGTTGAGCTCATCTTGAGTAAGATTCCACAAGAGCAGGAAATCCTCGTCGGTGCAATTACCCTTGCCCCACCAGAACCATCCGCCGTTGTATTCATGCCAGGGACGGAAGATAACAGGAACAGGACGGCCGTCCCACGTGGTGAGCGAGAGGATGAATGCCTCCACACGTTTGAGCCAAGTCATGAACTTGTTGTGGCCCTTGCCACCAGGCAGAATCTCTTTTACCGTGCTCTTGGGTTCGAGGACAAGACCGAGCTGACCGGTTTTCTCAAGATAAGGCTTTGCTGCCTCAAACGACTTGATGTCGCTCTCAATCCAAGCGGTTGTGCCCAACATGGGATTGCGCGGATGCCGTCATCAAATACAGTTGTATGGCTATTTTCATTTTTAATTACCCTATAAACGTACAAATTTACCATTAAATTTCGAAAAACCCCGCATATCAGAAGTTATTTATATTTAATTTGGCCAAATCCCACCTTGTCACAAGCAGCATCGCTACAGGCCGTCACCAAGAGTGTCGAAACCCTCACTTCGGGCATGTCATCCATCTTCAGCCAAATCTCCAGCCTCGTCCAGAGCGAGATGGAGCTAGAGACAGCTGCTGCGAGCGAGAGATATCGCCCGCCTCAACGAGCGATTGATTGGACGAGCCCTTTGTCACCGCGGGCACCGTGACCGGCGACAAGGGCATAAAACAGGCGCAGGACGAATACCAGCGCCTCAAGAACAATAAAACCACCGAAAAAGTTGAGAAAATAAAGAAAAGAATGTATCTTTGCATAATAAAATATTATATTATTAAGGTTTGTGTATCGGATTTAATATTTTGAATGATATGAAAAAAGAACAGATTGAAAGGGCAAAAGTGATCGCTATTGCAAAAAATACTAGATTTGGCGAGGGGTGGGATGGAGAAAAGCGCTTTTTTATAGCTGGAGAGATAGTTAGTTTTACTGGCTTTTCTCGTACGAAGAATAATGCTATATTTGAAATCAATAATGACTCAAATTGGCATATTTGGTTTTCTCAACTGAATATGTATTTTTTGGATGACAATTTATCAACTGAATTTCATGACGGAACAATAACTTTTCATGACGGTACAGTCAAAGAAATTCCTGATTTGAACCCTGATGAATTCTATGAATTAGTTAAGGGCAAACGATTCAGAGTCGAGATTGATAGTTCCGTATTTGGGGCATTTAATATAAAGTCAACAGTGTGGGACGAATTATCTGATAGATATTACAGTACAGCACATAGATTTGTTGTTAAATGTATTGAGAGTGAAGACTATGGAAAACTTCGGGATTTAGTTAAGGGTTCAAACACAAAGTGTTACGACTTTATTGAAGTCAATTAGTTTTTCCAGAATTTGCGTCCTTTCCATTCATAGGCGGTTGATTTACCTTTGTGGCAAATCAACCGCTATTCTTTATGATACTGACGATAAACGGAAAACTTGTGCAAGTCGAAGACAAACGAGCTTGCTCGATTTGCTGAGGCGCAGCCAAGTTTATCTAAAACAGGCAGCGCTGAAGAAGGGGTCCTCGATAGAGTATGTATCGGAGAACCGCATCTTCACCGATGCCGATGACTACAGCATGGAGATCGAACTGCCCTTGGCAGACTGTCCGCAGAACCTCGACATCTTCGGGATGATCACACGCAAGGACGTGGCTTTAATGGTTAAGGCTTATCCATTTTTATCAAAATCTAAAAGAATAAGGAGTGTTACTTTACTGTTTTTAATCAATTTCTGTTCTTTATAGTTGTCATTAGAAGAAAAGTGGCTATATTTGCGATAAAAGAAAATTAGCTGTGATCGTATGATGACTTTCTTTTGTTAAACGAATAATTTTAACAACATATCATTATGAAACTGGAAGATTTATATTTGATTAACAAAGAAGAGTGGCTGGATGTTATCAAGGACAAGTGCAAGAAAAAAGCGAAAACTCATTTCTGGGTTGGGTTGGTTCTCTTGATACTTTTCCTGATATTTTTGACAATGGTAATAACTTTTGAGCGTTCTCGCCTTTGGACAATAGAAGATTTTGTTTACTTCTTGACGCTATTTTTATATGTACTTGTGTCAGGCTGGTGGGTTCTAAAATCTCACAGCTTTTTAAAAACCATCGACGGTCTCGGCACTCCAGAACAGCTATTGAACAAGTTCAAAAAGTACGTTAAAGACAAAAGTATCATCTGGACGATAGGACAATTGATATTTTGCGGGTGGTTTGCTTGTTTCTGTTTTTTTTCCTCTGCTTCGGGTATTATGAAAGTGATTGGCTGGATCATCGTCTTAGTCGCCGCTACAGAGCATATTTACAGATTAATACGCGGTAAATATTCTGTAGGCTACGGTGATGAGGATATCACCCGTCGTCTGCAAGAACTCATTGGGGAAGAGTAACCTCATTCCCCGTCTTTTCAAGGTCTAATCGGTTGAGCAACTTTTCCAAAATTATAAAAGTCAGGACGAGTACCAGCGCCTTATGAACAATAAATCACCGAAATCTAAAAGAAAATGAGAGTTTATCAGAAATTTTTGCTACTTTTGTGTAGTTTTTGGTAATCATGTGCGTCTAAGGAGTAAATTAATAACCAAACAAATTCGAGACATTATGGAAACAAAGGAATTAGACAACCTCGGTCGAACAGAATTGTTCGAGATGCTCAAGGACAAGTGTAAATCTAGAGCAAAACGCTATTTCTATGGTATTTTGATAGTCTTTGTGATCATTGTGTTACTGCTCATCCTTCTACCTAAGCCAAATATACATCATATTGAAGACTGTTTACCTTTCACATTCTGGACATTGATCTGTTGTTTGGGAATATGGGCTGCTTTGTCCTATTACCTGTTTTACAAGAGAGTTGAGAGTATTGACTCTCCTGAGCGCTTGTTGAACGACTTTAATAAGACAACTCGAAAAGACATGATACTTGGAATTGTCGCTTGGATTGCACTGATTGCCAATGAATTAATCATTGCTTTTATCAAGCAAGACATGAGTTCTTGGTCGTCCACATTAGGGATTGTCTTCGCTGGATTCATTGTTTTCTTGATGTATAAAAGCGGTTATAATCGTCCCTATCGTAAAGATGAGGAAATAAGAGAGCAGCTACGAGAACTCATTGAGAATAAATAATCCCCGTCTTTTCCCGTCATACGCGGTTGATTTACCTTTGCGGCAAATCAACCGTTATTCTTTATGATACTGACGATAAACGGAAAACTTGGCTCAGGACAAGTTCCAGCGCCTCATGATCAATAAAAACGTGATTAAGTGAGCGTAATGCCAGGCTTGCATGAGCATTGCCGCGCGGGAACGATTTCTCCAAATAACCAAAAATTAAGAGAAATTGATTGTTTTGCAAAAAATATTCGCTACATTTGTATCTTTAATAACATCAATCTTTATTAGTTATGAAGAGAATATTGCTTCTCATTCTGATGATTCCGCTGTTCGCCAGTGCACAGAACCGGCAACGAGTTTCCGTTTTGGGTGACTCTTACTCGACTTTTCAGGGGTATATACCTGCGGGAAACGAGACATGGTACTATACCCCGGCCGACACTTCAAGAACTGATGTGGACAATGTCACTCAGACCTGGTGGTGGCAGGTCATCAATCAGGCTGGCTGCCTCATTGAGAAAATTGACTCTTACAGCGGTGCAACGGTCAGCAACCACGGATACAACAATGAAGATTACAGTTACAGGTCGTTTGTCACCCGATTGCCGCGCCTGGGCAGCCCTGATGTGATTTTCATCTTTGGAGCCACCAATGACGACTGGGCTGGGGCAGAATTGGGCGATTATCAATATGATAATTTCGCTCAGGCCGACTTCTTCACCTATCGTCCTGCATTGGCTTACCTGCTCCAGCAGGCAAAGGAGAGGTATCCCAATGTCAGAATCTTCTTTCTCATCAATGACATACTGGATAAGGATTTTAAGGAATCGACCAAAGTTATTTGTAACCATTACGACATTCCATATATCGAGCTAAAAGACATAGACAAGAAACAGAATCATCCCACGGTAAAAGGAATGAGGTCAATCGCACAGCAGGTCTTGATGTTTATCAACAAATAAAAAGAGCGCTGAAACCTCGTTTGTGACTTGGATATAGGTGACAATTCTTACGCTCTATTCAAGACATCAAGCGGTTGAAGAACTAGGAGAGTATAAATGAACTAATACGTCGCTAAGCGTCTTTTAAGAGCTACAAGCGGTTGGATTATCCTCGTGGTAACCCAACCGTTTTTTAAAAAGGGCAGCAGGTCGCGGTCGGGTTTGTCGATTCAATCTTTGTGTTGGTCTATTGTGAGCCAAACGCTATTCAACCTTTTGCGGCATTTCACATCTAATAAATAGCAAATAAACAGTACGTTTTACCAGTCCTGTGGATATGAATAAGCCGGACACAAAATACAACTAATATGAAAACTCATAAAAACATATCGGCCTTGCTAATAGTAGCAGTAGCATGTATACTCCTATCGTCATGTACGATCTATGTGTCGAAACCAGAAACACAGAGCCCTGCGCCACGATACGGACTGTATGTCCCGTCCGTAAGCACCTATAGGGAAGATCCGAAGGACGCACCAATAAGCATTTATACCGGTCATGGAGCATGCACGCGGTGTTCCTGCAAGCATTATGAAAGGCGAAAATGTAATTGTATGAATGCTCCTTGCGTATGTGGCCATTCAATCAAAGCCCATAGATAATTATCGTCTTTTCAAGGTCAATGCGGTTGATTTACCTTTGTGGCAAATTAACCGCTATTTCTTTATAATACTCACCATTAACGGGCAGCAAAATTCTGATTAAGTGAATACAATGAAAATTACTATTCATTGTTGAGCGTGAGGGAATTATATAGCACGCCTTTAAAAAAAGTCCTTCCATCACCTGCCAATTCAACATGAACAATCTGTTCCCGAAGCCAAAAAGAAAGTGAGTGTTTAATAGGCGGTAAAATCTTATAAAAAATCTAAAAAATGGGTTGCGGTGATACTATAAGGAACAACTGGTTCGTTATGATAGCGTAACAAATCAAAAGCAGAACACTAAAAGAAGCACTTTGATTTATCCTATCAATATTATTTTTGCTTTCATTTATTTATGAAGAAGATTCTTTTGTTAATGGCCATTGCACTGCCTTTCGTTTTCATCTCATCATGTGGTGACGATAAAGATAAAGATGAGCCAGTGATTCCTGATAATCATGAGTATGTGGATCTGGGCCTGCCCAGTGGCACGTTGTGGGCAACGTGCAACATCGGTGCCACCATTCCCGAGGACATGGGCGACTATTTCGCCTGGGGAGAGACTGCTCCCAAGGAGATATATGATATGGATAACTATAAGTGGTACAACAGTTCCAGCGACAAGTTGACAAAATATTGCACCGATGACAAATATGGCACCGTTGACAATAAGACCGAGCTGCTTCCTGAGGATGATGCCGCCTACGTGAACTGGGGCCCGATGTGGCGTATGCCCACCCTGGATCAACAGCAAGAACTGATTGAAAGATGTACGTGGCAATGGGTTGAGAGGAATGGTGTTTACGGCCGGTTAGTTACTGGCCCCAACGGAAACACTTTGTTCTTGCCTGCTACAGACTATCGTGGTGACAATTCACTCAACAACGTGCAATCCATCGGCGCATATTGGTCGCGCACCCTCGACTCCGGCTACCCGTCCGGCCTTTACTTCCGCAACTTCGAATGGGAGAGTGTTTACTTGTTCTCTCACATCCGCAGCAACGGATTCGCGGTGCGCCCAGTGCGTGCCTCTAAGAAATAGCTCATCCCACAAGGGAGACTGTGCCCTCGAGGCGGCACAATCAAACCGACAGCGAGTCTGGAAGAGAAGCAACGAGGCTGACACCGAAGAGGTGCCAGTCTCGTCTTCATTTTTTTTGAGGTTGTTGAAGTGTGGGCTAAAAGAAATTATCGCCTGTCTCAGCGAGCGATTGTACGATTTATCCAAATCACCGAAAAAATTTTAAAATGAAGTGTTTAGCAATAATTTTTGCTACCTTTGCAACGCACAATGATATTTAAACAAGATATCACCTAATTAGAATTCACAATTTAATATTAAATGATTCACACAATGATAACAATTAAGCTATTTATTCTATTATTGTCGTTTGCTGCAGGACTGGCATCTCTTACATCATGTGGAGATGATGGGCCAATGCCTGTGGCTAAGGCTCCTGTTTTCGCTATGAACGAAAGCTTCACAATCACCGCAACCTGCCCGAACAGTTACAAGGCATTTATTAACGGTGAGGAGATAACACTGCCCTATACAGTTACCCAAACTTATAAGCAACAGACCATCGTGGTATCGGGCTATGGCTATGGTGAGGGTATGCAAAATAGTGAGGCTGTTGAGCAGTCCTTCGAGGTACCTGCTAACTTAGATGGATATGTCGACCTGGGACTGCCTAGCGGCACGCTGTGGGCGACGTGCAACGTGGGCGCAAGGGCCCCCGAGGAATTTGGTGACTACTTCGCCTGGGGCGAGACCGAGCCCAAGGACTACTATGACTGGAGCACCTACAAGTGGTGCAACGGCAACGAAGAAACGCTGACGAAGTACTGCGAGGAAAGTTCTCTTGGCTACAACGGTTTTGTGGACAACAAGACGGAGTTGGATCCCGAGGACGATGCCGCCTGTGCCCATTATCCTGGTGGCCGCATGCCTTCGTGGGAGCAAATTCAAGAACTGTGTGACAGTTGCACTTGGAAGTGGACCCAGCTCAATGGTGTAAACGGCATGTTGGTCACTGGTCCCAATGGCAACACCATGTTCTTGCCCTCAGCGGACTCCAAGTTTGATTCCCCCAACAGCTCCTTTGGCTCTGGGGGCTACTATTGGTCACGCACGCTCGATTATGACTCAACCTGCTCCCTCGGCCTAGGCTTCTTCTCGGGCTCGCAATATATCGGCATACCGGGCGACCACTGGTACCTCCAATCCGGTTTCCGCTACGAAGGGTTTACCGTGCGTGCCGTGCTTGACACCCAGAATTGACACTCTTGACCGAGAACCGGAAAAACGTATATCTACGATACGCAAGCCAAGCAATTATCTAAAAAAGACGGCAATCGCCGTCTTATTTCATATTTATCGTGAACTAGACGAAAATACAATCAGTCAATCAGCACGTTAGCAACTCCCCCTCTAAGAGGGGGGAGTCCTCTCCCGCCTGTAAAGTACAAAACTATTATAGAGAAAAAAGGCACCGAAATTCATTGAAAAATCTCTGAATTTCAGCGCCTAAATTGGAAGCGTGATCCTGTTGGGATTCGAACCCAAGACCCACAGCTTAGAAGG
>CACYQB010000004.1 GCA_902776435.1 uncultured Bacteroidales bacterium | reverse complement strand
GGAGTCCGATGGCACCTGGACTATAACGGTATCTCTAAACACTTGAGGAGACATAGCATCAGCTGCCAAAGTTTTGATTTGAGCCAATATAGCAATTGCCAAAAAAATAAATAGTTTGCTTCTCATAAGAGTCATAAGTTTTTGTTATGCTTACGTTCTTATATCCGATTCAAAATATTATGTAATAATGGTATCAGTAGAATACCTATACCCGTACAGACAAAGTACATCGAATATAAAATCCACATGGGTAGAATATAGATGTCTTTGCTTTTATACTTCCTATAGACACGTTGATGGAATTCTTTTTTATTGAAATAATGATCCATTACAGCGAATGGAATCATTAGGATTATTAAGAATAGTATTAAAATCCATTTCGAGACATCACCAAATAATCCAATTAATGATCCAACTAAAAATAAAATAATGGGAAAAAGAAGTATAGTAAGTAGTATTGCAACATAAGAGCCTCCCGAATCAACCGGAGTATAAGCCCATTTTTTGTTACGGTATTTCCTCTCTAGCCTCTTTATCCTTACATCATAACAATAATATAGATAATCTATCATTCGCAAAGAATCATTAAATTAACCAGTGTAAATATCACCGCAAAGATAACCCATATTTCTCAAACCGAGCCGCTTTGCGTCCTGGAATTTGCACGCCGGGCAAAATCACTCATGATGCCTGCGAAGGCCTCTCCTACGTTCTCCTCATAGAACTCCTTCAGTCGCATGACTGAGGCATAATACTTGCGGCTGAACCAGCGGCGGCGCTGACGACGCTTGGCTCTGCCAAGATCGCCGGAGTTGCCACGGGGCGTCTCGCGCCCCGTGCCATAGTCCTGCCACAAGCCGTATTGCATAATCTTCTCTCGTTCAGCAATGTTCAAACAAGTTTGACATTGCACTCACTTAATCGCAGATTTCGAGGAAGGACTGGGACAATCCTACCTCGAAGAAACGACCATCTGCCCGCAGCGGTAACGCCTTGGGCGTCAATCTGACTATTGTTTTTTATCAATTCGTATTATTCGTGTAATTAGCATTAGCCCCGCAGGGAAATAGGCCAATGGTTGACACAACGAAAAAGCCAAACGGCTCATTACAAGTCATTTGGCTTTCCTTCTCATGACCCCGTTGGGCTCTGATTCATTATAGTGTTAACTTAATTCTGAGTCTTTTATATTTGCCTGCTGGACAAAAAACGGGGATTGATAGAATTTTTGATGAAAAAATATTGGGGAACGTTATGGTTTTTAAAAAATAAAATGACGGGATAGATAGTTCTTGCATCAATAATTGTTGCATATATAAAAGATAATCAGTAACTTTGCAGCAAATAATTAATTTTCAATTATGGATAATATTTTTCAGCGTAAAATCTATAGTCAGATTCTGCAATGGAAGCAGGACAATGCTGGCAAGAGTGCATTACTCATTGAGGGTGCACGACGCATTGGTAAATCCACTATAGTAGAAGCATTTGCAAAGCGTGAATACAAGTCATATATCCTCATCGATTTCAACAAAGCATCTGCTCGCATCAAAGCGCTGTTTGACGATTTGATGGACTTGGACTACATCTTTCTTTATCTGCAAAGCGCTTATCACACGACACTCTACCAGCGAGAGTCGGTAATTATTTTTGACGAGGTACAGCAATGCCCCAAGGCTCGCCAAGCCATCAAATATCTAGTCCAAGACGGAAGATACGATTATATAGAAACGGGGTCCTTAATCAGTATCAGGAGAAACACCGAGAACATCACTATACCCAGCGAAGAAGACCGCTTGGAGATGTTCCCGATGGACTATGAGGAGTTCCGTTGGGCTTTAGGCGATATGGCTTCGATTCCCTTGCTGCGCCAACTCCTAGATAGCAACCGCACGATGGATGATGAAATCAATCGCCGCTATATGCGCGATCTGCGTTTGTATATGCTGGTGGGCGGTATGCCACAGGCTGTGAGTGAATACCTACAAACCAAGAATTTTAGGGCTGTTGACGCCGTTAAACGCAAGATACTCAAACTTTATTTCGATGATTTCCGCAAGATTGACAAGACTGGCAAGATAGGCAGACTGTATGGTGCCATACCTCAGATGTTGGCTAGAGGAGTGGGTAGATTCTATCCTACCTCAGTCATCAAGGGAGTTGGTGCAGAAAAGATGGAAGATCTGCTTATCGCATTGGAGGAAAGCAAGACTGTAAACATTTCCTACCATACAACTGACCCACAAGTGGGATTGCCGTTCAGCGAAGATCGCAGCAGGCAAAAGATATATGTGGGTGACACGGGATTGATGGTGACACTAGCATTCTGGGACAAGCAGTTTACCGAGAACATGCTGTACGACAAACTGCTGTCAGACAAGCTCCCCGCCAATTTAGGCTATGTCTATGAAAACTTGGCAGCCCAAATACTGCGTAGCAGTGGCAACAGGTTGTATTTTTACACTTGGGCAAAGGACGATCGCCATAACTGTGAAGTCGATTTTCTACTCTCCCGCAGAGCAAAGATTTGTCCCATAGAGGTAAAATCATCAAGCTATAAATCCCACACTTCTCTAGATGCTTTTTGCGCAAAATTCTCCTCTCGCATCGACAAGCGCTATGTCGTCTATACCAAGGCCTTGAGACGAGATGGAGACACAATCCTGCTACCGATATATATGCTGAGCCTGATATAAAGACACAACCCAAGATGACTCACAACAAAAAAGCCAAACGGCTCATTACTAACCATTTGGCTTTCCTTTTGGTGACCCCGGTGGGCTCCGACTCATAATATAGCTTGACAGCAATTGACACTATAACCGCCTGATTCCCATGAATTTCTAATGTTGGCACCATGTCATCGTGTGCCATTAAGTGCTAATCTCGGTTGACATTTTTGACAACCACCCATAAAGAGCGTTCATCACGGTTTCTTTATTTTGGGCCTTTTTTCGTGTTGATTTATCAAAAAATGTGTAACTTTGCGCCGAAAGTCGGCAGTAAAATGTGTGCAATTACTGAAAAAGTGGGCATTAAAATGTGTTTATATGTATAAACGAAAGATAGAAAAGGTGTTTCAATCATGGTTGGATGATGGCTCTCACAAACCCCTAGTTGTGAAAGGTGTTCGTCAGTGTGGCAAAACCAGCAGCGTGATGGATTTTGCTAGCAAGCATTTTAAAAACGTTGTCTATCTGGATTTTCGTGAACATCCTGAGTATAAGAAATTCTTCACACCAAATCTGGATGTGGATTCTATCATCATGCGCATCACTGCTGCCATGCCAAGCGTCAAAGTGGAGGCAAGTAAGACTTGCTTTGTCTTTGACGAGATACAAGATTGCCCCAGGGCAAGAGGCTCGCTGAAATACTTTCACCTGGATGGGCGCTATGAAGTCATCTGTACGGGATCTCTGCTTGGTGTCAACGGTTACAAGACACCTGGAGAGAGAGCCGAGGAAGAAGAAGCCTCAATTCCGGTCGGGTTTGAGGACATTGTCAGTATGTACCCCATGGACTTCGAGGAGTGGTTATGGGCTAACGGCATCAAGGACGTACACATTGACTACCTGAAGAAATGCCTGAACAACGAAACTCCAGTTGAAGAAGCTCTGCATGACCGTTTCAGCGACCTGCTGAATCAATATATCGTTGTGGGCGGTATGCCAGAGGTCATTTCCACATTCATGGAGACGAGGCAGATTGGAAAGGTGCTTGCCGTGCAGAGGCGTATCGTTGATGATTATAAAGCAGATATGGTGAAGTATGCTCTTCCTGCTGACAAATCACGCATTCGTGAGTGTTTTGAGTCGATACCAGCACAACTGGCACGTGAGTACAAGAAATTCAACTACACCGTGGTTCGTCCCGGAGGACGAGGACGTGACTACACAGGAAGCTTGCAGTGGATTGAAGATGCGGGTATCATTCGCCGATGCTATAACACTTCAATCACTGAGCTGCCTCTTGACGGGAACAGGATCCAAAGTGAGTTTAAAGTGTATATGGCTGATATTGGTTTGCTCGTATCAATGCTGGAAGAAGGTACCCAGTCAAGCATCTTGGAGGGCAATCTGCTCAGTTATAAAGGTGCCATCATTGAAAATCTTGTAGCCGACATCTTTGGCAAGATGGGTCGCAAACTCTATTATTATCATAAAAATAGCGGCGTGGAACTGGATTTCTTAATCCGTTATAAAGGCCAATGCACTCCTGTAGAATGTAAAGCAACGACAGGCAATGCCAAATCCCTGCGAACAGTATTGAAACATCCCGAAAAATATCACGTCACGAGCGCCATCAAATTGGGCAATTACAACATCGGGCGCAACGAAGCGTTGTTGACGATGCCATTATATCTGGCATTCCTGCTGACTGAGGTATAAACAGGTATTCCATTCCTATGATGGTAACCTTGAGGTTGATTCCTCGGCAAGCAGATGGTAGGGGAGAAAGCCAACGGGTGACACAACGAAAAAGCCAAACGGCTCATTACAAGTCATTTGGCTTTCCTTCTCGTGACCCCGGTGGGACTCGAACCCACGACCCATTGATTAAGAGTCAATTGCTCTACCAACTGAGCTACGGAGTCATCGTTTGTTCAATTGCGACTGCAAAGGTACTGCTTTTTTCCGAACCACCAACAATTTTGGTGATTTTTTTTGAAAAAAAGTGATTTTTTCTCTTCAACCGCCCCAAAAATGCCTATTTTTGCGACATAAAACCCTTAATTGAAGAACCAAAATGGAGAAGAAATATGACTTTGACCGAGTGATTGACCGCCGGGGTACCGGTTGTGTGATGGTTGACCGATGCAAGGAGATGTTCGGTCGCGAGGATGTCTTGCCCTTGTGGGTTGCTGACATGGGCTTTGCGGCATGCCCTGACATCACCCAGGCTCTAGCGGACCGCATCACGGGCCATCCCATCTATGGTTACAGCGTGCCCCTCGAGGACTACTGGCAGTCGATCATTGACTGGCAACGCGAGCGCAACGGCTTGGAGTTCACGACCGACGAGGCTTGTTTTATCGGGGGCATCGTCAACGGTTTCGGCCTTGCGCTGAACCACTTTACCCGTCCTGGCGACAAGGTGGTTATCCAGGAGCCTGTATATCACCCCTTCAGGATGCTTATCACGGCCAATAACCGCATGGTGGTCAACAATGGCCTGTTAAGGACCGAAGACGGGTTCTACAAGATGGACCTCGAGGGACTAGAACGCATTTTCAAGGAGCAGCGTCCCCAGATGATGGTCTTGTGCAACCCGCACAACCCCATCGGTATCGCTTGGCCTGCCGACGTGCAACGCCAGGTGGCAGCGTTGGCACGGAAATATCAAGTCGTGGTCTTCAGCGACGAGATTCATGGTGACCTGGTATTGAAAGGGTACCGCCACACGTCATTCCTTACCGTGAGCGATGATGCCCGCGCTGTGGGCGTGGTGATGGGCGCTCCCAGCAAGACGTTCAATATTGCCGGCATCGTGAGCTCGTGGTGCGTAATCAAGAATCCCGACTTGAGGAAGCCATTCTTCCACCGTCTGGAAAGCAATGAGCAATGCTCGCCCAACTTCCTCTCGATGACCGCTACGCGCGCTGCCTATCGTCATGGCGGCGAGTGGCTTGCCCAATGCCTGGAGTACATTGAGGGCAACATCGACATGGTGGTGGACTATTGCCGCGAGCACATCCCTGGCATCACGGCCATCAAGCCTCAAGCCTCCTTCCTCGTTTGGCTTGACTGCACCGGGCTCGGCCTGGATCACGATGCGCTCATCGATTTGTTTGTCAACAAGGCTCGCCTCGGGCTGAACGACGGCGCAATGTTCGGCAAGGCAGGCAGCGGCTTCATGCGCCTGAACGTTGCCGTTCCCCGCTCCATCCTCGAGAAAGGCATGAAACAACTAGCCGAGGCCGTTCAACAACTCTCCTAAACAATCGAACACAAAAAAAGAAAAGAAGGACAACCTAAATAATAGAATTGTCCTTCTTGTGTTTCTTGTCTACTATAAATTGCTAGGCGAGCTTGGCGAGGGCGGCAGCAATGCGCTTGGCAGCCTCACGCAGGTTCTCGTCGCTGGTAGCGTAGCTCAAGCGGATGTAGCCCGGGCAGCAGAATGCGCTACCGGCCACGGTCGCAACGTGCGCCTCGTTGAGCAGGTACAGGGCGAGGTCGTTGTCATCGTTGATGACGGCGTCACCACAGCGCTTGCCGTAATAATACTCAACCTTGGGGAAGGCATAGAAGGCGCCGTCCGGCATATTGAGCTCGAGGCCAGGAATTTCCTGCAAGAGGGCCACGATGAGGTTGCGGCGGCGCTCAAAGGCAACGCGCATCTCCTCAACGCAATCCTGTGAACCGTTATATGCGGCCTCGGCAGCCTTCTGGGCAATCGATGAAACGCCACTGGTGTACTGGCCCTGCATCTTGGTAACGGCCTTGGCCACCCACAGCGGAGCAGCAATGTAACCGATGCGGTAACCCGTCATAGCATAAGCCTTGGAAACACCGTTAACGATTACCACCTGTTCCTTGATAGCATCAAACTGAGCGAGCGACTCGTGCTTGCCCACATAGTTGATGTGCTCATAGATCTCATCGGCAACAACCATCACGTCGGGATGACGTTCGAGCATGGCAGCGATGGCCTTCAACTCATCATAGTTATAGATGGCACCACTGGGGTTGCTGGGCGAGCAGATGATGATAAGGCGGGTCTTGTCGGTCATCACGGCCTCAAGCTCCTCGGCAGTCACCTTGAAGTTCTTCTCCATGCTGGAGGGCAACAGCACGCTCTTGCCTCCAGCCAGGTTGACCATCTGCACATAGCTGACCCATGCGGGCGTCGGGATGATGACCTCATCGCCAGGGTTGACGAGCGCCATGATGGCATTACAGAGTTCATGCTTGGCACCATTACCGATGACAATCTGGTCAGGGGTGTATTCCAAACCATTCTCGCGGCGCAACTTCTCACATACGGCTTGACGCAGCGACAGGTAACCAGGGACAGGTGAATAGAATGAATAGTTGTCGTCAACAGCCTGCTTTGCAGCAGCCTTGATGTGGTCGGGAGTGAAAAAATCGGGTTCGCCCACCGAGAGGTTAATCACATCCACGCCTTGAGCGCGAAGCTCACTACTCTTCTGAGACATGGCAAGGGTGGCACTCGGTGCCAGTGCGTTAATTCGGTCCGAAAGTCGGTTCATTGCTATACAAGTTTTAAGTTGTAAGTTTTTAGTTTTAAGTTAATTAGTCTTTTGTTACTGCAAAGGTAAAACTTTTTGCTTGAATGGGCAAAAAAAAAACCAGTTTCTAGTCTCTTAGTGGTATCCTAAAGCCTAAAACCTAACACCTAAAGCCTAAAAAATCACCTCTCCACTACCCTGCCGTCAACGACCTTGAAGCGGCGGTCAAATTCCTCACGCGTACGTTTCCAGCGGTTGTGGCTCCACAGCCAGTACTGCGGGGCGCGGTTGATGGTCTGCTCCATGCGCTGGAAATAGATGTCGGTGAGCTCAAACTCACCCAATGAGGACGGGTCGCGCGTTATCACCTGGAACTCGCATTCATAACGGCCACGTCCCACGCGCTTGACATCCACATAGACGGCAGCCTGGTTCTGGGAGTGGACAATGCGTTCAATGCCAGTGAACACGGGCGTCTCCTGGTTGAGGAAAGTGAGCCAGTGGTGAATGTTGTGCCAGGTAGGCACCTGGTCGTTGATATAGCCCAAAATGGTGGGACGCCCATCGCGCTTGTTGCCGAGTATCCAGCGCAGCGTTTCTTTCATCGAGACGCTATCCGAGCCCATGCGGCCGCGCGTCTTGAGCACAACGCGGTCAATCACCTCATTCTCGAGCGGATGATAAATCTGCCCCATGACCGTGTCGTTTTGTATCAGCGGACGCACCCACAACACGAGCGAGGACACCCATTCCCAGTTACCATAATGGCCCAGCAACAGAGCGATGGACTGGCCGCTGTTGAGAATCTCGGCCACCTGCTCACTGCCCTTGAACGTCATGCGACGCATAATGTGCTTGTCGCTGATGGAAGTGTACTTCACCGTCTCGACCAGGAGATCACAAAAGTGCCTATAGAATTGCATCCGCAACTTCTTGATTTCCTTTTCGCTCTTGACGGGATAGGCGTTGCTCAGGTTCTTATTGATCACCCGGCGGCGATACCGCAGCAGATAGGCAATCACCACAAACAGCACATCGCTGAACAGGTAGTGCAGCCACAACGGCAACAACGACAACCCATACCACGTGCCATAAATCAACCAGAACGCTATATTATTAATGATCCTTTTCATTTACCGACCGCGAAAGTACAAAAAAACTCTATAACCACAAAAGACTCTTTCTGTTTTTGAATTCATGACCCTATTGGCGCTGACTGCAATATAAAAACTTAGCGCCATAGTGGCTTGACGTGAGAATGGGTGCTAATAGCACTCGTTAAATCGGATTTTTGCAGTAATTTTGCAGGCGCTATGAAGGCCATTATCACTTTTTTGAAAAATTGGACATTGCCCAGCGCGATTGTGTCGGGCACGGTCATCTATCTTATATTCTATTGGATCCCTGCGCTTGACCCGGTAAGCGAGGTAATGGAGCCGATATTCGACACCATCCTGCCGCTGTTCATGAGTCTGATCCTGTTCACAACGTTCTTGAGGGTGGACTTCCACAAGATGCGCCCGGCGATGTGGCACTTGTGGGTGTCGGTATTCCAGGTGGCGCTTGTCGTGTTGCTGGTGGCACTCATCATCGGCTTTGACATGAAGGGCAAAGACCTCATCCTGATGGAGGGCATCCTGACGTGTGTCATCTGTCCTGGTGCCAGCGCTGCCCCCGTGGTGACGGGCAAATTGGGCGGCAACCTGGAGACGATGACCAGCTACGTGTTCCTTTCCAATATCGTCACGGTCTTCGCCGTGCCAGTGGTTTTCCCTCTCATCGACAACAACGTGAACATCAACTTCTGGGTCGCCTTTGGTATGATCATGTACAAGGTGTTCCTGGTACTGGTGCTGCCGCTGATTGCCGCCTATCTGGTCAAGCACTACCTGCCGCGCGTGCAGCAGCGCCTGGTCGCTATTCAGGACTTGTCGTTCTACATGTGGGGCATCTCGCTGACCATCGTCACGGGCTGCACGGTGAAAAACATCATCAATAGCGGTGCGCCAGTAGTGTTCCTGCTCACCATCGCCATCGTGTCGCTGCTCATCTGCCTGGCACAATTTGCCGTGGGACGCTACATCGGGCACTTCTTCGGCACCGTCATCGAGAGCGGCCAGGGCCTGGGACAGAAGAACACCGCCTTTGCCGTGTGGATTGCCTACACCTACCTCAGCCCCCTGTCAGTAGCCGGCCCCGGATGCTACATCCTGTGGCAGAACGCCATCAACAGCCTGGAAATATGGCATCACCGAAAGGTCACTGAACGACAGAACTCGCAACAATCTCACGCTAAGCCACAAAGGCGCTAAGTTTTCTAAATGATAATACTTTTGCGAGCAAGACTAATATCTTTGCGACTTTGCGTCTTAGCATGATGGAAATTTTGACATAATTGCACTAACAATGAAGAAACTGATTAATCCATATCTTGAGAAGGAAGGTTACAACTGCTTCGGTTGCAGCCCGACGAACCCCATAGGCCTGCACCTGGAATTTTGGGAAGACGGAGAGGACATCGTCGCCACCTGGTCGCCCAACGTGAACTATGACGGCTGGGTAGAGACCTTGCACGGAGGCATCATCAGTACGCTCATCGACGAACTCGCCAACTGGGTGCTCTCACGCCACCTACAAGCCGCTGGCGTCACCACCAAACTGGAAGTGAAATTTCGCCGTCCCGTCTCGACCCGAGACCCGAAAATCACCCTGCGCGGCCGCATCACGGGCAACGTGAAGAATTTCTACACTGTGCACGTCACCCTGCATGACAGCCAGGGCAACCTGTGTGACGAGGGAGACGTCACCTATTGCATGTTTGACAAAGCACGTTCAGCGGAAATGGGGTTCACTGCCTGCCTCACCGAGGACGAAGCGATTCAGAAATGAGATGAGCCGCAGTGGCGGTGCAGACGTTGGTGCCAAGGCGATCAGCAAGGCGCTTGTAGCCATCGAGCATGGCAGCCCGGACAGGAGTATCGCCAAGCAATTCCGTTAAATGTTCATCGATACTTTCCACGGTACACAGGTGCATCAATAATTCGGGGATGACAGGCTCATCAGTAATCAGGTTAGGCAAGGTAACATATTTCCCCGACAACAAGCGACGATAGAAGTTATAGGACCACTTACTGCCGTTGAAACGGTAACAAGCGACTTGAGGTGTGCCCAGCAGGGCTGTCTCTAACGTTGCTGTGCCCGACGTCACCAAGGCCACACGGGCGTGATGAACGAGCGGATAGGTAGCGTCACGCAGGACGGGAACCGACTTGCCGCCGAGGACATCATGGTAAAGTTCATCGGTGATACTGGGAGCCCCGGCGATGACCACTTGGTATTCAGGATGGCGTGCTGATGCCTCCAACATGAGGGGCAGATTGTCACGGATTTCGCGCACTCGTGAGCCGGGCAAGACGGCAATGATGGGACGGTCGGAAAGACCATTCTGGTCGATGAAATGGGCAAAATCGGGAAAATCCTTGCTGGCCTGAGCCACTTCCTGAACTGTGGGATTGCCCACGTAGGTAGCCTTATAACCCCGCTCCTGATACCAGTCAGGCTCAAAGGGCAAGATGCAGTACATGTGATCGACATAACGGCGGATGTCCTTAACGCGCCATTCTTTCCATACCCACACCTTGGGCGAAATGAAATAGTGCACGGGGATGCCCAGATTATGGGCATACTTGGCCACCTTGAGATTGAATGAGGGATAATCGACCAGAATCAAGGCCTCGGGCTGCCACTCATCGATGGCGCGCCTAGCTGTACCCAGGAAACCGAGGATTTTACCCAAATGCTTCACCACATCCATAAAGCCCATGTAGGCCATATCCCGATAATGAATAATCGGCGACACACCCGCCTGGGCCTCCATGAGGTCACCGCCCAGGAAGCGGAACTCGGCTTGCGGGTCTTCATGCTTGATAGATGCCATCAGGTGTGAAGCGTGCAGGTCGCCCGATGCCTCACCGGCGATAAGGAAATACTTCATGAGTTGCGTCGTTTTAGGGTGATGAAATCAAACTCGTAGGCATTCTTGTGGTCGCTCTCATGGTGTTCGCGGCTCACTTCTTGCCACTCGCTCATGTCGAGAGCCGGAAAGAAGACATCTGCGCTCGCCCAGCGGGCATGAATCTGAGTGAGATGTAACACCTCGACCAACGGCAACGCCTGTTCATAGACTTGCGCGCCACCGATAATGAATACAGTTTCGGTCTGTGCAGCGTTAATGGCCTCAGCCACGCTGTGGGCCACTGTCACGCCCGGATATTGCCAATCGGCATTGCGGGTAATCACGATGTTTTGGCGGCCGGGTAAGGGGCGACGCGGGAACGATTCAAAGGTTTTGCGCCCCATCACTATGCTGTGGCCCATGGTCACCTCCTTGAAATGCTTCATGTCGGCGGGCAGATGACACAAGAGGTCGCCCTGGCGCCCGATGGCCCAGTCGCTCGCTACTGCCACTATCGCTTGAATCGATTTCATGATATCTTGCCTTCCCTCACTAATTAAACTGAGACGACTCCCTTGATGGCAGGCCATGGGTCATACCCCTCAAGCGTAAAGTCCTCATACTTGTAGTCGTCTATGCTCTTGACCTCGGGAT
The DNA here is from genome assembly GCA_902776435.1 of uncultured Bacteroidales bacterium. Taxonomy (GTDB): domain Bacteria; phylum Bacteroidota; class Bacteroidia; order Bacteroidales; family Muribaculaceae; genus Sodaliphilus. The sequence continues at coordinate 300,658 of CACYQB010000004.1, read as the reverse complement.
TGAGCACCATGCGTGGCAGCGGACGCGGCTCACGCGAGAGTTGCTCCCTGATCTGTTCAAAGTGGTTGCGGTAGATGTGGGCGTCGCCGAAGGTGTGGACAAATTCGCCTGGCTCCAGCCCAGTGACATGGGCCACCATCATGAGCAACAGGGAATAGGAGGCAATATTAAACGGCACGCCCAGGAACAGGTCGGCACTGCGCTGATACAACTGCAGGCTCAACTTGCCCTCGGCCACGTAGAACTGAAACAACGAGTGGCAGGGCGGCAACTTCATTGTGGGAACCTCGGCCACATTCCACGCGCTGACCATCATGCGGCGGCTGTCAGGCGTATTCTTGATCTGGTCGATAACCTGGGCTATCTGGTCGATTGTGCCTCCGTTGCCGTCAGGCCAAGCACGCCACTGGCTGCCATAGACGGGACCCAAATCGCCATTCTCGTCGGCCCACTCGTTCCAGATGCGCACACCGTGCTCCTGCAGCCAGCGCACATTGGTGTCGCCACGCAAGAACCACAGCAATTCATAAATGATTGACTTGAGGTGCACCTTCTTGGTCGTCAGCAACGGGAAACCGTCAGCCAGGTTGCAACGCAACTGGTAACCGAACACGCTGCGAGTGCCAGTTCCCGTACGGTCTTCCTTGTCTACGCCATGCTCCATCACGTGGCGCACCAGATCAAGATATTGTTTCATCGGTTATCGTTCATTTAATGGTTATTCGCCACAAAGATAGTAAAAGTTTTTAGGTTTGTGGCGTTCACCTCCAGGTTTTCGGGGCCACCTATCACACAAAACAACACAACGCAAAGCGCTAAACGCGAACGTTAGCGCTTTGCTACGGTAGCCCATAGCAGAATCGAACTGCTCTTTCAAGAATGAAAATCTTGCGTCCTAGCCGATAGACGAATGGGCCAAACCTGAGCTGAACAGGCACTCACAAGGAGCACCATGGCCTAATTGCTTAAGCCTTGTTCAGCTTGTTGACGTGCTGAGCGAGCTTTGACTTCAGGTTAGAAGCCTTGTTCTTCGAAATCACGTTCTTGCCAGCAAGCTTGTCGAGCATAGCTACCACCTTGGGCATAGCCTCAGCGGCTTCCTTGGCGTCGGTCATTTTGCGAATGTTGCGAACAGCATTGCGCATGGTCTTGCTGTAATAACGGTTGCGAAGACGACGGGTCTCGCTCTGACGGATTCTCTTAATAGCTGATTTATGGTTTGCCATAATTATATATAAAACTTTGATATTTAGTGATTAAACGTAGCCCATAGCAGAATCGAACTGCTCTTTCAAGAATGAAAATCTTGCGTCCTAGCCGATAGACGAATGGGCCATTCTGCGGATTTTTCCGCAAAAGCGACTGCAAAATTAGAAACATTTTTTGAATTGACAAAATTTAACCTCCCGAAAAGCGGAAAAAGTTGTATTTTTTCCACTTTTGTGCCACTTGATTAGCGAATAATGAGTAAATTAGCGCCATGTATGAGAAGTTAAGGGGCATAGTTCTGAACACCATCCGCTATAGCGACAAGCACAATATCGTGCACATTTACACCGATGGGCGCGGCTTGATGTCATTTGCAGTGCCTCAAGGCAGGACTAACGCGGCACGAATGCGCAACGCGATGCTCATGCCCCTGTCTCTCATCGACCTGGAGGCGGGAGTGCGCAACGGGCGGGACTTGTCGATACTGCGTGAGGTGCGCCGCAACTATCCCTTAGCGACCATCTACAGCGATCCGATGAAAAACGCCATCGCCTTATTCATCAGCGAGCTACTGGCACACGTTATCCAGGAGCCCGAGGGCAACGCCTACCTGTTCAGTTATATCGAACAATCGGTCAAGTTGCTGGAGGAGCTGCCTGGCCAAATTGCCAATTTCCACATCTGTTTCCTTTACCACCTGGGGGCACACTTGGGCATCCAGCCCAACATCGAGAGTTACCGCTCGGGGTACTGGTTCGACATGACCGACGGTGTGTTTGTGCCATCCGCCGTGCGGGGCCACGCCTTGCTACAGCCCCAGGAGGCCCAGGTCATTCATCTGCTGTCGCGCATGACCTTCAGCAACATGAGCGTCTTCCGCTTCAACCGCGAGGAGCGCAACCGCATGCTCGATGTGATCATTAATTACTATCGCCTGCACAATGCCGCCATCGGCACCCTGCGCTCCCCCGACATCCTCAAGCAACTGTTCATATAAAACAAGTTCCAAAAGCCGATGCTTTTGGAACTCGAGTTTTAAGTTTAAAGTTTAGAGTTTAAAGACTAATACAGTTCTTAAAACTAAACCTTTTTAGTTAAATGTGGGGTTACCAGCTGCCGCCGCCACCACCGCCGCCGAACGAGCCGCCACCGAAGCCGCCCCATCCGCCGCCGAACGAGCCGCCGCCTCCCCATGAGGATCCGCCGCGGCCCCAGTCGCTGCCTGTGGTGAAGATGATGGGTCCGCCCCATGTGCCGGTATCACGGTTGTTGCGATTACCGTTATTGCCCTGATTGCTCTTGTGGGCCAGGTACAGGAAGAATGCAAAGATAAGGATGAACATGATCAAGGCGAACAGCGCCTCGTCGTCATCCTGGCTGGCATAATCCTCCTCATTGTACTCGCCCGTAGCCAGGTCACGGACAACTTTAGCTCCGGCCCACACGCCACCCAGGTAATCATTATCCTTAAAATAAGGTATCATTTCCTGATTAACGATGCGGGTGCTGGTGGCATCGGTAATGGCACCCTCCAGGCCGTAACCTGTAGCAATAAATGCCTCACCCTTGCTGTCGGCTGTCTTGGGCTTGATGAGGATAACCACACCGTTGCGGTTACGCTGCGTTCCCACACCCCACTCCTGGCCGATGCTGTAGGCCATCATGGCCTTGTCATAGCCGCCAAAGTCATCCATGGTGACGACACAGATCTGGTTGCTGGTCTCCACAGCGATGCGCTCTAACGAGTCCTCGAGCCACTGGCAGTCGCCCAAGATGCCCGCGAAGTCATTGACCAGGCGAGGCGGATTGGGACGCGGCGGCACCTGTGCCCACACTGCCATCGCAGTGCAACACGTCATCAGGATTATTGCCGCCAGGCGACACATTGTTTTATTCCATGTTGCCATAGTCGTTGTCTTCGGTCTCGGTGTCATCGTCAAGGTCGTCATAGCTGACTTCGTTGCTCAACTCATTCTCGTCGTCACGCTCGCCAGGGAAATACTCCGACAGGCGATTACCCATGCGGGCGATGATTTCACACAAGCCATCTACGGGCCTGCCCGCCTTGAGGTACTTGCCCAATTCCGCGACCTCACCATCCCAGAACCCCTTGGGGACCGCCTCGTTGATACCGGTGTCGCCCAGAATGGCAAACTTACGGTCCTCGTAGGCGACAAAAATCAGCACAGCATTACGGCGCTTGGTCGTGTAGAGGTGCAGACGGTTAAAGGTCTTGGTGGCACGCCTCACCACATCACCGCGGCAACGCGGCGTCACATGGACACAAATCTCGCCCGTGGTGTGACGCTCGGCTGCGGTAATGGCATCAGCAATACGGCGCTGGCCCTCACTAGGTATAAAATCGGCCAGTGCCATCGTTTACTTGCCTTCGCTGGTACCAAAGTCCACCTTGGGAGCCTTGTCGGCGCCTTCCTGAGCCTGGAAATAGGGTTTCTCGCCAAAGTTGAAGATGCCGGCGAGGATGTTGGTGGGGAAGGTGCGGCGCTTGGTGTTATACTCACGGGCCACCTCGTTGAACTTGTTGCGCTCAACGGCGATGCGGTTCTCGGTACCTTCCAATTGGTTCTGCAACTCCAGGAAGTTCTGATTGGCCTTCAGGTCGGGATAGCTCTCGCTCACGGCGATGAGTCGGCTCAGGGCGTTGGTCACGTCACCCTGTGCAGCCTGATACTTCTGCAGGTCTTCGGGAGTCATGTTCTTGGGGTCAATGGTAACCTTGGTGGCGTTGGCACGGGCCTCAATCACGCCCTCAAGGGTCTCCTGCTCGTGCTTGGCATAGCCCTTTACAGTCTCCACAAGGTTAGGAATCAGGTCAGCACGGCGCTGATACACGTTCTCCACTTGAGCCCATGCAGTCTCAACGCTCTCTTGGTCCTTCACGAGTCCGTTATAGCCGTTCTTTACCCAACCAAACAAAGCGAGGGCGATTACGCCCAGGACAATAAGTCCAATACATCCTTTTTTCATTGTCGATTAATTATTTATAAGGTGAATAATCTTTTTCTACAACCTGCAAATGTACACACTTCTCGTGAATACTGCAACATCCATGCCATTTTTTCAGCATTTTCCATTTTTCCATATTTTACACATTTTATACATATGCAGCAAGGAAGAATCGCACTCACAGCACGATTCTTCCTTGTGATAGAAATGCTCGCTAAGCTCGCAGTTTAGAGTTTAAAGAAGCATCCGCCCCCCTAAAGCCTAAAGCCTAAAACCTAAAGCCTAAGAATCAATAATTCTCAGCCTTGATCTGGAAGTAGGCCTTCGGATGGTTGCACACGGGGCACATCTCGGGGGCCTTCTTGCCGATAACGACGTGGCCGCAGTTGCTGCATTGCCACATGGTGTCGCCGTCACGCGAGAACACGATGTCCTGCTTGATGTTGTTCAACAGCTTCAGGTAACGCTCCTCGTGCAGCTTCTCGATGGCGGCAACGCCTTCCATTTGCTCGGCGATCTCGATGAAACCTTCCTCGCGGGCTTCCTCGGCCATACGCTTGTACATGTCGGTCCACTCGAAATTCTCACCGGCGGCAGCGTCTTCCAGGTTTTCGATGGTTCCCTTCACGGCACCACCCTGCAGGTGCTTGAACCACAGTTTGGCATGCTCTTTCTCCTGATTGGCGGTTTCCTCAAACAGGGCAGCAATCTGCACATAGCCGTCCTTCTTAGCCTTAGAGGCATAGTAGGTGTACTTGTTACGGGCCTGTGACTCGCCAGCAAAGGCTTCCATCAGGTTCTTTTCGGTCTTGGTTCCTTTTAAGTCTTTCATTTTCTTGTGAATTAGTGATTAATTTGATTCCATTATTTTCTGCAAAGATAGTGTTTTTTTACAGCTTTTCTTCCAACAAGCCATACTTTTTTAATACTAATTCCACTAATTAACGATTTCCACTCTACATTTTTAGTAACAACCTGCTTAGTAATAACTTTGTTAGTAATAAACCTCTTAGTAATAATTTTGTTACTAATAACTTTGTTACTAACAGAATTATTACTATCTTTGTAGCGAAAAAATACTACAACTATGGCAACAACAATTAATCCGTTCGTTTTTGGCAAGGCTGCAGAGGGCGATTATTTTACTGACAGACAGGAAGATGCAAAGCGCCTAACTGCAAACCTCACCCACGGCATCAACACTATCCTGATTTCACCGCGCCGCTAGGGGAAGACCTTTTTGGTCAAGAAAGTAGTGTCTGACATCGACAATCCAGATATAAAAACAGTATTCCTTGACATTTTCCAGTGCAAGTCGGAATGGGAATTCTATCATGCGTTTGCAACTGCTGTCATCAAGCAAACGGCGTCTAAACTGGAAGAATGGGTCGAGATGGCCAAGACATTGCTGTCAAGCATTTCACCCAAGTTCACTTTTGGTCCTGACCCCATGAGCGACTTCTCTATCACATTTGATTGGGACAAGAAAGATGACTCATTTATGGACATCTTGCAGTTGCCTGAAAAGATTGCCCAGAAACGAGGCATACGTCTTCTGGTATGCTTGGATGAATTCCAACAGATGGCCGAGTTTGCTGATGCTGTCACGTTCCAGAAGCGTTTACGTTCGGTGTGGCAACATCAACAACATGTCACCTATTGCATGTTCGGCAGTAAGAAACATCTCATGGAGAACATGTTCAACGATCAAAGTATGCCATTCTTTAAATTTGGCGACTTGATGTTTCTCAAAAAGATTCCTACCCACGAATGGGTAGCCTTCATCTGCGCCAAATTCCGTGAAACCGGCAAGACCATTACCGAACAACAAGCAAGGAAAATCTGTGAAGCCACCGAAAACCTGTCTTCCTACGTCCAGCAACTTTCATGGATCGTGTGGTACAAGTCAGGCGATACCGTAACCAGTAGCGACATCAATGAGGCCATAGATGACCTGCTGGAACAGAACAAAGTCTTCTTTCAGCGTGAAGTCGAGCAACTCACCGAACTGCAACTGAATTTCCTGCGTGCGATGGCCAATGGTGTAACAAACGGCTTCAGCCGCAAGGATGTCATCAAGAAATATCGACTTGAATCCTCGGCCAACATCCAGGCAATCAAGAAATCGCTGATTAAGAGAGACCTCATCGATGTGGAAGGTGATAAAATCAGTTTCAACGACTCCCTTTTCAAGCTCTGGCTCAAGCGGCAGCGCTATTACAGCTAAGTTTACTGGTATTCGGGGCGGTGGTGGTAGGTGTTGCGCAGGGACTCAAAGGCGGTGGCATCAGCTTTGAGGGCTGCTGTGTCGGCCATGATGTCGTAGCTGGCAGCAATGCCGGCGAGGGTGACATCGGGGGCTCCCGTGGCGGGGGCGGCAATCTCGGGAACGGGGATGTCCCAGCCGCAGAATTCGTTCAACGCCTCCAGCATCATGGCAGTGCCGCGCTGCTTGCCCTCGGCGCTGTAGCCTGCAATGTGAGGGGTTGCGACGATGGCTTTTTCCAGCAGTTCACGGGAAATATTGGGTTCGTTCTCCCAGCAGTCCAGTGCAACGTCGCCATGCCAGCCCAGCAAGGCCTCATTGTCGGCAATGGGGCCACGGGCAGCGTCGATGAGCAGGCGGCAACGTTCCAGACCATCAAGGAAAGCCTGGTCGCACAGGTGCCACGTGGGCCACTGCCCGCCACGCGTGAGCGGCGTGTGGAAGGTGATGATGTCGCAACGGCGCTGCAACTCCTCCAGCGGCAGGAAAGCCAAATCAGGAGCCGTGCCCGTTCTTTCCATTTTTTCCGTATTTTCCGTATTTTCCGCCATGCACGTATTTTCCATGTTTTCCCTGGGTGGGTCGTTAAGCAGGACGGTAAAGCCCAGTTGCCTGCCCCAACGCGCAACGATGGAGCCGATGTGGCCCACACCGACGATGCCCAGGGTGAGGCCTTCTGTCGTGGAGATGTCGCGGGCCTGCATCCAGGCGCGAATGGCGCAGAATACCCATTGGGCAACAGCGGGGGCGTTGCATCCTGGAGCATTACGCACGGTGATGCTGTGAGCGGAGCAATAGTCGAGGTCGATGTGGTCGGTGCCGATGGTCGCCGAGCCGATGAAGCGCACGCGGCTGCCGTCAAGCAGGGCCGCATCACAACGGGTACGGGTGCGGACAATCAGCGCATCGGCATCGCTCACGGCATCGCGGGTGATATCTCCTGGATCCAGATAGAGCACCTCGGCACGCGGCTCGATGCAACCCCTAATATTAGGTATGTGGCTATCTACAACAATTCTCATGGTTTGATGACATTAACGGCAAAGGAAGCAATGCATCCTGCAATCAGCAACAGCAGGAACAGGTAACGATGAGGGCGGGTGGCACGCAGCGTGTGGGTGTGAGCGACTTGGACCGAGGTCATGAGGCAGAGCAGCGGCAGATAGACCGCCACATGTCCGTAGTCGATGCAAATAGCAATGACCGCCATCACAAGCACGAACACAAAGAAGGCGTTATACACCCTCGTCTGCATCCTGTAGTTCATAATCGTCATGAAATTCATCACAGCCAGCACAATGCCGATGACAGCAACAAGCGCCGCCGTAATGAGCACCCAGTCCATGCCGTCATGGCCGCCCATATTCCAGATGCCCTGGATGTGGGGCATGGCAAAATCGGCAAGGCTGGCCATCCCCATGCCGAGGACGATCCAGAACGGCGTGACGAGGCCAAACAACATCGCCAGCAGGCCCTTGAGGTTAAGCACGCCCATATTGAGGAACCCCAACAGGAACGCTGGAATCAACGCCAAGAAGCCATAGTGAAACATACTGCCCGTGGCAGCCAGGGCAAACACCAGGAAGATACTGCGCTGCGAGTGGCGGTCCTGGAACGAGGCAAACAGCGGCAAGACCGTCACCGAGGTAACAAGGCACAACAACGTGCCGGCATTGAACGAGACAAGGCCCGACGGGTGGGCCAACTGCAACAGGAAAAACGCCGACACAAAGAGGCGCGTCACCGACCTGACAAAACTGAACACCTTGTTCAACGCCAGCATCAGGCCACCCGTCAGCAACAGGCACAGCACATTAACAACCGCCGACAGCGTTCCGCTCCCGAAGAGTGTCCACTTCACCGAGTACAAGATGCCTGTAGTCTCCTCTACCACGGGCTGGACACCCATCGACAGGGCAACACCCGTCGCCACCATGAGCGCCAGGGCACACAGCAGCATGAACGGCTGACCATTGAAGTATTCGTTAATATGCTCGCGAGACGTCATTCCACATCGATGCAAGAGGCAACAAAGACAATAATCATTCACATCAAGAACTGATACTCAGCTCCCCCTCTTGGATAAGAGGCGGCTGGGGCGTCGATACCGCCGAAAGCAGGCACTGTCACCATATCATCAACGGCCCCTGGCCTCTCCCCCTCCTCCGGCACTTCGTGCCCCCCAAGCGGGGGAGGAGCTTCTCTCTAACCTTAGAGGGGGATTTGCTAACGCACTGATTCATTGTGAACAATTTCATCGAGTTCGCGTTAACCATTGTCGTTGTTGTCTTTCTTGCCTTCTTGATATTTATTCGTTGTCCTTGTTGTCTTGTGGCTTCTGGTCCGTCGGCTCATCCAGGTCGCGGCGTTTCCAACTCTTGCGGCGGCCATGGATAATGGGCACTTCCTTATCGGCACCCAGGCTGGGCTTGCGGTCGCGCAGGATGCGCTTGGCAAAGGTTGCGGTGTGGCGGAACTCCTGGTCGAAGTCATCATCGTAGCGGCCTTTCCTGTCGCGGTTATCCACATCGGACATCAAGCGGCGGTCACGGCTGATGCTGGAACGGCGACGACGTTCCTCCTCACTCAGGGCAGGATTGTCATGACTTGCCGCGTCATCGTATCGACGCCTCGGGCGGTCATCATCGCGGCGACGGGGACGGTCATCATCGCGGCGCCTCGGGCGGTCATCATCACGGCGGCGCGGGCGGTCGCCATCAGCAAATCGGCGCGGACGCTCCTCACGGCCCACCTTATTGTAATGCCCCTTGCTGCGCTCGCTGGCACGGAACCCCTCGTTGTGGATGTGCTCACCACGCTCACGCATCTCGTTATAAGCGCCATCAAAGATGACATACTGCAACAACTCGCAGTCCAGACCGCCATTGTTCAAGGCATACTTTACCGAGGGCTTGAGCCCGATCTTGGAATACTGCTCCCTGTCATAGCAGATGAGCCATGCGTTATATCCCCTGAAGGTGTGTTTGAGTTTATAGCCCAGGTCGTGGTACATCGCCTCGATGTCCTCCACGTTCAGGCGCTCGCCATAAGGCGGGTTGCTGATCAGCGTGCCACCCTCGGGCACCTGTTCGATATCATTGAAGTCACGACGCTCCAGCTCGATGTACTTGTTCAAGCCCGCGCTCTTGACATTGGCACGCGCGATGGCGATGGCCTTGCCCTCGATGTCGCTGCCATAGATCTTGTGGGTGAACTCACGCTCATTGCTGTCGTCGTTGTAGATGCCGTTAAACAACTCCTCGTCATAGTCGGGCCACAACTGGAAAGCATAACTGTCGCGGTACACGCCAGGAGCGATATTGGCAGCAATCAGGGCAGCCTCGATGAGGAAGGTGCCCGAGCCGCACATCGGGTCTATCAGGTCAGTCTGGCCATCCCACCCGCTCAGCAGGATAATGCCGGCAGCCAGCACCTCGTTGATGGGCGCATCGGTCTGGCCAGTGCGCCACCCGCGCTTGAACAGCGGCTCACCGCTGCTGTCGAGCGACAAGGTCACATCACGGCCCGAGATGTGCACATCGATACGGATTTCAGGATTGGTCAAGCGGATGCTCGGACGCTTGCCGTACTTGTCATTAAAGAAATCGGCGATCGCATCCTTCACACGATAAGTGACAAAACGCGAGTTGTTGAAATTCTCGCTATAGACGGTAGCATCAATCGCAAATGTCGTGTTCACGCTCAGCAACTGTTCCCAGTCGAAGGTCTTGAGTTGCTCATACAGGTCATCGGCACCCGTCGATTTCAACGTCAGGAACGGCTTGAGCACGCGCACCGCAGTGCGGCAGGCAAAATTTGCCTTATAAAGCATCTCCTTATCGCCCCTGAACGAAACTACACGATTACCTTCGGTCACCTCTTCAGCGCCCAGGGCACGCAACTCGTCGGCAAGCACACCTTCAAGACCCATGAAGGTTTTTGCCACCATATCAAATTTGTCAGTCATCATGTTCTAATCATCTATTGAAAGCGCAAAGTTACGCTAAAAACTCGACATTTCACGAAATAAATAACTATCTTTGCCGAAAAATTTAATATACTAATCAATCATCTATTCAATGGAGAAAATTCAAGCAGGTAAGTACGTCGAACTCGTGTACGAGATTTTTGTTGTCAATGGAGACGAGCAAGTGAGTGTTTTCAAATTCAAGAAGGAGCATCCCGACGCCTTTGTGTTCGGCATGGACATGTCCCTGATTGTCGGCTTCCAGAACAATATCATGGGCCTGGAACAAGGAGAAAAATTTGACTTCACCCTGAAGCCCGAGCAGGCTTTCGGCGTAAAGGATCCCAGCATGATCTATGAACTCGACAAGGAAGTCTTCCACGTTGACGGCAAGTTTGACCACGAGCACATCCGCGTGGGCGCCATCGTGCCCATGATGACTCAGGACGGCATGCGCATCGAGGGTATCGTCACCCAAGTCACCGACGACAAGGTCACCATGGACTTCAACCACCAACTCGCTGGCGAGACCGTACGCTATGCGGGCTACGTGCAACTCGTGCGTGACGCCACGCCCGAGGAACTCCAGCCCAAGCACCATCACGGCTGTGGTTGCGGATGCGACGACTGCGGAGGCGGTGACTGCGGCCACGACCACGGCGACGGCTGCGACTGCGGCTGCGGCGGCTGCTAACCTTTCAAACAACCCAAACAACCTTATTACAACTTCAACAACATTTTTATGGTTGTTTGTGTTGTTGTCAACATGTTGTTTTTGTTGTTTGATAACGAGGTGCAATGTTTAAAAATATATAATTAGGCCATGAATTAAGGAAATTTTTCTTTAATTCGCGTTGCACATTATAAAATAATGCGTAATTTTGCCGGCGAAATTTGAAGAAAGATATTTAAAACATTAATAATTAAAGATTTATTATGGCTAAATTTGATAAGGCTATCTTAGCAGAGAAGTACGGTATCACTGGTGTTACCGAGGTGCTCTACAACCCCAGCTACGAGGTGTTGTTCAACGAGGAGATGAAACCCGAACTTGAAGGCTTTGACAAAGGTCAGGAGACCGAACTGGGTGCCATCAACGTGATGACCGGCATCTACACCGGCCGCTCACCCAAAGACAAATTCATCGTTGACGATGCCAACAGCCACGACAAGGTGTGGTGGACCACTCCCGGCTATCCCAACGACAACAAGCCCGTGACCGAGGCTACCTGGGCAGCCTTGAAGGACCTGGCAGTGAAGCAGCTCAGCGGCAAGCGCCTGTTTGTGGTTGACGGCTTCTGCGGTGCCAACAAGGACACCCGCATGAAGGTGCGCTTCATCATGGAGGTGGCATGGCAGGCCCACTTCGTGACCAACATGTTCATCCGTCCCCAAAACGAGGAGGAATTTGACCAGGAGCCCGACTTCACCGTTTACTGCGCCAGCAAGGCCAAGGTGGACAACTACAAGGAACTGGGCTTGAACAGCGACACCGCCGTTGTCTTCAACGTGACCAGCAACGAGCAGGTCATCCTCAACACCTGGTACGGTGGTGAGATGAAGAAGGGTATGTTCTCGATGATGAACTACTTCCTGCCGTTGAAGGGCATTGCCGCCATGCACTGCTCGGCCAACTGCGACATGAACGGTGAGAACACCGCTATCTTCTTCGGTCTGTCGGGTACCGGCAAGACCACGTTGAGCACCGACCCCAAGCGCAAACTCATCGGCGACGACGAGCACGGCTGGGACGACAACGGTATCTTCAACTTCGAGGGCGGTTGCTATGCTAAGGTCATCAACCTCGACAAGGACGCTGAGCCTGACATCTACAACGCCATCCACCGCGACGCGCTGCTCGAGAACGTTACCGTCGATGCCGAGGGCAAGATCGACTTCGCCGACAAGAGCGTGACCGAGAACACTCGCGTGAGCTACCCCATCTACCACATCAAGAACATCGTGCGCCCCATCAGCCACGCTCCCGCTGCCAAGCAGGTGATCTTCTTGAGTGCCGACGCATTTGGCGTGCTGCCTCCCGTGTCGATCCTCGACTCTGAGCAGACCAAGTACTACTTCCTGAGCGGCTTCACCGCCAAGCTCGCAGGTACCGAGCGCGGCATCACCGAGCCCACCCCCACCTTCAGCGCTTGCTTCGGCCAGGCATTCCTGGAGTTGCACCCCACGAAGTATGCCGAGGAGCTCGTGAAGCGTATGGAAATGAGCGGAGCCAAGGCTTACTTGGTGAACACCGGTTGGAACGGTACAGGCAAGCGCATTTCGATCCGCGACACCCGCGGCATCATCGACGCCATCCTGAACCACAGCATCGACAACGCTCCCACCAAGGTGATCCCCTACTTCAACCTGACAGTGCCCACCCAGCTCGAAGGCGTTGACACCGGCATCCTCGACCCGCGCGACACCTATGCTGACGCCGCACAGTGGGAAGAGAAGGCTAAGGATCTGGCCAGCCGCTTCATCAAGAACTTCGTTAAGTACGAGGACAACGAGGCAGGCAAGGCTCTCGTAGCCGCTGGTCCCCAGCTCTAACGCATCCTTCCGGAAATAATAAAACAAATTTCATATTTCCGCGACAAGGGGTTTTCCGCATGGGAGACCCCTTGTTTTTCACTTTTTGCCAAAAAAAGCACAGCGATGTAACCTGCATGAAGGTAACTTTTGCTAACTTTGCCCAGTAAGATGCGGGTACTGATTGTCAATACAGCCGAGAGGACAGGGGGCGCTGCGATAGCCGCCAACCGTCTGCTGCACGCCTTGAACCACAACGGCGTGGAGGCCCGTATGCTCGTGCGTGACCGCAAGACCGACTTCCCACAGGTGACCAGCATCCCGCCATCGTGGCGACTAAGGGCCAAATTCCTGTGGGAACGCGGCGTTATCTGGCTCGCCAACGGCCTGAACAAGCGCAACCTATTCCAAGTCGATATTGCCAACGCGGGCACCGACATCACCCGCATGGAAGCATTCAAGCAGGCCGATGTTATCCACCTGCATTGGGTTAACCAGGGCTTCCTCTCGTTAGGGGATATGGAACGCATCATGGCTTCGGGCAAACCTGTCGTGATGACGATGCACGACCAGTGGTATTTCACGGGCATCTGCCACTACTCGGGCGATTGCGACAAGTACCAGACGCAGTGCAGCCATTGCCCCATGCTCACGGGAGGCGGCATCGGCACGGACCTGGCCAGGCGCGTGTATGACCGCAAGCGGACGATATACAGCCTCAAGCCGATGGCCTTTGTCGGCTGTAGCCGCTGGATGGCCGACCTGGCGCGCAAGAGCCCGCTGACTCAGGGCCACCTGGTCACTAATATCCCCAACGCCATCGACACCGATGTGTTCACCCCCATGGACCAAGCCGCGGCACGTGAGCATCATGCGTTACCTGCCGACAAAAGGCTGCTGCTGTTCGGCGCCCAACGCATCACCGACGAGCGCAAGGGTTTCCGCTACCTCAAGGAAGCCTGTGAGCACCTGGTACAGAACTACCCGGAGCTGGCCCGACAAATGGGTGTTGTTGTGCTTGGCGGTGACGCCGAGACCGTGAAATCGGCACTGCCCCTACCCGTCTATACCGTGGGCTACTTGAGCAATGAGGCCGAAATCGCCCAATTATACAACGCCATAGACCTCTTTGTCACCCCATCCTTGCAGGACAACCTGCCCAACACCATCGTCGAGGCCATGTCGTGTGGTACGCCCTGTGTGGGCTTCAACGTCGGCGGCATCCCCGAGATGATCAGTCACGAGCTGGACGGCTACGTCGCCCGTTACCGCGACAGCCAAGACTTTGCCCACGGCATCATCTGGTGCCTCGACGACAGCCGCCAGGCCACCCTGCGCCAGAAAGCACGAGCCGACGCACTGAATACTTACAGCGAGTCGGCCGTTGCCAGTCGTTATCAAGAAATATACCGCAGTTTACTCGGATAATTCCCTTATTACTTCACGTTCCAATCTATAATTGTGGCGAGTTTGCGCTCATAGTACTGCCTGAGGTCACTCCAGCGGTAATAGGGGCCTCCGACGGCCTTAACAGGAAGTTGGGCCTCGTGCTCGTTGAGAAGGACCTTAACGAGGATATTGTTAGCGTTATTGCCAGCCGTGCCCACGGGGCGGTAGAAAATCATCTGGATGTTGCAGGCCTTAGGGATGGTGTTGTAGTCCTGCCAGTAGAGGTGCAGCTCGTCGAGGTTGTCACAACTGTAATTGACATTGTCGAGCTCCATCAGGCAGGCAAGGGGCAACACACAGGTCTCGTGGCCAAAGCGCAACGACGCACCATGCTCACCCGTGGCGACGGCCTGGTCGGCCTTCTCAATCATGTCGCGCAGCAGGGCACGCTCGATAAAGGGCATGCGGTTGCCGTTCTGGGGAGCATTGGCCCAGTGGATATACCAATAGATATTTTTCAGGCGCCACAATTCAAAAATCTCGTCACTCGAGAAGTAACTGTACAGGTTAATGTCTTCGAAGTCGTGATGGCCCTGCAGCGAACCAGCCACGTCGAACACATCGCGCATCAGCTGGCGGCAGTCCATGTTGGCAGCAGCCCAGGCGTTATCGTTTACAAGTTGGGCGACAAAGCGTTCGGGATGCAGGCAGCGCTCATACATACCGTTGGAAATGGGATCCATGGTCTTGCGCAGCGAGTTAGCCAAGGTGTCCTCACCGTAGCCCCACCCCATGTAATACATGTCGTGGTAACTGGCATCGGTAGTGATACGCAACGCCGGATTGAGCGTACGCAGCTTCATTGTCTCGTTCTGCATCGAGAGGATGCAACGAATAATCACTGTAGAACGGGCATCAACACGGGCATCGCCCTTGAACACCTCGGGGAAATTCTTAAACATGCGGCCGGCAATTTGCCGATGCTGCTCGGCGCCAATGTCGCTCAAGTCACCGACACGCTTCTGGGAGAACTCATTAACAAGCGACAACGCGGTTAACAGGCGCTGGCCTTGCAGATTGAGCATCCCGGCCTCCTTAGCACGGGTTAACTCGTTAATGGGACGGGAGTAGGTCTTGCCGTTAGTTAACCAGCGGCTACCATGGCGGCCATAGTGGTCAATATAGAACGGTTCATACCCAGCCGGAGCCGCCGTCAGTTCAGGCACATCTACATCCGAGCCATAAGGGTAGGCATAATGGTTACTTGCCGAACGGTCAAAGTTGCCGATTATCTGGCGTTGCGGGTTAATGGCATAAAGCGCCAAGCCGGCCAATGCCATAATAATATATAATGTGAAACGTTTCATTTGGTCGTGGTAATAAAGGGTTGACGTGAAAGTTTATCGATAAAATAGTCACGCACATCGATCCAGTGGTAATAGGGAGCGACATCGGTCTTGACAGGCAACGTGGCTTCTCGTTCATTGAGCAGCGGCAGCATCAGGATATCGTCACTGCCAGCCTTGCGGAAATACACAAACTGGATATTGGCAGCCATCGGGAAAATCTTGTACGTCTGCCAGTATTTGTCCAGATTCTCGAGGTCCGTTGTGCGGTAGTCAGTGCCATTCAGGCCCATCAGACAGCACAGTGGCAGCACCACGCTCTCGTGGCCGAAACGTAACGAAGCACCAGGAGCAGGATCACCACTGGTGATGGCCCGGTCAGCATCCTCGATGAAATTGCGCAGCAGGTTGGCTTCCATGTAATCGACACGGCACTGAGTCAGCGGCGTTTCGCCCGAATTGATATACCAGAATGCGTTGTTATAACGCCACACACTATAAATATCATCGTTACTGAACACGTCATAAAGGTTTATCCCTTCAAACTGGTGGTGACTCTGCATGTTACCCGTTACCTCCATCAGGTAGATCATCATTTTGCGGGCGTCATCAATGCTGTCACGGGCAAAACCCTGGTCGGTGAACAGTTTCTTTAACATGCCCTTAGGGTTAATCCACTTCTCCTTACAACGGTTGACCAAGTCTGCCTGGCCAGCACGCAAGGCCCTGGCAACACTATCCCTGTAATTCATGTAAAACATCGTTGCTTCACTGGCATCGGTGGAAATATTCAAACGCGGATTGAGCGAGGCCAGCACGTCCACCTCGTTCTGCATCGACAGGATACAGCGGATGACAATCGTCGAGCGGGCCACCACACTGGCGCCGTCCTTGAAAACCTGCGGGAAGTTCTGGTACATGCGTCGGGCGATGCCTTGATGCTGCTCGGCACCGATATCGCTCAGTTCGCCCAAACGGCCTTGACTCGCATCGTGCACCTCACGCAGAATATTGAGAACCTCCTGGCCACGACGTGTGAGTTTGCCGTTGCGCTCACCTTTCTCCAGCATCTGCAGGGGATAAGTATACTTTGTATCTTGGATGAGCCAGCGGCTGCCATGACGGCCATAGTGGTTGATAAAAAACGGCTCATAGCCTTCAGGGGCTGCCGTGATAGCAGGAAATCCCGATACCGGGTAGGCCTGATAGTTGTTTGCGCTCAACTTGGGATTGGCTTTGAAGTCGTCACGCACACCAGCCGTGAGAGCGACGACACCCACCAGAACCAAGGTCAAAACAGAAATAATTCTTCTCATATAGTTATACCTGTGATTAATAATGTGGCAAATTTACAAAAAAACTGTAGATAATGTAAATCAGAGGCTGCCTAAAAATCAAGACGACCCATGCAGCACACAGGTCGTCTCGATTTATCCTAAGGCTTACACCGCGTTAACGCAGCACCTTGGCAGTCGTGGTAGTACCATCGACATAGGTAGTAATCACGATATTCAGACCGTCGAACGGCGTCTCGCTCTCCTGGCCTGCTACGTTGATGTAGCGGATGTTGGCAATCTCCTTATCCGACGAGATCTGATCAACACCGGTATAAGTGTTCACGGTGCTGACTACATTGCTCGATAAGCACAGGCCATGCTCGAGGTTAACAAACATCACGTCGCTCAGGACAACTTCAGCGCCCTCGGCATTGAAGTCATCATCAGCGCAGATGGTCAAACGCATCACGTTACCCTCGTTGCCAGCAAACTTGCTCAAGTCGGTAGAGGTACCTATCACGGTGTAAACATTCTCCTCACCAGTCTGCAGGGCATGTGAGAACTGATGGTTCATGCCACGCTCGATTCCTTCAACCTTAAGCAGTTTTACACCCTGAGGCAATACCAGACTGCATTGCAGCGCCAGATAGTCATTCTCACTGTTGTCGAGAGCGACCTCGATCGTGCGGGTATCACCAGGACGCAATGCGATAGAAGGCATTACCAATACGTCGTTCGTCGCAGTTATGCGAGAGCGCAACTTCAAGCGGAGATTCTGCATCGACGACCTGGAAGAACCACTCAGCAAGAAGTCGATGAGGCCCGTTACGTCAGCGATAGTGATATTGCCGTCACCATTAAGGTCGGCAGCACGCAGGTCAACAGTAAAGTCACCACCCAGCAGATAGTCAATCAGGTAAGTAACATCGTTAATGGCAACAACTCCATCACCATTCACATCTCCCAAAATGAAACCTGAGTCGAAGAAGAAGTTCATCCACTGGTCTGCAGCCTTATAGAGATCGGTGCTTTCTTCGAGGGTAATGAGGGGGATGCGAGGCTGGTTAACACCGACCCAAACGTCTGCACCGAGGGCAGGTACCTCAGGGGCATCGATCTTGAGAACCTGCATGCCAATCATACCGGCCATAGCACGCTCACCCAGATAGGTGATACTGGCAGGCAGACGCATGGTGTCAATATTGGCGCTAACGTTATAGAAAGCGAAATCACCGATGGACTTCACGCCTTCCTGAATCATGTTTCCAGGTTGGAGTTGGCTGTCACCAGCAAACGTGTAAGCATTGATTTGTTCAAGCGTGCGCTGTACGCCAGGGGCATTGAAACGGCCACCATGGTTGTGCTGGGCAAGACCCGGGAGAACAACGGTGGTCAACAGCGGGTTGTGAGCCAAGGCTCCCTCACCCAGGACGGTCATCTCGTCGGCAAGTTGCAGATGACTGAGTTTGGTCTGAGCAAATGCCCAATCGCCAACGGTACCCAAGCCCAATGACTGGATGTCGATATTCTGAAGGCCCGAGTTAATGAAAGCCTCCTCGTCGATGCGGGTCATGCGGCAAGCGGGATCGATGTTAAGGGTGCTCAACTGTGTACAGCCGTTAAAGGCACCACGGCCAATCATGTTAACAGTGGGGCCAACAACCACATTATTCAGGCTGATGTCGCCCAAGAAAGCGAAATCACCGATGTAACCGCCATTTACCGTTGCACTGGCCAGGGACTCGCAACGTGAGAACACGCCCTTACCCATAATCAGTACAGACTGGGGCACAACCACACTGGTCAAGGCGCTGCCGGCAAAAGCATAATCGTCGATAACGACAACCGAAGCGGGAATCGTCACACTCCTCAACTGATAGCAACCGGCAAACGCAGCATAACCAATGGTCTCAAGACCAGCAGGTAAGGTCACACTCGTAAGCTTCTTGCCAAAGAAGGCCGTACGCGGAATCTCATTGGCATAGTAATTAGTAACGGTGCCATACAGTGCATTGCCTTTGTCATAGGAAACAATGGTCACACCTGACAGGTTCACCGAGGTCAACTCGGGCATCGAGTTAGTGATGAACACAAAGTCGCTGGCATCCATCGTTCCGGTCACAACCAGTGAAGTAACCGACTCAGGATTGCTCACGGACTGAGCCAGATGGCCTGCAGTGTTGTTGATAGTCAGCGCTGAGCCAGTCAGCGTTGTAATCGCTGCAACAAGCAGCATGAAAAACAATTTGCGCATTTTGTATTTCTTGTTGTTAGTTGATATTTCTTATTTTAACTTGCAAATGTACATATTTTTTTTCTGATACAATGAGATTTAACCATTTTTTTGGCGTTTTTGACGCTCTACACTTTTTTTCGGGAGGAATATGACGGAGTCCAACCAAGACTCGTGTGGTACAAATTGAATGCCAAGCGGCTATCACCAGCAGGAATCAGGACAACGGGGCAAATATTCGGGGTAACACTTTTTAACACTGAAATGCGTTGATTATGTCCCAAACGGCACTATTTTTGCATAATTTACGGAATACTGTTCTTAAACAGTAACAAGACTAGATGTTAGAATGAAGAATATGAAGCGATTACCGATATTGCTGATGACCTGTGCGCTGTTAGCAGGATTGATTTCATGCGGTGGACACGGCCAGTTAGAAAAGGCTGTGCGTAGCGTCATGGTGAGTGGCGACACGACGCGCGCAGCCTATGATTCATTGTGTGCAATGGTCACCGAAAATCCTGGAAAATATGGAGACCTGTTGACTCCCGAAGGAAAGGTGGACCACAAAAAAATGTCCGATTTCATCGAACAAATCGGCTCTCAACTGCGCCCACCCATGCACTGGAACACACGCCCCTATGGCGGTGTGGACAACCTGTCGCTGACCATTTATTTTGAACGGAGCGGCTCAATGGTGCCCTATGACCAGCGCGGTGGCGGTGGCCAGTTGAAGAAAGCGGTCAATGACCTGATTAACCACTTCCCTGCTGGCAGCAAGGTAGAAATCAATATCGTGAACGATGGCATCTACCCCTATCAGCACACGGTGGACGAATTCTTGAAGGACCGCGACATCTATCAGAGCACAGCAGGCATCGGTGATGCAAGTTATACTGACTTCCAACTGATTTTCAACAAAATCCTGGAAGCCCAGCAGCCTGGCAATGTGAGCGTGCTCGTGAGCGACCTCATTTATTCACCTCAGGATACCCGCGGTGTCAGTCTGGACAAGATTTTCAACGAGGAGAACAGTCTGGCAACCCGTGTGTTTGCTCGCTACAAGGGCAAAAGCGTGGTTGTACAGCAGTTCATGGGTGATTATAGCGGCAAGTACTATCCCTATAACGGTGTCCCCTTTGAATACAGCGGCAAGCGTCCCTTCTACCTTGTCATTATTGCTGACAATGAGGTGATGGACTTGCTGGCTAGTGACAAGCGTTACAGCGGCGTGCTCGATGCACCCGAGGTTCGCAACAGTTACCGCTTCAACCAGGGCTCGAGCCAGGTGGACTGCCGCGTGCTGCCCGAGTGGAAAGACAATGCGGGACGTTTCCGCGTCAAGCATGGCGATGGCATTGTGCTGGCCAAGTGTGACGGCGACCGTCAGACAGGCAAACTGTGTTTCTCATTGGCCGCCAATCTGGGAGGTCTGTTAAAGGACGACGCCCTGTTGACCAACCCTGCCAACTATGAGGTAAGGAGCATCGACGGTTACACCTTAACAGTGCAACCCATCGACCAAAGCATGTTTACGGCCAACAACAAAGAGTACCTGGAGGGCATGACTCACGTGCTCACCCTCGTGGGCGATCTTAAGAGCCCACGCGACGAGGTTCGCATCTCGCTGCGCAACGAGTTGCCCGGATGGGTTCGCCAGTCCTCAAGCACAAGTGACACAAGCGCTGGCGGTTCGTTTGCCACAACAACGTTAGGACTGGAACAACTGTTGGGCGGCATGTTCGACGCCATGAAGGGCGGCAACTCGTTCTTTGACGTGACCATCCAACTCCAACGCTAAAAACTAAAAACTTAAAACTAAGGACTAAGGACTAGAAACTAAGGACTAAGGACTTAAAACTTAAAACTCTATATGAAACATATCACATATCTGATTATCGGAATTGCGGTGACTGTGCTGTTTTTCATCCTCAGTTGCACCGACGGGTTTAATATCTGGGAACAGTTATACTTCAACCAGGGTTACAACGACAAGATGTACAACCTGAGCATGTATCCCGTGATTGCCGCCATCACCATTGCGGTTGCATGGGGTGGTGCTGCCATCTATTACTATGCCATCAATTCGGTGAAGTTTGACCGCTGGTATCATTGGTTAGCGGTACTGGCCGTCGTAGCAGTATTGGCACCCGTGGTGTGCTACATTTACAATGACACCGTATTTGCCAACAACGGTTTCATGTACATCGGCGAGTCCATCCAATTCGAGATGCAGACCGTGCTGTTTGCAGCCCTGCTCTATATCGTGGCATCCTATTCCATCAGATGGTGGAGCAGCAACTGCCGCCACACGCCACTGCCACAGTAAATTCTAAGGCTTTAGGTGTTAGGCCTTAGGCGACAGTAACCATACTTACAACTTACAACTGAAAACTTACAACTACTAAATAAATGAGATTATTTCTTTTTGCTATCGGAGGTACCGGGTCAAGGGTATTGAAGTCGTTGCTGATGTTGTCGGCAGCGGGCGTCCGTCCCCTTGACGAGAACGGCAAACCCGTTAAGGACCTTGAGATTGTGCCCGTCATCATCGACCCGCACAAGGCCAACGAGGACCTAAAGCGCACCGAGGCGCTGCTCAACGACTACCGCGACATCAGGCGCAAGCTATATGGCAATGAGCCTAATGCCGATGGATTCTTTGCCAACCGCATCGTGACCCTGCGCGAAATCATGAGCAACACAAGCGTGACATTGAGCGATACGTTCATCTTCAACTTAGGCGCTGTCGAGAACGCCAAGTTCCGCGAGTTCATCGGCTACGACACGATGAACGAGGCCAATCAGGCATTGACATCGCTCCTGTTCGCTAACTACCAGTTAGAGAACAAGATGAACATCGGTTTTGTGGGCAGCCCCAACATCGGTAGTGTGGCCCTGAACGAGATCAAGGACAGCAACGAGTTCAAGGCCTTCAGCAACATCTTCCGCCAGGGTGACCGCATTTTCTTCATCAGTTCCATCTTTGGCGGCACTGGTGCGGCAGGTTTCCCCATCATGGTCAAGAACATACGCCAAGCTGCCAATCTGGAGGGCATCGAGAACCGTGACGCCTTGAGCCGCGCTCCCATCGGCGGCCTGACCGTGCTCCCCTACTTCACCCTCGAGGGCAACAAGCAGGACCAGCGCATCGCCACCAGCGACTTTATCGTCAAGACACAGAGCGCGCTCTACTATTACAAAAACACGCTCACCGGTGCTAACGACAGCAATGTGAACAGCATATATTACCTGGGTGACCAGGTAAGGAGCAAGCCTTATCTCTACGACCCCGGCGAGCACGGGCAGCGCAACAACGCTCACCTCATCGAACTCATCGGAGCGATGGCTCCGCTGGATTTCGCTGGCGTGCCTGACAGCAAACTGACAGATCCCGACGGCTACCCCCTGCCCACAATGGCCTATGAGTATGCCCTGGCCAAGGACGAACTGAGCCTTAACTTCCTGTCACTGGGGCACCGCACCCGTCGGCTCATCTATGAACCCATGAGCAAGTTCCACTTGTTGTTCCTGTTCTTGACCACCGGTTTCAAGAACGTGATTGGCCAAGGCTTCACCGAGGACGCTCCCAAAATCAAGAGCGACTTCCTCGCTTCACAGTTCTATCGCACACTGGTTGACCAGTTCATGTTGGGCTACGCCCAGTGGTTGACCGAGATGAACGACAACATGCGCAGCGTGGCGTTCTTCAAGCCAGGCGAAATCGATATGGCACACGCCATCGAAGGCGTGAACGTGAAAAAACGCCTGTTGGGCCACTACAAGGTGGACAATGACGTTTTCAAGGCCGAAATGAACAAGTTGAGCAAGAACAACACCAGCTACAGCGACCGCTCGGTGGAATTCAAGCTCCTAGACCTGTTCGACAAGGCGGCCCACAACATTTTCATGGAACGGTACGAGAATATTAATTAGGCTTGAGGCTTTTTTTCAATTAGTACAATGAGCGAAATACTATCATATAGCAACAACACGAGCAAGAACGGCGAGGAGGATTGGATTGCCCATTCCCCCTACAGCGACGATGACATTGCACGCATCAAGGACCCTGATGGCGGATTGAGCGAGAATCCGCGAACCGCCATTCCCAGCCCGCTGGCACAACTCGACCTGGTAAAGAATGCCTTCAAGCAACTCGCCAATGAGCGGTTGCGCGGCGCGAGGATGAACGAGCGACTGGTGTCTAACGCCCTGGATGTGGCCCAGTTGTTCTTCGACTACGAGAACCACAAAGACTACCTGCGCATCATCCGCTGGAACCGCGAGGAGTGCATCGAGCAGTTGAAGGCTAACCCCCAACACCGCCTGTACGGCGAGACGTTAGACTTGTTCCTGCGCAGTGACAAGGTCTATAACTTCGACCTGCTCAAGGACTGGTATATCCTCATGTGGGACCGCAAGGTCCTGGGTGGCACGTCACCGGCTTCTATCGTGATGGCGGCCCCGGCCTTAGGGACTATCGACGCCATCAAGGTGGAGCAGGGCGTGAGCCTCTTCGGCGAAGTGCGCCACCTGTGGCAGCGTGACGAGGACTTCGTCTATTACATGTACCTGCTGATGAATGCCTACCCCACCCTGCGCTTGCACTGCGGTGAGGTGTATGCCTATATGCAGAAGAACTTGGAGCCCTTGCGACAGAACCGTCCTGAACTGTATAGCCGCATCACGGCCGTCATCCCCAACCTGGACGCTCTGGACGAGGGACGCGCCAGCACTGTCCTCGAACAGTTGGAGCACAGTTACGACCCCTTCGGTGGCGGTATCGACGTGAGTGTGTTGGGGGCCCGCTTCTATCACAAGCGTGTGCTTGACATCCGCACCGCTGCCAGCGAGAGCGACTTTGTCATCACGCCTACCCTGCCGCAGACCAAGACCGAGTTGCCGTTGGTACTCGTCAACGGCTTCAACGGCAGCGTGGAGCATTACCGCTATATCGACAAGGAATGGGACAGCGCCACCCAGGTGTATGGAGGCGGCATCCCCTTGAGCGACCGCAAGTTGCCCGACACTTCGATACAATACCCGTTTGTCACCACCGACGATTTCCTGACCGACACCATTGTCAGGTTGGGTAGCGGATGTGTGATTGACACGGATCATTTCTTTGACGGCAACCTCAAGCCACGCACACCGCAACCCACCTGCGGCTACCTGTTGCCCTTGAAGCCCCTGTTGTTCACCTATTTTGATACCGAATATCTGAAAGGCACTATCGCCGGACGTCATGTCATCGACATCGAGGAGTTTGCCGACGGCAGTGTGATGGTGACCTTGCGCATCCGTGTCAAGAAGGGTGAGAACCGTTTCATCGAGTTGTCGCGCAAGTATTTCCCCATCAACGACCACACTTGGACCTTCAACGAACGCCGCGGCACTGGCCGTGTCGTCGGTGCGACGTTGTCCACCTCAATATTCCCGTTTGTCAAGACCGACGCCAACGATGATTATACCGTCGAACTGTTCACCATGATTGAAAATGGTGGTGCAACGCTACGCTTCTACAAGAACGGCATCAAGACCGAGGGTATTAACGTGCGCGACGCCATCCGCTCGCATTCGGGCTACAGCACCACATACTATGATGTGGACGGCTCGTTTGACTACATGGAGGTGAGCGTACAGAACCACCTGGGCAGGGCCAGCGGTGTAATTATCCCGCAATGGAAACCCTACAATCCCAGCGCTAAGGAACTGATTTTTGCTGTGGACTTCGGCACCACCAACACTCATGTCGAGTGGGCCGAACGTGGACAGCCCTCACAGCCCTTCACCTTTGAGTACGGCTCACAGCAGGTACTTGTGGCCTCGCTGCACAAGCCCCATTCCCTCGAATATGCCGAACAGGTACAGCGCGTTGAGTTCGTGCCCCGAGAGATTGACAACGTCTATGGCTTTCCCCTGCGCTCCACTCTGGCGCGCAACGAGAACAGCGGCATGGGATGTAACCTGTTCAGTGACGTGAACATCCCGTTCTTGTACGAGAGGCGTTATTTCCACGGCTATGAAGTGACAACCAACCTCAAGTGGAAAGGTGATACCGAACTGGCCAAGGCCTTCCTGCGCGAGCTCACCCTGCTCATCAAGGCCAAAGCCTTGCTTGAGAACGCCGACCTGCGCCGCACCGAAGTCGTTTACTTCTATCCCGTCAGCATGGGAGGCGCCGACCGCGACACCCTCGAGAGGACATGGACCGAACTGTTCAACACCTACATCGGTGCCGACAGCGACCACCTGCGCTCCTATCCCGAGAGCCTCGCTCCCGCCTACTACTACAGCGGTGCCGAGGTGGCAGGCAGCAGTTATGTGTCTATCGACATCGGTGGCGGTACCTGCGACACGGTCATTTATCAGCCCACGAGCGACCGCATGAGCAGCGAGCCGGTGGCCATTTCGTCGTTCCGGTTTGCCGGCAACGCCATCTTTGGCGACGGTTTTACCGACAAGGACGCCGACAACAACCCGTTGCTGCAACATTACACGCGCTACTTCAAGCAACTCATCGAGAACGACAAGGGCAACAGCATTGCCTACCTGAGCAGCATTCTCAACGACATCATGGCCCAGAAACGCAGCGAGGACATCAACGCGTTCCTGTTCTCCATTGAGAATGTGGAGGAACTGCGCACCCTGCGCGAGATTGACCGCAACCTGTACAGCTACAACGCCCTGTTGCGCAACGACAGCCAGCGCCGACTCATCTTCATGTACTTCTACTCAGCGATTATCTACTACATCGCCATGGCGATGAAGCAGCGCGACTACGAGATGCCCAAGCAGATATACTTCTCGGGCACGGGCAGCAAGATACTGAACATCCTGGGGTCACAGAGCCGCATCAACATGCTCACCCAGACCATTGTTGAGCGGGTTTACGGCAAGCCCTATACCGAGAACTTTGAAATCAAGCAGGAAATCAAGTCGCCAAAGCAGATTACCTGCCGCGGCGGCATCAAGCTTGAGAACCGCCGCCTCGAAGGCCAGGCCGACGTGGCCCGTTACAACGCCACGAGCGTGAAGCGCATGCGCTACTGCTGCTCGATGCTCGGCGACGATGAGCTCACGATGGCCCAAGTCGAATCCATCGAAGTGCGCGACAAACTGGTAGAAAAAGTCAAGGAATTCAACCAGTTCTTCGTTGAACTCTGCGATGCGACCGTCAAGGACGAGTTCGGCATCGAGAACAATGTGCTACGCCTGTTCGAGAGCGTGCTCAGCGACAACCTCGCCAACTATCTCACCGCGGGCATCAACACCTTCTTGAAAGGTCGCTACAACGCCACCGACGTGGTAGAGGATGTACCCTTCTTCTATCCCATCATCGGTGTCATCCGTCACAACCTGCTCAAGAATATGCGCAACGACGTCATCAGCAAGTTTAACCAATAACATAATATCTCTTAAAGTTATGAAACGCTTAACGTTATTTATGGCAGCCCTGATCTGCCTCGCCACCTCGGCACTGGCGCAAATCGCCGAGAACCAGACCCTCTCCACCACGTTGTGGAAACAGGGTATTGCCACATGTGCCCACTACACGGCCCATGCTCGCGGCTTTGCCAAGAAAATTGACGAGATCAAGGCAAAGTACCCCCAGGGCTACACCCTCGATGACCTCAACGAGGTATACAGCAATCAGGGACGCAAGTGGGAGAAAATCTACAATGAGTTCAAGGATGAAGAGGGAAAGAACGGTAGCATCAGCGACCTAAAGGAACTGGTGACACCGCAGATCTGGAAACTCGTTGAACCCGAGTTCCAAGCCTTTATCACCGATCATCCCGAGGCCGCTCAGGAAGTGCCCGCACAACCTCAAGACGCAAAGGCCGAAGGCAATGACAAGGACACCGAGCAACAGCAGGCCGTGGGCGAGAATGGTCCCGCCGTGGCCTCTGCTGATGGCAACTCGTGCGGCATAACCTGTCCCGCCGATCTGCCACTGTGGTTAGGTATCCTGGGTTCACTCCTTGGCTTATGCGCGCTGCTCACCGCCCTGAGCAACCGTGGCAAGATCAAGGAGATGCGCCGCACCTTTGCCCGCGAGTTGGATCGCACCAACGCCAACCTGCAGGAATTCTCGACCGATGCTGCCGACCAGATGAAGGCGCTGTCTATCCGCCTCACAGGCAAGGCTATCCGCAACAATGAGCCCCTTGACATCGCCCAGGCAGACGAAGAGCCCGAAGATGCCGTAAAGGAAGAACTCATGGAGGAAGTTGAGCCAGTTGCTGCTGCCCCTGCCGTCGAGAACGAGCCCCAGCAGGAAGAAGAGGGCGAAGTCATGAACCTGTTCATGAGCAAGCCCGACGATAACGACGACTTTACCCGCGTCAGCGATACCTTCGAGCCCGGCAATTCCATCTACGTGCTCACCACATTCGACGGCCAGCATGGTACTTTTGAGGTCATTGACAAGCCCGAAGTACACCGCTTTGCCCTGATGATGCCCGCCGAGAACCTGATCCGTGCCTGCTCCGGCAACGCCATCCAGATTCCCAGTGGCAGCCGCATCATCACCGACCGCGCCGGTGAAGCCGAATTCATCGACGGCCGTTGGCACGTCGTTGTCAAAGCTATCATCCACTACGAGGGATAAATCAATTTGGTGAATAGTTAATAGAGAATAGTTAATAGTTTCTGGCCGCAATGAAAACGCATGGCATGGATACCAACTATTCTCTATTAACTGTTAACTATCAACTGAACTATGCGCTGGACCTGTCCTAAATGCGGTAAAAAACTGGACGTCAGTAACGAGCAACTCATTGCCAACGATGGCGTGATTGTCTGCCCGCAGTGCTTGCTGCAGGCCCACCAGCCCATTCCCAAAGCCCGCATTACCGAACGCACAGCCGAACCAGAGCCCGCACCGCGACGCAAATCGTCCGAAACCATCGACTTTGACACGCCGCCCGAGTACAAACCCAGCACGCCACCACCCCACAAACCACGCATGAAACAAGCATCCACATCCTACCGCTACACGGGAATGAGCGGCAGCAACTCATCATCGAGCACACCCAAGCGCAAACCCTCATCAAAAAAGAAATCCAAGAAAAAGAAAAACAGCGAAAGCATGAGCGCATGGGGCTGCATGGGCCGCACCATCATCTTCACCCTCGTCCTCTTCGCCGTCTACGTCTTCTTCGGCCTCCTCCTCGACGCCCTCCAATAAGGGAAAACACCCATTTCATCGACTTTTTTAGGTTCTCCCACCCAAGAACCCAAAACGCCACCCAACACAATACAACACTATAACCACAACCCCCATTCCACCAACAAAACCACACTTGGGAAGTGTGGTTTTGATTGAAAAAATGGGAAATTATTTTTGTGTTGTGTTTGACTTGCAGTATCTTTGCAGGACATTTTCGGTCGAGGAGAATTTGGGTCCCTCGATGTGCGGCAAAATCATTCGTTATTAATGATGGATTTCTTGGAAACATATCACCTGCAAGGGCTGGTTTTGGGCCTGTGCTCGTTCTTGATCATCGGCATATGCCACCCCATTGTCATCAAGGGGGAATACCACTATGGACAACGGTTCAAGTGGGTATTTCTGATTGCGGGCATCGTGTTGTGCCTGGGCTCGCTGTTGGTCCATAACGTGCTGCTGTCGGCCCTGATGGGTGTCGGCGCATTCTCGTGCTTCTGGGGCATCAAGGAGATGGCCGAGCAGCAGGAGCGCGTTCGCAAGGGCTGGTTTCCTCGCAACCCCAAGCGAACCTATCCCTGGGACAAAGAGAGTGAACAGTGAGGAATTAACTACGGATTAGAAGCTGAAAAACAGTGAAGGTGAAAATCCTGACATCGATGTTGCTTGTGCTGCTTGGCACGGCGGTGTGTGCTGCCCACAACGTGAGCGGCACCATCACCTGTGACGGCCAGGGTGTAGCCGGTGTGGCCGTGAGTGACGGCTACGAAGTTGTCGTCACCGATGCCAACGGCTATTATGCGATGTCCAGTTCCAAACTGAACGGCTACATCTTCTACACACTGCCTGGCGGTTATGAACCGCTGGTCGCCGATGGCTTCAACCCGCAGTTTTGGGCGCCTCTCGAATCATCGGACATCACTGTCGATGAAACGCACGATTTCACGCTGCGGCGCGTGGATAATGACCGTCACACGGTCATCATCGGCGCCGACACCCACCTGGCTCGCCGCAACAGCGACCGTGCCTACTTCAAGAAAGGCCTCATCGCCAGCCTGAACAGCGAAGTGGAACGAGCAAACGGTACCCCCATCTACTCCATCTTGCTCGGTGACCTCACCTGGGATGTGTTCTGGACCCAGAACAACTATAACCTGCGCGACTTCATGGACGACATGAAGCATTTCAACTATCCCATGATGCTGTGGCCCGTCATCGGCAACCATGACCACGACCCCAGCGTGCCTGCTGGCGAGAACACGGATACCGAAGCCTCTGGCCCATGGCGCGACATCGTGTGCCCCACCTACTACAGCTTCAACCTGGGCAAGGTGCACTATGTGGTACTGGACGACATCTACTACCTGAACATCGCCTACGATGGCGAGACCTACAGCGAAGGGGTTGCCGGCAGCCGCAACTACAAGGGCACCATTACCACCGAGCAGATACAATGGCTGCGCAAGGACTTGGCGCTGGTGGACAACAGCACTCCCGTGGTCGTGTGCCTGCATATCCCTGCATGGAGCATCAATTCAAACTTCTCATTTAGCCCGAGGCTCGATAACACCTACACCCTGTGCTCAATCCTCAGCAAGTATGAGCAAGTACATATCGTGAGCGGCCACAACCACGGCAACTACACCGCGTGTCCCACGGGATCCCCCCACATCGTCGAGCACAACATTGCCGCCACATGCGGTTCCCTGTGGCAGAGCGCCATCCTCACGGGGCATCACATCTGTCATGACGGCAGCCCCGCTGGATACATGCGGTGGAATATCGCGGACGACAACCTGCAGTGGTGTTTCAAACCCATCCACGAGGGCGAGGCCCAGATGCGCCTGTACGACATGAACACAGTGAAGGAATATTACCGCACCAACACTACCATGCGGGGCATCCTGCACGATTACCCCTCAAGGGTAAACTATGGCGATATCGACGATAATGTGGTGATGGTCAACGTCTATTCCTATGCACCTGACTGGAAGGTCAGCATCTGCGAGGGAGAAAACGTTCTGCCTTGCGAGCGCGTTTGTACCGAGGACCCGTTCCACACGCTGGCCTATGACGCCGCCTGCTACAGTATGTACGGCTATTACAGCACCTACTACATCTCTAGCATGAGCACCCACATGTTCAAGGCACAAGCCACTACGGACACCCTGCCCATTGTGGTGCGCGTGGTCGACTCCTTTGGCAACATCTATCTCCAAAGCATCTCCCGCCCCCACAGCTACAGCCTGAATATGGAGAAAAGAGAGGAGACACTCATTCCTGGAGATGTGAACACCGATGGCGAAGTCAATATAGCGGATGTGAACATCGTGATCAGCCTACTCTTCGGCATGCACCTGCCTTATCCGATTATCCTCACCGACTGCAATGCCGACGGCGAGGTCAATATCGCCGATGTGAATAAGATTATTGATAAAATACTCAATTAGTAAACTCATGAGAATAGATATACTCACCGTCATGCCCGACGCCCTGGAGTCGCCCCTGCACACGTCCATCCTGCAGCGCGCCCAGGACAAAGGCCTCGTCGAGATACATGTGCATAACCTGCGGGACTGGAGCCTGCGCAAGCACCGCAAGGTGGACGATTACCCCTTCGGCGGTGAGGCGGGCATGGTCATGCAGATCGAACCCGTGTGGCGCTGCATGGAGGAGTTGAAGAGCCAGCGAGACTATGACGAAATCATCTTCACCTCGCCCGACGGCGAACAACTTGACCAGCCCATGGCCAATGCGCTCTCCCTCAAGGAGAACATCATGATACTATGCGGGCATTACAAGGGTGTGGACTACCGCATCCGCGAGCACTTGATCACCAAGGAAATCACCATCGGTGACTACGTGCTCACGGGTGGCGAACTGCCTGCAGCAGTCATCGCCGACGCTGTGGTGCGCCTGCTCCCAGGCGCCATCGGTGACGAACAGAGCGCCCTGAGCGACTCCTTCCAGGACGGCCTCATCGAGGCGCCCGTCTATACTCGTCCTGAAGTGTTCAACGGCTGGCACGTGCCCGAAATCCTGCTCAGCGGGCACCAAGCGAAAATCGCCGAGTGGAAGATGCAGCAATCGCTGGAACGCACCCGCCGCCTGCGCCCCAACCTCCTCAAGGACTAAGGACTAAGGACTAAGGACTTACAACTTAAAACTAAAAACTAAAAACTAAAAACTAAAACAATATGTCCCTCTTCAATTTTCAACGTCCCAAGTGGATACCGCGGTGGCTCAATATCCCACTGATTATTTTCCTCGCCTTTGTTGTCGTCCTGCTCTTCTTCGGCGAGAACAACTACATGCGTATCAATGAGTACCGCTCACAGATCAACGAACTCAAGAGTCAAATCAAGGACTATGAGGACTCGGCAGCCGTCTATGAAGCCAAGGTCAACGAGCTCAACACCGAAAACGAGTCGCTCGAACGCCTCGTGCGCGAGAAGTACGGCATGAAGCGTATCAACGAGGAAGTCTTTATCACCGATATACCCTGACACGGCATGGCTACAACAGAAAAAAAGATTCAGATTTCTAACCTACTTGTCATCATCGGCCTGTTCATCATGCTGATCATGGCTCTGCTGCCCCTGCTCAATATCAACCTGATATGGATGCGATGGGCATTTGCCGCAGGCGCCGCTATCGTGCTGGTGGCACGCTTCATCGGGCTCTATAACGGCCCCGTCATGCGCATCAAGCGCCTGCACCGCCTGCTCATCGTCAGTGCCCTCCTGTACTGCGCCAGCGCGGTGATGATGTTCTACTCCCGCGGTACCAACGACTGGATTGCCTTCCTGCTGGCAGGTCTCGTCATGCAGATCTATGCCTCGTGGATGATTGATTACGAATCAAAGAAAACCGACAAATAAATAAGTGTTACACTTTCACAACAGCCTATAAATAGCTTTAACAAAGCAAATATTTTTTTGAAATCAGCCAAGTTTTAGTAATTTTGCGCTTTTAATGAAAGGTAATCTCACAATAGACAACGGCAACACCTCGGTCAAGGTGGCTTTCTTCATCGGCTCACAGGTTGTGGCGACCAACCGCTTCTTGCGGCGTAACATACGGTTGCTCGACCGATTTATCAGCACCTATAAACCCGAGACAGCAATTATCTGCAGCACGGCATCGAGTGCTGCCAGTCAGCGCATCGAACAGCTTGTCGAGCAACGTTGCCGACGGCTACTGCGCCTCACTCACGAGACGCCCATGCCCATCCGCCTGGGGTACCGCACGCCGCAAACACTGGGCCGCGACCGCATTGCCACAGCAGTGGGCGCATGGGGCATCGCGCAGCGACTTGACAGTGCCAGCGACGTGCTCATTATCGACGCCGGCACCGCTATCACCTATGACCTGGTGACGGCAGACGGATGCTTTGTCGGTGGCAATATCGCTCCAGGACTGTCACTGCGCTTCAAGTCACTGCATGAGCACACAGGGCTGTTGCCCCTGGTTGAGCCTGAGGGTGACACGCCAGTTGTGGGTTATGATACGACAACCGCCATCCGCAGCGGTGTGCTGCATGGCGTACTGGGCGAAATCAAGAGCTATATCGCCGATCTGAAGCTCTCCCACCCCAACCTGATGGTCTTCATCACTGGTGGCGACGGACGCCTGTTGCACAACAGGCTCGACGACGAGAGCATCATCCACTACGAACATCTTGCGGCTGAAGGCCTCAACCGCATCTACTTATACAACCAAGCTAATGAAAATCTATAAAACGATAACAGTATTACTGCTCGCCATGCTCATGGGCTATGGCGTGGCACAGGCACAAATCGTGACAACCCCTTACTCCAAGATGGGCTATGGCATGCTCAACGATAACGTGTCGAGCATTCAGCGCTCGATGGGCGGCGTGGGTTATGCCATGGAGGGCGGACGCATCATCAATGTGATGAATCCCGCTTCCTATTCCGATGTCGATTCGCTCACCTTCCTCTGGGACGTGGGCATTGAGCTGTCTAACCTGTGGAGTAAAGAGAATGGTAACAAGGGCTACAATTTCGGTGCCGGGCTGGACTACCTGACCGGCCACTTCAAGGTGGCTAAAGGCTTGGGTGCTTCATTCGGTCTGTTGCCCTACTCCTCGGTGGGTTATACCTATGGCGGCAAAATCTCTGGTGGCAGCGAGGTACGCTCTGGTAGCGGTGGCATTAGCCAATTGTTCCTGGGCGTCGGCTATGAGCCCGTTAAGAACCTGAGCGTCGGCGTGAACTTCGCTTATCTCTTTGGCTCGTCTGCCAACACCACTTTGATTTCCTCCAATTCGTCCAGCTATTTTACACGCAACTTCAAAGTGCGCGACTGGAACGCCCAAGTGGGTGTACAATACTCCCTGCCGTTGCTCAAGAATCGCGACCGATTGACTTTGGGTGTCACCTTCCAGCCCAAGAAATCCTTCCACGGCCATGCCTGGGGAACAAGCTACGATACGCAGGACAACAAAGCGGACACCATCGGCTACACGTCCATGAAGGGCAATTATGAGCAGCCCTACTCCATCGGCATGGGTGTGAGCTACGTCATGGACCACCGACTGACCCTCGAGGCCGACTACACCTTCCAGAAGTGGAGCAATGCCAAGTACACGCCCATCCCCGGCATCGAGGCACAAGATACAAAGTTCGACGACCGCTGGAAACTGGCCTTGGGTATGCAATACACGCCCAACAGACGCGGCAGCTACTTCGGAGCCATGTCCTTCCGTGCAGGTGCATTCTTCACCCACGATTACATGAAGTTTGACACTTCCAACCTGCGCGACTACGGCTTCAGCGTCGGCGTCGGTCTGCCTGCTCCTGGCAGCAAGACGACCATCAACCTGGGCGTGGAGTGGCGCCACCGCGAGGCTACACCAGTGAACCTCATCAGCGAGAACTACCTCAACATCACATTGGGTGTAAACTTCAATGAGCTGTGGTTCTGGAAGAGCCGCATCCGTTAACGCGTGAGACGTCTCCTCTACATATCGCTTGTCCTGCTGATGACCGCAACGGCCGTTTCCGGTTGTAAAGACGATACCACCAGCATGGTGGACCATCCCACCAACCCTGACGAGGTCCCCACCATGGCCACAACCGATGTGGAGACCGTCATCAGCGATTCGGGGCACACACGATACCGCATCGTCGCCCCCTTGTGGAACATGTTTGAAGAGGCCAAGCACCCTCACTGGACATTCCCCAAGGGCGTGACCTGTGAGGAACTGGACAACAATTACAAGATGGCAACCTCACTCAAGTGTGACTCAGCCTATTATGATAAAGAGAATTCATTGTGGACCCTCACGGGAAACGTGCGCATCACCAACGTGCGGGGCGATGTCATCCTCACCGACGAATTGATGTGGGACCAGCATGCCCACCGCATGTACAGTGACGCCTTTATCCACATCGAGAAGCAGGGACGCATCATCGAGGGATACGGTTACGAGTCCAACGAGCGGCTCACGACTTACACCCTGCGTCAGGTCGAAGCCATCTTCCCCGTCGATGAGAGCCGCATGCCCCACCCCAATAGCGGCAATGCCGCGCCACGGCCCATGCAATAACCAACCGCAACCACTTTTTTAAACGATATATCACTGATTTTGGATCCAAGTTACACAACACCGTTGATTATCGCTCTTGCAGCATTGCTGTGCTCGGCATTCTTCTCGGGCATGGAAATCGCGTTTGTCAGTTCCAACAAGGTGCGCGCCGAGATTGAGATGGCGCGAGGAGGCATCATCAACCGCATCCTCAACATCTACTACGACAACCGCGAGACCTTCATCTCCACGCTGCTCATCGGCAACAACATTGCCAACATTGTCTACTCGATGGCCATGGCACAGTTGCTCACAGCACCGTTGAAGCCCTGGATTCAGAACGAAGCCCTGCTGCTGTTGACACAAACGGTCATCGCCACACTGATTATCCTCATCTTCGGCGAGTTTGTGCCCAAATCCATTTTCCGCATCAATCCCAACGCCTCGCTACGCACTTCATCGATACCCCTGTTCATGGTCTATTGTGTGCTGTACCCCATCTCACGCTTCACCGAGTGGCTCTCGGCAGCGCTGATGAAACTGTTCGGCATCAAGATCAACTCTCCACACGTGAGACTGCTCACAGTCGATGAACTCGACGCCTACCTGCAGGAGAACATCGACAAGCACGAGGACGAGAACAAGAGCGTAGAACGCGAGGTCAAGATTTTTGAAAACGCGCTCGACTTCAGCGACACCCGCCTGCGCGACTGCATGGTGCCACGCAACGAGATTGTCGCCGTCGATGTCGAGGACACCACGCGTGACGACCTGGTCAAGCTCTTCACCCGCTCAGGACTGTCCAAGATTGTAGTCTATAAGGAGAATATCGATGACGTGATCGGCTTCATTCAGGTGAGCGAGCTCTTTGTCACCGAGGTGGACTGGAAGACCCGCCTCAAACCCGTGGTTTTCGCTCCCGAGACCCTGCTGGCCCGCAAGATGATGCAGCAGCTCATGGGCGAGAAACGCTCAATGGCCATTGTGCTCGACGAGTTTGGCGGCACCAGCGGCATGGTAACCCTCGAAGACCTGGTAGAAGAAATCTTCGGTGAAATCGAGGACGAACACGACCGCAACCGCCTTACGGCCCGCCAGCTGAGTGATACGAGTTACGAATTCTCGGGACGCATGGAGATTGAGGAAATCAACGAGCGTTTCCACCTCGACCTGCCCGAGAGCGACGATTACCAGACCATTGCCGGTTACCTGCTCAACGAGAACGAAGCCATCCCCAATGTGGGAGAGGTGCTCGAGTTTCCGCCCTACCGCTTCACCATCGAGCGCAAGACGGCTGCCCGCATTGAACTTATCCGCGTCGATATCATTGACGAAAAGGAGAAAAAATAGCATTTAACATCATCATTTGAGAAAAAATAGCCTCAAATGATTAAAAAAATGCCCAAATATTTGCAAAATACAAATCATTTGTACTATCTTTGCACCGCATTTCGCCAGAAATGCAACCAGGTGTGTTAGTTCAGTTGGTTAGAATACCTGCCTGTCACGCAGGGGGTCGCGTGTTCGAGTCACGTACACACCGCAACGGGAGATGTCCGAAAGGATGTCTCCCGTTTTCTTTTGGTTCTCTTGAACGCCGCCCTAAGCAAGTCACATATAAACTGAGAAAATCTGCTTGTTTATCAAAAAAATCTGCCTATTTTTGCATTTTATTTTACCATCATTGAAGAAATAATATCTATTAATCATTAACTCAACAAAATTATGAAAAAATTATTATCTCTACTGTTGGTAGCTATCCTGCTGCCAATGACAATGAGTGCTTTGACACTCGAACCCAACCAGAAGCTCCTGGGTCACTACACCACCGATGATCTGACTCTTAACGGCTGTTGGGGTAAATCGTTATTGAAAGGCATCGTTCCCATTGCCACCGATCTCACGCCCGATGAGCTTGCTCTGTTCCAGGGCAGCAAGATTGTGGCATTCCGCGTGGGTCTCTCCCTCTCGACACAAGTCTCACGTGTTTTTGTGATTCCAGTAGCCCCCAACGGTACATTGGGCGAGGAGACAGCTTGGTCCTGTGATGTCAGCAGCCAGGGCTGGAACCTCATTGAACTCGCAACACCTTACGTTATCAACCTGCCCGCTGACTATAGTCTGAGAATCGGCTTTGACTATGAGCAAGTCGGCTCAGCTAAGCCCATCTCAGCCGTCAAGGTTGGCCAGATTTATACCACCCTGTGCTACCATAATAACGCATGGAAAGACTATGGGGTGAGTATTTATGGCAACCTGAGCCTTCAGTGCATCGCCGAGAACGACAACTTCCCTCAGTACATCCTCAGGATGCGCAACCTGACCAGCAAGGCAAACCTCAAGCTTGGCGACGATATTCCGTTTTCATTCCAAGCTTGCAACTTAGGCAATGACGTGATAGCTCCGGGCGCAGTCACATATAATGTCACGATCGATGGCAACCTGGTGAAAACCATCAGCAATCCTCAAGCTATGGGAAATGACTACATCACCATCTCCGATGCCGTTAGCAGCTCGGAATTGACTCCTGGCCAGCACACATTAACCATCACCACGGCCACACTCAATGGAGAACCTGTTGATTTTCCCATCAGTTTGTCGGCACAATTCAATTGCTTTGAATTTGGCTTCTCAAGGCAAATGCGCCTGGTGGAACAGTTCACATCTACCTACTGCACCCACTGCCCGAAGGGCACCGCTGCCTTGTCCGCTTTGAGCAATATGAGGGGTGACATCGCATGGGTGGCTGTTCACCATAACATGAGCAGCGGCACTGACATCTTCTGGACAATCCAGTGCGACTCTATTAGAGATTTTGAGCAAGTTGACGGATATCCCGAGGGTTCATTTGACCGCACCATCGGCTGTGACCCCGACAATCCCAATTCAGTCTGGACCGTCCTCAGTTATACCGATGCTAATTATGGTGCAAGCGTGTTTAACAACTTCCTCAACAGCATCTCTGAGTTACCATCATGGGCAACGGTATATGTGAACAGCACCTTCGACCCCGCCACCCGCAAGGCTAACATCACCATCAATGGCGACTTGGTGCCCAACTATGAGGATTTCATGGGAGCCGACAGCAAACTCACCGTCTATATCACCGAGGATGGGCTTGTAGCGCCCCAGTACAATAATGGCACATGGGTGAACGACTACGTCCACAATAACGTGCTGCGCAAAGCGCTGGGCTCGGTCAAGGGCGTCGCTCTCAAGAAGACCGGAAACACCTACAAGAACGAATTCACTGTTGATATCCCAAGCACCTGGAATGCCGACAACCTGAACATCGTGGCATTTATCAGCCGCCCGCTGGGCAATGCGGTAAACGACATCTATCTCACTAACGCCAACAAGCGCAAACTCGGAGAATGTGACGCACCCACCACGCCTGGTGACGTGGACGGTGACGGCAAGGTGAACATCGATGACGTGACCGCACTCATCGACATGCTCCTCAACGGCAGCACACCCACCGACGGTGCCGACGTGGACGGTGACGGCAAGGTGAACATCGATGATGTGACCGTACTCATCGACAAACTCCTCAACGGCAACTGATTCCGATAAAAAGACTGTGTTCATAATAGGCCCCTGGGTTTTTGATCGGCCTGGAGGCCGAGAAATTAAACAGAATAACTTTTTAATTTATTATTAATAATTTTGTTTAATTTCTCGCGCGAAGCGCGATTCAATTTGCGACAAATGAATAATAACACAGCCTCATGAAAACAGACAGCGGCGGGACTCAACGTCCTGCCGCTTGTCATTTTATTTCCTTACGTCGGGGTACCTGGATTCGAACCAGGGACCTCCTGCTCCCAAAGCAGGCGCGCTAACCGGACTGCGCTACACCCCGTATCTCATGTTTTGAGCGGTGCAAAGGTAGTGCAAGTTGAGCGGAGTGCCAAATAAAAAACACATTTTTTTATTTGCAATCCCGAAACGCAGCCTACCTTCGACACCAAGTCAACGGTAGTGCAAGTTGAGCGGAGTGCCAAATAAAAAACACATTTTTTTATTTGCAGTCCCGAAACGCAGCCTACCTTCGACACCAAGTCAACGGTAGTGCAAGTTGAGCGGAATGCCAAATAAAAAAACACATTTTTTATTTGCAATCATTGCTCGGTAAAAGAAGCTATGTTGTAGAATAGGCAGGCCGAAGGTCTGCACAAGGCTGTAAGCCTTGACTTGATTTAACACCATGGCGCGAGGGCCGTAGGTCCTCGTGGCTTGGTGACAGGGACTATATACACACCTCGGGCCCTGGAGGGGGCCACAAATGATGGCAGTGGATGGCCCTCTACGAGGCATATTCCATTTCGCTTCCACTTTGCATTCCCGAAACGCAGCCTACCTTCGACCTCAAGTCAACGGCACATTATTTTCCCGAATTGGCAAGCCATTTGGAGTGAATTTCATTTTTTTTGGCTCCTCAGGGTGCAATTGTGCCGAGAATGTAGTAACTTTGTATGTTTAAAACGATAACAACGATAAAACAACCTATCAATACAATTTTCAACAATGTATAGAACTAAGACTAACGGCGAACTTCGTCTGGCCAATGTGGGCGAAGTCGTGACTCTGGCAGGCTGGGTACAGCGCACCCGCAAGATGGGCGGCATGACCTTCGTTGACCTGCGTGACCGCTATGGCATTACCCAAATCGTGTTTAACAACGAGGTGGACGCCGACCTGTGTGAGCGGGCCAACCACCTGGGACGTGAATTTGTCATCCAGATCGAGGGCACCGTGGCCGAGCGCTCTAACAAGAACGCCAACCTGCCCACGGGCGAAATCGAAATCATAGCCGACAAGTTGAACATCCTGAGCGAGAGCATCACTCCGCCGTTCACCATCGAGGATAATACCGACGGTGGCGACGACCTGAGAATGAAGTACCGCTATCTGGACCTGCGCCGCAATGCCGTGCGCAAGAATCTGGAGTTGCGCCACGATATGGCTATCCTCATCCGCAATTACCTTGACGACCAAGGCTTCCTCGAGGTCGAGACCCCGATTCTCATCGGTTCAACCCCCGAGGGTGCACGTGACTTCATCGTGCCCTCGCGCATGAACCCGGGCCAGTTCTACGCGCTGCCCCAGAGTCCCCAGACGCTCAAGCAGTTGCTCATGGTGGCCGGCTTTGACCGCTATTTCCAGATTGCCAAGTGCTTCCGTGACGAGGACCTGCGCGCCGACCGTCAGCCCGAGTTCACCCAGATCGACTGCGAGATGAGCTTTGTCGATCAGGAAGATGTGATTGAGGTATTTGAGGGCCTGGCACGCCACCTCTTCAAGAAGGTGCGCGGTGTGGACCTGCCCGAGAAGCTCGAGCAGATGACATGGCACGACGCGATGCGCCTGTACGGCAGCGACAAGCCCGACCGCCGTTTCGGCATGACCTTTGTCGAGGTGGACGATGTGCTCAAGGGCACTGGCACCTTCCCCGTGTTCAACGAGGCCAACTACATCGGCGCCATCTGCGCTCCCGGCTGCGCCGACTATACCCGCAAGCAGCTCGATGGCCTTGTGGACTTCGTGAAGCGTCCTCAGGTGGGCGCCAAGGGACTGGTCTATGTCAAGTTCAACAGCGACGGCACCGTCAAGAGCAGCATCGACAAGTTCTATGAGCCCGCAGTTTGGCAGCAGCTCAAGGAGAAGATGGGCGCCAATGACGGCGACCTCGTGCTCATCATGAGCGGCGACAACGCCAACAAGACCCGCGTGCAGCTGTGCACCCTGCGTCTGGAGATGGGCGAGCGCCTCGGCCTGAGGGATAAAGACAAATTTGAATGTCTCTGGATTATTGACTTCCCTCTGTTTGAATGGAGCGACGAGGAGCAGCGCCTGATGGCTACCCACCACCCGTTCACCATGCCCAACCCGGATGACATCCCCTTGCTCGACGAGCATCCCGAGCGCGTTCGTGCCAAGGCCTACGACTTCGTGTGCAACGGCATCGAGGTGGGCGGCGGCAGCCTGCGTATCCATGACGGCAAGCTCCAGGCCAAGATGTTTGACATCCTGGGCTTCACCCCCGAACGTGCCATGGCACAGTTCGGCTTCCTGATCAACGCCTTCAAGTACGGTGCACCTCCCCACGCTGGTCTGGCTTTCGGTTTCGACCGCTTCGTTTCCATCATGGCCGGTCTGGACAGCATCCGCGACTGCATCGCCTTCCCCAAGAACAACAGTGGCCGCGACGTCATGCTCGACGCACCCAGCCCCGTTGACCAGAGCCAGCTCGACGAGCTTTACATCAACGTGGACAATGACCGCCTCAAGGCCGAGAATAAGATTTGAAATCAATAGGCTTTAGGTTTTAGGCATTAGGGGGCATCCGCAACCTGACACCTAAAACCTAACGCCTAGAACCTAAAACCTAAAAAAGGAATGCGAATCCGAGAAATCACCGATTCCATCGAGCAATATGCCCCCTTGAGGCTCCAGGAGGAGTGGGACAATGCGGGTATCCAGGTGGGCGACCCCGAGGCCGACATCACCGGTATCCTGCTGTGCACCGATGCCACCGAGGCCGTTGTCGCCGAGGCCATCGCGCTGGGTTACAACCTGGTCATCGCACACCACCCACTCATCTTCCACGGCCTGAAGAAAATCATGGGGCGCACGCCCGTCGAGCGCACCGTGGCCATGGCCATCAAGCACGATGTCACCATCTACAGCGCCCACACCAACATGGACAGCGCGTGGCAGGGCGTGTCCTTTCGCATGGCCGACAAAATCGGCATGACCGATGTCCAGTTTCTCGACGAGAATCCTGTCGCCCCCTATGGCGACCAAGAGAGTTCGACGGCTGGCTGCGGCGTCATCGGCAATATCGAGCCGATGCCCGCCCGCGA
Organism: uncultured Bacteroidales bacterium; assembly: GCA_902776435.1. GTDB lineage: Bacteria > Bacteroidota > Bacteroidia > Bacteroidales > Muribaculaceae > Sodaliphilus. The sequence continues at coordinate 258,881 of CACYQB010000004.1, read as the reverse complement.
GGTGCTGAAGCGTGTCAAGGCGGCCTTTGAGGTGGGAGCTATCCGTTACAGCGGTGACGCGGACCGCATCGTCTCGCGTGTGGCCCTGTGCGGCGGCGCCGGTGGTTTCCTGCTCGACAAGGCGGTCAACATGGGCGCACAACTCTATGTCACCGCCGACATGCGCTACCACGATTTCCTGGACAATAGCCAGCGCATCGTGACAGCCGACATCGGGCATTACGAGAGCGAGCATTTCACAAAAGAGATTTTTTTAGAGATTATTCAGAAAAAAAATCCTACCTTTGCAGTCGCTTTTTCAAAAAGCGAAACAAACCAAGTAAATTATCTATAATAATTAGGCTTTAGGCATTAGGTTTTAGGCTTTAGCGGGCATCCGCAACCTAATACCTAGCACCTAAAACCTAAAACCTAAGAATTGTTTATGGCAACACCCAAAAAAGAACTCACTGTTGAAGAAAAACTCAAGGCGCTCTACGACTTGCAGCAGAAACTCTCCGAGATTGACGCTATCAAGACCCTGAGGGGCGAGCTCCCCCAGGAAGTACAGGACCTCGAGGACGAAATCGCCGGTCTGCACACCCGCGTGACCAAGTTTGAGGACGAAATCGCTATCCAGAAAGAGGAAATCGCCCGCAACCGCGACACCAAGCAGCAGGCCGAGGAACTGATCGACAAGTACACCGCCGACCAGGACAACGTGCGCAACAACCGTGAGTATGACTACCTCACCAAGGAGATCGAGTACCAGAACCTGAACATCGAACTGGCCGAGAAACGCATCAACGAGGCCAGCCGCAAGGCCGAGGTACTCCAGGCCGAGATCGAGAAGGCCAGGGAGATGTGCAACGACCGTGAGCATGCCCTTGAGGAAAAGAAGAGCGAGCTCAACGAGATCGTCTCCGAGAACAAAGCCAAGGAGGAAACCCTCCGCGAGAAGGCCAAGAAGCAGGAGAACAAGATTGAGGAACGCCTGCTGACCGCGTTCAAGCGCATCCGCAAGAACACCCGCAACGGTCTGGGCATCGTCGCCGTTCAGCGCAACGCCTGTGGTGGTTGCTTCAACCGCATCCCCGCACAGCGCCAGATGGAGATCAAGATGCACAAGAAGGTCATCGTCTGTGAGTACTGCGGCCGCATCCTCATCGACCCCGAGCTGGTAGGTATCGCTCCCGAGGAAGCCAAGAACAAATAATTCAAGCCCTGTGCTCCCTCAGGCTTGAAGGTGAGTGGCGAGAACTCAGCAGTTAGAGCTGGTCAACAACACCGCCCAACTGAAATTATCGGGTTTCTCCCATCACAAGCAACGCAACGGCAACTGCCCATGTGGCAGTTGTCGTTTGCTCTTATTATACATGAACATGGCGGGTGTGTTAATAACTTTTTGGTGCGATTTTTGTTGCCGTATGGAGGGAAAACAGTAACTTTGTTGTCGGCCTTTTCGGCAACGGGACTGCCAGAGGTCTCAACCAACTTACTTACCTGACACTTAGAGCCTAAAACCAAAAGCCTAACTAGGCATTTTATCACTGTAAGAGACATGAACGGAGTAGGAAAATTATATTTCAAGTATGGCACGATGGGATCGGCCAAGACGGCTATGCTGCTCACCCAAGCTTACAACTTTGAGGAGCGCGGCATGCAATACCTGTGCATGAAACCCATTATCGACGACCGCGAGAAGGACAACGTCATCCGCTCACGCATCGGCATCGAGCGCAAGTGTTCGTGGATTTACCCCGACAGTGACCTCTATGAAATGCTTAAAGAGATGTTCGAGAAGACGCTCATCGTCAAGGACTGGATTCTCATCGACGAGGCCCAGTTCCTTTCTCCACTCCAAATCGACCAGCTCGCCCGCATCGTGGATGACTATGGCGTCAACATCGTGTGCTACGGCTTGAGGACCGACTTCCAGTCCCACCTGTTTGAAGGCTCGCGACGCCTGATGGAACTGGCCGACACCATCGAGGAAATCAAGTCCACCTGCTCATGTGGCCGCAAAACCATCATCAACGCGCGCATCGACTCTCAAGGCAACATCGTCACCGACGGTAACCAGGTCGAAATCGGCGGCGACGACAAGTACGTCTCTCTGTGCCGCCGCTGCTGGCGCAATCGCCGCATCGAGAGCACCAACCGCAACGCTATCAAGTTCAACGACGAGTAGCCACCTTGGGGCCTCACGCTAAGCCGCTAAGCCGCTAAGTTTTTTCAAACAACAAATATTTAATATTAAAAACAAGAAATACAAACAATACAATTTGATGATAATCAATTTATTGTACTTCTTGTACTTCTTGTTTTCATTATTATGGTGCACGCATGCCGTTATTGTTTCAAACGGCGAATTACACGAATTTTACGAAGGGCATCCGCATTCCCTAAAGCCTAACGCCTAATACCTAACGCCTTTATTTTATTGCTCGCAAGGGCTCGCAAGAAATTTAAAAAAAATTATTTATAATTATATTTAATTTGGCTTCGCCGAGCTAAAGGTTCTCGTGCGAAGCACGATCCTTTTTACAGTCGGCATCCGCGGTCCCCTAACGCCTTTATTTATTACTCTGACTCGGCCTCAGTTTTCTTGTTGTGGACGCGAACCTTGAGTTCGTCAAAGCCGAATCCGTACACGCCGTTAACGTTGCTCTGGGTGATGATCGCTTCGCGGTCGGTCTCCTTGATGATGCGGAAGATGTGCACACTCTCATGCTTGCGGCACATGACCATCAGGATTTTGACGGGAGCCTTGGTGTACCAGCCGGTACCCTCCAGGACGGTGCAGCCACGGTGGGCCTCCTGGATGATGTTGTCGGCAATCTCCTGCCACTTCTTGCTGATAATCTGGAACTGGACGCTCTGACGTGTGTTGTTGATGACACGGTCGGCAGCCACCGAGTAGATGACCATGAAGATAAGACCATAGACAATCTTGTCGATCGAGTGGAACAGCAGCCATGACGAGCAGATGATGAGCACATCACAGTACATCATCGTGCGGCCAAACGACACGGTGCTGTACTTGGCTACCATGGCGGCAATGATGTCGGTGCCGCCAGTGCTGCCGTTGTGGGTGAACACAATGCCCAAGCCCAGTCCGCACAACACGGCGCCCAGGATGACGTTCATGAACGTCTGCTGCTCGATGATGGGCGTCGGGAACATGGGTTGTAGGACACCTATCAGGATTGTCGAGATTGATGCGCCGATAATCGTGCGCAACACAAACTGCTTGCCCACACTGCGGAATGCGATGCACAGCAAGATGATGTTGATGGCATAATAGGTGATGGCCACGTTCCAGCCGAGCCAGAAGTGGATAAGTGACGACAGACCTGTCACACTACCAATCACGATTTTCTCGGGGAGGATAAACGCGGTGAAACCGAAGGCATAAAGAAACAGGCCGAAAGTGATCATCACGTAGTCCTTCGCCAGATTGAAGTATTTTCTCGTTGAATCGGTCATAATGTAAGTAGCTTTTTTGTTTGGCTGCAAAATTACTGAAAAAAAACAGTATTCGGCTCAAAAAGTGCCATGAATGGTTCGTCGCAAGAAAAAAAATTGTACCTTTAGCGTGTCGAATGAATACTACTTATTGAAAATCCTTATAATATTATATATAATGTAACCTAAAATTGTTAAAGATATGATTACAAGACTGATTATTTCGGCTCTGGCGGTGCTCATCACCGCCTTCACGCTCGACGGTGTCACAGTTGACCCCTGGTGGTGGGCACTGATTGTCGCTGTTGTCCTCGGCTTTGTCAATGCCTGGATTCGTCCACTGGTCAAACTGTTTGCGTTGCCCATCAACTTGCTCACCCTCGGCTTGTTCACCTTTGTCATCAATGCGCTCATGGTGCTGTTGTGCTCATGGCTCATCGGCCCGCACTTTGAGGTGGACGGCTTCTGGTGGGCCTTGGGATTCAGCATCGTGCTGACCCTCGTGAGCTGGATGCTGCACCTGTTCTTCCCGTCCAAGAAGTGATTTCTTTTTCTTGGGTGGATGGGTGTATAAGTGTATTCGTGTATAGGTGGATAGGTGTAAAAGGGACGCGGATGCCATTCGCTTCATTCGCATAATTCGCCGTTTGAAACAATAACGGCATGCGTGCACCATAATAATGAAAACAAGAAATACAAGAAGTACAATAAATTGATTATCAACAAATTGTATTGCTTGTATTTCTTGTTTTTTATATTAAATATTTGTTGTTTGAAAAAACTTAGCGACTTGGCGGCTTAGCGTGAGACCATTGTACGTATGACATTCGCGCAATCCAAGCAATGCACCGTGATAAAAAAATTAAATTTTTGGTAGCATTTTTCTATCAAAAAACAAAAATTTTAGGCACGAAGAAGTTTTTTTGTGCCTAAAATTGCATATTTTCTAAAAAACTTATATTTTTGCAGTCGTTTTGAGATGTAACAGTCCTTAAAACATGAAATTTTTCTGCATTAATTACTATCATTAACATAACTTTTTACACATGAGAAAAATCACTTTTTTAGCGGCATTTTTGCTCGCGACCATGGCTATTGCCGCCCCTGTAACACCTGAAAAGGCTTACCAGGCAGCGACCCAATTTATTTCACAACACCGCATCGGTACGACATTAAAGACAACCCCAGTGAGCCGTTCACCTAAGAAGATGGCTAATGACAAAGAGTCACCGAACCAATCTAATTACTACATTTTCAATACCACGAGCAATAAAGGTTTTGTTATCGTGAGCGGTGACGACCGCACGACGCCCATTCTGGGCTTCACCGACAACGGTAACTTTGATCCCAATAACATACCCAGCAACATGAAGGTGTGGCTCGAGAGCTATGAACAGCAGATTAATGACCTCGATGGCCTGGGCATCAAGGGCAACGAATTCTCCTCGCCCCGTCCCACCCGCAACAGTATCTCACCACTGATTACCAGCCATTGGGACCAGGCTGCCCCCTACTGGAACCACTGCCCCGAGTTCATGGATGTCACCGAGGAGGGCGACACCGTGGGCGAATTCGCTTACACGGGATGTGTGGCCACATCGATGGCTCAAGTCATGAACTACTACAAGCACCCGATGCGTTGTAGCAAGATGATCCCTTCCTATCTCGTCACCTACTACTGGCAAGAGGAATACGGTGCATTTGATACCGATCCGCTGGATCCCATCTTCTTTGACTGGGACAACATGCGTGATAACTACACGGGTGCCGAGACCGAGGCCGAGAAAGAAGCCGTGGCATGGCTCATGCTCTATGCTGGCTGCGCTGCCCAGATGCAGTATGGCCTGAACGCATCGAGCACCAGCGACCCCTATATCCCCACTGCGCTCAACGAGTACTTCAACTATGACGCCAAGCTCGTTTACCGCAGCGACTATGACCAGCAGACCTGGGAAGACATGATTTATAACGAGCTGGTTGAAGGCCGACCCATGATTTACAATGGCCGTGCCGGTACTGGCGGCGGTCACTCGTTCGTGTGCGATGGTTATGCCTATGGCGACTATTTCCACATCAACTGGGGCTGGGGCGGCCTGGGTGACGGCTACTTCGTCCTGTCGGTGCTCAACCCCTATGCCGGCGGCATCGGTTCCACAACCAGCCTTGAGGGTTACAATATCGACCAGACTGCTGTCATCGGCATCCAGCCCGGTTATAGCGGCACGCCCCCCGAGGTGGATCATCGCCTCACCGTATTCAACATGTACTATACGGGAACCAGTTCGTTTGAACGCAGCGATGACGGCTACTTCAAACTCAACAAGCGCCGTTACATCAAGGTGACCGCCGAGGACCATATCGACGACGGCACCAAGTACTTGCGCGGTATCGCCCTCTATGATAGCGAGGACAACTTCATTGAAATCATCGCCCAGACCTACTACGGCGCTAACTACTTGTCCATCACCGACAGCTGGCCCGACAGCCAGAGTTCAATAACCTACCCCTTCGGCAAAAATCTACCCAACGGCTCCTACAAGATTGTTCCTGTAAGTTCCATTCCCGGCAGCGAGGTTTGGGATCCCATGATTGAGAGTGACCGCTACTATGTCGAGGCCACCATCAATGGCGACTGGATTACCATGACCGACCATCCTATTGTTGACCTGCAGGCCACCAACTTTGAGTTCACTGGTGGCGAGAAGGTAGGTACTGCCGAGCAATGCCACGTGACAGTCAAGAACAACAGCGCTGACCGCTTCAGCGGCCGTCTGTTCCTCTATGTGGAAAACGAGAACATCGACGAGTTTGGTGAATACACCACCGTTGTCGAGACAGAGATTCCCGCTGGTGGAACCAAGGTAGTGACCTTTAACTTCACCCCCAAGAATGCCGGTACCAAGAGTGCCCACATCTCCGCCTTTGACACCTCATGGAACCCTGCTATCCCTGGCACAGGCACGGTAACCATTGCAGGCAGCGTTGTCTATCCCATGAACCTGACTGTGGACATCAACGCCATCGGCGCCGATGAGGACATGAACATCTATGACAGCTACATCAAGTTCAAGGTCGATGTGACCAACCACAATACCGAGGGCGAGTACAACCGCTACATCCTGGCGCCCCTGTTCATCGTGGATGAGAACAACCACGGCACCATGGTGACCTACCTGAGCCGCAACGTGGTTATCCCCGCTGGCGAGACCCAGACGTTCTACTTCGAGTTTGACAACCTGGCCTTCGGCTCGGTATATGCGCTCAACATCTACGGCCGCAACGAGAACGATTCCACCAAGAATCTTGTGCCTCCTGGCGGTTCTAAGTTCTACACCATCAACCGCGGTATGGTGACTTGGGATGGCAATGGCACCCGCACGGGTTACAAGCCCTACGACGGCATCGCCGTTCCCGCCAATGCTGCCGCAGTAAGCATCGAGGGCCTTGACCTCAACTCCATTGTGCCCAACGACAACCCCAACACGCTCTATTACGTTGACAGCTACAACAAGACCATCCCTGCTGGTCTTGAGAACAAGAACTTGATCCAGCACAACGTGGCCCTGGGAGACATTGTGCTCAAGCATGGTTATAACTTCTATGCTCCCTACCGCTTCGCTGCAGAAAACATCAGCTATGAGCGCAAGTTCCAGCGCGGACGCCATGCCGGTCAGGATGGCGGCTGGAGCACGATGGTACTGCCCTTCAGCGCCACCAGTGTTACCGCCGACGGTGCTGCTATCGACTGGATGCACAGCAAGAACGATCCCAAGGGCTTGTGGATTTGCAATTTCGACATGGAGGAGGACAGCGTGGACGAAGCCAAGCTGCTGGCCGAATACGTCGGCAACAAGCTGCTGGCCAACGTGCCTTACTTCGTAGCCCCCTACGATGGCGCTAACGGTACCGACATGAGCGGAAAAACTTTCGTCTTCAGCGCCGAGAATGTGAGCGTGAATCCCAATCCTTCCGCTATCACCAGCGGCACCTATCACATGACCGTCGGTGAATATGTACAAAAGACCATCGAGGATGCTTACTTCCTGAATGCCGAGGGCAGCCACTTTGTGAAGGCCGACCAGGGCGTAGTGAAGGCATTTGAGGTCTATGCTGACAATGTAAAGACTAGCGACGCTACCCGTTTCCAGATCATCCTTGACGAGATTTCCGAGGATGCTCCCGCCAGCATCCGTGGCGATGTGGACATGAGCGGTGATGTGACAATCAGCGACGTGACCGCACTGATCGACTACCTGCTCAGTTCGGATGCCACTGGTATTGATGTGAATGCTACCGACTGCGACCAGGATGGTGGCACCAGCATTGCTGACGTGACCAAGTTGATCGACTTCCTGCTCGGCGGAACCTGGTAATTCCACCTTATTCTACTGACCCTAACGAGGGCATGGCGCATCATCATGGGTGCCATGCCCTCGCTTTTTGTCCTGCTGCCACTATTGAAATGCGACAATCTGCCACCCGATGAGCGACAGGCACGATTCTTGCTTATTTATGGGCAATGTTTATCTACACCTACACCGAAGCCGAAGGGACCGAGTCACGCCGCGTGGCTGGGGACATCGACCATATTATGAAGCCTGCCTTTGGGGACAGGCCTGGTGCTAATGGCCACCAGTATTCTGGACCCAGATTAAGTGCCAGGATGCTTCAGGAGTATGAAGCAGCCCACCGCGAACTCGTCAACGGCATTATCACCGACCAGATGGTTCAACTCGTGGACATGGGCAACTATGGCGTGGGGCTGCAAGTTAAAGCGCCCTGCGGACTGACATTATGTCATGCAGTCCAGGGCTCAAACGTCGGTGCACGCATCGACATCGAGGAATTGCATTATCACCAGCAGTGGAGCGGTGCTCCCATGGAAGTCATCGACCGCAGCCGCGTAGTGGAGAGTTCCCAGTTATTCCTTCAGCACGCCGACGAGTGGAAGGAGCAACTGGCAGCCGCATTCAAGGCCGACAGCAAAGGCGTGAAAATGCGCAACATGGCGATGAACAACATGGACGCCTACCTGGCCCGATACTTCGACGGCACGGGAATCACCTACTTCTTCGACAAGCGGCACGCTGACGGCCACAAGGCCCGCCTGCTCATCCACCTGAACCGCTACAAGACCCTGGACCTGCCCATCCCTCATGACGATTTCATCAATCATCTGGACCTGGTCAAGCCCTACATGGTAGAGTTTGCCTATATGGCACGGGACGGACGTTTCACCGTCCGTAGCGAGGTGCGTGACGACTGGCAGCAGGCACAGCGTCCACAGGAACAACCCGAAGAAAACGCCCAAACTCCCAAGGGCATCAAGGGCTGGCTGCACCGCCTGATGGACAGCAGCGAAAAACAACCTGTCGAGCAACCCAAGTCCCCCTTGCAACAACTCGTTGACGAGGTAATGAGCGACAAGCCATTCCAGTATCACCTCACTGAAGACGAGGAAGAGGAAGGCAACCGCAGGGAGTTACACATCCGCCTGAGCCGAGGACGCTCGATGATTATCGACCTGAACCAGGACGGCGACATCAGAGCCCGCATCAATCACGATATGGCCTACATAGCACGACTGATTGAACTCGCCAAGTTGTTCCCTTACCGCCTAGTCGGCCCCCGCAAGAAGGCCGAGTGGATCACGGCACCCAAATAACTAAGAACAATAACCAATCATCAAACAACCCGAACAACAATATACAGTCAAAACAACCCAATGTATAAATTATTTATGTTGTTAACGTTGTTCAACGTTGTAAAAGTTGTTTGATTCAACTAAAAACTAAGGACTAAGGACTAAAAACTAAGGACTAAAAACTAAAAACTAAGGACTAAAAACTAAAAACATAAATGGCTATCACCATCAATACAGGCGACCTCAAGACCATTCTCGAGACCACGCCATCGACACAGAACATCCTGCTCGTGGGAAAACACGGCATCGGCAAGAGTGAAATCATCACCCGTCACTTCGAGGATCAGGGCATACCCGTCATCCCCTTGTTCCTGGGCCAGATGAGTGACCCTGGCGACCTTATCGGTCTGCCTAACAAGGACGAGGCGACCGGCAAGACAGAGTTCATGCCGCCCTACTGGTTCCCCATGGACGACAAGCCTGTGGTGCTCTTCCTGGACGAGATGAACCGCGCCCGCCCCGAAATCCTGCAATCGGTCATGGACCTGTCGCTCAACCGCAAGTTGGCAGGCCGTTCCCTCCCCCCCGGTAGCCGCGTCATTGCTGCTGTCAACGACGGTGAAGAATATCAGTTAACCGACCTCGACCCCGCCTTGGTGTCGCGTTTCAACGTCTATTTCTTCAGCCCCACCGTGGGTGAATGGCTCTTCTGGGCCAAGCAGCACGATGTGGACCAGCGCGTGATCAACTTCATCGAGGAGCACCCCGACGAACTCGAGAAGAACGTGGACATCAACAAGGGCACCTTTGACAAGACGCCTGACCGACGCGCGTGGGTGCGTGTTTCAGGATTACTCAAGTCCTGTGGCAACATGACCGACATGAACCGTCTGGCCAAGATGATTACTGGCGTCATCGGCGCACGCTCGGCCTCGATGTTCATCCAGTCGCTCAATCAGTCGCGCATGCTCACTGCCCGCGATGTCCTCAGCGACTTCGTCGCATGCCAGCAAGACCTGGCCACCTATACCATGCCTCAGATTGCCATCATCAACGAGGGCATCTACCAAGTGCTGGAACTGGGTGTGGACAAGAAGGCGACCGAAGTTGTGGGACGCAATCTGGTGCGGTACATCAACTGGATGTTGACCAATGGCCGCCAAGAGGCCATTGCCCACTTCGCTTCCTTCTTTGAGAACGCGACCTATCCTAACGCTAACGCCTTCATCATGATGGATTGCCGCGACGCGTTGCAGTTGATCAACCAGATGATTGCCAACTTATGACCGTCGGTGACCGCATAAAGACTATCTCCCAGGACTGGTTCCTCACCGAGCCTCTCATCTTTGCCGTGCTGTGCACCCATGCCATCAAGCGCAACGACAACATGGGGTGCGACATGCGCTGCGGCAAGGGGCTGATTGAATACAACCCCGAACGGCTGGAGCACTTCGATGACAACCAGTTGGCACTCAGGCTCAAGGCCGAGGTGCTGCGCATCATCCTCAAGCACCCCTACCAGCGCCAGCCTTACAACCCGCGTCGCGACGTGATGCGCCTGTCGAGCGACCTCACCCTCTGTGACCACCTCGACGGCATGGACACCATCGGGCTGGAGCCGCCTCACATCTTCGACATCCCGCGTGACCAGGCTTTTGAGCAATACTACTCGCTCATGGCGGGCGAAATCGTTCAGATGGAACAGAATGCCGACGGTGACGGCATCCCCATCGACATGGACTTGCCTCTGCAGGGCGGCGGTGAGGGGGGTAACAAGAGCGACAACCTGACCGAAGGCCTATTGCAAGCCGACGCCGGTGCATCGTTGTGGGAGGAGGACGAACTCATGAGCGAGAAAGTCAACCACGAGATTGAGACGGCGCAACGCTGCAACCAGTGGGGCTCGCTCGGCGGTGACCTCAAAGCCCTCATCGAGAGCACCCTCATCAGCAAGCAGAATTTCCGTGCCATCCTCAGCCAGTTCCGCGCCTCAATCCTGAGCACCAAGCGCCACTTGACGCGCATGAGGCCCAACCGCCGCTACGGCTTTGATGCGATGGGCAGCCAGTATGCCTACAGCACACGTCTGCTGGTCGCTGTCGATGTCAGTGGCAGTGTGCCCGACGAGGACATCCGCAAGTTCCTGGCGGTCATCAACCGCTTCTTCAAGCAGGGCATCGAGCGCATCGAGGTCATCGAGTTTGACAGCAAAATCACTACCGACAAGCCTATCACGCTCAAGCAGGCCACCAACTCCATCCGTGTCACCGGTCGAGGCGGCACCAATTTCCAGCCTGCCATCGACTTCTACTACGAGAACGAGGAATATGACGGACTGGTCTTCCTCACCGACGGCTACGCCGCCATCCCCAAAATCCCTGACGACAAGCGCCACAAGCCCCTCGCTTGGATCCTCACCGCCAACGGCGGCAACGAGGACAACCTCAAGCCCCTCGGCCCTGTTGTCCGCATCACCGGCCTCTAAAAACCTGCTGACAACTAAAAACTAAGGACTAAGGACCAAGGACTCAAAACTTTTTCGTAACTTTGCAGGTTAAATCACCTGTTTAGATATGAAGAAAGACGACGACGAACTGGAAGGCAAGGAGCAACAGGAGCCTGCCGAGGGCGATGCCCAAAACGACATCAATGCCAACGACGACAACGCCATCACCCCCGACGAGGACGGTGACGGTGCTGAGCCACAGGCCCATTCCACCTACCAGGTGCCGAAAGATAAAAAGCTGCAACTCAGCGGCATGTACGAGAACTGGTTCCTCGACTATGCCTCCTACGTGATTCTCGAGCGCGCCGTGCCTCACATCGAGGACGGCTTCAAGCCCGTGCAGCGTCGCATCATGCACGCCATGAAGGAGGCCGATGACGGCCATTTCAACAAGGTGGCCAACATCGTGGGTCTGACCATGCAGTACCACCCTCACGGCGACGCCTCCATCTACAGCGCGCTCGTCCAGCTGGGCCAAAAGGAACTGCTCATCGACACCCAGGGTAACTGGGGTAACATCCTCACGGGAGATGGCGCTGCTGCTGGCCGTTATATCGAGGCCCGCCTCAGCGAGTTTGCCCTGGATGCCGTTTATAACGCCAAGGTGACTGACTGGGGACTTTCTTACGATGGCCGTAAGCGTGAGCCGCTCACCCTGCCCGCCAAGTTCCCATTGCTGCTCACCCAGGGCGCCGAAGGCATCGCCGTCGGCCTGTCCTGCAAAATCCTGCCCCACAACTTCAACGAGGTCATCGATGCCGCAGTACATTACCTGCGCGGCGAGGAGTTCCACCTCTACCCTGACTTCCAGACGGGTGGCTTCATCGACGTGGGCCACTACAATGACGGCGAGCGCGGTGGCTACGTCCGTGTGCGCGCCAAAATCGAGAAGCTTGACAACAAGACCTTGCTTGTCAAGGATGTCCCCTATGGCAAGACCACTGGCACCGTCATCGAGTCCATCCTCAAGGCCGGCGAGCGCGGAAAGATAAAAATCCGCAAGGTCGAGGACAACACCAGCGCCAATGCCGAGATCATCGTCTCGCTCCAGGCGGGTACGAGCAGCGACAAGGCCATCGACGCCCTCTATGCCTTTACCGACTGTGAAATCTCCATCTGGCCCAACTGCTGTGTCATCAAGGACCAGAAACCGCAGTTCCTCACCGTGAGCGACGTGCTCCGCTACAGCGTGGACCGCACGCGCGACATCCTGCGCCAGGAACTCGAGATCCAACGCGGCGAAACCATGGAGGCCCTGCACAACGTCTCGTTAGAGAAAATCTTTATCGAGGAGCGCATCTACAAGGACAAGGAGTTTGAGAACGCCAAGGACCAGGACCGTGCACTCAAGCACATCGACAAGCGCTTGACGCCCTTCAAGCCCCAGTTCTACCGCGAAATCACCCAGGACGACCTGCTGCGCCTGCTTGAGATCCCGATGAAGCGCATCATCAAGTACAACAGTGACAAGGCCGAGGAGAACATCGCGCGCCTCAAGGAGCGTGTCGAGGACATCGACTACAAGCTGGCCCACCTGACGGACTACACCATCGAGTGGTTCGAGGGCTTGAAGACCAAGTACGGCGCCAAGTACCCGAGGCGCACCATCATCCGCGAGTTTGACACCATCGTCGCCAGCAAGGTCGCCGAGGCCAACCAGAAGCTCTACATCAACCGCGCCGACGGCTTCATCGGCACGAGCCTGAAGAAGGACGAGTTTGTCTGCAACTGCTCGGACATCGACGACATCATCATCTTCTACAAGGATGGCAAGTTCAAGGTGATCAAGGTTGCCGACAAGATCTACGTGGGCAAGAACATCCTGTACCTCAATGTGTTCAAGAAGGGTGACACCCGCACCATCTACAACGTCCTCTATCAGGACGGCAAGGGCGGCACCACCTACATGAAGCGCTTTGCCGTCACGGGCATCACCCGTGACCGCGAGTATGACATCACCCAGGGCAAGCCGGGCAGCAAGATCACCTGGTTCACCGCCAACCCCAACGGCGAGGCCGAGGTGCTGCGCATCACCCTCAAGCCAAAGTTCAGGCTGAAAATCCTGCAATTTGACGTGGATCTCGCCGAACTCGCCATCAAGGGCAAGCAGGCCCGTGGCAACATCGTCACCAAGAACGAGGTGCACCGCATCTCGCTCAAGGAGGCCGGGCAGTCCACCCTGGGAGACCGCGAGGTGTGGTTCGACCCGGACATCCTGCGCATCAACTACGAGAACCACGGCCGTTCATTGGGCCTGTTTGGCGGCGAGGACCGCATCCTAGTCATCATGCAGGGCGGCGAGTACTACACCACGAGCACCGAGGCCAGCAACCACTATGACGAGGGCATCATCCGCATCGAGAAATTTGACAAGGACAAGGTGTGGACCGCTGTGCTCGACGACGCCGACCAGGGACATCCTTACATCAAGCGTTTCACCCTCGAGGACAGCAACAAGAAGCAGAGCATCATCGGCACCAATCCCGAGTCGCGCCTGCTGCTCTTGAGCGACGAGCCGTGCCCGCGCTTCGAGGTGAAGATGGGCGGCGGTGACGCCTTCCGCGAACCGTTCATCATCGATGCCGAGGAGTTTATCGGCGTCAAGACGTTCAAGGCCAAGGGACGCCGCGTCACCAACTGGGAAGTGGCCACCATCACCGAGGTTGAGCCACGCGAACCCGCTCCCGTCGAGGAGGCCGAACCCACGGTGGCCGAAACCGACGAAGCGACCGACGACACCCCGCCCTCCGACGGCATCAGCCAGGACGAAGTCCTCGACAGCTTCACCGGCCAGCAGCGCATCCCCTTCGATGACTAATTTAAACTACGAATTACACGAATTATGCTAATTTCTGGCATCCGCATTCTATTTTAACGAATTAAACTAAATCGTTCACCGAATAATTCGCAGTTTATTGAATGTAAAGACAATTCGTGAAATTCGTAGTTGAATAAGAACGCGGATGCAAATAATTTGTTTAATACGAGTAATTCGTAGTTTATTAATGAAGAGGATATTGACATATATTTTAGCGTTATTAGCGGTTTCGGCAGGAGCGCAGGAGCGGCTGTCGATGTTTATGGTCGACGGAGGTTATGCGTCGGTGCATGACAGTTACCTGACGCCCATCACCTATGACGGCTTCGATCTGGGCCTGTCCTTCGAGGCCATGCGCGGCATGCGTGCCGGCCAGTGGCTGTGGCAGCTCCAGGTGGGCGCCGACTACAACCATGTCGAGAACCCCGCGGGCAACAACGACCTCCACAAACTCATGGGCGACCTCTCCTTCAACATGCAGCGGTGCTGGAGGGGCGTATTCACCCCCAAACTGAACTTCTCGGCCGGCCCCATGGCACAGTTGAGAGCCGGCATCGTCTATGACGAGGTCAATAGCAACAACCCCGTCACGGTGAGGGCACACAGCAACCTCGGCGTCACGGGCAGCGCATGGCTGAACACCCGCCTAGGCCGCATGCCCATCACCCTGCGCTACCAGGCCCAGTTGCCCGTCCTGGGCGCCTTCTTCGCCCCCGAGTATGACGAGAGCTATTACGAGATCTACTTGGGCAACCACAAGAACCTGGCCCACCTGGGCTGGTGGGGCAACCGCTTCGACATGACCAACTACCTGGGCGCCGACCTGCACCTAGGCAAGACCACGCTGCGCATCGGCTACCGAGCGCGTCTCGAGCACTGGACCGTCAACCACCTCCACGTCCACGACTTCTCCCACGCCCTAGTCCTCGGCGTGTATGCTCGCTAACGCTCGCAGCTTAAAGTTTAAAGTTTAGAGTTTAAAGAGGGCATCCCCGCTGTATCCATCCGTTCAATCCGTTCAATCTGTTCAATCCGTTTAATCCGCCGACAAAGAAGATGAAGAAGATATTATTATATTGTTTAGTAGTTTTGTGTTGCGGTTGTGCCGAACAGGACGAGTTCCAGCGCGACCAGGTGGGTAACTTCGAGGCCCTGTGGACCATCATGGACGAGCACTACAGCTTCTTTGACTACAAGCAGGTGGACTGGAACGAGGTGCACCAGCGCTACCGCCGCCTCGTCTCCAACGAGATGACCGACCGTGAGCTCTTCGACATCTGCGGCGACATGCTCAAGGAGCTGCGCGACGGCCACACCAACCTCATCGCCAGCCACGACGTGTCGCGTTACTGGATCTGGGAGCAGTGGCCCGTCAACTACGACGAGCGCCTCATCGACCAGCATTACCTCAACTTCGACTACAAGATGGCCTCCGGCATCAAGTACCAGATCCTGCCCGACAACTTCGGCTACATGTACTACGGCTCCTTCTCCTCTAACATCGGTGAGGGCAACCTCGACCTCATCCTCAGCTACCTCTCCACCGCCGACGGCCTCATCATCGACGTGCGCGACAACGGCGGCGGCTTGCTGACCAACGTCGAGAAACTCGTCTCCCGCTTCATCGACCAGAAGACCCTCGCGGGCTACATCTGCCACAAGACCGGCAAGGGCCACAACGACCTGAGCGAGCCCTATCCCTACTACTTCGAGCCTACCAAGAACCACATCCACTACCTCAAGCCCGTCGTTGTCCTCGCCAGCCGCGGCTCCTTCAGCGCCACCAACAACTTCGTCTCCATCATGAAGTCCCTCGACAACGTCACCATCGTCGGCGACACCACCGGTGGCGGCTGCGGACTCCCCTTCACCAGCGAACTGCCCAACGGCTGGCGCGTACGCTTCTCCTCCTGCCCCATCATGGATGCCCAGGGAAGGCTCACCGAGTTCGGCGTCGCCCCCGACGTCCGCATCGACATGGACCCCGACAACCGCTCCCACGACGCCATCCTCGACACCGCCATCCGCCTCCTCACCCGCTCCACCCACTAACCCGAAAATAAACTGCTGATACTCAGCTCCCCCTCTTGGATAAGAGGGGGCAGGGGGGCGTCGATACCAGTACCCACCTAAAACCTAAAGCCACCCCACGATTGCTCGCAACGGCTCGCAAGAAATTTAAATAAAAATTTTGTTTAAATTTCTCGGCCGCAAGGCCTATTAAAAACATAGCGGCACTGTGGCCCCTAAAGCCTAAAACCTATAAAGAAACTGTGAGCGCAGCGAGCATCAATGCGGATGCCCCACTTAAACTCTAAACTCTAAACTCTAAACTGCGAGCACAGCGAGCATCAATGCGGATGCCCCCTTAAACTTTAAACTCTAAACTCTAAACTGCGAGCACAGCGAGCATCAATGCGGATGCCCTCCGTTTATTTCGCATAATCCGCCGACATTATCCATGATTTAACAAAATTTAACTACGTATTTGGCCATTTGTAGAGATTATTGTGAGTATTTTTGCAAGTTGAAATTGTGTACCTAGCAAATATATGCAGCATTTAAGGGAGAAAAGGGAAAACGACAAGTTCGGTATGATCATGATTAACTGATGAATATAGTACTGTGCCTGAGGCTTCCCCAACTGATGAATTAGCCAAATCCTTTGACTAGAAACCAGCCCCCTTGAATACTTGACGCGACCCAAATACACATTAATAATATATATTAAAATTTGTGGATTATGATGAACAAAAAATTCTTAACAATGATGTTCAGTCTCCTGCTCGCAGTAGGCTGGACAAACGGTGCGTCAGCTCAGAAGTTGGCTAATTCAACTGCAACTGAGAATCTGCGCCATTCCATGCAGATGGAGTCTGAGACCAATCGCAGTCCTTATGTATTGGAAGCGAATGGTGTTATGAGTACTCCTCAACGTGCCCCTCAACGCACGCCTAACACGATCACGGCCGAAGAGGTCCGCACTGGAGCTTGGTGGGCCGACAAGACCTACACGTGGTACAACACCTACCCCGCTTCTGGTTCAGGCCAGACGGCTTACTTCACCACGCCTGCCACCGATCCTTACCAGATGATGTATATGGTGAAGGAAATCTACACGAATCCCGTGTATCCTGGTATCCAGTATAACGAAGTAGAGCAGTCTGCCACTGACTATCCAGTTGTTGATTATGGTTGGGCGCTCACACAAACCGGCTATACTCAATTCCGCATCATTTTTAACAATTCTTATGCCTACTTTTCCGGAATCACAGTAAGTGACGCCACAACCAATGAAACAATTCAGACTTGGAGCACCAGCACATCAAGTAGTACTCTTGGAACGATACCTGCCTGGATGAATCCGAGCAAAACGATTCAGAAAGGACGCATTTCATCTGGCGTCTATGGCTGCTATCTTGATGGTGGCGGCACCATCACCATTGATGGCGCCTACTTACAAGGCCATAGCAGTATCAAAATCACTGTGGTTTCACGTACGACAAACAACGGTGGTGGTACAGTTAGCATCAATGGTGCTATGGCCACATTGACAACATCTTGGGGAAACTGGGCCAACACTACCGGATTTCCTAACGTTGGCACCAGCACTCCCCCTGATTACAACGGCTACACGGTGATGCTTGTCAAGGTGAAAGATGACGCTACTGATTTCCCTGCTACCACTTCGACTAGCCAAGACCTGATTGATAACTGCTTCTCCAAGTATGAATCCATCGAGTTGCTGACCGACGGTCTGCGCGTGGGTCAAGGCACTTCCAATGCCGGTACTGTATTCGCATATACTGGTACATTAAACCGCTTCTTCTTCATTGGCAAGGGTAAGACGGCACAATGGGATGCTCACGCTCCTTTCTACGAGATGTATGAGGAGTTCAGTCCCACGGCACTGGATCAGGGCGCTGAAATTAAAGACTTCTATGAGAAGATGAAGCAGGGCGCAACCTATGGTATCCAACATGACTGTGAAAGTGTATCTTACAGGGAACACTACTTCTCGATGTCTGGTAAGGACGGTACCACTCACAATTTCGTCAACAGTCTTGTACTCTACATCCCCGATGATCGCAGTGAAACTGGATATCGCACCTATGACCATCAGCCCACGGTAGGTATGTACATGATTGACCTTTATGCCAACGTTGCACCTTCAGATACTGCGCCTGACTATTACACGGTAACAGTCGATTGGTTTGACAACCTCGGTGCTATCACCCATGACGAGAATATTCCCCAGACCTATACGCTCTATGAGATTAGGTACAATGAGCAGACGGGCAAGAACGATACCGTACCCGTCTATACCGGTCCGAACACCACCTGGAACCACGATTATGAGGTCGGTGACCCCAGCTACTATGACATTTCCTACTATGTGGTCGGCACCCCCACAAATGCCACCAATCAGGACACATTCTTTGCCAAGAGTAATACCGATGACGTGACTATCCCCGGCACCAGAGACTTCTTGGGTCTGCAGTGGCAGCGCTACGAGAGTGACTATGTTATTCTCAGCGAGAGCGAGCAGGTGAACTACTATCGCAACTGGTTGGCACCACATGCACTCAGTGTTCAAGGTGAAGCAGGTATCAACGCTGGCAATGTGGGCAACACGGGCCGCACGTTGACAGTGTATCGAAACGACGGTACCAAAGAAACGCCAATCATGTATATCGATCTGATCATGAACCGCGACATGGACGACAACAACAAGGCCTACTACCGCATCAGGTACATCAACCGAGAGGAAAACCAGCAAGTCGAGCCTGGCTATGACCCTGAAACTGGTGAAATGACCACAAACAACAATAACAACTAAACACGATATAAGCGATGAAAAAGATATATATTTTTACTGCAGTCCTCGCACTGCTCACTCTGTCGCTTAATGCGCAAATGCTGCCTTACAAAGCTATAGGCAAAGAGTCTGTATACCAAGATAAAGGCAAACCTGCTTCTACTGCGGGACATTTCCGCGCTCCCGCCAAAATTAATACGGCAGATGGAGAATTCCTCGTTGGTCCATACACCACCGATGACTTTAGCACGACTGGAAAAGGATTGTACAACACTACTAGTTATGGCAAAGTAGAGGTTAGCACTGTAATCCCGAGGGCTGACATTGCACAGTACCTTGGACAGGAAATCGTTGGCTACCGCTTTGCTACGGTCGGAGGAACTGTCTCATGCTACTCCTTCTTGGTAGAATCAGAAGGTCCAAATTATTATATTGATGACCTCTATTATTGGAATATTCAAAGCGACGGTACCTATATTGATTTAAATGGTAATCAATGGCATGAGTATTATCTTGATGAGCCAGTTGTATTCCAAATTCCAGATACAACACAAGCAATTTGGATTGGTTATAAATATTATCAGGAATCCAGCAATAATGGTTCATACACCATGACGCCGATTGCTGTTAATCCAAACGTAACATCCTATGAATGTTATGCTTATAGCTATAATCAGAGTTATGAAGGTTTCTATGATGTTACATCGATACTTGGGGGAGCAGTGGCTGCACAGCTGATTTTCAAGGCCCCGTCAACGGATCCTAGAATCACCGCTTCGCCCACCAGTGTCAGCATGAGTACTACACCTGGCGGGACAAAGACCGAGACGATAACCGTCACTGGTGCCAACCTGACGACAGGCATTACTGCAACAATTAGCGGCGCTGATGCTACTTTGTTCAGTGTAACCCCCGCCAGTTTAGGCACTTCGGGTGGTGAACTCACTATTACCTATTCGCCCACTGCCGATGGCACCCATACTGCCACTCTTACCCTATCCAGCACAGGTGCTCAGGATGTGGTCATCACTCTCAACGGTACTTGCTCTAGCGACGTGACCATCTGTGACGGAACCAACACGAACGATTATCTTCCCATTTATGGCTTTTATTGTGATGATTACCAGATCAACCAGATGATCTATCCCGAGAGTGAGTTGACTGACCTTGTGGGCAAGAATCTCACATCGATGACGTTCTATGCAACAGCACCCCTGGATGCTAATCTTTCTAGTGTCGGCTGGAATGTCAAGTTAGGCACCACCACTCAGGCCTCTTTTGCTGGTGACCTAAGTTCCATCACCCGCCTTGTGCCTGATGATGTGGCCACAGTAGCTGAAGGATATGTTATCACAAGTGGTATCAACACGATGACCATCACGTTCACCACGCCGTTTACTTACAATGGCGGTAACCTGCTTGTTGATTTCCAATCAACAGCCGAAGGTCAATATAAAGCAACGAGTTTCATTGGTGTTGATCAAAGTACCTATACTGGATACAACAGTTATCGCTCGAGTAATGCAACGCCTAATCAAAATGGCCATTATTCTAGTGGTGGTGTCCGTCAGTTTCTGCCGAAGGTAACCTTCACTTTCGAGAACAACAACAAGACACCGAAGCCCGAAATCACCTACGTGGTGAATGGTGACAACGTGGTAATCACCGCCACGGGTCAGGGCGAAGTGACTCTGAACGTCACCGGCCAGGATCCCGTGACCAGCAACGGCAGTGCAAGCGTTACCGTGCCCCGCACCGACACGACCTATAGTGTAACTGCTACCGCAACGGCTAAAGATGGTGACAAGGATGAGAGTGATCCTGCCACCGAGACCATTACCGTGCCGTTCTTGCAGACCGAAAAGCCCTCGATCACCTACACCACCCAAGGCGAAACAGTGGTTATCACAGCTACTGCCACCGAGCCAGACACTGACGCCGAAGTGACCTTGACAGTGGGCAATGGCGAGCCCGTAACCGGCATTGGCAGCGTGAGCGTTACCGTGCCTTGTGGAGTGCAAAGCAGCTCCGTGACCGCCACCGCCACCGCTCAGGTGAACGGCAAGGCACAGAGTGAAACCGAGACAGCTCAGATTACCATTCCTGCCGGCGATGGTTGGACCCAGATGACTGGCACCTACAATAATCCCAACGACCTGCTCAGCTTCAAAGTCAAAGTCGGTAATGATACCACCGATATCATGCTGATTGACCAGTTCATGGCTTCCACGGTATACAATAATCATCCCGACAAATATACCTATGTATTGAAGGAGACGATTGACGGTGAGGAGATGTCAAGTACTCCCACGAGCGTTCCCGTCTATAAGACCAACTCGACAATGTACAGTCTCTATACCGAGGCCGAGGTACTTGCCGATAGTACGTATGATGAGAACAGGTTGACAGCCAACGTCCTGAACAGCGAGATAGACTATGACGTCGTGCCTGATCACAATGCGTTGTACTATAGCCTCTACCGCGGTGGAAAGGATGAGGAGACTCCCGTGATTGACGTGGATCACCGCATCTCTCAGCTCCAGAAGTTTGAGGATAAGGTTGACGATAATGTCGTGTACTACTTCAACGAGAACCATACCTCGGATATCGCGCCCATGTATGAACACATCGGTAGCCAAATCGTGGAGCGTATCGACATGGACTACGTAACAGGCACCGAAACTGACAAGCTGTCCTATGTTCCTGTTATCTGGACGTTTGGTCTCTACACTGCCCGCGAAGACGGTAAGAACAACTCCTATGGTTCGGACATCAAGAACAGCTACCTCGGTAAAGTTGACATCTCTGTCGAGGGCTATAAGAACGACGGAGACTCTATCACGGGTCAATGGGATAGTAATGGCATGACCTACTGCGTTTATTCACCAATTATCACCCTTAACGGCCATACGCCTGAGGATGGTGGTGCAAATGATGGTGATACCTATCAATACGTGCCCTACATGTATCGCGTGTGGTGCACCTATACCAATGCCCATAATTTCACCTTCCTTGACAATCCCGATGGCAGAAAACATCTGGTTGACGCTGGTCCCATCGAGGCTCCCTTCCTGATCGGTCAAGTGACTGCCGATGATCCTGCTTGGAATGGCAATGGCGAAGAAGTCACTATCGGCCGCGCACTCGCAAGTGGAGAGGGACAACAGCCTTGGTCATTTGGTGTGCCCAAGACTGAGGATTCACAGAATGTGAAGTTTGTCGCACGCTTCTATTACAAGAAGGTTGTCACCCCAGCCGCTCAAGCTAACGGATTGAGGGGCAATCGCGGCAGCGAGAGGGCATTTGCAATTGCCGAAAAGGGCGGTGACGGCCATGGTATCATTACTGGCATCAACGAGCTGAGCGAAATCACCTATGTGGTATCCAAGACCTATGTCAATGCTCAGGGTATGCAGAGTGACAAGCGTCCGCTAACCCTTTGTCCCTAATCGTGGAAATAAAAAAGTAATAGTAATTTTTCATATTTTTAACCACAGTACTAGATTCTTGTCGTGGGTTCGCTGCCGATAGCGAGCCCACGGCTTTTCTTCAATCCACGAATTACACAAATTTTACGAAACGCATCCGCGCCCTTCTTCTTTCGTCTGCGAATTTTACGGATTAAACGAACAGCATCCGCCACCCGATGGGCCTCACGCTAAGCCGCCAAGCCGCTAAGTTTTTTAATCGGCCTTACGGCCGAGAAGTTTAAATAAAAATTTAATTAATAATTTTGTTCAATTTGGCTTCGCCGAGCTAAAGGTTCTCGTGCGAAGCACGATCCTTAGTTACAGGCGACATGAACGAGGATGCCATTTGATAAATTCGAAAAATTCGTGGACCGAAAGTGTGTGCGGATGCCCCTTAAACTTTAAACTCTAAACTCTAAACTGCGAGCGCAGCGAGCATCCATGCGGATGCCCCCCTTTAAACTTTAAACTCTAAACTGCGAGCACAGCGAGCATCATTTAACAAAGTTTAACGGTCGAAATGAGTGCTGATAACTAGGAATGTAAGTACTTTTGCAGTTAATAAGTGCAAGGAGGCCTTCCTCCACCAGAGGAAAACGAAGATTACCAAAGTTCGGTATATTGTTGTTCCAACTTTCACAGGACACCTTATCCGACCCCCATATTGAATGAATGGCCATCCCAAATGACTGTTTATCAATTTTTTATCTTCGAATAGAATCACTCATCGCAACACAATTAACAATTATAATTTAATAAATGTGGATTATGATGAATAGAAAAGTTTTTACTATGCTGTTCGGCCTGCTCTTAGCAGTAGGCTGGACAAGTAGCGCGCAGACACAAGCTTTACAAAGGCAAAAAGTGACTACGACTGCTACCAACGTGGACAACAAGTCCCTCTTGGAGACGATTGGGCAACCGAAAGTCAAATGGGACATATTCAGTGGCATGAATCAGGGGCATCAATTCAGAGCACCCATGCGCTCCCAGAACTTTAGCGCGACCTCACCGGTCACTCATCCCAAGTCATGGTATCAGGCCCTGCCCAATGTTACTTGGACTGGCGGTAGCCAGAATATTACCGAGCCTTTCACTACCGCTGATGGTATGATCGCACTGTTAAAGCGCGTCTACACCGACAGGAACATCCCAGGCTTCAAGTACTCGGAAAACCGTCAAAACGATATTCCCTATCAGACAATTGAGTATGGTTGGAATATCAATGGTACCAACTATAATGATGACATTTTAATCCAAGCTCATCCTTATGCTTCTTTATATGAAATCGGCATATGGGATGCCAATGGAAACGCTCTAGGCTCTTGGAATGCTTACGACAATGGAACAACATTGCCTTCATCATGGACAACCACTGGAATAACATCTACTTATTATGGTGATGTTTATCTTCCTGCCAATGGTAGTTCAGCTGGCTCCATTACCATTCCGGCAAGTTACCTTCGGAGCTTGAATAATACAACTAGCTATTTTGATGTGAGAGTCTTTGCTTATAACCGTTACAGCTCATCATCTGAAGAATATGCCCAGCTAGCGATCACTAGTCCGACTTATCCAGGTCTGGCAATGGTTAGCAACCCACCATATTCTGAAGAGAGCGTTTACCGGTATGACTATTATCTCCCGGGTACCATTACCCCTCCGGACGATGCTGGTTATACAGTGATGCTGGTCAAGCTCCAGGATGAATTCCCTGAGGGAGATGTTCCTGAATACACTGCTGATGAAGACGCTTTAAAGACCTTCTTCACCAATTACGTCAAGGAAATCGACTTGCTGACTGATGGTCTGCGTGTGGATGAAGGCCATGACGATGCTGGTACCGTGTTTGCCTATACCGGTGACGTAAATAGGTTCTACTTTATCGGCAAGGGTAAGCTGGCCTACGGAAAATCGTTGTTTGAATTTCCTTTTGACAGGGCTCCATTCTATAGCATGTATGAGGAATTCAGCCCCTATGTCGCTGGTGGAAGTGAGGACCATAGCGACTTCTACGAAAAGATGAAGCAGGGCAAAACTTATCCTATTATCCATGACTGCGAAGGTGTGATTTACTTAGATCACTACTTCTCGATGTCAGGTGCACAGGGTGTTACCGAGAACCGTGTAAACTGTCTTGTATTCTACATCCCCGACAATCGTGGAATTAGTTCAGAATGGCAAAACTATGATCCTGAGCACCAGCCCACGGTCGGCATGTACATGATTGACCTGTATGCCGACGTACAGCCCTCCGCTACACAGACCGACTATTACACGGTAACAGTCGACTGGTTTAGCAACCTCGATACTCTTACCCATACCGATAACATTCCCCAGACCTACAAACTCTATGAGATTAGGTACAATGAGGAGACGGGCAAGAACGACACCACACTCGTCTATAGCGGAATGAACTCCTCATGGACCGTTGACTATCCTGTGGGTGATCCCCGCTACTACGACCTCCATTACTACGTGGTCGGCACACCCGTTGGCGAAGGGGGAACAACCGAGAATCCCACCTACACCAATCCTGACTTCTTTGCCAAGAGTAACACCGACGATGTGACCATCCCAGGCAAGTATGACTTCTTGGGTCTGCAGTGGCAGCGCTACGAGAGTGACTACGTCATCCTCAACAAGGCAGAGCAGGTAAACTACTATCGCAACTGGTTGGCTCCACATGCACTCAGCGTTCAAGGTGAAGCAGGCATCAATGCCGGCAATGTGGGCGCAGCGGGCCGTACACTCACCCTGTATCGAAATGACGGAAACAGCGAAACGCCAATCATGGATCTCGATCTGATCATGGACGGCAACAAGGCCTACTACCGCATCAGGTACAGGTCCAACACCCAGCAAGTCGAGCCCGGCTATGACCCGCAAACTGGTGAATTGACCACAAACAACAATAACAACTAAACACGATATAAGCGATGAAAAAGATATATATGATTTTAGCAGCCATGACGCTGCTCTCGATGTCGCTTAACGCGCAACAATTGACCACAATAGACCGCTCACAACTAAA
Source organism: uncultured Bacteroidales bacterium (assembly GCA_902776435.1). Lineage (GTDB taxonomy): Bacteria > Bacteroidota > Bacteroidia > Bacteroidales > Muribaculaceae > Sodaliphilus. Next base: position 233,143 of record CACYQB010000004.1, on the reverse strand, counting down.
AACAGCGTACACGAACCCCACCACTTCGTTCTACAATACGTTGAAGAGCATCAAGGGTATGTCAGGCATCTTGCCCGAGGTAAATCCCAATTGGTCATCATCAAAGGGACAATCCCGTGCTCCCCTCAAGATCAATAGCGACGAGACCACAGTAGGCCCGTTCACAGGTAACTACTTTGACCCCAATGCTGGCATGGGTTTTGGTAATGCTTATAACCAAGCACAGATGGTTCTCATCGAAGTCGATTTGGACCGCAGCGATTATGCCAACTTTATTGGGGAAGAGATTGTCGGATTCCGTCTGGCATTGGCAGGCGACGCTACCAAAACCGTTCAGGTAGGTCAGTTTATTGCTTGGCCCTTTGACAGTAATGGCAGTTTTGAACAAGATAATCGACACACCTGGAGCATCGGCGAACTGACTACTCCAGCTGGTAACCCCTACTATGAAAAGGTAACTAGCACCAGCGGCCTTGAGAGTGGTGCAGAATACCTTATCGTTTATGAAAACGACAATGTCGCTTTTAATGGTGGTTTGACGACTCTTGACGTGGGCAACAACGTAATCAGTGTAAATCGCAATGGTACTATCATAGAGTCCAATGCAACTACCGACGCTGCTACATTTACTATCACTGCTAATGGCAACTACTATACCATCAGGAGTAAAAGTGGTTACTATATCGGTAGGACGTCAAGCAGCAATGGTATGAACACTAACGCAAATAGCGCTTACAACAACTCGATTACCTTCAGTAACAACAACGTCGTTATTAGAGGACGAGGTACAACAAACAACAACACTTATTACCTGAGGTTCAACAGCTCTTCTGGCAACGATAACTATCGCTTCCGCTATTATGCGCGGACTAGTCAGCAGGACATCCAGCTCTACAAGAAGGTCACCCCGACGGCTCCTGCTTATGTAGCGCTTCAGGATGGTCAGTGGCACGAGTTCTATCTGGACAATCCTGTAACCTTCAATGTGGGCAGCGATAATGCCGGCCTCTCTTTGGGTTACACCTATGTTCAGTATCCCACGGGCACCACGGGTCAGAATTTGTTCCCCATTGGAATTAACCCTCAGAGTACCACCCATGACCACTATGCAAATCTGACCATGACCACCAGTGGAAATGGAGATATCGTTATCACAGTTCCCAGTTATAACACAATGTTCCAGACTATCACGGTTACGGACAACAATACTGGCAACACGTTGACCAGCTGGAGTTCAGCTGAAACTACCGTCACCGATGGAACCTACACCTATTATCAGATGCCATCGGGATGGACACTCTCTGGCGTGTATATGTTTACCTATACGACTAGCGGATACACATTCGGTTACCTGTCTTCTGATAGTGAATCATCCATCACCATATCATCCAGCTTGCTGAACGGCAGCGACAATGTCAGCGTTACCATCACTGGCGCTGCACTTGATGAAGGACAGTATGTTGATGTGAATGGCGACTCCAGGAGCTTGACCAGCGGATACACCTTCAGCCAGAGTTGGAATCCTGTTGACTTGAGTGGTGGCAGTTCAACCACTACTGGTTTCGTACAGTTTGATTTCAGCCAGTATGGTGACTTGGCAGTTCAGCTCATCTTCAAGAGCAAAAAGCCGACGCCTAATGCGCCCACGGTAACACCTACAACGGGTGACGCTAATGTGACCATCTCCATTACTCCTGACCCCGCTACCGATGGCAATCTTGTTTACTACGTTGACAACAACGGCCAGCAGACTCAGGATCTGACTTTCCCGCGCGGCGAGACGGACTATGTGGTAACAGTACATGCTTACACTACTGCGACCGAGAACTACAACCAGAGCCCCGAGGCCGTAGTTCCCGTTACCATCCCTGCCCTGCCGCAGACCCCTGCGCCCACCATCGCGATCAGTTCACAGACTGATGATGAGGTGACCATCACCGCTACCGGTAATGGTACCGTCATCCTGAATATTCCCGGCTATGAGCCAGCTACCGGCAATGGCAGCGCCAGCATCACCGTTCCCCGCCACATGTCGGACTATGTAGTAACTGCAACCGCCACGGCCCAGGCAAGCGGCGAGCTCGTCAGCACGACTACGACCCAGAATATCACCGTTCCCGGCATGAGTAACGATGGTTGGACTCAGATGACTGGCACCTATGACAATCCCAATGACCTGCTCAGCTTCCTCACCCTCGATGCTAACGCTGACACCACGATGGTCATGCTGCTCGACCAGTTCTTGGAGTCAACGGTATTCAACGATCATCCCAGCAGCTATACCTATGTCTTGAAGGAGACCAAGGTTATTAATGGCGTGGACAGCACCATGACCAGTAATCCTGCGACCATTCCCGTCTATAAGACCAACTCGACGATGAGAGGTCTCTATACCGAGGCCCAGGTGCTTGCCGATGATTATGCCGACGAGGCCAATCGTCTGACAGCCAACGCGGTTAACGGCGAGATGGACTATGACGTCGTGCCTGACAATAATGTGTTGTACTACAGCCTCTACCGCGGCGGAATCCAAGAGGAGACTCCCGCGATCGACGTACCACACCGCATCTCTCAGCTCCAGAAGTTTGAGGATAAGGTTGGCGACAATGTCACTTACTACCTAACCGAGAACCACCCCACGGGCATCCTTCCCAGGTATGACCACGAGGATAACATCGGTAGCCAAACCGTCGAGCGCCTTGACGTGGACTATGTAACAGGTGAGACGGGTGACCAGATGTCCTATGTACCAGTTATCTGGACATTCGGTCTCTACACTGCACGTGGAGACGGCAAGAACAACTCCTACGGTTCGGACATCAAGGTCAACGAGCTGGGTGGCGTCGATGTCAGCTCAGATATTATCGTCAATTGGAGCGATAACAACAAGATGAAAGTCAACGGGGTTGACTACTATGTAGTATCTCCTGTTATCACCCTCGATGCTGTAGCACCTGAACTTGTAGCAGCAAATGATGGCGAAACCTATCAATACGTGCCCTACATGTACCGCGTGTGGTGCACCTATACCGATGCTCACAACTTCGGCCATGTCGTCAATCCCGATGGCATCAACTACAGTCTGATTGAAACTGGCCTTATCGACGCTCCCTTCTGCATCGGTGAGGTAAAGGCTGATACTCTTAGCAATCCCAGTCATGTCGTCATTGGTAGAGACCTGGGTCATGTTTCTCCCCAGACGCAGTGGTCATTTGCTGTTACTAAAGAAGCAGTAACAAATGGCGACATCAAGTTTGTCGCTCGCTACTACTACAAGAAGGTCGTGACCGAGCCTGCTAGCCCAGATCAACCTTCTGGCATGAGAGGCAACCGTGACGGCGGTGCAGACTACGCCATCTACGAGAAAAGCACCTCTTCTTCAAACATCGTGACCGGTGTCAACGAGCTCTGGAGCGACTATGGCAAGGTTGTTATCAGCCAGACCTATGTCAATGCTCAGGGTATGCAGAGTGACAAGCCGGTCCGCTAACCCTTTGTCCCTAATCGTGGAAATAAAAAAGTAATAGTAATTTTTCATATTTTTAACCACAGTACTAGATTCTTGTCGTGGGTTCGCTGCTGATAGCGAGCCCACGGCTTTTCTTCAATCCACGAATTACACAAATTTTACGAAACGCATCCGCATGGATGCTCGCTATGCTCGTAGTTTAGAGTTTAATGTTTAAAGTTTAAAGGGGGCATCCGCTTTCACGTCGCCTGTAACTTAAGGATCGTGCTTCACACGAGAAATCCATGATTTAGGTTTTAGGTAATAGGCTTTAGGGGCCACAGTACCGCTAAGCTTTTAATCGGCCTACCGGCCGAGAAATTCAAATAATTTTTTTTTAATTTCTTGCGAGCCCTTGCGAGCAATAAAATAAAGCTTCGCGGCTTCGCGACTTAGCGTGAGCCCCGTTACGCGCGGATACCCCTTTAAACATTAAACTTTAAACTCTAAACTGCGAGCACAGCGAGCATCCTAAAACCAAAAGCCTAAAAAAAATTTACTTTTTTTAGTAATAAATGGTTGGTCAATTCAAAAAAAGATTCTACCTTTGCGATAAGTTAGAGAGGAGTCACTGATTCCGTTTAGCTATTTACCCTATGTAGCAATAACTTGTGACTAACTTTTGTCATGAATTTGCAGGCAAGGAAAAATTGAAAGCTGTAACCGAAAACTGAAGCAGAAATTAATTAATATTTTATTAACTTTTTTAAACAATTGATTCTATGACAGCTAAAAATTACTTTAAGTTTCTTGCAGTGTCCGCGATACTGCTCGGAACCAGTGCAACTGCACAGGGTCAGATGACCGAGGAAGGCTATCAGTTCCCTCCCATGCTGACGGGTACCCGCGCTGCATCTGCTCCCGCAGTTGTTCACGACTATGATTGGTATGCCGCCAAGACCTACACTTGGACCGACGCCAATGGTGCTTCACACACCGCCAGCCTGGTAGACGAGGTGACCAACCCCTATCAGATGTATGACCTCTTCCGTTGGGTTTACTGCAATCCCGAGATCCCCGGCAACAAGTGGGACGCCGTTACCAACAGCGCTACCTACTACGGCGAGATCTATGACCTCGAGTCTTATGGTTGGGGTGGCAGCCGCCACGTCGATCCGGGATGGAACATCTATGACAGCGATGTTACCGCCCCCTACGAGGATGGACACACCCTGTTCCTGATTAAGCTCAAAAACTACAACACACCCGCTAGCGGTGCCAAGCACACCACCAGCAAGGCTCAGCTCGTGAACGAGTTCAACACCTGCATCGAGTCAGTGAAGCTCATCACCGACGCTATGCGCGTGGGCGAGGGTGACAACGTTGGCTCGATCGTGAACATCGAGGGTGAGTTCAACCGCTTCTTCATTCTGGGTAAGGGTAAATCCTACTACTGGACTCCCACTACCAGCGACAGCAACCCGCCCTATGCTCCCTTCTACAACATGTTTGAGGAGTACAGCCCCACTACCACCGATCCTGATTCCGAGATCACCGACTTCTACCAGCAGATGACTAATGGTGAGATCTATCCCGTCATCCACGACTGCTCCACCGTTATCAACTTCGAGCACTACTTCTCGATGTCTGGTAAGAACGGCACTCAGGAGAAGTCACTCACCGGTATGTTCCTGTACATCCCCGACAACCGCAACAGCTATGGCGAGCGCAACTACAACGTTGACCACCAGCCCGAGGTTGGTATCTACGTGATCGAGCTCGGTGCCCAGGCTGCCGACAACGGAGACCACACCTACACCGTACAGCTCGACTGGACCAGCAAGCTTGACGAGGCTGTTGGCTCAACGGTTCCCCAGAACTACACCGTCTATGTTTATGTTACCGACGAGACCGGTACCACCCGCGTAGAGCTCGTTCAGACCACCGAGACCACTTACAGCTATGTCGTTCCTCAGGACGAGCACAGCTACACCATCACCTACGTGGTACATGGCGAGGCTATCGAGAACAATGCATTCAACACCTGGTCTAACGACGCTAGCGTTGTTATCCCCGGCTGGAATGACTTCATCTCACTGACGCTCAAACACTTCGAGAGCGACTTCGTGAAGGCTGAGGGCAAGAACTACTACCGCAACTTCATGGGCATCATCAACGACGTGAACGCCATCACCCCCGAGAACATCGACAATGGCATGAACACCATCATCGTTAACCGCTTCGATGCTGACCTGCCCGACGTTCAGATGCCGATCGCTACCATCACCTTCACCAACAACAATGGCAACGTGCGCTACTCTATCGAGTATGTTGAGCAGAACATCCTGCCCGGTTACAACCTGAACCAGATCAATGTGGCAACCAGTGGCAACCTCGGCAACTACGCTGCTGGCGCAGTCGTTGACTTGAGCGCTATCCAGATCGTTGACCAGTTCGCCGAGAGCGTTGAGGGCAACGAGCACCCCGACATGTATGGTTACGTACTCACCCTGGGCGAGAAGACCTCTAACGACGTTGAGGTTCCCGTGACCAAGGTTGACGCCACCATCGACGGTTACTACACCAAGGCTCAGGTGGACAACGACACCGACCTCGACAACCTGCTGCCCGTTAACGTCAAGAGCGCTAACTTCGAGCTCTACCTCGAGAACAACGCCCGCCTGTACTACTACACGCTGGACCGTGGTATCGATGCAGCTCCCAGCCAGCAGATCTCTTACCTGCAGCGCCGCACCGACGGTACCTTCATCGAGATGAACGACGCTCTGGGTAATGCCGGCAACGTTTACGACGAAGGCATCCTCAACTACTATGACGTTCCCGCTTACACTGGCACTCCTGGCCAGTACATCTCCTACCTGCCCATCGCTTGGACCTTCGGTACCGGACGCGTTAAGCAGGACGGCGAGAACAGCTACGGTAGCCCCGTGATCCGCACTGGCGTTGGTAGCGTTGACTACACCAACCGCGGTACCAAGACCGTCAACGAGGCTTACTACTGGTTGGATGAGGATGGCAACATGTGCACCCTCTTCAACCCGATCCTCGACATCGTCGGCACTGTTCCCGAGGATGCAAGCGTTGAGTACATCCCCTACATGTACCGCGTTTGGAGGTTGAGCAACGACGTTCGCAACTTCAAGAAGGAGTGGAACCTGGGCGATGGCACCTTCTACTTCGTCAACGACGAGGAGACCCCGCGTGAGCCCGCTAAGCTCATCGCTGAGGAGTACACCAACCAGTCCGAGATCACTATTGGTAACAGCAACGACGAACTCGCATTCGGTGCTCTCTACAGCCCCTCTATCGAGTTCCTGGTACGCTTCTACTATGTGAAGGCCGACCGCGCCACCAACGAGAACAAGTACTATGTTGTACAGCAGCGTCTGCCCTGGACCAACATTGCAACCGCCGTTAGCGAGATCAGCACTGCCGGTCAGGAGGTTTCCAAGACCTACGTTAACGCTCAGGGTGTGAAGAGCGACAAGCCCTTCGACGGTGTGAACATCGTCATCACCCGCTACAGTGATGGTACCACCCAGACCACCAAGGTCGTTCGCTAATCCGATAGCACCTTAAATTCCTAAAAAAGGAGGCTCCCACCCCGGGCGCCTCCTTTTTTCATCCCCCCAATCCACTTTCAAACAACACAAACAACAAAGCATTACAACACAAACAACTTTCATTTTTTTAGCTTTTGTCGGCGAATTTTACGGATTAAGCGAACAGCATCCGCATGGATGCTCGCTGTGCTCACAGTTTAGAGTTTAATGTTTAAAGTTTAAAGGGGGCATCCGCGTTCATGTCGCCTGTAACTTAAGGATAGTGCTTCGCACGAGAACCTTTAGCTCGGCGAAGCCAAATCAAACAAAAATATTAATAATTTTTTTTTAAATTTCTTGCGAGCCCTTGCGAGCAATAAATAAAACTTAGCGGCTTGGCGGCTTAGCGTGAGCCCCATCGGGGGCGGATGCCCTTCGCTTAATCCGTAAAATCCGCCGTTTTAAAAATGAAAGTTGTTAAAGTTGTTCAGCGTTGTATAAGTTGTTTGAAAAAACTTAGCGGCTTAGCGGCTTAGCGTGAGGCCCATCGGTGGCGGATGCCCGCAGACGGAGTTGAGAGAAAATCGGGCCCAAAGTGTTGCACATTAATAAAAATGTCTGTACCTTTGCGGCATGAAACGGACCTCGCTTACTTAAAGCCCTAAAAATGAACATTTTTGTTTATTAACATATTTCATTAACTCAATTCATTTCAAATTTTTATGAAGAAATTATTTTCTCTCCTCACGTTAGCCCTGCTGACCCTGTCAGCCGTGGCTGCAACGACTGTAACCGATGTGATTACAGCCAGCAATTTAGCTGCAACTGGTACCTCCTACACTGACTTCTCCGATGTAACCATTACCAGTAACGCAGTTTACGCTGGTCAGTCAGCTAAGAGCGCAGAAGGTGCCATTCAGTTACGCAGCAAGAACAGCAACAGCGGCATCGTTTCCACTGCTTCTGGCGGCAAGCTTGTTAGCATTAAAATTGATGTCCAGTCTGGCACTAACACAATTGAAGTCTATGGTAACACCAACGCTTACACTAGTGCTGCCAACTTGTATGATACTGCTGGCAACGATAATCAGGGCACCAAGCTTGGTGAACTCTCTGATGACGGCACGATCACTGTTGATGGCGACTACCAGTTCGTTGGTATTCGTTCTAAAAACGGCGCTGTTTATATCTCTTCCATTGAAATCACTTGGGAGAGTGAAGGTGGCGTGACTCCTCCCGATCCCACCTACACTGAGGTAGCTAATCTCGCTGCTGCCAACGTTCTTGCTGACAACACCGAGTTCCAATTCAAGGGCGAAGCCGTTGTTACCTATCAGTACGGCAGGTACCTCTACCTGCGCGACGGCAGTGGCTACGGTCTCATCTTCAATACCAGTGGAGTTGAGCCCACCTTCAACAATGGTGATGTTCTGGCTCAGGACTGGACCGCCAAGAAGACCACCTATGATGGCTACCCCGAGTACACTGACTACTCTGCCTTGAGCGCTAACGGCACCAACCTTCAGCTCGCCGCTCCCCAGGTAATCGACGCTCTGGACGCTAACTTGATCAACGCCTACGTTCAAATCAACAACGTGGTCAGCATCAGTGGCACCACCGCAACCCTGGCCAATGGCACCACCATCACCCTGTACAAGCGCTTTGACGCCGTTATCCCCGCTTTTGAGAATGGCGATTACTACATCAGGGGTATCGTTAGCCAGCACGAGGGTAACCTGCAACTCAACTTCATCGGCAGCAACTATGAGGCTCCCGTTGAAGATGACATCACCACTCTGGACCAGGCCAACAATCTGGAAGACGGTGTTGATTTCACCTTCAAGGGTGATGCTGTTGTTACCTATCACAACGGCAAGTACCTGTTCCTGCGCGACAACAGCGGCTACGGCCTGATTTACTACACATCTGCTCCCGCTGAAAACTTTGCTAACGGTGTTGTCCTGAGCCAGAATTGGACCGCTCAGAAGACTACCTATCATTCTCTGATTGAGTACCAAAATCCTGCTAACGTTAATGCCAGCAATACCACCAATGCCGAGCTCGCTGCCGTTCAGGTAATCAATGCCAGCGACATGGCCAACATGATCAACGCTTATGTGAAAATCGAGCACGTGAAGAGCATCAGCGGTACCACCGCTACCCTGACCGATGGTAGCACAATCACACTGTTCAAGCGCTTCAACAATTGTCCTATTGTTGAGTTCTCTGATGCCGACTGCTCCATCACGGGTATCGTGAGCATCTACGATGGCAATTTGCAGCTCTACTTCATCTCTACCGACTATGTAGCTCCTGCTGGTGTTGACAAGCCCGTTATCACTCCTAACGGTGGTACATTTGCCAACGAGGTTGAGGTAACCATTACCTGCGCTACTGAGGACGCCGAGATCATCTACACCATCAACAATGGCGACGAAATGACCTACAGCGGTCCCTTCACATTGACCGAAAGCGCTACAGTTAAGGCTTATGCTGCAACCGACGATGCCGAGAGCGAGATGGCCGAGGCTACCTTCACCATTGTTCCCGTCGAGGAAGCAACCTATGCTCTGGTAACCGATGTAACTACCCTTGCCGATGGCGACAAGATCATCATCGTGAATGCTAACGAAGCTGGCGAAGCCTACGCTATGGGTGCAGCCTACAGCACAAGCAGTACAAGCTACTTCCAGCAGGTATCAGTAAACATCGCTGAGAATCTGACCATCACCACCGCTGATGCTAACGTTATCACCTTGGGTGCTAACGGTAACAACTGGACCTTGAAGGCTACCGAGGGTTACCTCGCAGCTGCCAGCAGCAGCAAGAACTTCCTCGTCGCTAAGGCCGAGGTTGACAGCAACGCTATTGCAGCCATTGCTATTGCCGACACTGCCTCTATCGTCTTCCAGGGCAACTTCGAGCGCAACATTATCCGCTACAACGCACAGAACACTCGCTTCTCTTGCTATGGTGCAACCAACAACCAGGCTCCCGTTTACATCTACAAGCAGGTTGAGGATCAGCCCGAGGTTAAGCTTGGTGACGTGAACAAGGACGGCGTTATCAGGATTGACGACGTTACCGCTCTGATCGATGCTCTGCTGGGTGGCAACGTTGATGTCGAGACCGACCACTACAGCCCCGCTAACGCTGATGTGAATCAAGATACATTCATCAGGATTGATGACGTTACTGCTCTGATTGACATGTTGCTCAGCGGCAACTAATCCCCGACAAGTCAATTAAAACTTGACAATACCTTGGACAGGGCCTGCATTCCGCAGGTCCTGTCCTCGTTTAACACCAATGATCTCACGCTAAGTCGCTAAGTTTCTTAATGCTCGCTATGCTCGCAGTTTAGTGTTTAGAGTTTAGAGAATGAGGGTGGATGCTTTTCGTAAAAATCCGTGAAACTCGTAGTTTAAGCTAAGAAGAAAGATTTTGTTTAATTTCTTGCGAGCCCTTGCGAGCAATGATAAACTTAATCTTAGCGGCTTTGCGGCTTTGCGTGAGCCCAAATTCGTATAATTCGCCGTTAGAAAAAGAAGACAAGAAGTACAAGAAAGACAACAATCTGATTATTAACAAATTGTATTATTTGTATTTCTTGTTTTCAATAACAGAAATAACGTTGTTATTGTTGTTCAACGTTGTAAAAGTTGTTTGATAGCTATGTTACTCGATGTTGTCGAAGAGTGTGGGTTGTGGAAGGAGTTGGAAGGTGTGGCGGTGGTAGGGGGTTGCACCGTATTGGGCGATGGCGGCGCGATGGTCGGGTGTGGGATAGCCCTTGTTGCGGGACCAGCCATATTGGGGATATTCCTCGTCCAGACGGCGCATCAGTTCGTCACGATGCGTCTTGGCGAGGATCGATGCGGCAGCGATGCTGAGCATCTTGCCGTCGCCCTTGATGATGGTGGTGTAAGGGATGTCTTGATAGGGGAAGAAACGGTTGCCGTCCACAAGGATGGCCTCGGGGCGCACCGCCAGTTGGTCCAGAGCGCGATGCATGGCCGTAATGCTGGCACGCAGGATGTTGATGCGGTCAATCTCCTGGGGAGAGACCATCGCCACAGCCCATGCCACCGCCTCGCGCTCGATGATGGGGCGCAGACGTTCACGTTGACGTTCGGTCAACTGCTTGCTGTCGTTAATCAAGTCGTTGTGGAAATCGGGCGGAAGAATCACCGCAGCCGCCGTCACTGGGCCAGCGAGACAACCCCGGCCAGCCTCATCACAGCCAGCCTCGACTCGTCCTGCTATCAGATAGGCTTGTAACATGGATTAGGCTTTACAGCCTCCGCTCGATGACGTAGTCAAAGATTTCCCTGAACTGCTCCACAGTGTCGTCAGGCGAATAGGGTGTCAGGATGTCGTTGGCCTCGTCGCGCAGGCTCTCCATCTTAGCGTAAGCGTAGTCGATGCCGCCGGCACGCTTGGCAAAGACTATCAGACGGTCGATGTCATCACCCGTGAGTTTCTCCTTGTTTACCAGAGCGAGCATATCGTCGTGCTCGGGCATGTCGGCGCGGTTCAAGGCATAAATCAGTGGCAAGGTCACCTTGCCCTCACGCAGGTCATTGCCCGTGGGCTTGCCGATGATGGGATCATGGTAGTAGTCGAAGGTATCATCCTTGATCTGGAAGCAGATGCCCAACAGGCGTGTATAACGGCGCAACTCATCAATCGAGGTGAGTGGCGCATCGTTGGCATAGCCACCAACGGCGGCACAGCATTCAAACAGCGAGGCTGTCTTGGCACGGATGATTTCCATATAGGTCGCCTCATCGATGTTGTGGTTGCGGGCAATATCCACCTGGTCAATCTCGCCTAATGACAAATCGCGGCCCATGTCGGCCAGTGCGCTCAGGATGCGGCCGTCGCCAGTAGCGACACCACAACGCAGGGCGCCCGTGACAAAGAAGTCACCCACCAGCACCGCCACATGGTTGCTCCACACGTTATTGATGGTGGGCAAGCCACGGCGCTCGGTCGCCTCGTCGATCACATCGTCGTGAATCAGCGACGCATTGTGAAGCATCTCAAGGGCAGCAGCGCCCTGCAGCGCCTTGTCATTGATGCCACCAAAAAACTTCGCGCTCAGCAGGGTCACAATGGGCCTCAGCAACTTGCCCTTACTCTTGAGGTAAGAGTCCACGATGCTGTTAGTGAGTTCACTATTGCTTGTCAATGTGGTGACGATGATATCGTTCATCGCCTCCAGTTCAGGTCTCAGTTGTTCTTGAATATGTGTCAACGATATTGCCATAGCCTGCAAAGATAGCAATAATTCCTGGGAAAACCACCTTTTTTAAGAGTAAAATTGTTTTTTGGCCCTTGAAATACCCAAAACGCAAAAAAATGACTATCTTTATCCCCGTAAACCAAACAGAGATTATGGAACCCACCAAGAAATTGCTGTTACTCGATGCCTATGCCCTTATCTTCAGGGCCTTTTATGCCATGGTGCGCAGTCCGCGTGTCACCTCGACCGGCATCGACACATCGGCCGTATTCGGCTTTGTCAATACCCTCCAGGACCTGCTCAAGCGTGAGCGGCCATCACACCTGGCCGTCTGCTTTGACCCGCCCGGCGGCAACACTTTCAGACACAAGAACTATGAGCCCTACAAGGCCAACCGCGAAAAGACCCCTGAGGGCATCCTCGTTGCCGTGCCCTACATCAAGCGCATCCTCCAGGCCTACGGCATCCCCGTCATTGAGGTCGAAGGCTTCGAGGCCGATGACGTCATCGGCACACTATCCCACCAGGCCGAAAATCAAGGTTTCTTCACCTACATGGTCACTGGAGACAAGGACTTCGGCCAGTTGGTGACTCCTAACATCAAGATCTTCAATCCCGGCAAGAACATCATCGAGGGCGTTGAGGAAGTCACCGCCAAATACGGCATCCAGTCACCTAAACAACTCATCGATATCCTGGGACTCATGGGCGACACCGCCGACAACATCCCTGGATGCCCTGGCGTGGGTCCCAAGAATGCCGAGAAACTCATCCAGCAATTCGGCTCAATAGAAAACCTGCTGGAACACACCGACCAACTCAAGGGAGTGCAGAAACAACGCATTGAGGAAAACGCCGAGCAGATACGCCTGTCCAAATGGCTCGCCACCATCATCACCGACGTCCCCATCACCCTCGACAGCGACAATATGATCCGCAAACCTGTTGACATGAATGCCCTGCGAGAGGTATTTACCGAACTCGAGTTCCGCACCCTCACCCAGCGTCTCATCGACGGCGGCGAGGCCAACGTGGGCCTCGACAACGTCTCGGCTCCACAGGCTGCTCCTTCGACTCCATCAGTACCACCCACTCCAGAGACTAAGGTGACCACAGCGCCACGTGGCCAGCAACTCTCTCTATTCGATTTTGAGGAGCCCGTTGAGGAAACGGCAGCCCCCGTTTTCACCTCACTCGACCAGACAGGCCACAACTATCGGCTCATCACCTCGCCCATCGAGGCAGCGGCCCTCGTCAGCGACCTCCAGGAACTGCCGCGTGTGGCCATCAGCCTGCTAGGCACTGGCAGCAACGCCATGCAACTCACGGTAATCGGTATAGCCCTGTGTGGCAAGCCGCACGAGGCGGCGTTTGTCAAGTGTGACGGCAAGGCCGATATGCTCAAGACCCTGGCACCCCTCTTCACCAGCAAGGCATGTATCGTGAGCAGCGATGTCAAGCGCACAATGGTCGCCCTCGACCAACACGGCATCAGCTTCACCGCACCCTACTATGACACCGCTGTGGCACACTACCTGCTGCAGCCCGAGCGGGGCCACTCCATTGCCGAGATGGCCTATGAACTGCTACACTACACCGCCATCACACCCGAGAGCCTGTTAGGCCCCAAAGGGCGCAACCAGCTCAAGCCCGCCCAGGTGGCCCCAGAGGCACTGGCGCGCTGGGCATGTGAGGCCGCCGATCTCACCCTGCAACTCCCTGACGTGCTCGACAAGGCTCTCAAGGAGCAAGCGTTGGATAAACTCTTCACCGACATTGAGTTGCCGCTGGTCCAGGTACTCGCAAGCATGGAGTTGGCGGGTGCCCGCATCGATGTCAAGGCCCTCAACGACTATTCCGTGTCCCTCACCGAACAGATGAACCGCCTGGACGCCGAGTGCCACCAACTGGCAGGCATACCCTTTAACACGGCATCTCCAGCCCAAGTGGGAGAAGTACTCTTTGACCACCTCAAGATTGACCCCAAGGCCAAAAAGACCAAGACGGGCCAATATAGCACCACCGAGGATATCCTGCTCAAATTGCGCGACCGCCATCCCCTCGTCAACAAGATTCTGGAACTGAGAGGAATCCGCAAGTTGTTGTCCACCTATGTCAACGCCTTGCCAGCCCTCATCAACCCCCAGACTGGCCGCATCCACACGACCTATAACCAGACCGTCACCGCCACGGGCCGCCTGTCCTCAACCAATCCCAACCTGCAGAACATCCCCGTCAGGAACGATGAGGGCAAGGAAATACGCCGCGCCTTCATCCCTGCTGACGGCAACTTGTTCTTCAGCGCCGACTATTCCCAGATAGAGTTGCGCCTGGTGGCCGACTTGAGCCACGACCAGACGATGCTCGACGCCTTTGCCCACGGCCACGACATCCACGCCATCACTGCAGCCCGCATCTACCACAAACCACTAGAACAGGTGACCAGCGATGAACGCCGCAAAGCCAAAACGGCCAACTTCGGCATCCTGTACGGCATCAGCGCCTTCGGCCTTGCTCAGCGCTTGAACATCCCGCGCGATGAAGCCAAAATGCTCATCGACGGATACTACACCACCTTCCCGCAGGTGCGCGACTACATCGACCGCTCGATTGCCCAAGCCCGCGAAAAAGGCTACGTGACCACCCTCTATGGCCGTCGCCGCATGCTGCCCGACATCAACTCACGCAATGCCGTGGTGAGGGGCTTCAGCGAGCGCAATGCCATCAATGCGCCCATCCAGGGCACCGCCGCCGATGTCATCAAGCTGGCGATGGTACGCATCTACCAGCGATTCCAGCAGGAAGGCATCCAGTCCAAGATGATCCTTCAGGTTCATGACGAACTCAACTTTGACGTCATCCCAAGCGAACTTGACAGCGTGCAGCACATCGTCATCGAGGAGATGGAAGGCGTCTATAAGGGCAACGTCCGACTCACCGCCAGCCACGGCGCTGCCACCAACTGGCTCGATGCCCATTAAATAAATATTGCTGAAAATCTTGCTCAGATTGAAAAAATAGCAGTATCTTTGCACCGCTAAAACGAGATTCGGGGTGTAGCACAGTTGGTTAGCGCGCCACGTTCGGGACGTGGAGGCCGGAAGTTCGAGTCTTCTCACCCCGACTCGATGTGGTCTAACTTGTTAATTTCTATCAAGTTAGACCACTTTTTCAAAAATAACCGGGACAAATCTACTCTTCACGACGATGAAACAGAACCAGATTACTCAGCTTGACCTCACTGACGTGCCAGAGTTCTATCACGACCTCAAGTACAATGACGGAGAAATCATTTTTGCCGACGACATCACCTCTGTCCCCGGACTGATGAAACGGTTTCAAGTGAATTTCATAGCCTATGTCATGGTGCTTAACGGAACGCTCTCGCTAGAACTCAACGCCACCCCGTTCCACTTGAAGAAGAATTGTTCGCTCATTGTTGACCGCAAGGTGGTCATCGACAATGTTCAGCACAGCGATGACTTCAGCTGCCTGATCTGCGGCATCAGCACCGACGTCGGTTTCTCGTTTATCAACAAGAGCCTGATGCAATCGGTCATGCACATCCTGTCCAATCCTGTCATCGAGATGGGACAGGACGATGTGGACCTGATGGTCAAGTATTACGACCTGCTCACTTTCAAGATGGGCCACCCCGAGTTGAACTACGGCCGCGAGACCATGCGCGACATCATCCGTTGCTTCGCCTATGACCTGCTTTCCAACATCAACAAGCATCTGAACCAGGGCAGCGAGGAAGACATGCTGCGCCAGGGGGACCGCATCTTCCGCCGTTTCATGCTCCTGCTGGCCGACAACACTAATGTCAACCGCAGTGTAAAGTCCTATGCCGATGAGTTGTGCGTTTCTCCCAAATACCTGACCAGCATCTGCCGCAAGCACAGCGATTCCACGGCCAGCGAACTTATTGCCACAGCCGTTATCAGTCGCATCAAGCAGTTGCTGCTTTATAGCGACTTGAGCATCAAGGAAATAGCCAGTGAGATGGGCTTTGACAACCTGTCCTTCTTCGGCAAATATGTGAGAAAGCACCTGGGTCTTTCGCCCAACCACTACCGCAAGGCCAACAACTACGGCCAATAGCCCCCATCTCCCCAACGAGGGTCTAAAAAACTCCAAACTCTAAACCCTAAACTCTAAACTTTGTACTACCTTTGCAGCCATGAAACAAGAGACAAGAGGAAACGTTTGTGTATTTTGCGCTTCTAGCGCAAACATCGATCCACGCTACCTGCAGGCGGCTCGCGAGTTGGGTGAATTGCTGGCACGTGGCGGTTGGCGCAGCATCAACGGCGGGGGTGCCGTGGGGCTGATGGGAGCCGTGACCGACGGTGCCCTTGACGCCGGCGGACAGGTGACAGGTGTCATTCCCAAGTTTATGGTCGATAAGGGGTGGTGCTACGACCGCCTGGCAGACGTCATTATCACTGCCGACATGCACCAGCGCAAACAGACCATGAGCGACATGGCCGATGCCGTGATCGCCCTGCCCGGTGGCGTAGGCACGCTCGAGGAACTTCTCGAGACGCTCACGTGGCGACAGTTGGGGCTTGTCAAGGTACCCATCATCATCCTTAACACTATGGGCTATTATGACGCCCTGCTGGCCATGTTGCAGCATGCCATCGATGAGGGCTTCATGAAGCCGTCCCACAACCAGTTATGGTGCGTGGCTGACACGCCTCAAGACGCCATCACCCTCTTAGAGAACAACAAGCCGGTAGAGTTCGAGTCTAAGTATTGATTGATCCCATGCCGCTCAACCATCATCCTGCCGATACTACCCTGCATGCCGATACTGCGGACGTTTACTACGCGCCGCAGTACCTTGACGGCTTTCCCGACACGATAACGGGTGATTCGGCCTTGAGCGACATCAATACCCTGCCTGTGATGGAACAACCCGAACCCGGGCAAGTCCAGCAGTTTGCCCGTTCACCTCTGCACGACACGCCATCGATGGCATTATTGCTGATGGGTTTGCTGGCCGTGGCGCTAAGTTACCACACGGGCTACAAGTACATCGAGAATTTCTTCCACTATATGTTCTCGACCCGCCGACGCGAAAACCTGTTCGAGGACCATACGGTCAACGAGACCAAAATCCTCATCGCCCTCATTGCCAACACCTGCATCACCGAGGGATTCCTCATTTACTTTGCCGTGCAACTCTTGAGGCCCGCATTGGCTGCATCCTTACAGGCCAGTGTGTTCCCTCACATGGCGGCCTATTGCGGTATTGCAGCAGGTTTCTACATCATCCAATGGATGGTGTACAAGGTTCTGGGATACACCTTTAGCGACAAGGTGGGTTCCAAATTGTGGCTCGATGGATTCAAGGCATCACAGTCTTTCCTGGGGCTCATGCTGTTGCCCGTTCTTGTTTTGGTCATGTTGTATCCAGCGCATGGCAAATTGCTATTATCCATAGGGGCGATACTATATATCGTAGCCCGATTAATATTTATTTATAAGGGCTTTAGAATTTTTTATAGCAATTTGACATCGATTCTCTATTTTATTTTGTACCTTTGCGCCGTCGAAATAGTACCCCTTGTCCTTTTGACGGGTGTAACTATATGGATTAGTGATACTTTACAATCATAGAGGAACTACATGAGCATAAAGAAGATTTTGGTTTCACAACCAAGACCGACGTCCGAAAAGTCTCCTTATTTTGATTTGGAGAAAAAATATGGAGTTGAATTAGTATTCCGACCCTTTATCAAAGTGGAAGGACTTTCTTCCAAGGAATTCAGACAGTCCAAAATTAATGTGCCTGACTACACGGCCATTATTTTGACAGCACGTACAGCAATCGATCATTTCTTCCGCCTGTGTAAGGAATTGCGCTACAATGTACCCGATACATTGAAGTACTTCTGCGTCAGCGAGACCATCGCACATTATCTCCAGAAGTATGTCGTTTACCGCAAGCGCAAGATTTTCTATAGCGAATCGGGCCACATGGAGGGTTTGATTCCTATCATTGCCAAGCACAACAAGGAAACCTACCTCATGCCCATCAGTGATGTGCATAACGACAAGGCCGTCGTGCTCGATAACAACAAGGTGAAGTATGTCAAGGCTGTCATGTACCGCACGGTGAGCAACGATTTCACACCCGATGAGCCGTTTGACTACGACATGCTGGTGTTCTTCAGCCCGGCTGGTATCAAGTCTTACACGACTAACTTCCCTGACTACAAGGAGCGCAAAGTGGTGATTGCCGCCATGGGTAACACAACCCTGGAGGCTGCCGACCAGGCTGGCCTGCACGTTGATATTACCATCACGCCTGAAACGCCGTCGATGGCCAGTGCCATCGAGCACTACCTCAAGAAGGTGCAGCCCGTCGAGGCTTGAGGCGTTACCAGCAACAAGGCATAGAAAAAGAGATTTTTATGGGGTATGGTGCTCGCCATACTCCATTTTTTTGTAATTTCGCGCCTCAGAATGAACTACAAGTTAAATAAAGACGAGAAACTGTGCAGCCGCACGGCAGTGGAAGCGCTCTTCAACGAAGGCAAGTCGCTCATGGCATTTCCATTGCGTGCCGCCTATCGTTTGCGCCCGCGCGACGAGAGGAATCCCGCACAGTTCCTCATTTCCATCCCCAAGAAGCGTATCCGCAAGGCCGTGAACCGCGTCTTGCTGCGCCGCCGCACTCGGGAGGCTTACCGCCTGAACCGCGGCACGCTGCTGCTACAGCCATTGGAACTGTCGGGCTGGGGAGTGGACATCGCCTTTGTTTACCTGGACTCTACACCCGCACCCTATGAGGTCATCAACGAGAAAATGATCAGCCTGCTCAACCGCATCGCTCAGGCCGCTGCCGAACGACAATTACCCGCCCAAAAAGTCGAAAAATGAACGGTTTCATCGACAAAATCGGCCTTTTTCTGAATTCGGTGCTCCATTTCATCGGATGGCTTCTCATCCTGCCCATACGCTTCTACCAGAAGTATATTTCCCCGCTTAAACCACCCACCTGCCGCTTCACGCCCACATGCAGCCAGTATGCCATCGAGGCCATACGCAAGCACGGACCCTTTAAGGGGCTGTACCTGGCCGTGTGGCGCATTCTCAGGTGTAATCCGTGGGGTGGCAGCGGCTATGACCCCGTGCCATGATGAACATCATCGATTTCCACACTCATCGCCAGAACGCGGCCGACGCCATCATCTCGGTCAATCCGTGGCAGTTTGACCCGCAGCCCGGATTGTGGTATTCGGTAGGCTTCCACCCCTGGTACAACGTGGATACACTGACCGACAGTGATTTCACACAGTTGGAGCAATGCGCACGGCACGAACAGGTGCTGGCCATCGGTGAAACGGGGATGGATTCGTTGAAGGGCGCTGCCCTTGACATCCAAGCCAAGGTGTTTGAGCGCCATCTGTACATTGCGGCCACAGTGGCCAAACCTGTGGTAGTGCACAGCGTGAGAACAGCCCAAAACATCCTTTCCGTCCGTCGCCATGCCGGACTAACCTCAGTCACGCTCGCCATCCACGGCATGAGGGCTAATTCACATGTGGCCCGAACTCTGCTAGATGCGGGCTGTTATCTTTCCTACGGCGTCCGATTTAATCCAGACGCTTTATCCTCCACCCCACTCGACCGCCTGCTTATCGAAACCGACGACAGTGACGCCACCATCGATGAAGTCGCAACCCAGATTGCCCAAGTGCTCCACCTTTCGCCCAACGAGGTCAAGTCAATATCGGCTGCCAATACAGCAACATTACTGCGCACACACCATTCCACCGCAAACAAATGACCAGGACAAGCATTTGCCCTGGCCACCTGATATTATTCAATTCAGTAAAAGTTATTTCTCCTTAGCCTCGCTCGCAGTCAGTTCGCTCTTGGCCTTGACTGCGCGGGAAACGCTGCTATTTTCGGTACTCTTGTCCATCACGCCCTTGTCCGATACCTTGTCCAAAGGCTTGGCAGGTGCCCAATAGCCCGTGGGGCGATAAGCGGTGAACTGATAGAAGCGGCTGTCAAGTGCGAGAATCAGGTCGCCGTTGCGATCATAGCCGTAGAACAGATAATCCGAGTCTCCATCATAGTACCTGATTACGAGGCGATCGCCATAGGTATCCCAGTCAAAGTCCACATAAGACAGACCCCAGTAACTGTCGTAGTAAGTATATCGGCCAGTGTGGTTTGCATAGAAATCATAGCGCACCCTGTCATAGCCCATGATATCATACTCATAATTGCCTTGGCAGCCATAGTAGGATTCCCAACTGCCCACGATACTTTCAACGTAGTAGGGCGAATCCCAGCCATTACCATTACAGGAGGCTACCATTATCGAGATCACTGCAAGAAGCAGCATGTTGTATATCTTTTTCATAGCGCATTTGAGTTTAGAATTGTTGATAATTTGTGCAAATTTAGTAAGAATTTGTCAATCCGTCAAGATGAATGACGTTTTATTAGAATCTTCTGGTAGAAAAAGCGCATGCCACCGGTGTGATGAAGCGGCATGCGCCACCCAGAAAAAATCACGTTTACCTAAAAATTCACACCTAAATTCAAAGTAAAGCAACCGTTGTGCGTGTTATCAAAACTGTCCTGGCCGATGTTGGCAAGGCCGATGTCATAACTGGCATCCAAGTAGAGCATGTTGAAGCCCACTCCGCAACCTATCTTGAGTCCGCCATCAAAGCGCTTGAAGTAACCATCATCAAATGAGCTGAACGCCGTTCTCGAACCATAGTTCTTGATATTGCCGTCGGTACCTACTGCCAGGTATCCTCCCGCATAGGGCTGAATGCTCGTCTGGTTGCCGACGAAGTGCTTATACTTGATGATGAGCGGCAACTCCAAGTAGTTGAGGTCATAGGTGAATTTGTCCGCACCCGAGCCGCTCTTGCCGCCCTTCTGGCTATAAAACAGACCTGTTTCCAGGAACAGCGGGGCCCTGTAGGTCAACTGCGTGCCCGCTACCACGCCTAGGTTCAAGCCGCTTTTCACACTACTGCCATCGAGCAAGTAACTATCGCTACTAACGTGGGACGCATTCAAGCCCACACGCAATCCGACATAATAGCGGTGCCAAGCGATATATTCATTACCATGCCGTCCCACCGTCTGGACTCGAGGATTGTAACCGTATCGGTAACCAGGCTGTGCCATAGCCGGGATAGCGAGTATCATACACA
The DNA here is from genome assembly GCA_902776435.1 of uncultured Bacteroidales bacterium. Lineage (GTDB taxonomy): Bacteria > Bacteroidota > Bacteroidia > Bacteroidales > Muribaculaceae > Sodaliphilus. The sequence continues at coordinate 211,684 of CACYQB010000004.1, read as the reverse complement.
GCAAGCTGATAAGTAAAGTCTTTTTCATAATCGTATTGTGTTAAGTGGTTATTTCTTGACTCTTAGACACTAAGCCCAAATCAAGGTTTAACCCCTCCCCCTCCCAAAAACGATGAGTGCCCCCAACCTACCGACCAAGGGCCCAAAATAACCGACAAAAGGGATTCAAAGCAATGTTGGAATATCAGCGCATGAAAGATGCGCGCAGGTAATCAAGTAAAGGTCGAGTGTGAAGTGCCTGGGAAAAGGTCTCGCGCTCTAACTCAAGGCATACAAGAAGGGTAATAATAAGGAGAATAACGAAAAAGATGCTCCACCGCCTGAAGGATTTACGCCAATGTCCCTCGTGCAAGCGGCACAGGACAAACAAGATAACGGGAATAAACAATGGCTCAATAGGCAACAGATAACGGCCTACCGAACCAGCAACCACATAGGCCAGAACAGCATATGAAATAGCTGGCCACCAAGCCCACAAGCCCATGTTCTCATTGCGACGCCAACTCAGGAACAGGTAGTAGAATAACGCAATACTACCCAACAGATACCATCCATAGGTTACGCGGCAAATCTCATTGGCTATTGTAGGTTCCTCAGCTGCCAACCAGGGGAATGGCGCAACAAACTGCACCGACATCGTGAGCGGCAGCAGCAACAGTTTGTGCCATGGCGAATACAGGTAGTAGTAGTCAACCATGTAACGGTATGGACGCTGTGGGCCATCCATCGGGAAAAAGCGCTGCATGTTCCAACCGCCACCAACAATTTCGGCATGACGCTCAAAGGAGTAGGAAGCATAATAGTTGCCCGCAATGAAAGCAACAGCTATGATTGAAATCATGGCCAACGCTACGCCCCAGTCTCGACGCCAGTGAGACAAAGCCATGATGACGACACCCACAAGCATGAAATAGAGATAAGTCGTTCGAACTATGGCCATTAATAGGCATGCGATGAAAAATAGCAGCAACTCCCGCCACAAGTGATGTCTCTCTTCATCACATGTTGCCATTGACGACAGGACAAAACCAATTAGAGTTGTAGACAAATAGATGGATCCCTCTTTCAGAACGGCGATTCCTGTCATGAGATAATAGCACAGCAGACACATGAGGAACATGCCGCTGCACAACAGGGTAGCGCCTGAGGTTTTCACACGGTGCGCAAGCAGGCGCCTGCAGGTCATTCCCGTCAACACTACTGAAGTCAACGTGAACATTGTATTCATCGCCAGTGGCCAAACCACATGAACGCCTAGCAATCGCCACAAATTGAGCATAATCAGCGGAAAACCAGGGAATGCCAGATTAGGAGTAGGCACACGCCCATCGTAGTGGCTTAGCGCCCACTTGTAATAGCCACGGGCATCACCAGTGAGGTTGGGCATTTCCAGCGAATAACCCTCAAAACTGGACCAGACCACCATACTGCTATAACCCACAAACATCAATACCACCGTCAAAACTAAAAGGATGACCTGGGCAGCCATAGAAGTATCACGGGCATTGCGAAGGACGATGCACGGGACAAGGTAAGCTACCAGATAAGCCAGGGTGATCCGCATGCCGTCACCAAAGCCAAAGTGACTGGATGCCACAACGCCAAGTATCGCAAAAGCGATAATCTCGACGAGCAGCAACAGCAGTTTCGGCATGGTTAATCTTGCGGTCATGCGATGATATCAGTAGGAAAATCGGTTCAATTTTACTTGTTTTAACCTTGCAAAAATAGAACATTTCGGCTTTCTGAACAAATTTTTTGTCTCATGCTTTCCATTTTCGGTCAAAATATCTAACTTTGTATGTTTGAACCAAAAAAACTCAGGAGAACCTATGAGCAGCCAACCGATGAAAATAGATGTTGACAAGGTGTTGCGGGACAGACTCCCGAAGCACTATAAGTACATCCCGCGCTTCGTCGTGCGGTGGTTGGAACGCACCATCTGCCAGGATCAGCTCAATGCCATTCTCCTCAAGATGGCGGACAAAAACAGCGTCGATGCCGCAACCGCGGCACTCGACGAGATGAACATCACTGTCGATGCCACGGGTTTGGAGCGCCTGCCCGACGGACGCTTCATGTTCGTGTCCAACCATCCCTTAGGTGGACTTGATGGTTTGGCGCTCATCTCACTGCTGGGCAACCGCTACGACAAGAGAATCAAGTTCTTGGTTAACGACCTGCTCATGGCTGTCGAACCCTTGCGCGGCGTATTTTTGCCCGTGAACAAGTACGGCAAACAAGCACGCGCCGCCGCAGTACAGATCGAGGAGGCTCTCCAGAGCGATAGCCAGTTCATCACCTTCCCTGCAGGACTGTGCTCACGCATGCAGCCCGATGGTTCTATTGCCGATCTGCCGTGGCAGAAGGCGGCTGTGGCTCACGCCATTAACCACCACCGCGACATCGTGCCCATCTATTTTGACGCCCACAATTCGCGGTTCTTCTACCGCTTTGCCAAGTGGCGCAAAAAGTTAGGCATCAAGTTCAACATCGAACTTATCTTCTTGCCCCGTGAGATGATCAAGAAGAGCGGCAGCACGCTGCGCGTGATGATTGGCGAGCCCATCCCATGGAATACATTGGATGCAGCGCACTCCAAGCAAGAGGCAGCCCACCTGCGAGAATTAGTCATCAATATGGCCCCGTCGCCAACAAACCGATAAAACGCCCTATGGAACCCATCATTGATCCCATCCCCGTCCAACTGATCGAGCAGGAACTCACGCCCGAGCGCCTGCTGCGTCACACTAACAAGGCCGACAACGACATCTATGTCATCACCGCCTACAACGCTCCCAACACGATGCGTGAAATCGGGCGACTGCGCGAGATCACATTCCGTGCCGCCGGTGGCGGTACGGGCAAAGCGTGTGACATCGACGAGTTTGATACCATGCCAACGCCATGCCAGCAGCTGCTGGTCTGGAATCCCGAGAAAAAGGAAATCATCGGAGCCTACCGCTTCATCGGCGGCTGGGACGTCGAGGTGGAGGACGGCGTGCCTCACATCGCTACGGGCCACCTCTTCCGTTTCAGCGACAGGTTCTTGAACGAAATTCTGCCCGTGACCATCGAACTGGGCCGCTCGTTTGTGCGTCCCGAGTACCAATCCACCCGCGAGGGCGTGCGGGCGTTATTTGCACTCGACAACCTGTGGGACGGCCTGGGCGCATTGACCATCGTGTACCCGAAAGTCAAATACATGTTCGGCAAGATGACGATGTACCCGAGTTATGTGCGCGACTGCCGCGACATGCTGCTGTGCTTCCTCAACCGCTATTTCGAGGACAAAGAGGGGCTGGTGGTGCCCATTGATCCGCTTCCCGACACCCGCAACGATGATCCCGAACTGATGGCACACTTCGTCGGCAACGACTTCCGCGAGGACTACAAGCGGCTGAACACTTTCATCCGTCAGCATGGCATCAACATCCCGCCACTGGTCAATGCCTACATGGGCCTGTCGCCCAGAATGCTGCTGCTCGGCACCGCCATTAACCGCGAGTTCGGCAATGTGGAGGAAACCGGCATCCTCATCAACCTCGACGAGATTGCCGACGAGAAAAAGCGCCGCCACATCGATTCTTATCTTGAAAACATAGAAAGATAATACCCGATTACGTCATGATAAATAACACTTTATCGTCCTTCCTCCTTGCTTTGGCATTGTGTTGCACCACAACTGCGACGGCACTGGAGCCGACCGACACAACGCTGACCTACCGCGACCTCTCGACCGACACGGTCTATGCGCTTGAATGCTATCATCCTGTTTTCCACGACAACGTCTATACTGTCGGCATTCTTGCCAATGCGGGCAACAGCGAGTTGGCGCCCTACTACATCAGTTCCAACTGCGGCGGTGTCCTTACCCAGCAATACTCTGCCCTCGCCCATGCCTCGCTGCAGCACAATCTATCCACAGACAAGCGTTTCTCATGGGGCGCCGGACTTGAGGTCTGGAGCGGCTACGCTTCCAGTGCGGGCTATGAGCGATACAAGGGCAACGGCCTGTTTGAGGTACAAAAGCAACATCCCGCACGGGCATGGATCCAGCAGGCGTATGCCGAAGCCAAGTACCGCAGCATCTTTGCCGTGGGGGGACAGAAGTACAAGGCATCGCCCATCGTCAATGGCGAGTTGAGCAGTGGCGACCTCGTGTGGAGCAACAATTTCCGCTCGCCTGTGGGCCTGCGTGCCGGTTTCATCGACTTCCAGAACATCCCCTTCACCAAGGGCTGGGTGCAGATTCAGGGCGAGTTCGGCTATTTCCGCGAACTGGACGACAAGTGGCTCGAGAACCACTACAACTACTATAATCACTTCATCACCACGGGCAAGTGGCTGCACTACAAGAGTCTGCACTTCCGCACCAACCCGAATCAGCCCGTGGTATTTACCATCGGCGCCCAGTCGGCCTGCCAGTTTGGCGGCACAGCCAAGTATTACGAGGACGGCCAGGTGACGCGAACGGTCAAGATGGATGCCGACCTGAAGGCCTTCTGGCGCACGTTTATCGCTGGCAGTGGCGGCAACAGCTCGGGTGACTCGTTTGTCGAGGGCAACCACCTGGGCACATGGGACATTGCGCTGGAGTATAAACTGGCTAAAAGCCACAGCCTGCGCGCCTACACTCAGTGGCTGTGGGAAGACGGTTCGGGCATTGGCAAGATGAACGGCTTTGACGGCCTCTGGGGCCTGGAATACCGCTGCAACGGCACCCACCTCGTCTCGGGCGCCGTCATCGAGTACATCGACTTCACCAACCAGAGCGGCCCCATCCACTGGACCCCCAACGACCACGAGGGCACGCCCATCACCAGCCACTCCTCGGGCTCCGACGACTACTACAACAACTACATCTACAACGGCTACCAGAGCCGCGGCATGTCCATCGGCTCGCCCTTCGTCAAGTCGCCGCTCTACAACCAGGACGGCTACATGCGCTACCGCGACAACGTGCTTCGCGGCTTCCACGCCGCCATCATGGGCTGGTTCAATAGTGACTGGAATTACCGCCTACAGACCTCCTACCGCAAGGTGTGGGGCACCCCAAGCATTCCCCGTGCGTGCAGTGTTGACGACTTCTCGATGGCCCTGCGGGTCAATTACACCCCCTATTGGCTCAGGGGCGTGAAGGTCGAGGGCTTAACGGTAGGCGCTACCGTGGCAATAGACCATGGCAAACTCTATGGCAACAATTGGGGCGCCCAACTGGGTATTTCCTATAGTGGCAACTTCAATATCAAGAAACGATGAAAAAGACAACATTATATGACAGTAATTATTCCCCCTCTAAGATTAGAGGGGACCAGGGGGCGTTGAAATTATTAATAATCCCATTATTGGCGATGCTGGTCCTTGCCTCCTGCACCCGCAATCATGGCGACATCGGCATCTGGTTCGGCACCTGGCACGTCGAGCAGATCACCGCAGGCGGCACGCCCGTCATCGTCGAAGGCGACTACTTCTTCCAGTTCCAGAACAAGGTCTTCAGGGTATCTAATGTCGGTGCCCACCAGCAGGTGGAGGAGAGTTACGGCACGTGGGAGGAGAGCGAGGACGGCCTCAAGATGACCGTTTCATTCCCCGACCCCACCGTATATTATATATACATGCCCGGGCTGGAAACCAACAACGCTTTCACCGTAACCCGCACCTCATCAAGCGACGTCACCTTTACCAAGACCGACGCCAACGGCACAACCTACACCTACCACCTCCGCAAGCAACCATAACCACAAACATTTAATAATGAATTTATAAACTGTTATCCAGTACGTTAGCAGTTCCCCCTCTAAGATTAGAGAGGGCCAGGGGGCGTTGATTATCAGAACTTTATTTTCTTCAAACTCACGTTAACCACGAATTTCACGAATTAATCGAAGCCCTAAAGCCTCTCCATGATTGCTCGCAAAGGCTCGCAAGAAATTAAAAAAAATTTTATTTAAATTTCTCGGCCGTAAGGCCGATCAAAAACTCAACAGCATCCGCAATCCCCTTTAAACTTTAAACATTAAACTCTAAACTGCGAGCACAGCGAGCATCCCTAAAGCCTAAAAACGTACTTTTCTCGCAAATGGCGGCAATGGGTCAGCAGGTCCTCGTCAGCAGTGCCCTGGACGACCTCTTCGGTCGAGGTAACCCACTTTTCCTGGAACTTGTCGGTGGCCGTGCGGTAAGAGGCCTCATCAAATTCCCGGCCTGACAACACCGCCACAGTCACTTCCCTGATATAATTCTCCCAGCGCTTGCCATAATAGTCCCATAGCAGGCCGCTCCAGTTGCGGCAGGCGTAGTCATTGAGGCTGCCTCCCCACGTGGTAATCAAGCGGCGAGCATTCATCTCGTAATAATCCTTGACCTTTGGGGTAGAGCCCAGGGCGCGTGCCTGCTTCAGCCAGTGGGCCAGCGTTGCGCGGGGATGATGGCTGTTGAGGTTATCCATGTCCGACAAGATTTCATAGAGCACATCACTGTGGGCAAAAAAGGCTTCGCGGTCCCGTTCTTTATAGGCCTTGTCCATCGCCTGTTTTTCCACAAGGAACAGGTCACCCAGCAGTTGGCGCCCCACCCAGATGAGGTCGATGTCCATAGCGTCGGTGGTGACTTCATCCTGGCTGAGCAGATAGTCCCACACCGCCAACAAGTCATCTGTGTTATATTTGATGGTTCGGCTATCCTTACCCATTGCGGGATAGGAGCATGGCAGCGGGGCGGCAAAGTTGCCAGGCGTGATGTCGAGCACGCTGTCATAGAGTAACTTCCACGCTTGTCGGGCGGGCTCGCTCTCGTGCCCGGCGTGGCGGTCGGCCAGTTCGTTGATGACCTGCTCGTCGGTCTTACCGAAGTTCCACGCCTTCTCGAGAATGTATTCATAGGGGAACTGCTGCACGTCCAGGCCCTCAAGTGTCGAGCCGATGCCCACGAGGTTGTCGCCACACTCGGCCAACGCCTGCTCGATGCGCTTGCCGGCCTCCTTGACGCGGCCCTGCACATTGGTATTGCCGCCGAAGTTGCCTAGATAGCACCAGATGAACGGCAAACCGTAGAAGCCGTCGTGGTCACGCCACATCTCCTTGTACTCGCAATAGTAGTCGAGCATGGTCATCTTGCCCTGCGGCACGCCAGTCAGCATAGCACGGGTGCGCTCGGGCGTATAGTCCTCACGCTGATAATAGAGGAACCACGCCATCTGCAGCCACTCGGCCTCGGGGTCAACAGCGGTCAAGCTCTCGTAGATGTGCCGTGACACCTTATTCAGGTAGTCTGGCTCAAAACTGGGCGGGTCCACCTCGTTGAACGGGTCGATGCCGTAGATGTGGTCGGTGCCGAACAGGCGCGTCTGCTCCTCGAGGAACATGCGCTGGATGCGGCTGTACAACGGATCCTCACTGTTAAGGAAATAAGTGCGATAGCGCTCGTCAAACCCCGCCCAAGCGCCCAAAGCCTTGATATCGGCTTTGGGGAAGAGGTCACGCAACGCGCCAGGCACATGGCCCGCGAAGGCGGGCAGCACGGGGCGCATGTTCAAGGCCCTTTCGCGCTCCACGATGCGCTGTTGCAGGGTGGTCTGACCGTCGAGCCATTCCTTGGGCAGCGGGCCGCACCAACCGTCGATGTTGGCCATGCGGTGCCACGGCAGGTAGGCGGGACCAGTGAAATAGTTTCTCACCTGCTCGTCACTCATGCCTAATCGCGTCCACACATTATACCACACGGCCTCCTGGCCCGTGATGGCCAGTGGCAGATTCACGCCGTTGAGCGCCATCCAGTCGATGAGCCGCTCCCAGTCGCGCCATTTCCAGAACGGCATCGTGTAGCCCCAGGTACAGTAGTTGAGGAAGAAGCGCTGCGGCACCCTGGCCGTCACCCGCTCGGGGAAGGGGACACCGGGCAACACACTGGGCAACTCCACGGGTACATCGGCATACCACGACACCGTCACCTTGCAGTAACGGTTCAGGTACCGATTCAGGCCCACGGCCATCGACCCGGCATTATTGCCGCCAATGACGACCTTGCCGCCCTGACTCTCGAGGGTGAATACATCTTTACCATGGTCGGCCTCAATCGTCTGGAACACAACCTTGTCGGCCAATCGGGGCGACAATCGCCCCGCCAGGGCCGCCGCCTGTTCCACATCACCATTCACCGCACCGTTGACAGCCATCACCGTCATCAGCAGTCCGCTCAGCAATATCATTAACCGTTTCATCACATGTTGCCTTTTTGTTTACTTGCAAATGTAGCAATATTTCCTCATTTAACTGCATCCACATCCGATTTGCACCGCTAAAACCTGGAATTGCACAAAAATTTGTGCAATTTTTTCCATTTTCTGCACAATTTTCTGTGCAATAATGAAGTAACTTTGTAGCTCAAATACATCAGTAAGAATTATGATTGGAACGATTGTCAACACCTGTACCATTGTGGCGGGAACGCTCATCGGCGTGATGCTGCACAAGGGTATTAAGGAGAAATACAAGAATGTGCTCTATGACGCATTAGGCTTAGCATGCTTTGCCATCGGTCTGAATGCAGTGGTTACCAATTTACCCAAGAGCCAGTACCCTGTCCTGTTCATCGCTGCGATGGCTATCGGCAGCGTGGTGGGCGTGGCGCTGGACATCGATGGGCGGTTCCACCGTCTGGTGGAGCGGCGCAGCAAACAGGGCAGCGATGACAATGGCGCGCAACGCTCGCGGCTGGCCGACGGCCTGGCCACGGCCACACTGGTCTATTGCATCGGCCCCCTGTCAATGTTGGGTCCTGTCATCAGCGCCCTGGAGGGAGACAACACTTTCTTGTTCACCAACGCCACGCTCGACCTGGTCACGGCCACCATCTTCGGCTCGACCTACGGCATCGGCATGCTGCTGGCGGCACCCGCCTTATTTCTATGGCAGGGCATGTTCTACTGCATCGCCATGATTTCGAGTTCAGCTGTGAGCGAGGCATTGATGGCCGAGTTGCTCATTGTGGGCGGACTGCTCATCACGGGCTCGGGCCTGTCGCTGCTGCGCATCAAGGACTGCCATGTGCTCAACATGCTACCGGCCTTGCTCGTGCCTCCGCTCTGGTACTTGCTCGTTGCCCTCGTGGGATAAAAAACACCATAACGATTCTATTAACAAACACAATTACACATAAAAATATACCATCATGATGAATATCAAAACTCTAGCGCTGGCACTCTCCATGTTGATTGCGGGAATGGCCATCCCTGCCCAGGGACAGATTGTCTCGACCGAGAAGTCCAGCAAACAGACTGCCGACAGCATTCGTAACGAACTTGACAGCAGGCCTTACTTCAGCCTGTACAAAGACACCTACTTTGTCGGCGGTACCGTGCTGGGCGGCGAGCCCACAAGCCACAACAGCGATGTGAAATTCCAGATCAGTTTCCAGCAACGTCTCACCAAGAGTACCCTTCCCTGGAACTCTTACCTCTACCTGTTCTATACCCAAAAGGCCCTTTGGAACGTGTTTGAACGCTCGTTACCCTTTCATGACTTGAACTTCAACCCCGGTATCGGCTTGTCACGATACATCATCATGAAGAATCGTCTGGTGGGCAAGATGACCGTCATGCTCGAACACGAGTCCAATGGCAAGGACGGTATTGCATCCCGCAGTTGGAACAAAGTCTCGCTGGCGGCCGAGGGCTACATCTCGCCCAACCTGATGGCGCATGCCAAGTTCTGGATTCCCATCGTCGACGGCATGTACAACAAGGATATCCTCAGGTATAGCGGCATCTACCAGGCCGGCTTCCAGGCCATCAGCAATGATGACAAGTGGGTGCTCGACATGACCATGGTCAAGCGCAAAGGCTGGAACCTCAATTTCAACACCATCGTGCAGTTGGGTTACCGCATCAACCACAATTCCAACCAGTTCATCATGCTGCAATACTATAACGGCTACGGCGAGACCCTGCTCGACTACAACCAGTACCACTCCCGCATCCGCATCGGCCTGCTCATCCGGCCCCAGTTCTTCAGCGACTTCTAAATGCCCTGCTGTTTAACCACATTTATGTCGCCAGTTTTATTGGATTTTACGATTTTATTACTAAATTTGCGGCAATAGAACAAAACCAAGACGTCGATTATGCAATACTGGATTAATCACAATGGAGTGCAGTCAGGTCCCGTTGACCTGGATGCCATCAAGGAGATGGGCCTCACCTCACGGGCTTATGTGTGGCGCGAAGGACTTCAAGACTGGGTCAAGATCACCCAGATGCCTGAATTGCAGGGATACTATGAAATGTTGGCCGAGACCGCTGACCCGCAGCCTGCTCAGGCTACGCAGCAATCTGCCAACGGCGAGGCCGTAACGGGACAGCCCTACCAACCTCAACCGCAATACACCCAGCCCCAGCAGCAGTACGCCCCCCAAGCCGCTGCCGAGCCCTGCCCGCCCACCAATCTGGTATGGGCCATCATCTCCACTGTGCTGTGCTGCATTCCCACAGGCATCGTCGCCATCATCTATGCGCTCAAGGTGACCAACAAGTACCGCGAGGGCGACATCGAGGGCGCCAAGCGCGCCAGCGAGGTGGGTGCCTGGTGGTGCATTGCCACCATCATCCTCGGCATCATCGTCCAGCCGTTCATGTCCATGTTACCCGCGATGATGGCCTCGATGGGCAATTGACACATTAAGGCGACATGCGCCGCAGCCTCATTTTGATCATTGTACTTGCCGCGCTGTTGGCGTTCGGCTTCATTTATTATGCGCTTGACCCTTCACAGTCAGGCCTGTTTCCTCGGTGCACTTTCCTCTCGCTCACGGGCTACAAGTGCCCCGGATGCGGCAGCCAGCGTGCCATCCATGCCCTGCTGCACGGCGATATCGTTGGCGCATTCAGGTACAACGCCCTGCTGCTCATATCCATCCCCTGGATCGCACTTTGCCTGTACGCCGAGTCACGGCGCACCCGCAACCCCCGCCTGTATCTCCGCCTCAACGCCCCACTCCTCATCTGGCTATTCCTCGCCATGGTCCTCCTCTGGTGGCTCCTCCGCAACATCTTCAACTGGTAAATCCCTTGCCTCACGCTAAGCCGCCAAGTTTTTTAATCGGCCTGTCGGCCGAGAAATTTAAATAAAATTTTTTTTGATTTCTTGCGAGCCTTTGCGAGCAATAAAATAAATCTTAGCGTCTTAGCGCCTTAGCGTGAGCCTATTGCGTGCGCAAGCCCTTTGTTTAATTCGTGAGATTCGTGGACCGTGAAATTCGTGGACCGTGAAATTCGTGGACCAAACAGTTTCCGCCGATGAAAAAAAGGAGCCGAACTTCGTTGTTCAGCTCCTCTTGTTGTGGTTGCCTTGCCCGGACTCGAACCAGGAAATGCGGCACCAAAAACCGTTGTGTTACCATTACACTACAAGGCAATCCTCGTGTCAACTGGACAGTTGCCTATCCAAATTGCGGTGCAAAATTACTGCTTTTTTTTAAATTGCAACCCTTTTGTCGCATTTTTTTTGCGACGACGGGGTCAAATCACTTGACGATGAGCAGATAATAGTTCTTCTTGCCCTTCTGGGCGAGGATATACTTGCCGTTGAGCAGCATGTCAGCACTGGCAGGCATGTTGGGGTCAGCGAGCTTTTCCTTGTTGATGCTCACGCCGCCGCCCTGAGTCAGCTTGCGCATCTCGCCCTTGCTGGGGAAGACGGCAGCCACATCGGTCAACAACGAGATGAGCGGGGTGCCCTCGTCGATGGCGCTGCGGGGAACCTCAAACTGGGGCACGCCTTCAAATACGTTGAGCAGCGTATCCTCATCAATCTTGTGCAGGATATCCTTGGCCTTGTTGGAGAACAGAATCTGAGAAGCCTCGACGGCCATCTCATAGTCCTCGGCGCTATGCACCATGGTGGTAATTTCCTTGGCGAGGCGCTTCTGCAGCGGACGCAGGCCCGGATCCTTCTCCTGCTCGGCGATCAGTTCGGCAATCTCGTCCTGAGGCAGGGCGGTGAAGATCTTGATGTACTTCTTGGCGTCCTCGTCGCTCACGTTGATCCAGAACTGGTAGAACTTATAAGGTGAGGTGCGCTTGGGATCGAGCCACACGTTGCCGCCCTCGGTCTTGCCAAACTTGGTGCCGTCGCTCTTGGTGATTAGCGGGCAGGTGATGGCATAGGCCTCGCCACCGTTGATGCGGCGAATCAACTCGGTGCCCGTGGTGATGTTACCCCACTGGTCACTGCCACCCATCTGCAACCTGCAACCCTCGTGCTCATAGAGGTACAGGAAGTCGTAGCCCTGCAGCAACTGATAAGAGAACTCGGTGAACGACATGCCATGGTCGGCATTGGCGGCCAGACGCTTCTTCACGCTATCCTTAGCCATCATATAGTTGACGGTGATGTGCTTGCCGATGTCGCGGATGAAGCTCAGGAAGGTGAAATTCTTCATCCAGTCATAGTTGTTCACCACGATGGCGTGGTTGGGCGCGTCGCTGTCAAAATCCAGGAACTTGGCCAACTGCTTGCGGATGCATTCCTGATTGTGGCGCAGCGTCTCCTCGTCGATGAGCTTGCGCTCCTGGGACTTCATCGAGGGGTCACCGATCATACCCGTAGCACCACCAATCAAGGCGATGGGACGATGGCCTGCACGCTGCAGGTGCTTGAGCATCATCACGCCCACCAGGTGACCGATGTGCAATGAGTCGGCCGTGGGGTCGATGCCCACATAGCCACTGGTCATTTCCTTGTTGAGTTGTTCTTCTGCACCAGGCATGATGTCATTGATCATCCCGCGCCATTTCAGTTCTTCTACAAAATTCATTGTCTTATCGTTATTGGTTAGTTTCTTCTCTATTAAGCGGCAAAGGTACAAAAAAGTTTTCAGTCGCTGTTTTAACGTCCATAGTTTTTTGGATAACTGACCTGTGAAAAGAAAGAACTGAAATTTTTTTCGTATATTTGCAGGTTCAAAACAATCAAGCAAGCACAGATGGCACAAGACCCAATGAAAACGCCGATGATGAAGCAGTTCGTCGAGATGAAATCCAAGCATCCCGACGCGATACTGCTGTTCCGCGTGGGCGACTTCTACGAGACCTACCTGCAGGACGCCGTGACCGCCAGCGAGATATTAGGCATCACATTGACGCGCCGCAGCAACGGGGCCGCCGCCTCGACCGAGATGGCAGGCTTTCCTCACCACGCACTGGACACCTACCTGCCCAAGCTGGTGAGGGCCGGCAAGCGGGTGGCCATCTGTGACCAGCTCGAGGATCCCAAGCTGACCAAGAAACTCGTCAAGCGCGGCATCACCGAACTTGTCACGCCCGGTGTGGTCGTGGGAGGCACGATGCTCGACCGCAAGGAGAACAACTTCCTCGCCGCAGTACACTTCGGCAAGAAGATGCTGGGTGTGGCCTTCCTTGACATCAGCACAGGCGAGTTCCTCACCGCCGAGGGCAACGAGGAATACATCGACAAACTGCTGGTCAACTTTTCGCCTAAGGAGGTGCTCATCGAGCGCAGCAACCGCCAGCGCTTTACCGCCACATTCTCGTCACGTTACCTGACATTTGAACTCGATGACTGGGTCTTTACCATCGAGTCGGCCAACGACCGCCTGCTCAAGCACTTCGAGACACGTAGCTTGAAAGGCTTCGGCATCACAAGCATGGACAACGCCATCATCGCCAGCGGTGCCATTCTCCATTACCTCGACATCACCCAGCACACCCAATTGGGACACATCACCACGCTGGCACGCATCGAAGCCGAGCGCTATGTACGCCTCGACAAGTTCACCATCCGCAACCTGGAACTGGTGGCGCCCATGAGCGACGACGGCAAGTCGCTGCTCGATGTCATCGACCGCACCATCTCGCCGATGGGCGGACGCATGATGCGCCGCTGGGTACTCTTCCCCCTGCAGGATGTCAAGGCCATCAACCGTCGACTGGATGTGGTGGAGCACTTCATGCGCGACCCCGAGGGGCGGGACCTCATCAAGGAGCGGCTGGAACTCATCGGTGACCTGGAACGACTGACGTCCAAGGCTGCCGTGGGACGCATCACACCGCGCGAACTGGTCCAGCTCAAGAGCGCCCTGCAAGCCATCGAGCCTATCAAACTTTACTGCCAGCAGGCGGCCTGTGACGTGTTGAACAGCCTGGGTGAACAGTTGAATCCCTGTGCCCTGATCCGTGACCGCATCGAGCGTGAGATCAACCCCGATGCGCCCAACCAGACCAACCGCGGCAACATCATCCGCCGGGGTGTGGATGCCCAACTCGACGAACTGCGCGACATCTCCTGCAGCGGCAAAGACTACCTCGTGGCCATGCAGCGCTCATTGAGCGAAACCACGGGCATCCCGAGCCTGAAGATTGCTTACAATAATGTGTTCGGTTACTACATCGAAGTGCGCAACACCCACAAGGACAAAGTGCCCGAGGAGTGGATACGCAAGCAGACGCTGGTCAATGCCGAGCGTTATGTGACCCAGGAACTCAAGGAATATGAGGAAAAAATCCTGGGTGCCGAGGAGAAAATCCTCATCATCGAGGGACGCTTGTTCAACGAGCTGGTGACCGCCGTGACCGAGTATATCCCCGCTATACAGAACGACAGCGCCATTATCGCCCAGCTCGACTGCCTAAACGCCCTGACGCGCGTGGCGATGGAGAACCGCTACAACCGCCCCGTGCTGGACGATAGCCTGGACATCGACATTGCCATGGGACGCCACCCTGTCATCGAGTGCCAGCTACCGCCGGGCGAGTCTTACGTGCCTAACAGCATCCGCCTGAGCAACGACGAGCAGCAGATCATGATCATCACGGGCCCCAACATGGCGGGTAAGTCGGCACTGCTGCGCCAGACCGCTCTTATCACCCTCATGGCCCAGATGGGCAGCTTTGTCCCCGCCGAGCAGGCACGCATCGGCATCGTGGACAAGATCTTTACCCGCGTGGGCGCCAGCGACAACATTTCACTGGGCGAATCCACCTTTATGGTCGAAATGACCGAGGCTGCCGCCATCCTCAACAACATGAGCCAGCGGAGCCTCATCCTGTTTGATGAGTTGGGCCGTGGCACGAGCACCTACGACGGCATATCCATCGCCTGGAGCATCGTCGAGCACATCCACGAGCACGCCACCAGGCCCAAGACCCTGTTTGCCACCCATTACCACGAACTGAACGAGATGGAGAAATCCTTCAAGCGCATCGTGAACTACAACGTGAGCGTTAAGGAAATCAATGGCAAGGTGGTGTTTGTGCGCCAGTTGGTCAAGGGAGGCAGCGAACACAGCTTCGGTATTCACGTCGCCAAGTTGGCCGGCATGCCACCCACAATCGTCAAGCGGGCCAACGAGGTCCTCAAGCAACTCGAAGCCAACAACCGCAGCGACAACGCCATCACCAAGGACCTAGGCGATGTTGCCACCAACCGCTCGGGCTACCAGTTGTCTATCTTCCAACTCGACGATCCCGTCCTGAGCCAAATCCGCGACGAGATCCTCACAATCGACATCAACAACCTCACGCCCATGGAGGCCCTGAACAAACTCTACGACATCAAGGGCATCCTCACCGGCAAAAAAGAAAGATAAAAAGTCTTAAGTTTTAAGTTGTAAGTTTTTAGTACGATTACTATCGCCTAGAAAACCAGAGACAAAGGTATCTTTACTTACAACTTAAAACTTACAACTTAAAACTTATATAATAAATATGAATCGTTCTGATTTTGAAATCATGGCCCCTGTGGGCTCTTGGGAATCACTATACGCTGCCCATCAGGGTGGTGCCGACGCCATCTACTTCGGTATCGAGGGACTGAACATGCGCTCCCGTTCCAGCGTGAATTTCACGCTCGAGGACCTGCACACCATCGCCCAGTGGTGCCACGAGCACGGCATGAAGAGTTACTTGACGGTCAACACGATCGTCTATGACGAGGACATGGACTACATGCGCCAGATCGTCACAGCCGCCCGTGATGCCCACGTGAGCGCTATCATCGCCAGCGACATGGCGACCATCCTGTTTGCCCGCAGCATTGGCGTGGAGGTGCACATTTCCACTCAGGTCAACGTGAGCAACAGCGAGGCGGTCCGTTACTACAGCCAATGGGCCGACGTCATGGTGCTCGCCCGCGAATTAAACATGGAACAAGTGACCAAAATTGCCCATTTCATCGACCGAAATGACCTTCGAGGACCTCACGGCGAGCGTGTCAGGTTAGAGATGTTCTGCCACGGTGCCTTGTGTATGGCAGTGAGTGGAAAGTGCTACATGAGCCTGCACCAAGAGAACACCAGCGCCAACCGTGGCGCATGCCGCCAGATCTGCCGTCGCGGCTATCGCGTCACCGACCTCGTTAACGGCGATGAACTGGCCATCGAGAACAAGTATATCATGTCGCCCAAGGACCTCAAGACCATCCATTTCCTGAACAAGATGGTGGATGCCGGAGTGACCGTGTTCAAAATCGAGGGCCGCGCGCGCGGACCCGAATACGTCCGCACTGTAGCCGGCTGCTATGACGAGGCACTGCGTGCCATCTGTGACGGCACCTATACCGAGGAGCGCATCGCCGAATGGAACGAGCGCCTGGGCAAGGTCTTTAATCGCGGATTCTGGGATGGCTATTACATGGGCCAGCGGTTGGGCGAATGGTCGGCCAAATACGGCTCCAGCGCCACCAGGGTAAAAGTCTATGCCGCTAAGGGCATACGCTACTACAGCAAACTCGGGGTAGCCGAATTCCTCATGGAAGCCGGCGAATTGCACGTGGGCGACGAAGCATGGATCATCGGCCCCACCACGGGAGCCATCCCCTTGACCATCGAGGAAATCCGCGTGGATCTCAAACCCGTCGAAAAAACCGTCAAGGGCGAACACTTCTCCATCGCCGTGCCCGAGAAAATCCGTCCCAGCGACAAACTCTATCTGTGGCGTCCCGTCACTCCCAAGGACGCAACGCCGCCCCCTCCCTCAACAGCTGATTGTTAAGTAATTCCACTTCGAGAAATAATGAAGGGCGCCCTGTGAATCGGATGCCCTTCATCCTTTCTGGTCTTTAAACGGTTACGGCATGGTAAAGGACTCTTGCTGGATGGGCCAAGTGCCCGCATCACAGTAATACCTCATCTGCAATGTGGCCGTTTTGGTCGCAGGATTATAAGTTCCTGCATAACCCGAATCATCCTCATTGGCATAACCCATCATCGTGATGACTCCCAAATTGGAGGAAGTATAACAAGGTTGAGGTTGGATGTAAACCTTATTATTGCTGTCGATGGTGAAAATAATATCGTGATTATAGTCAAACGGTTCTTTCATTTTGTATTTATTGGTTCCACCGTCCTGGCAGAAATAGACGTCCACCGTTTGGCTAAACAATCCCGACTCATAATTACCCCAACCCAAGTCAATCCAGTTCTCACGGATTACAGAAACCTGCATGGTCGTGATGGCACCGCCAGTGGCCGCATCCTGAGGCGAGAGCGACAGCACGCAACCATAGGTTTGTCCGATTTCCAAATTATTGAAATTCAACCATACATAGGCCCTATCAACCCCATCTGCAAAAGAAACACTCGTACTACCCAAAGAAACGTTACTCTGATTATTGCTTATGGCGAGTGTGGCCGTGTATTCTCCCTCGGTGATGGCACGGGTGAGGAAGATAGGTACTGACGTATAATTAGAAGAGGCAGACTGAACAAGGGATGACTGCTCAAACGAGATTTCCTGCCCGTCAGGATTGCCGTTCTGGCAGTTGATGGTGAACGTGTGGGCGGTAATCTGTCCAACACTGGTATAACAGTCTCTATCATAGGATGACAGGTACAACGTGCCACTATAGGTTTGGCCCAACTGCAACGGGTTACAGGAAATCTGGATTTTAGCGGTGTTCGAGCCATTGGCAAAGGTCACTGTCGCTGGTGCAGATAGGCAATCATAGGCTGTACTAAAGTCAATGGTCGTGGTATATTCTCCTTGGGTGGAGGCTCGTGTCAAAGTGACATCATAGTAGAAATCGGTACGGGCCGTGGTCATGCTCGAGGACATTGTCTCAAACGAGACATTCTGTCCCACACCAGTAACATCTCCCAACGGGTTCTGGTCACCCACGGGCAGGAAATCGGGATTCATGTTGGGATTGCCCGTGAATTCTGATGCGGGAATCGTCAACACCCAAGCATAACTATCGGGATTATACAACGCCTTACCTGTCAACTGCAGTTCAGCGGGCCAGCCATTCTCGGTCGTGCGCTCGAAACCCTGGCGCAGACGGCGGATGGTGTAGATACGGCCATCCTCACCCCACAGCTCAATGCGGCGCTGGATAAGGATTTCCTCGAGCAGAGAACCCGTCTCATCGGTGGTCAACGTGCCCAATTCTTTACCCGTCTTCGTGCAGTTGTAGTTGGCGTCACGTTTAGCCATCAGTTGATTAAGATAGTTGCATGCGTTGGTCGTTTGATTCAGGCGGCAAGCAGCCTCGGCAGCAGTAAGGTACATCTCCTCGACACGCATCCAGATGTAGTCACCTCCCCACTCGGTGCCATCTACAACATTAAACTTGTCCTGTACCTTGGCATCAGAGCCATAACCGGTCTGGTTATCTTTCCACCAGGCAAGACGGGCATCGGTGGCGCTCATCTTGTTATACAACCAGTAGGAAATCTGCTTGGGGGCAGTACTTCCATATGGCATATCTGTTCTCATGTGTGACCAGAACGAACCATAGGAGGTCTCTTCATCGGGATGAATATCCGCACCCCACATCACATTACCGGCATAGGCATTATTCAAGCCACGGAATGCATCTACATCTTGAATCGTCTTGCCGCTGGCTGTGATGGCTGCGACAGCCGAATTATAGGCAGTTGACCAGTCTTCCTTGACCAGTGCGATGCGGGCTTTCAGACCCATTGCCACAGCATAACCGATATGATCAGGAACCATCTGCGCTGTACCGTTCAGCAAACTGGTGGCCTGGTTGATATCTGCGTCTATCTGGGCATATACCTGCGAGACTGTTGAACGTGCCTGGCCTGTCGTGCCGTTAAAGGTCAAGCCTGTAAACAGGGGCACACAGAGGTCACTCTCATGGCCCTTGTAAGTGCGGGCGAAAGACTGAGCGAGCATGAAGTAACTATAGGCACGGATGGCATAGGCCTGACCTTTGACATAGTTACCTTCGGTGCCTGTCAGTGACTTTGCAGCCTCAAGGATGTAATTGGCATTGGCAATCCAGGTGTAGTAGGCAATCCACAAGTCATAACTGCGCCAAGAGGAAGATGTGTAACGGGTCTTCACGTTGTATGCGGCATCATACCAGAACCAACCCGAACCCAGGGCACCCATAATCATATCGTCACCCATGACCTCCGCCATCAGATTATAGGCACTGATACCGAAACTCTGATGAAAGTTTAAGGTGGTAGTCCAGCCTACCGTACGCATCGATTTATAAATTTCATTGAGGTCATACAGGGCCTTACCGTAAGTATAGTCGGTTTCTCCACTCAGCAACATGTCAATCAAGGCGGTCACATCGCTGATGGTCACCGAACCGTCAAGGTTCACATCACCCGACATCGAGACACTGTTTGAACCTGACAAGAGCAAGTCAATCAGGGAAGTCACATCAGTAATGCTTACTGCACCGTCAAGGTTCACATCGCCTGGGCGGGGTGCCATGGGCACCGACAACTTCCCCCTGAGGACAACTTGCTGAGTACCATCATCGGTGCAAACTGCTGGTGAATTCATCTTTTGGCCAGTTGCTGCTACCGATGTACAAAACAAAACAATCAATACAAGGATTGATTTGGGCAGGTAATAACGTTTTCTCATATCAACAAACAATGCCAGTGCAGTCCACAATGGCCGGTTACATTAATATTGTAGAAACGTGAACTGAATCGCACTATTCCACTCATGAATCATCACTTGTGGCATGGCAATACGTTTCTACGTCAATAGCAAACAATCTTTTTTACATGACAAAGATAAAGAAGATTTCCCGCAATGGCAAATAAATACGACCCGTTTCAGGGTTTAACCAACAAATATGGCCCTGAGGAAAGCCCCCAGAGCCATACATCATCTATTAAATTTTGGTTATCTATTTCTTTTTTGCCGGCTTTTTCTTGGCGGCAGGCTTACGCCTGGGAGCCTTGAGGCGCAGCACTTGAGCACTGCGGGCAGGCAGGTAGAGTTTGAGCCAGCCCAAGTGAGCATCGGCATACAGGCCATCGTGCTCGGTCAAGTGATTCACCTTGCTGTCGATATTGCCATAGCCGCCATAGCGGGCGTCATCGCTGTCAAACACGGCCTCATATTCGCCCTCGGGTGCCAACATGGGATAATCCACATGGGACTGCGTGGGGCTGAAGTTATAGACGAACACCAAGTGGCCGCGCATATAGGCCAGCACCTGGTCGTCATCCTTGTCCCAAAGTTTGCGTACGGGTAATTTCTGGAAGTCCTTCACGCCGCCGATGAGGTGAATCATGTCGTTATCCCAGTTGTTGAGGAACTGGTACTTCAAGTCCTCGCGGTCCACAAGATCCCACTGGCGGCGGGCATACTTGTAACTCCAGCCGTTACCCTCGCGAGGGAAGTCAATCCACTCGGGATGACCCCACTCGTTGCCCATGAAATTGAGGTAAGCGCCATTGATGAGCGAAGCGGTCACGAGGCGAATCATCTTGTGCAGCGCCATGCCACGATCGACCGTGCCGTCATGGTCACCAGTCATCATGTGCCAGTACATCTCCTTGTCAATGAGACGGAAGATGATGGTCTTGTCACCCACGAGCGCCTGGTCATGGCTCTCGGCATAAGAGACGGTCTTCTCGTCGGCGCGACGGTTAGTCAGTTCCCAGAAGATAGACGTCGGCTTCCAGTCCTCGTCCTTACGCTCCTTGATGGTCTTGATCCAGTAATCGGGGATGCCCATCGCCATGCGGTAATCAAA
Organism: uncultured Bacteroidales bacterium; assembly: GCA_902776435.1. GTDB lineage: Bacteria > Bacteroidota > Bacteroidia > Bacteroidales > Muribaculaceae > Sodaliphilus. Next base: position 190,697 of record CACYQB010000004.1, on the reverse strand, counting down.
TCCGATGCCTCCGTCCTTGAACTTGCGTGCCAAGCCAGGCATGCCGCTCATCTCCTCGGCAATGGTAATGGCATGGGGATTGATGGCGTGGATGAGTTCGTTAGCAAGAGTGAGGTAAGTGATGGCGTTGGTGTCCTCGCCGCCGTTGTAGTAATCGTCATAACTGCCGAAGGCTTGACCCAGACCGTGGCTGTAATAGAGCATTGAGGTCACGCCGTCGAAACGGAAACCGTCAAACTTGTACTCCTCGAGCCAGAACTTGCAGTTCGAGAGCAGGAAATTGAGCACGGCATTCTTGCCGTAGTCAAAGCACAACGAGTCCCAAGCGGGATGCTCGCGCTTATCGTCGCCATAGAAGTACAGGTCACCAGTGCCATCAAAGCAACCCAGGCCTTCAACCTCATTTTTCACCGCATGGGAGTGCACAATGTCCATGATGACGGCAATACCCTGAGCATGGGCATCATCGATGAGGTGCTTCAACTCCTCGGGGGTGCCGAAGCGTGACGAGGCAGCATAGAAACTCGACACATGGTAGCCGAAGGAGCCATAATAGGGATGCTCCTGGATGGCCATAATCTGAATGGCGTTATAACCATCGGCAACAATGCGGGGAAGCACATTGACGCGGAATTCCTCGTAGGTTCCCACGCCCTCTCGATTCTGAGCCATACCGATATGGCACTCATAGATGAGCAGGGGCTTGGTGTTGGGTATAAACTTCGTGTTCTTGAACTCATAGGGCGTCTCGGGTGCCCATACCTGAGCCGAGAAGATATAGGTCTTCTCATCCTGCACCACGCGCGTGGCGTAGGCCGGGATGCGCTCGCCTTCCCCACCCTGCCAGTGGATCCGCAATTTGTACAGATCTCCATGACGCATCGCACGCTCGGGCAAGACAATTTCCCAGTTACCATCGTCAAGCCGCTTGAGGCGATAGGGAGCACACTCTCGCCAATCATTGAACTGACCCACGAGATAGATATCGGTAGCATTCGGCGCCCATTCACGGAAGACCCAGCCATCACTGGTGTGATGCAGTCCATAATAGTTGTAAGCGTTGGCAAACTCTACAAGGTTACCCGTACCGCCAGTGAGTTCGGCAATCTTGTTTACTGCATCCTGGTGACGCCCGTTAATGGCATCGCTATAGGGTTCCAACCAAGGGTCGTCCTTAATAATCGCAAGATTCTTTTTCTTTCTCATAATCGGTCAGTGCTTTAATTGATTGGTGATGACTACAAAAGTACAATTTTACTCTCAAACAAACCTGCTTTTCATCTACTTTTTACATCCCACAACTAGAAATCGATTGCAAAACCAGTTCAAGCTATCTTTTCATGTAAATGCACTCCTCACAAAGACTATGGCCTTTTGGTCTGTTAATTTTATTTAACAGCATTTAAAAAGTGCGAATATTATGGGCTTATTTGTTAAGAAATGGTAACTTTGCAATTAAATTTAATAGTCATGAAAGCGGGAAATGGGTCTTGACCCTTTCTATGATTTAAAACATTTTCCAAGACCACAATTTATCTTAAACCACAATTACAATGAAAAAATTATTTCTTATTGCTGCAGTTGTCTTGATGGCAACATCCTGCTCAAGGACTCTTACCACCTACACTTCAACAAACCTTCAGACCAAGTCACAGTTACAAACAGCAACAACCGCCGACCTGGAGGTTGCCGAGAACCGTATCTCCTACACCATGAGACCGACAAAGGCTGTCCAAGATGGCGGTAAAGACAATGTCATCAATGCTGCTGTTGCTGAGGCATTGAAGATGAACGGAAATGCTGATGTCCTCGTGGACCTCGAGTACGTACTCGAATTAAAGGACGGCAGGGTTGAAGTCATCACAGTTACTGGACATCCCGCAAAATATCGCAACTATCGTTCTTTGAATAAGTAAGCGTTAGTTCAACAATTCATTTTTTTATTGTTTCCTGATGCTTATGAAGTTATCAAGTTTATTTGCAAGTGGGTTGATGTTATTACTCGCTTCATGCACGACTACAGGCATGATGCACACAGCATCCACACTGAAGACAAACTCTGAGATAGCATCACTGACCATTGCCGACCTTGATGTGAATCCTCAACGGGTGACCTATACCATGGTTCCCACCGAGGACATACAACTTGGAGGTGAGGAAAATGTGAAAAGAGCAGCCGAGGCTAAGCTTTTGGAATCTTACGACAATGCCGACGTACTCGTTGATGCTCAGTTTATTGTCTCTAAAGAGAGTGGCTCACTTTTCAAGAAGCCTAAAATCAAGTCTGTGACTGTTAGTGGACATCCTGCCCACTACAAGGAGTTTCACTCGGTTCCTGCATCTGTCTGGAATGATGCAATTGCAGCAGTTTCAACAGTAGGACAGAGTACTAACAATGACGAGAGTAGAACCACGAGGCATTTTGCTAATATACCTAAGCCCAATTTCAACTTCAGCGGAGCACGGTTCGAGAGCTATATAAATGCATTTGGCGGTTACACTGTTCCAGAAAATGCAAAATTTAAAGATGGCATCTTCCACGTTGGTGGTTCATTGACTCTTGGCTGCCGCATTCTTCCTCAATTGTTCATTGGTGCCGGTGCTGCCGGTAAGTATGTCTTTGATTCCGAATTCGTGTATATTCCCGTTTACGGTAATATCCGTTTCTATACCCATAATGGCAGCATTTCGCCTTTCATCGATGCCAAGGTAGGCCACTCGTTTGTTCCAGGTGACAAGATGTACAAAGGCGGTTTCTTTGCATCACCAACTATTGGTTACGCGTTTGGCCGATTTGAGATGGGTATACAATACACATTCCAGAAATGCCGAGTTGAGAATCATAACTACAACAGCACAAACAAGGAGCATAGCTTGTCACTGTCATTAGGAGTTAGACTCTAACGGTTATCATTCGATCTATCAAGACAGGAGGGGGGAAATCTTTTTTGTCCCTCCTTCTTTCTATATGACCTGCCATCATAATCAGCCCGCAAGCTACACATCAACAATAGCTGCCATTACTGAAAAAAGGCTGAATTCTATATTTAGTAAGATTTCTGAATGAAAAATATTAAGAAAAAAACAAGAATCTGGACGAATTATCGAAAAAAACATTAAATTTGCACTTTTCAAGGGAATATTATTAACAACTAAAATAGCTTTATAACAATGAGACTTGAAGGAAGACGCGAAAGCGAAAATGTTGAGGATCGCCGCGGCATGGGTACCGGAGCCAAAATCGGTTTGGGAGGTATCGGCGGACTGATTATCGCTGGATTAATCACCCTGCTGATGGGTGGAAACATCGGCGACGTGTTACAACAAGCTGGTGGCATGGCTATGCAGAACGAAACTATCCAGCAAGGAGAGTTCAGTGAGGAAGAACAGGAGTTGGCCACTTTTGCTAAACAGGTAATGGCAAGTACCGAGGACATTTGGTCACAGATATTCAATGAGTATGGCATCGGTGAATACCCTGCCCCCACACTGGTACTCTACACCGGTTCAACGAGCACCGCCTGCGGTCAGGGAAATGCTGCAGTGGGCCCCTTCTACTGCTCAGGTGACCAGAAGGTTTACCTTGACCTGTCATTCTTCCAGACAATGGACCGTCAACTTGGTGTAAAAGGTGACAATTCCAGCCTTGCCAAGGCCTATGTCATCGCCCACGAGGTGGGCCACCACATCGAGTACCTGATGGGTACCCTCGATAAGGCACACCAGCGCATGCAGGCCACCAACCAGACGACCGCCAACAAGTACAGCGTGCGCCTGGAGCTCATGGCCGACTTCTATGCAGGAGTTTGGGCTCACTACGAGAGCAAGCTGTTTGGCTCAATCAGTGATCAAGACCTGAAGGAGGCTATCGACTGCGCTCAGAAAATCGGTGACGACTACCTGCAGAAGCGTTCTCAGGGCTACGCACAACCCGAAAGCTTCACCCACGGCACCAGCGCTCAGCGCATGAAGTGGTTCAAGCTGGGTTATCAGACAGGCGATGTACGCCGCGCCACCACCTTCCAGGAGAGCGACGCCACCCTGTAAACAACAACGTGATCTTATTAACGACGATGCCCACTCACCTCGATGGTGAGTGGGCATCGTTGTTTATGCCTTCCTGTTTTGATTACGGCATGATAATGCCGGTGAAGGTGCGGCCGCTGTTGATGCCCAGGCGGCGGGCCGAGAAGAAACGGTCGTGTTCGCAGCGTGAGCAGTGTTGTGACAAGTTGATATGAGCAGCAGGCACTCCAGCAGCAACAAGGACATCGCCATTGGCGGCACGCAAGTCGATGTGGGCCTTGCCTGTGGCAAGGTTGCGCTTGACAATGCCATCCAGGTCAAAATGTGCCTTCCTGAAGGCTTCCACGACCTCGTCACCCACCTCAAAGCATTCCTGACAGATACTGGGACCCATGGCGGCCTGTATGCGCTCGGCTCTCGCACCCTGGCGGCACATCTCTTTCACGACGGCCCCGGCAATGCGCCCCACGGTGCCACGCCAGCCTGCATGAGCCACAGCAATGACACCAGCCTGACCGTCAACCAGGACGATGGGCACATAATCGGCAGTATTCACCCCGATGACTACTCCATGAAGCGTCGTCACCAGCGCATCCACACCCTCTAACGCGGACTCCTGCTTGTCAATGTCCATCAAGCGGAAAGCCTCGTCAATGACCGCCACACGGCATGAGTGGGTCTGCCGCGGCATGATGAGATCATCCAAGTCAACGCCCAGTTGCATCGCCAGCGTGATGCGTGCATCCAGCACACGCAGGGCATCATCACCCACATAGTCACACAGGTTTACACCAGAATAGGCATTACGCCCGTCCACCTCGCCGCGCGTTGTCGAGAAGGCCTTCACACCCTCGACAGTATCCATAAATTTCAATATTTCCAATTCCATCATGATGACAAAGGTAACAATTAATTCCTGTCCTATCATCAAAAATCATGGAATTTGCACTACCTTTGCATCATGACACTCAATACCGCTACAATCGTCAACTACAAGAATATTGCCGAGGCCCGACTGGAGTTCTCGCCCAAACTGAATTGCCTCATCGGCAACAACGGCCAGGGAAAGACCAACGTGCTCGACGCCATCTATTACCTGAGCATGTGCCGCTCCTTTGCCATGACGACCGATAATAATGCCGTCATCCGCCATGGCGAGCCTTACATGATGCTTCAGGGCAGTTACACCCGCCAGGAGTCGCCTGTCGAAATCAGCGTTTCCCTGCAACGCGGCAAGCGCAAAATCGTTCGCCGCAACGGCAAGGAATACCAGCGCCTGAGTCAGCACATCGGTTTGCTGCCCGTTGTCATGGTGTCGCCCATGGATTGGGACCTGGTGCGTGGCAGCGGTGAGGAGAGGCGACGCTTCATGGACCTGATTATCTCGCAGAACGATAGCGAGTACCTGGATGCGCTCATCCGCTACAACAAGGCGGTAGAGCAGCGCAACGCAATGATTAAGCAGGAGATGCGCGACCCCTTGCTCTATGAAACCGTAGAGCAGGTCATGGCATCTCATGCCACTCTGATACATGAGCGCCGCAGCCAGTGGTTAGACCATTTCTTGCCCATCTTCATGCACTACTATAACGCTGTGGCAGGAGATGGCGAGACCGTGAGCCTGCACTATAAAAGCCACCTCAATGACGGCTCCATGCTGGAACACCTGGCCGAAACACGAGAGCGGGACCTCATCATCGGCCACACCACACGTGGCATCCACCGCGATGACATCGAACTCATGCTCGACGGCTATTCCATGCGACGCACGGGCAGTCAGGGCCAATGCAAGACCTATACCATCGCCTTGCGCTTTGCACAATTTGATTTCCTCAAAGCCAACAACGCTGTCGTTCCCATCCTGCTGCTCGACGACATCTTCGATAAACTCGATGCCAACCGCGTAGAACGCATTGTTGACGTGGTGTCGAGCAACCGCTTCGGCCAGATTTTCATTACGGACACCAACCGTACCCACCTCGATGAAATCGTTGCACGGCATGGCGGAGGCCATTGTCTGATGCACGTCGAGAACGGCACTGTCACTGTTGTGAAAGGAGGTGAGCCCTCATGAAGCGAACCGAGGCCAAGAACATCGGGCAAATCATTAACGACCTGCTCAAGAAGGAGAACCTGGACATCGCACTCGACGAGCACCGGGCCAGTGCTTTGTGGCCACAGATTGTGGGCGACGGCATCAACCGTTACACCATCAAGCGATATGTCAAGGATGGTGTTATGACAGTGCACCTATCCTCGGCATCACTGGCCAACGAACTCATGCTCAACCGTGCCAGCATCATCCAGCGCATCAACGAGGCCCTAGGCCGCGAAATCATCCACGAAATCATCTTCAAGTAACCTAGATCATCTAGTATTTCTAGAACATCTAGAAATGCGGCTGCCATCTTTAAACTTTAAACTGTAAACTTTAAACTAGAATATGGATCACGCTATCGAAGCCAAATATCCTTTCAAGCGCACCACTCAAGTGCAGTTGCGCTTCAACGACATCGACGCCCTGGGGCACGTCAACAACTCGGTGTATTTCCAATTCTTTGACCTCGCCAAAACTGAATATTTCGCAGGTCTGGAAGTCAACGCCGACATCAACTGGTGCCGGCCCTCGATTGTTATCGCCAATGTGAATTGTTCTTTCCTGGTGCCCACCGTTTTCCAAGAACCCGTCGAGGTGTTGACCCAGTGTGCCCGCTTGGGCAACAAGAGCCTCACCCTCTTGCAGCACATGGTCAACCGCGACACCCGCGAGTTGAAAGCCACCTGTGCCACCGTCATGGTCAACCTCGATCCTGAGACCAACCAACCCTCACCGCTCCCACAGGTGTGGCGCGACGCCATCATCGCCTTTGAAGGCCACGAGTAGACATTGACAACACACCACTACACAAGACAGGCGGCCCTATCATGGAGGTCGCCTGCCCTAGTTTTCAGAATCCTGTGATGATATTGCTTATCTCACCACCTTAGTCGTGCTGGTCGTGCCATCGGTATAGGTGGTCACCTGAATGGTAATGCCATTGGGCTGAGCCACCTCTTGACCTGCCAGATTGTAATAGCGCACTCCAGCGACTGCCTTGTCTTCATTCACCTGATTGACACTGGTGGGCTTGGGGAATACCACAAGATACACAATGTCTGACGCATTGCGGACGCCATCCACGGTGTAATAAACCTGCATACCGATGCGCCAGGTAAAGAAGGGATCATAGCCCTCAGCATTGGTACGGTAGAAGAAAATGCTCTCTGGCGAGAAGTTGTAACTGTACTGACCATAGGGTACCTCGGTTACTTCTTCACCGTTGAAGTCCCAATAATAATCCTCGGCATCGAAGGTGAAGATCTGGTCATTGTCAGTGAAGACACTATAGGTCAGAGAACCCTGCTCGATATCCAGCGGATTGCCATCCACATCGCACGGGTTGATAACGAACTCCAAGCGACTGTAGCCACTCTCGCTGCCGCTGTCGCGCCAATTTACGATCTCAGGGTTGGCAGGTACAGCAGGCTTGGGACGAGGTATCTCGGTGAGCACGGTACCCCACTCGATGGTCTGAACCCATGAGTGGTTATCGGCCCAAATGGCGCTCAAGCCAGTGGCGGCAAATTCAGCCAGGTCCTCGCCAGTGAGCGGATTTGCACCTTGAGAGCCTTGCAGGGTGATAGTCTCACCATCGATGGTGAACACAGCAGCCTCAACACTGAAGTCGGGCGTGTAATTCACCTCAACTTCCCACGTATCCCAGTTGATGGTGCCCTCGCTAGTGGAACCCCATGACAGGATTACGTCAACGTCATAAAATTCACTGTGGAACAGTGTCTGGCCCATAGGGATAGTGATGGTCTTACCATCCTCGCTCAACGTTCCTTCAACCCAGGTGTCATAGGACATTGCCATCAACGGGTTCTTCATGTAAACCTTTCCATCCTCGGCGAACACAATGCTTACTTTGCCCTCCTGATAGGAAACATAGAAGCCATCCTCATAGTCACAGATTACGCAGCACCCCTCGCGGTTGTAATTCTTGAGCGTGCCCTCGGGCTGCTCGGTAATCACGTCAGCAAATGCTGTGGCAACAAAGGCCATCAATACAAACAGTAAAGTAAATTTTTTCATAAGCGGTTAATGATTATTTAGTTAATGAATGATGAAAACACACGTGCAAAGATAAACACATGTCAACAAATATCCTCAAAATAATCACTTTTTTACTTGACTGATGCAAACTATCTCTCTTTATAGGTGTTTTGCAAAGCCATTTTCCGGTCCTTACTTGTGACAAAATAATTGATTACAAAGCCGAATGCCAGCACAACACAGGCCGCTATCAGGGTACCTCCTGCATATACCATTTTTATGAGAAGAAGATCCTCTTTTGTCAATTGTTTATTTATCCCTTTGGCCAATAGGCTCAGTTCAAAATTGGAAGCCAAAAATGTTCCAACAGACATCAACAAGAAGACAGTCAGTAGCACGAATCCGCTACGCCATAAGGTGCCCCAAATGCCATACCCGAACAGATAATGATAAACTATGATGTAATAAATCCCATATACACAATACACGATAACGGTATATAACATAACGTCTATCATCGCAATGGGAATGAGAAGAAAACTGAATACAATCATCATTACCGCGAGAAAAATCTGGATAAAGAACCCCTCGGGCAATGTGTGTAAGGTGTGACGTGGCGAGTAGCGGAACATAACCCATGTGGGCAAGACGGCGAGCAAGGCCATAATCAACGCGAACCAACTGTAATTCGTTTCTAGCCATGAGACCATATCACCCATAATAACCTGATCCTCTGGAGTAATTACAGGCTCTACCTGGATCTTGAAGATGGTAGGTAATAACCAATAGTAAACCATGGAATAAATCACTGCTATGATAAACAGCATCTTCACTGGGGGAAAACTCACCTGGCGCTTTCCGTCGATGTAGTCACTGATGATGTGCCCCGGCCGCAACAACAGTTGCCAAATGGAATAGAGCAGAGAACGGGTGCCCAGACCCTAGATGTCCATAATACCCTGGTGAACACTGCGCCACCCGATGCGGCCCAGGCCCGCCTTCTGGGAACAGACGGGACAGAAATTGCCTGTGAAGTCTTCGCCACAGTTGTTGCAATGATGCACCTCATCGGTGGGGCGTTGATAATTGAATGGCTGTTCTTGCCACTGCCTGAAACGATGATATCTCGATTTGAGTCCTTGCTTGTCCATTGTCTTTTGTTAAGTTTTCTAGTGCAAATTTAAAACTTTTTTATCCTTAGACGCAAACATCACCCGAAAACCTTCAAAAACCGCCAAAAAAAGTAAAAACAAGGAAGGGAATAGTAAAACTATTTCGTACCTTTGCACGTTCTAACCATCTTATACCCGAAATATGAACGTAAAACAATCAATGCAAGAAATTCTGGAGGCCGAAAGCAAGGCCGTCCTTAACATACCCATTACCGACGCCTATGAAGAGGCCGTCAACCTGATTGTCGAGCAGGTAAAGCACGAAGGCGGCAAACTCGTCACCTCGGGCATGGGCAAGTGTGGCCAGATAGCCGACAACATTGCCACCACCTTCTCATCGACAGGAATTCCCGCCATTTTCCTCCACCCCAGCGAGGCACAACACGGTGACCTGGGCGTTGTACAGCCCCACGACGTGCTGTTATTGCTCTCCAACTCAGGGCGCACCAACGAAATCTGCGCCCTCGTGTCACTGGCCCACAACCTGTATCCGCAACTCAAGATCGTGGTCATTACGGGCAACAAGGACAGCGAGTTGGCCCATCTGGCGGACATCTGCCTGTGGACTGGCAACACTCAGGAAGTCTGTCCTTTAGGATTGACTCCCACCACTTCCACTACGGTGATGACAGTCATCGGCGACGTGCTCGTGGTCAACACGATGCGTGCCACGGGATTCACCCGCGAGGATTATGCCCTGCGTCACCACGGCGGTTACCTGGGCAGTGTGGCCAAGGGCACCAAATACTAAAAAGACTGTTAGCCTGACGACTAAAGTACCCACTCATCAATGAAAGCCCTGCCCATCACAGTCGCCCTTCCACGTTTCAAGAACGACATGACCATCGCGCGAGCTCAAATGGCCACGAGCGGTGTCATGCCTCCATGCAAGGGATTGGACCAGAGCATCGTCAACGAGATGGAAATGTGCTATGTCGAGTTCCTCATCGCCAACCAACGCGACATTGAGGCCGACCAACTCATCGAATCCATCCTCTATGACGATGACCGCGTGCAGGACTTGCCCGTGCTCTATGCTGCATGGTTGTGGCTCACCCGCATGGCGCTGCTCATCGATGAGGGCAATCCCTCGCTGGCTCTCGGTGCTGCCGAGAGTGCCCTGCTCGAACTCAACGACCACCAGGGCAAGAAGACCGAGGACTTTCATGCCATTGTCGCGTCACTGCTTTACAATCTGGCCCTCGCCCATCACCTGATGGGTGACAACAGCCGCGCAGCCAAGGAACTGACCAAAGCCCAACAACTGCTCGAACGGCTCGCCAAGCGCAACGAAGCCCGATTCTCGGCGATGCTGCTGATGGCCGTCGAAGCCTCTACCGAGGTCATTAAATCCAAGACCAAGCAAATGAATGTCCTGGCGCACTATCAGAGTGCCAGCGAATTATACATGAGCGAACTGAACAGTGGCGATGCCAACGCCACTCGCACCGCCATGGCCAACCTGGTGGACACCCTCGGCAAGGAGGGCGACATCATGCTTGAGATGGGCAACGGACGCAATGCCGTCAAGTATTATACCAAAGCCCTGCGTTACCAGAAGAAGTTGGGCGAAAAGATGGGCCACCGCGACCTGCGCCTCTCCATCGGACTGGCCAAGGCGCTCATGCGGCTCATCAACCGCCGTGCCGCGGCCGAGCAACTCCTGCGTTCGCTCCTGCCGCTGGCCCAACGGTTAGAAGCCACTGCCGAAGTGCACGAAATTGAAGACCTACTCAATAACAAGAATAAAAACGTGAACATCATGACACTGCTCAAGAGTATTTTCACTGCAGCCCTCATTATCGTGGGTTCCCTGAGTATGCAGGCCCAACTCATTGTCGGCCACCGTGGCTCGCAATGGGGTGTAGAGAACACCCGCGCCGCCTTTATCAATGGTGCTAACGCCGGGGCATGGGGCCTGGAATGCGACATACGGGTCACAGCCGACGGCACCTTCGTTGTCAGCCATGACGACAGTTACAAACGCTTGGGCGGACCCGAAACCAAGATTCCCGATATGACCACCGAGGCCGTCCTTGCTACCCGCCTCACCAGCAAGCGCCACGGCGTCACCTATGCCGGTACGCCATGCACGCTCGGAGAGTTCCTTGACATCTGCAAGGAGTACAACGTCGTGCCCGTCGTCGAGGTAAAAATCTGCACTTCTATCCACAGCAATACCAAGGCCGAGAATGAGCCCGTCTTTGATGGCATCCCTGCCCTCATCAACCTCATTGACCAGAAAGGACTTACCGACCGCGTGGTCATTATCTCCTTCATGCCTGGTGTGGTCGATTTCATCCATCGCCACTACCCCGACATCACCGTCCAAGTGCTTGCCGGTGACGAGGATGGCACCATCATGGAGTGGGTTGAGTGGTGTAAACAGTACAAAATGGACTTGGATGTCGTTCACACCATTGTTACCAAGGAGGCTGTGGACGCCATGCACGCTGCAGGGCTCAAGGTCAACGTCTGGACAGTGGACCGCGTTGAGGACTTCGAGCGCGTCAAAGCCATGGGCGTGGACTTCATCACCACCAACGCCCGTTTCCCTAATGAACTAAAATAAACCCGTCATGTCAACTGAATTGAATCAGCGCGAGGAAGCTCGCGCCCTCCATACTTTACCCCATGTGGACGGCCTCACTGTGGGCATCGTCTGCGCCGAGTGGAATGACCAGATAACCGGTGCCCTCTTGCAGGGTGCCCTTGACCTGTTTGCCCGTGAAGGCTATGAAGACGTTACTGTGGCCTACGTGCCCGGTACTGTCGAACTGACCTACGGTGCTGCCCAGATGGCACGCACCGGACGCTATGACGCCGTCATCATGATCGGCTGCGTCATTCGTGGCGGCACGCCTCACTTCGACTACGTCTGTGACAGCGCCACACAGGGCTGCGCTTACCTCAACGCCACACAGAACGTGCCCATCATCTTCTGCGTGTTGACTACCGACGACCTGCAGCAGGCGCTCGACCGTGCAGGCGGTGCCCTGTGCAATAAGGGTACAGAAGCAGCCGAAGCCGCCATCAAGATGGCACACTTCGCCCGCACTGTTCATTAAGTTCGTATCCTATTTTTTGAAATAGTCACGCATCAGCCTCTTGACACGTGGCGAGAGCGCTATGATGGTGAACATGGTACACAGAGCCATCAAGGCAAAGGCCAGGTCCATGATGCTGACCATGACCTTGAGCGGTATCATCGCGGCAACGACAATCATCGCCAAGTAATAGTAGTTATACCATTTGACGTTGTGAGCGCCAAACAGGTAGTTGGTGCACTTCTGGCCATAGTAACTGTACGAGAACATCGTCGAGAAGGCAAAGAAGAAGACAATCGCCATCAGCAGCAGGTGACCGATGCCGGGCAACAGCTGTCCCCAGGCTCCTAAGGCCACAAACAGACCTTTAGGGTCGGTCAAACCCACATAATTGCCGGCAATGATGATGGGAATTGACGTCAATGTGCACACCAAACCCGAGTCGATAGCCGGGCCGAGCATGGCGATAAGGCCTTCACGGATGGGGTCGGTATTCTTGCTGGCGCCATGCATCATCGATGCGGTACCCACACCGGCCTCGTTAACAAAGGCGGCACGCCTGGCACCCGTCAGAGCAACGTAAGCAAAGGCGCCAAAACCTGCCCGCATGTCGAATGCTCCTTCAAATATCTGTCCGAACACTCCAGGAATCTCCTTGAAGTTCATGACCATGATGACAATAACCATGGCGAGATACAAGATAACCATCACGGGCACTATGCGCGACGCAAACAGTGCGATGCGCTTGATGCCGCCCAGGATGACAGCACCCACGATGGCCACCATGATAAGGCCCATGATGAAACGCAGCGTCAAGGTATTCTCAATGCCCATTGGTGTGGTAAAGACCGTAGTGACCGACTCCACAAGCTGGTTCGCTTGCATGAAGCACAATGTGCCCACGAGTCCGAAGATGGAGAATGCGATAGCCAGAGGTTTCCATTTCTCGCCCAAGCCCTTGGTAATGATATACATGGGACCGCCTTGAACCTCTCCGGCACTGTCGCGGCCCTTATACATGATGGACAACGCGCCCTCAAAGAACTTGGTGCTCATGCCCACCAGGGCACTCACCCACATCCAGAAGACCACGCCTGGGCCACCTATTGTCAGCGCGATGGCGACTCCGGCGATATTGCCCATGCCCACCGTGGCGGCAATGGCACTCAACAGCGCCTGGACGGAACTGATCTGCCCTGACTGCTTGCCCTGGTCGGTCGCCTGCTTGTCACGCAACACGCGTAGCGCCCGAGGCAAGCGCCTGATGGACACTGCGCCCGAGAAGATAAACAAGAACAATCCGCCGCCAATCAGCAGAAAAAACTCAGGGTAGCCACACACAGCGTCGCTGGCTGCCACAATCCAGTCACTCAATGTCGTGAGTATGTTTTCCATATCCATTCAAAGTTATTTGATTAATGATAGCCGCAAAGGTAAATCTTTTTTCCCTATAAACCAAAAACGAGGCTGCTCACGCAGTCTCGTTTCTGGCGCTTCTTCTTGGACTTGAACCAAGGACCCCCTGATTAACAGTCAGATGCTCTAACCAACTGAGCTAAAGAAGCAATCCTCTCTTAATATCTATCTATTATGTCGCGCTTCTTCTTGGACTTGAACCAAGGACCCCCTGATTAACAGTCAGATGCTCTAACCAACTGAGCTAAAGAAGCGTTTTCAGCACCTTATCGGCAACCCCTGCCGAAAAATGCGGTGCAAAGATAGTGCCAATAATTGAACTGTGCAATAAAAAAATGAAAAAACTTGAAAAATTTAGTCCGATAAAGGTTTTTTAGGCCCCAAATGCGGCCAATATTCGAGGAATAGTAGTATTTTCGCAGCCAAATACATTATTAATAATGAAAAAGACGCTCAAATATCTCGCTTGGGGATGCGCTGTCATTTGCTTGGCAACCCCCGTAGCCCTCGCCGATGACGAAAAGGCCGTCAACGATGATGCCGCAGTGGCTCGCAGCCTGGATATCTTCAACACCCTGTACAAAGAGTTGAACACGTTCTACGTCGACACCATTGATGCCCAAAAGACCATCGAGAACGCCATCAACGCGATGCTCGATGATATCGACCCCTACACCGAGTACATTCCCGCCAAGGAGGCCGACGAATTCATGACCATCAGCACGGGTGAATATGGCGGTATCGGCAGCTATCTGATGGAGCGCACCATCGATGGCAAGAAAGGCGTTTACATCAGTGGCCCCTATGAGGGCAGCCCGGCAGCTAGGGCAGGCCTGCGCTCCGGTGACCGCATCATCATGATTGATGGCGACAGCACCGCGGGATGGGCCAGCGACGAAGTGAGCAAGCACCTCAAGGGCCAGGCCAACACCCATTTGACGGTGACCGTCGTACGCCCCTATGACGAGGACAGCATCAAGACCTTCTCCTTCAACCGCGAGACCATCAGTGTCAATCCCGTGCCCTACTATGGCGTGACGCGCGATAATATCGGCTATATCGACCTGACGACCTTTAACGAGAAGTCGGCCCATCAGGTGCGCGACGCCCTTATTGAACTCAAAAAGGACCCGCGCGTGAAAAACATCGTCCTGGACCTGCGCAGCAACGGTGGCGGCATCGTCGAGGGCGCCATCCAGATTGTGGGATATTTTGTCCCTAAGGGCACTCAAGTGCTGCAGATGCGCGGCCGCGACAAGTCCAGCGAGCGCACCTACAAGACCACGGTGGACCCCATAGATACCGAGATTCCTCTTGCCGTCCTCATCGACGGCGGTTCGGCCAGTGCAAGCGAAATCACCGCTGGCGCCTTGCAGGATCTGGACCGTGCCGTCATCATTGGCTCTCGCTCTTTCGGTAAGGGTCTGGTGCAGTCCACTCGTTCCCTCCCCTACGACGGTATGCTCAAGGTCACCATCGCCAAGTACTACATCCCCAGCGGGCGCCTCATCCAGGAAGTGGACTACGGCAACCGCAATGCCGACGGTACCTTCAAGAAGACCACAACCGATAGTACGGCACACATCTTCCACACCGCCCATGGCCGCGAAGTGCATGAGGGTGGTGGCATCGACCCCGACATCAAGGTAGAGCCCCGCGAACTGAAACGCATCGTCTATAACATCATGCGCGACCACTGGGACTTCGACTTTGCCACCAAGTATGTCGCCGAGCACGGACACGAAATCGCCAATCCTGCCGACTTCCAGGTGACGGATGAGATTTTCAACGAGTTCAAGGCCTTTATCAATGCCGACAAATTCGAGTATGACAAGGTGTGTGAGCAGCAACTCGCTACCCTACGCAAGACCGCGACGACCGAGGGTTACATGAATGACTCCACAGCAGCCCAGTTCGACCGCCTCGAAGCCATGCTCAAGCATGACCTCGACCACGACCTCGACCTGCATCGCCGCGACATCTCTTACCTCATCGGCCAGGAAATCATGGACCGCCTCTACTACCAGCGCGGCCAAGTCCAGAACTCCATCAAGGACGACGAGCACCTCGATGCAGCCAAGGAAATGTTCAACAAACCCGGCGAATACGCCCGCATCCTCAACATCCCCACCAAGAAACCCAAAAAGAAAAAATAACAACAACTCGCTTTAAAAAGGGAAAAAGCTCTATGTTATACACACTCAAACATAGGGCTTGCTTTCCCTTTAATTGGAATAGGCTAGGCGGCAATTAGGGAATTTTGAGTAACTTTGCAGGGATTAATAAATGTATGTTTCGATGAACGACTTGGTTGACATAGATAACAAAGTGACCTCACTGTATGAAAAAGTGTCGCTGTTGATAGAACAAGCACGCAAACATGTGGCAAATACTGTAAATACCACAGAGGTATATACAAAGTATTATGTGGGTCAACATATCGTTGAAGAAGAACAGCATGGAGTGCTCAGAGCCAAATATGGCCAACAAGTGTTGCATTCCTTGTCTAAACGGCTAACCGAACGTTTTGGTAAGGGTTGGTCGGTAGATACTCTTGAGAAATGCAGAGTATTTTACCAGGTCTATAGAAATTCCGCAACAGTGTTGCGGAAATCTGAAATGCCACATAACGATTCATTGCCATCAACTGGAAATAGTGAGATTTCCGCAACAGTGTTGCGGAAATCTGAAGATACAGTAAGTTTCTCTCTTTCTTGGTCACATTATCTAATACTCATGCGGATTGAAAATCCAGACGCTCGCAGTTTCTATGAAATTGAATGTAAACAACAAGATTGGAGCGTGCGCCAATTGAGTCGCCAAGTGGGCAGTAGCCTATATGAAAGATTGGCGCTGAGCAGAGATAAAGAAGCCGTCATGCGACTTGCGCAGGAAGGACAAACTATAGAGAAGCCCGTGGATATCATCAAGAACCCGATAACACTAGAATTCTTGGGATTAAAGCCGGATGTGTCCTATACTGAGTCAAAATTAGAGAATGCCATCATCAACAAGATGCAGCAGTTCCTGCTTGAACTGGGCAAAGGTTTCCTCTTTGAAGCACGGCAAAAAAGATTTACATTTGATGAGCAACATTTCTATGTTGATCTAGTGTTCTATAATCGGTTATTGCAATGTTATGTGTTAGTTGATCTAAAAACTGACAAACTGACCCACCAAGACTTAGGTCAAATGCAGATGTATGTCAATTACTATGACCGCTATGTGAAACAAGACTTTGAAAAGCCCACTATTGGCATACTCTTATGTGAAAGTAAGAACGATGCTCTTGTTGAATTAACATTGCCAAAGGAGGCCAATATCTATGCTTCGGCCTATCAACTCTATCTTCCCGACAAACATTTGTTACAATCTAAATTAAGGCAATGGATTGATGAATTTCAAGAGATATCAGAATTAAAAACGACGGATTAAATACTACGATGGAAATACGGGAGCTGTGTGAACTGGTGAACGGAAAGGGCCGGGTGGCGGCGGTGAAGAAGCTGCTGGCTGGCGGTAATGCCGTGATCGACGGGCTGGCGGGGTCCAGTGCGGCGATGCTGTTCGCGCGGTTGCCACAACGGACTTGCCCTTATCTGATCGTTGTCAACGACCTGGACGAGGCGGGATATATGTATAATGACCTGTGCCAACTCGTTGGCGACAAGCAGGTGCTCATTTTTCCCTCAGGCTACAAGCGCGACATCAAGTATGGCCAGGTGGATGCTCCCAACGAAATTCTGCGTACCGAGGTGCTCAACCGCTGGTATGACGATGCCGAGGTGCGATGGGTGGTCACTTATCCCGAGGCATTGGCCGAACGTGTCCGCCGCCGCGAGGACGTGGAGGCCAGCACCGTGCAGCTGCGCACGGGAGGCACGGCCGACCTGACCGAGGTGGCCGCACGGCTGCGCGAACTGGGCTTCACGGCGACTGACTATGTCTATGAGCCAGGCCAATACAGCGTGCGTGGTTCCATCCTCGATGTCTTTTCCTATAGCAATGAGTTACCCTACCGCATCGACTTCTGGGGTGACGACATCGACTCCATCCGCACATTCAATGTAGAAACCCAGTTAAGCGAGGAACGCTTAGACCAAATCAGCATCCTCAACAACAGCCCGTCAGGAGGCGGCCGCGAAGATAACGTGTCATTGCTTGACTACATCGGCGACGACACCATCGTGCTGTGCCGCAGCGAGCAATGGCTGTCGGCGCGCATCCGCGAAATTGCCCGAGAAAGCATGTCGGTCAGTGCTATCATTGCCGACGAGGGCGACACCCAAGCCATCAATAAAGTGGTGGATGCCGACTTATTCATTCAGCGGCTGAACCAAATGCGCCGTATCGCCTTCATCGCTGGCGAGGCAACTCCCGAGAAGCGCGTCAAACGCTTGTCGTTGCACTGTAAGCCTCAGGGGATCTATCATAAGAACTTTGACCTTATCGGCCAGTCGTTTACCGATTTCCTGGCCAAGGGATATCGACTTATCATCCTGAGTGACAGCGCCAAACAAATTGAACGCCTGCACAACATCTTTGAAGACCGCGGTGACAACATCACCTTTGAGCCCGTATTGAAGACACTGCACGAGGGTTTCGTTGATGACGATCTCAAGTTGTGTGTTTTCACCGACCACCAGATATTTGACCGTTTCCACAAGTACAACCTCAAGAGTGACCGCGCCCGTTCGGGCAAACTGGCCCTGTCGCTCAAGGAACTCAATCAGATTGAGAAGGGTGACTACATCGTGCACGAGGACCTGGGTGTGGGCAAGTTCGGTGGACTCATCCGTACCTCGATGAACGGCACGCCTCAGGAAATGATCAAACTCACCTACCTGAATGGTGACGAGGCCTATGTTTCCATCCACTCGCTGCACAAACTCTCGAAATACCGCAGCAAGGAGGGCGAGGCCCCTCGTCTCAACCGTCTGGGCAGCAACGCCTGGGCAAAAATCAAGTCGCGCACCAAGAGCCGCCTCAAGGACATCGCCCGAGAACTCATACGCCTGTATGCTGCACGCCGCGAGCAGCAAGGCTTTGCCTATACCCCTGATGGCTACCTGCAGCAGGAATTGGAAGCCTCATTCATCTATGAGGACACGCCCGACCAGCTGACGGCGACCCAGGCCGTCAAGGCCGACATGGAAAGCGGGAAGCCGATGGACCGCCTCATCTGCGGTGACGTGGGCTTCGGCAAGACCGAAATTGCCGTACGCGCCGCCTTCAAGGCTGCCACCGACGGCAAACAGACCGCCGTGCTCGTGCCCACGACCGTATTGGCATTCCAGCACTATCGCACCTTCAGTGAGCGCCTCAAGGATTTCCCCGTCAGAGTCGATTACCTGAGCCGCGCACGCAAGCCTAAAGACGTCAAGCAGCTGCTGGCCGACCTCAAGGAGGGCAAGATCGATATTCTCATCGGCACCCACAAACTCATTGGCAAGACGGTGCAGTTCCACGACCTGGGTCTGCTAGTGGTCGATGAAGAGCAGAAATTCGGTGTTGCTGTCAAGGATAAACTCAAGCAGATGAAACTCAATGTGGACACCCTCACCATGAGCGCCACGCCCATCCCCCGCACCTTGCAGTTCTCGCTGATGGGAGCCCGCGACTTGAGCACCCTGACCACACCGCCAGCCAACCGCTACCCCATCCTCACCACGGTGGGCACGCTCAATGATGATATCGTCGCCGAAGCCATCAACTTTGAGTTGTCGCGCAACGGCCAGGTCTTCTTTGTGAACCACCGCATTGAGCAATTGGAGCAGCTGGAGAACATGATCCACCGCGTCGTGCCCGATGCCCGCGTTGCTGTAGGGCATGGCCAAATGCCTCCCGAACGCCTGGAGCAGACCATCATCGACTTTGGCAACCATGACTATGACGTGCTGCTCTCGACCACTATTATCGAGAATGGTATCGACATGCCCAACGTCAACACCATTATCATTAACAATGCCGACAGGTATGGCCTGAGCGACCTGCACCAGTTGCGCGGCCGCGTGGGGCGCAGCAGCCGCAAAGCCTTCTGCTATCTGCTCGTGCCAGCAGGCAAGTCGCTGGCCACTGACGCCCGCCGCCGACTGCAGGCCATCGAGAGTTTCAGCGACTTGGGGTCGGGCATCCAGATTGCCATGCAGGACTTGGACATCCGTGGCGCAGGCAACCTGTTGGGTGCCGAACAGAGCGGTTTCATCGCCGATTTGGGCTATGAGACCTACCAGCGAGTACTCAAGGAGGCTGTCACCGAACTGCGCACCGAGGAGTTTGCCTCTACTTTCGCCGCAACGGGCGACGGGAAAAATGGAGGGGGCGAAGAAGACGGCCTTGGCGGAGGTACCGAGTTTGTCACCGACTGTGTCGTTGACACCGACTTGGAACTCATGTTCCCCGCCAGTTATGTGCCTCAGGAAAATGAGCGCATCACCCTGTACCGCGAACTCGACAACATGGAGACCGACGAGCAGGTGGAAGCCTTCGAGCAGAGGATGGTGGACCGGTTCGGCAAAATTCCAGAAATGGCCAGCGAACTCATCCGCATTGTGCCCTTGAGGCGCACGGCGCGCCGCCTGGGTATCGAGAAACTGGTCATCCGCCAGACGCGGATGCACCTGTTCATGGTGGGCGAGGAAAATGTCGCCTATTACCAGTCACCCGCCTTCGGGCGTCTGCTCAATTATCTGCAACAGAATCCCAAGCGTTGCAATCTGAGCCAGAAAAACGGCCGTCGCAGCATCATCATTTCCAATATCACCAGCGTGAGCTCCGCCCTGAACATCCTGCGCACCATCACACACCTCGACAGCCTGTAATCCGGACATCCGCGACCAGTTGAGAAAAACATCACCCAGCCAAAAACTAAGGACTGAGGACTAAAAACTAAAAACTACGTTTGCAGATTATTTTTCGGGATTAATTGAAAAGAATTGTCTTTTTTAATAATGTTAAATAGTTTTGCGACAATTAATCATGTATTAATCGCATTAAAAACACAATTAAAGTTTAACATTTATGACAAAACGATTCCTTTTAGCAACACTGATTGCTATGGCAGGTGTTTTGGCTCAAGCGCAACAGACCATGTGGGTTCACACAGGTCATGTGCACTGGGCCTATAACACTGAATCAGTGGGCACGATGCCGTACAGTTCGGCCAACCTGCTCACCGTGCTAGAAAAGGGCTTCACCCTTGCCGATGTGGACAGTGTGACCGTCGCCAGCGAGACGTTTGCCGACGACAATGTCCTCGTCAAGTACAACAACTATGTGGCCGATGTGTATGTGGCCGGTAACATCGCCAACCACATCACTGCCCAGGTTACCGGGGCACATGTCGCCGTCATGCAGGACGCCGAAGTGGCCACCGAGTACATCTACACCCTGCAGGGCACCAGCCCTAACGGCTCCTTCTACCACTCAGGAGCCTACAAGATGACGCTCGCGCTCAACGGTGTCAACCTCACCAACCCCGATAGCGCAGCCATCAACATCCAGAACAGCAAGCGCATCGCCGTACAACTCGTTGACGGCACAGCCAATACCCTCACCGACGGTGCCAACAACACCAAGAAGGCAGCGTTCCTCGTGAAGGGCCATGCCGAGTTTGCCAAGGGCGGCTCGCTGACCATCACGGGTAACAAGAAGCACGCGCTGGCCTGCAACGAGTACATGGAAGTCAAGAAGACCGTGGGCACGATCACCATCGTTAGCTCGGTAGCCGACGCCATCAACGTGGCACAGTACTTCCAGATGAACGGCGGTACCATTAATATCCAGAGTTGCGGTGACGACGGCATCCAGGTAGATGCCGAGGACACTGCCGATCCCGAACTTGACGGCCACGTCCTCATCAAGGACGGAACGCTCACCATCAACGGCAGCGCGGCAGGCACCAAGTGCATTAAGGCCGAGGGCAACGTGGACATCCAGGGCGGCACTTTGACCTTGAAGCACACGGGTATTCCCGTTTGGGACACCGACAAGAGCAAGATCAAGGAAGCCACTGGTATCGGTAGCGACCGCAACCTCACCATCAATGGCGCTGAGGCCATCGTAAACATCACCATGACGGGTAACGGCGCACGCGGCATGAAGTGCGACAGCACGATGACCGCTACCGCCGGCACCATCGACCTCAACTGCTCGGGTGGTGACTGGGCTTATAGCACAGTTGACACCAGCAGTGTGAAGTGCGCCAAGGCCGACTATGCCTTCATCCTGAACGGTGCCAACATGAAGTGCACCACCATCAAGGACGAGGCAGTGGGCGTTCACAGCGAGGGTACCGTCCTCATCAGCGACGGCACGCTGACGCTCAACACCTATGACCACGGTATCAAGAGCGACTATGACATGGAGATTACTGGTGGTACGATTACCTTTAGCATCAATGGCCCCGCCAGCAAGGCCCTCAAGTGTGAAGGCAACCTGCACATCTCGGGCGGTAACATCAGCGGCACCGTGAGTGGCGGTGGCGAGACCGCCAGCGACAAGACGACCAGTGCCAGCGCTGGCATCAAGTGCGACAACAACGTGACCATCGACGGTGGCACCTTTGACCTCAAGGCCACTGGTAACGGCGACAAGGGTATGAGCATCGACGGCTGGCTCATCATCAACGACGGCAACATCAAGGTGAGCTCCACCGGTAGCCGCTACAACAGCAACAGCAGCAGCGGTGGCTATTACCCTGGCGGTGGCTCGTCGAGCAGCGACATGCGCTCCTCACCCAAGGGCATCAAGGTGGACGGCAACATCACCATCAATGGCGGTACCATCACCGTGAGCGCCACTGGCGGCGAGGGTGCCGAGGGCATCGAGTCCAAGAGCGTCATGACTGTCAATGGTGGCTATATTGAGGTGACCAGCTATGATGACGCGTTGAACAGCGCTTCACACATGTATCTCAAGGGTGGTTATGTCTATGCCGTTGCCACTGGCAATGACGCTATCGACTCCAACGGCAATTTGAACCTTGACGGTGGCTATATTTACGCTGCTGGCCGTGAAGAAGCCTTTGATGCCAATGAGCAATACAAGCTTTATGTCAATAGTGGCGTTTCCTTCATTGCCTATGGTGCCACGATGGGTGCACTCGAAAGTGGTGCACAACTCAATCAGACCTGCTATAGCGCATCGACCTATAGCGGAGGTTCACGCTATGCACTCTATAACGGCAACCAAGTAGCATTTGCTGTGACTGCAGCTACCATTTCTGGCGGAGGCCCTGGCTTTATCGCAGGACCTGGTGGCCCTGGCGGCAATAGCGCAGCGTTCGTTGTTTCTTCGCCCTCCTCAACTGCGCTCAAGTCGGGCGTGACCTTCAGCGGCACTACCTTCTGGACTGGCAAGGGCGCTACCAGCGCTACGGGCGGTTCATCGGTAACACTCTCACAGTATACCGACAATGGTGGTCAAAATCCCTGGTGGTAATTCCTCAAGTAGTTATAAACAATGACATCATTATTAAAAAGATTCAAGATTATGAAAAAGACAATTATAACGATGCTGATCGCACTGGTGGCCATGACCATCAGCGCCGAGACCTATAACTACCTGAAGTTCACCAAGACCAACGGATCGACCCTGACCTATTCGGTAGAAGGCCTCAAGCTCACCTATGATAACACTAACGTCTATGTCACCAATGCCGAAACCACGGCAACCATCGCTCTTGCCGAAGTGCAGGACATGTACTTCAGCAACGAGGCTGGCGGCAGTGATTACAAGATTGGCGACGTCAACAAGGACGGCGAAGTGACCATCAGTGATGTGACTGCACTCATCGATTATCTGCTAGGCGGTGACGAAAGCACTATCAACGTGCTTGCTGCAAACGTGAATGGTGATGACGGTGTAACCATCGCCGATGTCACCGCGCTCATCGATCTACTATTGAGTGGAAGCACAAATTAAGAAACTCATAACTAAGATTTTAGCGTCATCCAGGGCTAGTCTGGGTGGCGCTAATTCTTTTTTTGCCAAAAAGAAAAATCTTAAAAAGTGTTAAAATATTTGGAGGATTCAAACTTCTTGTTATACCTTTGCAGTGTACTAGTTAAGTGGTACACTAGTTAAGTCAAATTACTAACCAATTAAAATATCTATCTATTATGTTTAACATCAAAGATATTAGCTTTCGCTACAGTAAGAAAGGCGTTGAGCTTTTCAACGGCTTTTCGATGGATTTAGAGGCCGGCAACGTTTACGGCCTTCTGGGCAAGAACGGCGCTGGCAAGTCCACACTCATCTACCTGATGACGGGACTGCTAACTTCCCAAAGCGGAGAAGTCCTGATGGACGGTGAGAACGTTCGTCGCCGTCTGCCCAAGACGATGAGCGACATCTTCCTGGTTCCCGAGGAGTTTGAACTGCCACGATTGAGCCTCAAGGAATATGTAAGAGTCAACGCACCGTTCTATCCCCGCTTCAGCATGGAGGACATGCAACGTTATCTGGACATCTTCGACATGGGTGGTGACATGAACGCCAAGTTGCACGCCTTGTCGATGGGCCAGAAAAAGAAGGTGTTCATGGCTTTCGCCTTCGCTACCAACACCCACGCCCTGATTATGGATGAGCCCACCAATGGTCTTGACATCCCCAGCAAGAGTCAGTTCCGCAAACTCGTCAGCGCTGGAATGACCGACGACAAGATGATGCTCATTTCGACCCATCAGGTGCGCGACATCAGCGACATCCTTGACCATGTGGTTATTATTGACCAGAGCAAGGTGTTGCTCAATGCAGGTATCGCCGAAGTGATGGACCGCGTGGCCTTCCGTCCGTTGCGTGAAGGTGACCAACCCATTTTCGTACTTCAGAGTCCCATGGGCTCCTTGGGTGCCGTACCCGCACAGCCCGGCGAGGAAACCGCCGTCGATCTGGAGATGCTCTTCAACGCCACGCTCCAGAATCCCGTTGCTATCAACCAATTATTCACCGCCTCAAAATGATCACCACTATGAATACCGTCAATCAAATATTCAACTGGAGCCGCTTCACGGCTGCCCTGCGTAAGGAAGTAGTAGAGAACTGGCGCACCATTGTGTTCACCATCCTGGGCATCTATCTCCTGCTCACTGTCATTATGATTCTGGGAAATTTCATCGATTCCATCAGCGATAATATTGTCAGTTCGTTGATGAATATGGTTCCCCAAAAGACTGTGTTCTTTATGTTGGCAATAGCTCTCATGGTGGTAGCTTCCTTGTCATTCCGAAACCTCAAGAGCAAAAACGGCCGTGTGGCCTTGTTCACATCGCCCTCGTCAACGCTCGAGAAATTCCTTGTCAACATTCTCATCTACGTGGTCGGCTCGATTGTTGTCTTCTTTGCCTGTGCACAGCTGGCCGACTTGACCCGCATCGGCATCCTGAGCCTGGTCGGCGCCGACGATCTCATCATTCCTGGTCCCATCAACTTCTTGAGCGCCATCAATGACACAGTTACGGGCATCGGCAGTATTGAACCCGTTGCTAAGGGCATGAGATGGATCTTCTGGCTGAGCCTGCTGGCAACACCGGGCATGTATCTGCTGGGCAGCGTGCTGTGGCCTCGCCTGTCATTGCTCAAGACTTTTGCCGCAAGCCAGATTCTCTCGATTGTCGTTATGATTATCGCCATCACCCTGACGAATGTCCTGATTCCCGAAGATGAAATCGTCAACTGGATGAAGAACATCGTCGAGAGTGGCACGTTAACCAACTGGATTGCCATCAGCATGGGTGTTCAAGCCGTTCTTTACTGGGGACTCTCCTGGTATCTGTTCAAGCGTAAAGATGTTGTTTCTCTTAAATGGTGGAAGTAAGTTATGAATTTCAAGGATAATAAAGCGATTTATCTGCAGATTGCAGATCGCATTGGCGACCAGATTCTTTCAGGAACACTGACGCCTGACGGAAAAGTGCCTAGCGTGCGAGAACTTGCCGCTGAGATTGAGGTTAACGCTAACACTGTAGCGCGCACCTATGACCACCTGCAGCAGAGCGGGGTCATCTACACCAAGCGCGGACTGGGCTACTTCGTGAGCCCCGAAGCTAAAGAGAAAATCGTGGCCCTAAGGCGCGAACAGCTGATGCAGGGCGAGATGGACTACTTCATGGGCCAACTCAAGGCTGTGGGCATTACCCCTGCCGAACTGCAACAGATCTATCAAGATTATATCAACTCATAAATCATCAGACCACGAATTTCGCGAATCGACACAAACTGATCTCACCTGTAATCAATTAGCTCAATTCACGGAATTCGTGGTCCTTTAAAAACAACTACTATTATGATTTGCATTATCACTGCAGCCATCATCGCTGCCACGATCGTCACTACATTGACCGGTATCCTCTTCTAAACCCTCTCGATTATTATATCATAGTATTTTCAACAATCATTAAACATCTTACAATTATGAAAAAGTTAATCTACCTGGCACTAATTATTGCCATCGCCATACCCGCCATCACCTCATGCGGTAAGAAACCCAGCGCCATAAAGTGCGGAACAATCTATCACCTGTCCGTTTCACAGGACTTGCTCGACTTGTGTGACATCATGGTCTCATACAGGGATGCTGACAGCGCCATCAAGACCAGCAAGATAAATGACATCGAATGGAAAAAAATGGTGATGAACAAAACCGATACCTTCAATGACTGGATGGGTTATGAGCTCAAACTCAAACCTGGTGTTAAACTGACTAAGCATGCCTACGAGATCATCCTATCCTACGAAATCCTCAACTTTCATAACTATAGCGGTTCGACAGCCGATGAAGGTGCCTTGGATACGATCATAAACCACATGGTCAAGCCCGATCAGATTGAATCGACCATCGCAGCGCTTAACAGCAAGGGGCATCCCATCATTTCCATCGATCACAAAATTGCACAAAGCCATGTTGTGGAAGGTGATTTTGAAGACGTCGACAAATTCTTCATGACTTATCACGGTTATAGCCCGAGCGCCCAGACAGACTCCATCAAGCAGGTTGCTGAAAGGAATTCCGCCAATCTCGAAGTCCCAACGGCCGAATAACCGACTGGACGTTAATGATGCAGCATTCGCAATAATAACCAGCCCTCTCACCATTTCTGACCACTGATTGAAGTAGAAATGCTATTTTTCAGTAAAAAAACTTGAAGTCATGTAAAAATTGTAATTTTGTGTAGTTATTTGGACGCTGAATGCGTCTAAGGTATGGAAATAACAAAAACAATACATATTATTTATCAATTTAATCATGAGAATTATGAACATGAAGAGAATCTTTTCGATGTTGTTGCTGATGCTTATCGCATTCAGTGCCAACGTGATGACAGCTCAGGAGATGCCACCTATCCCCGTGGACGATCAGGTGCGCATCGGCAAGTTGGATTGCGGATTGACCTACTACATCCGTCACAACAACTATCCCGAGAACCGTGTGAACTTCTACATCGCTCAGCGCGTGGGTTCCATCCAGGAGGAAGAGAGCCAGCGTGGTCTCGCCCACTTCCTGGAGCACATGGCCTTTAACGGCAGTGAGCACTTCAACGGCGAGGGCAAGGGTATCATCGACTATACCCGCTCACTGGGTGTAAACTTCGGTGGTGACCTCAATGCTTACACCAGCATTGCCGAGACCGTTTACAACATCAACGATGTGCCCAGCACCCGCCAGAGCGCCATCGACTCGTGTCTGCTCATCCTCAAGGACTGGAGCAACGGCCTGTTGCTCACCGACGAGGAGATCGACAAGGAGCGTGGTGTGATCCACGAGGAGTGGAGACTGGGCCAGAGCGCACAGATGCGTATGCTCGAGCGCCAGTTGGAGACCCTGTACCCCAATTCCAAGTTTGGCAAGCGTCTGCCCATCGGTCTGATGAGCGTTGTGGACAACTTCAAGTATGACGAACTGCGCAATTATTACCACAAGTGGTATCGTCCCGACAACCAGGCTCTGGTGATCGTGGGTGACGTCGATGTTGACCACATCGAGGCCCTGATCAAGGACATGTACAAGGACTATAAGCTCGACCCCAATGCCGCTCAAGTGGTTCGCGAGCCTGTGCCCGATAACGATACTCCCATCATCGTTGTCGATAAGGACAAGGAGCAACAGTACAGTGAGGTGAGCGTGATGTTCAAGCACAAGACCATGGAACCCGAGGAGAAACTCAACTTGGATTACCTCATCGTTGACTATGTCAAGGAAATGATTACCGACATGCTCAACCAACGCTTGAGCGATCTGGCCCAGGAGCCCGAATGCCCCTTCGACAATGCTTACAGCTATGACGGCTCATACATCCTCGCCAACACGATGGATGCCTTAACGATGGAAATTATGCCCAAGGAGGGTAAGGCCGAGGCCGCAACCCAGGCAGCGATTATCGAGGCCATGCGCGCAGCCAAGCACGGCTTCACCGCCACTGAGTATAACCGCGCCCGTGACGAGTACATGAGCCGTCTGGAGCGCCGTTACAACGAGCGCGACAAGGTGTCCAACGAGCGTTACGGCCGACAGTACTGCAGCCACTTCCTGGACGGAGAGCCCATCCCCTCGATTGAGAACCTCTATCAGATCATGGGCATGATTGCTCCCAACATCGATGTAGACGTGGTTAACAGCGTAATGCCTGAGTTCATCAGCACCGATGGCAAGAACCTCGTCATCGCCAACTTCAACCAGGAGAAGGAAGGTGCCGTATATCCCACCATCGAAGGTCTCCAAGCCGCCTACAACGCTGCCTCCACCGCCAACATCGAACCCTATGTTGACAACGTGAAGGACGAGCCCCTGATGACCTCGATGCCCAAGAAGGGTAAAATCGTCAAGGAAAGCGAGAACACCACCTTTGGCTACAAGGAATTGGAGCTGAGCAACGGTGCCCGCGTCATCCTCAAGAAGACCGACTTCAAGCAGGACGAAATCCAGATGCGCGCCTTCCAGCGCGGCGGTCAGTCGCTCTACAACGAGAAGGATTGGGCTAACCTGAACTTGCTGAGCTCACTGAACTCAATTACCGGTGTTGGCAACTTCTCCAACTCTGAACTTGACAAGGCTCTGGCCGGCAAGCAGGTGGGTGTTTACCTGAACATCGGTGAATTTACCGACAACCTGACTGGTAACAGTACTGTTAAGGACCTGGAAACCATGTTCCAGCTCATCTACCTCAAGTTCACTGCTCTGAATAAGGACGAGAAGAAGTTCAACCAGACGATGAGCCTGATGGAAACCCAACTCAAGAACAAGGACCTCATGCCCGAGACCGCACTGAGCGATTCACTGCAGTACATCTTGACCAACTACAGCTGGCGTGGTAAGCCCTTCAATGTTGAGGACCTGAAGCTGGTCAACCTCGACCGCATCGTGGAGATTGCCAAGGAGCGTACCGCCAATGCCGCCAACTACACCTTCACCTTTGTGGGCAATATTGACGAGGCTACTATCCGTCCGCTCATCGAGCAATATATCGCTAGTCTGCCCGCCAAGAAGGGCAAGAAGAGCAACTGGGTCAACTTCATGGAGATGCCCAAGGGAGAGGTCATTAACCACTTCACCAAGAAGATGGAGTCACCCAAGGAATATGAGATTGTGATCTGGCATAACAATGACCTGCCTCACACACTGGAGAATGAAATTAAGGCCGAGATGCTTGCCCAGTGCTTGAGCCGCGTCTATCTGCAGAAGATCCGTGAGGATGCAGGTGCCGCCTACTCGACCAGCGCTCTTGGCCAGACCGGCATGGCTGGTGACAGGCCCCAAACAATGGTACTTGCTGTCTGCCCCGTTAATCCCGAGTTTGAAGAGATGGCCTTGAACATTCTCAACGAGGAGATGAAGAACGCCGCTACCACTATCGATGCTACCGCCCTCGCTGAGGCTGCCGAGCAGCTGCTCAAGGACTACGCCACCAATGCCAAGGAGAACTATTTCTGGACCAACGCTATCCTGGATTATCTGACTCATGGCTATGACGGTATATCTAACTATGAGCAGATTGTGAAAGCCCAGACCCCCGAGTCGATTGCCGAGTTTGCCCGCCAGCTCTTGAGCGCCGGCCACAAGGTTGAGATCGTGATGGGTCCTGAAAAGTAAACAGATTCCCTCAAAATACAACTCCTGGAGTCAGGGGCTCGGCAATCGAGTCCCTGGCTCTTGCTAATGACACTTTTTCCATAACAATTTGCTTAACTTTATGATTTGTACTATATTTGCATCACCAATAACTATAAACCCAAGACAACATGACTCATATTATTAACATCTCCAATAAATACAGCATTATAAACGTGAAAAGACTTTTCGTCGCTTTGCTGCTAATCATGACGCTGGGCGCCATTACCGTCAAGGCACAGTCGATGGGTCCCATGCCCGTTGATGACCAGGTGCGTATCGGTAAACTGGACTGCGGACTGACTTACTACATCCGCCACAACGACTATCCCGAACACCGCGTGGACTTCTTCCTCGCCCAGCGCGTGGGCTCCATCCAGGAGGAAGAGAACCAGCGTGGTCTGGCCCACTTTCTGGAGCACATGGCCTTTAACGGCAGTGAGCACTTCAATGGCGAGGGCAAGGGCATCATCGACTATACCCGCTCGCTGGGTGTCGCCTTCGGCAAGAACCTGAACGCCCTTACCAGCATAGCCGAGACCATCTATCTAATCAATGACGTGCCAAGCACCCGCCAGAGCGCTATCGATTCCTGTCTGCTCATCCTCAAGGACTGGAGTGGTGGCCTGTTGCTCACCGACGAGGAGATTGACAAGGAGCGCGGTGTGATTCATGAGGAGTGGCGATTGCGCAGCAGCGCCTATCAACGCATTCTGGAGCGCCAGCTCGAGACGCTGTATCCTGGCTCGAAGTATGGCCGCCGCATGCCCATCGGCCTGATGGAGATTGTGGACAACTTCCCCTATCAGGACTTGCGCGACTATTACCACAAGTGGTATCGTCCCGACAACCAGGCCCTGATTGTCGTGGGTGACGTGGATGTCGATCACATCGAGGCCCAAATCAAGGAACTCTTCAAGGGCTGTGTGCTGGATCCCAATGCGGCCCAAGTGGCCCTCGAGCCCGTGCCCGACAACGAGGAGCCCATCATCGTTATTGACAAGGACAAGGAACAGCAAGAAAACAATGTGACAATCATGTTCAAGCACGAGGCCACACCTAAGGAGCAGAAAGGCGACATGATGTACCTGTTTAAGAGTTTCACTACTGCCATGATGAGCAGTATGCTCAATAAACGTCTGAATGAGATGGCCTTGGAGCCCGACTGTCCCTTCCTGTCAGCAGGTGCTTCCGATGGTCCTTATCTGCTGTCGAAGAATGCCGAGGCTTTCACCTTGAGCGTGTCGCCCAAGGAAGGCCAGACCGAGGCCGCTGTCCAGGCAGTTGTTACCGAGGCTGTACGCGCTGCCGAGCACGGCTTTACTGATACCGAATACCAGCGTGCCAAGGAGAATCTCATGAGCATTTTGGAGAATGCCTATAACGAACGCAATAAGATTCCCAATACAGCATTTGCCGTTGAGTATTGCAATAATTACCTTAACAACGAGCCCATACCCTCGATTGAGCAGAGGTACCAACTCATGCAGGCGCTCGTTCCACAGATACCTGTCGAACTCATCAACATGGTCATTCCCAGGCTCATCAATACCACAGGTGAGAACCTTGTTGTGATGAACTTCAACCAGGAGAAAGACGATGCCGTTTATCCCACCCCTGAGAGTCTGAAGGCTGCCATTGATGCGGGTCTGAATGCCCAGGTCGAGGCATTTGTCGATAACGTGAAGCAGGAGCCTCTCATCAGCGAGATGCCCAAGAAGGGTAAAATCATCAAGGAGACCTACAACAGCAAGTTTGACTACAAGGAACTCGAGTTGAGCAACGGTGCCCGTGCCATCCTCAAGAAGACCGATTTCAAGAAGAACGAGATCCAGATGACTGCCGAGACTCGCGGTGGTACTTCGCTCTATGGTGAGGAGGATTGGGTCAACATTGAGAAGCTGGACTTCTTCTTGCTGGATTGCGGTCTAGGCAACTTCTCAAGAACTGAGCTCGAAAAGGCTACCGCAGGCAAACAGGTTGATGTCTTCTTTGCTATGTCTCCATACAGTGATTTTGTATCCGGTAACTCCACGGTCAAGGACCTGGAAACCATGTTCCAGCTCACCTATCTCACCTTTACCGATATCAAAATCGACGAGAAGAATTTCAACCAAAACAAGAACTTTCTCGAAGACATTTACAAGAACCGTAACATCGACCATGAATCTGTATTCCTCGACTCGGTCATTTATATCCTTAACAACCATGATTGGCGCTGCAGACCCTTCAATGTTGAGGACTTGAAGAAGATGAACCGTGACCGCATGATGGAGATCGTCAAGGAGCGCACCGCCAACGCCGCCAACTACACTTTTATCTTCGTGGGTAACTTTGACGAGGCTCTGATCCGTCAGTACATCGAGCAGTACATCGCCAGCCTGCCTGGCAAGAAAGGCACTCCCGCCAACTGGGTAAATGTTACTACCCGCCCCGAAGGCGAGACCATCACCCACTTCTCCCGCAAGATGGAAACGCCTAAGGCCAGTGCCGAGATTATCTGGTATGACACCAAGACTCCTTACAGTGTTGAGAACGACATCAAGGCAGAAATGCTGGGTCAGGTGCTGAACAAGATTTACCTGCAGAAGATTCGTGAGGATGCAGGTGCCGCCTACTCGGCAAGCGCTGGTGGCCGGGCCGGGCTCTATGGTGACCGATGCATTACCTCTGTCTCGGCTTCCTGCCCGATAAAACCAGAGTTTGTTGACGTCGCCCTCAAGATTCTGAACGAGGAGATGGTCAAGGCTTGCAGTACCATCGATGCGACTACCCTGCAGGAAATCAAGGAACTCATGATTAAGGAGCACAATACCGAACTCAAGGAGAACTCCTACTGGATGTCTATTATCTCGTCCTATATTGATCCTGGTATTGACTACCACACTGGATATGAGGAGATGATCAATGCCCAGACTCCTGAGAGCATCGCGGCTTTTGCCCGCCAGGTTCTGGCTGCCAGCAACAAGGTTGAGGTGGTCATGACCCCCGAGGAGTAACATGAGGATGTGTCATAACTCCAACCTGTAATTATGTTTAGTATTATTCAATAAAATATATTTAGCATTATGAACGTGAAGAGATTTTTTATTGCCTTGATGCTGATGATATTGGCATTGGGCACCAATGTGATGATGGCACAGCAGATGCCGCCCATTCCCGTGGACGAAGCTGTGCGCATCGGTAAACTGGACTGCGGATTGACCTACTACATCCGTCACAACAACTATCCCGAGCACCGCGTGAACTTCTACATCGCTCAGCGCGTGGGCTCTATCCAGGAGGAAGAAAGCCAGCGTGGCCTTGCTCACTTCCTGGAGCACATGGCCTTCAACGGCAGTGAGCACTTCAATGGCGAGGGCAAGGGCATTATCGACTACACCCGTTCGCTGGGTGTGGAGTTCGGCCGTGACATGAATGCCTATACCAGCATTGCCGAAACGGTCTATAACATCAACAACGTGCCCAGCACGCGACAGAGCGCACTTGACTCGTGTCTGCTCATCCTCAAGGACTGGAGCGGCGGCCTGCTGCTCACCGACGAGGAGATCGATAAGGAGCGCGGCGTCATCCACGAGGAGTGGCGACTGAGCCGCGGCGCACAGATGCGCATGCTCGAGAACAACCTTGAGACGCTGTATCCAGGCTCGAAATACGGCAAACGCATGCCCATCGGCCTGATGAGCGTGGTGGACAACTTCCCCTATAAGGAACTGCGTGACTACTACCACAAGTGGTATCGCCCCGACAACCAGGCCTTGGTCATCGTGGGTGACGTGGACGAGGACCATATCGAAGCCCAGATCAAGGAACTGTTCAAAGACTGCAAACTCGATCCTAACGCCGCACAAGTGGTTGAGGAACCTGTGCCCGACAATGAAACGGCTATTATCGTCATCGATAAGGACAAGGAGCAGCAGGCCAGCAGCACCCAGGTCATTTTCAAGCACGACGCTGTGGAGAAGGAGGGTAAAACCACTCTTGACTATCTCCTCTATAACTATATGCGCAACATGATTAGCACTATGCTCAACAGCCGCCTAAGCGAGAAGGCACAGGATGCCGACTGCCCTTTCCTGATGGGATATGCCTATGACGGCAACTATCTGTTCTCCAAGAACAAGGATGCCTTCAACCTCGTGTTCCTTCCCAAGGAGGGCATGACGGAGCAATCAACCCAGTACATCGTCACCGAGGCCATGCGCGCCATGGAGCACGGCTTCACCGAGACTGAGTACATCCGTGCCCGTGAAGAGTATCTGAGCGGTCTGGAGAGCCAGTACAACGAGCGCAACAAGGTGGACAATGATTTTTACGGCCGCCAATACTGCAGCCACTATCTCGACAATGAACCCATTCCCTCGATTGAGCAGAAGTATGAAATCATGAACCAAATCGTGCCCATGATTCCCGTCGAGGCTATCAACTCTATGCTGCCCGGAATCATTACCACCGATGGTAAAAACTTGATCGTCGTGAGCTTCAACCAAGACAAGGAAGGCGCTGTTTATCCAAACGCTGATGCACTGAAGGCTGCTGTCGATGCCGGACTCACTGCCAAGGTCGAGGCCTATGTGGACAACGTGAAGCAGGAACCCCTCATCGCCAATTTGCCCAAGAAGGGTAAAATCGTCAAGGAGACCGAGAACAAGCAGTTCGGTTACAAGGAACTGGAACTGAGCAACGGCGCGCGCGTCATCCTCAAGAAGACCGACTTAAAGGATGACGACATCCAGATGAAGGCGCTGCAACGTGGCGGCAACTCCATCTATGGCGAGAAAGACCATGCCAACTTCTCACTCTTTGAAGCCGTTATCGAAGTGAGCGGACTGGGTGAATTCAACAACACCGAGCTCGAGAAAGCCCTCGCTGGCAAGCAGGTGAGCTGCAGCATGAGCATGGACGACGAGTTCAACAGGGTCAGCGGTTCATCGACCGTCAAAGACCTAGAGACCTTGTTCCAACTCAACTACCTGATGTTCACCGATATCCGCAAGGACGAGAAGAAGTTCAACAACCTGATAAGCCAACTCGACATGGTGCTCAAGAACAGAGATCTCGTTCCTGAGACGGCCTTCAGCGACTCGCTGGGTCTGACCCTGGGCAGCCACAACTGGCGCAGCAAGCCCTTCACCGCCGAGATGGTCAAGCAACTCGACTATGACCGTGCGCTGCAGATGGCCAAGGAGGTCACCGCCAATGCCGGCAGCTACACGTTCTATTTCGTCGGCTCATTTGACGAGGCCGTCATCCGTCCGCTCATCGAGCAGTACATCGCCAGCCTGCCCGGCAAGAAGGGCGCCAAGACCAACTGGGTGAACATCGACAACTACCCCGTCGGTCAGGTCATCAACCACTTCACCCGCAAGATGGAAGACCCCAAGGCTTACACTACCATCTACTGGTATGACAAGACCACACCCTATAGCATGGAGAGCAACATCAAGGCCGACCTGCTGGCACGTGTTCTGGACAAGATTTATCTGCAGAAGATCCGTGAGGATGCCGGTGCCGCCTATTCCACCGCTGCCAGCGGTTGGTCAACCCAGAACGGTGACAACCCCTTCAGTTGCATCTATGCCTACTGTCCCGTCAAGCCCGAGTACACCGACCTGGCACTGAAGATCATGAACGACGAAATCGTTGCCGCTGGCAAGAGCATCGACGCCAGTTCGCTCGAGGACTTCAAGGAACTCTTGATCAAGGACTACAACAACGAAATCAAGGAGAACTGGTACTGGATGTGGGTACTCAACCGCTATGTGGAGCGTGGCATCGACCCCCACACCGGTTATATCGACATCGTCAAGGCTCAGACGCCTGAGACCATCGCCGCCTTTGCCCGCCAGATTCTGGCTGCCGGCAACAAGGTTGAGGTAGTCATGACTCCCGAGGAATAATCGGATTCCCTCAAAATACAACTCCAGAAGTCAGGGGCTCGGCACTCGAGTCCCTGATTTTGTTTATACTAATAGTGTCCAGCCATAATCATGTGGCTTATAGCTGCAACGGGGACGGTTCGTCTGTCACGAAAACTCAAAGAGTTAGAGTGACTGAGGAACTGTCCCCTCTAGCTGTCAAATAGTCAATAATTCCCACACTAGCCTCTCATGTGGGGACGGTTCCGTTAGCAACAATAGAACAATCTTTTGTTACAAACCGAACCATCCCTTTTAAGCAGCCTTAATGGCCGAGAAACTAAGATTTTGTCTAATTATTTGACAGATGACTGTATAAATTTTTGACAATCGGCGATAAAGGCTCAAAAAAGTTTGACAAGGCTTGACAGCGGGGTTATTTTTGCTTCTGCATGAGGGTAAAGAGTATCTCACACCCGATGAATCCTGATAACAACTCATCTAACTATAAAAAAGTATCCATTATGAAACCTTACATTCGCCTTTTCCTGATGATAACGGCTGCCATGATGTCTATAGCCAGCGTGAACGCAGATCCCATTGATGCCGATGCCGCACAGCATGCGGCTCAACAGTTTCTTAATTCTCAGCAGGGCAAGCGCATGACGCCCCCCAATGCAACGATGAAACTAGTGCATGCCGAATACACTACCGGGAATGCCAAGGTAGCCGATTACTATGTGTTCAATATCGATAACGAACAAGGTTTTGTCATCGTCAGCGGTGATGACCGCACGCGATCGGTGCTGGCCTACGGTGACAGCAACATTGACATGAAACGCATCCCGGCCAACATGCAATGGCTGCTGGACCAGTATAAGCAGCAGATGGAGTGCCTGAGATCCCATCCCGACATCCAACCGTCAACCGCTACGTCCAATGATGTCACTATCGAGCCGATGATCACTTGCCACTGGGGACAAACCGAACCCTATTACAACCAGTGCCCGGTGATGAATGGCAAATACTGTTACACCGGATGTGTGGCCACCGCGATGGCCCAGGTGATGTATTACTGGAAATATCCCGAGGAACTGCCCGCTCTCCCAGCCTACTTCACGCTGACGACAGGCCTCAGTTTGCCCGCTCTGCCCGCCACGACTGCTGACTGGGACAACATGATTGACTTCTACTACAACAACTACACCTCCGCCCAGGTCGATGCGGTAGCCACCCTGATGAGATACTGCGGGCAAGCCTGCATGATGGAGTACTCCGACGAGGGTAGTGGCTCTAACGAGGACAATAAATTGCTCGCCATGAAACGGTTTGGCTACAATGCTGATGCCTACAAAGTCCGTCGTGATGACTATACTGCCGAACAGTGGGATGCCCTGCTGCTCGAAGACCTGTCCAACGGACGGCCTGTCCTGTACAGGGGCACTGGCAGCGGTGGCGGCCATGCCTTTATCATCGACGGGTGTCAGGGTAATATGTACCACGTCAACTGGGGGTATGATGGCGGTTATGAAGGCTACTTCTCACTCGACGTGCTGGGCAACAATTACTTCTCCTACGAGTTCAATCAGGGCATGCTGCACAACATCTACCCTGACGAGATGGGGCCCGCCAGGCCGGTTTATGACGTTGAGAAGGATGGCATCTATTACAAGATTTATGGGGATGAAGCCTCGGTGTCCGTTAGGGACGCTCGGTTCAATTCCTATTCAGGAGATGTCGCCATTCCAGCATCCATCAGCCTGGACGGGAGGAATTATCCTGTTACCACCATCGGAGACTACGCCTTCAGCGACTGTGAGGCGCTCACCTCGGTGACGATGCCCAATTCCGTCACAACTACAGGAACAGGCTGTTTCATGTTCAGTCCTAACCTCAAGCAGGTCACTCTAAGCGAGAGCCTCAGCGCCCTTGGAAGTTATCTGTTCGATGGTTGTTCAAGTTTAAGTGAAGTGACTATTCCTTCGACGGTCTCGGTGATCGGCAATTGCGCGTTTGCCCATTGTCCCTCACTGTCTCACGTCAATATCCATGAGGGAGTCACCACCATCGACCCATACGCCTTCAGCAACTGCTATAGCCTCCAGGAAGTTAAAATCCCGTCTTCAGTCACCCACATTGACTACTACGCCTTCTCAATGTGTAACGGGCTCAAACGCTTGGAATTAGGTGACGGAAACTTACTGATTGACTATGCCGCGTTCGCCTTCTGTGAAGGGCTCAACGAACTGGATTTCGGCCATGGTAACGTGCACATCGGCAGCTATGCCTTTTCCTGCTGCCCATCGTTGGCCGAAGTCACCTTCACTCCATCGGTCAAGAGCATTGGCGACGTTGCGTTTTCCTTCTGCGACGCGCTCGAGCGCGTGACCTTCGACAGGAATCAGGCCGTCATCGGTCAAGAGGTTTTCTACGCCTGTAACAGGCTCAACCGTCTGGAAATCACCGATCTAACCTCGTGGTGCGGCATGCAGTTCCAGGACAAATCCTCCAACCCACTCTACAAGACACATCAAATCTACTTGAACAATGTGGAAATCACCGAACTGCACATCCCTGAGGGCTTGACCGCCATCGGCAACAACACCTTTGCCGGCGGCAGCAATATCACCAGTGTGCATTTCCCGCCGAGCCTCAGCGCCATCGGTGCCGATGCCTTTACGGGCTGTACTGCCATGACCAGCGTGCACGTCGGTGACTTGAAGACCTGGTGCGGCATCGACTTTGACAATGACCAGGCCAACCCGATCGGCAATGGCGCCACGCTCTATGTCAATGGTGAAAAAATCACCGAATTGACGATCCCTGCAGGTGTGACAGCCATCAGTAAAAACGCTTTTGTCCGCTGTAACCAGTTGACCAGCGCCAGCATCAGCAACGATGTGGAAACCATCGGTGACGGCGCGTTCTACAACTGCGGTAGCCTCACTCAAGTCAACATCGGGGACAATGTGAAGTCCATCGGTGAGAAAGCATTCAGCATCTGCACCGGGCTCAAGGAAGTCACCCTGGGTAGCGGTCTGGAAAACCTGGGCAGCAAAGCCTTCTCATCGAGCATGGTCATCAGCGACATCACCTGCAAGGCCATGACACCCCCTGCCATCACCGACAAGGGCTGCTGGGCCAACGGCGTTTACAAGAAGGCTAACCTCAAGGTGCCCCAAGAGGCATTGGAAGCATATCAAAACGATAACATCTGGAAATCATTTGTCCATATTGAGGCCATCATCGACAAGATTGTGGGTGACGTGAACCTGGATGGCGAAATTTCCATCGCTGATGTCAATACCCTGATTGACAACCTGCTCACCTCCTACTCGACGGATCCTGTCTATGATGTTAACGGAGATGGTGAGATCGGTATCGCAGATGTCAATGCTCTGATTGATCTCATCTTGCAGCAATAGCAACATATAGTTATTAACAACGGATTCCTCCTCTAAAAAACATTAAGGCTATGAAACATCTATCTATTCCCAAGCAGCTGAGACTCTTACTTCTCGCACTGATGTGCCTGGTCTCGGCATCAATACTTACCTCTTGTGAGAGTAATGACGAACCCGACATGTGCATCGATTACTACCTGACCATCGAATCCAGGGTGCCGCTACGCTACACCATGGATCCCCGAGCGGACATGATGTTTAAAATCACCAAACAGATGAAAAATGCAATCGATGAAGTATATTCTAAACATGACATGACCGGCAACGACCTTCAAGTAATTGTGGCATGTGACTATGTTTTTGAGCAGTATTGCCAAACCTATGTCCCAGGGTACCAGAGCTCTCAATGCGTATTGCTACTCTACCGTGCCCGCCGGGTGAACGGATTGATTAGGCAGAGTGTCAAACTCAAAGCATACAGGCTATAGTAATTGCATCTTTTTCATACCTGCTGCTTACTGACAAGTGCCCAAATGCATGGGCCGAGAGAATGGGAGCGCGGGAGCGCTCTCATTTTTTCCAAGCTAAGATGCAATTTTTTTCAACTCTCATGCGTTAATGAAATAGAATACTATCTTTGCAACAGTTACATAGCAACAATACATTAATCTCCAATATCCAAAGAACAATGAAACGTACTATTTTTTATCCGCTTTTGTCCCTAGCCTTGATTCTCATGGCGGGCATGACCACTGTGGCCCATGGCCAGGACTTCAACGGCACATGGAGTGGCGTGATTGATGTCGGCCAGCCACTCACCATTGTGTTCAACATCCAGCAGACCTGTGATGGTGTCAACATCACTTGGGATTCACCCGACCAGGGCGTCTTCGGCTTGCCGGCAACAGCCACCATCAGCGGCAATGAATTGAACGTCGACATGCCCATCTCCCCACGCGCCACCTACAAAGGTATTTTGGAGGGCGAGGCGCTGAACGGCACTTTCACTCAGGGAGGGTATGGATTCACATTGAACATGTCACGAACTGGAAAAGTACAGAACAATACCCGTCCCCAGGAAACCGCCATCGAGAGCGATACCCATAAGCCTTACCGCAACGAGGACGTGACGTTCACTAACGATGGCATCACTTTCTCGGGTACATTGAGTTTGCCCGATAAGGGCAGCCATTTCCCCGCCGTGGTGCTGGTTGCCGGTTCTGGTCCTCTTGATCGCGACGAGGAAGTCTTAGGCCACAAACCATTCCTGCTACTGGCCGACGCATTGAGCCGCAACGGTTTTGCCGTGCTGCGCTATGACGAGCGCGGCGTGGGTGCCACTGTCGGCGGTGATCCAGGCGCTCCGTCCGAGCCACTTGCTACCGATGCCATGGCAGCATTGCGCTATCTCAAGACGCGCCCCGAGGTGGATGCCACCCAAGTGGGCTTCGTTGGCCACAGTGAGGGCGGCCTGATTGCCGTCATGAATGCAGCCAAGCATCCCGATGAGGTTGCCTATATCGTCTCATTGGCAGGCCCCGGTGTGCCAGGCAAGGAACTGGGTATGGCGCAAACACAATTGGGGTTCAAGGCAGCAGGACTTGAATTTGGAGAAGATCTGATGAAGTTGAACGAGGACTTTTACACGATCATTGCCACAAAGAAAGATTCGGTCACGATGTGCAACAAGTTGGCTAACTTTTTTCATGAGCAGGAAGGAAATCCCGCACTACAATTTTACTTGAAAGGAGTTACACCCGAGCAATACATTAAATTGTACGCTCTGCCCATGGTGCGCTGCGTCTTCCAGTATGACCCGGCCGAAAACCTCAAGCGTGTCAAGTGCCCGATGTTCGCCATCAACGGCACACTGGACAGCCAGGTAGCATGTGAGAACAACCTGGGTACTATCAAGCGATTAGTTCCTCATGCTACTGTCAAGGCTTATGAGGGGCTTAACCACTTCTTCCAGACGTGCGCCGAGTGGAAGGGCAGTGCAAATTATGGCGCAATCCATGAGACGATGTCGCCTGAGGTACTGCAAGATATCGTCAACTGGCTGCAATCGGTAGTTAAACATTAAGCCGTCTCGCTTAACCCCCTTTTCACAACTTTCTCGCGCCATAACTCGATATTATTCGGAGTTATGGCGCGAGAAGTCTTGAAAAAACCTTGTTTTTCTGCACCTGGAACATCGTCTGTTTTTTTGTCCACTCTAGGCATTTTTATGTTTTTCGGTGTAGTTTTTTTTCCATCCCGTGCGTCTAAAGGGTAAAATCAGTTATTTTTGCATGTGGCAAGGTACCTCAGAGAATGACTCCAAGAGTACCGACGCCAACCGAAAACAGAAAACTCAGAACTAAAAACTATCATACAATGGCTTATCTTGATATTAACAACGTAGTGAAGCGCTACGAGGGGCACACGGCCCTGGCTGGCGTTTCCATGCAGGTGGAACAGGGCACCATCTACGGCCTGTTGGGACCCAACGGTGCCGGCAAGAGCACCCTGATCCGCATCATCAACCGCATCCTCGCCGCCGACGAGGGTACCGTGACTCTCAACGGCAAAGTCATGACCGATGACGATATCACCCACATCGGCTATCTGCCCGAGGAGCGCGGCCTGTACAAGAAAATGAAGGTGGGCGACCAAATCGTCTATCTGGGCCGTCTCAAAGGCATGACCAAGGCCGATGCTGTGGCCTCAATGCACTGGTGGCTTGACCGCTTTGACCTCAAGGAATGGGAAAATAAGAAGGTGGAGAACCTGTCCAAGGGTATGCAGCAGAAGGTGCAGTTCATCGGCACCGTCATCCACCGTCCGCCGCTATTGATCTTCGACGAGCCGTTCTCGGGCTTCGACCCCGTAAATGCCGAGCAGCTCAAAGTCGAGATTCTCGCCCTGCGTGACCAGGGCAGCACAATACTGTTCTCGACGCACAACATGGCGTCGGTCGAGGAGGTGTGCCAAGAGATCACTCTACTCAATCATGCCCAAGTGGTGCTTACAGGCAGTGTTGACGAGGTGAAACAGCAGCACAAGAAGAATATCATCTCCATTCAGACGCCCGACACCGTCGAGCCGAACCCCAGTCTGTTCAGCCTGCTGCCTCCCGATCCTGTCAAGAAGAGCGAAACCCGCATCAAGCTTGCCCAGGGTGTCAACGTGCGCGACGCCATCAACTGGCTCAACGAACATTACCGCTTGACTGGCTTCACCGAGGTGTTGCCCAGCATGAACGAGATTTTCATCGAAACCGTCAAATCCAAAAATGTAGAGAACAATGAATAAGCTTCGCCTCATCATCGCCCGTGAATATATGTCGATTGTCGGGCGCAAGTCATTCATCTTTATGACACTGGGTATGCCCCTGCTGTTTATCCTCATCATGGCCGTTCCCATCGGCTTAGCATGGCTCAACGACAAGGGCAGTGACACCCAACAGATTGCCGTCATCGACGAGACGGGTCGCTATGCCGCGGCACTCAAGAGCGACGATATGTACAACTTTGTTGCCATCAAAGGTGACACCGTGACCAATGCCCGCGAGTTCTATGACAAGGCCAATGGCAGTCTCGACGCCATCATCATCATTCCGCGTGACGTGGACAGCACCGGAGTGGTGAACATCTTCAGCGAGGGAACTATCACCCCCGCCCTGGTGTCCAGCGTGCGTAACGTGATCTCCGACACCATCGAGACCGCTCACCTCACCGCCATGGGCATCCCCAATATTCAAGAGATGGTCCAGAAGGCACACGTCAATGTGGATGTGCGCTCCATC
Source organism: uncultured Bacteroidales bacterium (assembly GCA_902776435.1). Taxonomy (GTDB): domain Bacteria; phylum Bacteroidota; class Bacteroidia; order Bacteroidales; family Muribaculaceae; genus Sodaliphilus. Next base: position 147,786 of record CACYQB010000004.1, on the reverse strand, counting down.
AAGTGGAGTGAGGCTGGCGGCGAGCAGGAATCATCGACCGATGTCGCCATGGGATTGGGCTTGATGCTTTCGATTTTCACCTATATGTTTGTACTCATGTATGGTGCAATGATCATGAACAGCGTCATTGAAGAGAAGACCAACCGCATCGTTGAGGTCGTCGTGAGCAGTTGCCGCCCCTTCCAGTTGATGTTAGGTAAAATCATCGGTGTGGGCCTCGTGGGGCTGACTCAGATGGCCATCTGGATAGCGCTGCTCGCCATTGTCGGCACCGTAGCCGGCAGTGCATTCGGACTGAACAGCATGGCATCACCCGACGCGATTGCAGCTGCTGGCGCTGCCGCCAACGCCGAAGGCATGGACGGCTTCATGCGAGAAGTGATGTCCATCAACTTTATGCCCATTATCGTGAACTTCATTCTCTACTTCATCGGCGGATACATGCTTTACAGCGCGCTGTTTGCGGGACTGGGCTCGGCAGTGGACCAGGCCAGTGACTCTTCACAGTTCACGACCCCCGTCATCATGATTATGCTCATCGCCTTCTACGCCGGCATGGCTTGCATGGAGAACCCCTCTGGCCCCACTGCTGTGTGGTGCTCCATCATCCCGTTCACCTCGCCAGTGGTCATGATGATCAGGTTGCCCTTCGGTGTACCCTTCTGGCAGTTAGTATTGAGCCTGGCTCTGCTGTTCGGCACCGCACTTGCCATCACCTGGCTGGCTGGCCGTATCTACCGCCGCGGCATTCTGCACTACGGCAAGAAGGCCAGCTTCAAGGACCTCTTCAAGTGGATGAAGTGAGATATTCAATTCAGTCCCTAAAATTTAGGGACTGAAGTTTAAAGTTTAGAGTTTAGAGTTTAAAGACTAGAAACTAGGGACTAAAAACTAAGGACTAGAAACTAACAACTAAAATGAGAATAGTCATTCAACGAGTGACCGAGGCGTCGGTCACCATCGACGGACAACTGCACAGCGCCATCGGCCACGGGCTGATGGTGCTGGTTGGCGTCCGTGAAGGAGACACTGAGGACGACATGCGCTGGCTGGCACAGAAGACGGTGAACCTGCGCATCTTTGACGATGAACAGGGCGTGATGAACCGCAACATCATCGATGCAGGTGGTGAGGTGCTGGCCGTGAGCCAATTCACCCTTAACGCATCAACCAAGAAGGGAAACCGCCCCAGCTACATCCATGCCGCTGGTCACGATCTGGCCATACCGCTCTATGAAGCCTACTGTGACGAGGTGGCCCAACTGCTGGGCAAGGAAACAAAACGTGGCGTGTTTGGCGCCGAGATGCAGGTATCGCTCATCAACGACGGCCCTGTGACCATCATCATCGACAGCCGTCTCAAGGAATAGGCATTTTTAGGTGTTAGGTATTAGGCATTAGGCGTTAGGTGGCATCCGCTTTGTCGAGACCTAAAGCCTAAAGCCTAGAACCTAACGCCTAAAACCAACCTAAAGCCTTTTTTGGAAGAATTCACATTCCTTATCACAGCTATGTGAAAAATAATGGCTACTTTTGCAGTTTGTAGAGATAGCACTACAAACAGACTTTATTTTTAATCTATGATCAACCTGAGTGTAAACGTCAACAAGATAGCCACTCTGCGCAACGCGCGTGGTGGCAACATTCCTAATGTCCAGCAAGTAGCTGTGGACTGCGAGCGCTTTGGCGCCGATGGTATTACTGTTCACCCCCGTCCCGACGAGCGTCACATCCGGCGCAGCGACGTGTTTGCCCTGCGCCCGCTGGTGCGCACCGAGTTCAACATCGAGGGCTACCCCAGTGAGCAGTTCATGGATCTTGTGTTATCCGTGCGCCCCACTCAGGCCACCCTGGTCCCCGATGGCCCCAACGTGCTCACCTCATCGGCTGGATGGGATGTGGAGCCCAACATGGACTTCCTCACTGGCATCGTTGACCGCCTGAAAGATGCAGGCATCCGCACGAGCATCTTTGTGGGCACCGATTTGGACAACATCCGTGCTGCGGCACGTACAGGCGCCGATCGCGTGGAACTGTACACCGGCCCGTTTGCCGAGGAGTTTGACGCCGATCCCGAGCGAGCCGTCGCTCCCTTTACCGCCGCGGCTATGGCTGCCCATAGCGTGGGCATGGGCCTGAACGCCGGCCATGACTTGAGCCTTCACAACCTCAAGTTCTTCCAGCAGCACGTGCCTCACTTGATGGAAGTTTCCATCGGCCATGCCCTGATTGCCGACGCGCTGTACCTGGGCTTAGAGGCAACTATCAAGGCCTATAAGGAGTGCTTAAAATAAAAAGATCAATCACGCGTTATTAATTAGAAATAACAGAAGAATAACCAAATAAAGATAAAAGAACGATATGTCAATCCTCAACATGATTCTCGCTCAAGTGACGACCGCTGAAACGATGACTCAGCAGGCCGTTGACACCGTGCAGCAAGCTATGGACAGCGCTGCCCAGTTTGTTACCGACAGCACAGCAGCAATTGCCGCTGCTGCAGCCCCTGCCGCTCCTGCCGCAGCCGAACCTGTTGTCAAGGAGCTCTCGGTATGGGATCTCACCATGGCTGGTGGCTGGCTCATGATTCCCCTGGCACTGCTTGCCATCGTGAGCCTTTACATCTTCTTTGAGCGCTTGTTCGCCATCAACCGCGCCAACCGTCAAGACCGTTCCTTCATGGACCGCATCAAGGAATACATCCATCGTGGCGAGGTTGACCAGGCCTTGAAACTGTGTCAAGACACCAATACCCCCTACTCTCGCATGATTGAGAAGGGTGTGACTCGCATCGGTCGTCCGATGAACGACGTGCTTGTTGCCATCGAGAATGTGGGCAACATGGAGGTCGCCAAGCTCGAGAAGGGCTTCAACTGGCTGGCCACCACCGCTGCTGGTGCCCCGATGATCGGTTTCTTGGGTACTGTTTTGGGTATGGTGCGCGCCTTTTTCCAGCTCGCCAGTGCCGGCAACAACAGTAACGTATCCATCTTGGCCAGCGGTATCTACCAGGCTCTGGTAACCACCGTAGCCGGTCTGATTGTGGGTATCATTGCCCTGTTTGCCTACAACTACTTGACCTCACGCGTCAACAAGGTGATGAACAAGCTTGAGGGCAAGACGATGGAATTCATGGACCTGCTCAACGAGCCGGCCAAGTAACATTAGGCATTAGGCTTTAGGTTTTAGGCTCTTGGCGATAGTCATCGTTCTTGCAACTTAAAACTTACAACTTAAAACTAGATAAAACTATGGCACTCAAGAGACAACATAACACCATGTCGATGTTCAGTATGGCTTCGATGACCGACATCATCTTCCTGCTGCTCATCTTCTTCATGGTCACATCCACATTTGTCTTCCCTTCGGCGCTTGAGGTGAATCTGCCGCAGAGCAGTGAGCAGACGGCTATCAAGCCCTCGACCCGCATCTATGTTGACAAGGACCTCAACATGTATGCCACCCAGACAAGCGATGCCGGCGAGAGTGACCTCTTGCCCATCGCCCCCGAGCAGCTCGAAGGCTTCATGCAGGCGCTCAAAGCCGGCAATCCCAACGAGTTTGTCGCCGTCTATGCCGACGAGGAAGTGAACTACGGAAAGATCGTCGAGATCCTGGACAAGGGTTCCAAGCAGGGCATTAAAATCGTTCTCGCTACCAAGCCCAGTGAGGCCTCGTTCGGCGGCCCCGCTGTCGAGGAGACCGTTGTCACCGAACCCGTTCCCGCTGCCAACAACAACCTTTAAAACCGCGCCATCACGATGGAAGAAGATCGCCGCAAAAATAGCCTCTGGGCCCTGTTGCTCACCCTGCTCATCACGGGAGGCACGCTCGCGCTGCTGCTACTGTGCACGCTGCGCTACGAGCACATACCCAACTCGCAGGATCCGACACAGCTCGCCCAGGACACCATCTTGTTCGGCGGTGAATATGTGATGCTGGGTAACACGATGGACAACCTGCAAACCGAACTCATGGATCTGGAAGCCAATGACCAGAGCTCATCTCCCGAGGAGGGCGACGAGCCTGACATTGAAGCCGATGACATGGAGGATGCAGGAGAGGTCAACCAGAAGACCCCGCCCCTAGTGACCCAGAAGACCGAATCACCCCACAAGGTGAAGGAACAGCCCAAAGAACCCGAGCCAAAGAAGCCCGGTCCCACCAAGCAGAATGACAAGGTCGTAGAGAAACCTAAGGCCAAGGATAAAAAGGCCGAGGCACAGGAGACCAAATCCAAAACCACTACCGAGCAGAAGACCTCTACCAGCAACGCTACCGATAATAAGGTGAAAAACGCCTTTGGCAACAAGGGTGGCAACGGTGGCGGACAGCAAGGCTCCCCCAATGGCAACTCCAGTCAGGGAGTTCTGGCTGGTGCTCCCAGCATCAGTGGACTTGTCGGCTATACATGGGAAAATTGGGCCAGACCTAATCCTAACAGCAAATGGTCGGGACGCGTCACCGTGCGCGTCACCGTCAATCCTCGTGGCAAGATTACCCAAGCCAGATGCATTGGCGCCACGGGAGAAATCGCTTCACATCCCGAGGTGCGCCGTGCTTGTGAACAGGCCGCGCTCAAGTCGAGCTTCTCGGTTCCCAAGAACACGATGACCGAAGCCATCGGCACAGTGACCTACATCTGGCATTGATACTGCAAAGTAATCACCACTCATATCAAGAGCCGCCCCTATTGTACCGACATAGGGGCGGTTTATTGATACTTTCACATAGATGGCTGAAAATATTTTGTCATTTATCCCAACGGAATTACCTTTGTTACCAATATAAGAGCAGAAAAACCCATCATGAGCATATTCGACAAACAGACCAAGCAGGAAACAATTGTCTACACCATCGTGTGGATTCTCATCTTTGCGGCTCCACTCGCTGAGTTTGTTGTCAATTTTGATCCCAAGCACCCGATCTGGATCAAGAACGGACTGATGGACACATGGGCCCACCTGCTCTTCTTCTTCATCGTTTTCCTCATCCACAACCACATCCTGGCCCCCATCCTGTTCAAAGAGAAGAAAGTAACAAAATACATTGCATGTTGCGTCATTGTCATTGCACTGTTCCAAACAGCACAATGCATACACAAACCCAACCACATGCCACACAGCCACCATCCAGTGAATGCCGTTGAAATGGAGCCACCTCCTCCCAATGGCCGCCCACCCATCAACAGGCACGACATTACCATGTTTATTCTTGCTATTATGATGTTGGGCGCCAACCTGGGTGTGAAATATTATTTCCAGTGCGAGGAAGAGAAGAAGCACATGGCCAAGCTCAAGGAGCAGAGCCTCAAGCAGGAGCTGGATTATCTGCGCTACCAGATCAATCCCCACTTCATCATGAACACGCTCAACAACATCCATGCCCTGGTGGACATCGATCCCGAGCAGGCCAAGGACAGTATTGTGGACATATCCAGGATGATGCGCTACCTGCTCTACGAGAGCGACAAGCAGTATGTCACCTTTGACAACGCCATGGTTTTTCTCAAGAAGTACCTTAACCTGATGAAGTTGCGCTATACCGACAAGGTGACCGTCAACCTCGACATCCCCGAATTTGGGAACGAGGACATCGCTATTGCCCCACTGGTGTTTATCCCCTTTGTCGAGAATGCCTTCAAGCACGGAGTGGCCTATGACAGGCCCTCCATCATCGACATCGATATCGAGAAGAAGAATGGCCGGCTGCTCTTCCACTGCCAGAACACCAAGAGCAATGCCCGGCACGAGTATGGCGGCGTGGGCCTGAACAACGTGACCAAACGTCTCGAACTCATCTACGGCAACGACTACTCACTGAATATCAAGGACGAGGAGACAACCTATGACGTCCTACTCGACCTCCCTATACGTCATCCCGACGATTTTTCCCCTCTCTAAACGTTAAAGCTATGATCAAGTGTATTGCAATCGATGATGAGCCCTTAGCGCTCAAGAAATTAGTGACCTATATCAAGAAGATTCCCTATCTGGAACTGGTCGCCCAGTGCAATAGTGCCATCGAGGCACAACAGGTTGTGGAAAAACAGGAAGTGGATGCCATCTTCCTCGACATTAACATGCCCGACTTGAATGGCCTCGACTTTGCCAAGTCGATGAATAAAGACCACAGCAAGGGTCCCGTCATGGTCTTCACCACCGCCTATAGCGACTACGCTATCGAGGGCTACAAGGCTAATGCCATCGGCTATCTGCTCAAGCCCTACGGCTTCGATGAATTTGAAGAGGCGGCTGAAAAGGTCAGAGACATCTGTGAAATACGCCAACAGGCGATGACCGAGGTCACTACTACTACCGATGACGACGGCATCATCTATGTCAAGAGTGACTACAAGATTGTGCGCATCGCCGTCGAGAACATCCGCTACATTGAGGCCATGAGCGAGTATCTGAGGATTATCTGCGACGATAAAGACAAACCCGTCATAGTACTGCTAAGCATGAAAAAAATCGAGGAGCACTTGCCTGCTAACACATTCATGCGCATTCACCGCTCCTTTATCATCAACTTGAACAAGATCAGTGAGGTCAAGAAGAACCATGTCATCCTCGATGGTGATGCCTCGCTACCCATCGGCGACAACTACAAGGATGCCTTCATGGATTACCTCAACAAGAAGATTCTCACCAAATAACGTCAACCATCATCACAATACAATAACAACTATTTATTTTTTCTCATAGCTTTTTCAGGCGGCTCACGCGAGATGCGTACAGCCGCCCATTTTATCTTAACGTGAGTTCGACGAAAAAAACTGCTGATACTCAGCTCCCCCTCTTGGATAAGAGGGGGCTGGGGGGCGTCGATACCACCTAAGGCATACATCATCGCGGTAGTATCAACGCCCCGGCCCTTCGGGCACCCCCTCTAATCTTAGAGGGGGAGATGCTAACGCACTGATTCATAGAGAAAAATTTCATCGAGTTCGCGTTATCTTACGGCATTCAGTGGCCAGATGGAGGACTACATCTTCTCAAGCCACAAAGGCAAAATTATGCAAGCACATAACTTCAATTCATAAAAATAATGTACCTTTGCACTAATTAATCCTAATTAATTCATGCCATTATGAAAATTAAAAACTCATTTTTTGCTTTAATCATGTTCGCTTCTATGATGTCGACGGCGGGCCTTGTTAACGCCCAAGCACTGACACAAGAAGCACCCGACTGGAAAAAACTTCACTACCTGTCCGAAGAAGAAATGCGGACCCCTGTGAGGGCCTCCAACTTCAATGAGACACCCGCGCCAACCGAAGCACCCCGCTTCGTGGCAGAGTTTGAGCCCATGCAGGGCGTGACGATTCGCTATCCGCTGGGCATACCAGTTTCCCTGGTTAAATCGTTAGCCGAGAACTGCCATGTGTACTGCATCGTGCTGTCGTCCCAACAATCAAGCGCACGGTCGAGTTTCACCAACGCGGGGGTAAACATGGATCAAGTCACCTTTGTGATTGCGAATTCAGATTCCTACTGGGTGCGCGACTATGGTCCCTGGTATATCTTTGCCGGCAAGACTCCTGCCATCGTCGACAACGTGTATAATCGTCCTCGACCTTACGACGATGTCATACCCTCGGTTTTTGCCACGTTCTGGGATATCCCTCTCTACGGCATGAACCTGCAACACACCGGAGGCAACATGATGGAGGATGGACGCGGACATGGCGTTAGCGACGATCTGGTCATTACAGAGAACAACAATAACGAGGCCAACGTACGCCAGAAGATGCTCGACTACCTGGGCATCGACAACTACCACATCACTATCGACCCGCAGGGGCAATACATTGCCCATGTCGACTGTTGGGGAAAATACCTGGCCCCTGATAAAATCCTGATTGCGAAACTGCCGAAGACCGACAGCAGATATGAGTACTATGAGTCTGTGGCCAACTATTTCGCCACAACCAACTGCTGCTGGGGCTATCCCTACAAGGTGTACCGCGTTGACGAACCGGGTGGCAACACCCTTGCTCCTTATACCAACAGCCTGATCCTCAACAAGCAAGTCTATGTGCCACTGGGCAGCAACAGCACTTACAATGAACGTGCGCTCCAGGTCTACAGGGACGCCATGCCCGGCTACGAGGTGATTGGCGTGTCCAATACATCCTACAGCACCGGTTGGCAAAACACCGATGCCCTGCACTGCCGCACGCGCGGTGTGATGGACTTCGAGATGCTGTTTGTCGACCACAGGGACGTGCTCTACGGCACACAGGAGTGTGGAGATTCCATTGCCGTGACGAGCAAATTCATCGCCTATAGCGGAAAGCCCCTGAAAGAGGACTCACTGTTGGTATACTACAGCATTGACAACGGCCCCTACCAGGCTGCACACATGACAGCCACCGGCAATCCCGATGAATATGTGGGCTACATCAAGGGCTATCACCAGGCATCAGAGGTTGACTACTACGTCTTCGGTGCCGACGAGTCGGGACACCGCTATCAGCAACCAGTGTTCGGCGAACTGGACCCCCACCACTTCACCGTCAACATGTCCTTCACCCTGGGTGACGTGAACGAAGATGGTTATGTGAATATTGAAGACGTGACTACGCTGATTGATTTCCTCCTGGGCGCCACTCCTTCGCCGTTTAACACCACAGCGGCTGATGTGGACAGCAACGGCAACATCAACGTGTCCGATGTCACAGCCCTAATAGATTTAATTCTGGCGAAATAAATTAATCATTGCCCTATCCGTTGGCAGAATTAAGCGAGCACTGCTTAATTCTGCCAATGTTTTTTATAAGCCTCCCACTTTCAGCAACTAACTCATTCATTTTCAACAGCCGATATTTGATGGCAGGAAAAAGTGATGAAGTTCGGAATCGTATTTCTTGCCTTACTATATTTAGTAGTGTTACTTTGAATTTGAAAGATTTATATGGCTATAATCAATTAATCTATTAAATTTGCAGCGCTAAATTTATGAATAGATTGTAACAAATCAACCAATTAACAACCAAAATTCAAATTTCAAAAATCAAATGAAAAAAATTTGTATTACTCTGATGCTATTGCTGTGTTGTGCAATCGCAGCCATGGCAGTGCCCGCTAAACCCGGTTGGCACACATTGAAACAAAGTGACGGTACCACCTTGAAGGTGCAGGCCGTGGGTAACGCCTTTAATCATGCCCTGCTCACCAGCGACGGCTTGATGGTTGCCCTGGGTGACGATGGTGACTACTACTACAACTCATCACTGACAGGTCTGACCGCTGTACGTGCCCATGAGGCCAATGAGCGTACAGCCAGCGAAGTAGCGTTTATTGAAGCTCAGCGCAAAAACTTGACGATGCCTCACAAGGAATTTAAGCCCATACAGGGCAAGCCCGCCTTTGGCGTGGGCGGCAGCAACGCCGAGGCTGATGTTCCTGCTCAGGGAACCCGCAAGGTGCCCATCATCCTTGTCGAGTTCAAGGACAAGAAGTTCAACAATACCCGCGAGCAAATTATCCAGGCGATGCTGACGGGCAGCACGAGCGTTCAGCAGTATTTTAAGGACCAGTCTAACGAGAAATATGACCCCGATTTTGAGGTATTTGGCATTTACACCTTGAGCCAGAACCGCCAGAACTACGGCGGCAATGACTCGGGTGGCAACGACAAGGGCTTGGGCACTATGGTGACCGAGGCCTGTCAGATGGCTGCTGCCGACGGTGTGTCGTTCAATCGTTTTGATACCAACAGTGACAACTATTGTGACGTGGTCATCGTCATCTATGCCGGTGTGGGCGAGGCTCAAGCTTCCTACACCGTCCCCAGTGCAGTCTGGCCCTGCAACTGGAATCTCCAGTCGGCGGCATACTATGGCCTGGGTGGTAACGGAGCCTTCCGTCCCAGCGGCAGTAACGTATATGTGAACAATTTCGCCGTGTTCAACGAGGTGCACGGCAGCAACGACAACGGTAGCACCATCGATGGTATCGGTACCTTCTGCCACGAGTTTGGTCACTGCTTGGGTCTGCCCGACTTCTATGATACAAACTATGGCGGCCACTATGGCATGGGTTATTGGGACATCATGGACACTGGTTGCTATGCCAACGACACCTATACTCCCGTAGGCTATTCGGCCTATGAGAAGAACTTCATGGGTTGGGTTGACTACGTCATTCCCACTCCTGGACTCTATTACACCTTGCCCATCTGGAATCAGAAGAATGAAGAGACCGACAAGGCTTTGTTCATCCAGAGCGACATCAACGGCAACGAGTACTTCATCATTGAGAACCGCAGGCAACAGGGATGGGACCGCTATCTGCCCGCTCAAGGTCTATTGATCCACCACATCACATACGACGCCAGTCGCTGGCAGGCCAATACGCCCAACAACCAGAACATCCAGTTGGTAACCATCATGCCCGCCGACAACTCCTTGTCTACCAACAACGAGAGTGGCGACACATGGCCCAGAAATGGCAAAACCGAGTTCACCGATAACTCGACACCAGCCGCCAAGCTCAATATGACTGCCAGTGGCAACATCTCGGGCAATGCCGGCTATCTGGGCAAACCCGTGACCGAAATGGTTATCAACAACGACGGTACTGCCAGCTTCTGGTACATGAAGGGCGCCATTACCGATCCCACCATCGAGGTTTCGGCCGAAAACATTAACTGTGGTGCCACGGCGGTGAATTCCAGCATCACCAAGACGTTTACCGTTACAGGCTTGGCTCTGACAGACAACATCACGCTCACGCTCAACGATCCTAACGGTGTGTTTGCGGTTAATCCCATGGTCATCAACAAGAGCAATGCCGCCAATGGTGTGACCGTGACTGTAACTTTCTCACCGGCTGCTGTACAGACTTACAACGCCACTTTGACGCTGGCCAGCGACGGAGCCGAGAGTGTAACCGTCAACTTGACGGGACAGGGCCTCATCGAGACTTACACTCCCGTGATGCAACCCGTTGTCGAGGAGTATATCAACCTGACTGAGTTCCGTGCCGACTGGACCGACCAGACCCCGGACGAGAATGTAACCAGCTACACCCTTGAGGTAATGACCAAACCTAATGGCCCCGAGGCTATCAGTATCTGCGATCTGTCAGATATCGAAGCTGTTACTAACGAAGAAGGTAACCTGCCCAATGTGGTCAATTCGGCAACCGACTATCTGCCCGAGGGCTGGAGTGCCGAGAACAACTTCTATGTCAATGATGGCTTTGTTATCACGGGTGCTACCTCCAGTTGGTGGACCACCACCTATGGTGCCCTCGTCAGCCCGACACTCGATTTGACCGGTAACAACAAGGTGAGCGTAGTGGCAAGGGTTAAGTCCTTCAATCCCGCCAACTATGGTGTGGCTCAAGTCAGGATTTCTACAGGCTCAGCTTATCAAGACTACACGCTGAACTCCGAAGACATGGAAGACTTCCAGGAAATCGTCGTTGTGCTGAACTGCTCATCAAGTGACCGCGTGCGTGTACAGGCCCGTTCCAACTACACTGCCATCCAGAGCGTGTACATCTACCCGGGTGACATCACTACAAACGCTAACCTCCGTGCCAACGAGACTGGTGACACCACCTACCGACTCATCACTGACATCACTGAGAAGTTCTACACGGTGACAAATCTTGAGGCCGAGGGCACCTATGTCTATAAGGTGAAGGCCTTATATAAGGATGGTACCGAGAGCGAGTGGAGTAACAAGCAGGAAGTGACGCTGTTCCAGAACGGCCACGGCTATGAGCTGGGAGATGTGAACCATGACGGCAATGTAGCGATCTCTGACGTTACCTTCCTCATCGACTACCTCCTGGGTACTGACAACGGAGCTTGCTCCATCTGCGCAGATGTGAATGGGGACACCAACATCACTATCGCTGATGTGACAGCCCTCATCGACCTGTTGCTGTCAAGCGGCGGCAATTAAGCCACCTGATGGTGGCTGCTCGGGGACGGTTCGTCTGTCATGAAAACTCTTTGAGTTTTTGTGACTGGGGAACCGTCCCCTTGTTCACTATCAAAGAAACAAACACCAAGTGAAAGCCAAAATCAATTCGTAATATTCGCGTAATTCGCGGTTTCATTCAATTCATGGACCTACATCTATATCGTTCTCAAAATAAAAAAACGGTAGCATGATATGGATGCTAAAAAGTTTTACTATCTTTGTGGGTTAAAGAAGACTTTAAAAAACCTCTTACGACTATGGCAAAACAGGGACTCACACTGGAGCAGAAACAGACTCAACGCCTGGCGCTGGAGCAGCAGCGCTTGTTGGGACTGGTGCTGGAGAAAAACGATGCCGAGATGGCCGAGTTCATTGACAACAAGGTCAATGAAATTCAAGCACTTGAGAAAAAGCAAGACGACAACGATGACTATGACACGGGCGGTAACGATAATGACAATGAGCGTGACAATAACCGTGTCCCCAACGAAGAGGTGAATGCCGAGACCAACGGCGATGACGACACCATGGCCTGGTACCGTTACTTTGCCAACAACCGTAGTCGTGACGATGAGTACTATGCTCCCACGGCGGTGAGCGAGAAGACGCTGACCGAGTACCTGGCTGACCAGCTGGGCGAATTGGAGTTGGACGAAACCCAGATGATCATTGCTCGGGCCATTGTGGGCAATATCGAGGAAAACGGATACCTTAGCCGTTCGACAGCAGAGATCGCCGACGATGTGACGTTTAACGATGGTTACATGGTGGACGCCCGTCAGGTCGATGAGATGCTGGCCATAGTGCAGACGCTCGACCCACCGGGCATCGCAGCTCGCGACCTACGCGAGTGCATGCTGCTGCAGTTGCGCCGCAAGGAAGGCACCGAGGACGTGGAACTGGCTATCGAGATGGTCGAGAAATACTTCGATGAACTGGCAGGCATGAGGTTTGACATCATGAGTCGCCGCATGGGAGTGGACAAGGAGCGATTGGAGGAGGTGTTCAAGCACCAGATCCGCCGCGGCATCAATCCCTACCCCGGCAACGCCTTCGGGTCACGTTCGGACACCAGCTACCAGGTCACGCCCGACTTTGATGTGGAACTGGATGAGGAGACAGAACGCGTGACAGTGACACTGCGCAACAATATCCCCACACTGCAAATCAGCGAAAGCTACGCCCTGATGAACGAGCGTTACCGCAGCGCCAGCGCACTGACCGTCAAGGAGAACAAGGAGAAAAAACAGATACAGGATGCCTATCAGCGCGCCAGCATGTTTATCGAGGTGCTCAAGCAGCGACAGGAGACATTGTTCAACACGATGAGTGCCATCGTCAAGTGCCAGCCCGACTACTTCATGAGTGGCGATGAGCGGGATCTGAGACCACTGGGACAGCAACAGATTGCCGACATGATTGGCAAGGACGTGTCGGTGGTATCACGGGCCGTGAGCAACAAGTATGTGCAGACACCCTGGGGCGTGAAGAGCCTGAAATCCTTCTTCAGCGAGGACATCAACGGAGCATCCAGACATGAGGTGTATGACGACTTGAAGAAACTCGTTGAGGAAGAGGACAAAAAACACCCGCTGAGCGATGACGCCCTGTGTGACCGCCTCAAGGAGATGGGTTACAAACTGGAGCGGCGCACGGTGGCCAAATACCGCGACGCACTCAAGATTCCCAGCAGCACCGTCCGCCGCAAGATGGCAAGGTGATTCCGTTAAGAGTTAGGAGTCAGGAGTGAGAAGTTAGGAGAGAACTGACAACTATAGACTATAAACCCAAATGAAACGATATACAGTCAATAAGTTTATCGCCGGCTTAGCCAACATCATGTCCACCGCACTCAGCCCGATAATGATGCCGACCTATGGCGTCTTTCTGGTGTTGTCCACATCGGTGCTTTGTGTGCTGCCCTATGGCACTCGCGTGGCTGTGCTGCTTGTCTGCATGGGTATCACGTGCATCCTGCCGCTCATCTTCCTGAGCGTGCTGCGGCACTTCAAGTTGGTCAAGGACCTGCACGTCGATATCAGGGAACAGCGTTTCATCCCCTACGTGTTTACCGGCCTGTGCTATCTAGCGGCGGCCTACTACCTGTACTACTGCCATTCTCCCCGATGGTTCACAATGTTCATGGTGGGTTCGGCCATCACAGCGTTTGTCATGGCATTGATTAACCTCAAGTGGAAAATCAGTGCCCACATGGCGGGCATCGGTGGACTCATTGCCCTGGTTTACCAGATCCACGTGCAAGACTTGAGCGCCTTTGACCTGTTCTGGCTCCTAAGCTTCATCATCATCGTGGCTGGAGGATTAGGGTCTGCACGACTGATACTCAAGCGCCACGACCTGTTGCAGGTGCTGGCAGGTGTGGTGGTAGGCTTCGCCTGTGTATCGTTAACCATGAGATTTTTAGGCTAAAACTATAAACGACAAGCAAAGTAAGGATAAAATATAATGAATAAAACGTTCAACTATCACCGCCGTGAGACTGTCAGCGTATCCGTAGGTCAAATTGCTATGGGTAGTGACTGGCCTGTGCGCGTACAGACGATGACCAATACACCTACCGATGATATCGCTGCCAGTGGCGCCCAGTGCCAACGCATTGCCTATGCCGGAGCAGACTATGTCCGCTTGACGGCCCAAGGCGTGAAGCAGGCCCAATGCATCGGTGAAATGGCCCGCGGACTGAGGGCTGCAGGTTGTGATATACCGCTCATTGCCGATATCCACTTCAACCGCCAAGCCGCCATTGCGGCAGCTGCCGTGTGCGAGGGCGTGCGCATCAATCCAGGCAACTTTGTCGATCCGGCACGCACATTCAAGCAGGTGGAATATACCGATGAGCAATACCATGCCGAGTTGGCGCGCATCCGCGAGGCACTGCTGCCCCTGCTCGAAGTGTGCCGCCAGCATCACACCGCCCTGCGTCTGGGCGTGAACCACGGCTCACTCAGCGACCGCATCATGAGCCGCTATGGCAACACCGCCGAAGGCATGGTCGAGAGTGTCATGGAGTTCCTGCGCGTACTGGTGAAGGAGAATTTCATGGACGTAGTCATCTCAATGAAGGCTTCTAACGTTGTGGTCATGGTCGAGGCGGTACACCGCCTGGTGGATGCCATGGACCGCGAGGATATGCACTTCCCGCTGCACTTGGGCGTGACCGAGGCTGGATTTGGTGAGGACGGACGCATCAAGAGCGCTGTGGGCATTGGAGCACTCATGGCCGAGGGATTGGGAGACACCATCCGTGTCTCTCTCAGCGAGGATCCTGAGTTTGAAGTCCCCGTGGCGCGCAAACTGGTGGACTACATCGCCTCACGCGAGGGCCACAATCCCATTGAGGGAGAATTTAGCGAGGGTTATGACCCATTAAATCCCATGCGCCGCCAGACAATCACCGTGGGTGAACGCATCGGCGGCAATATGCCACCAGTGGTAATTGCCAGCTACCGCCCCTACGAACTTGACGGTGCTGAGCTGCAGCCCGATTTCTACTATAGCGCTGATGGCTTAATCGACGGCATGCATCAGTTCCTGGTGCCCCTTGACCGCTGGAGCGGCGAGCGCAACGTCTATCCGCTGCTCACCCTGGGTGAGTGGGACCGCTGCCCAGCCACGAAGCTTCGCTTCTTGCAACTGCCTGCCACAACGCCTGTAAATAGGCTCGAATTCCTACGCGGACGCAGCGACACAGTGCTTGTCATCACCCCCGTTGGCAAGAACATCCCCGGCGAGGAACAGGCCTTGACCCATGCGATGGACAAAGCTGGCATCAACTGTCCCGTAATCATCCGCAACACCTATGGCGACAGTTCAAACGAGTGGCTGCAGGTCAAGGCCGGCGCCGACATGGGAGCCGTGCTGCTCAACCGCCGCGCCGATGGCATCTGGCTCGAAGCGCCCAATAGCCACAGCAACGCCGAGGTAGTGAGATATGCCTTTGCCATCCTGCAGGCCGCACGCCAGCGCATGAGCAAGACCGAGTTTATCTCCTGCCCTGGATGCGGCAGGACGATGTTTGACCTGCAAACGACCGTCAAGCGTGTGCAAGCAGCCACTGCCCACCTCACCCATCTCAAAATCGGTGTAATGGGATGCATCGTCAACGGCCCCGGTGAGATGGCCGACGCTGATTATGGCTATGTGGGAGCCGCAGCAGGACGCGTCAGCCTGTACAAGGGCAAAGAGTGCATCGAGATGAATATTGCTGAGGAATCGGCTATCGACCGCCTGATTGAGCTCATCAAGAAGCATGGTGACTGGCGGGAACCTTGAGAAACACGGTGTTTGAAGGTTAGATATTAAAGCTTAAAGATGCAATCAATGAGGCTTTTACAACACATTATCCTCTGGCTCACAGTCTTGTCGCTTGCCTCATGCACCAGCGACAGTTTCAAGATTGACGGCAATCTGACGAACCTCCATGGTAAGAACGTCAGGGTCATCTTCCGCGGTGATTCGGGCATCGTTGACGAGCGGGTGAATCTAGACAAAAAAGGGCATTTTTCCTTTAAAGGGACGTCATCACAGCCCATCATTGTAGCCGTGTGTACCCACCGAGGCGACCCGTTGGCAATGGTTGTAGCCGCCAATGGCGACCACCTGAAATTGAAAGGCGATGCAGGCACAGCAATGCATATCAAGGTCAAGGGTAACAAGGTGAACGAGGATTGGCAGCTATTCCGCGACGAACATGCCGCCTTCTACAATGACCCCAATCCCAGCCGTCTGGATGCAGCCATCGAGAAATATGTACGTGAGCACCCCAGCGACATGCTATCGACCGTACTGCTCGCCGTGGATTACAGCAACTACAATGACCGCGAAAAAGTGGATAAACTGCTTCATAGCATCGACATCAAGGCTCGTCCTGAATCGCTGGCGACACCGCTGACAGGCTCTCCTACGGGCCACAAGAGCAAAATCATGCCACGCCTGATGACGCTCACACTGTTCAAACACGGTGGCGGCTTTGAAGAAATCAACCTGGCCAAACACGTCACCCTCATCACCCTGTGGGCCAATCCGCAGACCGATCGTCAAACGTTAAACCAAAAACTGCAAGGGCTGAATCCAGACATCCACATCCTTGACGTCCTAGCCGAGAGCGACACCCTCAACTGGCACAAAACCATTGCCGGTGAGTCACGTCAACACTATTGGGCACCTGGCGGCCCGCTCGAACAAGGTATTCAATTGCTCGGCATCAACTCCATGCCCTGGTATGCCGTGGTCGATTCCACAGGCCTCGTTTCCTACTCCGGCCCCAACCTCGACACAGCCCTAAAAACCGCTGCTAAATAATAGGTATTTGATTATTAGTAGATGACCTCGAAGAGGCGCTCGTCGCTGTCGTTGCGGGAGGTGTAACCCTCGGCAACGGTAAGGGTCCCCTCGACATCGATGGCACGGCCATAGAGGGCACAGCTATAGAAGGAACCGCCCTGGATGGTGCAGTCCACATCACATTTCACGCCCTTGGGGGCTACGGCCACCTGATGGCCTAAAGCCACCACATTCAGTTCGCCACCCGTAAACGTCAAGGATCTAGCCACGTTGACGCCCTTAGCATCATCGCCGGTGCACTTGATATTGAGTTGACCGCCTCTCATGGTGAAACCACAATCGGCCTTGACGCCAGCAGCGCCCGTCGAAACGGGATTGCCTAACGAATCCAACTCTTCTTTAGATGTGCCACTGGTGATGATGGTTGTACGACCACCCGTGATATTGACGAGACTGTCGCAGTTGATACCCTTGGCACCGTCGGCAGCAATTTCCATGTTGATGACACCACCCTTGATGTGGACATAGTCTTTGGCCTTGATGCCATGACCACTGGTGCTGTTGAGGTACAATTTGGTACCCGGACGCACCAACACATAGTCGTCACTGGCCAGACAATGGCGGCCCACACTATAAATATTGAGCAGACCTTTGCCACTGAGAAGAATCTGGCCCTCGCTGAAGACAGCCGCCTTCTGGTCCTCGCCCTCGACCATGGCATAATCCTCTCCGTCACGCAGGGTGTTGACTGTGCCTGCGTTCACCACGAGGTACAACGACTTGCCGCACTGGTTGTTGACTGCGGCACCATTGGGATTGGTGATGTCAACACCATTCAGCTGGAGCTGGAACTTGCGCTCGCTATAAAACTTAAGCGAACCATTGCTGGTCGAGCCAGTAACTACATATTTCACGCGCTTGGCAGCACTGGTGATGGTCACATGGGCGCCATTGACACTGGCAATCACGCTACTGGGATTGCCAGTTACTGTGGCCGTTTCGCCGTCAAAGGTAATATTGACTGTTGTTGCCCAGATAGTATTCTCGACAAAGTCACCATAATCGGGAGCATCCTCGTCCTGGGTAATATACTCGGTGGGCTCGACCAGTTCGCTGTCATCAAGGGTGATTTCCTTGGGCGTGAGCGTTTCTTGGCTACCGCCACCCAGGATGATGTCGATGACAGCGTTCACGTCACTGATACCCACCTCTCCGTCACCATTGACATCGGCAGCGGGACTATTATAGTCTCCACTCAAGATGATATCGATCACGGCATTCACATCGCTGATGGTGACCTCTCCGTCACCATTCACGTCACCGCTGAGGGCATGGGCACTCAATGCAGTTGCCACAGCCCATATAGCAAACAATATTTTCTTCATAACGTCAATATTATCTTTTCCAGACAGTAAATCTGTTCTATCAATAAGAGATGGTCAACACTTTCGGGCCCTTATCATAGGTTTTATAGCCCGGGGCCACCGTTGTGGTTCCGTCCACCTCAAGCGGATCGCTGCGGCGGCTGTAGGTATAAAAGTAACCGCCATCAATGCTGAAGTTGCCATCAATCTTGACACCCCTGGGTTTCTTAAGTTTCTTGGTTCCCGTGGCCACTGCCTGGAACGAGCCGCCATGAACCACCACCTGATGTTTGGCATTCAATCCCTTGCCGCCATCACCTGTGGCCATAAATTTAAGAGTTCCCGCATTAACGGTTACCAGAGTATCGCAATAAAGCGCCGCACAAGCCGAGGTGTCGGCCACACCATCGACAGTTTCGATCCTGGTGTCGCCATGGCTGATGGCAACGAGACGGCCACCGTTGACAGCCATCACACCACCGCTGCGCACACCCTTGGCACCAGCGCCAGTTGTCTCCACGTTGATGACACCACCATCGATGATGATGCCGTCGTTGGCACGCAGGCCGTCAAGAGCCACACTGTTGACGTATATTTTCACACCGGGGCGCACACGGATGTAGTCGTCACTGCGGATGCCTCCACGCCCCTGAGCAACCACACTAAGTTCACCCTTACCGCTGAAGACGATCTGTCCCTCGCTGAAGAGTGCGGCTTTCTGGTCTTCCTCTTCGACCATGACATAGTCGGGACCATCCTGCAAGCGATTAACCGAGCCGTCAGCCAGCACGAGATACATGGTCTTGCTGCCCTGATTGTTGATGGCAGCGCCGCTAGGATTGGTGATTTCAGCGTTGTTGAGCATGACCTGGAATCGCTTGTCTCCGTAAAATTTCAATGAGCCATCAGTGGTCTTGCCGCTCACGACAAACTTCACAGGGCCAGACATATTCACAATTGTGACATGATTGCCACTGGTCTGCACAACCACACCAGGAACAGTACCCGTCACTACAGGAGTCTCACCGCCAAAAGCGATACTGATGACCTTGTTCCAAGCAGTATTCTCCACATAGTCGTTATAGGCCGAGTCAGCCTCGTCGGTGACAGGCACGTCAGGTGCCTCGGTCAAGGCAGAGAAATCAAGTGCTATCTCGGCGGGCTCAACCTGATACTGGGCGATGATATCACCCATGTCGGTATCATCCTTCTGACAAGACACCAGGACGATACCCATTGTCACGACAAACAGCCCGTATATTATTTTTCTCATATCGCTTATGATCATTTAGAACTTATAAGTGTAACCCATGCCCAACATGTGGATATTGGGCTCATCACTGCTGCCAGAGATTTGATATCTGTAGTAGAGCTGGAAGTTGTGCTTTTTCTTCACGCTATAGTCCACACCCGTAATGATACGCGTCTTTTCCAGATCGCGTGTCGTATGGAATTCCACACTGGCAAACGGATCGAACTTCCACTTGGGAATGTCCCATTCGAGTTGCAGACGGCTTCTCAGCACATTCTTGCCCTTGCCGCGCACCTCGTAGTCCTCCCATTCTCCCTCGTCAAAGTCAAAGTTGTCAATGATTTTTGAGGGTCGATAAGTATATTGCCAACGCTCACGCAGGCTGATCGTGACGCGCTGCACCTTGCGGCTGGCGGTGAGAGACACGTTAAAGCGATGCCGCAGTCCCCAATAGCTGGGGCGCCAGTTGTTGTAACTCACCTCATCGTCCTGATAGGTAATCTGTTCGCGGTTGTTGTCAATCAACAGGTTGTAGCCCGCGCTCACCTTGAGCCACGAGAGCGCCTTGTAACTGATATCCGCGCCCAGACTCACGCGGTCGGCCGTACGGAAGTTGTTGCGGGAACGGAACTCGACTTCAAAGCCCGTGTTCAAACCCTTGGCGAGCTTGCGAGAAGCCTCAGCCGAAACGATCAACCCGGCATCATCGGCAAGCAATGATGTCGGGAACAGTGCGGCGCACATGAGCAGCA
This sequence comes from uncultured Bacteroidales bacterium, assembly GCA_902776435.1. Taxonomy (GTDB): domain Bacteria; phylum Bacteroidota; class Bacteroidia; order Bacteroidales; family Muribaculaceae; genus Sodaliphilus. The sequence continues at coordinate 127,170 of CACYQB010000004.1, read as the reverse complement.
ATGCTGCTAATTGTTTTCTTTTACGTCCTGCCATTCGTATTTTGGAATTTTTAGGGTGTCGTTAACATGACTTGCCCCGCCACCGTCATTCTCATATTCTATCTTGAGGATTGCGGTGTCCTTGAGGAAGTCGATAGACCCCACATTGACCTTAGTAATTTTCAAGCCCGTGCGCTTGTGCAGGTCCTCGAGGAGTTCCTCGCGGCGCTCTGGCGTGATGAGTTCAATGCGATCATATAGGATGAGTTTGCTGGCTATACTGGCTCGCAGCACAAAGGTCTCAAACAACCAGATGAGCACGGCTATCGCAATATTGGGAACTAACAACTCGACAAAACTCAACGAGTCGGCTAATGCATTGATGACCGAAAGGCTGATGACGCCGAACATATAGGACATCTCGCGCACGGGTATTGTCTCAGTGCGGTAGCGCAACACGCCGAAGATAGCAAACAATCCCAGGGCAAACCCGATTTTCACCTTCACGCTACCCAACAGGTAGATGAGGAAGAAGATGCTCACACTCAACAAGACGAGGGTGAAGAAATAATCGCGGCGGTGCGTCTTGCGGTAATACAAGAAATAAACGATGAAAAACAATACCAGCATGAAGAAGCCGAACCGCATCAGCATCTCGCTGACACCGGCGGCATCATACCACCTGAATCCAGCGGCGGCATGGCTCACAACATCATGAACAACGCCAGCACCGTCATCTAAGGCTGATAAATCCTGTAATAATCTCATAATTGTGTTTTTTCCTTTTTTAGTTCGTTAATGTTGATTCCTGAAGTCGTGTTCTGGACAGCAATCGCTCTACCAGACGGAGGCGCTCCTTGAAATTGTTGCGCTTCAACGATGGATTGGTTAGCGCCGACCCCATGCAGTACTTGCTGAAGCCGCTCGGCTTGATGCGCAATTCCCGTAGCATCCCCAGGATGGGCGAGGGTTGCAAACCGTCACGCTTGAGTTCGATAATGACAAGTCCCGTGAGGTCCGCATCCTTACCCGTGACCAGATTGTGGAAACACAGGTCGGTATCGATGGTCAGACGCTCGGTCTTGGCCTTATTCACAAGGGTGATGCGATGGAAATGGTTTTCCAATTGCTCGCTCAGGATAGTGGGATCGTAGCGCAGATGCTTGCTCAGGAACTCATCATAACTCTTGTACTGAGCATCCTGACGCAGGAAACGGATGCCATGGTCGGGATTCTTCGGGTCAAAGCCGACCATATCGACGCGTTTCTTCTTAGTGCGCCCGTGATTGTTCTTGGTTTTAACCTCCAGGAAATTCAGCCCCGAGTCAATGTAAGAGCGGATGCGCAGCTTCTGGCGGCCGGCATGTCCGTTCTGATGCACGATGTACATGTTGTTGTCGGGCGTGTCGAAGTAGGCCGTATAGTAGCTGGCGATGCGCCCGCCATTAATATCCTGGGCGCGGTAATCATCATGGGCAAGAGCCAAGAGCAGGCGCAACCGATCAACCGTAGTGACAAACTTGGTGTCGGTGCGGTTCATCAGCTTGATGCCACTCATCTCATCGAGTGTAATCGGGTCGTATGTCCTGATGATTTCGTCCATCGAGGCGCAAAGATATGACTATTTAACGGATTTCAATCAATTGAATTGTACTAACCAATCTAATTTTCAACAAATTATTGATATTCATCAACAAAAAACAAACAAGGTTGCTCTAAAGCATAATCAAAGCACAACCCGCCACAAGAGGTGTGCTGTGCTTTGTTGTCACATTCTATCGAGGGTGATATCACGATTACCTGGCCGGGGCGATATTGAAGCCCAAGCGCACACCCTCGTACTGCTTGCTCAGGTCGCCAACAGTCTGCAACGTGCTGTTACCACTCATGGCAGCTGCCACCTGGAGCACCTTCAGCAGGTTCTTGCTCTCGAAGGTGAGGCCCAGACCCTTTGACGTGCGAGTGATGTAAGCATTGGTCGAGAAGAGCGTCATCTGCAAACGGATGGTACCGCTGGACGGCTCATAGGTGTAAGTGCCGCTCAAGGGAATTCCTCTTAAGTTGGCAGCAAACTTATGATCCTGAGTGAACTGGAACTGGGTGTTCTGGGAATTGATGCCGACACCCTGATATACGGGAGCCAATTTTTCAATACAGTTCTCGGCTGCAACAGCACCACCAGCCTTGGCCAGCAGGTTCTCGCTGGTGAAAGCACAAGCCGGCTCGATGTAGTACCAGGCCCCGTACAACTCGCTCTCCTGTACCTTGACACTGCCGATAACCAAGCCCAACAGGCCGTCGATCGTATTTTGGGAACCCAAAGTACCTAACACACTGCCAAGCACACCGCCAAGCACGTCACCCAGGCCGCCGCCTGTCGTCGTGCCGTTACCGGTCTCGCCGCCCAAGCCGCCTAAGTTGCCTAACAGACCTGTATTACAACCCGTGGTCATAAGCAGGACTACAGCCAATAATGATGTGTAGATCTTCTTCATAATCTTATTCGTTAATGGTTACTATTCATTGATATGTGGGGCAAATATATAATAAATGCGTGACATTTCCACCATTTTGGGAAAATATTACGCACATTTCCTCACAATGGTTTATCAAGAATCATAAACTAGTGACTAAATCTGGCAGCGCGCCTATAGCCTCCTATCAAGATGAAGGGCAGACTATTCGGCGGTTTGCAGGCGGAAGTCGCTCAGGGTGAAACCGCCATCGGTCAGTGTAACCGTTGCGCAGATAGTGGGCATATCATCGTAGTGCAGCACCTTGCCCACTACAAAGTTCACGCCTGGGGTCACCTGGACCGTTAAGGGACCTTCGATGCCGTAGGCAATCTGTTCGCCGATGTAGATGGCATCGTCCATGAAGCCACCCATATCCTCAATATGGTTGGTGACTGTTGTCAGTTTTTCGCCATTGGCGTAGAAAGTGATATCCTGACCATCAATGCTATAGGTCAGCACCTTGCACAAGGCTTCCTGCATCTCGTAGGGGTCGATGGAGTAGGCAATGCTCGCATATCCGTCCTGATCAAAGCGCAGCAAGTAGGGACGCTCGACATTGATTCCGGTACCTTCGGCATCGCTACCCAGAACCCACAGGTCGCCCGTAGCGGTATCATAGCGTGCACGCGGCATCCTGCCGTGGCGCATCTGGGGTAATGCCGTATTCACGTCACCCTTGGCAACGACGAAGCCATAGCCCTCACTGGATACCTCGTCAGAGCATTTCATCAGGCTCCACACGCTCACGCCAGTCATCTTGTCCTCCATCAGTGTTTCATAGCAGTCATCGATGACCACATTTTTCATCAGGTCAGCTACCGCTTGGGGAGCACCATCGACAGCAACTGCCTTCTCCATGGTTCCACTCACTGGCTGCTGGGTATTGTTTTTGCAGCCCGTCATCATAGCACACATCAGGATAACAGCAAGTGCCATCCACTTCATTCTAGTATTCATATCACAATCAGGTGTTTTGTTGTACAATCAGGCTTATTTCCCCATAGCGGTCTTCTCGGGATTGAGCTCACCGATGGGGAGACCGCTGGTGACCGAACTACTGCGACGCATGATATCCTCCATGCTGTCGATGACGTTGACGATGAAGTCGCCCAACTTCTCGGCCTCGCAGACAATGTCCATGTAGAAGATACCCGCCTTGTAAGGATACTTCTTCTGGTTGACATTCTCGATGTTCTCGGTACGGCATGCGTTGCGGAAGTTGTTGATTTCGCGCTCTTTGTTGTAGCTGCGCATGAGGTCCTCGGCAGTGACGTTGTCTATGTCGCTGAGCACGGCAAGCATGTTGGTCATCGCCTCGCTCACAAGACGCAGCATCTCGTCAATGTTGGCATAGTTGTACTCGTTGAAGTGGGCATCGGCCTCCTCCTTGCGGACGAGGGCCTTGGCGATGTTGTTACAGCTGTCACCGATGCTCTCCAGCTCGCTGATGATGCTCAACAGGCTTGCGACGCGCGCCTTGGCCTGGCTACTCAATCGGCCATCCAGCACCTTGTTGAGGTAACTGCCGATCTCAAACTCCATGCGGTCGGTGATGTCCTCATATTTCTGGATACGCGAATAAATCTTGTTGAACTCGGGCGTACCGGTCTTGGTATGTACAAGCTCCTTGACCATACCGAGCATGCGCTCGACGCGTCCGGCAAACACGACAATTTCCCTCTGGGCCTGGTCGATGTTCAACTCGCTGGCGCTCATCAGACCACCCTGGATATACTTCAACTGGAATTCCTCGTCTTCTTTCTTCTTGCTCTTGATAATGGCGTTGAGCAACTTGACATAGAGTTTGGTGAACCAAATCATGATCAACAGGTTGCACAACTTGAAAATCGTGTGGAACATCGTCATACCGATGGACATGGCCACCTGCTCCTGCATCAAGGCTCCCTCCTCGACACTGGCTCCTGCCTTCACGCTATTGTACAAGGCCAATGGATCGCCCAGGCCGAACAGGTCCTTAACCACCCAGGTCACCATCGACACGAAGGGCTGGAACACGGCCAGCACCCACACGGCGCCGAAGAGGTTGAACAGGGCGTGGCCCAGAGCGGCCTTCTTGGCCTCGGCATTACCACCCAACGAGGCCAACAGCGGCGTGATACTGGTACCGATACTTGCACCGAGCACCATGGCACAACCGATGTCAAACGAGATCCATCCCTTGGCCGCCATAATCAGCACGATGGCAAACGTGGCCGCACTGGATTGAATCATCATCGTGATGACCCAGCTGGCAAGGGTGAATATCAGAATCGACCAGAAGCCCATCGACGTGTACTGCTGCAGCCATGAGAAAATCTCAGGCGACTTGGACAAGTCGGGCACATTGGCGCTGATGGCATCCAGACCCATGAACAAGAAGGCAAAACCGATGAGCAACTCACCGATGTTCTTGTAGTTGTTGCGCTTGATGAAAAGCATGGGAACGGCAAAGGCCAACAGAGGCAGCAGGAAGGCCGACATCTTGACCTTGAAGCCGAAGATGGCGATAATCCACTCGGTGAACGTTGTTCCCAACGCAGCACCGAAGCTCACCGCCAACGACTGTTCAAGCGGCATCAAACCTGCGTTGACAAAGCTGACAACCATCGATACCGAGGCCGACGAACTCTGAATCAACGCTGTGATAACAACACCTGTAACGATAGCAAGGAAACGGTTCTTGGTCATCCAGGCAAGGATGGAACGCAAGCGGCTACCAGCGGTCTTCTGTAAACCTTCGCTCATGATCTTCATTCCGTACAGGAACAGACACACGGCACCTAACAAGGCCAGGAAATCGACAAACGAGTAATTCATTGGATGGTTCTTGATAAATAATTTGGTTACAAAGTTATAACATTTATTGCAAACCATCAACATGCGGAGACAACGTTTTTTGCCGCTTCTTAAGATTTCGATTGCACAATAGGGTGATTCCAGCGAGAAAAAACCTTGAAATACCCGTTGCTACTGCGGGTTTTGTTGAAAATTTGTCGAGCGCAAAAGCAATGGTTGGTAAATAATGACTAATTTTGCAACTGCTTATCCGCAAAGCATAATTCTTGCTAGCAATTATTCACTTATCAACCAATAAATTACTACTCATTTTATGAAGAAATTCTACTCATTCATTCTCTTGGCAGCCATCGCTGCTGGAGCCATGGCCGACGACTTCACTACCGACGGCACTGGCAACGTGTACACCTTTGACTCGCTGAGCCAGATCGAGGGCACGGGCGTGACCCTTCAGGACGACGGTTCCTATCTTGTGAGCGCTGATTTCACCATTGCTGAGGGCGACGCGCTGCAACTCGTGAACAATGACGTCATCAAGATGGCCAACGGTGTGCAGATCACCATCAACGGCAATGCTGACTTCGCTCCCGCCGACACGGCTGTCGTTACCCGCGACGCCGAGGACAGCAACCCCAAAGGATTCTGGATGCTGGGCGAAAACGGCAACGCCAACTTGAAGAACGTGACCTTTGAGTATGTGGGCATCGTCTTCGGTGGCGTGAACAGCAGCCTGCATGCCGACAACTGCACTTTCACCATGCACAACGGCAAGTCATCCAGTACAGGCGCCATCGCGTTCAACGCCTCGTGTGACAACAACATCATCGAGAACTGCTACTTTATCGAGAACACCGTCAACGCCATCGGTTGCGGAGCAACCAACCCCGTGGGTATCATCATCCGCGACAACATCTTCTGGCACAACACGACCAGCAACCGCAACAAGCCCCAGATCAATATGACCTGTGCCGGTGACTACGACATGTACATCGTCGGCAACCAGGTGATCGGCGGCCAGTTCACCCTCTCGGGCGGCATCGGCGTGAGCAACATGATGGGCCTGGGTCACACCGGAACTCTCTACATCGAGGACAACTACATCGCCGATAACCGCTATGGCATCACCACCATCGGCAGCGTGGACGCTGTCATTAAGAACAACACGATGATTGATAACTGCTACGAGACCAACCCCAGTAACGGCGGCAGCTGCGTCAGCATCTATGACAGCAGCAGTAGCTCCAACATCTACATGGAAGGCAACTGGATGGAAGGCGGCCTGTGGGGCATCACCGTGCCCACCGGCGCTCCCAATATCAACCTGGGCAAAATCGGCGACCCCGCAGCCGAGGACTATAACCCTGGCAACAACACCTTTGTGAACAACGGCAACAGTGGCGTGCTTTATGACCTGTTCAACAACGGCACCGCTACCATCTGGGCACAGGGCAATACCTGGAACGTAGATGAGCAGACCGAGGAGAAGATCGAGGAAGTTATCTACCACCAGGTCGATGACCCCAGCAAGGGCCTCGTCATCTTCATGCCCGCTCACCAGGAGGGCACTGCCGTTGACGAAATCAACGCCGCACAGCCTCACGACGGACTCTACTACAACCTGATGGGTGTTCCCACCGAGGCTCCCGCCCATGGTGGCATCTACATCCACAACGGTCAGAAGATCCTTGTGAAGTAATTCCCTGGTCTTTAACCGTCACTCTCTACAAGAGCCGCAACCTCCCAGTTGCGGCTCTAATTTTTCAATAACCCCTTCTAAATCAACCCATAACAACCTATTTCCAAATTTTTATAGAAATTCTATTATAGAAATCCTATAAAATTAAAAAAATTTATTACATTTGCAGCGTCGATTTAAAATTTGTGTGAATATGAAAAAGAAGATAAATCCTTTTATTGTGTCTGGGAAGATTGAACCCGAGTACTTTTGTGACCGTTCCACCGAGAGTGCACGCCTCATCAAGTCGATAATTAATGGCAACAATCTAGTGCTGATATCTCCTCGACGTATGGGTAAAACAGGCCTCATCAATTTCTGCTTTGACATGGAGCCTATCTATAGCGGTTATCACACCATCTTCATCGATATTTTGCATACCACCAGCCTCAGGGAATTCACCTTTTTGTTCGGCAAGAGCATCTTTGAAGCAATATTGCCACTTGGACAAAAAGTGCTTACTTCATTTGTACAAACCCTTAAATCCATCAGCGGAAAATTCAGCATTGACTTGGTCACCAATATGCCAACCTTTAATTTGGAATTGGGCGACATCACACGGCCGGCATTGACCCTTGAAGAGATTTTTGCTTATTTGGAACATGCCGATAAGCCCTGCATTGTTGCTTTTGATGAGTTCCAACAGATTGCCAACTACCCTGAGAAAAACATCGAGGCCCTGCTTCGCACCCATGTCCAACAAACCACCAACACTCATTTTATCTTTGCAGGCAGCGAATACCACATCATGCAGGAGATGTTTATGTCCTCAGCCAAGCCATTCTACAATAGTGCCGACACCTTGGAACTAAAAGCTATCGACATAAATGTGTATTCACAGTTTGTGATAAATCACATGAATAGCGGTAACCGCACAATCGATCCGGAACTTGTCAAGGCAGTTTATCATCTTTATCGCGGTAACACCTATGCGATGCAGAAGACTTTCAACGAACTTTATTCACTGATGAATGAGGGAGAAACCGCTACACTTGACATGCTTATCATAGCAATTAATAACATCATTGATTCCAAGGAATCCATGTTTAGGGAGCAACTATCCAATATCCCAGAAAAACAAAAGCCACTGCTCTATGCCATCGCACAAGATGGTGAAGCTGAACGCGTCACCTCGGCAAAATTTGTCAAGAATCATAAACTGCCCTCGGCTAGCGCCGTCCAGTATGCTGCATCACAACTGCTCGCTAAAGGCGTCATTACAAAACTTGCTGGCAAGTACTCCATCAATGATCCATTTTTTGCTCTATGGATCAATAGGTTATATGGCCCCAAGCCCCTATTGCAGCTTTTATCAGACTAAACTATCCAGAATTTTTATAGAAATTCTATTATAGAAATCCTATAAAAATCGGGACGGTTAATGAAGAAAAAAGCCCCCCAGAAAGTTTTTTGTCCAACTTTTGGGGGGCACCTCAATTCTTATGAAACAGTCTCTACTTGTATTTTTGTATTAGAACGGTTTTTCGTCAGTGGCTGTAAAGGATTGGAACAGGGCGTTGGCAAGGCTGGAGGCGCCGATGCGGAAGTACTTGTTGTTCAACCACTTCTCGCCAAGGACTTCCTTAACAATGGTGTAATACTTGACGGCGTCCTCGGTCGTGCGGATGCCACCCGATGCCTTGAAGCCCACCATGCGGCCGTGCTGCACGAAGTATTCCTTGATGCACTGGCACATCACGTAGGCTGCCTCGAGCGATGCGCCAGGATAAACCTTGCCCGTCGAGGTCTTGATAAAGTCACAGCCCGAATACATGGACAGGATGCTGGCGTTGCGGATGGCTTCGGCACTCTTCAGCAGGCCAGTCTCGAGAATGACTTTCAGGGGACGGTCACCCACCACTTGCTTGATTTCGCCGATTTCATCGCACAATTCCTCGTAGGCCTCATCCTTGAAATAACCCACGTTGAGGACGATGTCCACCTCGTCGGCACCATCGGCAATGGCCAGGGCAGTCTCGGCAATCTTAGTCTCGATGTGGGCTTGGCTAGCGGGGAAGCTGGCGCTGCACACGGCCACATCCACACCGCTCACCTCGAGCGTCCCGCGAACCACGGCAGCGAAGTTGCTGTAAACGCAGATGGCGGCCACGTTCTTGTACTGGGGATAGTTGTTGTCAAAGTCGTTGACCTTCTGAACAAACTGGGCCACGCTGCGCTCGCTGTCATCGGTGGCCAGGGTGGTCAGGTCCACGCAGTTGAGCAGGAACTGCTGCACCTCCGGGGTGTTGTTCTCGGCAGCGTGCTTGTCGATGATTTCCTGTACAGCGGCAGTCACCGCGGCATCGTCGGTAGTGACGACGCTCTGGTTGATGGCGGTCATGTACTTGTCCATGGGCTTGTGGTCATGATCGTGATGCTCACATCCGCATCCGCAATGTTCGTGTTCGTGATTGCTCATAATCTTGATATTTTTATCGGTTAATATTTTAATTTTTCATTGTCAAGGTGACGATGGCTGTCGCGGCTGGTTTTCTTGGCGAAGTTGCGCTCTAGCGCCTCATCCAGGTCGATGCCCGTCTGGTTAGCCAGGCACATGACCACCCAGAGCACATCGGCCAACTCATCGGCCAGGTCCAGGTCATCACCCGGCTTGCTCGACTGGTCGCCATAGCGGCGCGCGATGACACGCGCCACCTCGCCCACTTCCTCGGTGAGTACAGCCATATTGGTCAACTCGCTGAAGTAGCGCACTCCATATTGCTTAATCCAAGCGTCAACACGCGCTTGAGCCTCTTGTATCGTCATAGTGCCTACAAAGATAGTGCAAGTCGGGCTCAGAACAAAATAATATCCCAAAAGAATTTCATTCCACCACATCTGGGTTACCCTCGTTTCTGTTTCCCTGTTTCCCTGTTTTCCGTTTTTTGGGTGTTTTTATATTGTTTCTTGGCGTCTGTACACTTCATTAACGGCTAAAAAATATCATTTTTTGTAATTTTTCTTTGTTAGGTCGTGAAAAATGTGTAATATTGCTTCCTGAAAACTGTAATTCTTTAATTAACCTCTCAATACAATCATGGATATCGAATACAATCCCAAAGCAATCGCACAGACGATCAATGTCGAGGAGCTCTATGACCTCGACATTACTATCGCACGTTTTATTTTACCCCGTCTGATGGTCTTCAAGCAGCATTGTGAACGCACTCCTCGACTGAATATGCCCCAAGAGGAGTGGAACGAAATCTTGGACAAGATGATTTACGCCTTTGAGCGCATCGCCATGCAGACCGAGGAGGATACCCCGGAATACAAGGCCTATATCAAGGCCATCTGGAACAACGAGGAGGACCTGGCCGACCTCAAGCGAGCCGCCAAGGCCTCGCTCAAACCCATCGCCGAGGGCCTCTCACTCTATCACAAGTATTACCGCAGCCTGTGGTGGTAAAGCTTTTCCAGATAAGAGATAAGAGATAAGAGATAAAAGATAAGAGAATTTTTTTGACTGCGGGCGCGTATTGCCGTGGCCGCCATCGTTGTATATGGCTGTCGTGACAATTTTAACGGCACTTGTCCGTTATAATAGTTGTAATAAACTAAGAAAAAATGCGATGAAACGGACGATATTGATTCTATTGGCATTCCTGATGTTAACTCCTGCCGCACTGTGCGCCCAGGATACTGAGTCGTTGTACAAGAGTTGGGGCATTGGCTTCCAGGCGGGTGTGGGCGGCATGGTGCCCACGGGATCGCTGTGCGACAACCTCAAGGGCTGCGCCCTGTTCACCGGAGGCCTCAATGCCGAGTATAACCGCATGCGGCTCAAGGCGCTCGTCGCCTATGGGCAGCCCTCGTTCAAGAACGAGAATCCCTATGCCATCAGTGATGACCAGGGACGCAACCTGCAACTCAATGCCACGGCCAACCCCACCATGCTCGGGGTGGCCCTGCAACTGGGTTACACCGTGTGGCACCATGGCAGGATTTCAGTGACTCCCATGGCAGGCCTGAGTTGGAACCGCTTGTCCTGGGACCTGAACAACATCAAGTACGAACAGGACGACGAGGGAGAAGAACGCCCGTTGATTGACAATGTGAAGGCTACTCACGAGAGCAGCTTCGGCTGGATTGCGAGCGTGGACATCGACATCAAGCTCCACGGCAAGCTGGTGGACAACCCGTTTGGCGACAACCAGTCCCACTACACCTCGTCAGTCCGCATCTCCCCATTCGTCACCTATGCCAAGTACAGCGGTTTCAACCCCGCAGCTAAGGGCGTCTGCTTTGGCGTCACCCTCACCTATGCCGGTTTCCTCCGCCTCTTCAACTAACGTGAACACATCCTTTCTAATACCTAACGTCTAATGCGGTGCTCGTTTCTGAAGTAAAAATGATAGGTCATATTCAAGATAATGAGGTGATTACAGGCTCCCCCTCTAAGATTAGAGGGGGTCAGGGGGCGTTGATTCTCCTGAAGAATGTCTTGTCTCGCCATCATCGACCCATTTCCGATTATTTCCTTCATATAGCGTTGGTATTGCTCGTGATGTTAGTTACGGGCTGTGGCGGAGCGTACCGTTATGACGCACGGCTCGCGGCGGCCGACAGTCTGATGCACGACCTGCCGGACAGCGCCTTGGCTACATCACCGCCACCAGCGACAGCGACATCAACCGCGCCCTCAACTACTACCGCCGCCACGACGGCGAACGCGAAAAACTCACCCGCGCCTACATCTATAAGGGCGCCGTCATGGAAGAACTTGGCCACCCCGACTCCGCCATGCTCTACTACAAACACGCCGAAGCCACCGCCGCCCCCACCGACTACTTCAACCTCGGCTACGTTAACATGCGTATGGGCTCACTCTATACTGATTATTATGCCTTTGATGGTATGGGAATCAATAAATTTGAGGCTGCTCTGCAATATTTCAAGCAGTCAAGCAATCCGTATTATCAGCACAAATGTTTGAATAATTTAGGTTGTCTTTATAGGGAAAAACAACCTCAAAAATCTGAGACCCTCCTTAATGAGGCAATAAAGACAGCTTTTCAATTAAATGACACGAATGGAATAATTGCTGATTCTCATGCACTCATTGTATTGTATTCTTATTTAAAGCAATATAACAAGGCTCATCAATGGGTGCAATATGTCAATCAACTGGGAAAACCTTTAGACTTTTCTTACTATACAACCGCTTCGGATGTTTTTTCGGCTTTGGGTATGCCGGATTCTGCTATGCGATATCTGCAGCAGGCCGAGGAGTTGGGTATCGGTAACGATGAGGAAAAGATGTATTATGTAAAGAGTCTAAGTCTGATTGCCCTAGCCCGCAAAGACACTGTAAACTATATGAGATATCAAACTCAGGAAAAACAGATTTCTGATACCCTGCTTGCCAATTCCGATAAACTAAAGATATCTGCTACTGAAAACGATTTTATTACTCAGGATGAAAAGAATAAGTTGCGCAACTCACGGCAACTCAGGCATTTGATCTTCTTTATACTCACAGTGACGATACTATTGTTTGCTGTGATGGGGCTTGTCTATGTAAAAAGGCTCAGGACATATCGACAGTTAATCAATGAGTTAAAGAATGAATCTGACTCACAACTCAATACACTTAACCAACTGCAACAAAACCTAGGCACACTCAAAAATGTCGACGAGCCTATTAAGGAGTTTATCAACACGCAGCTATCACTTCTTCGTGATATCACCGTGGCATGCTATCATGAGCCTCAAAACAAGTTAAGCAATCAGCTAAAAGACATGTTACAATTCAATGAGAGTAATCGTCAAAACTGGGTGGGACTTTATGATTATATTGATGTCGAGTACAATAATATCATGACAATAACACGAAAGAAATATCCTCATCTCAATGATAAGGATATGCTCCTTTTAGCTCTTTCATGTCTGGGCTTCTCCTATGTCCAGATCGCTATCATCATGGGATACTCCAATCACACAAGCATCGGAACTCTCAAGTATCGTTTAGCAGAAAAAATGAATTTAGATGGTTCATTAAACGACTACATTAATGACTATACGTTATCTTGAAAAATTTGGTTAATCATCGGCCTGAAATTCTGTTCTCCAATCATCAATATGTACTGTATTCTTTTTAAAATTGTAAATCATTGAAAATCAATAAGATATTTTTGCCTTGTATTACAAATAAATTTGGAACGAACCTCTATCAATAAGTAAATTTGCAATCATTAATCTAGTTATTGATTGCATTATGAAAAGGATTATTTTTCCATTAACATTTTTGATGTCACTTAGCCTTTTTGCCAGTGGCATACGTGATTCTATTCCCCTACACAAAAAAGGTTCATTAGGTACCCATATTGAGTTTTCTTTGCCTGACGTTGAACCTACCGTGTATTATGACAATGATGAGCGAGAAATCACCATTGTCGGTACTGGCTTCGCTAGTTATTATGATGTGGAGATCAAATCCGCTACGACATCCATGGTGTACATCTCCACGAGAGTCGATGGCAGTTACGACACCATCGATGTCTCCTCGCTCCCCGATGACAGCTACCTCATCACCCTCGATCCTCCCGTGAATGTTTCATTCGAGGGAACATTCTCTGTTTACTAAAAAACACTCATTTTTGCCGATTTCATCGACAAATTTCAACCTTTTTATAAACTATAAACATTTAGATTATGAAGAAAATTTTTATCCTGGCAGTTATCTGCCTGCTGGCAAGTGCCAGCCCAGTGAGAGCACAGTTAACCATTTTTCCCAGTGGAAGGGCTGAGATCGGTGTCAATCCGTTTGATCCCAACTCAATCAACCCCAATTACCTGCAATGGCTTGACACAGTCACCGTCTTGAAAATCTTCGGCAACTATGGCGACCAGGCTGCAGGTGGTCACATGACCTTCGGCGACACCTATCTCTATAATACCCCCAACGTGCTCCTCGGTGAGTAAACCACGAATTTCGCTAATTATACGGATTCGGAAAACAACTATAATCCCTTATATTTTTATCATGCTTCGTGGCTTCACGACTTTGCGTGAGTTTTCATCAGACATTACTCAACAATCAGAGTCAGATAACACAAATATGACTCCAATCGCATAGAAAACAACACGGCAAACGCCGACCAACATAACTACAAGGCCGAGAACCTCATTTCTCTAAATAATAGACTATTTATTAACAAAATATTATTATTAACAATCAAAACAATTATCAATTATGAAGAAGACAATTTTAATAACATTGTTTGCCTTATTGGGGGTGACCCAGATGGTAGCGCAGGAGCATGAGTACATTCCTTTTGTTCGTGAAGGTGTAAAGTGGATATATACCACAAAAGATAATTTTTCACATTATTACTATCATACCCTTGAGTTCAAAGGCGACAAGGAAATCAATGGTAAGTGCTATAAAATTATGCACAAGTACAGTGGTGAGGAAATCAACTGGGAAGACGATACTATCCCCGTTTATCTGCGTGAGGAAGACCGGGTAGTCTATGGTATTGTGCCTGACGGTAAGATATATCACGATTGTCCTGTTGGTTTTTTCAATGATAAGGCCACGAATGACAAGATAGCTGCCGGTGAGGAATTTGTTCTCTATGATTTCAATGATCCGGTCGAGTTTATCGAGAGCTGGATAACTGTGCCTGACTATTACCATTGTACAGTGATACCAGACATGACAATGGTTGCGGGAAGGAATGCCAAACGTTATATTTCCGCATGCGACGGAAAAGATTTTTGCCTCATCGAGGGCATCGGTTATGACGGGGTCATTTCAGCTTATCCGCTTTACGTTTCCGGTACCATCCAGAATGCGGCTTGCTTAAGTCATGTGATTGAGAATGGAGAAGTCATCTATACCTCGGAAAGTTCACACCGCCTTATTGGCGGCAAGGAGCCGAAATTGCCAATAGGACGCGAGGGAGTGCAGTGGGTTAACGAGCGTGTGGTCATCGACCATGGTGTTGTGACCAAATCATATTACACCTATGAGTTTAGAGGTACCAATTATCGTGATTATCCCATATGTTACCAATACATTGGTGATACCTTTGATGAAAACTCTGCTATGGTCGCTGCTGTGCTTGAGTGTCCTAAAGATATGTTAGAATACTGCTACACTCACACATTCTTCAATAACGTGCCCTTCGAGTCAGTGTTGAATGAAGGACGCAACTTAATCTACTCCAACACGTCGTTAACGGGTTATTATTCATTATACCAATACACGGTAACACATTCCGAAATTGAGTTCGATGGCACAGTGAACTATTATATAACCCATCAGTTGGAGGACTTCCTGAACCGTGAGAACTTCATTGAGGTGGAGCCGTTGGAGATAGAGGGTATGGAATGCCGCCGCTTCGCTTATATCGGTGAGGACGGTGAACCCATCGCTTACATCACTGAGGGCATCGGCTTCGACAGCCGCGACATGGGCGACCTGCTGACACCCTTCACCCACAAGCCCGACCCCACAGCAGACCACCAGGAGTACTGGGGCCTGAGCCACGTCATCAAGGACGGCGAAATCATCTACAAGGGCATGCGCTATGACGACAGCCTGTTTGGCGGTGTCGCTGGCGATGTGAACGGTGACGGCCAACTGACCATCGCGGATGTGACCTCGTTGATTGACCTGCTGTTGCAGGGCAATCCCTCCTTCAAGCTGTCCGTTTTGTGAGTGCCGCCATTGCGGCACGATTCTCCCCAAGACGGGAGAAGTTGCTTGGTGAAAAACACATTTGAGCCCTGAACGCCCGCCGCGCGGCCACTCCACAGCCGCCGGCGGGTTCTTCTAGAACCACGAATTTGGAATCACGCTAAGCCGCTAAGAAATAATAAAAACAAATCAAATTGTTGAATATGACAGGTTTTAGGTTTTAGGCATTAGGAATGCGTCAGCTTCGTATAATCCGTAAAATTAGCCGACAGAGAAGGGTGCGCGGCAGCCAAGTTGTTTAGTTGTTCAGCGTTGTTCCTGTTGTTTGAAAACACTTAGCGACTTGGCGGCTTAGCGTGAGGTTTGGGGTAGAATTTTGAAATTCGTAGTTTTTAACAGTGTTTTTTTGCTAGGATTCATTTCTTTGTTCTACTTTTGCCGCGAAAAATGAAACGATTGTTCCTCATATTAGCTATTGCCGTGACCATGACGGCGTTATCGGGCGCTAAGGCGCACGCCACTCCCGCTGTGAACGATCCGCTCGACAACATCGAGTTGCCCTCGGTGTTGCAGAAGACCTTTGCCGGCTATTACCACTTCATTGAACCCTCAACGGGCGACACGCTGGCGATGATTGTCTTCAACCCCATCATCATCTATCCGCACGAGCGTTTCCGCAACAAGGCTGAGGAGAAGTACTACTGGAAGACGGTGCGCGACATCAAGAAGACGTTGCCCTATGCCAAACTGATCAGTTCGACGCTGCTCGAGACCTACGAGTACATCGACACCTACCAGACGGAGAAGCAGAAACAGGCTTACCTAAAGCGGTTCGAGAAAGAACTGTTTACCCAGTACAAGCCGCAGATGAAGAAACTCACCAAGAATCAGGGCAAGATGCTCATCAAACTCATCAACCGGGAGACCAACCAGAGCAGCTACAGCATCTTGAAGGCCTTCCTGGGCACCTTCAGAGCAGGATTCTGGCAGACCTTCAGCAAATTCTTCGGTGCGAGCCTCAAGGCGGGCTACCATCCCAACAAGGACAAGAACGACGCCATGATCGAGCGCATCTGCGTCCGTATCGAGCAGGGCGCCTTGTAACATCACCGCAACCACTTGACACTTAACAATCAAGGCGTGCCACGATGACACGCCTTGACAGTTATTGTATGGTAACGCTTGAGATGCGTCAGTTCAGCACCTTATCTCACGCTCACCTTGTAAGCCTGCTTGCCCACGGTGACGATATAGATGCCGGGTGACATCGACAAGTTGCGGTTGCCATCGGCCACGAATGCATCCACCTGGCGGCCATCGACGGTGAACACGCGCACTTGCTGGCCCTCAAAGCCCTCGATACTGATACCTCCCTTGACAGCAGTAACCTGTTGCTTGGTGGCAAGTTCATCTACACTGCTGGGCTTTTCTTTGGCTGTGATGCTGATGTTGTCGAGCCAGATGCGCTCGCTCATCATGCTCATGTAGCCGCGGAAGCAAACCTTGCCGAAGTTGGCCAACTCAGTGCCATTCAACATAATCTCAAACGGTGTCCACTCGCCATTGCCAGCAGTGACATCAATAGTGAGGAGTTCCTCGTAGGGGTTATCGTCCATGCTCTGTGAAACTACCAGAGAGGGCATGACAGCAGCACTTGAGCTGTATCCCATGTAAACCCAGAAAGTGAGGGTATATTCCTTATCGGCTTCAAACTTCACCTTGGGCGATACCAGGTCGGCCCAGTGATACTGGCTGTAGTAGTTGCCGTTATAGCACAGGGCATAGCCGTTGTCGCCGTCCTGTGAGGTCATCTCATCGTTGTCGGTGAGAATGTTCCATACGGTGCCATAGTTGGCCACATCACCTTCGGTCATCCAGCCCGTAGTGGACAGGATACCGTTTTCAAACGGCTCATTGAATGGAATGGGCTTCAACTGTCCCAGGATGATGTCGTCGATTACGGCAGCACCAACGCCAGCCGATGTGGACGTAATCACTGCATAGTAGTGCATCTCCATTTCATCGGTGGGTTCACGGTCAACCACGAAGGAGGTCTCGGTAGTGGTGCCGATGATGGTCATCTGCTCCTCGGGAGTAGTGCCATTGGGATTATACTCGACAATCGTGTATACCAGCGATTCGTCAACCACACCACCATTCACACCAATCTCGGAGGGTGCATCCCAGGTGAGAACAGCCTTCTGGTTGTCCTCGTTACCACGGATCCATAAGTTCTCAACTGCTGCGGGAATATCAACGCCTGCAAAGATATCGACGGCTGTAGCCTTGCCGCGACCATACTCGTTCTCGGCAACGATGACATAGGAGTTATTGCCATGCATGGGCTGCTCGTCAACCCATTCGATGCGCTGGCCAGGTTCCACGTTCTCAAACGTCATTAAAGGAATGGCCGATCCAGCACGGAAGATATAGACTGTGATCGGGCCTTCAAGGGGACGCTTAGCGTAGTCCACTGTGGGAGCGTTGAAGTCGAAGTTCACCTTCAGCAAGCCCGTCTTGTCATGCTCGGCGACGAGGTTCTCGACGCTATAAGGTGCGAATGCCGAACCAACAAGCGTGATGGAGATGTCGTCAATGCTCGGTGAGATGTAGCTGCTCGCCACATCGGCAACCATGAGGACTGAGGGATAGTACTTGCCCGTCTCGGTGGCAATCACCTCATTTTCGATGAGCACCTTCTCGCCATAATTGGTGAACGGCAACTGCTCGGGATAGATGGTCTGAGCCGTCGAGTCAGGAGCCATGCCGATGCCAGCGTAGCCCGGACATACCTGGTTATAGGAGTTGTAGCTCCAGTTGAAAGCATAAGTGTAAACCATATCCTTCTCGAGCTTGATAGCAGGCATGTAGAGCCAAATCTTCTCTACAGGGTGCTGCACGAAGTAGCCATAGCCACCCAGTGCCAGGTTCTGGTTGTAGTTGCTCCAGAGCCAGCGGTACTCGTTGGAGCTGTAAACCGACGAGTCGTTGACGGTGACGAAGAAGCGGGCGTCGTCCTCGGTGTCAAAGGCGTTGGCGTAAGGGGCAGTGTAAACGCCGATAAAGGCCTCGGCACTCACGCGCTTACCCTCGCCAGCCTCGTTGCTGATGCCGACGGTGTAAGTGTGAACGCCCACGCCCTCAACAGTGTTATCAGTCCACAGGGCATTCTCTCCAACTTCAACAGGGAATTGTGCCACAGCGGTTTCGCTGCCATCACGGTAAACGTTAGCGGTCAACGGATTGGTCAATTCACTACCATTGAGCGTAGTGGTGGGAACGGTGAAGGTCACGTCGGCAACCATTTCGCCATCTTCATCGGGTGTGATGGTCAGGTTGGTCACTTCGGCAGGAGCCTCGTTCTTACCCAGCTGGTTCAATGCCATCGAGTAAACAAAGATACCCGATGCATTGTCCTCCTTCAACGTGTAAACGCGAACGGCAAAGTAGTAGGTGCCAGTCTCAGGAACCTGGAAGTCAGCTTCCCACGGAGTGGTGTTTCCACCCACATCATAGGCGTCATCCTCGGCAAGAACCTGGAAGGTCGAAATATCCGTCGGATCGGTACCCACGAGCAGGCTGGCGCGCTCCTTGTAGTTGGCAAATGTGTTGCGCATGTTCACGATCAAGGCGTAGGAAATACCCTGCTCGATATTGATACCCGGTGAGATAAGGTAATCGTCAGCGCCGTCCTGGTCTTCACCCATGTTATAGGGTCCCGTGTAAATGCCCCAGCAAGAGTTATAGTCGTTGAACTGCCAGGTGTAGGCAGAACCCCAACTGCTCTCATCATTGTTGGCATTGACGATGGTCCACAGGTCAAGGGTAGTCACGTCACTGAAGTCATCAAAGTAGGGAGTCTGGAAGGCGGTACCCGCCAGGATGGCATTGGACATGGCGTCATCGCCGCGCTTGCCGTCGGCATTGTACGGGGCAACGATGTAATAGTAGCGCTCCATCTTACTGGGAAGCGTCTCGCTGAACTCGCAAGCGTTCAAGCCATCGGCGACCTTGACGCTGCCGGGCATGCGCACGACGCTGTAGGTCACATTCTCGAGGTAACCACCATTGACACCACCTGCGGGAGCATCCCATGTGAGGTGGCTCACGCCGTCCTCAACAGTGAAATTCACGTTGGTCACGGGCAGCGGGGTATCATAGCCGGCATAGGTGTAAACGCTGTTGACAGGCGAGTAACCAGCCTCATTCTCGAACAGCACATACACATAGTGATTGTCGTTGCTCACTGACTGGTTGTAGGTCTGTTTGCTGCCAGGAGCGACACTCACATAGTCAACAATCTGCTCACCGTCGAGCCAGATGCTCATCCTCACGTTGCCGTTCAGGGCATTGCCACCATAAGTTGTCGTGGGAACGGTGAAGCTGATAGTACCATCGGTAGATGCGCCTTCAAAGTCAAAGGCCAGATCGGTAGCGGCCGCGGGGGCCATGTCGGGAGCCTGGTTGTCCTTGAAGAACACCGTTGGAGCCTGCTCGTTGTTATTGAGTTGCTCGATGAGCGACATGGTGCCATCATAGGGGTTGATGGCATAGATGCCGCTACCCTGCTGGGTGACAGCCATCCACAGGAAGCATCCGCTGTGAGGCTCATAACCCATACCCTGCACATACAGCGTGGGGGGCACATCGAGAGTAAACAGCTGGCGGGCGCTGCCATCGTTCTTGTCGATCGTGTAGAACTCACCATCACTGCCCACGCAGTACATATCACCATTGGGGGTGAAACCTAAGGTCAGCGGCTGGAATTGATTGGGCCATGGAGCCACCACCTCAAACATGCGGGTAATGGGGTTCCACTTGGCTACATTCAGTCCAGACAGGTCGCTGTTGTACTGAATTGAGTAGATGACATCGCTGGTCACATCATAGGCCATTGCCGAGGGGATGTAGCTGTAGTCCACCTGTTCATAGACCTGTGCCCACAGTTCGCTGAAGTCATCGCGGCTCAAACCATCATACTCGACACCGTTGAGTGTGCCGAAAATCTCCATTGGCCTTGCGCCCACGAGCTGGTCACGGCCCATGGCGCTAGCCATGAAGTTGTAACGCAAGTCGGTAGCCAAAGCCTGGAAGCCACTGTTGTCACCGATGGTGTAGCGATAGATACCATAGGGTACCGAACCGATGCCATAGCCAGCCCACTCGTTGGAGTTGGTCAGGTTGACATACATCGTCAGCCCCTGGAACTGGTCAGCACTCGGAGCCTTCTTCCTTGATGAGGGCTCATGCTTGGGGAGCATCTTGGCCCTCTGCTGGGTCTTCACGACCTGCTTGACAGACTTGGGAGCTGCATTGTAGGTCGTGGATTGCTCGGCAGCAGGTGACATGAGTGCCACCAGCGCCAGCATCGCGAGTAAGGTTCTAATTCTTCTCATTGATTGATCCTGATAATTAATTGGTGATTAATTAGGGCTGTGTCAACTCTGGGTGAAATGGCACAGCACGGTTAGTTACACATCGCAAAAATACAAAATAAAAGGGCCTAAAACCTTATATTCTTTATTACAAATTGTACGGATTTCGGCAATTTACACAAAAAAACGCCCTTTTCAAGGCGCCCTGATGCAACTTTTTGCTCGATTTCATCGACTTTTTTCAGAATTGGGCCTCACGTTGGGCCATGCGCTGGTACTGCGACGGAGTCAGCCCCGTGATGCGCTTGAACGATGACACAAAGGTCGAGCGAGACTTGAAGCCCACACTCTCGCTGATAGCCTCGATGGTGTAGTTGCCATAGTTCTCAATGTCACCCATGCGCTTGCAGGCTTCCTTGATTCGGTAGGAGTTCAAGAAGTTGTTGAAGTTCTGCTGATAATGCTCGTTGATGACCTGGGACACATATTTGTACCTTGAACCCAACAGGGTCGCTAAGCGCTCAAGCGTGAAATCTGGAGTGAAGATTTCCTGGTTGGTATCCATCACTTCCTGGATGCGTGCCAGCAGTTGCTGCTTGTCCTCATCGCTCAGGTGGCTGCCCTTGTACTTGACATCGGCATCAGACTGATTGTCGCCAATGTCATCGGGGTGTAGCGGCTCCTTATCCTGCAACTGGCGGCGCATGCGGCGCTCTTCTTCCTCGGCTCGCAGCATTTCCACGTTCTTCTGGTACAACGATTGGTTGGAGCGGGTCAGTTCGCGGTTCTTCTTGTACACGAGATAAAGCAGCACCAGCAGCACTAGCAGGAATGCCAGTGAAACCAGGGTGACGATGTTCATCACCTCGCGGTGCCGCTTGATATCGGTCATCTCCTGCTCCATTCCCTTCAACTCGTTGCGGAATTCCATTTCGCTCACGCTAGCGAGTTGCTGATAGTTGGTTAACGTGTCTCGGAGCTGAGAATATTTATTATAATAATGTTCACGCAAGCTGTGATCACCCAGCCGCTGGTAGTATTGTGAGAGCATGCCGTACACCTCTAGCTTGCAATCTTTCATTTCCAGATCAACGGCGATGCGCTCCGACTGCTTCAATGCTTCGATGGCTTGTCGGTAATCACTTTTCATGGCATGGACTTTGGCTTTCTCGACATGAGTGAAATAGATCAAGCGCGAGTATTGGGTGGTATCTATCAGCTGTAATTGTCTGTTATACACTTCAATAGCATCATCAAACTGCTTATTCTCAACGTTGGAAAACGCTTGATAAAGCATCTTGTTGTAACGACGCAAAATCCAGGTCTCGTTATTCTCGGGCAACTGCAGGTAATTCTCCCACGTGCTGGTAATCGGTTTTAATCCGCCCAGCGCGTGTGCCATGGCCAGCACGTCGGTACACGCCATGTCGGCATGCTTGTCGTCGTGTGTCTTAAGTCCTACAGACAGGGCCCGCTGGTAATAACTGAGTGCCGTCGCCCCCAGCTCATCATCACTGCACTCCTCCGAGATGGTCTGGTACATGCAACCAAAGCCCAAAAAGATGTTGGCATCCTCAATGCCGCCGGCATCAGCAATCTCGAGTGCACGGGTCAGACAGTCAAAGCACTTGGGATAATCATAGAAGTCATAGAAATAGATGGACCACAGCCGCATGTTCGCATCCTTGCACATGACTTTCTGCTCCCGCGACAGGGATGTCTCGTAGCGGTTGGCAACAATCGTGTAGCACATTAGTGCCGTGTCCTTCTTGTTTCCATTGGCAATATCCTTGTCGGCCATGTCCATCAGCCGCTCGATGGGCAGATTAAGCCATTTGCTATGCTCCCACGACTGGTCATGGGCAAGGCCTGTCCTGCACAGCAGCAGGGCAATGGCGCACAATATGACTCTAGCAGCTTGGCTCATCTCATCAATGAATTGAGCTACAAAAATAGGTAAAAATCCTCAATCTCCCAAAACAGCACATTACACAACAACGGCGGGTGTTCCCCGCCGTTGTTTCGATAAAGGTTAGTTAATGGTATTGGGTTTTACTTTTAGCCCAGTCGTTTGAGCTTCACGGTGAAGTGGCGCATCAGGGGAGCTTCCCACTCGATGGCGACACCGCGCGTGATCTCGTTGCGGCGGTCATAGACGTTCTTCAAGGCGGCGGCAATCACGTTCATGTGGTTGTCGGTGTAAACGCGGCGGGCGATGCACAGGCGCAGCAGGTCGAGGCCACCGAAGCGGTTCTCGCGGGTCACGGGGTCACGGTCGGCCAGGATGTAGCCGATCTCGCAACCGCGGATGCCTGCCTCCAGATAGAGCTCGCAGGTCAGGGTCTGAGCAGGGAACTCTTCCTTGGGAACGTTGCACAGCACCTTGTCGGCGTCGATGAACAGGGCGTGGCCGCCCACGGGACGCTGATAGGGGATGCCATACTCGTCGAGCTTGCTGGCCAGGTACTGTACCTGGTGGATGCGAGTCTCGAGCATTTCAAACTCGGTGTTCTCGTCCAGACCGACTGCCAGAGCATTGAGGTCGCGGCCGTTCATACCACCGTAGGTGATAAAGCCCTCGAAGGGGATACAGAACAGCTTGGCACCCTCGTACCAGTCCTCGCGGTTGGTGGCGATGAAACCGCCCATATTGACAACGCCGTCCTTCTTGGCGGACATGGTCATAGCGTCAACGTAGGAGTACATCTCGCGGGCAATCTCCTTGATGGTCTTGTCAGCGTAGCCCTCCTCACGGGTCTTGATAAAATAGGAGTTCTCGGCAAAGCGGGCGCTGTCCATCACAACGGGCACGCCATACTTGTGGCACAGCTCGCAGGTGTCCTTGATGTTCTGCATCGACACGGGCTGACCTCCGACGGTGTTATTGGTCACGGTGAGTACCATGAAGGGGACATTGCCCTCGTTCTCCTTGAGCACCTTCTCCAGCTTCTCCAGCGATACGTTGCCCTTGAAGGGGATCTCGAGCTGGGTGTCCTTGGCCTCGTCGATAGTGACATCGATGGCCTTGGCGTGGCGGCTCTCGATGTGACCTTTAGTGGTATCGAAGTGAGCGTTACCGGGGATCACGTTACCTGCCTTAACCAGGTAGGAGAACAGCACGTTCTCGGCTGCACGGCCCTGGTGGGTGGGGATGACATACTTGAAGCCGAAGATGCGTTGTACTACGCTCTCGAACTTATAGAATGAGGTGGCACCGGCGTAACTCTCGTCACCCAGCATCATCTCGGCCCACTGACGGTCGCTCATCGCACCCGTACCGGAGTCGGTCAGACAGTCGATGTAAACCTGCTCAGCTTTGAGCATGAAAACGTTGTTGTGAGCTTCTTTGAGCCATTGCTCACGCTCGGCACGAGTGCTCTTGCGAAGCGGCTCAATCATCTTGATTTTCCAAGATTCAGCGAATGGTAATTCCATTGATAATCAAATATTTAGGTTAAACTTTCTTTTACAAATTTCGGCAAAATTGAACCCCTAAAAAAGGTAATTATATTCAATTTTTATGCAAAGTTACGGCAACTTGCCGAACTGGCAAAATATCAGCCGTTTTTTTTGCCCCATTGATTATTTTTAACAATTCCACCCCCTGAATCACGCTTCTCTATTCTATGCTCGCTACGCTCGCAGTTTAAAGTTTAGAGTTTAGAGTTTAAAGGGGGTGTCCCTTCTTTAAACAACTGAACACTCTGAATTATCTGAGGGCTACCCGACCGCCTAAAGCCTCTTCATGATTGCTCACAAGGGCTCGCAAGAAATTTAAAAAACTTTATTACTAATTTTGTTTAATTTCTCGTGCGAAGCACGATTCTTTTTACAGGCGACATCCGAGCCTCCTAACTCCTAACTTCTCACTCCTCACTCCTAACTCCTAAAAAGAAAACGTCGAGGGCCCATGGGGTCGGGTCCTCGACAGGAGTGTATGCTTTTATGGGTGTCGGTGTTTTTTCCTATAGGCAGCCTCTCATCATTAATAATCACAGCGCGTGCGTCTGTTGTTAGTGGTGGGATAAGTCGGGTAAGTGGGAGGGGGCGTGACGTTCTTATCATTATTGAGAATCACTAATGCTCCGATGACGCCTGGAATCCATCCAGCACACGTCAGCAACGTCACAATCAGTATTGACCCACATCCCTTATCCAACACAGCCAGTGGCGGGAAGATAATCGACAGTATTACCCTAAATACAGACATTGGTCACTCCTTTCTTTACATATAACCTTTCATTAACTCTCAAAACTTATTCTACCATCAAACTGCAAATCTCATGCCAATTTGTCAGTCCACCCTAATAAATCGGTCACTTTCCCTTGCTAGGAAGCGTCGAAATGAGTAATTTTGCGAGAATCTATAAAACAAAACAGGCAATATGTTAGCGAGAACGGTTGGAGCAGCAGTGCATGGCATCGATGCCATCAAGGTCGAGATTGAGGTATCGGTCAAGTGGGGAGTCGGATTCATGATCATCGGCCTGCCCGACACGGCGGTCAAGGAGAGCGCCGAGCGCGTGCGTTGCGCTGTGCAGCAGACGGGCTATGACTTCCCGGGCAAGCAGGTCATGGTGAACATGTCCCCAGCCGATATCAAGAAGGAGGGGTCGGCCTATGACCTGCCGCTAGCCATCGGCATTCTCGCTGGCGACGAGAAAATCAACCCTGAACGCCTCGACCGCTACATGCTCATGGGCGAACTCTCGCTGGATGGCAGCCTGCGTCCCATCAAGGGAGCCCTGCCCATGGCGATTCTGGCCCGACAACTGCACCTCGACGGCTTTATCCTTCCGCGCGCCAACGCCCTTGAGGCGGCCGTGGTCAACAACCTCGACATCTACGGTGTGGACAACTTCATCGATGTGGTGAAATTCTTCAATGGCGAGATTGAGCTGGAACCCACGGTGGTCGATACCCGTGCCGAGTTTGCCAAGGCACAGGGCGTCTTCCCCTATGATTTTGCAGAGGTGAAGGGGCAAGAGAACGTGAAGCGCGCCTTCGAGGTCGCTTGTGCAGGCGGCCACAACATCCTGCTCGTGGGCAGTCCTGGCTCGGGAAAGTCAATGATGGCCAAACGATTGCCGTCCATCATGCCGCCGCTCACGCTGAGCGAGGCCCTCGAGACCACCAAGATCCATAGCGTGGCCGGCAAACTGCCCCAAGGCACCACACTGATGACGACGCGCCCCTTCCGCAGCCCGCACCACACCATCTCGCCCGTGGCCCTCGTCGGTGGCGGCAACTTCCCCAAGCCCGGTGAAATCAGCCTGGCTCACAATGGAATCCTCTATCTTGATGAATTCGCAGAATATCCGAAAAGCGTGCTGGAAGTTCTCCGTCAGCCGCTGGAAGATAGGATAATAAGTATCAGTAGGGCGAAATACTCGACTGAATATCCCGCCTCGTTCATGCTCGTGGCATCGATGAATCCGTGCCCGTGCGGGTACTATGGGCATCCCAAGAAGAAGTGCGTCTGCAACGAGTACCAGCGCACGCACTACATGAGCAAGATATCGGGCCCGCTACTCGACCGCATCGACCTGCAGATCGAAGTCCAGCCCGTCGATTTCGACCAGATGTCCAGCAAGGCCCCAGGCGAACCCAGCGCCGCCATCCGCCAGCGCGTCATTGCCGCAAGGATGCTCCAAGAGCGCCGCTTCAAGGACGAACCCGGCATCCACTGCAACGCCCAGATGACCCCCTCCCTGCTGCACAAATACGCCGAGCCCAACGCCGCCGGCCTAGAAAAACTTCGCGACGCCATGGAACGCATGAACATGAGCGCAAGGGCCTACGACCGCATCCTCAAGGTCGCCCGCACCATCGCCGACCTCGAGGGCACCGCAGACGTCCTCGACCACCACATCATGGAAGCCATCGCCTACCGCAACCTCGACCGCCCCACCTACCTCGGCAGTTGTTTGTAGTTTTTGCAACCTTGGAATAAGACTACCACCAAAAGAAGTGTAATGTATTGATACATAGATTTTGAATCAATAACTAGTTATTGAGAAATTTTAACAGATATAAAGATAATCAAGTCAAAAGTTGTCTCTATTATACTTCAGAAATTTGCGACTTGGAAAACACAGTAAAAGACCACCTTATCTGGACAATTAGGTAAATAGTTGAGATATGATGGGAATAAGAGAGTAAAAAAGCCCCACCTTAGTACAATTTCTAGGGTAGGATTATTTTGTTATTAAATGTGGATGCAACTTAATCTTTCTTTGTAGGAAAGTTAAAGTAAAAATAACTCCACCCCTGTGGGCAATACTTTTTTGTTGCAAATACCACTTTGTATCTATACTTATATGTTCCCCATTCACCTATAGTTGTATCACCAAAGTAGGGGTTTTCTTCTACTGGCAGGAACTTACCAACCCAATCATAGTAGTATTCACCATCCTTGACATAGATGGCAGCCATTGTGGCACTGTCAATACTTTTATATGTAGATTTTGGTTGTTCTCCTGATTCTTTAAAACACTTTTGGTCTACATAGCTTACAAAGACATATTCACCCTTATCTAAACTATAGGGCCTAGGGAACCACTTGTTCAGTACTATTCTAATACCATCTGCAATTAGTGCAATAACACATAATATGACAAAGCCACAAATAAAAAGTAACCAAATCTTAAAAGAACCAACATCTAAATCTGATTCTTGTAAATCCATTGGGCGAATGTTCCTTGCGGATATTTTTATTGGTAGAATCAAAGCCAAAATAAGAAACAAATTCTTCATAGACATATTGTAAACGAGTATATTCAGTTTTACTTTAGTTTCACTTCTTGATTGGGGCTTAAATTAAGTCTTCAGTGATTATCATTTTGAAGTCTCTAAAGAAAGGATGATTGCTATAGGCATATTTAGTACCAAAAGGAACATACAAGGTGCAGTCCTCTTTTCGTTTACTGCTTAAAAAATCTAGATTCTCATTCATGACTTGCAAATCTTCAATTCTAATGTGCATTTCTGTAAAATGAGTCCTGCCAAAAGCTCTTTTACCTATGTATTTAACTGTACTTGGAATAAAAACAGTCTCAATGCTATTACAGTCATAAAATGCCATTTCTCCTATATAATTCACTCCTTCTGGGATATCAACAACCTTTAGGTAATCACATCCTTGAAAGGCATAATCACTTATTGTAGTTAATGAAGAAGGAAGTGAGATGGACTCCAATTTGCTTTCTTTGAATACATACTCCCCGATGGAAGTAATGCTTTCTGGTAATACAATCGTTCGTAAAGCACTTCCTTCAAATGCACCGTTACCAATGTATGTGACACTTTCTGGTATTACAATAGAGTGAAGTTGACAACCATTGAATGCCTCATCTGCTATTTTGTTAACAGTTTTAGGAATGGTATACTTTGCTTGCACTGCATAACACGGATATAGTATAAGTTCTTGTTTATCTTTTGAAAACAATACACCATCCTCACAAATAAAAGATTGATTGTTCTTGCTCACATATATGTTTTCTACATTAGCAATATCCTTTCCAATATGAGTTACACTACTTGGAATCTTTAATGATTCAAGTTTAGTCAGAAGGAAAGCATGATTCCCAATAGATTCCACACTATTAGGTATATCAATATCATTTATACTAACGCAACCAGAGAAAGCATTGTCCCCAATTTTTTTAACCGAATTGGGAATCTCCACATTTGTTAGATTATTACAATTACTAAAAGTTTTTTCTTCAATAGTACCAAGTCCATACGGAAGGATAATTGATTCAAAGTCGCAATTCATAAAAGCGGCTTTTCCTATTGCCTTAATTCCTTCTGGAATTGTTATAGAATGCAATCTATAACAAAATTGAAATGCCATAGGACAGATTTCGGTTATTCCTTCTGGGATATTTATAGTTTTAAGACTTGTGCAAAATCTAAAGAGACTGGAATTGATGCGAGTCAGTTCGGATGGGAGGTGAACGCTAACCAAGCCATGACATTCTTCAAACGCATGGTGTCCGATTCTTCTGACTGTATCAGGAATTACAATGGATGTAATCGCATCACATCTGTAGAAAGCCCGATTTCCTATCTTTTGAATGCCATCAGGAATTACAACATCTCCTTGAAGTCCTTCGTAAAAGCCAATGACTTCAGTCTTTTCTTCGTTGTATTTTAAATAGTCTTCCATCTTAGTGTATTGTCTTCATTTATAGTTCACTATCTTAATTAGCTCGCCTTTCTCTTTAGCATAGTCAATGGTAAACTTAGTGCCAGATGACTGACTACCCCAGAAAGCCAGGACACAATCACATTCATCCACTATCAACTTTTCTTTTCAAGTGGGACTCGTTTACCATATTTGCCAAAAGAAAAAAGAGATGGTTCTTTTGATGACAGTTCACCCAACTGGTAAGCGGACTTCTGTCTAAGAGCAACTGCAAATATAGTCATTATTTCACAATTTCACCCATATCGCTTGCATTATTTTACTTGAATGCTCTAAGAAATTTATTTTTGTTATGTATCTTTGTGGTTGTGAATGCTTTCATGATACAAATGATGCTTGTTTCAGTGGTGTTAGCGCTATGGGGATGCATGGAAATGGGGCAAGTCTTTCCGCTTGGATGAATTTGCAGAATATCCAAAAAGCGTGCTGGAAGTTCTTCGTCAGCCGCTGGAAGATAGGATAATAAGTATCAGTAGGGCAAAATACTCGACTGAGTATCCCGCCTCGTTTATGCTAGTAGCCTCGATGAATCCATGCCCCTGCGGTTACTACGGCCACCCCAAGAAGAAATGCGTCTGCAACGAGTACCAGCGCACCCACTACATGAGCAAAATTTCGGGACCGCTATTGGACCGCATCGACCTGCAGATTGAGGTCCAGCCCGTCGATTTCGACCAACTGTTGTGCAAGCCGAGCGCAATCCCAAACTCGTTTGAGGATTGCCGAGGCGCAGCCAACAGAAGCCGTAGGCAAATGTCATCTAAGGCCCCAGGCGAGCCCAGCGCCGCCATCCGCCAGCGCGTCATTGCCGCCAGGATGCTGCAAGAGCGCCGCTTCAAGGACGAACCCGGCATCCACTGCAACGCCCAGATGACCCCGTCCCTCCTGCACAAATACGCCGAGCCCAACGCCGCTGGCCTGGAGAAACTTCGCGACGCCATGGAACGCATGAACATGAGCGCCCGCGCCTACGACCGCATCCTCAAAGTCGCCCGCACCATCGCCGACCTCGAAGCCTGCGCCGACGTCCTCGACCACCACATCATGGAAGCCATCGCCTACCGCAACCTCGACCGCCCCACCTACCTGGGCACCAGCCTGTAGTTTTTTACCACCTGCAAGAGCAGATGCGATATTTGCATTGAGAGACAATTAATTAACACGCTTTCAGTTGTCAAATAGTATTTGACAACTGAAATACATATTGGTTGTTTAGTAAAGCAGATTCATCTTAATGAGTTCTTGTTTGGTCGGGAACCGAAGCCAAAACCAATGTAACCAGTTACAGACTTCAGCACCATTTTTCTCCACTTGTGTCTTCACCTTTTTATCAATAAAGCGTTGATTAATATCACGAATACCATCTAATCCACGATCATACGTGGTTTCTCTTATCGGAAATGGCCTATGGCAGATAGAAGCAAGGGCGAAATCTAATAGTGAGAGTATTTCAGAAGACTGGCTAGAGACTTTTACAAATTCAGCAACGTCTTTAGCATTCTCATCTCCGAATTTAGAAATTGCGTCTAAAAAAGCTTCTGCTGTCACTTTCTGTTGGTCCAAATTGTGTTCAACAAGGAAACGTATTACATCGCTATTGCTATTAAACCTGATATTTGTCATTTCTCATATAGTTATAAAATGGCTTTCAGTGAAAATGCCATATCAAAGCGGATCATTTGACCACTGTCAACATACGTTTGCCAAGCTTCTTCGTTATGGCTAATCTCAGAAATTTTTGTTGAGTTTTCTGATTTAAAACGCTGATAAATGGTCTCCAAAATATTGAGTTCGTCTTCGGTGAATTCAGCAAGGTCGGGAGAAAGGGTAGATGTAAGTTTCGTACCTTCAACACCAGAATCAAAATGGATAATCTCTGGCTGAATTTCGTCATAGAAACTATATATCCGATCCCAACGCATTGGTACAGGCCCATGCTGAATGGCTTTATAGGACAAACCACTCAACCCCTTACCCGTGGTTTTATAACTATAAAAATCAGTATAGAACAATAGTTTATTCATCATGGTATAAAATGCACCATCAAACTTTTCGATAAAGAACAAAATTATGTTCTTTAGTTTATTGATGGATTGCGTAGCATATCCATTAAAGATATCCCTGCGTATGCCATTGAAAATATAGTTCTTGATCAATAGTTCGTTTTTGTCTGCTTTAATCGCTCTAACCTTTTCGAGAATCTTTGCATAATCTTGTTCATCAAACTGGTTTTTCGCATTGATGACAAAATTCTCAAAAATCAGTGGATTCTGAATTGACATTAATATCTTTCCGTTTGTTTCGCTCGGCATGTCACCATTCTCATAAAGCCTATATTGATTATCGCCAAATCCCAAAATCTGAGACATCTTGGTAGCGGATAGGCCATAACGTTGACGAACATGCTTGATCTCGTCAGGAAATGGAATGCCATACTTTGAGCGGTATTGATTATAAACTTGGCCGATATTTACTTCGTCCAATGCTGTTGTGGTGAAACGCTCTTTGGTTTCATCACACTCATAGAATTGATGCACATATTGGAACTTTTCTTTGCGAAAAGTCAGTTCGGCTGATTCTTGGCGGAGTGTAGCGTGACCTCCAGTAAATGGACTTTGCATATCGTTGTTTATTTAAATGGATAATTCATTGGGTGTTCTGCAATGTGAAAAGAGATGCATATGGCACTTAAACCTTTGCCTAGGGTAATCTTAATATAGACTTCTTGCCCTTTTACATCTTTTCCGAAGACCCACATTTCCCCACATTGGTTAAGCGTATCAATTAATGGCCCTTCTGAATAATCTTTGACCTCAAGATT
This sequence comes from uncultured Bacteroidales bacterium, assembly GCA_902776435.1. Taxonomy (GTDB): domain Bacteria; phylum Bacteroidota; class Bacteroidia; order Bacteroidales; family Muribaculaceae; genus Sodaliphilus. The sequence goes on along the minus strand of CACYQB010000004.1, from coordinate 95,092 downwards.
GACAATGACCGATTCACGATACATTGGAGTAATTTCTAATTCAGCCAATGTTTGCAGATTTTTACCTCTATCGTCTCTGAATATGATTCCAAAGACCTTTATTTTCTCCTTGAATTGATTCAAGAATTGTTGGACTTCGTCTTTCGTTACCATTATATTACAATATTTTAATGCTGCAAAATTAAACTTATTAGTTGAAAAATCAAAATATTTTATTAATAATTTTATGATAAAGTTGTTTTAGTAAATATAAATATCTAGATTCCTTTTGCCATCTAAACTCGAACCCGCGGCCCTCGGCTTGGGAAGATGATGCCCTACCAATGGACGTACTATGCCTTGAATTTGGATAAGCAGTAGGGTTTTTAAGTTATCTTGTATGAATAAGACAAAATGGTTATTATCAGTTTTTTAGAAGGTTTATTATGATAGACTATTGTTGTTTTATCTTGATAAAGCTGCAAATAGATGTAGATATATCTCCAACTGAGGTAATCTTGAAACAAATGCCACATTTGCATCAAAATCGCCCTCACCATCGCCGACCTCGAGGCCTGCGCCGGTGTCCTCGACCACCACATCATGGAAGCCATCGCCTACCGCAACCTCGACCGCCCCACCTACCTCGGAACATCGTTATGAAATAAGAGGACTGTAAAGTTTAAATGATTGATGTCTAAGGGTTGATATGTAATAACACCCTAGTGGAACATAGTTTTGAAATCTATATAGAAAAACTATTCTTCATACTATGAATCATTCTTCTCTAGCTTTCTTGAGGACAATAATGATTTTATAGTCTCTATTTTATCATGTAATTCCATCACACTCCTATTATTAGAGCCTAGTTCTATCTTTAAATGAGTATATATTTTGATTAATAAATTGAGGATTTTGACATACTTGTCTTGTTCATTATTATCCAAGTCTAAATCGTTATAGTTGGTAACTACATCAGGGTGAGAGATTCTCATTTTTCTTTCGTATATAGACAGTATCTTATAACGAAAATCAAATGCCTTATTGGTATTTCCGTTATTATCGTAAATCTCAACAATGTTTCTATAGGCTAAGGCTGTTTTATCATGGTTTTCACCCCAAACATTTTCAAAAACAGCCATTGCCTTTTCATTGTACTCCATAGCCTTATCCATCTCTTTTTGATGCATATAGACTGTTCCAATGTTCAAATAAACTATTGCTGTACTAGGGTGTTGGTAACCTAAAACTTTTTCATCAATGATTAGTGCTTTAAAAAAGAATTCAAATGCATTGGCTGAATCTTTTTGTTCAAAATATACAATACCTAGGTTGTTGTAAATAGTCGCCAATAATGGGGTTTCGTCTTCTTTAGAATTCTCGAAAATTGCTAATGACTTGAAATAGTACTTTAAGGCATTAACCAAATCGCGTTTATGATAACAAACCATGCCCATGTTGTTGTATGCAATGGCCATATCTGGATCATTTTCATCCAAAAATGATTCAAAAATAGCCAAAGCTTTAGAAAAAAATTCAAATGTCTTGGTACTATCATCTTGTTCTAAATAAACGGTGCCGATATTGTTGTATGTTAGAGCGAATAAGGGATTCTCACGACTATAGATCTTCTCAAGTATTGTTAATGCCTTAAAATAATAGTCTAATGCATTAGTGTATTCGTTTTCATGGTAACAAACCATACCAATATTGTTGTATGCAATGCACATATGGGAACTATTATCATCGTAAATCTCTTCATACAAACCGATTAAACGCTCATAAAACTGTTTAGCCTTTTGATAGTTGGCAACATAATCAAGAAGGAAACGAGCATAGTCTAGAAGAAGATTTGCGTATTTTTTTAGAGGATATGAACTGCGATTGGCCCAATCATCCGCCTTGGCATAAATCTCGGCTACATTGGCAATACGTTCGCTAATTGGCGTATCCAACTTAGCCATTTCAGTCTTAGCCTGTAACTGGAATGCATCAATGTATTTATGCAATTGCTTTCGATTATTCTCAAAATGTTTGTAAAAAGCCTCTGCTTCAAGTGCAATTTCATTAAGGATGGCATTGGCTCCATCCATATTACCAGACTCAAAAGTAATTATAGCCCTTTGGAGTTGTTCGTTTGTTTGTTCCTGGTTCCAATTAGCGATTAATTTTGCGGTATTAAGCAGAAGATGCTGATAATCTTTGAATTTCGTTTTTAATGCATTAAAGTTATCAAGCGCCTGTTGGAGCTCGTCTTGGAATTCCTTGTCATCGGGGTATTTTAAGGTGCGTTCCCTCAATTTCTGAATTATGTCAGGATATTCTTGAATTGTCTGATACATTTGCTTAAAACCATCGTTGTTTGCAGCAAAAGATAGTTCTGACATTCTAGCCACTTCCACACCTCCCAAGGTTACGATGTTATCATTAGCTTTGAGTTCACTATTTCCATCGAACAAATAACTGTCAAGCCATAACACAAAATCAAGAAATAATTTATCGTTATTGTTATATACTCCCCAGAAATGTTTCAGTTCAGTTACAATTCTGTTTTGAAATTGTTTTATGTCGTCTGGTTTTTCTCGTCCTTGTAAATCTTTGAAATAAATAAACAGTGGCAACGAGCGTTTGCGGCATTCTTCAAGTGCCACCTCAAATTCTTCTAGTGTGAATTCTCCTATTTTAGTGTGAAAAATCACAACGAATAAGTCGCATTCTCGGATTATATCATTATATTCATCCTGCTTACGCTTATTATTATAAGCAGGATTAAGATACTCCCATTTTTCTAATTGAAATGTATAGTCTCTCGTCTCATAATGCTTTTGTAACCTCATCATAAAGTCCCCAAAAGCATCCCTGTCATTTTTCAATTCACTTGATGAAGCTAGAAATATCTTGATTGTTTTTACTGTTCTTGTTTCCATTTATCTAACAGGTTAAATGGTTTGATATTTGAAACCTTAATCATTTTCCGAATGAAAAAACGGTTCATTTGATGACACCTCGCAACCATAAGTGGGTGGACTTCTGTAATAGAAGAATTGCAAATATAGTCAATATTTCACAATTCTTTCTAATAGGTTTGCATTTTTTACTTGAAGCTTCAAGTAATACGATTTTGTTGTGTATCTTTGTGGTTGTGAATGGCTTTATGGTACATATTGTGATCGTTTTGGTGGCTTTATGGTTGACTATGAGGCTATTGCAATGGGGCAAGTCTTTCCACTTGGATGAGCTGCCTGAATTCAATCGCTCCGTTTTGGAAGTGATGCGCCAGCCGTTGGAAGACAGGATAATAAGTATCAGTAGGGCGAAGTACTCGACCGAGTATCCCGCTTCGTTTATGCTCGTGGCGAGCATGAACCCGTGTCCGTGCGGGTACTACGGGCATCCCAAAAAGAAATGCGTCTGCAACGAGTATCAGCGCACCCACTACATGAGCAAGATTTCGGGCCCGCTGCTCGACCGCATCGACCTGCAGATCGAGGTCCAGCCTGTCGATTTCGACCAGATGTCATCTAAGGCCCCAGGCGAACCCAGCGCCGCTATCCGCCAGCGCGTCATTGCCGCCAGGATGCTCCAGGAACGCCGCTTCAAGGACGAACCCGGCATCCACTGCAACGCCCAGATGACCCCATCCCTGCTCCACAAATACGCCGAACCCAACGCCGCCGGCCTAGCGAAGTTGAAGGACGCCATGGAACGCATGAACATGTCCGCGAGGGCCTACGACCGCATCCTCAAAGTCGCCCGCACCATCGCCGACCTCGAGGCCTGCGCCGACGTCCTCGACCACCACATCATGGAAGCCATCGCCTACCGCAACCTCGACCGCCCCACCTACCTCAGCAGTAATATGTAAACGAGAACATATTTATCTTTGATTATCATGGCTAAAGAATCTGATAACAATCTAACGGTAACGACTATACAGAGCAAAATTGCATTGGTTCGCAATCAACAAGTGCTCTTGGATAGGGATTTAGCAAAACTCTATGGTGTCGAGGTTTCGCAGATGAACAGGCAAGTGAAACGAAACATTGAACGCTTCCCAAGCGATTTCATGTTTCAGCTCACAAAAGAGGAATATGATAGTTTGAAATGCCAAAATGGCATCTCAAACCAACGCGGAGGCGACCGCAGACTGCCGTATGCCTTCACTGAACAGGGAATTGCTATGTTAAGCGGATTGCTGAGAAGTGAAGTGGCCATTCAAACAAATATCATGATTATGAGGGCGTTTGTCGCGATGCGACGTTTTCTATCGGCCAACGCACAGATATTTCAACGTCTTGACAGAATTGAAATTCAGCAACTAGAAGATAAGCAATGGAAAGCCGAAACCGAAGAGAAGATTGGCGCTATCCTTGACAAGATCGAGGAGAAATCACCAAGCCCAACCGCTGAACAAATTTTCGATACAGGCTGCATATGGGATGCATGGCAATATGTATCGGATTTGGTGCGAAGTGCGAAATCCAGAATAATCTTAATTGATAACTTCGTGGATGAACGTGTCTTGACATTACTATCAAAACGTGGTGATGGTGTATCTGCTACCATTCATACCCGATACAATCAACCGTTTTTGCTTGATTTAGAGAAACATAATCAACAATATCCCGCAATCACAGCTATTCAGATACCACACAAACATCATGACCGATTCCTGATCATTGATGACGTTGTCTATCTGCTTGGTGCCAGTGTGAAGGATATGGGAACTGGACTCTGCGCTATAACAAAACTGGTGACTGACCCCTCCGAGATATTAGCGATGATTAAATGACTGCGATGAATCACTTCTTCAGCGTCATGGAGCGCATGAACATGGGCTCAGGTCTGTGAGTTTTTTACCACCCTGATAGAGGATAATTATCAATTTGAATACAATAGATTGATTTGCAAAATATTAATTAAATAATCAGTAGTCAAATATTCTTTGACAACTGCCTCAAAAAACAATGAGTATGGATTTTGGAGAATACTGGAAAAGGCATTTAGAAGAATGTGCTCAAGTGGCTCGTGAATATTTGGCAAAGCATCCACGGGACAACAAGTACCGAATTATCTGCCGTGCTTATGACGAGGACTTGAATGAATGGCTTAAGCCAGTTCCCGTCACAATCGAACTAACTGACGATGAGTATGTCACAGTTCTCTCACACATGCTTTCTGTACGTTATAACGTCACATTCAACACAATACTATATTATGAGCCAGTGATAGCCAAGAAGATCAATGACCAAGCCATCATTGAAATGGAAAAGCATGAGTCCCAAGATTTATGCCCCTTCATTATCCAATTTGACGAGTTCATTCACGACCTCAGCGAAATGCCAGTAGTAGAAGATTTCCCAAATTAAAGAAGTCGCCCGCACTATCGCTGCCCTCAAAGGCCACCCTAGCTACCTAGGCATCAATACATAACTGAAATTTTTTTGTGAAAAAAACGGGGGATGCTGTTTATATTAAATATATTATGTGTAATTTTGCAGCGGATTATGGTAGTGTCCTCTTGGGGCTACTGTGGTACAAAGATATGAGCAAGGGTATTTCAAAAGTGGAATTCGGTGTCCATCAGCGGCTTGGCAAGTTGTGCCATGGGCGTTGGAGGGCTATGAGTGCCGCTTTTTTTGTTATGCCTATCCTACCCTTATTCCGCCATTAGCAATGGATTGCTATGGTGGATTTTTTGTTTCTCGGACTAAAACTAATCAACATTATTAACTCATTCATTTTTAAATTTAAAAAACAATGAAAAAATTACTAACTTTTTTATTAACTGCCCTACTGGCCTTCAGCGTCGGCTGGGCAGCAACGACCGTGACATTTGTCGCGGGTACCGATTTGGGTTCTTATACGTCTCAGCACGCTGATGAGATGAGTAAGGATGGTGTTACAATTTCTTGTACTTCTGCTGCATTTGGCAGGACTGACAATTATCGTATTTATTCTGGTTCGACAACCACTATTTCCGTTGAAAGCGGTACTATCACAAGAATTCAGTTTACTAATGTTAGTGGTTATGCAAATACACTGTTAACTTTGTTGGAGTCAACTGGTTCTTATACAAATGGGACATGGACAGGCTCTTCGTCCGAAGTAAAGTTTAAAGCAAGTGCACAATATCGTGCAAGCCAAATTGCTGTTACAATAGAGACTGGCGGGACTCCAACTCCTACGTTGTCGGTTTCTGAGACAGATTTGACACTTCCTGATATTCCAGCTAATGAATCGTCAACATCAGGTCAATTTAACGTTAGTGGATTAAATCTGACTGGAAATGTGACATTGGAGCGTACTTCAGGAAGCTCTGATTTCTCGTTAAGCACTTCTAGTATCGCGCCCTCTAACGGCTCTGTTAATCAGAATGTGACGGTTACTTATAGTGGAACAAGTACAACGGAAACTTCTGCTACATTTAGTATCAGCAGTTCGGGTGCTACAACTCAGTATATTACTGTCAGGGCAAAAAAAGCTACTGGTGGCGGTAGCGATAGCAATAGTTATACGCTTGTTACCGACGCTGGCAATCTTGAAGATGGAGAGTATGTACTAGTTTATAGTAGTGGAACAAATTACGCACTGTCTAATACTTGGAATAGTGGTTATTATTCTGCAACTTCATCGAATTTCACATTAAGCAATAATGTGGTTACGCTTTCGACAGGCACTAGCGTGAACATATTGACACTTACTAAGATTGGTAACTCATACTATATTAAAGATGCTAATGGTTATTACGTAGGATATGGCAGCAGTACAAATCTTGCTCGTAATAATTCATTTTCCAACATAAGTAATAATAATAATTATAAATGGAACATCAGCATTGCTTCAAATGGTAATGCCACAATAACCAATGTTGGTACTGGTACTAGGGTTATTAGACTTAGAGAAAGCGGCCACGATCGCTGGGCAGCATATTCAACTTCTAATACAACTGGTTATCTTGATGGCCGACTCTACAAAAGAGATACAAATAATCCCAGATTAACGGTTTCAGATGATTCTATTGACCTTGGCACGATTACTGGAGGCGCCCAGTCGGTAAGTGGCACGTTTACCCTTACGGGTGCGAATTTGACTGCTGGTGTCCAGTTGAGTTCAAGCAACAATGACTTCAGTGTCAGCCCTACAACAATTAATGACGCTAACGGCGAGAACACTATTACTGTCACTTATAACGGTAATAACGCAACCACCGCAACGGCAACTATTTTGATAGAGAGCGTAAGCGATGAGGCTTCATCAGTAAACGTTACTGTCACAGCGAAACGTGATCAGGTTGCAACTCCGACATTCTCACCTGATGCTTCGGTTGCTTATACTTCGGCACAGACGGTGACGATATCTTGTCCTACCGAGGATGCGATGATTCACTATACTTATAATGGTGGCCCTGAGCAGACTGGATCCTCTCCCATAACTCTCTATGTCAACTCGACCGCAACCATTGAGGCATATGCTACTCTGGCAGGTTATGTTGATAGTGACCCGGTTACCGCAACCTATACGATCGACCTCACGCCGACGTTGACTGTAGCTCCAACCGAGTTGTCATTTGGCACGATTGCTGGCGACCAACTCACTGTTACAACCTCAAACCTCACGGCAGGCGTGAACGCTAGCGTGCTGAATACTGACTACAATAACATCAACACCGACAAGTGGACGGTTAATCCCAATACCCTTGGTACGGATGGCGGCACAATGACCGTTAATTATGGTGGCCGCTTGTTGAAGTCGGATAATACCGTGCGCGTGAGCACAACGACTAACGGTGTGGCTAATGTGGATGTGCCTGTTCACTATAAGCACAGCGGCCCGATTTACATCGTGACCAGTTCCACCAATTGGGACTTCTCCGATGGTATCGAGATGAACCATTCAGGCGACGTGTACAGCTACACCTTGAACGCTACTACCGAAACCTATCTGGTGTTCACCAAGAAGGTGGGTAATGACGTGGATTGGAATTCTGGTTATCTGTTTGGTCCCGTAGCGAGTGGTGACTGGTGGCTGACCGAGGAGAGCATGGACACTGATTTCGCTATTGACTCGACAGCCTATCATGTAGTAAAGATGCACAATGGCACTTATACCATCACGCTGAATGCCGCCACCAACAAGATGCGCATCGTGGCCGACGTTCATGCACCTGTGTTCTCACATGAGGGTGGTCGCTACTACGATCCCATCGATGTTGAGATTACAAGTGACACCTATGGTGCCCACATCTACTACACCACCGATGGTAGTGATCCAGCTACTAGCTCGACTCGCATTCTTTACAATAGTGCCATTACAATTAGCGAGACCACGACCTTGAAGGCCGTTGCCATCTATGGCGATGTGACCAGTCCCACGACCACAACAACCTACACTATCAAGCCCTTTGGTGGTAATAGTTTCATTCTGGTGGAGAAAACTGCAGATATTGATCTTGACGAAGACTACGTGCTTGTATATTCTAGATCAAATAACAATACTAACTATGCGATGAGTACATCCTATGGGAGTTCATATTATGAAACTGTTACAAGTGGTTTTACTCTCGAAGATAAGACTGTTACACTAGGGGATAATAACACAGTCAACGTACTTACTCTTGAGGATGCTGGTAGTGGACGTTACTTCATCAAGGATCAGGATGGCTATTACTTGACTTATAGTGGTAGCGGTAATTCAGTGTCTCACTTTAAGACATTAAACTCTACAAATACCGCTTTCATGTGGACCATTACGGTTTATCCTTCTACTAATGAAGCTGAAATAAAAAATGTTTCTTACTCTTCAAGATTTTTGCAAGCAAACTGGAGTAGTAGCCGTTATGCATGCTATGAAACAAATAGTAACATTCCAAATGCGAAACTGTACAAGCGTGGGATTGCTAGTCCCAGCATCAAGATTGAGCCTGCGTCAATGGAATTAGTAATCCCCGCTGGTGGAACATCACAGCAGAGTACCGCGACGGTTACCGAGCGTAACACGACCGAGACCACAGTTGTGACCATTACGGGCGACGGCGCAAGCTACTTCAATGCCACTCTCGATAACGGCACCCTAACCGTGACATACAATGGCACGGCTACTGCTGACACTCCCGATGCCGCAACAATCACCCTGACCAATGGCACCGCTACTGCCGACCTCACCGTCAGCGGTTATCGCCTGCCTGTCACCGTGACCATCACCCCTGCCGACGGGCATACTTTCCAAGGCAGCACCGTCAACGGCTTGATTGAGTCCAACGTGGAAGGTGCGACCATCGAGTATAGCTTCGATGGTACCACTTGGGTTAACTATAATGCTGATGATGGCTTTACAGCTACTGTTAGTACCGTAGGCGGCACCGTAACTGTCTATGCTCGTGCAACTGCTAGCAACGGCCAGACTACAACCGCCCAAGCTACCTATACCCGCGTGCCCAAGACCACTACATGCACCGCCAACATCGTGTTTGCACCGACATCTAATAATGGCGAGATGAGCCAGTGGAGCACATTTGTAACACATATTGGTGATGGAAGTGAGTACTTGTCTAGTACTGGTTCGTCTGTCTCTAAACTGTGGACCAATCAAAGTCTCGCTGCCATGAGGTTTGGTAGTGGCAATTACACTGGCGAGTTAGTGCTTGCCCTTGATTTGACAAAGTTTGAAACAGATGCCTGCAAGTTGGCCAAAGTTACCATCAATGCGGCCCGATACAGTAATGATGGTGATAACTGTGCTCTGAAGGTTTCAACTAGTGCTAACAGCACTGGTGTGACCAAGAACATCACTGCTTCTGAAGACCAGTTTGCTGACTATGTATTCAACTTTGATGGTGATGAGGTTTCATCTATCACTATAGAGAACACCTCGACCAGCAATGGTCGCGTCTATGTTCACTCGATCATGTTAGAGTATAATTGTGGTGCTTCTCTCGAGGCTCCCGCTATCAGTCCTGCAAGTGGAACATATTATGATCCTCAAACAGTGACTATTACAACCGAAGAGACTGGCGCTACCATATATTATACCACTGATGGCAGTAATCCTGCCGATGCCAACAACGAAAACCGTAATCAGTACACGGGCACGTTTACATCTCCCTTCACGGCTGGCAGCGAGACAACCATCATCGCCATCGTTGAGATGATTGAGGATGGTGAAACGGTTACCAGTGATCCCACTTCAGTGACCTACACATGGGGCGTTCCTGAGGTTGTCATCGTTCCTGATAGCCGCAATGTGGCCAGTGAGAGTGTTACCGTGTCGATGACTGGCACGCCCTCTGGCGCAACCATCTATTACACCACCGATGGCAACACTCCCACCACGTCAAGCACGCAGTATGACGGCGCGTTCACCGTTGACCTGCCCGAGGTTGGTGACCATGTGACTGTAAATGCTATCGCCGTTTACAATGGCGTGACCAGTGAGATGGCCACCGCTACCTATACCCGCGTCCAGAAGATGATTGATGTTCACGCTCCGTTCTTCTCACCGCTGGAGGGTAAAGAGGGCGGTTACAGTGGTATCTACTACGGCAACCAGACCTTGCAGATTGCTACCAGCACCGAGAATGCTGATATCTACTTTGTGATTGATTCAGTGAGCGGTACTAATCCACCTGCAAGCGTGAGCGATCCTACTAAGTCTTCGACTCACTACACTGGCCCCATCAGCATGACTGTGGGCAAGAGCTACCGTGTGAAGGCCATCGCCTATATTGGTGACTTTGTCAGCACCATCAGTGAGGGCTACTACATCATTAAGCCCTTCGAGGGAGGTACCTATGTTTACCAGAACCTGAAGGATTTCAATGAAAACTGTCCGACTGGTAAGACTGCTAGCTTTGTCAACCCTGTCCAAGTGGTCTTCATGTCAACCTATCAGAATAATGGCCATTCTGCTGAGTTCTGTTACATTCGCGACAATACGGACTATGCCTGCGTTTACTTTGGTAAGAATTATACGGGCAGCAGCCACATCTTTAAGATGGGTGACTGGATTGACGGCAGCCAGATTTCTGGTAAAACCAACATTTGGGAAGAAAATTTCCATATCCAGTTGGGTACCAGCTATCATGAAGTTAACAATTGGCCTAGTGAAGCCCTCGGCTGGAGTGAGATTATCCCCGAAACGACCACGTGTCAGCAGATTTCAAGCGGAACTGCAGAGGGTGACAACTTGTGGGGTCATTACATCCATGCCCGTTACACGACCATTGAAGGTGTCGAGGAAGATTCCGATGGCAAATATAAGGGCACAATTAACGACCAGAGCGGCGTTGATACCTATTACGACAAGTTCTATCGCTGGAGCGGCTTCACCAATAGCCTTGGTGATTATGACCAGACTTTCTTCTCTACCAAGAAGAATGCCGGCGCAACCTTTGACGTATATGGTATCGTAGATTATTATGCTTCTGATTATCCTAAGGCCTTCCAGGTTTGTCCTATCGACTTCTTGTGGATTTACAAGCCTGTAATTACTCCTGGTACGGATCTGAATTGCACTAGCGAGCAGGTGGTTGAAATTACTGTGACCACTCCCGAATGGGTTGAAGAAGGTGTAACTCCGACAATATACTACAAGACTGATGACATGGACGACTGGGCAGAGTATTCCGGACCGTTCGTTGTCAACAGCAACACCCATGTCCAGGCATACGCTGAGTTGGAGTCCAGGTATGACGACATGATGCGTTCAGTGGTTGTTGAGACCGAATATAAATTTATCGGTATCAAGGATCCCGAGATTGATCCCGCTAGCATGGTTATTGAAGTGATAACTGGTAATGAGAAGGTTGAGGATATCATGATATCTGACAGCAACGATGCCAATTCTGGCGCAGTTACGGTTTATACGACCGATGGCACTATGCCCAGCGCCACCAATGGTACCCAGATTGCTGCTGGTGGTATTGTTGAGCTCGATCCCATCACTGAGACCACGACTGTTACTGCTATCAGCTATCTGCCCGATGGTGAGGGTAATCCCGTGTTGTGGAGTAATCCTGTGACCGTGACTTACACCTTCGTGAAGAGCAATGGTGTGGTTTATGATCTGGTTGATGCAGTCACGATGGACAAGGTCTATGTGATTGTCAACAAGGACGCTTACATGGGCTTGAGCACCGCACAGAACGGCAACAACCGCGGTTCGACGGGTGTGAAGTTCAAAGATGATTCTAAGACGAAAGTCTATGGCAACGATGAGTTGGCACTGTTCGTCCTTGAGAGCGCTAACGCTGGCCGTTACTACTTCAAGAACATCAACGGTAACGGTTACCTCACGGTGACCACCAATGACGTGGCCAACTTGAGTACCAGTGCTACCGCTTCGTCCTATAGCGAGGCTGCTGTGGCTATCGGTTCTCAGGCTGCTGGCTGTCCTGCCACCATCACCTTCAACTACGATGGTACCAACCGTTACCTGCGCTACTTTGCTAAAGGTCGCACGTTCACGACCAACAGCGACGTTACGCTGAACCAAGATGTCTTCCTCTATGGCACAACGGCAACTCCGCTGGCAGTCATCGAGAGCAAGATTACCGCTGGCGACGATGTTCAAGTGACCGTGGCCGATAATCTGATTGGTGCTTGGGCCATTAACAAGCCCGATGGCGAGAAGTACTTGTGGGCTAAGGATATGGGACTCTCCATTGACAAGACTGCTCCTGTAGCCGGCCAAAAGGATTATGTGAAGAACATTCTCCATTACCAGAAGCAAGATTGGGACCAGAGCAACTGGGTAATCCTTGACTTCAGCGGACTGAACGGTCCGGAGAATAGTCCTGAAGAGTTTGTCGGTAAGAAGCTCACTGGTGGTACAATCACCGGTAAGTATGTTGACGGCAACAACTATAGGATAGTTCTTGACTTTGCTCCCCAGGCAGTTGATGATGATACAGATGCTGACAAGTATCCTGGCTACAACGAGGCCGTTGTTCTGAAGGATGATCCACAAAATTACGATTGGGGATATAACACCTACATTCCCACCAACTTCTATGATGCTTACATGAACGCTCCTTATGGTGAGGGCTTTGTTGCCGAAGAGGGTTATGCCCTGGGCACCCATGCTGGCGAGAAGTTGTTCTTCATGAACCCGAAGGTTCAAGAGGTAGTACGCATCTGGGGTATCTATACTCAGAAGGAAGATGGAAAGGATGTAAAGGATGTATTTACCTGCATCAAGCCCAGTCTTGAGAATATGGTCAACGGATGGGGCATCAAGGGTGCCTTCGCCGTAGAGTGGGATTACAACCGTGTGAATCAATACACGTATGGTGTACGTCCCAGTGGTTTGGGTTACACCGATGTCAACAAGGCATTCATGTTCCATGCCGCTATCGTTGCCAAGTCCACCAGTGGCCGCAGAGCTAACGTCGTGGGCACTGCCGATGACGCCAGCAACATGAGCGACAGGTTTGTCATCTATCCTCTCGACTTCAAGTCCAACGAAGATAACGTTGTCACCGGTGTTGAGGAGCTGAATGTCTTGATGAAGGATGTTGAGAGCGTGCGCTACTACAACATCATGGGTATGGAGAGCGAGAAGCCGTTCGAGGGCATCAACATCGTGGTGACCCGCTACACCGACGGCTCAACCTCCACCGCCAAGATCCTGAGATAATCAGACTCCCATTCTCATCCCAATAAATTAGAGCGACCCGGGTGGGGGCCGCTCTAATTGCGTATAATCATTAAGTTAATTGTTCGACGAAATAAAAAATTACGCGAATTGGGCTAATTGGGGGATTAGCGAAATTCGCGTAATTTTTTGTGGGTGGGATTGTGGTTAGCCTACTTGGCAGCCGGGCTTGACGGGGCCGGTGGGGCCGATGACTACGAGGCGTCCGCCGGCGTCCTCGGCGCTGAGGATCATGCCTTGGCTCTCGATGCCCTTGAGCTTGCGGGGCGGGAAGTTGGCGATGAAGCACACCTGCTTGCCTACCAGTTCCTCGGGCTGGTACCACTTGGCGATGCCGCTGATGATGGTGCGGCCCTGGATACCATCGTCGATGGTGAACTTCAAGAGTTTGTCGGCCTTCTTCACCTTCTCGCATGCTACGACGGTGCCCACGCGGATGTCGAGTTTGGCAAAGTCGTCGATGGTGCACGACGTGGTGATGGGCTTGGGCTTGAAGTTGTTGACGATGTTCTCCTGCTTGATGCGCTCCAGGCGTTGGATCTGGCCGTCGATGACGTCGTCCTCGATTTTCTCGAACAACAGCACGGGCTGCTCGAGGGTGCGGCCTGCGGGCAGGATGTCAATGTCACCCAGGCGATTCCATTCCACTTTGTCCATACCAATCATGCCGCGCAGTTTCTCGGAACTGAAGGGCAGGAAAGGCTCGAAGGCAATAGCCAGGTTGGCGGTAATCTGCAGCGCCAGGTTCATGATGGTCTGCACACGTGCCATGTCGGTCTTAGCGAGTTTCCAAGGCTCGGTGTCGGCGAGGTACTTGTTGCCACAACGCGCCAGGTCCATAGCGTCCTTCAGCGCCTCACGGAAATGGAAACGCTCGATGTGGTCGCTCAGTGTGGCCTTGACGTTCTTGAACTCCTCAATGGTCTGGCGGTCGATGTCGGTCAATTCGCCAGCCTCGGGCACGATGCCGCCACAGAACTTGTGTGTCAGCACCAGCGCACGGTTGACAAAGTTACCCAGGATAGCCACCAACTCATTGTTGTTGCGGGCCTGGAAGTCCTTCCAGGTGAAGTCGTTGTCCTTGGTCTCAGGGGCATTGGCGGTGAGGACATAGCGCAGCACGTCCTGCTTGCCGGGGAAGTCCTTGAGGTACTCATGGAGCCAGACAGCCCAGTTGCGGCTGGTCGAGATCTTGTCGCCCTCGAGGTTGAGGAACTCGTTAGCCGGCACGTTGTCAGGCATGATGTAATCACCATGGGCCTTCATCATCGTGGGGAAGATGATGCAGTGGAACACGATGTTGTCCTTGCCGATGAAGTGGATCAGACGCGTGTTGTCATCTTGCCACCAGTGCTGCCAGGTGCCCCAGCGCTCGGGCTGAGCATCGCAGAGTTCCTTGGTGTTGCTGATGTAGCCGATGGGGGCGTCAAACCACACATAGAGCACCTTGCCCTCAGCGCCCTCGACGGGCACGGGGATACCCCAATCCAGGTCGCGCGTCATGGCGCGGGGCTGCAAGCCGTTGTCGAGCCAAGACTTGCACTGGCCATAGACGTTGGTGCGCCACTCCTTGTGGCCCTCGAGGATCCACTCCTTGAGCCATCCCTCATATTCATTGAGGGGCAGGAACCAGTTGGTGGTATCCTTGAGCACGAGCGGGTGGTCGCTGTCCTTGGCGTGCGGGTTAATCAGTTCCGTCGGGTCCAGGTCGCGGCCACAGCCATCCTCACACTGGTTACCCTTGGCGGCGGGATGGTGGCAGTAGGGGCATTCGCCCTCAACGTCGCGGTCGGTAAGGAATTTGCCGTCCTGCTCGTCATAGAACTGCTTGGTCACCTTCTCGATGAGCTTGCCCTCGTCATAGAGTTTGCGGAAAAACTCTGCGGCGAACTGGTGATGGATCGTTGAGGTCGTGCGGCTGTAGATGTCGTAGGATATTCCCAGTTCCTTAAACGATTCTTTAATAATACTGTGGTAGCGGTCCACGACCTGCTGCGGGGTGATACCCTCCTTGCGGGCGCGCTGCGTCACGGGCACACCATGCTCGTCGCTACCGCCAACGAACATCACGTCCTCGCCCTTCAGGCGCAGGTAACGCACGTAGATGTCGGCAGGCACATACACACCAGCCAAGTGGCCGATGTGAACCGGGCCGTTAGCATAGGGCAAAGCCGTCGTCACCAGCGTGCGCGCAAATTTCTTCTCTTTCTCCATTGTTGTTTTTACTGATAGCGGAGTGTGGGATTACTCGTCGTCACCCTCACCCTCGGCCATGGTGGTGAAGACGTTCTGCACGTCGTCGTCCTCCTCGAGGGCCTCGATCAGGGCCTCGACATCAGCGCGCTCGGCCTCGTTGACGTCCTTGTAATCGGCGGGTTCGTAAACGAACTCACTGCTCTTGATTTCAAAGCCGTTGTCCTCGAGGTACTTCATGATGTCACCATTGGCGGCAAAGTCGCCCGACACGAGCATTTCCTCCTCGTCGATGGCAAATTCCTCGGCGCCGCAGTCGATGAGTTCGAGCTCCAGCTCGTCAGGGTCAACATCGGCCTTGGGAGCAACATGGAAATAGCACTTGTGGCTGAACATGAAGGCCACACTGCCCGAGTTGCCAAGTGAACCGCCCTTCTTGTTGAAGTAGTTGCGCAGGTTGGCCACGGTGCGGGTGGTGTTGTCGGTAGCGGTCTCGACCAGGATAGCGATGCCATGAGGACCGAATCCCTCGTAGATCACCTCCTTGTAATCACCGGCATCCTTCTCGCTGGCGCGCTTGATGGCGCGCTCGATATTCTCCTTGGGCATATTGGCCGTCTTGGCGTTGGCGATCAACGCGCGCAGACGTGAGTTGCCTTCAGGGTCCGGGCCACCAGCCTTGACGGCGATGGTGATTTCCTTACCGATTCTTGTAAAGGTGCGGGACATGCTGCCCCAGCGTTTCATCTTTCTTGCTTTGCGGTATTCAAAAGCTCTTCCCATTGTTTTATTGAGTTAAAATGTTAAAGTTTTCTGTCTATAGTGGTTTCTAAAACCTAAAGCCTAACGCCTTACCTAAGTTTGGCACCCAACTGGGTCTCTAGGTTCTTGATGATTTTGCTCATGATGGCATCAATCTGCTTGTCGTTGAGCGTCTTCTCGTTGTCTTGCAGAATCATGCTGATAGCATAGGATTTCTTGCCAGCCTCCAACTTGTTGCTCTCGTAAACATCGAACAAGGTCATCGACTTCAAGAGTTTCTTCTCGCTGGCCTCTACCACGCGACGGATGTCGTCGTAGGTCACCTCGCGGTCCACGAGCAATGCCAGGTCGCGGCGCAGGGGCAGCGTCTTGGGCAGGTCGCTGTACTTGATGTCCTTCTTCATCGCCAACTTGCAGGCAAGGATCCAATTGATCTGTGCGTAATAAACAGGCTGGTCCACGTCGAACCGTTTAGCCAACGCTTCGTCAACAACACCCATCACGGCAACGGTCTTGCCGCCACGGTTGCTGTAACGCAGGGCGGGGTTCAAGGTCTCGTCCTCATATTGCTCGATAACCAAGTCATGCATGTTGATACCTAAGTTGACAAGCATGTTCTCCAAGTCGGCCTTGAGGTCATAAACGTTCAATGCCCTCACCTTATCGGCCCACGACTCATCGTGGTTGTTACCAGTCATCCATATGCCCATCTGGGTGGTCTCGCTATAGGGAGCAAGTGCCTTCTCCTCCTGGCTGATGCTGGCGTCATGGCAATAGACGTTACCGAACTCATACAGGCGCAGGTTGGGGTTCTTGTGGTTGATGTTGCGGGCGATGCTCTCCAAGCCGCCGAACATGAGCGTCTGGCGCATCACGTTCAAGTCGCTGCTCAGCGGGTTCATGATCTGGACACAGCGGTCGGCAGGATAGGTCGTCAAGCCCTCATAGTAGGCACCCACGGTCAATGAGTTGTTCATGATCTCGTGGTAACCCACACTGGTCAGCTGGTTGCTGATGATTTCCTGCTTGTCGTCGCGGAAGTCCACGTCGGTCTTGTTCGAGAGGCTGCTGTGCACCTCGCTGGTGAACTCGACATTGTTGTAGCCATACACGCGCAGGATGTCCTCGACCACGTCACAGGGGCGCTGAACGTCCACACGGTAGGGCGGCACGACGAGTTGCAGCTTCTCCTCGTCCTCGGCAGTAATTTCCATCTCCAGACTCTTGACGATGTCGCGGATCTCGTTGTGAGGAATCTCCTTGCCGATGAGGCGCTTCACATAGTCGTAATGCAACTCGACGGGGAAGCCGGGGAAATCATGGGCTTTCACGTCGATGATGTCACCGCAAATCTCACCACCAGCCAGTTCCTTGACAAGCATAGCAGCAAGTTTGAGGTTATAAATCACACTATTGGGGTCGATACCGCGCTCAAAGCGGAACGACGCATCGGTATTCAGGCCGAAACGGCGTGCCGTCTTGCGGATCCAAGTGGGGTGGAAATAGGCCGACTCCAGGAAGACGTCGGTCGTCTGGTTGGTCACACCCGAATCCAAACCGCCGAACACACCACCGATGCACATCGGCTCCTCGCCGTTGCAAATCATCAAGTCGCGGTCGGTGAGCGTGCGCTCCACGCCGTCGAGGGTAGTGAACTTGGTACCGGCAGCCACAGTCTTGACCACGATGTGGTCACCCTTGACCTTGCTCAGGTCAAAGCAGTGCATAGGCTGTCCCGTGCCGAGCAGGACATAATTGGTGATATCGACGATATTGTTGATGGGACGCTGGCCCACTGCGAGCAACAGGTCCTTGAGCCACTTGGGACTCTCCTGAACCTTGACACCACGCACGGTCAGACCAGCATAGCGGGGGCAAGCCTCAGCGTTCTCGACAGTAACGGGGATGCCGCCGTCCTTGCGGTCGATGGCAAAGCCGCTCACATCAGGACGGTGCAGGTTACCCTCCATGCCCTGGTGATGCATCCATGCCGCAAGGTCGCGTGCCACACCGTAATGCGAGCCGCCGTCAATGCGGTTGGGTGTCAGGTCCACCTCAATGAGGTAGTCATCCTCGATGCCATAATAGTCGGCAGCGGGAGTACCCACAACAGCGTCCTCAGGCAGGACGATGATGCCGTCATGGCTTGTGCCCACACCGATTTCGTCCTCGGCGCAAATCATGCCCAAGGATTCCTCGCCGCGCATCTTGGAGCGCTTGATGGTAAACTCCTGGTCGCCGTCATAGAGTTTGGTGCCCAGAGTAGCGACAATGACCTTCTGTCCGGCGGCCACATTGGGGGCGCCGCACACGATCTGCACGGGATCATTACCATCACCCAGGTTGACTGTGGTGATGTGCAGGTGGTCACTGTTGGGATGGTCAATGCAGGTCATCACCTGACCGACAACCAGGCCCCTAAGGCCGCCCTTGATGGTTTCGACTTGTTCTACTGCTCCCACTTCCAGACCTAACGAGGTCAGAGCCTCGGCCACCTTCTCAGGTGTCAGGTCGGTATCAATATAGCGTTTGAGCCATTTATAGGAAATATTCATAGTCTTGAATAAGATTTATAATCGCTTAAAAACGTGCAAAATTACAAAAAATCTCACTATCTCACAACGTCATGGCAAAAATCTTGACATCATGCCTGTCAACAAGAGCAAATGAAGTTATGCCATAATTCATCTGCTGCAAACTGAATCGCGCTTTGCGCGAGAAATTAAACAAAATTATTAATAAAATTAAAATAAAAATTCAATTTGTTTAATTATATACAAATTTTGTTTAATTTCTCGGCCACTAGGCCGATTAAAAAAACATCGACCTATTATGACACAACCACATGAAAAATCAGATTTTGTTATTATTTTGGCGCCCATCTCGGGCAATTATCATCCTCTAAACGGATATTGAGTTTTACTTCATGGGGATGGCCTTTATGGTACCGAGTTTCTTGACCGAAACCTTCGAGGGAGTACCCTTGTAATAGACTTTGCCGGTACCGCTTCCGTTGACCTTCAGGATGCCGCCATCTACATGGCAACCAATCGATCCCGTGCCCATGATGCGGCAGGAGACATCGGTGGCCACCACCTGGTCGGCCTGGATTTCGCCGGTTCCCACAAGCCTCAACGCGAGTTCATCGCACTTGCCCGAAGCGATAATCTTGCCCTTGCCGCTCAAGAGGTGTAACTCGAGCTTGGAAGCACGCAGGTTGCGTGCGATAATCTTGCCGTTGTCGAGCAAACGGACCTTGAACAACGGCATCATGGGTAAGCCTGACAGGCGCAGGGTGCTGTCACCGGCATTCTCGGCCTCCTCGAGTGATGAGGAATAGACGGTCATATTCGGCAGTTGGGCATTGCGCTCGGTCTCGTCTTCGACCTGTATCGTGAGGCGTCCTGAGTCAGACAGCCTGAAGATGATGTCATTGGCAATCTCCTGGGTAGAGGTAAATACGGCCAATCCCGCCGAATCGGGATTGCAGCGGTAGTTCACATTGATGTTGTCAACGAGGCTCAGACGTTTGAAGTCGCCCACCTTGACAACGTGTAGTTTCTCTTGAGCCATCGACACGAGCGATGCCATCGCTACCATCAGCACACTTATCAACAATCTGTTTTTCAGCTTCATCTCTTTGTACTTTTAACCTCAAGTTTCTGAATTGGTTACTTGTAAATGATCAATATTTGGCAAAATATCTTTCTCAATGTGGTCAAGGATGGCATCGAGTTCGGCGCGGGTGTCGGCCTGGAGCATAGCGATGCGAGTGGGACGGAAATCGCGGATGCCCTTGAACAACGGCGTGGCAGCCAAGTGGCGTCGGATGTGCAGAATGCCACGGTACTCGTCGATACGGTCGATGCTCTCATCAATCTGACGGCGCACGAGGGCCATCTTCTCGGCACTAGTGATCTGGGGTACCTCGCCTGTGAGCAGGTACTGTTTCATCTCGCGGAAAATCCAGGGGGCGCCAATGCTGGCTCTGCCCACCATCACGCCATCGACGCCATAGCGGTCGTAGCACTCCTTGAGCCTCTGGGGCGTGGTCACGTCACCATTACCGATGATGGGAATGTGCATACGGGGATTGTTCTTCACTTCGCCGATGAGGGTCCAATCGGCCTCACCGCTGTACACCTGGGAGCGGGTGCGGCCATGTATCGTGAGCGCGGCGATGCCACAGTCCTGCAGTTGTTCGGCCAGTTCAACGATGATCTTGTTATTGTGGTCCCAGCCTAAGCGGGTTTTCACCGTTACGGGCAAGTCAACGGCACGGACAACGGCACGGGTGATTTCGAGCAGCAAGGGCACATTGCGCAACATGCCCGCGCCTGAACCTTTGCCAGCGATTTTTTTCACAGGGCAGCCCCAGTTGATGTCAATGAAATCGGGACGAGCGCTAGCAGCGATGCGGGCGGCCTCGACCATCGCATCGATGTCGCGGCCATAGATCTGGATAGCGGCAGGCCGTTCGCCAGGAGCAATCGCCATCTTCTGTATCGAACGCTCGATGTTACGGATCAAAGCGTCAGCGCTGACAAACTCGGTATAGACCATATCGGCACCCTGTTCACGGCAGATAAGCCTGAACGACTGATCGGTGACATCCTCCATGGGTGCCAGTATCACGGGGCGCTCGCCCAAGTCAACATTCCCTATTTTCATCGTGATGTTTGTGCCTTGGATTTTGTTTTACACTGCGAAATTACGACATTTTGCCCAACTGGACAAACACTTAACGCATTTTAGGACATTATTAAGGAAAAATGAGCAAGCCGACAACCAACCAGCCAAGTCATTTATAACACGTGCACAGGCATACTCTAGAACAAAAAACTGATCGTCGGCTGTCCCACAATTACCCAATTGCCATTAAAAAAACTGTTATAATTTGCCACGAACGCTATTTTTCACCCCTTCGTGGCAAATTATAGCTTATATTTTGCCACGAACGCCATTTTTACCCCGCTCGTGGCAAATTATAGCGTTTTTAGTTCATGTATTGACATGTAGCATGCCGTAATGGAAAAATGGCTCAGGTGCCATGAAAATAATGGCCGCAAACCTTTGACAGGCTGCGGCCATTCACGTTAAAAATCAATTTATTTTGGTTATGATCAGATGGCGACTTTAGCGGTTGCGGCATTGCTGCCGTTGCTGCCCTGCACGATGTAAATGCCGCGTGACAGATGCTGCAGACCCAGTGTCTCCTTACCTTGGGCCACAACCTGGCCATTGGCGTTATAGACAATGATGGTTCCGGGATATGTCACCACGTTGCTTTGGATTTTAATCATCGGCTTGGCATCAACAATGCCTTCAACCACAGTAGCCTGGTCCTCGGTTACCCCATCGGCCGTAATGGTGAAGAAGTAATCACGGTCAGCGACGATGTCATAGTCGGGCAACTGCACGCCATTGTTCCAGTTGTTGAAAATGAGGTGATAATTGCCGCTGTTGGCATCCAACAGGAATACCTTGTAATTGATTTCGTTGACAATGGAATCACCCACGCTGGCCTCGCCAGGCCAAGCGCCGAAGAGTTCGCTGTCACCCCAAGCATACAGTCCCAATGCATCCCAACCCGTCTGGTCGTTGACGAAGATATAGTGCTGTGCATCAGGTATCTTGGGCAACTCACCACTGATGGAGAAGTCATCGATACCCAGTGCCATGGCACCCTGTGCGGCGTCACCGCTGGCCACGCTGATGTTCCATGCTAAATACAGGTCACAACCGCGTGAAAGATTGGTGCCGAGCACGCCACTCACGGGAACGGTCTCGCCAGGAACGGTCTCATAACCTGCCGTCTCGCTGTCGGGGGCGAAGTAGGTATAGAAACCATTGCCAGCACTGGTCCAGTTGCGGCCGTCGATGGAGTAGTACAACTGTACGGCAAAGCCTGCGCTGTTGTTACCCTTGCGGTACTTCTCGATGTTGTAAGCGACATTGACGTTCTCGATGTCCTTCTTGCCCGTGTTGAGCAGATGGGCATACACATTGACGCAGCGAGTGCCATCGGCTACACCGGTTGAGATACCACCCAGGGCGCGGTCATTGCCTGCATTGTCACCGAAATTCCACGTGCCGTTCTTGGCGTTACTGGGCAGGTTCACGCCACCGCTGTACATCGTATGGTCATCAGCCTGGTCATACCTTCCCACAGTGCGCGTGCCGCTCAAGATGCGGTCAATGCGCCACTCTTGAGGCAGAGTGGCAGTCGCTTCGTCACCCATTGCGTCAAAATTCTGGCTGGCGCTCAGCGTTTCCTCGTTCAATTCGATGGCAGGATAGGTAATTACCTCGGTCAGGGCAGATGCCACCTTGACGGTCGCATTCTGGGTGAAATTGCCCGTTGTAGCGGTAACGGTGTATTCGCCATTGGTACCGTTGCTAGTGAACACCTGATTAGCATCAATTTCTCCACCGTCACTCAGTGTCATCACCACAGGTTCGGGAGCATCGATTTCCATGCCGAACTGGTCACGCACGGTCACCTTGTAATGAACTTGGCCAGCCGTGTGGTCAACGTAGTTGGTAAAGCCATTCAAGGCGCGGCTAGCGTAACCACGCATGTCGGCTGCATCATCGGCAGTCATGCCGTTGGGAGCCCAGGTGATGCTTATCGGATCCTCACCGTAAATCAGGCCATACTCCATAGCGGCAGCCATATAGGTAGCCTTGAGTGTCGGATGACGGTCGTCAAGGAACCACGTCAGTGTGCCTTCACTGCCTTCCCTGTCAAAGACATTCTGATAGGCCACACCAACTGGGCACAGCGTCACGCCCAGGTCGAGGGCAACATCCTGGTAATTCTTGACAAAGGTCGAGTTAAAGGCCGTATAGTTTGCCCAGTCACCACTATAAGCCCAGTTAACAGGCACGATAATGATGGCGTTGGGGTTGGGGCAATACTCACGGATGTAGTCCACCCAGCGCTTGACATTGGCACGGAAGGTTTCAATGTCAGTGCGGGGCAGCGAACTCTGCTCTTGCAGGATGATGTGGCTCCATGCCTCACTGCGCACGAGCATCTTGGCGCCAGGGTTACCATCCTCGGCTACGCCGTCACCCTCGTCCCAATGCGTCTTGAGTGACTTGCCGAGCAGGGTATGCTTGGTCCATTCGGCATCCTTGCCCATTGCCGCAGCAATGCCATTGAACACGGCATCCTGGTCGTTGTAATAGATGAGGCTGTTGTTGAGTGAGAGCACTTTGACTTGAGCAGGCAACTCGGGCACGAGCACAACGTTGGCAGGCTGCAGCGTCATTGTGGTGGGTGTCGAAGCAGCCAACTCGAGGCTGTACTCGCCCGTGGCCAGATTAAAGGTTACGTCATAGGTGCCTGGAGCGGTCGAAACCTTGCCGGTAGCGCCCTTGATGAGCGTACCGCTGGTATTGTCGCCCGTGAGGTCGCTCTCAGCGCCCCAGACGCCGCCCATGCCCAAGCGCTGATAAATGCGCCAGTGGCTGTAACCGTCACCGACGGCGGGCATGGTCACTTGGCCCTTGTAGGTCTTGCCCTCGACAAGCCTGAGCTCACCCGAGGCGTCCATGTAATTCCAGCCGTTGTTGTCACCGATGACATAGACCGAGGTCAAGTCGGTGTCGTCATCGTTGCTCTCGAGCAGCAGGGTCGCAGCCCCATCGGCAATGGTGAGCACAATGCGCTTGCAGATGAATGCATTGACGCCGCACGAGATGTTATCGTTAGTTCCCAAGACGAGGCTGTAGGGGACATCCATCTGGACAGTGGTTCCGTTGCTGCCGTAGTTGCAGGCACTGCTCCAGCTAGCATCGGCTACCTTGAAAGCGCCACTCAACGTCTTGTCATAGAGCACATAGGTGCCATTGCCCTCATCACTGAATTCCCAGTCGCTGACAGCACCCCAGCTGTTCACCTCGCCGCGCAGGAAGATGCCCGATGCGACAAAGGGAGGCCTGCTGGGATCCACATAGCCCGTATAGTTCTCGGGATCGGTGATTTCGGTAACTTCGTCCTTGGTCAAGCACAGGTAATAATCATGGTTGGCAGTGATTGAGGTGCTCAATGTGCTGCCGTTACCATTAGAAAAGACGAGTGCATGGTCATTGCCGTCCATGTCGAGCGACCACACCTTATAAGTAACGCCGTTGACCACAGCACTGCTTGATGCGGGCATCGCCTCGCCACCGTCCATAGCCAGATACAGGTTGCTCCACTTGGTCACGTCCTCAACGTAGATGTAGCAAGACTGGTCCTGAGAAGCAAAAGTGGCATCAATCACAACATTGTCAATCGAGAGGCCCATGGCCTTGTTGGGGCTAGAGCCACTGGCGACGCTGATGTTCCATGCCAGATACAGGTCGGCACCAGCAGCCAAATCAATCTTGAGCTGCTTGTCAGCGATAGGTGTTGTGCTGATGGGCACCACCTCGGCGCCTGCCGTAGTGGCATCAGGAGCGAAGTAGGTATAGAAGTCTTCACCCGCATTGTTCCACGTGACACCATCGTTAGAGATGTACAGCTGAACGGCAAAGCCTGCAGCGTTATCTCCGTCGCGGTACTTCTCAATGTCGTAATTAAGGGTGAGCTTGGTGATGGCTTCATCGCCTGCATTGTGCAGACAAGTCATCAAGTTGATGCAGCGCGTGCCGCCGTCAACGGTAGTGGACAAGCCGCCCACCGAGCAATCACTGGGCACGCTGCTTGAAACGAAGTTCCACGTGCCGTTCTTGGCATTGTTGGCCAGGCTCGTGCCGCCCGTGTACATAACGGTGGCTGTGGCATTGGCATAACTGCCCACGGTGCGCGGGGCTGACATTTGGCGCTCTACGCGCCAGCCCTGCGGCATGTCGAGAGTGGCTTCCTGGCCATTCCACATGCCGTCAAAGTCCTGGGTAACACGGGTAGCATCTGCCGTAACTTGCAGCGCATCCTGTGCCCAGACAGTACCGTTCCATGTGCTTAACAGCATCATGACAACGACAAAACTGAGTAAAGTTGAAAATTTCTTCATTGCTAACAATAAATAATAGTGAACTGTGATGATGTTTATGTCACAAAATTATTACATCCTATTCACTTCTTAAAGATGTCCATCCTAAAATCAAACTCAAGTAATAATATAATTTATTGAATATAAACGCATTATCTCTATTTATTATTCATAAAAATCTAAGCCCTAATCTAATCATTTGAACCCTCATCAATTTGAGTTGCATAAAACTCATATAATGACAAAAAATCCCGATTTCATCGAATGAAATCAGGATTTTTCTAATCTTTGTACTGTCAATAGATTATTTCTTGGGGGCATCCTTTTTCATGCCCTCAGCCTTGCAGTCGGGACACTGCTGGTCGGCGGGCTTGTCGCACTTTTTGCCTTCCATCTTCTTGTCCTTGCAGCAGTCCTTCATCTCGGCATTGGCCTTGTCGCACTTCTGGCCTTCGGCCTTCTTGCATTCATGCTTCATGCCTTCTTTGCACTCGTGCTTCTTCAAACCTTCGGCCTTGTCGCATTTAGCCTTCATGCCCTCGCATTTCTTCATGCCTTCAGCCTTGTCGCACTTCTTCATGCCTTCCTTGCACTCGTGCTTCATGCCCTCGGCCTTTTCGCACTTCTGGCCTTCAGCCTTCTTGCACTCATGCTTCTGGGCTGCAGCGGCTTTGGCCTTGCAGTCATCACACTGCTGGTCAGCGGGTTTGGTACAAGGTTTACCATCCTTGTGGTCCTTGCATTCATGCTTTTTTTCAATGGCCACCGGTGCAGATTTAGCAGGGGCCTTGGTGATCTGTGCAGACATTGCTCCAACAGCAAATACTGCCACCATGAGAGTCATTAAGAATTTCTTCATTTCTTTTTACTAATGTTGATTATAAAGTTGATATGTTATGTTCCAAGCGCCAAAATTAGCAATAAAAACCGATATAATAGACTATTTAAGTTTTTTTTGGTTTAATCACCTATAAAATTTTGATATTTGCCTATAAATCGTGTACTTTTGCACCCACATTAATAAAATGAACTAAAAATAATTCTGAAATTATGTCAACATATACCGTTTCCGACCCCCGCAAGGTCACGACCAAGCGCATCGCCGACATGCGGATGGCAGGCGAGAAAATCGCCATGATTACTGCCTATGATTTCACGATGGCAACACTGGTGGATCAGGCAGGCATCGACATCATCCTAGTGGGTGACAGTGCTTCCAATGTCATGCAAGGCAACGCTACCACCATCCCCATCACCATCGATGACATGATTGTTTACGGCCGCACCGTGGTTCGTGCCGTCAAGCGTGCGATGGTCATTGTGGATATGCCATTCGGCACTTATCAGGGCGATCCCATGGAAGCGCAACGCAACGCCGTGCGCATCATGCAGGAAACGGGCGCCGACGGCGTGAAGCTCGAAGGAGGACGCGAGATGCGCCCGGCTATCGAGATGATTCTGCGTGCCGGTATCCCCGTGATGGGGCATTTGGGATTGACACCTCAGAGCATCAATAAATTTGGCACTTACTCCACCCGTGCACAGGACGAAGCCGAGGCTACGCGCCTGCTTGCCGACGCTAAGGTGCTTGCCGAGATTGGCTGTTTTGGCATCGTATTGGAGAAAATTCCCGCCACGTTGGCAGCCAAGGTCACCCAGTCTATCAGTGTGCCCACCATTGGAATCGGTGGCGGTGGCGCTTGCAGCGGCCAGGTGCTCGTGCTGCACGACATGCTAGGCCTGAACCGTGAGTTCAAGCCCAAGTTCCTTCGCGTCTATAATAACCTGGGCGAACAGATCATTGACAGCGTGGGCAACTACATTTCCGACGTCAAGAGCGGAGATTTCCCCAACGCCGACGAACAGTACTAACAGTTCCCTGTCATCAAGAATCGTGTCAGTGTATTGCAAGTCTCTGGCTTGTAATAAGATGCTTATGCCCTCTTGTGAAGGATTCTCCTGAAGAAGTTGATGGTCAAGGGAATGGCAAGGATGAAAGCGAGGATGTCACAGACGGCTTGACAGATTTCTACACCGAAGAGGCCCAGCAAGCGGGGCAGAATCAAAATCAAAGGAATGAAAAAGATACCATTGCGGGCGGCGGCAAGAATGTTGGCCGATAGACTCTGACCGCTGGTCTGCAACGTCATGTTACACACCGTGACCACTGCCGCCATGGGCAATGCCACCAGTTGCCAGCGCAGGGCCACAGCACCCACAGCAACGACTTCGGGATCATCACGCAAGAGGTCCACCAGTTCCTCGGCAAACACAAACGCCGGACCACACATCACTACCAACACGGCCAAGTCCAGCAGGATGGTAAAATAAAACCCCTTGAGCAAACGCTTGTATTGTCCTGCGCCATAGTTAAAACCGCAGAACGGTTGATAGCCCTGGCCGATACCGATAATGATGGCAAAGATAATGAAAGCCAACCTGGAGACAATCGACATACCTGCTATCGCCGCGTCGCCGTATGTACCCGCTGCCACATTAAGCATCAGCGTGG
This sequence comes from uncultured Bacteroidales bacterium, assembly GCA_902776435.1. Classification (GTDB taxonomy): domain Bacteria; phylum Bacteroidota; class Bacteroidia; order Bacteroidales; family Muribaculaceae; genus Sodaliphilus. The sequence continues at coordinate 67,009 of CACYQB010000004.1, read as the reverse complement.
CGATGCTGGCGAGAGCCTGACGGGTGAGTGACGGTGTGCCACCCTTGAGAATCTCGGCTTGGAAATGCCATCGGCGCGAAGCCTGAGACAACTGGATGGGAATATTCTCTCCACGACGTGACATCACCCACAGGACGATGAAACCGAACAACTGGCTCAATACTGTGCCGATAGCAGTGCCCAGAATGCCTAACCCGAAAGTAAACATGAACAGCGGCACAAACACCACGTTGAGAACCGCGCCCGAAATCATGCCATACATGGCTTGGGTGGCATTGCCCTGGAAACGCATCTGATTATTTATGACCATCGAAGCGGTCATCAGGGGCGCACCCAGCAGAATAATGCCCATGAACTGCATGGTATAGGGCAAAATAGTGGGTGTGGAGCCCAACGCAATAGACAATGGTTTCAGGAAAATCAGACCCAGCACAGTGATGGCCAGGCCGCAGATAATACTGCCCACAAACGAAGTCGCGGCCATCTGACGCGCTTCGTCAAGACGGCGGGCACCCAAGTGCCGCGACATATAGGTGCCAGAACCCTGGCCGAACAGGAAGCCGATGGACTGGATGATTGCCATCACGGGGAACACGACACCGACTGCCGCTGTCGCCTGCGTATTGATCAGTCCGACGAAATAGGTGTCGACTAGGTTATAGATGCTCGTGACAAGCATACTGACGACTGTGGGCATCGCCATCGTGGGAATCACACGACGAATGGGTGCTGAAGTCAGGAAAGTATAGTTGTCTTGCTTGCGCATCAGGCAGTCATTTGATGATTTTGAAGGTGCAAAGGTACAAAAAAACCTCGAAATAGCACCTCAACCAAACTCTGAAAGCGATGCCCCAAAGCAAAAAATATGAATCAGGTGTTTTCCAACAACCACTTGATGCCCTTAACGATACGCAGTGGCGGATTCTTGAAGTGGTTGCCTGGATTGAGTTCAAACTTGGTGGGAATGCCGCGCTCAGCCATCAACTCAGCAACTGCACGGGTGCGCTCGCCCACAGTATGCAGTACGGCGTTGCGTGATGTACTTTCCTGTTCTCCCACCGAGAGATATACCCCTTTCAGCGCCATAGTGGGGTAGTGTTCCTGAACATATTCCAGCCAATCGGGATACCACATCGACCCGGATGCCGACAGGATGCGGGAGAATTGCCCCGTCTGGTGTGCCGTCCACAGTGCAAACAATCCTGCTAACGAGTAGCCTGCCAGGCAACGCCATGCAACTGGTGCATCGAGCCGGCGCTCAACCTCAGGAACCACCTCATCGGTAAGGACGGGTAACCACTGGCTTGCTTGGCCCGCAAAATTGTCATCCCGCGAAACAACCGTTTCGACGGGCCATGGCGACAACTCCTGGTTCCAGTGCAGGCCACTGATGGTCACAAGGTTAAACCCCTCGCACTCTAACTGCTTACAGGCCTCTAACAGCAACCGGCCATTCTCATGATAATCAATGGAATAGACCAATGGGGCTGCCCCTTGAACCAAGCGGTACAAACACACCTTGCGGTGCCCGAATTGCAACTCAATCACTTCCATAACCGCAAATGTACAAAATTATCGTTACCTTTGCTGCATAGTTCTAGAAAACACTTGAGAAATTAATAACCAAAACGGACAGGCGATGAGATATTTTATTGTAGATGCTTTTACGCGTGAAGCCTTCGGGGGAAATCCTGCAGGCGTAGTGCTATTGGGACAGGACGGGAAATTCCCGAGCGACGAGTTGATGCGGCAAGTGGCTGCTGAATTGAGGTATAGCGAGACGTCATTTATCCAGCAGAACGGACCTGCCGAGTTCACGATACGTTATTTCACACCGACCAGCGAGGTGGACTTGTGTGGCCATGCGACGATTGCCTCGTTTGGCGTGTTGCGCCAGGAGGGCATTGTGAGCGATGGAACCTTGTGCTTGAACCACACGCTGGCTGGTGACCTTGAGGTGAAAATCGGCGGGCAGGTGATGATGCAGATGGCTACAGGCCGCCTTGTCGAAAAAACGGTGGATAGTGACCGTTTACACCAGATCATGGCTGGCTCATCCTCTAAATCTCTTATCTGGCCTGATTTGCCCATTGAAATCATCACTACTGGGCTGCCTGATATCATCATGCCTGTCAGTTCGGTGGAGGCGTTAAATGCCTTGTCTCCTGATATGGCCGCCCTGGCCGAGTTTAGCCGTGAACTCGACGTGGTGGGTGTCCATGCCATGACGCTCACCGATGACGGCTATACTGCTCACGTGCGTAATTTCGGTCCTCTATATGGCGTGCCCGAAGAATCGGCAACTGGAACCGCCAATGCTGCCCTGACGCATTATCTGTCCCGTCAAGGACTGATTACAGCGCCATGTGACTGCCGTTTCCTGCAGGGCGAGGCAATGAACCGCCCCTCGGTGGTGGCAACTGCTCTACATCAGGATGGAAGCATCTGGGTGGGCGGCGACAGTTGTATTATCGCAGTGGGCGACCTGCTGGGTTCCGAATGATCTAAATCACCGTGGGGTGAGCGTCGGGAGTGTGGGTGCTGAGGATGCGCAGCGGCTTGGGATAAAGGTTGTTGGCACGGTTACCCAAATTGTTGGCAAATCCCAATACGGCACCATCACAGGCAATGAGAACATAGCCCCGCGGGGCATCAATCGTGATGGACTCGCCGCGCAGGTAGCGCAAAGCTGTGGGATAATCGACTTCACAGGTCGGGAAAGCGTCCCCTGCCCTTGCCAGCGACATGGCCAACGCATGATGGGGAACCAGTTTGCGGCCCATGACGGTAGCCAATTCCACACCGGCATGCAGAACGTTCAGTGAATCACGCATGGCTGCCACTTCGCGACGAATGTCTTGCGGCACTGCGATAGACAAATCGCCTTGCTGGTCGAGGATGAACGCTTCAGGGGCAGAAAGCCATTTCTTACCCATTTCATCGACTTTTTTGATATTTTTCTCTTTGATGCGGAAGTCTTGACGTGGTGCGTTTCCGTCCTTGCGGAAAACCGCCATAAACAGGCCCTCACCGTCAACACGATGCGGCATGAAGCGGTAACCATGTGCATCACTGCCGATGGCGGGGTGAATGTTCCAAGAGGCCTCGATAGGCACTTCGAGTGAGGTTGCACCTAATTCCTGCAGGACGTAATCGGCAATTTCCTCATTTTCCTGGCGGTTATAGGTACAGGTGCTATAGATGAGCAGGCCCCCAGGGCGCAGGGCTTGCCACACGTCCTTGAGGATTTCCCGTTGGCGTTGCGCACACTGCGTTACCAAGTCGGGTGACCACTGGGATACCGCTTCGGCATCCTTCCGCATCATACCCTCGCCACTGCACGGCACATCGGCCGCAATCACGTCAAAGAAATGGGTAAATTTCCCTATCTGAGCAGGTGCATTGCTGGTCACCACGCAGCGCGGAGCCCCCCAACGGATCACATTATCGGCCAGCACACGGGCACGAGGCGGCACAATCTCGTTGGCCACTACAAGTGACTGTGGCGGCAAGGCCTGGATGGCGGCTGTAGTCTTGCCACCAGGTGCGGCACACAGGTCGAGATAACGGACGGGGTCGTGGACAAAATGCCTGATGACATGGCTGATGAACATCGACGAGGCGTCTTGAACATAGTAGCGCCCCGCATGCCAATCGGGGTCAAACGTGAATGACGGGCGCCCCTCGGTATAAAACCCTTGATCGCACCATGGCACACGGCGCGCACCATCGGGCACAGCCACGCCACGCGCCGCGTTGACACGCACGGCGACACTCGGCTCGCTCGACGTGATAGCGCCTGCCAACCGTTCCCATTCATCGGGCAAAAGCCCGCGTAATTGCTCTAAAAATACCTCTGGTAAATTCATCACTACAAAAGTAACATATTTACGTCAATTGCCTTTGGGAATTATGGTTTTTTAAGGATTGAAAATTTTGGCCAATGCGCGGTTTTTTGTAATTTTGTACGTTTTTATACACCCTCCATTTTTGATGGAATAAATGTGAAATAAACTACATTTTTATGTCAGAAGAAAACAAATATATCGAAGAACAAGAAGAGAAGAATTATTCAGCGTCTAACATCCAGGTGCTGGAAGGCCTCGAGGCCGTCCGCAAGCGCCCGGCGATGTACATCGGTGATACCCATGTCAAGGGTCTTCACCACCTGGTGAGCGAGGTTGTGGACAACTCCATCGACGAAGCTCTGGCAGGTTTCTGTAACCGCATTGACGTCTATATCGGCGAGGACAACAGCATCACCGTGCGCGATAACGGCCGCGGTATCCCTGTTGACGAGCACGAGAAGTTGCACAAGTCGGCCCTTGAGGTCGTCATGACTGTGCTCCACGCGGGCGGTAAGTTTGACAAGGGCTCCTATAAGGTGTCCGGCGGTCTGCATGGTGTCGGCGTGAGCTGCGTGAACGCACTGAGCGACTACCTGCGCGCCGAGGTGCGCCGTGGCGGCAAGGTCTATATGCAGGAGTATAGTTTGGGTAAGCCCACCAGCGAGGTGAAGATTATCGGTGACTGCAGTGAGGAGGATCACGGAACCACCATCATTTTCCATCCCGATGCGGGCATTTTCTCGACCACAGTCTATGAGTTTGGCATTCTGTCCAATCGCTTGCGTGACCTGGCTTATCTGAATGCCGGTGTAACCCTGTCCATCACCGACCTGCGCGTGAAAGACGAGAACGGCAACTGCCACAGCGAGACCTATTATAGCGAGACTGGTCTTGACGAGTTTGTGCGCTACATCGACGGCAACAAGGAAGCGCTCATCCAGGATGTGATCCACATCAAGAGCAAGAAGGGTGACATCCCTGTCGAGGTCGCCATGACCTACAACACTTCTTTCAACGAGAACATCTACTCGTTTGTCAACAACATCAACACCATCGAGGGCGGTACCCATCTGACGGGTTTCCGCCGCGGTTTGGGTTCAACTTTGAAGAAGTATGCCGAGGATAACAAGATGCTCGAGAAGGCCAAGGTCGAAATTAAGCCTGAGGACTTCCGCGAAGGTCTCACCGCCATCATCTCGGTCAAGGTATTAGAGCCCCAGTTTGAGGGCCAGACCAAGACCAAGTTGGGCAACACCGAGGTCATCGGTGCCGTCGAGACCGCCGTGCGCGATGCTCTGAACAATTATCTTGAGGAGCACCCCACCCAGGCCAAGACCGTCATCGAGAAGGTGATTCTTGCAGCACAGGCACGCCACGCGGCCCAGAATGCGCGCATGAAGGTACAGCGCAAATCTCCACTCGCCGGTGGTGGTCTGCCTGGCAAACTCGCTGACTGCTCGTCTAAGGACCCTGCTGAGAGTGAACTTTTCCTCGTCGAGGGTGACTCGGCAGGTGGCAGCGCCAAGCAGGGACGTGACCGCAAGTTCCAGGCTATCCTGCCCCTGCGCGGTAAAATCCTCAATGTCGAGAAGGCAATGGACCACAAGGTCTTTGAGAGCGACTCGATTGTCACCATCTTCCGTGCCCTGGGCGTGACCATCGGCACCGAGGAAGATCCCAAGGAGGCCAACCTGAGCAAGCTGCGCTATCATCGCATCATAATCATGACCGATGCCGATGTCGATGGCGCTCACATCGACACCTTGCTGATGACCTTCTTCTTCCGCCGCATGCGACCCATCATCGAGAACGGTTATCTCTACATCGCTACGCCTCCCCTGTACCGTGCACGCACCAAGAAGGGCGGCCGCGAGGAGTATTGCTGGGATGACGTGCAGTTGCGCAAGTTCATCGATGAGTATGCTGGTGGAAACGAGGACGGCGTGACCGTTCAGCGATTCAAAGGTTTGGGTGAGATGAACCCCGAACAGTTGTGGGATACCACCATGGATCCTGAGCATCGCCTCCTCAAGCGCGTCAACATCAGTGACGCTGCCGAGGCCGACCGCATCTTCTCGATGCTCATGGGCGAGGATGTAGATCCACGCCGCAAGTTCATTGAGGAGAACGCCACCTACGCCACCATCGACACTTGATGATGATTCCCTTCAGCCTTTGGCTGCGCGGGGCGTAATCCCCGCGACGATATATATTTCTTCTACACCACTCCCGCTGGCATACTGCCGCGGGAGTGTTTTTTTGATGCCCGTCAACAGGTCACGATGGATAAAACGGCAGCATTACAATATAGTTTTAGGCTGTAATAGGTGGTAATTTAGATGAAATGTTGTACCTTTGTAATTCTTAAGCAATTAATAGAATTGATCTGGTTTTGTTTTGAGTGCTTTCCAGCAAGAATAGAAACTTAATAAAAACAAGAATAATATGAGGCACTATCTGAAGAATCTGGAGGACACTGTCCGCCAACACTGGACCCAAAAAGCCCTGTGTGACTATAATGGAGACTCCTTTACCTATGCCCAGCTGGCCATCAATGTAGAGCGCTTCCGTATCTTCTTTGAAGCTACCGGAATAAGCAAGGGTGATAAAATCGCGCTTTGTGCTCGCAATTGCGCCCGATGGGCCATGACATTCTGGGGAATCAATGTGAATGGCTGTGTTGCGGTCCCTCTGCTGGCAGACTTCCACCCAAGCACGGTTTCTCTTCTCACGCACCATTCGGATAGCGTCCTGCTGTTTGTTGACGATGACATCTGGGCAAAACTGAATCCCGAGGAAATGCCTAACCTCAAGGCTGCCATCAATGTAAAGGATGGCAACCTGCTGTGGCACAGGGATAAGGCGGTGGCCGATGCTTGGCAGAATCGCAAGAATGCCTTTGCAAAGCAATATCCCAACGGAATGTATCCAGAGCAAGTGTCTTATCCCGACAACAATTTTGACGACCTGGCCATCATCAATTATACATCTGGAACCACGGGCAACCCCAAGGGCGTGATGCTGACCTATAAGGCCATTTCGGATACCGACAATTTCGCCAATTCCCATTTCCCGAACACTCCCGGTGAGACTGTTGTATCGATGCTACCCTTGGCCCACATGTATGGCCTGGCCATCGAGTTTATCCATCCCAATGTCGATGGCGTGACTGTGTATTTCCTTGGCAAGACACCGTCACCCACCACGCTGCTTAAAGCGATGCAGGCCATCAAGCCTTATATGGTCGTCACGGTGCCTCTGGTCATGGAAAAGATCTATGCCAACGCCATCAAACCCGCTCTGGAGAAGGCAAAGACTGTTTTGGCTATCCCTGGCTTGAACAAACTGGTTTACAGGACAGCTCGTAAAAAGCTGATAGAATCATTTGGCGGCGGTGTGCGGTGCTTCATCATGGGCGGAGCGGCGCTTAATCCCGAGGCGGAGCGATGCTTCAAGAAGATTCGCCTGCCCTATACCGTGGGCTATGGAATGACCGAAGCCTGCCCGTTGCTGGGGTATGAGTGGTGGACGAAGTTTGTTCCCGGTTCTTGTGGAAAACCCGTCCATGAACTGCGCATCGACTCAGAGGATCCCAAGCACATTCCTGGCGAGATTCAAGCCAAGGGGCCCAACCTGACTATAGGATATTACAAGAATCCCGAGGCGACCGAAGCGTCCTTCACCGAGGACGGTTGGTTCCGCACGGGAGACCTGGGCGTGATCGACGAGAAGGGCAATATCTTTATCCGTGGACGCATCAAATCGATGATTCTGAACTCCTCGGGCCAAAACATCTATCCCGAAGAGGTCGAAGCCGTTCTGGCCAACTGCCAGTATGTGGAAGAATGCCTAGTAGTGGACCGCGAAGGCAAAATCACGGCTCTGGTATATCCCGAACTGCCCGAAGACATGGACGATGAGACAAAGTCCACCATCCCAGGAAAGATCCGCGACGAAGCCAACAAATCCCTTCCCGCCTACAGCAAAATCTTCAAAGTGGAATTCATGGAAGAACCCTTCGAAAAAACCCCCAAGAGAACCATCAAACGCTTCCTCTACCACTAAGAAAACCTCTGTATAATTAGCATGAGTTCGATGAAATCCAATCATCGAACTCATGCTAATTTAATGACTAAGGATAATAGTTGAATTACTTGGCCTCTTGTTGCTGAGGGATAGGTGTAGGCATCGGTTTGGCCTGGATTTTGAACATGACGGGCAGGGTGTACCACACTGATACGGCTTCGCCGTCCTGGCGGCCAGGTTCAAACTTGGGAAAAGTTTTGACCACGCGAACGGCCTCGGCATCAAGTTCCTCACTAACTGGCCGTACAACCTTGACTTCTCCCACTTGACCTGTCTCGTCAATAACAAACTGAACAATCACACGGCCTTCAATATTGTTCTTTGCAGCCTCGGGCGGATACTTGATGTTTTCCTGCAGGTATCTCATCATTGCTGCTGCGCCGCCAGGGAACTCGGGCATCTGCTCGACAGAATTGTACACCTTTTTGGATTGGGGCTCAGTCTCTACGGGAGTCTGCTCCTCGGTATTCATCTCGACAGCCTCAGCCTCAACAGGCTGGGTAGCGGCCTCGACTTGGACGGACTCAGGCGACTGTATTTCTGACTGGACAGCGTTGTCCTGCTGAACACCCGCCGTCACTACTGCTGCTACACTCTTGTTGTTGGCAAAGGCCAACAGCGCCAATGCGATTACGGGCACCACAGCCAGCGCACGCAACCTATTCCATCGGCTACTTTTGTTCATCGACATCATACGGATTCGTTTTTTTAGAGATTGATAATTGAAGTTATTCGCCATCGAGAATAGCTTGTCCCCGACGGACTTTCTAATCAGCAGTAACTGGTACTGCTTGGCATTAATGCCTTGGTTAAGAACGGCTTCATCGGCTTCATACTCATGCACTAACCGCAACTCACGGCCCAGGAGCCAGACAGCAGGATTCCACCACTGGAACATCGTCACCACACTCATGAACAATACATCCCAGGAATGCCGCAAGCCGATGTGGGCCTGTTCATGGGTAAGGATTTCGTGCGGATTGTCACGATAGTCCTGCTCGCTGATGACAATGTGCTTGAAGTAGCTGAACGGCGACTGGTCGCCAGGAACAACATGCAACGTAATGCCGCCAGGCAGCGACTCGCGGCGACCCTGTTTCAACAGTCGGTACAGGCTCCAGTGGCTATGCAAGAACCACGCTAATGCCATCGCTACCCCAATGAAATAGGCCAGCGTTGCGAAATCCATGACACTCCACGAAAAGGATGTCTGCTGGGCTGCAGCGGCACCATCAGGCGTCACAAGCAAGTCCTCGAGCACCACCATCGGTTTGGCAACCTGAACGGTGGCATCCAGCGAGAGGCGAATCCACGGCAGCACCAGTGCAAGAACCATGACCACGAGCAACGCCACGCGGTTGAATCGGTGGAAGGTCTCGCGGCTGAGCAGCAGCTTCCACAGCAGGTAGAAGACGATGAGGCACAAGCCCACTTTGATTTGATAGATGAGTAACATGGCGGTTGAGGGTTTTACTGTTGGTTGTTTTGTTCTACTTCACGGATGAGTTCCTTCAAGTCCTCCACGCTAACCTTCTCACTCTTGACGAGGGCCGAGACGGCGCTCAGGTAGGACTTACCGAAGAACTTGTTGACCACGTTAGCCAACGTGCCGCCGCGGTACTCCTCGCGGCTGATACGGGCAAAATACTGGAAACAGCGGGCAGTGATGGCCTTGTGGCCAAGGAAACCCTTCTCCTCCAATATCTTCATCAATGTAGCCAGGGTATTCACATGAGGGCGGGGCTCGTCATAGCAGGCCTGCAGCTCACGCACGAGCATGGGGCCATGATCCCACATCCGCTCCATGATTTCCTCTTCTTTTTGAGTTAACTGTTTCATTTTTCAAGCCTTTTTTGAGTTTGACGATGCAAATTAACTAAATCATTTAGTTATAAACCAAATTATTTTAGTTAATAAAACTAAAAATATTAGTTTTTGTACTCCATATTACCCTACCCCATTTTAAATACCCGCGTTATTCACATTAACCCCGATGGCCGGTCCAAGTGCATATCATTCCAAAAAAAGAAAGAATTCTTTTTATTCTGCACGCGGCTTGCAGTATCTTTGCAGCCATGAAAGAGGGCATGAATCGGGAGATATTGAGGATTGCGTTGCCGGCGATTGTGGCCAACATCACAGTGCCGCTATTGGGACTTGTCGATACCGCCATCGCTGGGCACTTGGGCGACAAGGTGTTTATCGGTGCTGTAGCGGTGGGCGCGATGATGTTTAACCTGGTGTACTGGAATTTCGGGTTTCTGCGAATGAGCACATCGGGCATGACAGCGCAGACGTGCGGCAGCGGCGACTTTAACGAGAGCGCCAAGTTGCTGGGCGAGTCCACGGCACTGGCCATCGTCATCTCCGCCCTCATCATTCTGTTTCAATGGCCCATCCGCCTGTTGCTGTTGTGGATCATCGGCCCATCGCCCGAGGTGACCTCGCTAGCCATCACCTATTTCACGATTTGCATCTGGGGCGTACCGCCCGTGCTGGTGATGATGGCCTTCAAGGGGTGGCTACTGGGCATGCAGGATTCCAAGAGCGCCATGTGGATTTCCATCATGACCAACGTCTTTAACATTGTTGCCAGCCTCATTTGCGTCTATCTGCTGAAGATGGGCTTTGTCGGTATCGCTGTGGGCACACTGGCTGGTGAATGGTTAGGCCTGCTGTATGCCGCCTTGACGGTACAGCGCAAATTTCCGCGGCTCAATGGCCTGCTGGACTGGCGCCGCGTGTGGCGCTTCAAGGGCGCAGGACGTTATTTCAAGGTGAGCCGCGACATCTTCATACGCAGTTTCCTGTTGATGACCGTGAGTCTGGCCTTTGTATCGATCGGAGCCCGTAGCGGCGACCTCATCCTTGCTGTCAATGCGCTCATCCTGCAACTCTTCACCCTTTACAGCCACTTCATGGACGGCATCGCCTTTGCCGGAGAAGCCGTCGTGGGCAAGTACTACGGCATGGGCGACATGGGACGCATGAGGCGATGCGTCAGGTTGTTGTTCCTGTGGGGCGCTGGCGTCGCAGCCGTGTTCACGCTGATTTACTCGTTCCCGCGTGTAGCCTTCTGGCTACTGACCGACCAACAGAGCGTAATAGAAGCCGCCATGGACTACCGCGTATGGTGTGCATTGATACCTGCGGCAGGCATGGCGGCCTTTGTGTGGGACGGCGTGTTTATCAGCTTGACACGCTCAATGGGCATGCTCATCAGCGCCAGTATCGCCTGGTCCCTGTTTTTTGTTATCTACTGGATAACCCCTAACGCGTGGGGTAATAACCGCTTGTGGATTGCCTATCTGAGTTTCCTCGCCCTGCGCGGCATCATCCAGACCATCTTGTATAGCGGTTATCTCAGGCGTGGCGTGCTAAGCAGCCCGCGCTAATCCATCAGTTGCCAGAGAGCAACATGTCGATGAGGGCGGTGACGTCGGCGATAGTCACCCCATCCTTGCCATTGACATCTGAACAGATTAGACAGAAATCTTCACTGCCACTAAGCAGACCATCTATTAAGGCAGTCACATCCTTGATGGTGATTGCGCCATCGTGGTTCACGTCACCGAGGCTGAAATTATGAACCTCCTTCATATACCAGAAACTGATGCTGCCATCACGGTTGACGACCATCTCGGTCACTGGCTTACCCAGGTTGCCTGCATTGCCAGTGATGTCGCCATATGAGGTCATATTGAGTTTAGTGGAAGGAACTGAATTGTCACTCAATTCAGTTTTACCATGTTGGGGCCAAGTATCCCCACTCTCGGAGTATTGACTCAGTTTATTGTCGGCCGGCAGCAGAGTAATCAACTGGATTTTCTCGTTATTGGGTTTGTTATTGGCCCATTGAGAAGCACTATAGGTGATATGCGTCACCAAGATACCTTGACCCGGCAAATAACGGTCCCATCCATGACGATACCTGTTCTCAAGAATGAAATACTCATTCTTGTTCACATCACTCGTGATGCACACTGCCTGATCGGTCAACTTGCTCATTTGGTTCCATTTAGTCAGCGTGTAATAGGTGTTGGGTTCCGGCTTGATTAATTCTATCCAACCCATAAATGACTTTTCATAGGCCGAATAACCTACAGGAGTATAGCCATCGTTACAATAGCAGCCCAGACACATGATGTCCCAGTTGCCCATGCCGTAATTATCACTATTGCCCGTATCGTACATGTCAGGCAATCCCAGGCAATGCCCAAACTCGTGGGCAAAGGTGCCGATACCATCAATCGTCTTTCCGTTATCGTTTGAACCATGCAACTCGTTGAAAACAGCAAAATGGTTGACATACGGGTCGCCATAGGCAGGTGAGAAAGCGCCATTACCGCCCCTGGAATAATACTTTGCTGCATCGAGAGTCCAGTTACAGGGCCAGATGGCCTCGGGATGGTACATCGATGCCTGAGCCTCGCCCACCCCTGCAAAAATGATGATAACTACATCACAATAGTAATCATTGTTGGTGTCATAGGGCTTGAAAGACACCCCGTCGTCAGATGCCATCTGGCATGCCTCCGTCACCAGCCAACCGATGCCTTTATCCTTTCCTGTACCCGAATGACCGCCGTAGTATTCACGGTCATTGGCCAGACAATAGATGCCATACACGTCAAACTCCGGCTTATACATGCCGTTAGACTGGTCATGAAAGTACTGGCCCACGCTCTCAGAACCCGTAAGCATGGCTTCGATAATCTTTTCCTTAGAATTGTTGAACTTTTTGTCCTGGAACTCGACCAGGATAATGGGAATGCGGCGCTCCCCAATGGCGGGCACATCAGCAGCAGCGTTGTTTCCGACAGCATTCAGATGTCCTTTCTTTCCTGGCAACTTGTATGGCGTGAACTGCATCGTCAACGCTCCTCGCTGGGCGTTGATAAACGTCTTCTCGACAGCACTGCGCTGGTCGGCATCGTGGGCACGCACAGCCGTCAAGCCCGTTAACGATGACACATAATAGAAGTCACCGTCATTGCCACGGGCAACCGTCAAGCCATCTTTGGTCAAGATTGCATTGTTAAAGGCATTTCCAACAGTTTTCACCGTCAAGGTAGTTCCGTCACTTTGATGAATGGTATGCCAACCTGGTTTAGCGGGCACAGCAATGGCTGCTAAGGCGCAGCACATGAGCGTCATTAGGGTTAAAAATCTTTTGTACATTAAAATAGAGGTTTGGTTTTCTTATTAATAATGGATATCGTAATCTCCTTCAACCTGTGTGATTAAATGATTTCGCAGCAAAATTAAGCATAAATATGAAAGTAAACAAAAATTGGTGACACTATGAATTACATTTAACTGTATTTGGTGGGGATATAGAGAGATAGCTTCCGCGCCCTTATGCAGGAGCGCGGACACCATCAATAATATGAGACTATGATTGTTTTTAGTTCTAACAGCCCGTATTTTCTCTATCGTCTGTTATTTATCAATTACCTGACAATAACATGTCGATGAGGGCGGTGACATCGGCGATAGTGACGCCATTCACGCCATCAACGTCGGCACAGATGGGGCAGTATTCGGAATCACCACCAGAAAGCAGCATGTCAATCAGTGCGGTCACGTCGCTGATAGTAACACTTCTATCGTGGTTCACATCACCGAGTTCATAGCCATGTCCATTTTCGAACAAGGTCACTTCCTCAACATTACTCCAGGCACTCTCGGTGCCGTCACTGAATACAGTCTTCACCTTATAGATGTAGGTACCCTCGGCCTCCAGATTCTCCACAGTGTAGAACCTGTCAGTGATTTCCGTAATGAGGCGGTAAGTTGCATTGCCTTCCTCGATTGCCCTGAGGTCAGCCGCACTCAGATCGCCAGCATAAACGTCAATCTGCTTGATATAGACATAATTCTCAATATCGGTAAAGGTAACTGCATCGTAATCAGCACAATCGAGAACAATCATGTAAGAATCAAAATCACTGCCAAGCGATAATTCCTGATAGCTAGCACTTGTAGATACTCTCATTACTGAATTGTTGCCATAGGTTGCAGCCCTAACGACTACAGTTACCTTATCATAGCCAGTCAAGTTGTAAGTCGGCGTTTTGATTGTACCACCAAATGCCAAAATCAAGCCACCATCATAACCCGTAAGGAAATAAGTAGCAGACCATCCCTCGGGTATGAACCCGCTTGGATTATCTGACACATCATATAGATAACCGTCATCTACAGCATCAGGCACATCACTGAAGTCGGCTGTTTCAAGCAACTCATAGGTGGGTTTAGTGCTCACCTCGAGGGTGTAGCTTGCCACGTTCTGGGCGGGAGTCTGGTCGGTCCAGTCAGCGCGGAATTGTGTCAAGTTGATATAAGCACTGTCGACGGGCTGCATCACGGGAGCATAGCCCTCGATGAGCCCGTGACCCGTGAGATTAACGACTACATCCTCTGCACCATTACTCTGCAAGGTTAGGGTGGCATTGTAGTCTCCAATATTATCAGGCGAGAACGTTACCGTCACAGCCATTCCATTGGCAGCATCAGCATTGCTGATTACGGTGGGATTGACTGCAAACACACCATTAGCGTCATTGAGTGACAATGTCACATTACCCGTCAGTGCCTGACCGATGACATTGAGGTTCATGCTTGCACTCGTATTCATCATCACGTCACCAAAGTTGATATTCTCGGTAGAAACCGAGATTACAGGACTTGTAGCGGATCCCTTCATGAACCAGAAACTGGCGGTTCCGTCAGCATTGATGACCATTTCGGTCACGGGCTTGCCCAGATATCCAGCATTTCCAGTGATGCTTCCATTCGCCTTCATATTGAGTTTGGCGGCAGGAATGGAATTGTCTGTAAACTCGGTTTTATTAGGCTGTGGCCACGGGTCAGTCCCCTCATTACTGTAAGATAGCGTGTTATCTGCCGGCATGTAGGTCATCAGTTGGATGTCCTCGTTGTTGGGCGAATCGGCCCACCAGCGGTCAGCATCGTAGGTGACATGGGTAATCATAATACCCTCACCTGGCATATAGCGGTCCCAACCTTGCTTCTTGCGGTTCTCCAAGATGAAGTACTCATTGCTGTTCAAATCACTCGTGATGCACACAGCCTTGTCGGTCGCAGCGTTTTTCTGGTTCCACGCGGGCAGGGTGTAATAAGTGCCTGGGCGTGGCGTGATATAATCAATCCAACCCATAAAGTGCTTCTCATAGGCCGAATAACCTGCTGGTACGAAACCGTCACCGTTATAGCATCCCATACACATGATGGACCAGTCTCCCATGCCGAAATGGTTTCCATCGCCTGTATCATAGAAGTCGGGCAAACCTAAGCAGTGGCCAAACTCGTGGGCAAACGTGCCGATACCGTCAATCGTCTTTCCGTTGTCATCGCTACCATATAACTCGTTGAAAACAGCAAAGTTATCAACAATGGGATCATTATTTTTGGGACGGAAAGAACCATTTCCTCCCATGCCATAGTAGGACGCTGCTGAGAGGCTCCAGTTACAGGGCCAAATGGCCTCGGGATGGTTCCATGATGCTTGAGCCTCGCCAACACCTGCATAGATGACGATCACCACGTCGCAATAGTCGTCACTGTTGGTGTCATAGGGTGAAAACGACACACCGTCGGCCGATGCTAGCTGGACAGCTTCGGTCACCATTAATCCAAGGCGCTGATCATTACCTCCTGAATTACCTCCATAATACTCACGGTTCTGAGACAAGCAATAGATACCATATACCTCAAAATTAGGCTCATACAATCCATTGGACTGGTCACGGAAATACTGGCCTACGCTCAGGTCACCCGTAAGCATGGACTCGATGATTTCATCCTTGGTATTGTTGAACTTCTTATCCTTGTATTCCACCAGAATGATGGGGATGCGGCGTTGGCCATTGGCAGGGACACCAGATTCGTCATTACTGCCACCGACTCTAAACTCTCCTTTCTGCTTAGGCAGATTGAAGGACTTATACTGCATCGACAAGTTGCCGCGCTGGGCTGCAATAAAAGCATTCTCGGCACTTGTGCGCTGATTGGCCTCATGGGCGCGAACAGCGGTCAGACCTGTCAATGACGAGGTGTAATAGAAATCACCATCAGCACCTCGGGCTACCGTTAACCCGTCTGTGGTCAGGATGGCATGGTTAAAAGCATTACCCACGGTCTGCACACTCAGTGTGGTGCCGTCACTTTGCGAAATCGTGTGCCAACCTGGCTTGGCGGGCACAGCAACAGCAGCGATTCCAAAGCATAAAAATGCCAAAAGAGATAATAATTTTTTCTTCATTTCATTTATCAATTTAGTTAATAATTAGTCTATAGGCTTCTTATTCAAACAAAATTTCTGCAAATATATAATAAAATAACAAACTGCCAAAGACTTGACAGGCTTGAACTCGGCCTTCAATCATTAAATGTGCAACATGGACTCGGCCATCGAGGCAGCCTGGGCGCGGGCTGGCTTTCCTGTTGGCGTCATCGGAAGTGTAGAGACAGGAAAAATGTGCTTGGGACGGACATATTTGGGAAGAATCTGCTCACAAGCCATTTGGGCGGCGGGAATGTCGTCTTCGCTTCCTAGCAAGAGCATCACGACGATTTCGCCAAACTTGGCATCAGGGCATTTAGTAATTAAAAATGGTTGGGCAATCTGTGCTTTCAGGGTATTCTCTACCTGCTCGATATGGATTTTGACACCGCCCGAATTGATAACGTTGTCGATACGCCCCAGGACCTTGAAGCGCTGGCCGTCCTGATGCATCTCAACCACATCCCGCGTGATAAGGCGTTCAGGGCACAAGTGAGGTGCGTCGATGACGAGACAACCATTGGCTGTGGTGCTAAGGGTAACGCCAGGCATGGGTGTGAACCACGGTGACGCCTCATTGCCGCTCACGCGGCGCAGGGCAATGTGAGACAACGTCTCTGTCATGCCATAACTGTGCCAAATGGCGTTATCCAATCCGCGCAATTCCTGTTCAAGCGAAGAATCAAGTGGCCCGCCTCCGATAATAATATGACGGATACGGCTCAAGGTTTCACGTTCCCTCGGCACTTGCAGACTGCTATAAACCTGCAGGGGAACCATTGCCGCAAAATCCACACTTTTGCCCATTTCATCGGCAAAATCAGGAATCTCAGCCAGGGGATGACTCGACGGCTCCACAGTCATGAGCCGCAGTTGACGCTCAAGGGCACGCACGACCATCATTTTTCCAGCGATGTAATCGACACTCATGCACAGCAAGGCCGTGTCACCTGGCTGGAGGCCCAGGAAGTCGCAGGTAGCCTTAGCACTAGCCAGCATGCGCCGTTTTTCAACCTGCATCACCTTAGGTTCTCCTGTCGAACCGCTGGTGTGCACTTCGACGGTATCACTGGCATCATGCCACTGGCTGATAAACTCGTCAACTGTCATGGCTTGTACCAGAGTTTGTCGCCATGGATGGCAATGGGAACAGTGTCAATATTGTCGGTGAACAATTGGCCTGTGCCCAAGCCTTGCGGCATGGTGATGCCGGGGCCATAGACCTCGGCAGCCAGGTGGGCGATGGCGTTAAGCCCCACATTGCTCTCGAGGGCACTGGTAATCCATGAACCGATGCCACGCTCACGCGCCAAGTTGATCCACTCGCGGCAACCTGCCATACCACCGTGCAGCGAGGGCTTCAAGATGATATACTGGGGAGATATGGTGTCAAGGAGTTGACATTTTCGCTCCACTGTATTGATTCCAATGAGTTCTTCATCGAGCGCTATGGGCAATGGCGATGACTTGCACAACCGTGCCATATCCTGCCACTGTCCAGCCATGATGGGTTGCTCGATGGAGTGGATATCATAGGTTGCCAACTTGTTCAGTTTTTCCAGGGTCTCATCGGGTGAAAAAGCACCATTGGCATCGACACGAAGTTCAATGCGGTCACTGCCGTAACGTTCACGCAGACGATGAATAAGCGTCATTTCATCGGCAAAATCAATGGCTCCAATCTTGATTTTCACACAGGAGAAACCTTGAGCGAGTTTTTGCTCCAAGCGGGCTGCCATCGTGTCAAAGTCGCCCATCCACACCAGACCGTTGATGGGAATCCCCTCCTCACCACGCGCAAAGGGGGTATCTGACAAGGCGGTGCTGCCGCCCAAGTGAAGTTGCCGCCAGGCCATTTCCAGGCCAAAGAGCATCGACGGAAAATCCCGCAAAGCATCGACATCAATTCCACCACGGATGCACACCTCGTCACACTGGCGACGCAGCACAGCGTCATAGTCGGGCAGGTCATCGCAACTCAGCTTGGGCAGTGGAGCACATTCCCCCACCCCGACAATGCCCGGCAGGTCATCACAGGTGAGGTGCACAAAGCGGCTGGTGCGCGTGCGGTAAACGCCTCGTGAAGTGCCTGCAGGTTCCTTGAAGTGGAACACGCGGGTGTTGATATCGATGTGGTAACGGCTCATCAGGGTAAGTAAGGATACTGGTCGAAGTCGGGTTTACGCTTCTCCAGGAAGGCTTTGCCGCCCTCTTGAGCCTCGTCCATGCAGTAGTAAAGCATCGTGCAGTCGCCCGCCAACTGCTGGATGCCGGCTTGGCCATCAAGTTCGGCATTGAGGCCCATCTTGATCATGCGCAGGGCCAGTGGCGAGCGCTCCATCATGGTTTGGGCCCACTCGACGCACTCGTCCTCGAGCCGTTCCAGCGGTACCACCTTGTTGACCATACCCATCTGTTCTGCCTCGCGTGCAGAATACTGGCGGCAGAGGAACCAGATTTCGCGGGCCTTTTTCTGTCCCACGATACGGGCTAGATAAGAAGAACCGAAGCCTGCGTCAAACGAGCCTACCTTGGGACCCGTCTGGCCAAAGATGGCATTCTCGCTGGCTATCGTCAAGTCGCACACCACGTGCAACACATGGCCACCACCGATGGCATAGCCATTGACCATAGCGATGACGGGTTTGGGCAGACGGCGAATCTGCATCTGCACGTCGAGCACGCTCAAGCGGGGCACACCCTCGCTATCGACATATCCGCCACGTCCCTTAACATGCATGTCACCACCGGCACAGAAAGCCTTATCGCCTGCCCCTGTGAGCAACACCACGCGGATACCCGAAGACTCACGGCAATAACTTAACGCCTGCGACATTTCCAGGGTGGTCAAGGGTGTGAACGCATTGCGGTAGCGCTCGCGGTTAATGGTAATCTTGGCTATACGGTCATACTCTTCAAACAGGATTTCCTTGAAGTCAAAACCCTCAATTTTTTTCCATTCTCTCGTTGCCATATTCAGTTAATAGTTTTAAGTTGTCAATCAAATTGTTAAGGATTCACTTGCCTGGTGCCAGGCGCGGCTGTCGTGGGCCACATCGGTGACCACTTCGAGCAGGCGCGGACGTTCACTGTCGCCCTGTACCAGCCAGGTGATGCCACTGTACAGATCCTCACTGCCGTGGGCGGCACGGTACTCAACACCATGCTGGATGCAGCAACCTTCGGCATGGGTATTGTGCCCGGCGGCTATCATCTTATCACGAGCAGGCGAGCCTTCCAATCCAGGGAGTTGGGAGAAAATGCCGCCACCGCCATTGTTGAGCAACAGAATGCGCAGATTGCCGCGCAAATTGGTGTTCCACAAGGCATTCTGGTCATAGAAGAAGCTCAGGTCACCCGTCACACACAGCACACGGTCGTCAGTTACCGCGGCACAGCCAGCAGCGGCCGAGACTGTTCCCTCAATGCCATTCACGCCACGGTTGCAGCGGACGTGCTGATGCGCCATCAAATTAGCAAGCCTAACTGGCTGGCTATTAGAGAAATGCAGCACAAATGGTTCACCAAATTCCCTTGCAGAATTCAGCGCCAATTTGACTGCCAACAGCTGTGAGAAATCTGGACTTAGATGAATGAAATGCTGTTTAGCCTTGTCTAAGGCACTATTCCAGCGGCTGGCAAAACTGTTCTCCTTACCACTTCCTAACAGTTTCAACAATACTTGAAGTGCCGCTTGGGGATTGCAGTTGACAAGTTGAGTCAGGTGGCCGAAAGTATCGTGCACCTCAACGTCACCACTCACTTGAATCATGGGCACATCCGTCAGGCCGCGCAAATAAGCCTTGATGCGCTTGCTTACCAGCGTTCTACCCATATAGATGACGACGTCAGGACTGAAATCAGCGTTTTTCTCAACAAGCGGTAATACCTCGTCAAATGGCATGCCTCCATCGTCTGCACCCAAGGATTCGACAAGTATAGCGACATGGGATTTGATGCGATCAAGTATCTCACATGATACAGTCCCTTGTGCCATCTGCCCAATCACCACCATGGGACGACGGAAAGATTTCAGGGGCTGGAAAACCTCAAAAAGCGCGGTTTCATCGACCGAAATGGGTACTGATGTGATAATTCGCTCCTCGGGCAATGACGCTACTGTGAAATTAAATAATGGCTCATCATAGGGCACATTGATATGCACAGGACCGCCACGTTTGGCGGCAAGCATCGCCTCGTTGGCCAAGCGGTTGCAATGCCAATGCGTGAGGTCATCATGTGGCTCGATCAAGTTAACATCCATCAATGTGAAACGCGATAGTGCATCAGGTTGATCAATGGTCTGTCCCATCTGCTGGCCAATGTATGGCATCGCACGGTCAGCACTGATAATCACTAACGGCAAGTGACGGTGACGGGCCTCGGAAACAGCGGGTGCCAAGTCGAGCAACGCTGTGCCCGATGTGACACAAACCGCCACGGGTTCGCACAATTGTTCGGCCATACCCAAGGCAAAGAAGCCTGCACTGCGCTCATCGGTAACAGGATAGCATTTCACCTGTGTACACTCGTTGAGGTTGTGAACGATGGGTGCATTACGGGACCCAGGACAAACCACAGCATGGGTAATGCCATGCCCCAGCATCACTGCACACAAGATATTGATATTTTCCTTGTCACTATAACTCATGTTTATCTTTTTATTAATGACAACATAGCCTGCATCTTGGCAGCCGTCTCTTTCCATTCCATTTCTTCATCGCTCTGGGGCAGGATTCCACCTCCGGCATAGAGGCGGTAATGGTCACCACAAATGCGCATGCAGCGCAATGACACGAACAATGCTGTTTCACCATCCATATTCAACGGACCCGAAAAACCACTGTAATAATCACGCTGGCAGGATTCGTTCTCGAGGATGAAACGGTGAGCATCCTGCTTGGGCACACCACACACGGCAGGCGTCGGATGAAGGGCATCCAGCAGATTCCCCACCTGGGCATCATCTCCTAAAACAAATGAGAAATCGGTACGCAAGTGGACCAAATTTCCTGCGCGGGTTGTATATGGACCCGTCATGTCCACAGCTTGGCTGAAACCATTCAAGCGCTCTTTGATATACTGGGATACATAAGCCTGCTCATGCAAGTTCTTTTCGCTCCATTGAGGCGGAGTTTCAGTATAAGGCATCGTCCCTGCCAAGGCCATCGTGCGCCAATGTTCATCGGTACGTGCCAACAGCACCTCTGGAGTTGCCATGAGCCATGCGCCGCATTGTGGAGCCGAAAACAAGGTCACAAAGGCATCAGGATGCTGCTTGCAAGCCTGCGTAAACAGTTCAACTGGATGAGTACCCTGATGACCTATATCGATACTGCGGGCAAGCACTAACTTTTGGAGTCCAAATGCCGAAAAAGCTCGATGAAATCGGCAAAAATCATCATGATAAGCCTCCCTATCAGCACTCCTGGCTGGCAAGTTGTCACTATCAAGATGAAGGGTCAAATCATCCATGTCCATGACCTCGTCACAGGCACATTGCAGCACACAATCAGGATGCAGCAAAATAACAGGAGATGACTCACCTACCGTGAATGGCGCGATCACAAAACCTTGCTCGCCGTCCAATAACCTCAATGAGGACAAGGAAGACGGCACACCACTCTGGCCTACCAGTGTACAATGACTGGCATGCGGCAAGCGGTATATGGCAAATGAATCCAACGTAACTTTATGATTGCTGGTTGTTGAGGTATTCTACCAGACGGGCCACTGCACGTCCACGGTGACTGATGCGGTTTTTGTCTTGAGGAGTCATTTGGGCAAATGTGCTGCCATCACCCTCAAGGGGTTGGAAAATGCTGTCGTAGCCGAAACCGCCCGTCCCGTGACGCTCGGTGAGAATCACACCTTCGACCTTCCCCTCAAACATGTGCATTTCATCTCCTTGCAATAGAGCAATAGCCGTGCGGAAACGGGCCGTGCGCTCAGTTACACCGTCAAGTTTTTTCAGCACTTTGTCGATGTTGGCCTCGCTGTCATGGCCTGGACCGGCATAACGGGCCGAGTACACACCCGGCTCACCATTCAGGGCATCTATTTCCAGTCCGGTATCGTCGCTGAAACAGTCATAACCATAATGTTCCTTGACATAGCGGGCCTTCATCTGGGCATTGTCTTCGATGAAATCGGCAGTTTCAGGGATATCCTCATGGCAACCGATATCCGCAAGGCCCAATATCTCGTAAGTGTCACCCAACATCTGCCTCAGTTCCTGCAACTTGTGGGCATTATTGGTAGCAAAAACTATCTTTTTCATTTCTCCAAACAATCATATTATAAACTAAGAATTACACGAATTAAACTGATGGATATCTATAGTATAATTCGCGTAATTCGTAGTTTAGAGTTGGTTATACAACGACGTTGACAAGCTTGTTTTTAACGAAGATAATCTTCCTGGGCTGCTTGCCGTCGAGCCAACGTTCGGCTCCTGCATCAGCGAGAGCGATGCGCTTCACTTCCTCTTCATCGGCATCGGCGGGAACCTCGATGGTATAGCGAGACTTGCCATTGAAGGAGACGGCATATTTCACCGTCGATTCCTTCAAGTATTCCTCGTTCCATGTGGGCCATTGGGCATCACACACGGTGGTGTCGTGGCCCAATACATGCCACAATTCCTCAGCAATGTGGGGAGCGAACGGGGCCAGCAGCACAATCAGAGGCTCATAGATTTCACGTGCACGGCACTTCATGCTTGTCAACTCGTTGACACAAATCATGAAAGCGGCCACTGACGTGTTATAGCTGAAGGTCTCGATGTCACCACTCACCTTCTTGATGAGTTTGTGCAGGGACTTGAGCGCTTCAGCACTGGGCTTCTCGTCGGTAAGTTGCATGGTGTCTCCCTTGTAGAACAGAGCCCACAAACGCTTGAGGAAACGGTTCACGCCGTCGATGCCATTGGTATCCCAAGGCTTGCTGGCCTCAACAGGACCAAGGAACATCTCATACAAGCGCAAGGTGTCAGCACCATAGCGGTCCACGATATCATCGGGATTAACGACATTGAACATTGACTTGGACATCTTCTCGATAGCCCAGCCACAGATGTACTTACCGTTTTCCAGGATGAACTCAGCGTTTTTAAACTCAGGGCGCCAATCGCGGAACTTTTCAATATCCAATGCATCGGTATGAACAATGTTTACATCCACATGAATGGGCGTCACGTCATACTGGTTTTTGAGATTGAGCGATACAAATTTGTTGGTGTCCTTGATGCGGTAAACAAAGTTACTGCGGCCTTGAATCATACCCTGATTGACCAATTTGCGGAAAGGCTCTGCCTCACAAACATAACCATAGTCATAGAGGAATTTATTCCAAAAACGGCTATAAATCAAGTGACCTGTAGCATGCTCGGTACCACCCACATAGAGATCCACCTGACGCCAGTATTCATTGGCTTCATGCGATACAAGTTCCTTATCGTTGTGGGGATCCATGTAGCGCAGGTAATAGGCCGATGAACCGGCAAAACCAGGCATAGTATTCAATTCCAGGGGATAACCCTCGGTAGTTACCCAATTCTTGGCGCGGCCCAGGGGAGGTTCACCCGTCTCGGTGGGCAGGAATTTATCGACCTCAGGCAACTGGAGCGGCAACTTGCTCTCATCGAGAGCCTGAGGCTGATTGTTCTCATCATAATAGATGGGGAACGGCTCGCCCCAATAGCGTTGACGGCTGAAGATGGCATCCCTCAAGCGATAATTGACCTTGACATGGCCGATGCCAGCTTCCTCGATATACTGCTTGGTCTTGGCAATCGCTTCTTTGACCTGTAAACCATTGAGTTGCAGGCGATCATTGGACGAGTTGATCATGATACCGTCCTTGGCATCAAAGCTCTCCTCGCTGATGTCGGCACCCTCAATCAACGGGATGATGGGCAAGTTAAAATGTTTAGCGAAGGCATAGTCGCGGCTGTCATGGGCAGGAACCGCCATGATGGCGCCCGTGCCATATCCAGCAAGCACATAGTCACTTATATATATAGGTATATTCTTGCCGGTGATGGGATTGACGGCATAACTGCCGGTAAACACACCACTCACCTTTTTCTCAATCATGCGCTCTCGCTCGGTCTTGTGCTTTACCTCATCAAGATAGGCGTCAACAGCAGCACGCTGATCAGCAGTCACCACATCGTCCACATAGATGCTCTCGGGAGCCAATACCATGAAGGTAACACCGAAAATGGTGTCGGCACGCGTAGTGAAAATCAACAGACTCTTATCGCTGCCGTCGATGGGGAAAGTCATTTCAGCACCTTCGCTGTAACCGATCCAGTTGCGCTGGGTCTCTTTGATGGATTCAGTCCATTCGATGGTGTCCAAGTCGCGCAGCAGACGACCAGCATAAGCCGATACCCTCAAGCACCACTGGCTCATCATCTTCTGTTCGACGGGAAAACCTCCACGCACCGATACACCCTCACTCACCTCATCGTTGGCCAACACAGTACCCAACTTGGGACACCAGTTCACCATCGTGTTACCCAGATAGGCGATGCGATAATTCATGAGCACATTGTTGCGCTGCACTTGCGTCATGGAATTCCACTCGTCAGCAGTGAACTCGTCGGTGCAATTCGTGTGGGCATTGCAACCATCGGTGCCATGTTTCTCAAAATGTGCTACCAGTTCCTCGATGGGACGGGCTTTATCGAGTTCAGTGTTATAATAACTCCTGAACATTTTCAAGAAGGCCCACTGTGTCCACTTGTAATAGGCGGGATCACAGGTGCGCACCTCACGGTCCCAGTCATAACAGAAACCTATTTTGTCCAACTGCTCACGATAACGTGCAATATTCTCATTGGTAGTGATCTCAGGATGTTGTCCTGTCTGGATGGCATACTGCTCAGCGGGAAGACCATAAGCGTCATATCCCATGGGATGCAACACATTAAATCCTTTCAAGCGCTTGTAACGCGCATAGATGTCACTGGCTATGTAGCCAAGGGGATGTCCCACGTGCAGACCTGCTCCCGAAGGATAAGGAAACATATCGAGCACATAGAACTTGGGACGGCTATTGTCAATTTCACATTTGTAGGTGTGATGTTCACGCCAATACTGTTGCCACTTTTTCTCTATCTCATTAAAATTATAGTCCATTTTTTTAGTATTTACCGTAACAATAGTTCGATAATTTTGTCACGTTCAGTTATTAAAGAAATTTATTGATGGCTTCCTCAATGACCTGGCAGTCGGTTGTGGGTTCAAAGCGCTCCACGACATTGCCTTCACGGTCGATAAGGAACTTGGTGAAATTCCACTTGATATCTGGGTTGTCGGCATAATGGGGATCAGCCTTAGACAGCATCTCATCGAGCAGAGCGCCGATTTTATGGTCCTTATCAAAGCCTTTGAAGCCTTTCTTTGATTTCAAGTGAGTGAATAGCGGAGACGCATTTTCACCATTTACATCTATTTTCCTGAACTGGGGAAATTCAGTGCCATAATTGAGTGTGCAGAATTGATGAATCTCCTCCTCGGTACCAGGAGCCTGCTGACCAAACTGATTACAAGGAAAGTCCAGAATTTCCAGACCTCTATCCTTATAGTTCTTATAAAGGGCTTCCAATTCCTCGTATTGCGGAGTGAAACCGCAACGGGTAGCGGTGTTGACAATAAGTAATACCTTACCCTTATATTCACTCAATGACACGTCGTTGCCTCGACGATCCTTGACAGTGAAATCATATACATTTTGTGCCATATCAATCAATACATTAAATAATAATGCTAATCAACTACTTTTTTATTATATTATAATATGTAATTCTCTTACTTGATAATGCCTAACTCGCGGGAAATGTCGAGCATGCGCTGGATGGGTTTCACTGCACGTTCAGCAATCTCTTCACTGACCTCAATCTCGGGTGCCATGAACTTGAGTGAATTATATAACTTCTCAAGTGTAATCAGTTTCATGTATTCACACTCGTTGCAAGCACAGGTTCCATCCTCGGGCGGCGCGGGAATGAAAGTCTTTTCCGGACAGCGGCGCTGCATCTCAAAGAGGATGCCGCTCTCGGTGCACACGATAAACTCCTGGCTCTCGTCATCGACAGCAAAGTTGAGCAGCGCCTGGGTGGAACCTACCTTGTCGGCCATGATGCGCACGGGTTTGGGACACTCGGGATGAACTAGCACCTTAGCATCGGGATGTTCGCGCTTGAGTTCAGCAAGTTTGGCGGCACTGAATTTCTCATGTACATGGCAAGCGCCGTCCCACAGCAGCATCTCACGGCCTGTAATGCTATTGATATAGTTACCCAGGTTGCGGTCAGGCCCGAAGATGATTTTCTCATCCTGTGGCAGGCTGCCAACAATCTCCTTTGCATTGGACGAGGTCACCACCACGTCGGTAACCGCCTTGACGGCAGCACTGGTGTTGACATAGCTGATGACCGTGTGGTCAGGATGCTCATTCACGAATTTTTCAAACTCGTCGGCAGGGCAACTGTCGGCCAAGGAACATCCAGCGCTCAAGTCAGGCACAATGACCGTCTTGTCGGGACACAAGATCTTGGCCGTCTCACCCATGAAATGAACACCACACAGGATGATGACCGGCGCATCGGTCTTGGCTGCCAGCTGAGCCAGAGCCAAGCTGTCACCGATATAGTCGGCCAACTGCTGAATTTCCTCCCGCTGGTAATAATGAGCCATGATGACAGCGTTGCGCTCCTTCTTCAAGCGCAGGATTTCCTCTCTCAGGTCGATGCCCTGCTCGATGGGCTCATCGACGTAACCTTTTTCAACATTCATATTTATATATATTTTGTTTTTTAATGTTTTAAAAATTTAAATATAACTACAACTATAATGCCTGTTAATTGTGTTGAAAACTTTTTTATCCCTATATCTTGACAGATGGTTATCAACTCCCCGATACAGGTTATCAATAGTTTATCAACAAGCCTAATTGTTGAGTTATAGCATTTTCAGTCATTTATTAACATGGTGTTAACAACCTGCAAAGTTAATAAAATCTTGCGGTATGTTGTGATAAAACATGATGAAAACCGTGTTTAAAGAGCAATAAAAAATTTGTGCTAACTTTTTTGGTGTTCCATAAAAATGGATTAAGCAAACTTGATCTGAATTTGTCAAGTATTTTTTATTGTTTTTTATTGATGAGTTATGAACAGTTATTGACAGATATTTTGACAATGAAATTTTCAGCTGTAAACATTCAGCGATTCAACCTCACGTTAAGTCGCCAGGTTTTTTAGAAACATATTTAAAAACAATAACTTAGCGACTTAGCGGCTTGGCGTGAGATTTTGCCTCACTACCTTTAGCTGAATAGTTATTTTCTGGTTTATGAGATAAATTGTACCTTTGTATGACCAAATACATTATTTATATGGCGAGAAAGAAATCAATGGTGGAATTGCACCGCATGGGTGTTGAGGAATATAAGGAGGTGGAGAAACTGCCGGTAACGGTTGTGCTCGACAATGTGCGCAGCGAGATGAACGTGGGTTCTGTCTTCCGTACAGCCGACGCTTTCCTGATTGAACGCATTGTGCTGTGTGGAATTACACCTCAACCTCCTAAACCCGAAATTCACAAGACGGCTCTTGGTGCTGAGGAGTCGGTTGTTTGGAAATACTATTCTACCACACTTGCCGCCGTGGAACAGCTTAAGCAAGAAGGCTATCTCATCTGCTCGATTGAGCAGGTGCACAACAGCGTGAGTCTGAATCAATTTGTTGTTGACAAGGGACAGCGTGTGGCCATCGTGCTGGGCAATGAAGTCAAGGGAGTGTCCCAAGAGGTGGTCGATGCCAGTGACGTGTGTGTAGAAATTCCGCAATATGGTACCAAACACTCATTAAATATATCGTGTTGCGCCGCTATCGTGATGTGGCATTGCTTTGAAAAATCAGGCCTTGAAAAGCAGTAAAAAAGTTATTAACAGGCTGTGAATAGCTGCCAAAGTGCCGTAAAATGGGCCGAAAACAAGACAAAAGCCACAAAATATAGTTAATTTATAAATGTTAAAGGGGGTTTATTTTAACATTTTGATTTAATCCCTCGCTTTTTTGTCCACTGTAGCGGTAATATTTAATTATTTGGTTGTAATTCAATTAATTAGTTATAAAATGAAAAATTAGTTCCTTTTTATTTTTATTTTCAATATTCACCGAGTCAAAAGATAGAAAACACAGGCAATTAGTTAAAACCCCCCATTTTTAGGGCATATTTTACATTTTTTTACTAGTTTTGCAAACTTGTAAATCTAATGATGCGGCTGTGTTTATAGTACCATTTAGACATTACATGTAAACTCATTATTCAAACAATTATATTACTATTTATTAATTTAAACATCACTATTTATGAAGAAGCTATTTCTGTTAATGTTTGCGATGTGCTTCATGGCACTCTCGGCGTATGCCGACCGCACAATTAGCGGGCAAGTACTGGATGCAGCTACTGGTGATCCTCTGATTGGTGCTACAATCCAAGGTGAGGGTGTGAATCGTGGCACCGCAACTGATTTGGATGGTCACTTCACGCTGGTACTGCCTGACCACGTGAAATTTGTCAACGTTTCCTACGTTGGCTATGCCACTCGTCAGGTAGAGGTTGAGAACAACATGGTCATCAAGCTGTCTGACTCGGGTCAGAACCTTGATGAGGTTGTTGTTGTTGCTTACGGTAGCGCCAAGCGCCAGTCGATTACCGGTTCTATCTCGGTAGTTGACGAGAAGAAGATCAAGGACCGCATCGGTTCGTCGGTTACCGCAGCGCTTGAGGGTAGCACTCCTGGTATCCAGGTGAACAACACCTATGGTGAGCCTGGTGCAGCCCCCAACATCCGCATCCGCGGTATCGGCAGTATCACCGGTTCGAGCACTCCTCTGTATGTGGTTGACGGTGTTGCCTTTGACGGTAACATTGCCGAGATCAACCCCGTTGATATCGAGAGCATGAGTGTCTTGAAGGACGCTGCATCGGCTGCCCTGTATGGTAACCGTGCTGCCAACGGTGTTGTGCTGATTACCACCAAGAAGGGTAGCTACAGCAACAAGCCCAACGTTACCCTGCGCATCAATCAAGGTATGTACAAGCGTGGTATTCCCGAGTATGACCGCATGAAGGCCGACCAGTGGATGGAGACTTCGTGGATTGCCATGAAGAACTTTGCCATGAACGGCAGTATGCGTCTGAGCGAGGGCGACGCTATGAAGTATGCCAGCGAGCACCTGATCAGCGACTATGTAAAGCGCAATATCTATGATGCTCCCTCGACGTCCCTGTTCGACGCCAACGGCAAGCTCGTTGCCAACGTTCTTCCCGGTTATAACGACCTGGATTGGGAAGAGGCAGTTGAGCGCACCGGTTATCGTCAGGACTACAGCCTCTCGGGCACCGCTGGTGGCGAGAAGTACAACGTGTATGCATCGGCTGGTTACACCAACGAGAAGGGTTACATCCAGGCCAGCGCCTACGAGCGTTTCACTGGCCGTATCAACTCTAACTTCACTCCCAGTGACTGGTTCAAGGCTGGTATCAACCTGAGTGGTACCTATGCTACCCGCAACTTCAACGACAATGCGACCAGTAGCTACTATGCCAACCCGTTCTACACGGCCCGTTACATGGCTCCCGTTTATCCTTACTACATGCACGATGTGGATGGTTCCCTGCTGCTTGATGACAAGGGCGATCCCATCTATGATACCGAGTCATCCTATCTGACGAACCGCAACATCGCCTATGAGCTGCGCACCGACTTTGACCGTCGTCGCCGCGCCGTCATCGAGGGTATGGCCTATGGTACTTTCACCATGCCTTATGGCTTCTCGCTGACGTTGAAGGCCGACTTCATGCACTCCAACACCAATCGCCGTCACTACAACAACCCGTTCATTGGTGATGGTGCTACCAATGGTGGCCGTCTGTCGAGCTACGCCTATGAGTACAACACCCGCACTGCTCAGGAAATCCTGAACTGGTCGCGTGAGTTTGATCTCCACCACATCGACATCATGCTGGCTCATGAGAACTATGAGTACAACAGCCGCTCGGCTTACGGCATGAACACTGGCTCGGCTGCCGATGGTATCTACACCCCCGGCAACTTCCAGACCAACTCCTACTTCCAGGGTTCGGATGACGAGGACAAGACCGAGTCCTACCTGGGTCGTGCACGTTACAACTATCATGAGAAATACTTTGCTGATTTCTCGTTCCGTCGTGATGGTTCTTCACGTTTTGCCAAGAATAACCGTTGGGGTAACTTCTTCTCGTTCGGTGTAAACTGGAACATCAAGAAGGAGAACTTCCTCCAGGATGTGAACTGGCTCGATGAGCTGCGCGTTCGCGCTTCCTATGGTGAAACTGGTAACAACATGGGCGTTAGCCTGTATGCTTACCAGGCACTTTATTACATCGAGAAGAACGCCGGTAGCGCTGCCTTCATGAAGCAGAGCCTGAGCGCCGAGAACATCAAGTGGGAGACCTGCCAGAATATCGACTTCGGTATCGAGGGTCGCGTATTTGATCGTCTGAACTTCAACTTTGTTCTGTTTGACAAGCGCAACAAGGACCTGTTGTTCGCTGTTCCCCTGCCCCTGTCGGCTGGTTCATTCGTTTGGGCCGATGCACTCAACATGAGCATCTACAAGAACATCGGTACCATCTCCAACCGCGGTATCGAGGTATCGTTGAATGCAGACGTTATCCGCACCAAGGACTTTACTTGGAACCTGGGTACCGAGGGCACCTTCATGAAGAGCAAGATCAAGAAGCTTCCTGACGGCAAGGACATCCTGCACGGTCAGCAGAACTACAGTGAGGGTCATGACCCCTATGAGTTCTACACCTACCACTTTGTGGGCGTTGACCAGATGACCGGTCGCTCACTCTACACCCTGGATCCTGACATGAAGGATCGCGCTGTTGCCGCTGGCGCAGCTGTTGAGATCAATGGTGAGACCTACACCACCATGCCCGGTTCCTACGGTAAGCGTGAGTGGGCAGGCAGTGCTCACCCCTGGTTCTACGGTTCGTTGAACTCCATCATGCAATACAAGGGCTTCTCGCTCAATGCACTGTTCACCTACAGCCTGGGTGGCAAGGTCTATGACGGTTCTTACCAGACCCTGATGTCGACCAACACGGCTTCGTCGGCCAGTGCTAACCACTGTGACTTGGCCAAGTCTTGGAATGGTGTTCCCGCCGGTATGACTGCAGATTCACCCAACCGCATCGATCCCAATGGTCTGCCCCAGGTTGACTTCCAGTACAGCACTTACAACAATGCCACCAGCGACCGCTGGTTGACCAGTGCTTCCTACTTTGTAGTGAAGAACATCACCCTGAGCTACGCTCTGCCCAAGCTCTTGATGAACAAGATTGGCATGCAGGGCCTCACCCTCACTGCTGGTGTTGAGAACTTGGCAACGTTCACTTCCCGCAAGGGTCTGAATCCCCAGTTCAACTTCAGTGGTGGTTATGACGACACCTATGTTACCGCTCGTGTCTTCAACTTCGGTTTACAGCTCCAGTTCTGATAATCAGTCAACATTATTAAAATTTGTAAATGACAATCATTATGAAAAAGTATATAAATAGGATTTTATTGAGCGGTATGCTGGTGGGTGCTGCATTGGTTACGACCTCTTGCGGCGAGGATTACCTCGAGACGGTTCCTACCGAGTCGATCAGCGACGCTGCCGCTGTTGCCACCGTCGATAATGCTTACAAGGCATTGAACGGCGTTGCCAAGACAATGACGATCCAGCATGGTAACTATCGTCAGGGTTTCTGCGGTGAGAACTGCATCATGCGACTCTACGAGAACTATCCTAGCCAGGACTACTACTACAACGAGTATGCATCGGGTTGGGCCGACATCCACAACCAGACGATGCACACCAATACCAGTTCGATCTACAACAACTACGCTTGGTATTACTACTACCAGATCATCACCCAGGCCAATGTGATTATCAACCGCATTGACAATGCCGAGGGTGCTGAGGCCGACAAGAAGTTCATCAAGGCTTCGGCCCTGACCTTCCGTGCCTACAGCTACGAGAAGCTGATCCACTACTACTGCGTGCGTTGGAAAGACTCTAACAACGGCGCTGCCGAGGGTCTGCCCCTGCGTCTTGACGAGTCCACCAGTTCACTGGCTCCCTCGACGATGGCCGAGGTTTATACCCAGATCTACAAGGACCTGGACGAGGCTGTTGCCCTGTTCAACGAGAGTGGTGTTGACCGCTCGGGTAACGACTGCTGGACCGCTAACCTGAATGTGGCCCACGCTGTCTATGCCCGCGCTGCCCTCTACAAGGAGGACTATCAGACTGCCCTGAACCACGCTAAGCTGGCCGAGCAGGGTTATCCCCTGATGAACAATGAGGCTTATGCAGCTGGTTTCTGCCGTCCCACCAGTGAGTGGATCTTTGGTAGCTATGGCAGTTCCGACGAGAATAACTGGTACTGGAGCTACGGTACCCAGTACAGCTGCAACGGCTACTATGCTTCCAATACTCAGAATGGTGCCGGTACCATCGGCCGCGAGCTCATCAACCGCATTCCTGATGAGGACTTCCGCAAGTCGTTGTTCTTGACCGAGAGCGGTCTGGGTATCGATGGCAGCGATCCCGCACAGGTTGACCAGACTGTAGGTTACATCGGTCTCACAAACGATGGTACCCGCTGGATCATCACCGACGAGGAAGCCTACATGAAGGCTTATAACTACGTTCATGAGCATGCTGCTTCTGGTCTGTCAATGCCCTATGATTCAGAGATTTATCACCTGGGTGCTCACTTGAAGTTCTACGTGTTTGACACGCCGGGCGTTGGTTATCTGCCCTACATCCGCACCAGTGAGATGCTCCTTATCGAGGCCGAGTGCAACTACTTCCTGGGCAATGCTTCCGCAGCCCAAGAGGCCCTCGTTCGCCTGAACGCCGGCTCGGGTCGCAACCCCGGTTACACTTGCAGCAAGACCGGTCAGGCCCTCTTCAACGAGATTGCCGACTACCGTGCACTTGAGCTCTGGGGCGAAGGCTTCCAGTGGAGTGACTTCAAGCGTTGGAAACTGCCCATCGAGCGCCACGGCTGGGCTCAGGGTGGTAATGCTCATCCCGCAGTTGCTGTAACCATCCAGCCTAACGAGGTGAACAACTGGACTTGGGACGTTCCTCGTGCCGAGACCGACTACAACGACGCTTACAAGAGCATCAACGATCCTACCGAGTAATTAATTCTCGACAACCCTTAAGGATGATTCATCCTTGATGGTAACACTTAACTAAGGACCGCTCCCTCACTCTGGGGGGCGGTTCTTGTTCTCTGGTACGCCACCCCATTCTTTTTTAACGACAAGAAAGACAAACATGACAAATAACTGGTATTCAGTTTGTTTGTATTTCTTGTATTTCTTGTTGTTAACCATTCCTGAGTCATTCTTGTCGTTAAAGCCCCTTCCCTGGCTGCTGTCGCTTTGCAGGGGAGGGGCTTTTTTGCGAGATTAGGGGGAAAATACTATCTTTGCAGCCACAATTTCGTAATCAAGATGATGATGAGGAAGTATATATTAATCGCCCTGCTGGTGGTGATGACTGCTCTGCAAGGCAATGCTGTGCTCAAGGAGGGCAACATGGAGCAGACGCTGGGTGTGCTGTGCGAGGAACTGAGCGAGGCCCACAAGAAGCAAAGGGAGCGTGCCAAACGCTTTGAACAGCGCAACAAGCAGTTCCAGCGCAGCATTGGGCGTGACCTGGAACTGTGTAACAACATCGAGTTGATGCTCTATAGCCAGAATGAGACCAACGTGTTTGACTTGGCCTATGCCTGCGGCCAGGCCACATCGCTCTATGAGCGCGTGTCCAGGACGAGGTCGTTCAAGCAATTTGAGCAGCAGCAGGATGAGCAGATTGCCCAATACGAGAACCTGGTAAAGGCCCTCAACAATATTCCTGACTATCAGCTCAAGACTCCCGAGATGCATGCCATGCGTGACAGCTGCGTGTATCTGGCCAAGTTTATAGAGAGCGAAATCAAGCACACGCGCGAGGCCATGAAGGACAACCACGAGAAGCGCCAGTGGGTCGCCGACAAGGCTAAAAAGCTCAATGACCATGCTTTGTCCATGTATGAGCGTATCCGTCAGAATGTGTTTGTCAACGGCGGCCAATCCTATTTTCAGATTCTGGACCGATTCAGTTTTAACTGGAAAACTATCAAGAGAGACTTTGAAGAGAAGTATTCACGTCCGCGCAAGACCAAGAGTGAGTGGCGTGCTCCGCTCATCGGTTTCCTGTTTATCTTCATGGCAGTGTATATCGTGGGAGCATTGTTTCTCAGTTGGCTCATTATCAAGGTGATACCCAGGAGTGTCCTCTCGAGCTCATCTCACGCCACATTCCTCAAGAAACGCTCGTGCATCATCATCTGTGTAGCGGCAGCGGTATTCGGTATAGCCACGTTCGTCATTTCCAAAATCACCGACCAGAACTTCATGATTATGGCCACGCGGTTGTTGAGCGAGTATGCCTGGCTCATTGTGGTCATCATGCTGTCGATTATCATTCGCATAAAAGGTGAAGCGGTCAAGAGCGGCATCAAACTCTATGTGCCGGTATTGCTGTTAGGATTTGTGGTGTTCTTCTTCCGCATCGTGTTCCTGCCCAGCACCGTGGTCAATATGGTCTTCCCTATCCTGCTGCTGGTGTTTACCATCTGGCAACTGATTGTCAACCGCCGTCACAATAGCGATGTGCCCCGCAGTGATATGTTCTACTCGTGGATCTCTTTCATCGTGATGGCAGTTTCAACAGTTATGGCATGGATGGGTTACACACTGATGAGTGTACAGGTACTCATCTGGTGGATCATGCAGTTGACTCTCATCCAGAGCATCACGGTTATCTACGACCTGCTACATTCCTATGAGAAAAAATTTATCCCAAGCGGTGCCGACGTGAGATACACGTGGTTCTATGATGCAATCTATAAGATGGTAATCCCCATTGCAGCCACCATCAGCGTTGCACTCTCGATATACTGGGCCGCTCGGGTATTTGACCTCACGCAGTGGTGTGAGCGCATCTTCTTCTACAAGTTTGTCAATCAGCCGGGAGTCATAGTACTCTCGCTCGACAGGATACTGGCATGTGTCGCAGTGGCCTTTGTCTTCAATTACATCATCTACCTGTTTATCCAGGGCTATCAGTTGTGGAAACAAAATCGTGCCGAAGCCAAGGCCATATCGTTGTATGAACAGGAAAACGATGTCGATGACGATAAGGAAATCGACATCGAGACGGTTATCCAGGATGATCCCAATGCCAAGGCTAAAGTCAAGGCCGCGTCCAAGGCCGTAACCCTCTCGATGAACATCATCAAGTACATCGGCTGGGGCATCTACATCTACATGGTGCTGGTAACCCTGGAAGTAAGCCGCACGGGCATTACATTCATTCTCACGGGTCTCTCGACTGGTATCGGTTTTGCCATGAAGGACACCCTCGAGAACCTGTTCTACGGCTTGTCGCTGATGAACGGCCGTGTCAAGATAGGTGATGTCATCGAGTGCGACGGAGTGCGCGGCAAGGTCAGCAATATCAACTACCAGAGCACATTGGTCGAGACCATCGATGGCTCGGTCATCGCTTTCTTGAACAGCCAGCTGTTTACTAAGAATTTCAAGAACATGACTCGCAACCACGGCTATGAGATGGCCAAGATTACCGTCGGCGTAGCCTACGGCAGCAAGATTGACGAGGTGCGCGAAAGTATTATTGAGCGCATCAGCCAGCTCGATTGCTATGACCCCAAGAAGGGCGTGCAGGTACTGTTCCAGAACTTCGGCGAGAGCAGTGTGGACCTGCTGGTCGTTGTTTGGGTCCGTGTGGCCTCACAGGTGGCCGATATTGCCAAAATCAAGGAGAATATCTACGATGTGCTCAATGAGAAGGGCATTGAGATTCCCTTCCCGCAAACCGATATCCACATCCAGTCACTACCCGACGTCAAGACCGTATAGCCGCAAGCCATAACGACACCAATAACTAGAAAACAAGAAATACAAGAAGTACAATTAATTGATTATCAAAAATATTGTATTTGTTGTATTTCTTGTTTTCAGTTTGATTTTGTTGTGGAGGTTGTTGTTTAGGGGTTATTTGTAGAAGGTAATCCAGTTGGTGCAATAGCGTGATTTCTCGGCAATGGGGTGTATCTCGTGAGCCTTGCCACTGCCGTCTCGCCACCAGGAATGGTTCCAGCCAGCACCCATATCCATGTAGAGGGCATGTGTCGGAGCAAATTGCTCTAGCATTTCGACAAAGTCCTCATACTCGACCGCCTGACGGCTATCGACGATGCACAGGCGGCCTTCCTTCTCGCACAGGGCACGGTACTGGTTCACGCCATCTCGCCATAGCGGACGAATGCTCTCACTGTTGTAGAAGATGATCGCTTGGCCGAAGCCCATGCCACCCGCCTCGGCTACGCTGTCGAGCAGTTCGCCATATTCCCCGTGCACAAATTCCCATGTCGAGTCACTGAACCAGGCAAATGCACCGCTATTATCCCTGCACTTGGCACCCTTGTACCGCTTGCCTCCACTCACGTGGTCGCCATCGATGTTGCTGTGCTCAAACTTATCGAGCAGTTCATGGGTAAAGGCTGCCTCGGCACAGAATACCACATTGGTGTCCTGCTTGCTGGGCATTTTCTCGCACACGAGATCGATGCGGCTGAATTGAGGGTAATAAATCACGAGGCCTTTAACCGTGGTGTCGTCAATCATCACGGGTGAGCCTTGCATGTCGATGGGGGTTTCCTTGTCCATAGTTGTCTGCTTGGGTTTACAAGTCGTGCAGCAGCACAACAGCAGGGCCGCCATCACGGGGAAAAAATAGTGGAGAGTTTTCTTCATCATCTTGGTTATAATAATTATATCGGGATAGTCTAACACCTAAAGCCTAAAGCCTAACACCTAACACCTTACTTCTTCTCGTCGGCAAAGCGGTTAGGATACTCCAAATGCACTCGGGGGCGGCGCATAGCCCTGATGATGAGCCAGATGCCCAGAACGATAAACGGGATGCTCAACAGTTGGCCCTGGTCCATGCCGATGTTGGCGCGCATGGCGACTTCCCACGGTTCCTGCACGTTCTTGATATACTCGATGAAGAAACGCGGTACAAAGATGCCCAGCATGAACACGCCGAAGATGAGTCCTTCGCGCTCCTGTGCACGCCAGCGCCAGTACATCAGCAAGCACACGGCAAAGGTCAACAGGTAGAAGGCTGCCTCGTAGATCTGGGTGGGATGGCTCGGAGCGGAGAAAATGGGGTCTGCCCCCTGCATCCACTGGCCGATGTTGGTGATGAAGCGGAATCCCCAGGGCAACGAGGTCTCGCCGCCGTAAATCTCGTGGTTCATCAGATTGCCGATGCGGATGAGCGCGGCAACTAGGCCCACGGGCACTACCAGGCGGTCAAGGGTCCATAGCATGGGTTTGCGGGTCACATAGCGGCTGTAGAGCCAGATGGCAATGATAATGCCCAGAGTGCCGCCGTGGCTGGCGAGACCGCCTTCCCAAATCTTGGGAATCTCGCTCAGGTGATGTGAATAATAGGACCAGTCATAGAAGAAGACATGGCCCAGCCTGGCTCCTACGATGGTCGCCACCACCACATAGATGAACAGGCTGCCCACCCAGCTTTCCTTTGCGCCCTCATGGCGGAAGATGCGGTAAACGATTTCGTAGCCCACCAGAAAGCCTATGGCAAACATCAGGCCGTACCAGCGCACGGTGATGGAACCGACGCTAAACAGATTAGGACTTGCTGTCCAGGTGATAGAATTCAGTATCATAGTGTTGTTATTATCGTTTTGTGACCGCAAATTTACAGAGAATTCCGAGAATTATCTGTAATTTTGCATCCAAAATCAGACAATTATGGCAGAAAGCAATTTTATCGACTATGTGAAAATCATGTGCCGCAGTGGCAAGGGTGGTGCCGGGTCAGCCCATCTGCACCGCGCCAAGTATGTCCCTAAAGGCGGCCCAGATGGCGGTGACGGTGGGCGTGGAGGCCACATCTACCTGAAGGGTAACCGCAACCTGTGGACACTCATCCACTTGAAGTACCAGCGTCACGTGTTCGCCACCGACGGCCAGTCTGGCGGTGAAAACCAGTGTACTGGCAAGGACGGTGAGGACCGTACAATCGAGGTTCCCTGCGGTACGGCAGTATATGATGCCGAGACGGGTCAGTTCCTGTGTGACGTGACCGAGGATGGCCAGATTGTGCGCCTGCTGCGTGGTGGACGTGGCGGCTTGGGCAATCAGCATTTCAAGACGGCGACGCGCCAGACGCCGCGTTTTGCCCAACCCGGCGAAAAGGGTGTCGAGAAGACCGTCATCTTGGAGTTGAAGTTGCTGGCCGATGTTGGCCTTGTCGGCTTCCCCAATGCGGGAAAATCGACCTTGCTCAGCGTCATCAGTGCCGCTAAGCCTAAGATTGCCAACTACCCGTTCACGACCCTGGAGCCCAATTTGGGCATCGTGTCCTATCGCGGCCAGCAGTCGTTTGTCATGGCCGATATCCCCGGCATTATCGAAGGCGCCAGCGAGGGTCGCGGCTTGGGCTTGCGTTTCCTGCGCCACATCGAGCGCAATGCCGTGTTGTTGTTCATGGTACCTGCCGACACCGATGACATCCGCAAGGAATACGGCATCCTGTGCCATGAATTAGAGACATTTAACCCCGACCTGGTAGAGAAACCCCGTGTGCTGGCTATCACCAAGTGTGACATGCTTGACGAGGAACTTATTGAGCAGATGCGTCCTGATCTCCCCGATGATGTTCCAGCCGTGTTCATCTCGAGTGTGGCTCAGATGGGCCTGACGGAGTTGAAGGACCTGCTGTGGCGCACCATCAACGATGAGCGCAACCGCATCCCCGAGACTATGACTCATCATGACCTGGATGAGCGTCACCGTGAGCAGGCCGAGGATGACTTTATCTTTGGCGCCGAGGACCTGGAGGAAGAGGAAGCTCCCAATGCTGGAGGCAAGATGGTTGACTCTGGCGGTAAGCAATGGAGCGACGAATACTGGGAGAGCGACTACGAGGACGAGAACAAGGACTTCCAAGTCGTCAGCGATGATGAGTGAAAAAAAAAGCGGCAATTGCCGCTTTTTTGGTGTATGGGTGGATGATGTGTATTTGTGTATAAGAGTATAGGTGTATAGGTGTATTTGTGTATGGGGGTGGGGGTTATTTCCCGTCGTTGCTGAGGAGGAAGCGCCTCTTGGGGGCGATGGCGACGAAGTCGTCGTGGGTGAGTGGTGCGACACGGTCGAGCAGATGGTACAGCCGCTGAGCGATTTTGTACTCTACGGGTTCATTCTCAGGCACTTCACACAACAGTTGGGCTACGCGGGACTTGATGGCTGAGAATTCAAACACCATCGATGTATTGAACCAGGCATCGGCATTGCTGGCAAACGGCAGAATCCACAGGTTCTCGCCTCGCAACACGCCAGGCCACCATTGCAAAGTCTGCAGGGCGCTGGCTCCACGGCTGTTATAATCGCGGTAGATGCGGCGCAGAAGTCGGTTGTCATGTTCTTCAAGACCCACCTTTTCACCATAATAGATGGTGGCTTGGGCGGTGACAAAGAGTTTGAACTTGAGTTCCTCATCGATGTCCGGAACCAATTGTGGATTCAGGGCATGAAGTCCTTCGAGGAACAGCAGGCTGTTACTCTCGAGTTTGAGTGTGTTGCCACGGTAGGTGCGTTCGCCCTTCACATAGTCATAGGTGGGCATTGACACTTGGTCACCAGCCAGCAGACTTGCCACGTCTCTACCCAACTGCTTCAGGTCCAGGCCGTAGAATGACTCATAATCAATTTCGCCATCGGCATTTAGCGGGCGCTGGTCCAGATTCAGGAAGTAGTTGTCGAGCGAGACGACACAGGGTTGAATGCCGTTGTCACGCAACATGTGGTTCAGGAAGCGGGATGTGGTGGTCTTGCCCGAGCACGATGGCCCTGCCACGAGCACGATGCGCAGCCCTTCCTGCCTGAAGCGGCGTGTGATTTCGGTGGTGATGCGTTCCAGGCGTCGGCTGTGCTGGTACTCATCTTCGGCAATCAGGTCGGGCGCATAGCCCTGGGAGATGACCTCATTGAAGAGTGAGATGCCATCCTGGCCTTGGGACTCCATGCGGCGGATTCTTCCGCAGAAATCCTCGAGTGACATGTGTTCGTTCTGTGTTGGCTGTTGCATGACGCTTGCTATTTGATCGATCATTGAAATATTGCTGTTTGGCGATTTATATTCATTGTCAAGTATTTAAAAAACAAGTGGGTTCTTGTCGCATTTCAAGAACCCACTCGCGTAGTGGCGCTAATAATGGAAACTGCTGCCGCCCAGGAATTCACGCAGTAAGCTTGTGCTGGGAATATCCTTTACGTCCAGCGGTTCGAAATAGTTCAAGAATTTTATCAGTCGGGATGCCTCGGCATACTCTGGCGCATTGATGGGCACCTGTTGCAGGATGGGCAACGCGTAGTTTTTCATCGCTGCCAGTTCAAACAGCAGGGATGAATTGAACATGGCGTCGGCATTCTCGTGGAAAGGCATAATCCACTTGTCCTCGCCGCGACGCACACTGGGCCAGCGCTGGATGGTCTGCAGGGCGCTGCTCCCGCGATACTGGTGGTCACGGATGATGCGGCGCAGCAGTCGGTTGTCGTAGGTGCCGATCCAGTTGTGGTCGTCGATGTTGAGCGTGGTCAACGCCGACACGAAGACACGGAACTTCTGTTCATCGGGAATGTTGCGTGTGAGTTCGGGATTCAGTCCATGGATGCCTTCCATGAGCAGGATGTCGCCCTCCTCCAGTTTGAGTTTGTTGCCCAGGTACTCGCGCTGGCCTGTCTTGAAGTTGTAGGTGGGCATATCCACCTCCTTGCCGGCAAGCAGGTCGGTGATGTCCTTGTTGAACTGCTCG
This sequence comes from uncultured Bacteroidales bacterium, assembly GCA_902776435.1. Taxonomy (GTDB): domain Bacteria; phylum Bacteroidota; class Bacteroidia; order Bacteroidales; family Muribaculaceae; genus Sodaliphilus. The sequence continues at coordinate 25,715 of CACYQB010000004.1, read as the reverse complement.
AGGTCGAGGGCATAGAGTGACTCGTAGTCATAGTCGCCATTTTCATCACGCGGCGTGCGCTCGCGGTTAATGAAATAGTTGTCGAGTTCGATGACCTTAGGCACGATGCAGTTGGTTATCAGTTGGATAGCCAATCGCTTGGACGAGGTGGTCTTGCCGCTTGACGATGGACCGGCAATGAGCACGACACGCGCTCCGCCCTCGTGGTAACGGCGGGTAATCTCGTCGGCAATCTGGATGAAGTGCTTGTTGTGAAGCGCTTCCACCACATTGATGAGCAATGGGGCATAACCAGCTTTAATGGCACGGTTAAGTTCCCCCACATCACCCAGACGGATGATTTTGTTGAAATTGATATAATCGGTAAACGCCTGGAACAGCTTGGGTTGCGGTTCCCACTTGGCAACTTGGGTGATATCTTTACGGTCGGGACCCAGCAGCAGCATACCGCTCTCGTAGGGCACCAGGTCGAAGACTTTCAACATGCCCGTCGAGGGTACCAATGGCCCGTAGAAGCTGTCAATAATGTTATCGAGCTTGTAATAGATGGTATAGAGTTGGTTCACGCTCTCGAGAATGCGCACCTTGTCCTTGAGACCTTGCTTGCGGAACATCTCGATGACATCGGTAGTCAGGCGCTCGCGGCGCTTGAAGGGCATGTCTGCATCGATGATTTCGGCCATGCGATGCTTGAGCTGTCCGATGACTTCGGGCGTGAGGAAGGACTCCTCGTGCTTGATTTGGCAATAGTGGCCGTTGCTGATGCTGTGCTGGATGCACAAGCGCTTGCCCGGATACAGGTCGTTCAGCGCCTTGTAGAGCACCATGCACAATGAACGCGTGAACACGCGGTAACCAGAATTGTTGGTAATGTCGATGAATTCAATGTGTTTGGGCGCATAAACAGGATAGTGCAGATCCTCAACCTTATTGTTGACAAGTACGCACACTGCGTCACCCTTGAGGCCCACACGGGACTTGATGGATTCGTACAGGTTGATCAGTGAATCTCCACCGTCCATGTCCAGGTACTCGTTGGTATTCTTACAGAACACTTTGAGTTCATCATTCTTTTTCATAATACCAGCGCTTTGGGTTTATAGGGTGCAAAGGTAGTAAAAAATCATGAAAAATGGTGAGAAAACTTGTCCAACGTTCAGAAAAACTTCAGAAAAAGTGATTTTTTGACTTTTTGGTCCCATGGATATGAATGGATTTGATTAACTTTGGTCCCATTAGAATGATAATTGTTAAAATGATGAAGGTAAAATTCTTAGTTATGGCTATGATGATTGTTGGTGCCATGTGCGGATGCACAGCCCAAGAGAGTAATGAGAAAGGTTGTGACGTGTTCAAGACCGAACGCGGAACGGTGGTTAAAATGTATTGCATCAAGCACGGTAGCGTCAGGATGCAGGTGGGCGAGAAGTGGATTTATGTCGATCCAGTGACCACAGCTGTCAAGCCCGAGACCGACTACTCTACCCTGCCCCAGGCCGACTACATTCTCGTGACACATGAGCACTTTGACCACTTGGACTCGGTGGCCATCAACCAGTTATCCAAGTCGGGTACCATCCTGATCACCAATGCCCGCTGCCATGAGTTGCTGGGCGGCAAGGGCGATGTGATGGCCAATGGTGACTCGAGGACGATAGATGAAGGCTGGACGGTTGAGGCTGTACCCGCCTACAACAATTCGCCCGAGAAATTGCAGTTCCACCCCAAGGGCCGTGACAACGGCTTTGTACTCACCATCGAGGGTATGCGCATCTATATCGCCGGTGACACCGAGGATATTCCTGAAATGGCTGAAATCAAGGATATTGATGTGGCTTTCCTGCCCTGCAACCTTCCTTACACGATGACGCCCGAGCAGTGTGCCCATGCCGCCACGATGATTAAGCCGGTTGTGCTCTTCCCCTACCATTATGGCCAGACTGACATCCAGCAGGTAGTGAAACTGCTGGACGGTAGCGGCATCGATGTACGCATCCGCGATTATCAGTAATCAGTCGTCTTTTTGAGGTTTTAAGGTAGCGTTGCGCCGCAATGTCTTGTGGCGCAGGCGCGCGATGGCACTGTGGGCGAAGGTTCGCTTGAACTCGCCTGCGCTCATCTGTGCGACACGTTCGGGTGTAAGGTCCATGACGACATCTGTTGGGGCAAAATCAGCAATGATGGTTGCCTCGGCATGCGCATTGTGTGGGCAACACAGTTGGCATTCGTCACAGCCCACTACCCTATCGGCTACCACATCATTGACCCAGTCAGGCAGTTTCTCGTCATGGTTCTCAATGAGCAGGCACGACAGGCAGCGTGTGGCATCAGCAGCCCCTTCAACGTCGAGCGCGCCGGTAGGACATGCCTTAACACATTTGCCGCAGTCGCCACACGTCAATGAGCAGGGCTCGTCAGGTGGCAGTTGGGCGGTAGTGACGATTTCTCCTAAGAAGTAGTAAGACCCCTTGCCGGGGAGGATAAGACAGTTGTTTCGGCCGATGAAACCGAGGCCTGCCCGTTGCGCCCAGTAACGCTCGCGGATGGGGGCCGAATCGACACACGGGCGGGTGGCACAATGGGTAATTTGTTCGATGAAATGGGCTAATTGTGTCAATTTTTCCCGCAATACTTCATGGTAATCTCGACCGTAGGCATAATAAGCCACGCGTAGTGTGCCAGGCGGCTGGAAACGTGCCGGATAATAGTTCAGGGCCAGTGAAATGACCGTTTGGGCGCCCTCCAGCAGCATCGTGGGGTCACGACGCAGGTCCTGATGTCCTGCAGCCCACTGCATGCAACCGTTGTGCCCCAACTCAATCCAGCGCTCATAACGCGCCAGTGCCTCAGCATCAACGGGCATAGCGGCGGCAAAGCCACAAGCGTCAAATCCCAGACTTGCGGCCTGGGATTTGATGGATGATGCTATGTCACAGTTCGGGGATGGCATCGAATTTATAGCCCTGGCTCTGCAGCCACTCGATGGCGCGCGGCAAGGCATATTTCATGTTTTTCTCGGCTTTGAGCGAGTCGTGGAACACGATAATCGAGCCATTGCGGGCATACCGCTTGACATTGTTCAGCACTTGCTCTCCAGTGAGTTTGCGGCTGTAGTCTCGGGTTACCAGGTCATACATGATGATGGCAAATCGTGAGCGCAGCACCTTGGATTGGCCCCAGCGCAGCAGGCCGTGCGGTGGGCGGAAGAGCGTGCTGCGAATCAACTCGTTGGCCCTAAAGACGTTGTGCAGGTAGTGCTTGGTGCCCACGTGGGCGCCTTGTAGGTGACTCATCGTGTGGTTGCCCACCGAATGGCCACGCCTTCGCACTTCTTCCAGCAACTCGGGGTGTCGCTCCACATTCTCTCCGACCATAAAGAAGGTCGCTTTGATGCCATAACGGTCGAGTGTATCGAGCACCCAAGGCGTGACTTCAGGGATGGGACCGTCATCAAACGTCAAATAGACCGTGTGGTCGCGCTTGTGGATGCGCCACACGGTCTCGGGAAATATCATTCGGTAGATTAAGGGGGGACGTTCAACTAACACGATGACTGTCGTTGATTACATGTGTTGAACATCAGTTCCCCAGCACCTCACTCAGATCCGAAGGGGCCTCTTCATTAGCTTGCTGCTGCTGAGCGGCGGCGCGTTCGGCTTCATACTGCTGCCTCATGGCGCGCTCGTAGTTTTCCTGGTAGGATTTCAAGCGGCCCATGTTCACGCCAGTGGATTGCAACTTGGTGGCGATTTCCTGATACTTCTTGTCATCGACTTGCTGACCGTAGTCGCTCAACAGGTTGAGCACGTACTGCTGGTCGATATACTTGTCGATGCGGGTCAGGCGCTCATACTGTGCGGGATCGAGCGACTGGTAGAAGCGCAGGTAACCTGCATAGCGCATGATTTCGTCCTCAAGGATCTTGTTGCTCTTGGCAATGCAGTCCTCATCGCCGCTGATCTTGCCTAAGTTATAATAAATCTGTGCCACCTGCTCACCCATCTGTACGGTGAAAGGACAAGCAGCAACGGGCAATTTCTCCATCATCAGGTCGAGGATGGTCTTGGCCTTCTTGAAGCGGTCGGCAGCATAGGCCTCGGCGGTCATGCCGGCGGGTATAGCCTGTTGAGCATTCTTGGCGAGGTTACCCTCATTGCTCAGGTTGCTGGCCAGGTCTATCAACGCACTGCGCATGGTGGTCACCATACGGCAGATGGTCTCGTCAAGATAGAGTGAACCGGGCTTAGCCTTGTCCAGACCGCCCCACAGGAACTTGTTCACCACGTTGTCATACATGATGTCGGTGGAAACGCCGATGTCGCCACGGTAGGAGTCTGACAATAACGGGGTCACCTGATAGGCAAGACCAGTGAGGCGCAGGTAGGGATCCAGACCCAGGTAATAGTCGTTGGGTACGGTCATGGCGAAGTAGCAAGGACGGTTCCAGCCCTGGGCAATGCTGCTGGCGATGATGTCAAACGACATCAACTGGCTGGCAGTCATACCCGAGCCCATGCGCTGCAGATCCAGGTTGATTGACGGCTGGATGAGGTCGCGGTGTTCCTCCTTGACAACGCCGGCCTTGATGGCCTGATCGGCATCCACGGGGATAAATACCCTGGGATAAAGGATCTCATTGATGCCGTAGGGGTTGTTCTTGCTTTCGGGACTGTAGATGGATGCCAGTGACTTGAGCGCATCGGTGGGCGTCTGGTCAGGCTGTATGAAGTAGCAGAACTGGCGTTCATCATAGGCGTAGGTATTCTGATCTGCCTGCATGGGAAGCGGAGCCGACTCGTAGGCGGCACGCTGCATCTGGTTGATGTACCAGTCGGTGGCCAGGTAGCTCAGGTTGACGGCACGCACGTCGGTACGGTAACCCTCTACCTCCTGCAGATACCACAAGGGGAAGGTGTCGTTGTCACCGTTGCAGAAGATCACGCCGTTAGGAGCGACGCTGGAGAGGTAGTTGCGGCCGAAGTCGCGGGCTGCGGTGCGTCCGCTGCGGTCGTGGTCGTCCCATGTCTGGCTCACCATCTGCAGGGGAATAATCAGGCCGATGATGGCAGCGATGGCAGCGACTGCGGTAGCCACGCCACCACGGTTGCCGTTGTCGATGGCCACGGCAGCTTCACTCTTGTCTTCCTTCTTATTCTTCTTCTTGAGGAACCACATCACGAGACTCCACAAGCCGGCTACACCCATACCAATCCAGATGCTGAAGGCGTAGAAGGAGCCAGCGTAAGCGTAGTCACGTTCACGGGGCTGGCTGGGCGTCTGGTTCAGGTAGAGCACGATGGCGATACCTGTCATGAAGAACAGGAAGAAGATCACCCAGAACTGCTCGATGCCGCGACGGCCGCGGTAAGCCTGCCATAACAGGCCGATGATACCCATCAGCAGCGGCAGCAGGTAGAACACGTTGTGGCCCTTGTTGCCCTTGCCCAGGTCGTCGGGCAGCAGGCTCTGGTCTCCCAGACGTGGGTTATCGATGAACGAGTAACCTGAAATCCAGTTGCCGTGGGTGATTTCGCCCATGCCCTGAATGTCATTCTGACGGCCAGCGAAGTTCCACATGAAGTAGCGCCAGTACATGTAGTTCAACTGGTAATCCACAAAGAAGCGCAGATTCTCCATCATGGTGGGCTTCGTCTTCATCTCTTTTTCTATCGAGTTGCCGTCGGAGTCGAGCTTGGTGGTCGCCTCGACCTGGGTGCCTTGCATGCCCAGCCACTCGACATACTCGCGTTCATGCTTCTCGTCGTGGATGCGCGGGAAGAGCATGTTCTGCTCGGGACTGTACTTGTAGCTCTTCTTGTATCCGAGCTCCTTGTAGCGGTCAGGCTGGTCGGGGCTGGTCTTCACCTCGGGAGCATACTGCATGGGGCCCTCCTTGGTGGCGGGTTGCAGGACGCCGTTGCCCTTGTCCTGATACATGATGTCGCTGTAGAGTGTGCGGCCATAGAGCAGCGGGGTCTCACCATACTGCTCGCGGCTCAGATACTTGGCCAGGGCATAAGTGTTGTTGGGTGAGTTCTCGTCAAGCGGCGTGTTCTGCGAGCTGCGGATAAGAATCAGCGCATAGCAGCTGAAGCCGATGAAGATGACCATGATGCATGACACGATATTGGTAAACACGCGCACGGGTACACGGGTGCAGAACCTGAACAGGTAAACGCACAGGGCAATGAACAATACCAGGGGAATCAACATGCTGTCGCCCAAGAAAAGAACGCCAGACATGAGGATAGCCAGGGCAAACGATAACTTGATGCGCAGCGGGCTCTTGTTGCTGTAGAGTTCCCAAAGCGCCCATGCCAATGCGGCCATGAGCACGATGGCATACACGAGCACGCCCGAGTTGAACGACATGCCCAGGGTATTGACAAAGAAGAGGTCAAACTTCTGTCCTAACTCTACAAAGCCAGGCTCCAGACCGTAGAGGATCAGGCCCACGATGACAAACGACACGAGGAGCGTCAGCAGGGAACCCTTCAATGTCGAATTCTTGTCATGTGCACGGCACTGGCGATAGTAGAAAATGAGCGCGATAGCAGGGATGCACAGCAAGTTCAACAAGTGCACGCCCAGCGATACGCCCAGCACATAGGCAATGAGCACAATCCAGCGGTCACTGCCCGGCTCGTTGACACGGTTCTCCCACTTGAGGATAAGCCAGAATACCAGCGCGGTGCAGAACGATGAGAACGCATATACCTCGGCCTCAACGGCACTGTACCAGAAGGTGTCACTCCAGGTGTAGGCCAGCGCGCCACAGATACCGCTACCCATGACCACGAGGTACTGGGCCAGTGTCATCTCGTCCTCCTTGCCGTCCTTCACCACCAGTTTCTTCACCAGGTGGGTGATGGACCAGAAGAGCAACAGGATAGTCAGTGCGCTGAAGATGGCCGACATCGCGTTGACACATTTGGCGACAGCCATCACGTCACCACCGGCAAACTTGCTCGCAAAGTTAGCGGCAAGGATGAAAATGGGGTTGCCAGGCGGATGGCCGATTTCAGTCTTAAAACCTTGGGCGATAAACTCTGGGCAGTCCCAGAAGCTGGCGGTGGGCTCGATGGTCAGCAGGTAAGTTGCCGCTGCCACAATAAAGATGAGCCATCCCAGCGTGTTGTTGATGAGCTTGTACTTCTTCATCGTTTCTCAGTGAAAATTTTGATAGTATTTCGGTTTTTTGGTTGATTTCACATGTACCATATACTAGTAACAACGTGTACTAAACGGCAAAATTACTCATAATCTTTGAAAACAACCCACTACAACCCTCGAATTTGACAAAATTAACCTCCCTACCCCACCAATTCACAGTTTTTTAACCGCAAACCAATACTAACAACTACCCCACACAACCTGAACAACTTTCATTTTTTACACAAATGCCCATAAATGCCCACGAATGGCCATAAATTATTCATGACTCATTTATTTCTTTATGTCAATACAACCGTCACTTTTTCTTTTTGTTACTTGTTTAATTAATGGAAGACTCTCGATTTATAGATCATCAGAAATAATGATATCACCAATGCAATTAATTACGTTGTATAAAGTAGTTATCGATCTTATTTTATGAAATGAATCACGAAGCCAAACCTTATTAATTGCCTCAGGTATCCTTATTTGAAAATCACCTTCTTTATTGAGGATCCTCTCATTAAAAGCATCCAAATTATCCCAATATTTTAGACGGATTAATTCAGCGATAACTGTATATGTATAGTTGGCTGAATATGTACCTGTATCGAAAAAAGCGGCTGAAAAATTCTGTGCAAAAAATTCAAGTACTGATTCATCGCTAATTTCAGATATTATGTAGTGATTATAAAATTCTGTCTCGAAAAAACGTAGAAAAACAAGGAATGTAAGAGTTTCAGGCGAGATTCGTAAATGTCCTACATGGTTGATAATTAATCTTGTATATAACATCCATTTTTCAAGTTCACGAATACTTAATCTTCTAATTGTATATAGCAACCATACAAAATGCTTATAATAAGCATAATCAGAGTTTTCTGGATTATCACTTACAATTGTTTTGGCGAATTCAAATCGCTCAAAGACTTTTTCTATTAGTTTGTCACTATCACCTGTAGGTAAATCAAACTGATAGTCAATAAATCTTCTTAGATAGTCATCAGCTGCAATTCTATCAGAACCGTAATATCCTCTAACTGAATGGCATAGCTGCTCATGGTCGATGGCCAACACAAATACAACATTCTTAACAGTAAATAAGTGTTTGATGCGTTCTAATGTCTTTACTGCAAAATCGGGTTTACATCTATCCAGTTCGTCGATTATAAAAATCAGAGGTTTATTGGGTGAGATATCATTGACATATTCACTAAGTGCTTTCTTGAACTCGGTAATAGATTCTTGCTGTTTTATGTAATTATCAACTGATTTATTTAAGAGATCCATTGCCTCCTTTGAACCATCTTTAATTACCTTATCGAGATCTTCCAATGGAATTCCAGTATAGTGTTTTACCATTAATGCAAGAAGGGAGGGAACCATCGAAAACGATATTTTTCTCACAACATTAGTGAATTTCTCAATTCGATTCTCCCCACCAGTTTGTGTCTTTTTTTTAAACTCGGCAATCAATCCTATTAGTGGGTCGGATATGTAATCATTCTCCCATGAATTATAATAGATGGTTTCATATCCCTCATTCTTCATTTGTTGCTGCCACATTTTGACAAAAGTGGTTTTACCAGAACCCCATTTGCCATTTAGAGCCATCACAAATCCTTCAGAGAATGACTTAACCAATTGAAGAAGAATGTCTCCAGGAATCTTTCTTCCTAAGAGATCTTCATTATAGGGATTTGATTCATCTACTTTTATCTCTTCTAATCGACAATTATTCATATCTTATGGTCATCTAAATTATTATCATTCAAGTTGTCGTATTATTATTGTTGAATGAGGTTGTTATAGAGGGTGAAGAGTTTTGCTATTATCTCGGGTTCGGGAAGGGTTGTGGGGAAGGCGTAGGCGGCCATGACGGCGCGGTCGTTGTCACGGTGGGCCTTCAGTAATTCGGGCGGCATCGTTATGGGGTCGTAGAGGTCGGCTAGACTGCTGTCGGGGTACAATGCCCTGGCATCAAGGATGGCTTGGGCGGTCTGGGCAATGCGCTCTTGCTGCTCCTCGCTTACCTCGGGCCATGGAAAATTATTGTAAACAATATCCTTACTATAACGATAATCCGATTTCAATCTGCCACAAACAACCCTCATCCACGCCATGTGAACACTCGACTCCAACACACCAAAATGATACAACGTCGCATCAGGAATAATCAACACAAGATTGCTTGCAAAAACAGTGGGAGGCATGAATCCCATAGGAATATAACATCTTCTTTCAGATGAAACTGATGGCACAATGATGAAATTGCCAGTGGGCATATTCTCGACGTGGAATCGCGTGGGGCGATCAGCCAGTTTCCTGGTGCCCTCACTTTTGCTGGCAAGTCGCATTTCCCGTACGGCTTCAATGCGCTTGAGACAATGTGGCATACTGCGCAATTCCGCGGGTGTGCAATGACCAAGCCACAGGCAGTAACGGGGCTTTTGGTGGATGAACTCAACAGCTCCATACCAAGGACGGAAATACTGTTCCGATTTGGGCTCCAACTTGATGAAGGCTTCCATCTCTTCTTTCTCAAAGAGGTAATTACCTCCATCGATGGGCTTGTTGCCGATTCCTATTTCTGGGACGTCGCAAATGGGCTTGCTGCGACTGCCCACAAACACATTTGGTGCATCAATCAGATAGCCATTGATGTGGTTGGCTCTAATAACCTGGTCTCCATCAAATAATAATTTGTCCTTTTTGTCTTCATAACTGAAGCCTATGATGACGCAATGCACGTGGGCTTTGATTGCCGCCTCGCTGTCCCAGCGGAAAGTGCGTTGGGCAAAGTTGATGGTGATGCCATCCTGCATGAGTGGTTCCCAGAGGTTAGCAACCTGCTCGCCTTGACAGATAGAATTTGTGGAAACTAGAGCAGTCTTGATGGATGTATCGCGCATCATGTCTGCTGCTTTCTTGTACCAGCCGCACACATAATCCAGATTACCGATATTTTTCCATTTGGTTCCAAAAACGCTGACCAGATCTTCCTTCTGTTTAGCGGTAGCCATTCGGGCTCCGATAAACGGTGGGTTGCCCATGATGTAGTCGGGCAATTTTATGGTCGGCGGATGATGCTGATTAGTGGGATTGGCATCCGCCAAGGGGGTTGTTTCAGTCGATAATCCTTCCAATCCACTTAATCCGCTGACAGAAGAATCCGTGTGCGGATACCCGTCAGAAAACTCAGATTGTTCAGTTGTTGAATTGAAGAGGCTGCGCCAGTCGGTGCGCAGGGCGTTGGCTTCGTGGATGTTGGGGAAGGACTTGAGAGGGAGGAATTCGAGGTCGTGTGAAATGATGCGCTCAGTCTCGGCCAGCATTTGTGACTCGCTGATCCACAGGGCTGTAGTGGCGACAGTTACGGCAAAGTCGTTGATTTCGATGCCGTAGAACTGGTGGATATCCACCTTGACGGGGTTGACAAAGTTATCGCCACCAATAAACATGGACTCGCCCTCATACAGGGAACGAATCAAGCGGTTTTCGAGCCTACGCAGCGACAAATAGGTTTCAGTCAAGAAATTGCCGCTACCGCAGGCGGGGTCAAGGAAGGTGAGGCTTGCCAAATGCTGCTGGAAGTCTAAGAGGCGTTTGCGGCGCTTGCTCACGACCTTTTCCTCGAGGATATCATCGAGCTGACGGCGCAGGTCGTCAAGGAAGAGCGGGTCAATGACCTTGTGGATGTTCTCGACGCTGGTGTAGTGCATACCACTGCTGCGACGTGTCTCGGGGTTGAGGGTGCTCTCAAAGACGGCGCCGAAGATGGTGGGCGAAATCTCGCTCCAGTCAAAGTCGAGCGAAGCGTGCTGCAAGAGCAGGTCACGGATTTCCTCGTTTAGGCGGGGTATCTCGATGTCGCCCTCAAACAGTCCACCGCTGGCATAGGGGAAGGCGGCTAGGTCATCCTGCAGATAAGGGTCACGTTCGTCAAGAGGCGTGTTCAGCACTTGGAACAGGCGAATAAGGGCATTTCGCATGTCCATTATGTCATAGCGGGCTAGGTAATCATGGAACATGTCATGACGGCCGAAGATGCCTGCATCCTCGCTGTAGAGGCAGAACACGAGTCTGACGCACAGCACGTTCAATGAGCGCAGCGACTCAGCATTGGTGGGGTCCTTGTATTCCTTGAGCAGGGCGTCATAGAGTTTGCCCACAATGGCACCCGCCTGCATCGACACGCGCATCTCACGTTCGAGGTGCTCGCTGCCGGTCTCGACGAGGAAACGCAGGCGATAGTGTTCCTTGCCCAAGTCGGCGAGGCGAATCTCAAAGGGTTCGCCGTTGGGATTCTCCATGTCATAGACGAGGAAGGTCGAGAAATTGCAGGTCACAATCCAGCGTGGACGCTTGCTGTAAGGCAAGCCTGCACTGTAACGTTGCGCCTGTTGGAAAGGGGTGAGTGCCTTGCCGTCGCTCTGCTTGATGGGCGCCCGCAGGTCCTTGCCCAGCGACTTTTGCTCAATCATGGTGTGGGTGCGGTCGATGTAGCCGTCAATAAAGGAGGTATGGTCGAGCTGCACCTGGTCCTCAAAGGAGATGAACGTCGAGGGCTCCTCGATGCCGAACACCTCTGTCAACAGTTCGGTCCAGAAGAGCTGGCTCTCGCCCTTCTCATATCCCTTGCCCTCCCAGCGCTTGGCGAAGCGCTCGGCAGCTTGGGCAATTTTCTTCTCGGTCTTGTTCATAGAGACAGTCTGGTTTGAATAGGGCAAAGATACATATAATTACTCAAAAAACATAATTGTATTGCTTTTTGGTATAGTAGGATGACCAACGGTTTTTTACCTTTGCAAGCATGAGTGGCGAAATTGGATTTTAACATTTATTATAAATCCCCCCGCACCCTTTTGATTGTTATCTAACATATCGACATCGTTGACAATCAGCTTATTGAAGGATTGGACTCAAAAAAGGCAATTTTGCCTTTTGTCCCTGAAAGGTTCCCCAATAAAGGGTTGTTCAAGTTGAGATATGTTGTTGTCAATGTTGTTTGAAAAAAAGGAATGCGGATGCGTCTCTAAACACTAACCTCTAACCTCTAAACTGCGAGCACAGCGAGCATTAAAACTTAGCGGCTTGGCGGCTTAGCGTGAGGCAAAAGAATGCGGATGCGCTGATAAACTGCGAGCACCGTGAGCATATTTTTTTGGTTTTATGGAAATTGTTTTTAACTTTGTGGGGTGATTTGAGTCTAATTGGAAAATTTAAAGAATTAACGACTATGAAACGGATTAGATTATACATGATGGTTGTGGTGCTGGCATTGGCTGGCGCGATGTCAACCCAGGTGGGCGCTCAGGTGCTGCGCGACGCCGACTTCAACAGCATCGGCCGCATCAATGGTAATGGTGTGGTCCGTGACCAGAGCATGCACTCGATCGGGTCGTTTGATGCCGATGGCACCGTGCGCGACGCTAAGGGCAATGCTGTGGGCACGATCAAGCAGCTGGAGATTTTCAACACCGAGGGTGCCCGCATCGGCTACATCAACACTGATGGTACCGTGCATGATGGCGAAAGCAACACTTTAGGCTACATCAGCATCAACGATGGCAAGGTGACCGATGCCGAGAAACAGACCATCGGCTTTGCCCGCGGTGTGCGCGTCGATTGGATAGCCTGCTACTACTTCTTCAACTTCTTCAAGAAATAGGCTTTAGGCGTTAAGTATTAGGCTTTAGGTTCTACTTCATGCCAACTGGCGACGAACTATGAAGAGGATATTGTTGACAATAGCTACCTTGCTGCTGGCAGCGGGTAGCATTTTTGCACAACTGCCCCCCGACTCGGTCATCCGCCGCTATGCCGCGGGGATGCTCATGGTGGGCTTCAAGGGCGACAGTGTCACTGCGGATTGTGACGCGGCACGCTATGTGCGTGACTTGAAAGTGGGCGCCATCGTGCTGTTTGATATCGACATGACGGGTGATGCCACAATAGGCTCACGCAACATCACCAGCAAGGAACGCCTCACGCGCATGACCGCCCAGCTGCAGGCCTGGGCCGACTATCCCCTACTCATCGCTACCGATCAAGAGGGCGGCAAGGTCGCCCGCCTCAAGCCGCAATACGGTTTCATGCCCACGGTGACCGCTGAATATCTGGGCACTGTGGATAATGAGGATACCACGCGCTATTACGCTTCACGCCTGTCCCGTGAGATGCAGGAGGCTGGCGTGAATGTCAACCTTGCTCCCGTGGTCGATGTGCTCAACCACGACTGTGCCGCAGTGGGTCATTTCCTGCGGTGCTTTTCAACCGATCCACAGGTTATCGCCCGCCATGCCGGCTGGTTCATCGACGAGAACCGTAACCATGGCGTGCTTTGTACCTTGAAGCACTTCCCCGGGCACGGCAATGCCATCGATGACTCGCACTATGGCTTTGTGGATGTGACTAGTGCCTGGACGCCTCAGGAACTGGAGCCATTCCGCCTGCTCATCGATGCGGGCCAGGCCGACCTGATTATGACCGCCCATCTCTTTAACCGCAACATCGACGACGAATACCCTGCCACACTGTCTGCCAAGACCATTAACGGCCTGTTGCGTGGCGAGATGGGCTATGATGGCGTTGTGGTGACCGATGACCTGTACATGCAGGCCATCCGTAACAATTACAGCATCCCCACGGCACTGGAACTCGCCATCAATGCGGGTGCCGACCTCATCTGCGCGGGCAATAACATCAGCACGGGCTTTGAGGCTGACCGTCCTTTCCTGCTCGTGGACATGATCGTCAATTCAGTCAAGGAGGGCCGCATCCCATGGCAGCGCATGGTGCAGTCCCATGAGCGCCTCCTGCGCTTACAAGAAAAACTCAACAAATAACTATACGAATCCAAAATGAAACGCATTTTTTTAATTGCTGTATTAGCATTAATCACATCGATGACCATTATGGCAAGTGACCAGAAACCCAAACGAATGGGCATGCCCAGGCCGAACAGACCCTTCGAACTCAAGATGCCCGAGGCCCTTAAGCCTGGTGACAAGATCGCTATCATCTCCCCTGCCAGCACGCCTGGTGACCAGAACCCCGAGAAGGCGGCAGCCACGCTCCGCGCATGGGGCTTTGAGCCCATCATTGGCCGCAATGTATTGAACAAATGCCATTTCTATGCAGGCACCATCCGTGAGCGCTGCTCCGACCTGCTCTGGGCACTCAATGACCCTGACATCAAGGCCATCGTCTGCACCCGTGGCGGCTATGGTTCGGCCATGCTGCTCGACCCGATGACTCATGAGGACTTCCGCCTCCATCCCAAGTGGATTGTGGGCTATAGCGATATTACCGCCTTGCACAGCGCCATGGTGTGCAGCGGCGTGATGAGTCTGCATGCCAACATGGGTGGAGCACTGGGCGAACGTGGTCCTGAAGATAACATCAACCTGATGCTGCGCGACGTGTTGATGGGCAAGTTGCCCACTTACACCGTTCCCGCCCATCCTCTGAACAAGATGGGTTCGGCAAGAGGCATTGTCCTTGGCGGCAATATGGCTGTGTTCACCAACATCGGCGGTAGTCGTGAGTGGGATTTCCTGGACCGCGATAACGTCAGGGGACGGGACATCATCTTGTTCTTTGAGGACGTGAGCGAGAGCATGCCGCGTGTCAACAGCATGTTGCAGCAACTGCGCCTCAAGGGCGTGCTTAGTCATGTCAAGGGCATCATTGTGGGCCGTTTCACCGAGTATGAACCGCGTGACGGCTACAATGACATGTATGAGATGCTGAGCGAAACGCTCAACCAGTATGACATTCCCGTGTGCTACGACTTCCCCGCGAGCCACGACGAGAGTTGGAACTACCCGATGATTGAGGGTTGTCCTGCCCAACTCGATGTGACCCCCGAGGGTGTGACCTTGCGTTTCGATGGGAAACTGGTGAAGAAAGATGACAAGAAGAGATAAAATATTGCTGCTGGCCATATTGGCGGTGCTGGCACTGGTTGCAGCCCACGCTTTACTGTCAGTGGATGTGGTAAAAGGGGGGCGTAAGGTCGTGTCGCGCGTCGAACTCAAGAACCTTGACCCCGCCAATAACGGCATCAACATCGAGGTGACGCAGCCCTGGTTTAACCCCAAGAAGGAACTGTCCTTCAACGTGGGCAAGCCCGACGAGCGCAACTTCGACCGCTTCGATGTCACGCGTTGTCTCTTGCAATGCGCCCAGGAACTGGGTGAGCATGATTTCTCACGCATCTTCCTGTGCAACAAGGGTGACCGTCTCTATTACATCAATGCCGAGGACTTCAAGCGGCTAGGCGAGCAGTACAAGAACGGCGAGACACTGAACACGTTGAGCCTGTATGTGAAATTGCCACAAGTCACCTACACCCTCAATGATAGTCTTGCTTTTCCCGCCCACGACGGCATGCTCAGCAGCATTGCCGACGCCCAGGACTGGAACACCATGATGAGCAACCTGCTCCGATAACTGCATCAAATTAGTTAAATTCGTGAAATTCGCATTAGCCCCGCAGGGTTCAGAGGCTATTCCCTTATTTTAACGGGACACAAGTGATAAATTTTCGTTTAGTTTCTCGGCTGATAGGCCGATTAAAAAACGAGAGGGCCATTATGACACATCCTCGGCCGCCAGGCCGATCAAAGTTTAAGGTGCTCTGACACCTCGGCAAGTTGAGATTGAAAACAATACCGCCGCCCGATTCTTGCAGTCGGGCGGCGGTGTGCCATAGGATAACGATTTTTAGTTAGAACTTGAAGTCGATACCGGCACCAAAGACCTTGTTGGTGCGGCTGTAGGTATCCTTACCGGGCAGCGTGGTGTTGAAGTAGTTCTCCTCGCTGCGGTCATAATCCTTATAGGTGGTCCAGAAGTAGCCCACATTGAGTTTCACCTTTTCGCTCAGGTTGACAGCGCCACCAAAACCAATTGAGTAGCTGTCACATGAGAAGGAAGTGTGGGTCTGGTAAGCGTCGCTCAGACCGTAGTCGGTGTTCTGGGCACCAGCGCTCACGGTGAACATCTTGTTGATGTCCCACTCCACACCAGCCAGTACCTCATGGGTGCCGTGACGCAAGGCTTTCTGCTTGTCGTGAGCCATCTCGGCGTGCTTGTCATCATAGTAGTGGTACTCGACGGTGGCGCGCAACTTGTTGGGGATGAACTCATAACCCAGAGCAGCATAGAATACTGCGGGCAGGTCGCTGGGCGTGTTCACGCCATGCTTGTAATCGTCGAGTGCAGCCTCAAAGGCAGCGGGCTCGGCCATGGCCTTCTTGGTGTCGTTCTCGATGCTCAGGTTGGTCTTGAACTCATACTTGGCAGCCAGGGTAAAGCCCTTCCACACCAGGTCCAAACCGATGATGGGAGTCACACCCCACCCCGTCTGGTTGCAGTCCAGCTCGATGTTAGCCATCTCACCGTTCTGATTGGTCAGCGTGCTCAGCGTCGGAGCCAGGGCAGGATATGCCATGGCAATCTGCTGAACGGCAGTTGCCAACTCGGGCTTGGGCATCACCTTGACAAAGCCACTGTAGTTGCCGTCAAAGTAGTTCATGCGGCCGCCCACGTAGGCGCTCATCCAATCCAGAATCTTGTAAGTGGCACCCAACTGCAAGCCGTAGATGTACTGGCGGCCCTTCATTGCTGAGTTGATGTCATACTTGTTGGCCGTCAACGGCAACAGGTCTTTCACACGGGGATCAGCCAGAATGGGAGCAGTTGCGGGGTTTGAGGCCAGGTTCTTAGCCAGGGCTGCCGTCTGACCGTAGATACCGGCCATGATGCTGGCATCAAACACGGGCAGGCCATTGTCAAACGAGCACTTGCCACCACCACCGGTGAAGCCAAAGAAACCCGAGAATGTCCAACGGTCACGCTTGTAGGCACCATAGAGCGACGGAATCACGGGAGCCGAGGCTTTGCCCTTGTACAGGCGGGTGTGATCAGCCTCGGGGAAGAGGGCAAACGTTGTGAGGGCGTCACGCTTCTGCGTGGCGCTCTGGATGTTCAGTGAAACGGTCCAGCCGTCATGGTCCATAAAGGCCAGGCCAGCGGGGTTGGTATAGACAGCATCAATCTCGTGGCTTGCACCACGGGCCATCATGCGCATGAATGCGATATGTTGATTGGTGTTGTGGAGGAGGCCACCAGCCATTGAAGAAAGGCAAACGGTAGCCAGAGAGAGGGCTAATGTCGTAATTCTTTTCATTGCTATCACATTAATTATTATATAAACCTGAAGTGGAGATTTTCACTTTAGGGCAACAAAATTACTGCTATCACGCTAAAAAGTGGTCAGATTGTCCAAAAAAATGGCGTTTCTACCCCATATCGCCACATTATTACACTTTTTAACAGTCCCAAACTGTTAAAAACGCAAGAAAACGAGACAAATAATTGGTAACTTTGCTGCCGTCATAGTTTTCACCTTAAAAAACCAAACCGATGATTGCATCAACAGGATATGAAGAATTGAAGGACGTGTTGGCCTATCTGGCCGAGGTGCCTTATGACGTGACTCGCAAGTCGCTTTACCACCCCGCCGAATTATATGAAGGCTTCTGCCCCGATGATGAGAGCAGCTACGCCAACTGCTTTGACAGCGTCATTTACCAGCGCTACAAGTCGATGGGACAGCACACCAACAACGTGAAGGAACTGCTGGCGCGCACGCTGCACGACCACTGCATTCACACGGCATTGGCGCGTTTCTTCAAGACTTATAATCACCGCCGTTGTGTGGGCGTCATGGGTGGACATGCCCTGCTTCGCACCGACAGCATTTACCGCGAGATAGCTTTGTTGAGTCAGCGGCTCACCCAAGAGGGATTTGTCATGCTGAGTGGCGGTGGCCCTGGAGCCATGGAAGCGACCCACTTGGGGGCTTGGATGGCGGGATTCACGCCCCGAGACGTGGATGATGCGCTCGCCATGTTGATGCCCGCGCCGTCGTTCAGGGATGCTGGGTGGCTGTGCTCTGCCTTCAACGTCATCGACAAGTATCCCCAGCAGGAATATGTGAGTCTGGGCATTCCCACGTGGCTCTATGGCCACGAGCCGTCAACGCCATTTGCCACCCACATCGCCAAGTACTTCGAGAACAGCTTGCGCGAGGATCATATCCTCACCCTAGCCTTTGGCGGCATCATCTATGCCCCAGGCAGTGCGGGCACCCTGCAAGAAATCTTCCAGGAAGCGGTGCAGAACCACTACTTGTCCTACGGCTTCGCTAGCCCGATGATTTTCTTAGGGAAACACTTCTGGACAGAGGAAATCCCTGTATATCCCCTCATGGAGCGCTTGATGAAGACCGGCAAGTACCGAAACCTGCTGCTCACCCTCACCGACGACATCGACGAAATTGTCCATACCCTGCAAGCCTACAGCCAGCAATCAACTGACTAAAGGACAAATTCATCAACTAATCAAAAAGAAAAACAAGAAATACAAATAATACAATATATTGATAATCAAATAATTGTACTTCTTGTATTTCTTGTTTTCAATATTAAAAAGAAGTTGTTAGTGTTGTCAACGAGGTTGTTATTGTTGTCTGATATCTGCGAACGTAGCGAGACGAATGCGGCAGCCTCACTAATCACTAATCATTAATCACTAATCTGCGAGCGCAGCAAGACGAATGCGCAAGCCTCACTAATCTCTAATCACTAATCTGCGAGCGCAGCGAGCACTAAAGAGTGACCACGGTGCCGATGGGCTCGCCACTCATCACCTTACGCAGGTTACCGACCACGTCCATGTTGAACACGTGGATGGGCAACTTGTTGTCGCGGGCCATGACGGTAGCGGTCATGTCCATCACTTTAAGGCCGCGGTTGTAAATCTCGTCATAGGTGATGCGGTCAAACTTCGTTGCGGTGGGATCCTTCTCGGGATCGGCGGTATAGATGCCGTCCACGCGGGTGCCCTTGAGCATGACGTCGGCCTCGACCTCGATGGCACGCAGTGTGCTGCCCGTGTCGGTGGTGAAGAAGGGGCTGCCAGTGCCACAGGAGCAGATGGCAACCTTGCCGGCCTGCATGGCCTCAATGGCGCGCCACTTGCTGTAAGGCTCGCCGATGGGGAACATGCCGATGGCGGTAAACACTTGGGCGGGCTGACCGATGGCCTCGAGGGCCGACGAGATGGCCAGGGCGTTGATTACCGTAGCGAGCATACCCATCTGGTCACCCTTGACGCGGTCAAATCCCTGAGCCGCACCCTTGAGGCCGCGGAAGATATTACCGCCGCCCACAACGATGGCGACCTGTACGCCTGCGTCCACGATTTCCTTGATTTGGGTGGCATAGTCGGCCACGCGCTGCGCGTCGATGCCTGACCCCTGCTCAGCTGCCAAGGATTCGCCGCTGAGTTTGAGCAATATGCGATGATAAATAGGTGTCATAGTGTTCTTTTATTTTTAGTTCGATGAAAATAAACTGTTGATACTCAACTCCCCCTCTTGGATAAGAGGGGGTTGGGGGGCGTCGATGCCGCCGAATTTAACCATCGTCACAGCAGTATCAACGCCCCTGCCCACTCCCCCTCCTCCGGCACTTCGTGCCACCTCCCCCCAGGCGGGGGAGGAGTTCCCCTCTAATCTTAGAGGGGGAGTTGCTAGCGCGCTGGATATCAACGAAAAATTTCATCGAATTTGCGTTTTTTATTGTTAAGCTAAGAAAAAGGTTGGCACAAAACGATGTTTTGTCCAACCCTTTGTTCAGTGAATCATTATGTGGGATGATTATTTGCCTGCAAGTGCGTTAGCACGCTCCAGATACTTCTCAACAGCGAAGCCAGTCTGCTGGCCATACATGGGATACTTGTCGAAGATGGTCTGGTAGATGGCAGCCTCGTCGGCATACTTCTTCTGAGCATGCAGGACGGTAGCCTTCTTGATCATGAAAGCGGGAGCATAGACCTCGTTCTCGCCAGCCAAGGTGATAGCCTTGTCATAGGCGGCGATGGCCTGGTCATACTTCTTCAGGTTCACATAGCAGTCACCCAGCAGCGACTGGCTAGCGGGACCGATGAGGTTACCATTAGCGCTGAAGTCCTCGAGATGCTTTACGGCCTTCTCATATTCACCTTTCTCGTAAAGGATAATGGCGGCGTTGAGGTGGGCGCGCTCGGCGGGCTTGTTGCTGAATTCAGCAGCCACCTTCTCATAGCCCTTCAATGCCTCGTCCTGATTGCCTTGCAGCAGTTCCAGGTCGGCGTTACCGATCTGATCCTTAGCCTTCGAGAGGTTCGGGTTGCGGATACCATAGATGTAGCCCACTGCCAGCAGTACGATGACTGCGATAGCGATGAGAGCCCAATTGATGTACTTCTTGTTGTCTTCAATGCGTTGTGCCGCGGTCGAGAGGGACTCATTCACCTCTTCGAGGGTTGTGCGGGCACCTTGATCTTGTTTTTTTGCCATTTTATCTTGTGTTAATTTAATGTTTTTGACAATTTTGCGGGTGCAAAAGTAATAGTTATTCTTAACATTGAAAAGCAAAAAAGCAACTATTTTTGTTTTTTAGGCATTTTTGGCAGCGCTATCTTGCTTGTTTTGACCATTTCAGAGTCAAAAACCACCAAAAAAATATTTGCAGCATTGCCATTAAAGCAGTATCTTTGCCCCCACGTCAAGACTAAGGATGACTTTAATAAATGGAATTACAGTGTCCACAGTGCAGTAAATGGATGGCGGTGTCCCAGGAGGAACTGGTGATACACGATTGTCAGGTCGTGTGTCCGCAGTGCCTTGCGGTATGCTCCTATGAAAACGGCAAGCTCGTAGTTCGTGACGACTCCGATGCGCCTTACCGTCACACGGCTAACGCCGGCACGGCCAACCAGGAAACTTCCCGCTTCTGCTACAGTTGCGGCAAGCAACTGCCCAGCGGCATCCATTTTTGCCCCTACTGCGGTGCCGACTTGAAGGCCCCCTTTGATGAGGCGCAGCCCGACCCTCAACCCGCTCCAGAGCCCACACCCGAGCCAGAGCCCGTCAGCAAAGTAGAGCCTGTTGTGGAGGAAAAGCACGAAAAGCCTGCCCAGCGCCGTCACACGTCATCCCAGGTCGAGGACAAACTGCGCACAATGCCCCACCGCTACAACTCGATGCATCCCCGCCTGCAACAGCATGGCGAAATGCCGAGCACGACCTTCAAGATTGTAGCCTATGCGCTCATTGTGCTTCTACTCATCGTCCTGGTGTGGATCATAGTCGCTGGTGCCAATATCGAATCACCAGTCTAAAATTCCCTTAATATAATACATAGAAAAGACTGTGTCATCATTCATTCGACGCAACTAGAATCGCGCTTCGCGCGAGAAATTAAACAATATTGTTTAATTTCTCGGCCGTTAGGCCGATCAAAGTTTTGGGTATGAATGATGACACAGACTCTTTATTAGAGTGTAGTCAAGGTCGTCAGTTGGCGGCCATGAAGTCCTCTACGTCCTTGGGATGGTAGGGGATGCGCTTTTCGCCCAGGAAGCGGCAGCCGTCGGCGGTGATGAGGATGTCGTCCTCGATGCGGATGCCGCCAAAGTCCTTGTAGGTCTCCAGCATGTCAAAGTTCAGGAATTCAGCGCAATGGCCGCTGGCGCGCCAGTCGTCGATCAGGGCGGGGATGAAATAGATGCCCGGCTCGTCGGTCACGACAAATCCCTCCTGCAAGCGGCGTCCCATGCGCAGGCAGTTCGTGCCGAATTGGTCGAGGTTGGGCCGTGTCTCCTCGTCAAAGCCGACGTAGATCTGTCCCAGGCCTTCCATGTCATGCACGTCCATACCCATCATGTGTCCCAGGCCGTGAGGCAGGAACATGGCGTGGGCACCTGCTGCAACAGCCTCGTCCACGTCGCCCTTCATCAGGCCCAGTTCCTTGAGGCGCTCGGTCATCAGGCGGCAGACGGCCATGTGCACGTCCATATACTTCATGCCAGGCTTGGAGATGCCCAGGGCCAGGTCATGGCACTCCTCGACGATGCGGTAAATCTCTAACTGACGCTGGTCATACTTGCCAGTGACAGGCATGGTGCGCGTGTTGTCGCTGCAGTAGAATTCCATCGTTTCGGCGCCGCAGTCACACAGGGCGAGACGTCCAGCCTCCAGAGGGGCCATCGACGGATTGCCGTGCATGATTTCGCCATGCTGCGAGAAGATGGTGGCGAAGCTCACCTTGGCGCCATAGCTCTCGGCAATACCGTCAATCTGTCCGCCGATGTACTTCTCGGTTACGCCCGGCTTGATCAGGCGCATCGCGGTGGTGTGCATCAGATAGCCCACCTCGGCGGCACGCTCCAGTTCGGCGATTTCCTCGGCCGTCTTGACCGAACGCATGTTAATCACCGCCATGCGCAGGTCGTGGGACACGGCCTCGGACTGCTTGTCAGGATGGATGCCCAGCAGGTCCATGATTTGTATCTTGGTGTCGTGGCGGTAAGGGGGCAGGAAGTGGATGCGGCGGCCCTGGGCACGTGCCTTGTCACAGATGACCTGCAACTGCTTCATCGGGGCCGAGTTGGCAACTCCCACCTGGGCGGCCATGTCGGCCACACTGTCCACCGAGCCATACCACACGATATCCTCGATGTCGATGTCGTCGCCCACCAGCGTCTCCACGTTGTTGTCGATGTCGATAACACCCACCAGGCCGTCACGCTGCTGGCCAAAGTAGTACAGGAACGATGAATCCTGACGGAAAGGATAATAAGCATTGTTGGGATAGTTGCACGGTGACTCGTTGTTGCCGAACAGCAGAATCACGCCATCGCCCACGAGCTTCTTCAACTCGTTGCGGCGACTCATGTAAGTCTCTTTACTGAACATAATATCTAAGTTTATAAGGTTGTTAATGTTTTTTCGCTAAGATATGAGCAAAGGTAATGCAAGTTGAGTGCAGAATAAACAAGTTCACTCGTTTTTATGCCGCAACGCAGCTTCCTTCGCTAAGATATGAGCAAAGGTAATGTTTTTCATCTGAAAAATGTGCCTGAAGGGGCCTATAATGGCAAGAAAAAAGCATTTTTTGGGATTTTTTTTGACAAAACGCTTGTATATTAAAAAAAAGTACTACCTTTGCACCGCTAAACGCAAAACGAATTGCGCAAAGCCATTTGCCCAGGTGGCGGAATTGGTAGACGCGCACGTTTCAGGTGCGTGTGCCGCGAGGTGTGCGGGTTCGAGTCCCGCCCTGGGCACCAAGAGTCCTCGACAATCATCCGATTGCCGGGGATTTCTCTTTTTCTCAAACAACACTTTTCATCAAACAACCTTTCTTTTTTCAAACAACTTGAACAACGATAAACAACTATAACAACCATTTTTTTGTTGTGTATGTTGTTTATGTTGTAAAAGGGTTGTTATGGTTGTTTGAAAAAATGTGTGCGGATGCCCCTCGTTAAATTCGTGAAACTCGTAGTTTAAGCTAAAAAGATAAATTTTGTTTAATTTCTTGCGAGCCCTTGCGAGCAATGATAAACTTAATCTTAGCGGCTTAGTGGCTTAGCGTGAGCCCAAATACGTGTAATTCGTAGTTTAAAACCCGCCGGCGGCTGTGGGTGGCCGCGCGGCGGGCGTTCAGGGCTCAAATGTGTTTTCCAGCAATCAAGCTATCCAAAGCTTGATGGTTAAAGGATAAAGTTTAATGGTTAAAGAATTGTTCATTAAACATTAACCATTCTCCATTATCAACGGCCAACGGACGTTATTTTCGGCTTACGCAAATCTTATTTCCGTTGTGGATGTAGATGCCAGGGGTGCTCGGCACTTCCTTGCCTACGGCACGTCCCATCAAGTCATAATAATTATCGTCCATCACTCGACGCTGGTCAGTCAACACCTCATCGATGGCATCATAGGCACCATCACGATAACGCATACCCTGGTAGATGATTTTGCCGTCCTTGATGACATGGCTCAATCCACAATACTCCTGATAATCGGCGTTGGAGTCAGGCTTGTGGGTGAACGGGGTCAGCAGGTCACCCATTTCACGGCTGTCGAAGCCGATACCCTCAACCACATAGGCCGCCGTGTCGCCTTGCTCATCGATATAAGCGTAGCGGCTACATGAAACACCCTCGATTGTCAAGGGTTCCAACTGAATGAAGTTCTCACGGTTCAACCAATCCCCTTCTTGATAATTAATGTAAGCAGAAGAATTTATACATCGTTTCTGACCCTTGCGACACAATGCTATCGGTGTAAGGTGACAATTCATCTTGTGATGAATAATAGCAGTTGTAATCCAACCTGTTATTTCCAACAAGTTCGAAACTGTATGTGTAATAATAACGAGTGGTGTCCCCATTGCAGATGGTCACATGTTCGTTGACCCATTGCACATCAGGGCGTGCTATAGGTAGATAGACATCTGTTGTATCATTATTAATACTTATAGCTGACCGATAGATGATTTGATCATTTTCGACGACATGACTCAAACAAAAGATTGGGGCGCTCATCAACCGATCATACTTATAAGCCAGTAGATAACCATCGGTTAATCCATCAAAGCCAATTCCCTCTATAAAGCAAAAATCGCCCGAGCAACTGAATACATAACGTTTGGCCTGGTGTCCATTGATAATAACCGTGTCTTCGAATTTGAATGGATTTATGCCCATTTCATCGTAAAAATCAAATAAATATGAGTTGTTATGGCCAAAAGCGACAGGATCATTAAAGTCATAAAGAATGAATTCATCTCCATTGATAATTTGGGTATAAACCATTTCATTGCCGTAACAAGAGATGGGACAATCATGGTAAGTCTTCCCCTCAGGAACAATTCCATAGACAATCTTATCCTCTTCACGCAAACAGATGGGGATAGTATCATTATTCACATTGATTGAATCACCATGATACTTATGCATGACCTTGTAAGTCTTGCTGTTAATTATCGTATCTCCTTTAAGTTCCAAAGTCAGATAAACCTTTCCAATAGCCAGATTGGGGTCTGGCGGATAAATCTCACCAGAGTTGACATAGTAATAAATCCACTTGACTCCTTCACGAACCAACGGGACGTATTCATATTCCTGTGCTACCGCTTGGGTCATACCCAGCAGAGCCATTATTATAAATGTTATCTTTTTCATAGTTTGAATACTGTTTTGTTATTAAATTGCAAAAATACAAACTGTTTTTTATTGAGGATGGATTCTCCATTCATTAAAAAGTTGAAGGAATAATAGAAAATGATGCTCCTTGTTCAACCTCAAAACCATCGCAAAGGGTCACTGTTCCCGATGCTTCAATCTCATAATTGACACCGTTTTTCACAATCACATCCCCGCTTGTGCGATTATTGTCAACAGAAGTTCCAGCCGTGAAGTCACTCGCTATAACATATTGTGACTTATTTAATGTGACATTCTGAAGTACCATAGGTGCAATGTACGGGATACAATTGTGTCGATAGAGCATGAGGGATCCATTCGGAGAAAGATTATTCAAAGTGACAGAATAAGTGAAGTGACCCCCAAAAGTTGGACGTTAAATTAAACGTTACATATTTAAATCTCTATAGTATTGAGCCCGGTATTGTATCGGGCTCATTCCTTTTAAC
>CACYQB010000003.1 GCA_902776435.1 uncultured Bacteroidales bacterium | reverse complement strand
ACCTCAACACTGCCAGTGTTGCGCTCTACCAGATGAGCTAATGCCCCGAATTGCGGTGCAAAGGTAATACCATTTTTGGAACTGGCAAATTTTTTTGGCAGAAAAAGTGCCGTTTTTTCAATTTGTCACGGAATCACGTGAATTGGGGCAGGAATTGGAGGGCTGAAACCACAATTTGTCACATTTTTATTGAAATATTTTCAGTTGGAATCTGATATTTGGAAAAAAAAATGTACTTTTGCAAAAAATATTGGTAACTATGCCTTCGATGGAGTTGAAAGATAAACTGCAAAGGACGATGCGCAAGGTGGAGACGTTGCGCAAGCGTTATCTTGCTCTCCTGGCCGAGAAGAAGGAGATGGCGCGTCAAATCGAACGCCAGGAACTGGAGATCGCCAAGATGGAAAAGGAATTGGCCCAGATGCGCATCGACAACGAGTTCCTGCGTGTGGCACACACTGTGCCTGATAATCCTGAAGCGGTGGGACAATTCAAGAAACAGGTTGCCAAGATGGTGCGGGACATTGACCGGTGCATCAAACAATTGAACGCTTGACACGACTATCGACGTTATGGCCGACAATAATAAAGTTAAAATATGGATTCAACTTGCTGACGCTAACCCCAGCGCGCTGAGCATCAATCCCGGCGAGGAGGAAACGTATCGCAAGGCTGAGGAACTTGTTAACACGCTGTGGAACAAGTGGACCAAGCGCTTTAACGATACGTCCAACGATGTGTTGGCAAGGGTTGCTTTCCAGTTTGCCCGCCTCTATCTGGAGGCTTATGGCGAGAACCGCCAGGTCAATGAATTCCTGTCTGATTTAGATCAACAACTCGACGCCCTGCTGGGTGAAGAGGATTGAAATTGTGCCCATTCGGCAGTGCATGTGTCACGGGGTGACGTGTGGCCGTTAACCTCTTGAGATTCAGGAGGGGAGGATGTGGCGTGATTTGATATATTGTTTTGAAATTAGGTTCCTGCACCACTTTAGGCTTTGCGAGAGACGACATTGGTTATCAGTGTGTTAATCGCGGTCGTGAGTGGCGCGTTTTGTTTAATATTTTATTTAAAAAATGAATATAATAATAACTGTTATCGTAGCCATCCTGGCGATGGCAATTGGCTGTGGACTGGCGTTGTACTTGTCTCGCAAGAATGCCAAGTCGCAAGCCAACGAAATCATTGAGAAGGCCCGTCTTGAAGCCGAGGTCCTCAAGAATAACGAGGTGTTGAAAGGCAAGGAGGCTGGCCTGTCCATCAAGAGTGAGGCCGAGAAAGAGGCTAACGCTCGCTTGACGAAGGTGCAGACCACCGAGGCTAAGCTCAAACAGCGTGAAATGACGCTCAATCAGCAGCAGGGCGAACTCAAGCGCCGCAGCAATGAGGTGGAGAACCTCAAGCAGAACGTGGACAACCAGATGGCGCTTCTCGATGAGCGCAAGAAAGAGGTTGACAAGCTGGAGAAAAGCGTGCGTGACACGCTCGAGCACGTCAGCGGTCTGTCGGCCGAGGAGGCTAAGGAGAAGCTCATCGAGTCGCTGAAGGACGAGGCCAAGACCAATGCGGCCAGCTATATCAATGACATCATGGATGACGCCAAGATGACCGCCAACAAGGAGGCAAAGCGCATCATTATCGAGACCATACAGCGTGTGGCAACCGAGACCGCTGTCGAGAATGCGGTGACCGTGTTCCACATTGACAACGATGAAATCAAGGGTCGCATCATCGGTCGCGAGGGCCGCAATATCCGTGCCCTTGAGGCTGCAACGGGCGTTGAAATCGTGGTTGACGATACCCCCGAGGCTATTGTTCTCTCGGGCTTTGACCCTGTGCGCCGTGAGATCGCACGCCTGGCGCTGCACCAGTTGGTGAGCGACGGCCGTATCCATCCCGCCCGCATCGAGGAGGTCGTTGCCAAGGTTCGCCGCCAGGTCGAGGAAGAGGTGATTGAAACCGGCAAGCGCACTGCGATTGACATGGGTATCCACGGCTTGCATCCCGAACTCATCCGCCTTATCGGTAAGATGAAATATCGTTCGAGCTATGGTCAGAACCTGCTGCAGCATTCGCGCGAGACCGCTAACCTGTGTGCCATCATGGCAAGCGAGCTGGGCTTGAATCCCAAGAAGGCCCGCCGTGCCGGCTTGTTGCACGACATCGGCAAGGTGCCTGATGATGAGCCCGAACTGCCGCATGCACAGTTGGGTATGAAGTTGGCCGAGAAGTTTAAGGAGAAAGCCGACATCTGCAACGCCATCGGTGCCCACCACGACGAAGAAGAGGCAACGAGCCTGTATGCTCCCATCGTGCAAGTGTGTGATGCCATCAGCGGTGCCCGTCCTGGTGCCCGCCGTGAGATTGTCGAGGCCTATATCAAGCGCCTTAACGACCTCGAGCACTTGGCATTGTCCTATCCTGGCGTGGTAAAGACTTATGCTATCCAGGCTGGCCGCGAGTTGCGCGTGATTGTCGGTGCTGATAAGATCAGTGACGAGGAGACCGAGAAGTTGTCCAACGAGATTGCTCAGAAGATTCAGGACGAGATGACTTATCCCGGACAGGTGCGCATCACCGTCATCCGCGAGACGCGTGCCGTGAGCTACGCTAAATAATGTGTGCGTACCACGATGGACGAGAATCAGAACAGACAAGTGAATCTGACCGAAGGCGCTGAAACCTGTGTGAACTGTTCGCAGGGTTGCTGCGCTACCGACATCGGCAGATGTAACCTGGTGAGTACCAACTGGCTTGATGACATTCCCGACAACAATTTCGATATTGTCGAGGTGCTCTTCAAGAACACTCGCCGCGGATTCTACCGCAACAGCACCAACATCCCGCTGAAACGGGGCGACTGGGTAGCTGTTGAGGCCAATCCAGGTCACGACATCGGGCGTGTGGGCCTCACGGGTCGACTGGTCAAGAACCAGATGAAACGTGTCAACCTGCGCAAGGATGCCGAGATACTGAGGGTGTTCCGCAAGGCCAAACCAGCCGACATGGAACGCTATGAGCAGGCCAAGGCACGCGAAGAGGACACGATGATACGTTCCCGCAAGATCGCTGTGGACTTGGGACTGAAGATGAAAATCGGCGACGTCGAATACCAGGGCGACGGCAACAAGGCCATATTCTACTATATTGCCGACGAGCGTGTGGACTTCCGCCAACTCATCAAGGTGCTGGCCGACGTGTTCAAGATACGCGTCGAGATGAAGCAGATCGGCGCACGTCAAGAGGCTGGCCGCATCGGTGGCATTGGCCCCTGTGGCAGGCCGTTGTGCTGTGCCACGTGGATGTCGGGCTTCGTGTCCGTTGCCACCAGCGCTGCCCGTTTCCAGGACATTTCCCTCAATCCGCAGAACCTGGCAGGCCAGTGTGCCAAGCTCAAGTGCTGCATTAACTTTGAGGTAAATACCTATGTCGAGGCGATACGCCAACTGCCGCCTAAGGATGTGCATCTGGAAACCAAGGACGCCGTATATTACTACTTCAAGGCCGATGCCCTGAAACGGGAGATTATCTATTCCACTGAACGCAATTCGATGGCCAATACGGTGACCTTGACTGCTGCCGAGGCATTTGAGATTATAGCCTTGAACAAGAATGGCATCAAGCCCGATAGCCTAAAGCCCGAGGATGACGGCAAGAAGAGCGCTTCTCCCTTCGGCGACCTGCTGACACAGGACAGCATCAGCCGTTTTGACAAGAAGAAGAAAAAGAAGAAAAAGAAATCGGGTTCGGGCGACAAGCCTGCCGGCGATTCCTCCAATAAGGGTGATGTAAACGCCAAGGCTGAGAAACCGCAGCCCGCGGGTGAGGGTGAAGGCGCATCAGGTAAGCCTGAGCGCAAGCAACGTCCTCCCAAGCCCAAACGCCAACAGTATGATGGCCAGGGGCAACCGCGTGGAGATAAACCGCAACGTCAGGATCGTCAACCCCGTCCAGTCAAGACGTTCAGACCGCGTCAACCCAAGGATCCCAACGCTCCTCAAAACAGTAATGCTTCAAATCAGCAAAATACTGGCGAAAAGAACTGACTGTGGTAAACCCAGAAGACAGCGATTAACGGTGGCAATGACGGTGTTCATTGTCGCCGTTCTCCTCATTATGCCTGGCTGCCAGCGCAAGCCGGTTATGGCTCATGCTCATTTTGTCCATGTGCCGGCAACGGGTTGGCAACAGACCTTGCCCTTGACCTTCCATCCCGAGTATGATGATTCCACGGCGACCTATGATCTTTCACTGGCTGTACGTCATGAGAATGGCTATGCTTACAGCAATTTGTCCTTGGTGGTTGATATCATTGCCGAGGATTCAACTGTGAACCGCCAGCCCATGAATCTGTCACTTGCCGACGAGTATGGAAATTGGTCGGGTGGGGGATTCGGCACTTTGTATCAGCATAGCTTCCCGCTCAAGACGGGGATAAAGCCTGCCGATGCACGTTCAGTGGTAGTGTGGCAGGTGATGCAGGACAGTGACACCTTGACCGGCCTGAGCGATGTGGGCCTCATTGTCAAGCCGCTATAGCGGAAAACCGTGGGGATATCAGTTAAAAACTAAATAATTATTTGGTCAATTCGTTAAAATTACCTAATTTTGCCACGATAAAACTGTTATCATGAAGATAGACAAGGCCGAAGCCCGACAAACGGGTATACAACTTCTCAAGTATGCTGTGATAGGTGTATTGAATACGCTTATCACGCTGGTGACTTTCTATCTGTTGAATACCAAATTGGGACTCTCCTACGGTATTTCCAATGTAACTGGCTATGTGCTAGGTGTAATCAACAGTTTTGTCTGGAATCGCAATTGGGTGTTTAAGAGCAAGGATAACGTGAAGCGAGAGTTGTTCCTGTTTGTGTGCGGATTCCTCATCTGTCTTGCTTTGCAGCTGTGTGTCAGCTGGATTCTGCTTGAGGGACTCGGCTGGAAGAATCTGCCTGATGACATTATTCCCTTCTTCCCGATGCAGAAAGCTGGCCAGAACATTGTCATGGTTCTTGCCATGGTCGCTTACACTCTTGCCAACTACGTTTACAACCGCACAGTCACATTCCGAGTTGACCCGAAAGCCAACTCGGCTGAGTGAGCGTCATAGGTTTTGATTACTGAAATATAATCACTCCTTGTTTTGGGATTCCAGGGCAAGGAGTTGTTGTTTCTTGTCGGTTCCGGAAGCGTAGCCGCCTAAGGAACCGTCGGCGTTGATGACACGGTGGCAAGGAACGACAATAGACACTGGGTTGTTGTGGTTTGCCTGGGCAATGGCACGGAAACCCTTGGGCTTGCCGATGCGTTTAGCCTGTTCGCCATAGGAGATGGTTTCGCCATAAGGGATTTGTTGCAACGCTCGCCATGCCTGCATTTGGAATTCGGTGCCCACGAGGTGAAGGGGCAGTGAGAATTCCCGACGCTTACCGTCAAAGTATTCCTTAAGTTGTGTACTGCACTGGGCCAGTAGGGGAGTAACGGTTTCAACGGGCTTAACTTTCATCTTGCAGGCCATCTTGAGGATAGCGTCTTTCTCCCAACCGATGAAGACAATTCCTTGCTCAGTGGCACCGATGTGGAGTTCTCCCACAGGCGTTTCTATCGTGGTGTGGCAGAGTTGCCCCTTGTGAACGGGTTCAATGCCGAGTTCCTGCGCTTTGTGAAGCATGAGGCAGTAGGCCGAAGCGTAATCATTGGTGATCTCTCCGTCGAGGATGGCATCCTTGATGGCATCTTTGATATAACCAACGGGACGAGAGGGTTCGAGACCGAAGGTTACCATGATTTCCTGACCGTCAACCGGTGGCTGGAAATTGCGTACCCGGTCTTTCTCCTCAATGTCAACCAGTTTCTGCTTCACCAAGTCAAAATTCTCACGGAAGCGCTGCACCTTGTTCTGGTTCTTGCTGGTGATGTCTGCCTTGCACAAGGTCATCAGGTCATCAATGTCGTCACCGGCATCAAAGAGCAGGCGCCGCACAGCACTATCTGTCACTTCGTCCTCGACAAGGGCGATAGGACGCATGTGCAGTCCCACAAGTTTTTTCACATATTTCATGTGCTCATTGAGCGGCAAGCGCATCTTGGCGAAAATCTTGGGAACCATCTTCTCACCGATAAAGTTGTGGTTATGGAATGTCCATCCCAGCTGCGGGTCCCAACGCTTGGTGCGGGCCTTGCCCACATCATGCAGTACCGCAGCCCACCGCAGCCAGACATCATCGCTGGCTGCTGCCACATTGTCCAGCACTTGGAGCGTGTGCATGAAGTTATCCTTGTGCCCGCGGCCATTGACCGTTTCAACGCCCTTTAGCGCTGCCAGTTCGGGAAATATGAGCGGCAGCAGACCGCATTGTTCCAGCAGTATCCATCCGCGAGAGGGTTGGTTGCTGCGCATGATCTTCATCAGTTCCTCGGCGATACGCTCACGGGTAATGATATTGATGCGCTTCGCATTCCGTCTGATGGCCTCAAAAGTCTCGGGGAAAATGTCAAAATTCAGTTGGGTGGCAAACCGCACTGCACGCATCATCCTCAGCGGGTCGTCACTGAAGGTGATGTCTGGGTCGAGTGGCGTGCGGATGATGCGACGTTCCAAATCTCCTATGCCGTCAAATGGGTCAAGCAACTCACCATAACGCTCCTTGTTCAGGCAGATGGCCATTGCGTTGATGGTGAAATCGCGGCGGCGCTGATCATCTTCGAGGGTTCCGTCTTCCACAATGGGATTACGGCTCTCGCGATGATAAGACTCACGGCGGGCACCCACAAATTCCAGTTCCCACTGGCGGGTCTTGACCTGTGCTGTACCATAGGTGCGGAATACCGCAAGATGAGCCCGTTTACCCAGGTGGCGTGCCACGGCCTTTGCTACCTCGATGCCGCTGCCGACGGTCACAAAGTCCATGTCGTTGCTGGGGCGTTCCAGGAAGATGTCCCTGACGTAACCGCCCACAACGTAACATTCGCGTCCGAGTTCATCAGCAACTTCTCCAACCAGTTTCATGACGGGAAGATTGATGTGACGGGCTATTTTTTGATGGTTTATTTCCATGTTTTATCTTTTTAGGTTGCAAAATTACGTCTTTTTTTGGTCAAGTAGAAAAAAATGCCTAATTTTGCAGAGCAAATGAGCCAATCAGTGCTCAATTTGCATTTGATAAATCAGCAATTCTACTACTCCCCAAAATTTCCTGAATTTTTTGTTGGACTCAAGTGAGATGATTTTTTCCCTCTCAATGATGTCAGAGTAAACAAACCAGAGAATAAGTAGGATTGAAACTCATTTTATTGATAAATCATTAACACAGAATATAGCGTACAAGAGTGCGCTGAAAGGTGTGAATACCATGCGTATATGTAGCTGGCACACCTGTTCTCGAATTACATTATTTTTATATGTACAATATTGATCAATTAGAAGCAATGAGCGAAGCGCAACTGCGTGAGTTAGCTCATTCGATGGGTATCAAGAAAGCGGATACTGTCGAAACTGGCGAACTTCTTTATCAAATCCTTGATGTGCAGGCGGTAAACGAAGCGGCTAACACCCCAGAACCGGGTAAGCGCCGTCGTGAACGCATACGTCAACCGGCCGCCAAGGCAAATGGAACGAATGTGACCAAGGATGATGCAGTAGCGACTAAAGGCAAAAGCAAAAAAGAAAATAAAGTGGTAGAGCCCGTGGTTCCCGAGCCGCAACCCGAACCTCAGGAACAGCCCCAGGACAATGAAGAGCAGGCTCCAGTAGTGGAAGCGCCAAAGCGTAAGCGTGGCCGTCCCTCGGCTGCCGAGAAGGCTGCTCGTGAGGCCGCTCTCCTGGCCGAACAATC
The DNA here is from genome assembly GCA_902776435.1 of uncultured Bacteroidales bacterium. GTDB lineage: Bacteria > Bacteroidota > Bacteroidia > Bacteroidales > Muribaculaceae > Sodaliphilus. The sequence continues at coordinate 144,781 of CACYQB010000003.1, read as the reverse complement.
CATGGCTGAAAGTCAGAATAACCCTGTAACAGAAGAGCAACCTGCTAATGACCAGCCTGTTCAGCAGGAAGTCACTGAGCCGACAAAGGAACAACCCGCACGTCGTCGTGGCCGTAAGTCAAAACAAGCCCAGGCTGCTGAACCTGTCTTGCCTTTTGACAACATGGAAGCCGAACAACCTCAACCTGAGCCTGAAATGGAACCCGAGCCCGAGATGGTGATGGATTATGAGAATGAGCCAGAAATTCAGCAACCGCAGCAACCGATAGAACCTCGCGAACGAGAAGACGTTTCATTGAATTCATTCTTCAATACTGGTAGCGGTTTCACCTTTAAGCCCCGCACCCAAGAGGAAAGGGAAGAGGCCCAACGTCGTGCCGAGGAAGAGCGTAAGCGCGCAGCCGAGGAAGCCGCCGCTGCTCCAATCGTCATTCAGGAACCCAAGGTTGTAAAGGAGAGCAAGAATAAGAAACGCAAAAACAAACAGCAGCAACAGCAGCAGATAGCCGAGGTGAACCCTTATGTGGACCAGCCTTACAATTTTGATGGCATTCTTGAGGCTCAGGGTGTGCTGGATATTGCTCCTGAAGGCTATGGTTTCCTTCGTTCAAGTGACTATAACTACTTGACGTCGCCCGACGACATTTATGTGCAGCAGTCTCAAATCAAGGCTTATGGTCTCAAGACCGGTGATGTCGTTGAAGGCACAATCCGTCCCCCCATGGAGGGCGAGAAGTATTTCCCGCTGAGCGAGATTCGCCTGATTAATGGCCGCACACCCGCCTACGTTCGCGACCGCGTTCCGTTTGAGCATCTTGTACCCCTGTTCCCAGATGAGAAGTTTGATCTCGTGAGCAAGCGTCATCCCACAGTGTCACAGCGCGTGGTAGATATGTTCTCACCCATTGGCAAGGGACAACGTGGACTTATCGTCGCTCAGCCTAAGACAGGTAAGACAATGCTCTTGAAGGAAATAGCCAATGCCATTTCAGAGAACCACCCTGAGACCTATATGATTATCTTGCTCATTGATGAGCGTCCCGAGGAGGTGACCGATATGGCTCGCAGCGTGAATGCCGAGGTTATCGCATCGACCTTTGATGAACCAGCCGACCGCCATGTCAAGATTGCTGACTTGGTATTGAGCAAAGCAAAACGACTGGTTGAATGTGGTCATGACGTGGTTATCCTGCTCGACTCGATTACCCGCTTGGCACGCGCTTATAATACCATTGCACCTGCATCGGGCAAGATTTTGACTGGTGGTGTTGATGCCAACGCGCTGCAGCGTCCCAAACGCTTCTTTGGTGCCGCACGTAACATCGAGGGCGGTGGCAGCTTGACCATCATTGCAACCGCGTTAACCGAAACCGGATCCAAGATGGACGAGGTGATCTTTGAGGAATTCAAGGGTACAGGTAACATGGAGTTGCAGCTCGACCGTAAGCTCTCTAATAAGCGTATCTTCCCTGCAGTTGACGTTATGGCATCAAGCACTCGTCGTGATGACCTGCTCTTGCCTCAGGATACGTTGAACAAGATGTGGATCATACGTCGTTTCTTGAGTGATCGCACCTCAGTCGAGGCCATGGAGTTTGTCAAGGAGCGCATGGAGCGCACACGCGACAATGAGGAATTCCTGCTCACGATGCAGCAAGGTTAAACATTTATTGATTGTTGAGGACAATGGGGCGCATCATGGGTATCGATTACGGGCGCAAGCGCACTGGCGTGGCTGTCACCGATCCGTTGCAGATTGTTGCAAATAATCTGGCGACAGTACCCACCCATACACTCATGCAGTTCATCAAGGATTACATGGCGCGCGAGCAAGTGGAACGCATCATCATTGGCCAACCCACGCAACTCAACGGAGAGCCCAGCGAGAGCATGAAGTACATCACTCCTTTTGTCAACCGATTGCGCAAGGAATTGCCCGACATGCCCATTGTGATGTATGACGAGCGTTTCACCAGCACGATCGCCCATCAGGCAATGATTGACGGCGGCATGAAGAAGACTGATCGTCGTGACAAGGCTCGTGTGGATGCCATAGCGGCCACCATTATCCTCAATGATTATTTACAAAGTAGATTCAATCCATCTAACCATTAAATTTTTTCTTCAATTATGGTTTTACCTATTTATATTTATGGTCATCCCGTATTGCGTGCCGAGAATGCTACTGTCACGCCGGATTACCCCAATCTGCAAGAGCTGATTGAGAACATGAAGGAAACCATGTATCACACTCAAGGCATAGGCATTGCTGCGCCTCAAGTTGGCGTGAATGCGCGCATTGTTTACATTGATGTGAATGTGCTGGCCGAGGATTTCCCTGAACTCAAGGATGTGCGTATGGTTCTGATTAATCCTGAGATAACGGTTGATGAAAACGCTCCGTCCATTTCGCGAGAGGAAGGTTGCCTCAGCGTGCCTGGCATTCATGAGAACGTCCATCGTCATGAAAAGATACATGTCCGCTGGCAGGACGAGAATTTCGAGGTGCATGAGCAGGATATCGAGGGTTACTTGTCACGAGTGATTCAGCATGAGTGTGACCACTTGGATAAAACGCTCTTTATTGACCGCATTTCACCCATCCGCAAGCAATTAATACGTAGCAAATTGAACAATATGGTGAAGGGCAAGATCTCCTGTGACTATCGTTGCAAGTTCGCACCTCACAACCGTAAAAAATAAAAAAGTGGAAGATGTCTCACGACAGCCTCCACAAACCTTAAATCTAATACCATGAAAAACACACGTACAAATGTACAACCCTTTTTTGGAATTGTGCAAATATTTTAAGATATTTTTATATTTTTATATATAAATTTAAAATTAATATGGCTGCCCCGCATCTTACGGGACAGCCACTTTTGTTCAAAATAACTCTTCGCTTATGATAGAATAGGCTATCAGAACTTCATACCGAAGGCAATCTGGACGTTGCCGTTCTTAGCTTTGTTCTCGCCAAGGACTTCCTGATCTTTAAACACCTTGGTAAGGCCCATGGTGTAGCGAGCCTGAACAAAGGCATTCTCGGTGAGGTTGTAGGTGGCACCCAGGCCCAGGCCGAAATCAACGGTTTGTGTCATGTCTTTGACGTCGACAGATTTTTTAGCACCTTTGACTTTAGCCTTGTTGAACACGTTAAATCCTACCTGAGGACCGAGGTCGATGCTGAAGCTAGGAGCAACGTAATACTTGAACATCAAGGGAACATTGATGTAGTTGGCAGTGTACTTAACGTCAGCTATGGTAACGCCATCAAAATCGAAGTCGCCATCGACTTCAAATGCCAGAGCCTTGGACTTACCACCCTGTGAAGCAAACACAACTTCGGGAGCGATGGCAAAGTTGGGATTGAACTTGTATTCCATCATGAGACCAAACTGATAACCAGGCTTCATACCATGGTCTACATCCGGTCCCCAGAAGTTAGTCATGTCAAAACCGACCTTTCCACCAAACTGAACTTGAGCGCTGGCGCTCATGCACACGATTGCAGCAGCAATCAAAACAAAAACTTTCTTCATAATCTTTTTTCTTAAATAAAACGTTTAGTTGTTTTCTATATTTGACTTTTTGCCTTTTTGAGCAAAACGACTCTTAGACTTAAATAAAACCGCGAGGTTTAATAAATAGACGAAAAAAACACCATTTTGAGAAAAATTGACCACTTTGTCGCCTAAAATGAACACCATCGGGGCCAAATGGCACCTATTGATTATACTGCTTGCAGAATTGTTGTATCCCGCAATTCAGGCAATCGGGACGTTGTGCCTTGCAAACGTACCGCCCGTGCAGCAATATCCAGTGGTGTGCCTTGAACCGCAGTTCCTCGGGAATGTGGCGCATGAGATCTCGTTCCACGTCATTGGGCGTCTTGCCTTGAGACAGGCCCAAGCGATGCGATACCCTATAGACATGAGTATCGACAGGAATAGTCGCCTTGCCAAATGCCGCGCCCATCACCACGTTAGCCGTCTTGCGTCCCACGCCGGGCAATGAGGTCAACTCCTTCATGTTGTCGGGAACATGGCCGTCAAACTCTTCCAGCAGTTTCTGGGCCATCGCCTGCAGGTGAGCCGCCTTGCTGTTGGGATAGGAGACACTCTTGACATATTCCAGGATATCCTCGACACTGGCTGCAGCCATCGCTTGAGGAGTGGGGTAGGCTTCGAACAACGCGGGTGTCACCATGTTAATCCGCTTGTCGGTACACTGGGCACTCAGCATAACCGCCACCAGCAACTCAAACGGGTCATGGTGCTTCAGCTCAGTTTCGGGATTGGGTTGTACCTGCTGGAAGTACTCCATGATTCCCTGGTATCTCTCTTTAATCGTCATATTTTTTTATAAATGTAGAGACGCAAATTTTTGCGTCTCTATTTCTCTATACTCTAAACTTTTTGTCGCCATAAGCGGCAAAAATCAATGTGCACTCTTGAACTCATCAAGGAAGCGCACGTCGTTCTCACTGAACATACGCAGGTCCTTGACCATGTACTTCAAGTTGGTGATGCGCTCTACACCCAGGCCGAAGGCATAGCCGCTATAGACCTTGCTGTCAATGCCGCTGGCTTCGAGAACGGCGGGATCCACCATACCACAACCCAGGATTTCAACCCAACCGGTGTGTTTGCAGAAACCGCAACCCTCACCACCGCACAGCATGCACGAGACATCCATCTCGGCACTAGGCTCGGTGAAGGGGAAATAGCTGGGACGCAGACGGATTTGGGTATCGGTGCCAAACAATTCCTTGGCAAAGTGCAGCAGCACCTGCTTCAAGTCGGCAAAGGTCACATTCTTGTCAATATACAGACCTTCAATCTGGTGGAAGAAGCAGTGGGCACGGGCCGTGATAGCCTCGTTGCGGTAAACGCGTCCCGGGCAGATGATACGGATGGGCGGCTGGTTGCGTTCCATCGTTCTCACCTGTACCGAACTGGTGTGGCTGCGCAACACGATGTTGCGGGTCACGTCTTGCTCATTCTTCTCAATGAAGAAGGTGTCCTGCATGTCGCGGGCAGGATGGTCGGCGGCAAAGTTCAGTGCGCTGAACACGTGCCAGTCATCTTCCACTTCAGGACCGTCGGCAATCGTGAAGCCCAAGCGTGAGAAGATGTCAATAATCTGCTTACGCACTACCGAGATGGGATGCCTTGTGCCCAACTCAGCAGGGAACGCGGGACGGGTAATGTCGATCTTGTTCTGCTCCTTGGCCTTCTGCTTGGTAGCCTCGCGCAGGGCATTAATCTTCTCGGTAGCAATGTTCTTGAGTTCGTTGAGTTTCTGACCCAGCTCACGTTTTTCCTCGGGAGCTACCTCACGGAACTCATTGAACAAAGCGGTTACCTCGCCTTTCTTGCTCAGGTACTTGATACGCAATGCTTCAAGTGCCTCCTCGTTATCGGCCTTGAGCTCTGCAATTTGCGCCTTCAGCGCCTCTATTTTATCCTTTAACATAATCTAACTCTTGATTTAACGTGCAAAATTACATAAAAAAAATAGAGACGCAAAATTTTGCGTCTCTATAAATTAAAATCTTAATGTCTTAGACCTAAAACCTAATGCCTAAGACCTAAAGCCTCATTAGGGTTCGCGGCCTTCAACGATAGCCTCGGTGTCGTGGGCGATCATGTATTCCTCGTCGGTCATGACTACCACCACCTTTACCTTGCTGTCGGGCGTGCTGATTTCGCCTTCCTTGCCACGCCACAGCGTGTCGTTCAATTCTTCGTCAATCTTGACGCCCAGGTAGGACAGCTGGCGGCATACGCGCTTGCGGGTCTGGAACTGGTTTTCACCAACACCACCTGTAAAGGCGATGATGTCCACACCGTTCAGTTCGGCTGCATAGGCACCGATAGTCTTCAGGATACGGAGCTCATACATGTCGAGGGCGAGCTGCGCGCGCTCGTCGTGGTTCTTTTCGGCAGCGTCAACCACGTCACGCATGTCGCTGCTCACGCCAGTGATACCCAGCACACCGCTCTTCTTATTGATGATGTTGAGCATCTCCTTCGGACTGAGGTTGTACTTCTCCATGAGGAAGAGGAGCGCACCGGGATCGACGTCACCCGAGCGGGTACCCATCATCAGTCCCTCGGTGGGAGTCAGACCCATCGTGGTGTCGATACTCTTGCCGTCCTTGATAGCGCTGATGCTGGCGCCGTTGCCGATGTGGCAGCAGATGATGCGCTTGCCCTCAGGGGTAGTGCCGAGCATGTCACACACGCGCTTTGCAATGAAGCGGTGGCTTGTGCCGTGGAAGCCGTAACGGCGCACGTGATCATTGGTGTAATACTCCATGGGCAGGGCATACATGTAAGCCTTCTTGGGCATGGTCTGGTGGAATGCGGTGTCAAACACAGCTACTTGGGGAACACCAGGCAGCACGGCCTCGATGGCCTCGATACCTGCCATGTTCACGGGGTTGTGCAGCGGAGCAATGCCGTAGCACTCGCGGATCATGTCTTTCACCTCGTCGGTGATGAGGACGCTGCGGCTGAACTTCTCGCCACCATGCACCACGCGGTGACCCACAGCGTCAATTTCCTTGAGGTCCTTGATGCAACCATATTCGGGATGTACCAGCGCATCGAGGATGGCCTTGATGGCACCCTTGTGGTCGGTGAGACCCAGGTCGATGTTCTTCTTGCTGCCGTCATCAAATTTCAGCTTGATGAAACCGTCGGGCAAACCGATTTTTTCTACACCACCCTCAGCAAGGGTCTTGTTCTCTTTCGTCTCGATGAGTTTGTACTTGGCAGAGCTGCTGCCGCAATTCAACACTAAGATATTCATATATTGAGTATTATGTTTATAATTGTCAGTTAAGTGTTTCGAGTCAATATTAACTCTTATCTTTTATCTTTTATCTCTTATCTTTTATCTCTTATCTCTTATCTCTTATCTATTAATCGCCTGGTTGCAGGTGAGAATGACGGTGCGGTAGATATCGTCCTCGTTGCAGCCGCGTGACAAGTCGTTGACAGGAGCGGCAAGACCTTGCAGAACGGGACCCACAGCCTTGGCGCCAGCGATGCGCTGTACCAGCTTATAGGCGATGTTGCCCACACCCAGGTCGGGGAACACGAGCACGTTGGCATGGCCGGCTATGTCGCTGCCGGGAGCCTTGCTGGCACCCACGCTCGGAACGATGGCTGCATCGGCCTGCAATTCGCCGTCAATCTTCAGGTTGGGATTCATCTCCTTGGCGAGACGGGTGGCCTCTACCACCTTATCTACGCGCTCATGCTTGGCGCTACCCTTGGTTGAGAAGCTCAGCATGGCAATCTTGGGATCGTCGATTTCAGCCAATGCGCGGGCGGTACGGTCGGCGCTCACGGCAATCTGTGCCAGCTGTTGGGCGTCGGGATCAGGCACTACTGCGCAATCGGCAAACACCATCACGCCATTGTGGCCATAGGGCGAGCCCTCGGGCAACAACATCAGGAAAGCGCCACTCACGGTGCTGATACCGGGAGCAGTCTTCAATACCTGGAAGGCGGCACGCAGCACGTTACCCGTGGTGTTCATTGCACCGGCAACCTGTCCGTCGGCATCACCGGCCTTGATAAGCAGGCAACCCAGATACAGCGGGTCAAGCACCTTCTTGCGGGCATCCTCGATGGTCACACCCTTAGCCTTGCGCAGTTCATAGAACAGTTGAGCATATTTCTCGACAGCCTCGGCATCATTGGGATTGATGACCGTAGCCTTATCGATGTTGTTAAGCCCCAGTTCAGCGGCCTTGGCCATGATGTCAGCCTTGTCGCCAATGAATACCACGTCAGCAATGCCGTCGGCGATGATGCGGTCGGCAGCCGTCATGGTGCGGGGTTCAGTACTTTCGGGAAGAACGATGCGCTGCCTCTTGGCAATCGCGTTGCTTTTGAGTTTCTCAAATAAAGGTTCCATTGTTCTCTAGTTAAATAGTATTTTAGGAAAAATGATTTGTTGTTGGTTTTATTGCCCCAAAGGTACTGCTTTTTTTGTGAATTTGATGCCACATTCAGGATAAAAAACAAACAACTTTGACAACATTTCGACAACCAGTACAACTATCATGTTGTTTGTGTTGTCAATTTTGCTGTCAAAGTTGTCTTGAAATAATAAATCTTAGCGCCTTAGCGCCTTAGCGTGAGCCAAAAGGGTAAGCAGGTTTACTCGCCGAGGATGGCAGCGATGATGGCGTTGATGTCTGCAATATTGATTTCGCCGTCACCGTTTACATCCAGAAAATCGCTGTTATCATTGTCGATGATGGCGTTGATGACCATGTTCACGTCAGCGATGTTGATTTCGTCATCGCCGTTCACGTCGGCATCAATCACACCGACGATGTGGTTCATCCATTTCCAAGGAAGGGTATTTCGATAGAGCTCAAGAGACTTAATCGGAACATTCAGGACAGTCACATTTTGCATCTGAATAGTGATGCTGGGCATGGAGGGGGGCGTTTTGGCCTTGCAGGTCATCTGCATTAATGCATTATCTTGATAGAAAGCGTTTGCTCCAATGGATTCCAAAGACTTGCCCAACGAGACGGTTTTTAAAATCTTGCAATAGGAAAAAGCATGAGTCTGAATTGACTTGACTGTGTTAGGAAGAATGACTTCGGTTAATGAATAATCATTGGTGAAGGCATACTGGCCAATCTTTTCCAGAGATTTGCCAAAAGTAACATTTTCTAATGCCTGACAGTCGGCAAAGGTATAGTCTCCAATGGTCTTTAAGGAATTTGGAAGAATCAGTCCTGTGAGACCTTTGCAGTTGTAGAAAGCGTGGCCCCTGATGGCTTGAACACCTTCTGCAATATCCAGTTCAGCCAGTTTGGCACAATTCTGGAATGCGCCTTTATAGATTGTGTCTATCGAACTGGGTATCTTTATCTTGATGAGTGCAGAACAATCCATGAACGCGCTGTCACCAATGCTCTTGAGCCCATGACCCAAATCCACATTGGCAAGTGATGTACAATTCATGAAATCGTATTTCTCGATATTCAATACGCCGTCACCAAGAGTGAGGTCAGTCAGATTGGCACAATTGTAAAATATATGCTGACCCATGGATTTTGTCACACTGGGGATGACGACACTTGACAGGTTGTTGCAATCCTGGAAGGCACTGTTCCCGATCGTTTCCAAACCGACATTGGTAATCACTGATGTTAGGTTGGACTGCTTGAAAGCACTATTTCCAATAGTTTTCAATGGCAAACCAGATAATTCTCCAGTCAGGTTTCTGCACTCCTCAAAAGCGCTTTCGCCGATATATTCGATATGTGGCGGTAGGTCAAGTGATTCCAGTCTCTCACATTGATAAAAAGCGAAATCCCCTATAGAGGTAAGAGCCTCGTTATATCTCACATTTGTCAGCCTATCGTCGTAGCAAAAGATAGCGCGAGGCAAAGTGGTCAAAGCGTTTCCCAGTATGACATTGTTTAGGGTTTCACATTCAGAAAAGGCAGCGGTGCCTATACTGGTAACCTCATCAGGTATCACCAAATCGACAAGTCCTGTACAGTGATAGAAGGCAAAGCGCCCGATGTTTTTCAGTCCTTTCGACCAATTGATCGTTTGGAGGGCATGGCAGCATTCAAATGTGTAATTGCCTATAGACTCAACACCGTCCCCCAAAGTGACCTCTTGTAGGTTGAGACAGAAAGCGAATGCACTCTGACCGATCGTTTTCACAGAATTGGGAATAATGATACTGTTTACACTTTCAAAGCCAATGAAGGAGCACATGTTGATTGCAGTCACTCCTTCGGGTATCACCAGTTGGGACGACATCTCTTTATCGTCAACAATGAAATGTTTGGCATAATACAGCGGATTGGAAGCATATAAATCAAAATCCTCAAAAACGATTTTGCACCAAGCTTCAAGGCTCGGTGTGCGAACGGTCTCCAGCGAATCACAGCAATAAAAAGCACCGATGTCAACATATTCAAGCGAAGCGGGTAATTCAATCTCTTTAAGGCTGTTGCATAAGGCAAATGCGCAGTAACCAATCTCGGTGAGCTGGTTAGGTAATGACACCTCTCCCAATGATGAGCAATAAGTAAAAGCTAAATTAGGAATGCTGATAACAGATTCGGGAATATTGACGCTTTTGAGGTGCGCACAAAGATAAAATGCCTCTTCTCCGATGAAACGGACAGAATTAGGAATATCAATATTCGTCAAACCTGTGTTAGAGAATGCTCCCGTTGGGATAGTTTCAAGATTGCACGATAGTTTGATCTCGGTCAGTGATTGATTACCTGCAAACGCATACTCTCCTATGTGAGTTACCGAATTCGGGATTTCAATACTTTGGATTAATGAAGAATAAAAAGCTGCGAAACCAATTGATGTGATGGTTTCTGGCAAATCTACTCCTGTAAGGTTGGTACAAAAGAAAGCACTGTCGCCAATGGCTGTTACAGTATAAGTGTCATCATATAGGGTAACGGTTTCGGGAATACTGATATGGCCCTGATAATACCCGAGATTATTGTATCCTTTCCTGTAGTACGTAACTTCCACCTCATGGTCATTAAGGATATTGTAACAGATGCCGTCTTTGATGAAGTCGTAGTTGTCTGAATTATCAATATCAATCCTGAAACGCCAGTTGATGATGTCAAGGGTGATGAGATATTTTTTTCCACTCCTCCCATAGAATCGATATGCGCTGTTCGCGTCTCCACTGGCCTTTTGGGTCGGTATCCAAGTCCCGCTCTCGATGTTTTCCAACCCGTCCACTGGACCGATTCTCATCGACTCGCTGAAACTGTCCCAATCACCTGCTTCGGCAAGGCTGTCGGCGAACACAAACCGGACATAACCTGAGAAGCCACCACACTTGAGGGTGTATGTGCCGTCGGGGTGCTCCGTCATGGCTTTGCCCTTATCTGGTGAGAAACCATCACCCATTGGTGAGTTGCCGACAACGTAATAAGTAGCTCCTGACGGCATGGCGCACATCAGAATCAAGATAATCAAAAATAGTAATCGTTTCATAGTCATAATAATGTTATAGATAAAAGGTTAGTGTATATTCGTCGCAAAGATAGTGATAATTAGTAAAAAAACAAAAAACCGCTCCGAAAAGCGGTTAAAAGTTGATAAGAATGGGGTATGGCTTACTCGCCGAGGATGGCGGCTACGCCGGGGAGGGTTTTGCCCTCGATGGCCTCGAGCATGGCACCACCACCGGTCGAGACGTAGGATACCTGATCGGCAAGGCCGAACTTGTTGACGGCTGCTACCGAGTCACCACCGCCGACGAGGGAGTAAGCACCATTCTGAGTAGCCTCAGCCACATACTTAGCGATTTCGCCAGTACCGTGAGCAAAGTTCTCAAACTCAAACACGCCGACGGGACCGTTCCACAGGATGGTCTTGCTGTCGAGGATGATCTTCTTCCAGTTGGCCAATGAGGCTTCGCTGGCATCCATACCCTCCCATCCGTCGGGGATATTGTAGATGTCAACCGTCTGACGGTTAGCGTCGTTGGAGAAACTGTCGCCGGCAACCGTAGCTACCGAGAGGCTAAGGTTCACGCCTTTCTCCTTGGCTGCGGCAATGACGTTGAGGGCCTCGGGCATCAGGTCGTCCTCGTGCAATGAGTCGCCGATGTGACCACCCTGTGCCTTAATAAAGGTGTAGCCCATGCCACCGCCGATGATGAGGTTATCCACCTTGTCAAGCAGGTTCTTGATGACTGACAGCTTGGACGATACCTTGCTACCACCAATGATAGCGGTGAAGGGGTGCTGAGCGTTCTTCATCACATTATCGATAGCGGTAACTTCCTTCTCCATGAGGCAACCCAGCATCTTGTGGTCGTCATCAAAGAAGTCAGCAATCACAGCAGTCGAGGCGTGACGGCGATGTGCGGTACCAAAAGCGTCGTTTACATATACGTCAGCATAGCTGGCCAGCGTCTTGGCAAACTCGGTCTGACGGGCCTTCATCTCCTTCTTGGCAGCGTCATAGTTGGGATCATCCTTCTCGATGCCAACGGGCTTGCCTTCCTCCTCGGGGTGGAAACGCAGGTTCTCGAGCAGCAGCACTTCGCCGGGCTTGAGCTCGGCTGCCGGCTTTTGAGCCTCAGCGCTATCTTGCGCAAACTGTACAGGCCTCTCAAGGGCTGCAGCTACGGCACTCGTGATCTGGCTCAGCGAGAGCTTATGGTTGATTTTGCCCTTGGGCTTACCCATGTGGGACATGATGATAAGGGCTCCGCCATCGGCAAGGATCTTCTTCAGGGTGGGGACTGCACCGCGGATGCGGGTATCATCGGTGATTTCACCTTTCTCGTTCAGGGGCACGTTGAAGTCAACGCGCACGATTGCCTTCTTACCGGCAAAATTAAAGTCATTGATTTTAGCCATTTTCAAAAAAATGATATGAATTATTTGTGATTTTTGGTAGTTCCATAAAAACTTGGGTGCAAAGGTACTAAATTATTTATACATAGACGATAATTTGCCACAAAAAACGAGGATTGGATGACAAAGTTGTCGTCAAAGTGATTTTCCGCACTTCAGTTAGTAGGTCGAATCCACCGTTTTTATGGAGTTTTGTTGATAAAGTATAGAGAATATTATCATTTTTGGGAATTTTAAGAAAAGATAATGGGCTACATCGCACAATTTTTCTTACTTTTGTCATCTTCTATTATTACTTAAAAACGGAATTGCAATGAACAAATCAATGAGAATGGTGCTCATGTTGGCGATGTCGCTGTTGGTGATGTCATGCAGCATGTTGACTCGCAATGCCGATGATATCATTAACGACATGCGCGATGCCAGGCATGCGCAGTATTTCAACGTTGGCAGTGGACTGCTCGGTCTCGGGCGACTGATTCTGCCCACCTTGTCGGACGCGAACATCGGCATCACTTCGATCCAATTGCTTGATCTGAGCAAGTGTAACGGCAACGATCGTGACAAGTTCCGCAAGCGCCTCCAGAATCTCTACAAGTCACGTTCCTATGAAGAAATTGTGACCTCGCAGCAAGGTTATGGTGAGCAGCAGACGGTGCTTGTGCGCCGCAATGGCCAGTATATCAATGAAATCGTCATCGCCAATGCCAGCCAGCAGACTGATGCGATGCTTGTCATTAATGGCCACATCAACATGGAATACCTGGATCGTATTATCAACGACCAGAAAAACTACTTTAACAGGTAGTTAGAAGAGTCTGGGATAGAAATGGTGTAGGGAATTGCCTGTATGGTGAGTCCCTATAGATGCTATGGATATCCGTTTTCTCTGTAGTATCCATTCAGTTTGACAGATTATAATTATTAATATCATATATTTTTTAGCAACAATGAAAGAACATATTCAGGAACAATTTAAGAATCGTTTCGGCACTGACAGCGTGGTTTACGCTTCGGCTGGCCGTATCAACCTGATTGGTGAGCACACCGACTACAACGGCGGTTTTGTGTTCCCCGGCGCCATCGACAAATATATCATGGCTGCAATCAACATTAATGGTACTGACAAGGTGCGTGTCTATAGCATGGACATGGATGCCTATAGCGAGTTCGGTCTCAACGAGGAAGACGCTCCTCAGGAGCAGTGGGCACGTTACATCTTCGGCGTGTGCCGCGAGACCATCAAGCGTGGTGGCGTAGTCAAGGGCTTTGATACCGTATTTGCAGGTAATGTACCCCTTGGCGCTGGTCTGTCTTCATCGGCAGCGCTGGAGTCCTGTTTTGCTTTTGCACTCAATGACATGTTCAACGATAACAAGATCGACAAGTTTGAGTTGGCCAAGATCGGACAGAGCACCGAGCACAACTATTGCGGTGTGAACTGCGGTATCATGGACCAGTTTGCCAGTGTGTTTGGCAAGAAGGACTGCCTGATGCGTCTCGACTGCCGCTCACTGGAACATGAGTATTTCCCCTTCCATCCCGAAGGCTACAAGTTAGTCTTGTTGAACAGTAAGGTGAAGCACGAGTTGGTGGATTCGCCTTATAACAAGCGCCGTGAGTCGTGCGAGCGCGTTGCCGCTAAGCTCGGTGTTGAGACATTGCGCGATGCTACCTATACCATGCTGGCCGACATCCGTGACCAGTTGAACGATGAGGATTATCGCCGTGCCCGCTTTGTCATCGGCGAGAAACAGCGCGTGCTGGACGTGTGCGATGCTCTGGAGCGTGGTGATTACGAGACTGTTGGCCGTTGCATGTTTGAGACGCATGACGGACTGTCTCGTGACTACGAGGTAAGTTGCGAGGAATTGGATTACCTCAACGACGTGGCCCGCGAGTGTGGCGTGACTGGTTCCCGCATCATGGGCGGTGGCTTTGGCGGTTGCACCATCAACTTGGTCAAGGAGGACCGCTATGACAACTTCATCGCTACAGCCAAGGAGAAATTCAACAAGAAATATGGACATGAGCCCGAGGTGATCAATGTCATCATCAGCGACGGCGCTCACAAGGTAGAGGATTAAAATGAAAAGCATCCGTATCGATACCCACGAAACTGAGCGTGGCGAAATCACCACCTATGAACTCATCAACGCCAGCGGCGCCAGTGTGAAACTTTCGTCATTGGGCGCGGGCATCCTGGAAATCAAGGTGCCCGACCGTGAGGGAAATCTCGCCGACGTGGTGCTGGGCTACAAGAACGTAGGCGATTACTTCTATGATGGACCGTGCGCTGGCAAGGTGCCTGGCCGTTATGCCAACCGCATCTGCAAGGGACATCTTGAGATTGATGGCAAGGTCTATCAGTTGAACATCAACAATGGCCCAAATCATCTGCATGGCGGACCCGAGAATTTCTCCAATAAGATTTGGGACTGCGAGATGGATGGTGACACGGTCGTCTTCTCGCTGGAGAGCCCCGATGGCGATGAAAAATATCCCGGAAACCTCACTGCCCGCGTTGCCTACACTTGGAGTGACGACAATGTGCTCAAGATTGAACTGGGTGCTGTGACCGATGCTCCCACTGTGGTCAACCTTACCAACCACACCTATTTTAATATGGCAGGCGAGGATAGGGAAGGAACCGCCCTCAAACAATTGCTTCAACTCAACTGTTCACGCTACCTGCCCACCGACGACAGCCTTGTCCCCAGCGGAGAGATGGCTCCTGTCGAGGGCACACCGATGGACTTCACCCAGCCCAAAGTGGTCGGCACGGACATCAAGCAGGATTTCCCCGCGTTGAATTACGGCAAGGGCTATGATAATTGCTGGGTAATCGATGGCTATGAGGATGGTGACTTGCATCTAGCTGCTGTGCTGTGTGACAAGGAGTCGGGCCGAATGGTTGAAGTCAGCACTGATCAACCCGCCGTTCAAGTCTATACAGGCAACTGGCTGGGGGGATGCCCCGTGAGCAAAAGTGGCAAGCATTATCAGGATTATGATGGTGTGGCTATCGAGTGTCAGGGCATGCCCGATGCTCCCAACCACGACAACTTCCCGTCACAGCTCCTGCGTCCCGACGAGGAATACCGCCGCATCATCCTCTTCGACTTTAAAACAGCCGATTAGGCATTAGTAATTGTACTTACAACTTACAACTTAAAACTAAAAAACTTACAAATAAACATAATGAAACCGACATTATTTGTACTTGCTGCAGGTATGGGTAGCCGTTATGGCGGCCTCAAGCAGCTCGATGGTCTGGGCCCTCATGGCGAGACCATTATGGACCATTCTATTTATGACGCTATTCACAGTGGATTTGGCAAGGTGGTCTTTGTAATTCGCAAAGACTTTGAGGCCGATTTCCGCGAGAAGATTCTATCCAAATATGAGGGACACATTCCCGTTGAACTGGTTTTCCAAGGCTTGAACGACCTGCCCGAGGGCTTCACCTGTCCTGCTGAACGCGTGAAACCCTGGGGTACTAACCATGCCCTGTTGATGGGTAAGAACGTGATTCATGAGCCGTTTGCCATCATCAACGCTGACGATTATTATGGACGCAACAGCTTTGAGGTGATGGCAGCAGAGTTGTCATCACTGCCCGAGGGCAGCAAGGGTCACTATAGCATGGTAGGCTTCAAGGTGGGTAACACCATGAGTGAAAGCGGTACCGTGGCACGTGGTGTCTGCGAGACCCGTGACGGCCTGCTCACTGGTGTCGTAGAGCGCACCAGCATCGGTTACGATGCCGACCACAACATCACATTCACCGACGAGAACGGTGATGTGCAGCAGTTGGCATTCGATACACCGGTATCGATGAACTTCTGGGGCTTCACACCCGACTACTTTGATTATAGCGAGAAATATTTTGTTGAGTTCCTCAAGGAAAACATCGATAAGCCCAAGGCCGAGTTCTTCATTCCCACACTGGTTAATGAACTCGTCAATAACGGAACCGCCCAGGTCAAAGTGCTCACTACCGAGAGCAAGTGGTTTGGTGTGACCTATGCCGCCGACCGTCAAGGCGTAGTGGACAAGTTCGCCGAGCTGCACGCAACAGGCGTCTATCCTGTGAAAATGTTCTGATACTAACGCTTAACCATAAAAATCTCACATGGATAATTATCTGTGTGGGATTTTTTTTAACTTTGCGCCATGAAACCAATCACGAGACTCAAAATCTCGATTGAGAGAATCAAGCAGAACAAGGTTTTCCAGGCCGTGGCGTCAGCGGACCCGAAGTCCATTATCAACAAACGGTACCGCACGGTCAAGGCCGGGCACCTGAGACTGAATCGCCGTCTGCAGCAATCCACCTCAGCAGCAATCGAGGAGGATGGTACGCGTCGCACTTGCCCGAACTGTGGTGAGCATTACACGGGACGCTTCTGCCCGCAGTGTGGCCAGACAGGGATGTGGCAACGCTACACGTGGCGACAGGCAATTCTTAATTTCTTGGATATATGGGGACTGGGCAACCGACCGATTTTCCGCACGGTGGGGGAACTATTCTGGCGTCCGGGGTACATGATTCGCGACTATCTGGGCGGCCATCGCCAATTCTATTTTCCGCCTTTCAAACTGGTTGCAGTAACGGTTCTGCTGATTGTCTTTGTGGGAATGTTGATTGGTAATCAGAATCATTCTCTTTTGGGAATGATTTCCGAAGAAATAGGTCTGAATGAGGCTCAAGACTGGGAGGGTGTGAAGGCGTTTGCCGAGAAGTTTTTTGCCCGCTTCAATCTCTCCAGCACGTTGCTCTCACTAGCCTCTGCTCTCATGTGGTTTATTTGGTTCTTGTCCCGAAACCTACTTTACGAGTGCTTGTTCATTGGAACGTTATTTTTCTTTTGCGTCTGGATTGCCCATCTTCGGGTCAATCGGTACAACTTTGTCGAGACATACATTTTTCTGACCTATGTATTAGCTCAATTTCTTCTTTGCATGATACCTGGCGAACTGCTGTCTTGGGCCTATGATGGTATCGAGACTGTCGCAAAAACAGGAACAGCATCTGCCCTGATGCAGGGAGTGTATTCAGGTATCATGATAGTCACCAATTTCCTGATCAAACTATATGTGTGTGCAGTATGTTTTCTGCTTCTCCTTGATTTCAGGCAATTCTTTGGTTTGACATGGAAATCGACTTTAGCTCACCAACTGCTCACTTTCGTTGTCGGTATAGCGATAGTTGTGGGGGTAACTATACTTGCCTCTTCATTAGTGGAAAACGATTTTAGCGGATTAGCGAATTTTGTGGGTCTCGCTATTCGCATCTTGCTGGTAGCACATGGCTTCTATTATGCTGACAAATACTTGAAGAAGAATAAGGAACTTGTGCCCCGTTCAGTAATCAACTGTTGTAAGATAGCGATGCTTTCTATCTTGTTTATAGGTCAAGCGGAAATAAAGGATGAGGGTTCCTTCATCCTGTGCTTGGTGAATATTCTCTTGATTGTGACTTATGCGATAGTGTCAGTCGCGTTGAGCCTGTTGCCCGTAGTCGTATATAAGAGGTACCACAAAACATGGCTTGCCTTGCTGTCGCTATCGGCAATCCTGCTGCTCGTGACTATAGTCGTTTGAATGATTCGGGTCAGTCCTGTCGTGTCATCAACGCCTCAACAGGTGGTTAATGACCAGCCAGCCACCCACAGCTTGTAGAATCATGCCTGGATAACCCAGCTTCCAGTCTTGTAATGCTTTGGCAATTTCACCAGTCATGGCCCACTCGAAGAGGCCTCCCACAAATTGGTAACCAAGTACAACGCCAATCAATGCCAGCAACGAGGCACCCTTGCTGCGGTTAGCCATCCAAGCGGCTGCACCAGCGAGCAATACACCCTTGATCATGATAATGGGCAAGGCAGCAACAGGAGGCATCCCGAATAGTGCCGAATTGATCAGTGGAGACAGCACAGCTGTCAACAGGCCCACGCGGAAGCCGAACTTATAGGCGGCAATCAGCGTGAAGAAGTAGATGGGCAACAGAATAAGGCCACCCTGAGGGATAAGATGGCACAACTGAGGCAATGCGATATTGCCCACAATAAAGAGCAGGGCGAACAGATAAGTTCGCATCTCTTGCCAACCTAACGAATAAAGCTTTACTGTAGCATTATTTTCCATAACAGATGATTTTTATAATTCTTTGACGGCAAAAGTAATCTAAATTCTTCACTTTTACAATATTACTGCTAAAAAAACTGAATCATCGATTCTTCTGGAGCGTCAGGCGGTCAGTGGTCATGCGCTGCATGTATTGTTGGATGACCGATTTCATTTGGCGCTCCATCTGGTTGAGTGTTGCAGGAGGCATTGTGCCCAAGACATTGTGGGAGAACGTGGAGTCCGTGCGGAAAGCGTAGGCCGAGGTGACCGTTTTTCCGTCGAACTGCAGGGCATAATCCCCACTGACGTACTCATAGCTGCTCGACTCTGGCAGCCAGTGCAGGGCGAACCCCTTTTCTGGATTGCTGCCCAGCATATTACGCCCGAAGGCGATGTAGGGGAGGTCATAGTGCAGGTAATTGAGCACCGTGGGCATGATGTCAATTTGCTCCACGACTTGTTGCTCGTCATAGCCGTGAAGCGTGGGGTCTCCTGGTGCATAAAAGATGATGGGCACACAGTAATTGCCTAGCGTGGTGCAGTAGAACGGATCAATCTGCTGGCTAACGTGGTCGGCTGTGATGACGAATAACGTATTATTGTACCATGGCTGATGGCTGGATGTCTCAAAGAAGCGTTTCAGCGCATAGTCGGTATAGGCGATGCATTGCTGCAACGGGCGTTCGCCTTTAGGAAAGCGCTCTTTATATTTCTCGGGTACGGTAAACGGGTCATGGGAGGAGGCACTGAACAGGGCGGTCATGAACGGCTCATGCATCTCTCCCAACCTCTGGGCAAAGAATTGGAAAAACTCCTCGTCCCAGATGGCCCAGGTGCCGTCAAAGTCGTCATCGCCATGGAAGTTGTGGTCTGCGTTATACTCTGTGCGCCCATAATATTGCTGGAACCCCGTGGCGCGGGCAAAGGCCTGGAAGCCCATTGAGCCATTTTGTGCCCCATGGAAAAAGGCGGTGGCATAACCCTTGTTTTCACCTAATTCGCGAGCTAGGCCTGACATTGCATTGAGCGATGCGGGTGTGAGGAAAAGCGGCTCGACAAAGTTGGGTAGGGAAGACAACACCGAGGGCATTCCCTCGATACTCTTGCGGCCGTTGGCGTAGGAGTATTTATAGGTCATCGCGCCTGCAGTGATGAGCGAGTCAAGGAAAGGCGTGAAGCCTTGATAGGTGCCGTTTCTCAAGGTCTTGTTATAAAAGCCGATGTGCTGCTTGCTGTAACTCTCCAGGATGAGCACCACGACGTTGCGCGGCGTGAAGGCGGCAGTGTCGGCAGGCTGGTGGAGTGGGGTATAGAGTGCCAAAGCCTCCTCGTCACTCATGTAGTCGGGGACGACGAAGGGCGTCTTCTTCAACGTCCTGAAGATGGAGAAGGGCGTGTTGAGCACAATGCCGGTCTCAGCAGGACGGTTAACGTACTGGTTGGCATTGCTGATGGTGATAGGACGGGTAGCCTTGGTAAATCCGCCGCGAATGGCTCCGATGCACAACGGAATGGCAACGACAAGGGCCAGGATACGCAACAGGTAGTATCGGCCCAATCCCGCTGGACGTTTCACCCGTTCGGGAACAGGACGGAAAAGTTTCCATAGCCCCCATGAAATCAGGCCGGCCAGCAGCACAAGATACCAATGGCTCAAAAACTGCCCGCCAAAGATTTTCAGCATTTCACCTGTGCCCTCGTTGCTGAACTCTGAGAACACCGATGCGGTGGTGCGTTTTCCTGTAAACGGGAAATACACGCAGTCCATGAGATTCATGTAAACGGCAATGCTGTTCACTATGGTGAAAATCCACCTGGCCACTCGATAATAGCCAGGGCGCTCCTTCCAGTGCAAGGGGAGCAGGAACATCAGCAGGATGATAGCGTTAGTGTAGAGAATGGCGGGGGTATCAAACAGCAACCCGGCGCCAAAAAGGCCCATGGTGTGGGAGAATGTTAATGTTCCTGCATACATCGACCAATTCAGTGCCAGAAAGACGGCACGGCACAATGTATAAGCACAATAGACTACCAGCAAATCCCAGATGAGTCCACAGATGACGGATAGATTATGTTTCATGCCACAAAAGTAATAAAAAACCTAATGCCTAACGCTTAAAACCTAAAACCTTTTCACTACCTTTGCAGCCAAATTTCAAAATCACGACTATGGCAGAAAACGCATTACTACAACGCCTTGATGGTCTGGATGCCCGATTTGAAGAAATCGGGACGTTAATTACCGACCCTAACGTCATTGCCGACCAGCGGCGATACGTCAAGCTTACCAAGGAATATAAAAGCCTGGAAACCTTGCTGGGCGCAACCAATCGTTACCGCAAACTGCTCGAGGACATCGAACAGGCTAAACTCGTGCTCGATAGCGAGACTGATGAGGACCTGCGGGCAATGGCGCGTGATGAAATCGATGCCAATCAAGCCGAAGTACCCAAACTGGAAGAAGAAATCAAACTATTGCTTATCCCTGAGGATCCTGAGGATAGCAAGAACGTGGTGCTGGAAATCCGTGGTGGCACGGGCGGTGACGAGGCAGCGCTCTTTGCCGGTGACCTGGCCCGCATGTACACCCGCTACTGTGAGACAAAGGGCTGGAATGTGCAGATGTCCAGTTGCAGTGAGGGAGCCGTTGGCGGTTTCAAGGAAGTCGTTTTCAGTATCACTGGTGATAACGTATATGGCACGTTGAAATATGAGTCGGGCGTGCACCGTGTGCAGCGCGTTCCTGTTACCGAAACTCAGGGCCGTGTCCACACCTCGGCGGCCAGTGTGGCTGTCCTGCCTGAGGCCGAACCGTTTGACGTTCATATCAATGAGGGCGAAATCAAGTGGGATACCTTCCGCAGTGGCGGTGCCGGTGGCCAGAACGTGAACAAGGTGAACAGTGGTGTGCGTCTGCGTTACATGTGGACTAACCCTAACACGGGTGAGCAACAGGAAATCCTCATCGAGTGTACTGAGACACGCGACCAGCCCAAGAACAAAGAAAGGGCGCTGGCCCGTCTGCGCACCTTCATCTATGACCACGAGCATCAGAAGTACATGGACGACATTGCCTCCCGGCGCAAGACGCTTGTCTCGACAGGTGACCGCTCGGCCAAAATCCGCACTTACAACTATCCCCAGGGGCGCATCACCGACCACCGTATTGGTTATACCATCTACAACCTGCCCGCCTTTATGGACGGGGACATCCAGGACTGCATCGATCATCTCATCGTGGCCGAGAACGCTGAGAAACTCAAGGAAGCCGAACTGTAATAAGGAGTTACAGGTTTCTGATCTTTTTATCATCGACAATACATCTTTCTATTAGATATGGAAGTTATATAGAATTGCCGAGATTGAAGACAAGCAAATAGCCTAATTGTTAACGTTATGTTAAAACGCCGTTTTGTTGTAACAAAGCGGCGTTCTCGTGTGTCTAAATAGTGACGAGAATGATAAAATCAGCCAGAAAACACAGAGATAGTAACAATTAGTGATGTTTAATGAAGAAAAGGGCACTTCATCCGCACCCCGTCACTTTTGGGGTGTGGATGCCCTTGTCTTTATTGCCTTCTTTAAAAACTCTAATATATATTTGCTTTTATGGAAATTAGTTACTAAATTTGCGGAATTACTAATTATGTCAAATTTATTAACTATTTCCGTCTGCTAATAACATTCTTAACCCATAAATACTGATAACTATGAGCAAGAAACTACTTTTAAGACTTACCGTCCTGGTGGCGGCCATGATGTGTGCCCTGGGCGCTCGCGCAGCTGAGCCCTATGTTATCTACACGTCCGGATTGGCTCAATGACAACTTTCAGTTAGGGGTGGCTCATGTGGTGTTCGATCCATCATTTGCAAATGCCCGCCCGCGAACGATGTTTGCATGGTTTATGGATATGACCAACCTGACAACCATTGAGGGTTGGGAGAATCTGAACACGTCTCATGTGACAAACATGCGTGCCTTGTTCTCTGGCTGCAGCAAGTTGACAAGCGTGGATCTGAGCCACTTCAACACCGAAGTTGTGACAGATATGGGATACATGTTCTATGGCTGCAGCAAGTTGACAAGCGTGGACCTGGGCCACTTCAACACCGAAATTGTGACCGATATGGGATATATGTTCTATGGCTGCAGCGGTTTGACGAGCCTTGACCTGAGCCACTTCAACACCGAAGTTGTGACCGAAATGGGATACATGTTCTATGGCTGCAGCGGCATAACCAGTCTTGACCTGAACAATTTTGACACGTCGAGCGTGACTGACATGGAATGCATGTTCTCTGGCTGTAGCGGATTGACGAGCCTTGACCTGAGCGGATTCAACACAACCAAGGTGACTAACATGGGTGGCCTGTTTTATAACTGTAGCAACCTGATCACAGTTTATGTGAGTAGCGCTTGGAGCGTGTCGAAAGTTACCCTCTCAACCAATATGTTCCGTTACTGCTCGAGAATCGTTGGTGGTATGGGCACGACCTATGACAGCAACAATGTGGATAAGTTCTATGCCCACATCGATGGCGGCACCGACAACCCGGGCTATTTCACCGAGAAAGCGGGTGCCGTGATTACCGTTGGCAATCCCTATGTTATCTACACGTCGTCGGACTCCGGATTGGCTCAATGACAACTTTCAGTTAGGGGTGGCTCATGTGGTGTTCGATCCATCATTTGCAAATGCCCGCCCGCGAACGATGTTTGCATGGTTCATGGATATGACCAACCTGAGAACCATTGAGGGTTGGGAGAATCTGAAAACGTCTCATGTGACAAACATGCGTGGCCTGTTCTATGGCTGCAGCAAGTTGACAAGCGTGGACCTGAGCCACTTCAACACCGAAGTTGTGACCGAAATGGGATACATGTTCTATGGCTGTAACGGTTTGACGAGCCTAGACTTGAGTAGTTTCATCACGTTTAGGGTGTCATATATGTATGCTATGTTTGAAGGGTGCAGCGGTTTGACGAGCCTTGATCTGAGCAATTTTGACACGTCGAGAGTGCTAGAAATGGATGAGATGTTCAAGGGGTGCAGCAACTTGACTACTATCTACGTGGGCAATGACTGGTCCACTGATTTTGTCAACTCATCTAGAAATATGTTCTATAACTGCACCAGTCTGGTTGGTGGCATGGGCACAACCTATAACGCCAGCTATGTGGATAAGGCCTATGCCCACATCGACGGTGGAACCGACAATCCCGGCTATCTGAGCGAGAGGTTACCTGAGGCCTACGCTTGCTACACGCCCGAGAACACGACGCTGACCTTCTACTACGACAAGCTCCGCAGCACCCGTGAGGGCACTACCTATGATCTGAATGCTGACAGTGACGATCCTGTCTGGTATACCGATGGCACAAATCCGTCGGTCACTCAGGTGGCATTCGACGCGTCATTTACTGACGCCCGTCCCACGTCAACCAAAAATTGGTATAGAGACATGTCTGAGATTCAATCCATCTCCGGCTTAGAATACTTAAATACCGAAAATGTGACCAACATGAACGGCATGTTCTATGGCTGCAGTGGCATAACCAGTCTTGACTTGAGCCATTTCAACACTGCAAAAGTGAAAA
This sequence comes from uncultured Bacteroidales bacterium, assembly GCA_902776435.1. Lineage (GTDB taxonomy): Bacteria > Bacteroidota > Bacteroidia > Bacteroidales > Muribaculaceae > Sodaliphilus. The sequence continues at coordinate 120,646 of CACYQB010000003.1, read as the reverse complement.
ACATGGGTGCACTTTTCCGGGACTGCAGCGGTTTGAAAAGCGTTAACCTGAGCGGTTTCATCACTGCATCAGTGAATTATATGAACCAGATGTTTTATGGTTGCAGCAACTTGACCAGCCTCGACTTGAGTAGTTTTAACACGCGTGTCTTAGTCGCCACAAACGGTATGTTCGCGTATTGTAACAATCTCATTACTATTTACGCCAGTGATGAATGGAGCACACAATACACCGTGGTGCACAATGGCATGTTTATGGGTTGCACCAGCCTGGTGGGCGGCATGGGCACAACCTATGATGCTAACCACGTGGATGTCTCCTACGCCCACATCGACGGCGGCCCAAGCAACCCCGGCTACTTCACTGATCCTAATGCGCCGTCAGAACCAGAGGCTTACGCTTGCTTTACTCCGTCTGACTCAACGCTGACGTTCTACTTCGACTCTGGACGACGTTTTCGCCCAGGTACGTCCTATGACTTGAACACGGGCAGTAATCTCCCGGATTGGTGCAACAATGGCATCAATATGGCTGTGGCCCAAGTGGTGTTTGACCCGTCCTTTGCCGACGCCCGTCCCGAAACCACTGCTGGCTGGTTCTATCACATGTATTACCTCAAGTCCATCACAGGCATGGCTGAATACCTGAACACTGTTGATGTGACTGACATGGGTGGCATGTTCTATGAAAGCAGTAGCTTGCCGAGTGTTGACCTGAGCGGCTTCAACACTTCAAAAGTGGAAAATATGACCAATATGTTCAGGAATTGCCACGACTTGATAACGCTTGACTTGACCAGCTTCAATACGTCTCAGGTCACCAGCATGGACGGCATGTTCTGTAATTGTGTTTACCTGACCACCATCTATGTTGGTGATGGTTGGAGCACCGAAGCTGTGGCGTCATCCATTGACATGTTCTACTTCTGCCTCGCACTGGAAGGCGGCAAGGGCACGGCCTATGATATATACCACAGCCACACGGATGCTGCTTACGCCCATATCGACGGCGGCCCCAGCAACCCGGGCTACTTCACCGATCCTGATGCGCCCGAGGCCTATGCCTGCTACACGTCTGGAAACACGACGCTGACGTTCTACTGCGACAACCAGCGCAACGAGCGCGAGGGCACGACCTACGACCTGAACAAGGATTACGATGAACCCGGATGGTTAACAGACGGCAACTATTCGTCAGTGACCCAAGTGGTGTTCGACCCGTCATTTGCTGATGCTTATCCGAGGACCACCTTCCTGTGGTTTGAAGATATGGTCAATCTGCAATCCATCGAAGGCATGGAATATCTCAACACATCTAATGTAATAAACATGGTAGAGATGTTCTACAATTGTTCTGCTTTGACGAGTCTTGATGTGAGTGGTTTTAACACGGCCAACGTGACAGAAATGACCTGGATGTTCGGTAACTGCCATCAATTGACGAGCCTGGACGTGAGCGGCTTTGACACGCACAACGTGACCGACATGTCGGCCATGTTCGCCGAATGCCATGGGTTGACCGGCCTTGACCTTAGCGGTTTCAATACGGATAATGTGAAATTTATTTCTGAAATGTTCAATGGCTGCCGTAGTTTGACGAGTCTTGACCTTAGCAGTTTCAATACGGATAATGTAAATTATATGACCGGCATGTTCACTGGCTGCAGTAGCCTGACCACAATCTTTGTCGGTGACGAATGGAGCACGAATGCTGTGACCAGTTCAGATAATATGTTCACTGGCTGTACCAGCCTGGTGGGCGGCATGGGCACAACCTACGACGAGAACCATGTGGACAAGGCCTATGCCCACATCGACGGCGGACCGAGCAACCCAGGTTACTTCACCGCAAAGGATGATTTCCTGCGCGGGGACGTGAACGGTGACGGCCAGGTGAAGATCAACGACGTGACGGCTCTGATCGACTACTTGTTGAGCAGTGATGCAACGGGCATCAATGTAACTGCTGCCGACTGCAATCAGGATGGCTATGTGAAGATCAACGACGTGACGGCCTTGATCGACTACCTCCTCGGCGGCAGTTGGTAATGCTCGCTGTTTATATGCTCGCTACGCTCGCAGTTTAGAGTTTAAAGTTTAGAGTTTAAAGGGGCATCCGCATTCCAACCCATAGAGAGGGTCAACGGAATGCGGATGCCGTCATTATAATCCTTTTAATCAGCCGACAATTAAGGGGTGCGGACGTCTATTGCATTATGCGCCTAAGTTGTCTTTTTCCTAGGTGTGTGAGTTGGAGGCCATGAGTTGAAGCTGATGCTTGATTTTCTCGATGATGATGGCAGGATTGTCCTCGTCACGGCTAGCTTTTTCCATGGGACACCAGTCGTCCCCAGCGCGATTGATGATATGATCTACCAGTGTGCCATATTCGGCTTCAACACCGTGTTGTTGTAGCAGTGCCAGCGCGGGTTGACTCATGACGTCGGCATACACTTGTTTGGCTCCACCCACGACCATGCAGGCTGCTGCCGCCTTACCCACAGCCTTGTCGGCAATAATGGCCCCTTCTAGCACTTCAGGGCGTTCACTTACAAGCGTCAATAGGTCTTTCACGCCACGTTGGGTGAAACGTTGGATTTCACCGTTTTTATTTTTTACCACGAGGGTTAAATCCTCGTTATGTAAGATGTCAATTAATCGTTTCATGCGGCAAAAGTAGCATAATTAAAGAAAAATACTGTAAATTTGCAGAAAAATTATTGTAGTGTTATGAGAATTGGAATCATAGTGGCAATGCGCAAGGAGCTTGATCTGCTCTTGCCGTTGCTGCAAGACAGTGAGAATAGCCGCATGAGCGGCTTTGAGTTTTACCGCGGTAAAATCGGTAAGCACGACGTAATGGTGATGCAATGCGGCATCGGCAAGGTCAATGCCGCCATGGGCGCTCTGATGCTTGTCAACCACTTTGCACCCAACTATGTTATCAACAGCGGCGTTGCTGGCGGAGCAGACCTTAGCGTCAGCGTGATGGACGTGGTGGCCGGAGCTCGTGTTGCTTACCATGATGTGTGGTGCGGTCCCGAAAGTGAGTTGGGCCGTGTGCAAGGCTTGCCACTTTACTTTGAAGGGGCTTCCAAATTGCTGGACCTGCTGCCTGAAACTAAAGAGATTCACAAGGGCCTGATATGCTCGGGCGACCAGTTTATCGACAAGAAGGAGGATGTGGATCGCATCAAGGGTGATTTCCCTGATGTACTCGCTGTGGATATGGAGTCGGGAGCGATTGCCCAAGTATGCTATTTGAGTAATGTGCCTTTCCTCGCTCTGCGTGTCATCAGTGATTCTCCTGGTGCCAACCATGACAACACGCAGCAGTATCTGGACTTCTGGACCGATGCACCTCAAGAGTCTTTTGCCTTGCTCAAAGACATGCTCAATAGACTATAAATACAACTACGGACTAAATATGGAAAAGATTGCCAGTTTCAAGATTGACCACACGCGCTTGCTGCGTGGTATTTACGTGTCTCGCAAAGATTATTTACAGGGTGGAGATGTTATTACGACGTTTGACATCCGGATGAAATTACCCAACCGGGAGCCGGCAGTTAGCCAGAGTGCGTTGCATACCATTGAACATCTGGCCGCCACTTACCTGCGCAACCACAAGGAGTGGGGTGACAAGGTGATCTATTGGGGACCGATGGGTTGCTGCACGGGCAATTATCTGTTGCTCAAGGGTGACCTGGAGAGCTGTGATATTGTGCCGCTGATGCAGGAGTTGTTCCTCTGGATGGCCGACTTTGACGGCGAAATTCCTGGTGCCAATGCCCACGACTGTGGCAACTATATGCTTAATAACTTGCCCATGGCGAAGTGGGAAGCCCGCAAATACTATATCGAGGTCCTCAAGGACATCCAGCCCGAGAACCTCGTGTATCCTGAATGATAAAAGGTACAATGATAATATAACAGGAGGCCACAATTGATTGTAGTCTCCTGTTGTCTTTAGGTTGTTGGCTCAACGAATGAGGATGCCGCTTTAAACTTTAAACAAATACTACTTCAAAGTTCAATGGCATCTTTGACTTTCTCGGGCAGCAAGGCCAGGTCAAGCACCTCCTTGATGGTGTTGACGTAGTGGAAAGTCAAGCCCTTGAGGTACATCTCATTGATTTCCTCAATGTCTTTGCGGTTGTCCTTGCACAGGATGATATCCTTAATGCCGGCACGCTTGGCCGCTAAGATTTTTTCCTTGATGCCACCCACAGGCAGCACCTTGCCACGGAGGGTGATTTCGCCTGTCATGGCCAGATGGTCTTTTACCTTGCGTTGGGTAAAGGATGACGCTAACGAGGTCACCATCGTCACACCCGCCGACGGGCCATCCTTGGGGATAGCGCCCTCGGGCACATGGATGTGGATATTGTACTTGTCGAACAATTCGGCGTCAATGCCGATGAGCGAGCAATGCGACCGCAGATATTGCAACGCGATAACAGCCGATTCCTTCATCACATCGCCCAAGTTGCCTGTCAAGGTGAGTTTCTCGCCCTTGCCACGTGCTAAGGAAGACTCGACAAACAGTATCTCGCCTCCTACAGCGGTCCAGGCCAAACCGGTAACCACACCAGCAAATTCGTTGCCCTCGTACTTGTCGCGGCTATAGTCTGGCGAACCCAGGTATTCCTTCAAGTCCTCTACCTTGATGCTGGTGGGGTAGGCGTCTCCGCTGGCCTTGTGACGGGCCACGCGGCGCAATACGGTAGCGATTTTCTTCTCCAACTGGCGCACACCTGACTCCCGGGTGTAATCCTCAATCATCTTGAGAATCACCTGCTTGCCAAACTTGATTTCGTTTTTCTTGAATCCGTTTTCCGTTAATTCCTTGGGAACAAGGTGCCGCTTGGCGATTTCCAGTTTCTCCTCGGGGATATAACCGGTAATCTCGATGACTTCCATGCGGTCAAGCAGGGGACGGCTCACGGTAGCCAGACTGTTGGCGGTGGCAATGAACAGTATCTTGGACAGGTCATAGTCCACATCCAGGTAATTGTCATGGAAATGCCCGTTCTGTTCGGGATCAAGCACCTCGAGCAATGCTGAAGAAGGATCACCCTTGAAATCTTGTCCCACCTTGTCAATCTCGTCAAGCACGATAACAGGATTGTTGCTGCCACACTTGGCCAGCGCGGCGATAATACGACCAGGCATGGCGCCGATATAGGTGCGGCGGTGGCCGCGAATCTCGGCTTCGTCATGAAGGCCACCTAGGGAGATGCGGGCATACTCACGATGGAGGGCGTCGGCTATCGACTTGCCCAATGAGGTCTTACCGACACCAGGAGGGCCATAGAGGCACAGGATGGGCGCCTTGAGGTCACCGCGCAGCTTGAGCACTGACAGGTGTTCGAGGATGCGGTCTTTCACCTTTTCGAGCCCATAGTGGTCATCGTTGAGTTTCTGCTCCACCTTCTTGAGGTCAAAATTGTCTTCGGTATAGGTGTCCCAGGGCAGGTTGAGCATATTGTCAAGATAGGCATACTGTACCGAGTAATCCGGCGTTTGAGGATTCAAGCGTTCCAGTTTGCGGAGCTCTTTTTCAAACTGCTTCTTAACCTCGTCGTTCCACTTCATCTTGCTGCCACGCTCCTGAAGCTCTTCAATGTCGTCGATATCCGTGCCCAATTCCTCTTGAATGGTGCGGATCTGTTGCTGCAGGAAGTGGTCGCGTTGTTGCTGTGACAGTTCCTCGCGGGTGCGCGACTGTATATTGGCCTTTATTTCGACCAGTTGCTCCTCTCGTGACAGCAGGGCAAACAGCAGGTAGGCGCGTTTCTTGATGTCACGCTCCTCGAGCATGTGCTGTTTCTGGTCCGAGTCAAAGGCGATGTTGGTGGCGAGGAAATTCATCAGGTACATGGGATTGTCGATGTTTTTCATCGCAAAGGCCAGTTCACGGCCATTGGTACCCATGTTGCGCAACATGCGCAGGGTGACCTCGACGATGGATTGCATCAACATCTCAAATTCCTTGTCTCCAGCCAGGGGCAGTTTTTCCTCCACAAGCGATACTGAACCGCGCAGGTAGGGAGACAACTGTGCAATCTGCTTCAATTGGCATGCTGAACGGCCTTGCAGGATTACATTGGTCGAACCATCAGGCAGTTCCAGCACCTTGATGATATTAGCAATGGTACCGAACCGGTATAAATCCCGTTCCATTGGGTCCTCGACATGGCTGTCATACTGGCAGAACACGGCGATTGACATGTGGCTTTCCTCGGCGTCCTTGATAAGTCGCATCGACTTCTCGCGACCTACCGATACGGGCATGGTCATCGAGGGGAACAGCACCATGTTGCGCAGGGGCAGGATGGGGATGTCATCGGCTTGGTTATCTTGAAGATCGGTACCGCCATCCACCTCGTGAATTTCGGTGATGATGGGAACGACGCGTGCTCCGCCCTCGTTCATTTCGGCATCTATATTGTCTAATAAATCAATCATATACTATGTAATCTTGTGGTAGTAATGCTGCAAATCGAGTGGCAAAATTACAAAAAATCCGCTGAATAGCACCTTTCCTGAAACATCATTTACTTAAAAAAACAAAACAAGCGGTCCGATGTGAGTCGAACCGCTTGAAAATCATAGAATTAGATGATGATTAATTTCCTGATAAGAGATAATCGATCAGTGCAGTAACATCAGCGATGGTAATACCATTGTCACCATTGACGTTGGCTGCGTTCAAGTCGATGGGCTGCGGGTTACCACCTAACAGATAGTCAATCAGACAGGTGACGTCAGCGATAGTCGTATTACCGTCGCAGTTAATGTCATAGCCTGTTTGGCCGCCAGGAATGTTGATGACATCCATACCTGGAGTGGTCTGGACATTCTCGTCGGTCGGGATGGAGTACATACCGATGTTCTTACCAGCACAAATGAGGTTGCCGGCATAGTCAAATGCCATCTGGTTAATCGACTTGTCGGTGGCACGGGCATCGGCTATGTACGAGTACTTGTGAGAAATAGCAGGTGTATTGCCGTCCCAGGTCAAATCGAAGAATTGCAGCTCGCCATTGCCGTCGTTCACTACAAGCATGTCGCAAGCCCCATTAATGGCAAATGCTGAACGCAAGCTACCATTGAGGATGCTATTGTTGGGTGCTTGTCCAGAGTTGAACTTGATGTTTCCATCGTTGTCCACGAAGAGCAGCGAAGGAACTGCAGACGTGTTCTGGTCTGTAGCACGATATTGGGCAATCCAGGCACCACGGCCCTGGGCATCGGCAACGACATTACCAGTACCATTGAGCTCATAGGCGCCGACGTCAAAGATTTGACTGGGAGCAGTTGACCAGGTGTCAACAACACTGCCGTCAGGCTGGCCGATGTTGTAAACGCCAACGATGTTCTTTTTGCCAGACGTTGGGCCAACCATATCCTCAAGATATACATACAGTTTAGTGTCGGCCCCAGAGCCTCCAACGCCTACACCAGGTGTCGAAGAACCTACAGCCACACCATTGTTGGTGATCAGACCATCGCTGCCGCGTGTTCCAACAAAGAACTCACTCCAAGTACCTTCCAGATTATCGGGATCAGCAATAAAGACACCAGAGGTGGGATCTCCCCAATCGGGTACATAGAGTTTACCCTGGGCATCAACCGACATGCGGCAGTTGTTGCGCCATGCGTGGTTACCAGTGTAAAGATGGTCACTCACGCGTGTGCCGTTGACATCATACAGATAGACACCGTTAGCAGTGCTGGTACTGCCGATACGGTTGCCAGCGTAGATTGTACCCATGTGGGCGCTTGCAGGTGAATTATCAACAGCGACGTAGAGCGAGCCTGAATAAGAGGGACTATCCGGGTTAATGCGCTGGATGGTGGTGATAGGATCACCCTCAACCGTCACGGCCCAGGTCAACGTGCTGCTAGGCTGTACACCCTCAAGTTCGGCTACGTTGATGGTGATGGTATTCTCACCTTCCACGACATTGGGCACGTTAACGGTGGCCACAGGATTGCCTTCACCATCATAGAAGGTGATGTAGGCATTATTGGCAGCGTCGTTACAGTTGAAGGTAAACTGGTCGCCTTCCATCTTCAAGCCGTAGGCATAAATGGCCTTGACAGCAGGTTGTGCAGCTGAAATGGCCTGCCACTTGGTCATCTTGTTGTCCTGCATCAGGTACAGATAGATGTCTTCGCCCTTGACATTGGCACCAGTTGACATGAACTGGCAAGCGAGCGGATCAAGGTCGGTGTTAGTCGTTGCGACCAGAGCGGCTTGATCCAGACCTGCAGTGATATCATACAGTTTGATGCCACCGAGGTTCACACCGTCTTCCCTGACAGGTGCGACGTAGGGCATTACCATGAACTGGTGGTGGGCATACTTGAAGAAGGATGTGCCCTTGACGGGGATGTCGGCATCATCGCCATTGAAGCGGCCAACAACCTCGCTGTCCGTCCTATCGACATCGGCAGGATCAACCTCCATCAGCAAGGTGTTCTCACCATCAAGCATGACCTGGTCATCATCGCGCGGAGAGATAAGAATCTGCGGCACGCCGATTTTGGGCTTGGTGAAATTGCTGGCAGCGGTAATCGTGTTCTCGGTGAAGATCGTGCTGGCAATCTGATCGTTGATAATGGTCAGTTTGAGGAACCTCATGCCGCCGGCACTGCTAGCGGCGTCGTTAGTACCCATGATATTCACTGTGCAATTCTTGGCTTCGCCATCAATAGCGATAGTTTGTGCGCGATAATAGTAGAAGTTAGCGGAACTCTGAGTGGTTACCCACTGGATGGGATCGCTGTCAAAGTCAGCCCACTTGTATAGGCGCAGGGTACCGCGCTCAAAGCCTGCATTGACTTGGCTGGAAGTGTTCTGGGTCTGAACACAGTTGATACCCACGAGCTGGCCGTCGGCAGTGAAGGCGATGTCATTCAGGCGGCTGTAGAAGCCAGCGTTGTTGGGCTCTGCAGGAGCAACATTGGTAATACTCAGTTCCTTCACAATCTCCTTGCTGATGTTGTTGATCAGATAGACGTGAGGTGTCCCGTCAGCAGCATTGGTCAGCACAATGGTGCTGTCGCCACGCACAAGCATGCGCTTGATAACACCATCGAAGTTGTATTCAGTGCCCTCGTCGCAGGTGAGTTCGAGGCTGGTAGGAGCAGTCACATAACCGGGCAACTCAGGCTCAGGATAGTTCTCAGATACTTCTGTCGAAGGCTCGTACTCGGCTGCCTCAAGCAAGGGAACGACATAGGTCGTCTTGTTAGTCTCAACAGTAATGTTGCCCGCTGCCGTGGTAATGAGTTCCTCCCACTGGCTGTCAACAGAGTTTTCAGTGTATTCACCTAATGGCTTGTAGCCCTCGGCCTCAACGGCTATCGTATAAGTGCCTGGATCCAGGTCATCGAATACGAATACACCGTTGTAGTTCTGGTCGGTGGTATAGCGTGCCACTTCTTGTCCGTTCTTGTACAAGATGACAACGGCGCCGTTGATGGGAGCCCACTGGTCCATCGAACTGGCGTTGTAATTGTACAGGTTGTGTACCAGATGCTCGTGAGCATCTTTTACGGTACCCATAATGTAACCCTTGCTCTCGGGTGAAAGGCCAAAGTATTGGCCGATGCCACGGGCAATACGCACGCCTTCTTGATGGCAATAGTCACTGTTCAGGGCACGGTGGCGTGCTGGCTGATAGGTGTGGAAATAACCCTCTACCAAAAATCCGGGAACGCCATGCTTAAGCACATTCAGATAACCGATATATGCTATACCGGTATTGGGATCCACTCGGGTCGTATATCCTTTATTATAAAAGTCAATATCACCACGCACGTTATTAACACTGGGACTATAGTTAGTCATCGGGTCAATCGCGTTGGTGTAGAAAATGGGCCAACAGGTTAAAGCCATTTCTCGGCTACCTGTGGTCAGGTCACCTTCACTGCCGTCATATCCACGATAGAGCATCAACGGGTAGTTAGTCGATGTTCCGTCTGTCAATGCATTGGAGTGGTGGGACAGGAACATGTCATAGTTGCCCACCTCCACCTCTTCGCAGATTTCCGACAGAGGACGGTTGTAAATCTCAGCATCGGCGGCACCCGCTACATAGGGATACGGCCCGTTGAACCACCTCGACATGGTGATGTTCTCGGGTTTTACACCCATCTTAATAAGGGTGGCACGCGTCTGAATGGATTTCCACAGGTTGGTGTTACTCTCATAGAAGCCATTGGTGTCTGGACGTCCCGTTTCGGGCAGGTTGGGATAGGGGATGGTTGCCATCGGGCGGTCGTTTGGACCCCAGCTGCCGTGTCCGGGATTCAGGTAGATACGGATTTCGTCGGCTGTCTTAGCCTGCATTGCGCCGGCTGCCATGATGGCGGCTACGGCAAGTAAAAGAATCTTTTTCATAGCTGTCATCATTTGGTTACGTTAATAATATAAGCCTCACCGGCGGGAGTGCTGAAGGCGATTTTACCTTCGGTAGCATGGGGATACATGGCGATGGTGTCATCGCAAGTCAGTGTCTGTGTCTTGCCGTCGAGCGTGGCGGCAACAATGGTCGAGGCATAGATGAATTCACCGTCATCCAGGTCCATCATGCCCACGATGGTGTTGTCATCATACCATACTGGGGCACGCATTTTGCCCACCTTGCGGACATTCTTGCCATTGAGGTCACAGACATAGGTGCCATGGGCAGCCTGATAGTAGAGCACTTGGGTACCGTCGGGTGACAGCGATGCCCACATGTAGCTGAATTGGGTGCCGTTGGGCGACAACTGGCGCGTCTTGCCGTTAACGGTAATCATCAGTTGTCCCTTGTTGATGGACAGCACGGGCAAGTTCTGAGCCTTGGCAGCACCAATGGCCTTCTTGTTGAACTTTCCCTTGTTGACGCTTCCCACGCTGGTGGCATCTACAGCATAGCCCTGCAAGTCGCGGGTGGGCTTTACCAATTCTTGGGTCGTGCCAGTGGCCAGGTTCACACTCTTTAGTGAGGACAGGCGCAGGTGCTTGTCGTTAAACGAACCTTCGCGGAAAACGACCGTTTGGCCGTTAGGCGAAATCTTCACGTTATGACCTGCGCTGGGAGCCGCACTCAATACTTGAGTCTGGCCGCTGGCTAGATCATACTTTGTCAGGCCCTGGTTGGTCGCACTGGTCAGCAGCAGGTAATCACCCTGCGGGCTGATGGCCGCTACGGCGGCTTGTTCAGGCAGATTGACCTTCTCTATCGAGGTCACATTCATTACCTGTGCCATTGCGCTCAACGAGAAACCTAACGCTAGTGCGAAAAGAATTTTTCTCATCATAAGGTAAATGGTTAAGTTAAACAACGTTGGTAATAATACTATAATAAGATTATGCTTAGCAAAATATAATGCAGCAAAATTAATCAAAAAAAATGTAAATAACAAGTAAAACTTGTTTAAAAATATCTAATTGTAAAAATTTAAAGTGCGCGCCTCGTGTGATGAAGCGCGCACTCATGAACTGCTAGTTCTTAATATCTTAGCAAAAATGGGGGAATCTCTCTTTTACTTGAAGAGGAAGAGGTCGTTGATGGATTTCTTGATATTGACATGCTTGATGGCATGAGCAAACATCTTGTCCACACTCAGGACCCTCACCTTGGGACAACGGTCAGTATCGTAGGGGATGCTGTCGCTGATGACCAGTTCGTCCAGTCCGCTGGCCATGACGCGTTCGCTGGCAGGGTCGCTCATCACGGCGTGGGAGATATAGGCGCGTACGCTGCGGGCGCCGTTCTCCTTCATCAGCGAGGCTGCCTTGCAAATGGTGCCTGCAGTATCAACCATGTCGTCGATGAGGACGACGTCCTTGTCCTGCACGTCACCGATGATGGTCATGGACTCAACCACATTGGCTTGGAGACGATGCTTGTGGCATAATACCAACGGGGCATTGAAATACTTGGCATAGGAGTTTGCACGTTTAGCTCCGCCCACGTCGGGTGATGCGATGACCAGGTTCTCGAGATTGAGCGAGGCGATGTCAGGGACAAACATGGTCGAGGCGTACAGGTGGTCAACGGGGATGTCAAAGAAGCCCTGAATCTGGTCGGCATGCAGGTCCATGGTAATCAGACGGTCAATGCCGGCGGCTGTCAGCAGGTTGGTGACCAGTTTGGCGGCAATGGACACGCGGGGCTTATCCTTGCGGTCCTGACGGGCCCATCCAAAGTAAGGAATGACAGCGATAACCGATTGGGCTGAAGCACGCTTGGCGGCATCAATCATGAGCAGGAGTTCCATCAGGTTCTCACTGGCCTTGAAAGTGGACTGAACGAGATAGACTTCCGCACCGCGTACGGGCTCCTCGTAGCAAACCTCAAACTCACCGTCGGCAAAATGCGAGATATTGATTTTGCCTAATTCCACACCTAATTGTTTTGCAATCTTCAAGGCAACATAACGAGAGTTGGTGCCCGAGAAAACCTTCATTTCAGCCATGTCTTTATAGTTGTTAGTTTTAAGTTGTTAGTTGTCAGTTCTTCAGTTTTAGTCCTAATAGCCTAATACCTCTGCAAAGGTAATGAATTAATCTCATATAACCTGCAATTTGCCGAGAATTATTTTTGTGTTCTCTTGAAGCTCCACATCAGCGCATCATGTGGCTCGATATGAATAGAGATAAGAGTCTCTCCATCAAGGGTTTCAGTGACTTTCGATCCTGTAATCAAGTCTTGACGGCAATAGTTGCCTTTGGGCATCTGGGCGCAATCGAGGGCATGCTGTGGGATGCGGATGGTACTATCGACTGCATGGTCACCGAAGTTGGCTATGATTAGCGCCATTTCGCTCTCATGGTGGCGCAGGAAGGCATACTGGCGGTGGCTGTCGAGGGTGTCCTGGTTAGCGTACATCAGGTCAAAGAACTGGCCTCGAGCCAGGGACTGCTCTTTATTGCACAGGTTGAGAAGCTTGCGGTAGGTTGCGCGCAGATGCCTCTCGGCGGATGTCGGCTTGCCTTGGTGCCAGCGGCGCAGGGTAGGGACGCTCCAGTAGTCAAATATGGTAGTGCGTCCGTCCATGCCGCTATAACCTTCGGCATCGGCTGCAGGCTCACCCAGTTCCTGGCTGGCATAGACCATGAAGGGGCCGCTCGTCATCGTTGCGGCCACCACTAGGGCGGGCAGGGCGCGCAATGGGTCACCGCAGAACTGCCTCGAGGCAATGCGTTGCTCGTCATGGTTCTCGAGGAAGGCCAGCATGTGGCCACTAATGCCCTCCACCGTTTGCCAGCAGCGGGTGAGTTCGCTGGCAGGCCAGCCGTCGCACAGGATGCCGCGCAGCGCGTCATAGAGGGTTACTTTGTCATACAGGTAGTCAAAGCCGCCATCAAAGATGTAGCTCCTGTAGAGTGACACATCATAGATCTCGGCAATGAAAATGATGCTCGGGTTGATGGCCTTGATTTGTTGGATTGCCCAGTGCCAGAAGGCAACGGGCACCATGTGGGCCATGTCGCACCTGAAGCCGTCCACGCCCTTGCTGGTCCAGAACGTGAGGATGTCGAGCATCTTGTGCCAGGTGGGCGGTATGGGATCAAAATGAGTGCTACCGTTCCACGGGTCAACGCCGTAATTCAATTTGATGGTCTCGTACCAGTCGTCGCGGCCAGGGGATGCGGTGTAGCAGTCGTTGCCTGTTGCCCGTGCAGGGAACTCGCGATAGTCACCCAAGTCAACACCAATGGGCGCGAAATCCTGCCCCGTGATGTAATAGAAATTGTTCCTCGGGTCAAAGAACATCATCGGGTTGTCGTCTTCACCCAGGTCGCGCACACCAGCGGGACGCGTGTCACTCTCGTACTCACGGGCCACATGGTTGGGCACAAAGTCAATGATGACCTTGAGGCCCTCATCGTGAGTGCGGCCCACGAGCGCTTCAAATTCAGCCATACGGTTCTTGACTTTAACGGCCATATCGGGACACACGTCATAGTAGTCGCGTATCGCGTAGGGGGACCCTGCTTTGCCCTTCACCACATGGGGGTTGCAGGGGTGAATGCCTTGACGGGAGTAGTCGGTGGCGGTGGCATGCTCGATGATGCCGGTGTACCACACATGGGTGGCTCCTAATGACTTGATGGAACGCAGTTTTTTCTCGGTTATCTCATTGAACTTTCCGCATCCGTTTTGCGCGATTGTGCCGTTAGGAACACAATGTTCACTACAATTGGTGTACCACCGGGGCATCAACTGATAAATAATCGCCTTTTTCTTCTCTTTCATGCTGCAAAGATAATGTTTTTTCTCGTTTTTTCAATTACCTTTGCACCTGCATTTTTTAATCATGTAATGATATGATTTCTTTTGAAAGCGATTACAATAATGGTTGCCATGAGGCAATCTTGAGAAGATTGACCGAAACCAATGGCGATTGTGCAACAGGATACGGTCTTGACGATTACTGCACGGCAGCCAAAGAGAAAATCCGTCTGGCGTGTGCCAAGCCTGATGCCGACGTGTTTTTCCTTGTGGGTGGCACCCAGACTAATGCCACGGTCATCGATGCCATGCTGCACTCTTATCAGGGCGTGTTGGCCGTGGATACGGCCCATATCAACGTCCATGAGTCAGGCGCTATCGAGTTTGGAGGTCACAAAGTCCTGACTCTGCCTAGCCACGACGGCAAAATGGATGTTGGCGAGTTGTCCCAATGGCTCCATGATTATTATGCCGACCCGACCTATGACCACATGGTCTTTCCGGGCATGGTCTATATCACCTTTGCCACCGAGATGGGCACGATATACTCACTCAGTGAACTGACGGCTATCAGCGACGTGTGCAAGCAGCATGACCTGCCCTTGTTTATCGATGGCGCTCGCTTGGGCTATGGTCTCATGGCCGAGGGATGTGACGTGACTTTGCCGCAATTGGCTGACCTGTGCGATGTTTTCTATATTGGCGGCACCAAGTGTGGCGCTTATTGCGGCGAGGCAGTCGTCTTCCCCAATCCTGGGGCTCCGGCACCTGCCCATTTCTTTACTATTGTCAAGCAACATGGCGCTTTATTGGCTAAAGGGCGCCTGCTCGGCATCCAGTTCGATGTCCTGATGCAGGATGGACTTTATTTTAAGATTGCCCGCCATGCAGTTGAACAGGCGATACGATTGCGCGATGCCCTTGTGGCCAAGGGGTACGAGATGTACAGCAATTCGCCAACCAATCAGCAGTTTGTCCTGTTGAACGCTGAGACCATCAAACGCCTGGAAAAGAACTTTGTTTTTGAACAATGGTTCCCAGTGGGTGACAAAATGAATTGCCGCTTTGTCACCAGTTGGGCCACGAGTCCCGAGGACGTTGATGCCCTCATCGAGGCGTTGTAGTTTTGTAGCAAACAACACCCTTCCTTCATTTCTTTGTCATTGTAGTGTGCTCATTTGAACGGATAGATGAGCGCACAATTGCTGGTCAATAGGGAAAAACGCATCAATCGAGACAAAAACTTGAGACTAAAAAACTGTTAACTGAAAACTAATTTGTACCTTTGCACGTTTTTTAGATAGAGGTAATGGCGACAATACTCAATATAGAGACTTCCACTGAGGTGTGCTCGGTGGCATTGACCAGCGAAGGACAGGTACTGGACCATCGTGAAAACTACGAGGGTCAGACTCATGCCACCTTGTTGAGCCAGTATGTGAAAGAGATGCTGGAGTATGCCCGCTCACGAGAGATGAAAATGGATGCCATCGCTGTGAGCATCGGACCCGGTTCCTATACGGGGCTGCGCATCGGCTTGAGTGAAGCCAAGGGGCTTGCCTTCGGTCTGGGCCTGCCTCTCATCGGGGTGAACACGTTGCAGCTGTTGACGGTTAGCACCATGTTCAACCACTTCATCGATGAGGACGATGTGTTGTTTGTGCCCATGATTGATGCTCGGCGCATGGAGGTCTATACGGCGGTCTATAATCCGGCACTCGAAACTGTGTTAGAGCCGCAGGCGATGATTCTTGATGAGCATTCCTTTGAGGATTTGCTTCAGCAGGGCCATACGATGGTTCTGATGGGCAATGGCAGCGATAAGGCCCGCCAAGTGATAGTACACGAGCATGCGCGCTTCATCGAGGGCATCAAGCCCGTGGCAGTGGACATGATGGCCCTGTCCGAGAAAGCTTACCGTGAGCAGGCCTTTATCGATGTTGCTTACAGCACACCGCTTTATCTCAAAGAGTTCCAGGCGACAAAGCCCAAGAATCCCGTGCTCAATCAGTAATGAGGCACGATGAATAGCATCGTCGGATTTTCGCAATCCGGATTTTTATATTATTTTTGCAGATTATGTTGACATATAATTCATTACTCAAGAAACTTGTGTTGCCTGAATATGGCCGCAACATTCAGCAGATGGTGGACCACTGTCTGACCATTGAGGACCGCAACGAGCGAACCCGTTGCGCCTTTACCATTGTGCAGAACATGGCCAACATGTTCCCGCAGTTGCGTACCGAGGCCGACTACCAACACAAATTGTGGGACCACCTGATGATAATGAGTGGATTTCAACTTGATGTGGATTTCCCGTTTGACGATATCATCAGGGAGGAGAACTTGGAGACCAAGCCCGACCCCATACCCTATGAGTTGGAACCGATCAAGTTCCGCCATTACGGCAAGAACATCGAGCGAATGATTGAGCGTGCTGCCAACTATCCTGAAGGCGAGGAGCGCGATGCTCTGGTGATGCTGCTGGCCAACCACATGAAGAAGCTCATCTACCAAATCAACAACGAGGACGTGGAGGATGCGAAAATCTTCAAGGATATGGCTTATTACAGCCATGGCGCCATCAGGTTGGACCCCGAGACGCACCACCTGCATGAGTACCAGGTCGTAAAACCGGCTCAAACCACGGGTAAGAAGAAGAAAAAGAAGTAATTGTTATGATTACAAGGGACGAACTGATAGCGATAGGCCGATACAACAAGCCACATGGGGTTGCCGGTGAAATCTCGGCCACCATCGATGTGGATTTGGATACCCTGCAGGGGCTTTCGTGCCTGGTGACTGACATTGACGGCATCTTCGTGCCGTTCTTTGTCAACGCTTGTCGTCCCAAGAGCCAAGAGACTGTCTTGCTCACAATAGATGGAATTGATAACGAAAAAGAGGTCTCGCGTCTTGTGAACCATGACATTTATGCCCTCAAGCGCGACTATCGTCAAGAGAGCCTTGATTCCGATGCTGATGGATTTCCGTTAGATTATTTCATCGGCTTTGAACTTCGTGACAGCGATGGCCAGCGGGTCGGAGAGATTACCGATGTTGATGAGCAGACCGAGAATGCCATCTTTATCGTGGACCGCGAAGGTGCCGAACTCATGGTACCTGCTACTGATGAGCTGATCGTTGAATTTGATTTAGACAAGAAAGTGATGGTCATGGACCTGCCTCAAGGCTTGCTTGACCTGAACGATTAACCTGTTTTATACTGCATGAAACGACGTGTATCACATATTATCCTGATGACTGCATTCCTGCTGTGCTTGGTCTCTCCCCAAGGGGTGAACGCCAGGGACAAGGAAGAAGACATCTATGAATTGTCGCTGGATGAGAACTTGGCTACGCCCGAGATCAGGAACAGCAAACAAAGAGATAAAATACAGGATTTCCAGTATGATATGGCTGTGGCTTTCAAGCGCTCGAACTATGAAGTGGAAATCATGCGTGATGATGAGGTCATCGTAATCACTATCCCTGCCAGCCAACTGTTTGAACCTAACGACACGGTGCTTTCCAAGTTGGGCGAGGCTCAACTGAAGCCGTTCTTGAGGATGATCAAGAATCCTGGCTTCTACAAGATGCTGCTGGTCATGCACAGCGATAATACCGGCAGTTCGGAATACACGCTCAACTTGAGCCGCCAGCGTGTCAACGCCATCTTCGACTGGTTTGATGAAAACGGGAGTGTGGACTATGTGGTTCCCTATGCCTTGGGCGAAACTGACCCCATTGTGGACAACAACTCGGTCGAGAACCGCAAGCGCAACAGGCGTCTGGAGATTTTCCTGGTTCCCGAGAAGACCATGTTGCAGCAGGCTAAGAAAGGTGTTATCAACATCAGCCATATAGCCAAAGAGAAATAATAACACAGAATACATTATAAATAATATAAAGCACAAAATAACAATGGCAAAAGAGCTTAAAGATTTAACTAAGAGAGCCGACAATTACTCTCAATGGTATAATGAACTGGTAGTGAAAGCCGACTTGGCTGAACAATCTGCCGTACGTGGCTGCATGGTCATCAAGCCTTATGGTTACGCCATCTGGGAAAAGATGCAGCGCCAATTGGACGACATGTTTAAGGCCACGGGCGTACAGAACGCCTATTTCCCCTTGCTGATTCCCAAATCCTTCCTGAGCCGTGAGGCTGACCATGTGGAGGGTTTCGCTAAGGAGTGCGCGGTCGTTACCCATTACCGCCTGATGAATGATCCCCAAGGTAAGGGCGTTGTCGTTGACCCTTCGGCACGACTGGAAGAGGAATTGGTTATCCGTCCCACCAGCGAGACCATCATCTGGAACACCTACCGCAACTGGATTAACAGCTACCGTGACCTGCCATTGCTCATTAACCAGTGGGCCAATGTCTTCCGTTGGGAGATGCGTACCCGCATGTTCCTTCGCACTGCCGAATTCCTGTGGCAAGAGGGCCATACTGCCCATGCCACTAAGGAGGAGGCTGAGGCCAAGGCTGTTGAGATGCTGAACGTCTATGCTGATTTTGCTGAGAAATATATGGCAGTGCCTGTCATCAAGGGTATCAAAACGGCTAACGAGCGTTTTGCTGGCGCGCTTGAGACCTACACCATCGAGGCGATGATGCAGGACGGTAAGGCGCTGCAGTCGGGAACAAGCCACTTCCTGGGCCAGAACTTTGCAAAGGCCTTCGATGTGAAGTTCATTGACAAGGAAAACAAGTTGCAAGACGTGTGGGCTACTTCGTGGGGCGTTTCTACCCGTCTGATGGGTGCCCTCATCATGACTCACAGTGATGACAACGGTCTGGTATTGCCTCCTCACTTGGCTCCCATCCAGGTTGTCATCGTTCCCGTTTACAAGACTGACAACCAGCTTGAGCAAGTCAACAAGGTGGTTGAGCCCATCGTGAAGAACCTGCGTGGCATGGGTATCTCGGTGAAATATGACAACGCTGACAACAAGCGACCTGGCTTCAAGTTCGCCGACTATGAGCTCAAGGGTGTTCCCGTTCGTCTCGTGCTTGGTGCACGCGATATCGAGGCAGGCACCGTTGAGGTAATGCGTCGTGACACACTCGAGAAGAGCAGTGAGCAGTTGGCTGGTATTGAGAACCGTGTAAAGGACCTCCTTGAGGAAATCCAGCAGAACATCTTTGACAAGGCCCTGCGCCATCGCGAGAAGATGACCTGCAAGGTGGATACTTGGGAGGAATTCAAGGAGCAGATTGAAAAAGGTGGCTTTATCCTGGCTCACTGGGACGGCACGACCGAGACCGAGGAGAAGATCAAGGAGGAGACCAAGGCGACCATCCGTTGCATCCCCTTGGATGCCGTTGAGGAAGAGGGCAAGTGCATCTACACTGGCAAACCCAGCAAGCGTCGTGTGATTTTTGCCCGCAACTATTAATCCGATTTTGCATTCTTCTATGCTTACTATTGATCCCAAGAGAAAATTGTGGCGTGAAGTCTGGGCCTACCTGCTGCTGGTGATCGGCAGCGCCCTGTTTGCCATCGGTGACGTCATGTTCGTCAACCCTTATCTGATGGCACCTGGTGGCACCTATGGTCTGAGTAACGTGTTCAACACGTTGTGGCCTTGGAAGATTTCACTCTATGCCATTTGCATGGACATTCCGTTGCTCCTTATCGGCACGTGGATTCTGGGACCCAAGTTTGGTGTTAAAACCATTGTCTCCACGGCATTAATCTTCCTGTTCACTTTTGTGCTCGAGAGCAGTTGGGGCTATAACCCGGTTATTCATGATGGCGCGATTGTGTCAAGCGTGGATCCCATGATGGTTAAGTCGATGGTTGAGATTCCTCATCATGGCGGCTGGTTCCATCCCGACTATTTCCTGAACACGGTGCTGGCTGGACTTATCTATGGTGTGGCAATCGGACTGATTTTCCGTTCCGGCGCTACAAGTGGTGGTTCGGACATCATCTCGATGATTCTTCACAAGTACACCAAGATATCGTTGGGTACTCTCGTCATGATAGTCGATGGTATCATCACCCTGAGCACTCTCATCGCCTTCGGTGACATCCGTTTGCCCATCTATTCGATTCTTATTATCTTTATCGAGGGTAAGGTCATTGATATTGTTGTCGATGGTATCAAGACCTACAAAACCATGTTTATCATCACCGATGATCCTGATCCAATCCGCGATTACATCATCAATGATATCAAGCGTGGCGGCACCTGCATCTCGGGTAGCGGTCTCTATGAGGGTAAGGAACGCAAGATGCTCTATGTGACGCTTGACCGTTCAGATATGATTAAGCTGCGCTCTGCTCTTTATCACATCGACCCGCATGCGTTTGTCAACATCATTGAGAGTTCTGAGATTCTGGGCACTGGATTCAGGGCTCTGCCTACGGAGTGACAAGAGAACAAGTCATCTATTAAAGAATTGAGCTGGACGGATAATATCGTCTGGCTCATTTTTTGCATTAAAAAAAGCACTTCGTTTCACAACGAAGGTGCCCTAGGAAAAATAGTATGAATAAAAGTTTGATTTAAGGTTTTGCAAATATACGCTTTATTTTAAAGTTGTGCAACTTTTTTTGAGAATATACGTTTTTTCTGTGTTTTTCCCTGCCATGGCACATAATGGAATGCGGCCGATTCAGTTTTTTGAGAATCGAAGTGAACAATTTTTATTAATTTAACACCGCAAATCAGGATAAAATGTTAATTTTGTCGTTTGATAGTTATAAACGATTTTGTGTTTGGCAAGTCTAAAGCCAAAAATTGAGATTATTGAATCGGATATGAGCAACAGTCAATCAAAAATTGTCCAGAGTATGAAACTGTTTTTTGGCATGTTCATGGTACTTGTGTATCTGGGAATGGCATGGCTCTTATTATTAAACATTTTCGACTGGAATGAGACTCCGCTGTGGAATGCGGTGAGATATTTCTTTGCCCTGGTCTTTGGCGCCTATGGCATCTACCGTGGCTATCGTGAGTTCAGAGGGCAGCACACTTATGGCATGCGCCAATACGACGATGTTGAAGAAGATCCTGGTTATACGACCTATGATAAGGCTGCCAAGGACAATAAAACAGATGATAGCCATGATCAAGAGAAGTAGTATATTGGTTATTGCGACGCTGCTGCTCTCCATGGTGATGTCGTCATGTGGTGATCGCCGTCCCAAGAGTACCAGCACACGTGGCCTGGCTCGCATCATGTGTGACGAGTCGTTCCAGAGTGTGCTAGAACAAGAAATTGCGGTATTTGAGTACCAATATCCTGAGGCTAGCATAATGCCCGAGTACATCAATGAGCATGATGCCCTCGACTCCTTGTTTAATAATAAGGTTGACCTTATCATCATATCCCATGACTTGACTCCTGAGCAAAAGAAGAGTCTCAAGAAGATAGGTCGTGGATACCGTACCCGCATGATTGCCGTGGATGCCGTGGCCATTATCGTCAATAAACAGAACGACATTGATGAACTGTCGATGGATGACCTGCGCGATATCTTTACCGGCAAGGTTAAGCGATGGGGTGAGGTGTTCCCAACCAAACTGAAAAACGACACGATCAAGGTGATGTTTGATGGCTCTGGAACTGGCATTGTACACTACATGAAGGATACCTTCCTCAATGGTGGCAGTTTTGGTCCCAATGTATATGCAAGAAACTCTAGCAAAGACGTGTTTGATGCTGTTGAGCAGTATAAGAATGTCATCGGCTTTATCGGTGTGAGCTGGATTACCAGCGACCTGAAATCCGCTGAGATTCCTATTGCCCAAAAATATGAGGAGCTCAAGACCAAGAACGAGGTGAGTGTTGTTGATTTTACAGACCGCATCAAGGTGATGCCCGTGCGTGGAGATGACCAGGTGCAGGGTGTAAAACCTTATCAAGCTCACATCCACAGCGGAGATTATCCTCTGGTGCGTACGATCTGGGCCATCGATGCCTCTTATAACGGCATGCTCGACCACGGTTTCTTCACCTTCCTGACAGGTGTCATCGGACAAAAAATTATTCTCCAAACAGGCATATTGCCCGCTGCGGAGCCCGTGCGATATGTTGAAGTTCAGTAACTTAGATGTTTGGCACGGAAGTTGCAATATGAATAATCAAACAAAACGAACTTATAAATATCAACATTAAATTGTTACTACAATGAAAAGGAAATTCTTATTTGCATCACTCATGTTAATGGGTGCGTCACTGGTAACCAATGCACAAGGTTACAAGGACGGTATTGAGTACTACAAGGTTGACAAATTGGACAATGCCAAGGAATTGCTTGTGCGCAACTTGAATGCTGCAACCACTGACAAGGCTGAAGCCTACTACTATCTCGGTCAGATCGCTCTGCACCAGGGTAATGTAGCCGAAGCTGCTGCCAACTTTGAGAAGGGTATCGCTGCTAACGCCATGAATCCTTACAACTACGTGGGTCAGGCAGCTATCGCACTCAAGAACGGTGGCGAAGTGAAGAGTCTGCTCGAGAAGGCACGCAAGATGTCCAAGAAGGATGCCAAGTTAGAGATGGAAATTGCACGTGCATACTATGATGCGAATCCTACCACCTATGCCAAGGATATTGAGAAATGCATCAAGAATGCCCGCAAGTGGAACGCCGACGATCCTGACAGCTATATCTTTGAGGCCGATACCAAGGCTGACAAGAGAGACTGGGGTAACGCAGCCGGTATCTATGAATTGGCTTTTGACAAGGATCCCAACAACATTGAGGCCTATGTGAAATATGCCAACACCTACTTCAACGTGAACCCCGAGATGGCTATCGAGCGTCTTGAGGAGCTGCAGGCCAAGGTGCCCAACTCGGCACTGGTTCAGCGCGAACTTGCAGAGAAGTACTATGCAGACAACTTGGGTGCTAAGGCCGCTGAGCAGTACGGCAAGTACATCAAGAATCCCAACCACTTTGCTCAGGACGAGGTGCGCTATGTACAGCTGTTGTTCTTCGGCGAGAAGTACCAGGAGTCGCTTGATCTGGCCACCAGCCTTGTGAATAAGCTGAATCCTACTGATGACAAGGTGTTCTACATGAAGCGTATGCAGCTTTACAACCTGATTCAGCTCGAAAAGTGGGCTGAGGCCGTTGAGGCAGGACGCTCGTTCTTTGCCAACGTTCTTCCCAAGGGTTCCAACTACGAGGTTCGCGACTACACCGACTATGGTTTGGCTCTCCAGAATGCCAACCATCCCGAGGAGGCTATCGCAGCCTATGAGAAGGCCCTTGAGCTCAACCCCAACAATGCGGATCTGATTCGCTACATGGGTGACAGCTATGCCGATACCGAGAACTTTGTAAAGGCCGCCGAGTACTACCAGCGTCTGGTGGACAGCGGCAACCACAAGTCCAACGACCTCTTCATGCTGTCCAACTATTACCTGGGCGTTGCTAGCTCTGAAGTCCTTGATGATGCTACTAAGGCTGACGCACTTGCTAAGTCACAGAAGTATGTTGACGAGGTTGACAAGCTGGTTCCCCGTAATGTGCAGATTGTGAATCAAAAGGCTAAGATCGCCAAGATGCGTGAGGGTGACAACAATACCGGTGCCGCATTGGCTGCCTACAACGAGTTGATCAGCATTCTTGAAGAGAAAGAGAACAAGGCCGACTATGCACGCTACTTTAAGTATGCCTACAACTACCTTGCTACCTACTACTTTAACAAGGGTGACAAGGCTACCGCTAAGGGATACTATCAGAAGTGGCTTGAATACGACCCCGATAACACTTCACTGCGCAAGTATGTTGAGAGCATGAAGTAATGGAATAATTTTCAGTTTTTTATAACCCGTGCGGGTGGCTGTATCTTGTCGGCCACCCGTTTTTATTGTTTTTTGCTGAAAAATACTGATTTGAGCTGTTTTTTTATTATTTTTGCAGTTTGATTATAACTCAATAGAATACTAACAAAAATTAATGATATGAAAAGGATTACCCTATTGATCTCATTGCTTGTGGCCATGACTTGCGCCACGTCAATGACGTATGCTCAAAACTCTTCAAATGATTTCTACGAAGCGTTTATCGAAGTAGAACAGCTTGACGAGATGTTGCAGTATCAGTTGAATGCTGCGGGCGTGACGATTACTTCAAGGTTTGATGACTTTATCGCGGCTCGCATTAATGCTGGCGTTGAGCCATCGACTATCATGGCCATTAATGGCGTGAAAGGTGTGACAAGGTCTGTATATATCGAAACATGCTCCGATAGTGCTCGCTATTTTTCTCGTGTTGACCCTGTGCATCTTGGCGCAGGTCTGGAAATGCCCTATACGGGTAAAGGTGTCATTGTCGGTGTCATTGATGGCGGTTTTGACTATAACCACATCAACTTCTGGGACGAGGAAGGTAAGACTCGCGTCAAGGCCGTGTATATGCCCTATGACAATAGTGGTACTCAACCTGTAGTTAGGGCGATACGACTACCCGGTAGTTATTATGAGAAGCCTGATGAAATCGCTCAATTAACGACTGATGACCCGAACTCAACTCATGGCACTCACACCGCAGGAACCGCAGCTGGCTCTTATCGTGACAACGGCTGGTATGGCGTTGCTCCTGAAGCTGATATCGTCGCTTGCGGCGTTCCTGAAGACAAACTGAATGATGTCGTCGTGTCTAACTGCATCAGCTACATCTGTGATTATGCCAGGCGTGCAGGTAAGCCCTGTGTAATTAACATGAGTGTGGGCACCAATATCGGCCCGCACGATGGCACTTCCTATCTTAACCGCGTGTGTGAAGAACTGTCTGGCCCTGGCCGTGTGTTTGTGGTTCCTGCAGGAAATGATGGTGATAATCCGGTCTATGTCCACAGGGAACTTGCCAGCAAGGAAGACACGGCAACGGTTCTGTTGATTGGTCCTTGGGGCGGTACGAACCTTTCAGGTAATATCAATGCCTGGAGCAAACAGAAGAAGCCTTTCAATGCCAGGCTTGTGGTTGTGAACACCCAGAATAAGGAGATTGTTTACAGTACTCGTCCCTATGGTGCTGTCCCTCAAGGCTCTTATGCTGAAATTTCAACCGAGACCGACACAGCGTTGGCGCAGTATTTTACTGGTAATGTGGCCATCAGGGGTACGTATGACTTTTATGGACGCCCCAATTCGCTGTGCACGGTGGACATGAAAGGTAAGTTTAATAACTATGTATTAGGTCTGCAGTATTTTGCTCCATCGAACAACGAACTTTCTATTTGGACGTCCTGGTATGCTCACTTCAGCCAATTTGGAGTAAGTTGGGCCGAAAAGGGTGATATTCACGGCTCTATCAGTGACTTCGCAACAACTGATAGCGTGATTTCGGTTGGCGCTTACAACAGCAGGGCTTATATCCCATTGCGAGACGGCACCCTCTATTTCCGCAGTAATAGTATTCCCACATTCCTGTCCCACAATTCATCTTATGGTCCTGATGACAATGGCATTTCTCGTCCCGATGTGTGTGCTCCCGGTAGCGTAGTCTTGTCTTCGGGTAACCGCTATAACACAAATCCGCCTAACATTCGTTATTGGCAGCCTTCAGTCTTCGTTGATGGTGTTGAGTATCCTTATTGTCCTTATATGGGTACTTCGATGTCGGCGGCAGTTGTCTCAGGCACAGTGGCGTTGTGGATGCAGGCTAATCCTAACCTCAGTACAGCCGACGTGAGGAAAATCATCAAGAACACCAGTTATAAGGACTTGCAGATGATTCAGGGCGACAGGGAATGCTGGGGCGCTGGCAAGTTGGATGCCATGGCTGGCATGAGGCAGGTGTTGCACATCAATGTCAAGAACGGTGATGTCAATAATGATGGTGAGATAACTATCAGTGACATTAATCTGACGATTGATATCATCCTTGGCGGTGATGTTGATGATGATACCATGTACCGTGCTGATGTGAACGATGATGGCGAGGTGACCATCAGCGATGTCAATTCAATCATCGACCTGATTCTTAACGGCAATTAGTGAACAGGGCCATCCTGATAATATCGTTGTTTCTGTTTCTCAAGCCGATGGCTTGGGCGGGTGATTTGTTGAGTGCGTCTTCCCGTTTCATGCTGTTCAGTAAGAGCGAATTACGTAATCGCGGCATTCCTGAATCCCGCTCTCATGACCTTCACGCGTTCATTGCATTTGGCAATCAAGCTGTAATTGACTCGTTGAAGGCTGCAGGAGTTGAAGTTAATGCTGTATTTGATGGCTTTTTGACTGCGAGCTTTCCTGAAGAGAGGCTGAATGAAGTGTCTCGAATCTCTGGGGTGTCTCATATCGCCCTGGGGCGTCATGTGACACTATGTAACGACAGCGCCCGCTATTATTCCCATGTCGATGATATCTTGCAAGCTAAAGGCTTAGTCGCCCCCCTGCGTGGTGAAGGCATTATTGTGGGTATGATTGACACTGGATTTGATTTCAACCATGTGAATTGGCGTGGGCAAGATGGAACTTCCCGTGTTCGTGCGGTCTATATGCCATGTGATAGCACAGGTAGATCTTCTGTGGTCGATGATTGCACTTTACCTGGCAGTTGCTACGAAACAGCTCAGGAAATATCCTTGCTTACGACAGACAATGTTGGGTCATCTCATGGCACCCACACGACAGGAACTGCCGCCGGCAGCTATATGTCTAACGGCTTATATGGCGTGGCCCCAGCTGCTGATATCGTGGTATGTGGAATGCCTGAAAATGAATTGACTGATGTTAATATTGCTAACGGAGTCCGTTATATCTTCGACTATGCTGATAGGGTAGGTAAACCCTGTGTCATCAACATGAGTCTCGGCAGCAATGATGGACCCAACGACGGGTCGTCATTCCTGTGCAGGACTTTTTCTTCACTCTCAGGACCAGGACATATTTGTGTGTTGTCGGCTGGGAATGATGGCGATGCGCCCATCTGCTTTCACCGGAACTTGACAGGCGAACGCGACACGGTGACAACGCTGTTGCGTAACCGTTGGGGAGGCATGCAGCGTGAGGGGTACGTAAGCATGTGGAATGATGGACCCCAGGAGCACTTGTCACGCATTGTCATCATCAACCGACAGACGGGTGAAATGGTATATGCTTCCCCTTGGATCGGCGCATTGCCCGAGGATAGTGTCTTTACGGTAAGCAGTGAGAAAGACCTGTGCTTTGGCGATTATTATACGGGTGAGTTTCAATATGTGAATGCCGTTGAGCCTCAATTTAATGCTGATGGAACAGAAAGCGAGAACGGACGTTTCCATTCGTACTGGATATTTGATGCGACGTCGCTGGTGTCAGGCTTTTTGGTTGGAATCCAATATATGGCCAATCAGTCAACATCGCTATCGGGATGGAGTACTAAAAACACGTATTTCTACACATTTAACCTGCCTGGTATGACAGGCGGATCGCCGGTAGGGTCCATCAGTGATATGGCGACGACCGATGATGTGATTTCTGTTGGTGCTTATTGCACGCGAGCAAGTTATATCAACATGAGTGGTGACCCTGTCGTTATAAATGGTAGTTATCCTACTGATATTGCGACATTTTCGTCATTTGGACCCGATGAACGAGGCATTTCAAGACCAGATGTTTGCGCCCCTGGCTATTCTGTCATTTCCTCGGCCAGCAGATATGAAACTGATGCAGTGCAAAGGACCTGGACGATTCCCGCAACTGTCGATGGGATTGAATATCCTTATTACGTCAACCAGGGAACATCAATGTCTGCCCCAGTGGTAACCGGCTGCGTCGCGCTGATGTTGCAATTGCATCCACAACTCAATGCAAATATGGTGCGTGATGTCTTAAAGGCGACATCGAAGCGGGATTCTTACGTGATTGATGGTAATCCTGAGCAATGGGGATGCGGGAAACTTGATGTTCAAGCCGCTGTCAATCATATAATTGATAATTATCTATTGAAAGGAGATGCGAATAATGACGGGGAGGTGAATATAGCCGATGTCATGATAGTTATTGACATCATCCTCGGCTCATCTATGTATCGCGACGCTGCCACCATGATTCGTGCCGATGTGAATAGAGACGGTGAAATTCAGCTTGGTGACGTCAACAGTGTGATTGAATTGATTTTAAAGAACTGAGATTATGTTAGATTATATCAAAGGAACGATAGCCGAACTCAACCCTGCCTATGTGGTAGTTGACAATCATGGCATGGGCTACATGTTGAATATCTCACTCAATACCTATGATGTGCTTAATCGTGGGAGCAAGAACGATACTGCGATGTTATTTGTGCATGAGGTCATTCGTGAGGATGCTCACACCCTCTATGGTTTTGCATCGAGGAAGGAGAGAGAGGCTTTCCTCTTGCTCATATCAGTTTCGGGCGTTGGCCCTAACACGGCTAGGGTTATTCTGTCCTCAATGACAGTTGATGAATTGTCACAGGCTATTACAGGCAACAATATCGCCATGTTCAAAGCCGTGAAAGGTGTGGGAGCAAAAACTGCCCAACGAATAATAGTTGACCTGAAAGATAAAATAAAACCCACTGGTGATACGTTATTAGAACAAGCGGGCCAACCTGCTGGTCTTGTTTATGATGAAGCGCTTGCCGCTCTCGTCATGTTGGGTTTTTCCCAGCAGGCCTCACAAAAGGCACTCAAGTCGCTGATTTCCAAGAATCCGGGCTTGAGTGTTGAAGACGCGATTAAGCAGGCACTCAAGATGATGTGATGTTAATGGTCTTGGGCTGTTGGGCTGCTTGTGAAGATAATTATTGATAAAAAAGTTCATGCTGAACCGAAAAAAAATAATTTTTGCCGTCATTATAGGAACGCTCATTGGCTTGTGGGCGGGTAATGATACGTTGTTGGCACAATATGTGACCAGCACTTTACCGCCGCCCCCGCCACCTCCCGATACGCGTCCTTCGGCTCAGCAACAGAAGACGCCACAATTAGACCTTCAGTATAACGTGAAGCATACTGTCCCGCAGAACTATGATGATGTGCAGGACAACAGAGAATATGCTGCCGACCTGAAAACGCCCTCTAACATCACCAGCGTTGTGGAATTTGATCCCGAAACGGGTTGTTATGTCATTCACACACGTTTGGGAGACAATGACATTGTAACTCCTTACATCATGTCGTCCGACGAGTACAGTAACATGGACTTCCGCCGCTCGATGATGGAGTACTACCGCCAAAAGAATGCCGAGAGTGCTCAGGACAAAGAGAAGGACCCGTTCAACTTCCTGGACATGCAGTTTGGTATGGGCCCATTGGAGAAAGTGTTCGGTCCTGGTGGTGTGCAACTCAAGACCACCGGTTCGGTGACCATCAACATGGGTGTTAAAACCAATTCGACTGATAACCCTGCCTTGTCTGTATCGCAACGCCGCAAGTCCTATTTCGACTTTGACCAGAAGATCCAGGCCAATATCACGGCGTCGGTCGGTGATAAGATGCGTTTTAGCATGTCCTACAATACGGGTGCAACGTTTGACTTCGACAGCAAGAACCTTAAGTTGGCCTATGAGGGCAAGGAAGATGAAATCATCAAGAATATTGAGGCTGGTAATGTGAGCATGACCACGGGATCGCAACTGATTCGTGGTAGTGCTGCTCTGTTTGGTGTCAAGACCAAGTTGCAGTTTGGTAAACTGACTGCGACGGCCCTTGTTTCACAGCAGAACAGTGAAAGCCAGACAGTAAGCAGTAAGGGTGGTTCTCAGACTACAGAGTTCTACCTTTCTGCCGATAAGTATGACCAGAACCGCAACTTCTTCCTGTCACATTTCTTCCGTGATCACTACGATGAATGGTGTTCCAAGTTACCCCTTGTGTCTTCGGGTATGCACATCACCCGTATTGAGGTGTGGATCACCAATAAGCGCAACAACTACAATGAGTCGCGCCACATCATGGGTTTCATGGATGTGGGTGAAGGCGAAGAAATTAATATTTTGAACCCCCATTGGATCGGTCAATCGGGTTCGTTACCCGACAATTCATCCAATACCTTGATGGATGAGATTAAGGACAATTATCCTGATGCCCGTTACATGAGCAAAGCATCGGCCGCACTCGCTCCGTTAAAGAGTTATGGTTTCGAGGGTGGTAGGGACTATGAGAAGATTGAAAGTGCCCGTCTTCTGACAACAGCAGAATATACCTTGAATCCCAGTTTGGGCTACATCATGCTCAATACCGCATTGTCGAGCGACGAAATCTTGGCTGTGGCCTATCAATATACTTATGGCGGTCAAACTTATCAGGTGGGTGAGTTTTCCAGTGACATCACTTCGACTGATCAATCGTTGTATGTGAAGTTGCTCAAGGGTACTACATCTTCACCCTATTATCCCATGTGGGATTTGGCAATGAAGAATGTCTATGCCCTGGGTGCATATTCCATTCAGAAGAATAACTTTAAACTTAATATCAAGTACCTGAGCGACACGACAGGTAATGAATTGACCTATATCCCTGCTGGAGCAAT
Organism: uncultured Bacteroidales bacterium; assembly: GCA_902776435.1. Classification (GTDB taxonomy): domain Bacteria; phylum Bacteroidota; class Bacteroidia; order Bacteroidales; family Muribaculaceae; genus Sodaliphilus. The sequence continues at coordinate 89,945 of CACYQB010000003.1, read as the reverse complement.
CAATGGTGTACCGCTGCTGCAGGTGATGAACTTGGACCGACTGGATGCCAATCAGGAGACCAATATCGATGGTAAGTTTGACTACCTTGAGGGCTATACAGTCCAGTCTAAGACTGGTAAAATTATCTTCCCTGTAGTTGAGCCTTTCGGTGAGCACTTGCGTTCCAAGTTCCATGATGACGCGATTGCCGAGAAATACATCTACACTGAGCTTTATGACTCGACGCTCACTGTTGCCCAGCAGTTCAGCGACAAGAATAAGTTTGTCTTGGCTGGTGAATACCAGTCCAGCTCGGGTAGTGTCATCCGATTGAATGCGACTAACGTGGCACGAGGCTCAGTGGTCGTTACCGCGGGCGGTGTAACCTTGACCGAGAATAGTGACTACACTGTGGACTATGTGATGGGTACCGTGACGATTACCAACCAGAGTATCATTGATGCAGGTACCAATGTCAGTGTCTCGCTTGAGAACCAGTCCACCTTCAGCATGCAACGCAAGACACTATTAGGTCTTGATCTGGATTATGCCTTTAACAAGGATTTCCATATCGGCGGTACCATCATGCATTATGGAGAGAAGGCCATTGGTGACAAGGTGGCAATCGGTAGTGAGTTGGTCAACAACACCATTTGGGGCGTGAATCTGTCTTATAACACGCAGTTCATGTGGTTGACAAACTTGCTGAACAAGATACCCACCGTCAATGCAGTTGCGCCCTCGACCTTGAACTTCAGAGGTGACTTCGCACAATTAATGCCTCATCAGGCTAAGACCGGATCCAACTCGGGTAGTTCTTACATTGATGACTTTGAATCTACCCAGTCGGGTATCGATATGCGCTCGCCTTATTCGTGGTTCCTGTCCTCTACGCCGTCCGATCCCAATAGTGAATCACCCTTGTTCCCCGAGGCCACTCTAAACGGTGATGTGGCCTATGGCAAGAACCGTGCGTTGCTTTCATGGTATTATGTGGACCGACTGTTCACTCAGCGTAATTCTTCTTATGCCCCAGGATACATCAAGAATGACCTCGACGCGCTCTCTTATCCTTATGCCCGCGAGGTGGCCTTCAGTGAGGTGTTCCCTGGTCGTGAGCTGAACTATGGTGAGTCTTCGGTTATCCAGACGCTGAACCTTTCGTTCTATCCTCGTGAACGTGGCCCGTACAACCTTGATGGCACCAATGTTGACCAGGACGGTTATCTGCTCTTCCCCGAGAAGCGCTGGGGTGGTATCATGCGCAAGATCGAAAACACCAACTTTGAGCAATCTAATATCGAGTATATCCAATTCTGGATGCTCGATCCCTTTATGGATCCTGATCTCAATAACGAAGATGGTGGCTCGCTCTATTTCAATCTGGGTGAGGTGAGTGAGGATATCTTGAAGGATGGACTCAAGAGTTATGAGAACGGTCTTCCCATTAACGGTGATACGACCTATGTCACGAGTACGGTTTGGGGTAAGGTTTCTTCACAATCGTCGTTGACCTATGCCTTTGACAACACCAATGGTGCCCGTATCTTGCAGGATGTGGGCCTTGATGGCTTGTCAACGGCTGAGGAGCACAAGCATAAGGCTTATGCTGATTTCATCGAAGAATTGAAGGCTACCCTGCCGGCATCGACTGTTGCCACGATGCAGGAAGACCCATTCTCTCCGTTCAACGACCCAGCAAGCGATAATTACTCCTTCTACCGCAGCGGGTACTATGATGAGAACCATTATTCAATTAATGACCGTTATAAACACTATAACGGAACCGAAGGCAACTCCTTGTCACAGACCGACGCCAGTGATGGCCAGTATCAGACGTCACGATCGACGCCCGATGTCGAGGACATCAACCAGGATAACACCCTGAACGAGTACGAGCGTTACTTCCAGTATCACGTGGCGATTCATCCCGACTCGATGCTGGTGGGTAAAAACTTCATCACCGACAAGCAGGTCGCTAATGTGCATACGCGCAATGGTGAGACGCAGATGGCGACATGGTATCAGTTCACCATTCCTCTGGCAAGTTATGAGAAGAGGGTGGGTAACATTCAGGACTTCTCCACCATCCGTTTCATGCGTATGTTCATGACCGGATTTAAGGCAACGACCCACTTGCGTTTTGCCTCACTGGAATTGGTGCGCGGTGAGTGGCGTAACTATAAGTATAACCTGAATTTGCGCGGTGAACAACCCGCTAAGGGTACAATCAGCATCAACACTGTAAATATCGAGGAGAATGCATCGCGTGAGCCTGTGAACTATGTTCTGCCTCCCGGTGTGTCGCGTATCATTGACAGTGGTCAGTCACAGATTACCCAGCTCAACGAGCAGTCCATGCAGCTCAAGGTTGATGACCTGGATGCTGGCGACGCCCGTGGTGTGTACCGCAACACCGACCTTGACCTGCGTACCTACAAGCGCTTGCAGATGTTTGTTCACAACGAGGCGACCATCGATAATGAGACCAACCTGCGCAATGGTGACGTCTCGCTGTTTATCCGCCTTGGTTCCGATGTGAAGAACAACTACTATGAGTATGAGATACCCTTGTCTGTGACACCGCCAGGACGTTATAGCACTAACAGCTCCAGCGACCGTCTCAAGGTATGGCCCGATGAGAATATGCTTGACCTCAATCTTGATGTGCTCGTCAATGCCAAGAAGAATCGTAATGCGGCCAAAGTGGCTGGCGTTGAAGGCGTGGGCTATTCCATCCGCTATCAAGACGTGGATGACGCTCATCCCAACAACAAGGTTTATGTGATGGGTAACCCGTCGTTGAGCAAGGTTCGCGTGATGCTGATCGGTGTCCGCAATAATTCTCCCACGACCAAGAGTTGCGTGGTCTGGGTGGATGAGTTGCGTGTAACAGACTTTGATAGCGAGGGCGGCTGGGCTGCTAAAGCCAGCATGACCTTGTCCATGAGTGATATTGCTACTGTCAACATGGGCTTCCATAAGGAGACTGCCGGATTTGGCTCGGTTGATCAGAGCCTGTCCATGCGTCGCTTGGATAACTATGACCAGTACAATGTCGCTGTACAGTCCGACCTGGGACGTTTTATCCCCGAAAAGGTGAAACTCCATGCTCCGATCTATTACTCCTACAGTAATGAAAAGACAACGCCCAAGTATAACCCGTTGGATCAGGACGTGAAGCTGAAAGAGTCGTTGGACATCTGCGAAACCAAGGAACAGAAGGATAGCATCATGAACTATGCTGTGACTGTTCGCACGGCTCAGAACTTCTCTATCTCAGGACTCAAGTTCGATGTTAAGACCATGAAGAATCCCATGCCGTGGGATCCCACTAACTTCACGTTCAGCTATTCGTTCAGCAAGCAGCACATGAATGACCCGGAGAATGTCTACGAGAACACCAATGATTACAGGGGAAGCATGCAATATAGTTGGACTCCTTATGCCAAGCCCTTCAAGCCATTCTCATATTTTATTAATGAGAAGAATAAGAACATGAAGTTCTTCCGTGACTGGGAGTTGCACTGGTTGCCCACCAATGTGTCATTCGGTACTAACATCTCTCGTTATTACTATGAGCAGCAAACCCGTAACGAGACCGGCATTGATGTAGAACTCCCTGTTTCGGTCAGCAAGAACTTCTTGTGGGATCGTCAGTTTGTGCTCAACTGGAGTTTCACCAAATCACTCACCGCTAGCTTTAACAGCAATACAACTGCTCACATTCTTGAGCCTGTGGGACAGGTGAACAAGAAACTCTTCCCCGATGCTTATCGTGACTGGCGTGACTCGGTCATGACGTCGATTAAGGATCTGGGTACTCCTTGGGCTTATAACCAGGTATTCAATGTGAGCTATAAGGCTCCTTTCAGCCAGATACCCATCTTGAGTTGGATTACAGCTAATTTGTCTTATAATTCAACTTATAAATGGGACCGTGGCGCCATTGTGGAAGGTGTCTCGTCAGGTAATATTATTTCTAACCAGACGATTAGGTCATTGGATGGCCGATTGGCGTTCGAGCAGTTCTATTCTAAGATTCCTTATCTCAAGAAGATTGAAGATCGCTTCTCGAGCAAGTCCACCCAGCGCTCAAAGCCAACCAAGAAGGAGAAACCCAAAAAGTTCAGTCGCACGATCAAGCTGAGCCCCGACTCGGCAATTATCATCAATCACAAGTTGGGTGTCAAGAAGATCAAGGTATCGGCTACAACCACCGATGACAAGCCCTTCAAGGTCGAGTTCAAGGTAAAGGATAAAGATAATGTGGAAATCACCACCCTGGGTGAGGAGAATCTCAAGTTCACGATTACCGAGATTCAGGGTGAGGAACGTCACAATTTCTTTACTGAGATGGCTGCATATACCACGCGACTGCTCATGAGTGTACGTAGCGTGAACCTGAAGTTGAAGAGAACGACTTCGCTCTCGATTCCGCAGTACATGCCTGAAATCGGTGACATCTTTGGACAATCAACCCACTATGATGTGATGGCTCCAGGTCTGGACTTCGCCTTTGGTTTTGCAGGACAGTCCTACATCGACAAGGCCATGGACCGCAATTGGTTGATGAGTGATCCGACCCAGACGACGCCCGCCCTGTATGGCTGTGCCAATGAGTTCAATACCGAGATCCAATTGGAGCCTATCGCAGGCCTCAAAATTAAGTTGACGGGAGTCCGTATGGATAACCGCACGAATCAGATCCAGTTCATGTATGAAAACCCGACGATTCTCTACGGCGGTAGTTACACCAAGACGCACATTGCATTGGCAACGGCCCTGAAGACCGTGAAGGCTGATGACAACTACCATAGTGCTAACTTTGACAAGTTCCTCGAGAACATTCCAATCATTGCTGAACGCTTGCAGCAGCGTTACATGGGCACTACTTATCCTGATGTAGGCTTCTTGCACAACACAGCAATGGCAGGCAATACCTATAGCATCGAGAACGGTGCTGTCAACAAGTCCAGCAGCGACGTGCTGATTCCGGCATTCATGGCTGCCTATTCGGGCAAGAACGCCAGCACCTATGACCTTAATCCGTTCCCAAGTCTCAAGGGTATTCTGCCCAACTGGACGATAACCTACGATGGCCTGATGCGCATCCCGCTGTTCAAGAAGTTGTTTAAGACCTTCACTTTGAAGCATGCTTACAGTTGTGCTTATAGTGTTGGTACATACAACTCGTTCAGTGATTGGGTGACCATCGGCGATGGACTCGGTTTCACAAAGGATGTGCTCACAGGAGGAGCAATACCGTCATCGCCTTACAATATCTCGACGGTATCGTTGAAAGAGGAGTTCAAACCGCTTATCGGCTTTGATGCGACATTCTTTAATGACATCACAATTAATCTGCAGTTCGAAGAGAAGCGTGAGCTCAAGCTCAACCCTTCAGCAGGACAGCTTGTTGAAGACTATGGTCGTTCATTCCAGGTGGGTGGCAGTTACAAGATTGCGAACTTCAACCAGGTGCTCAAGCTTAAGAACAAGCAGCAGAATGTGAACAATGACCTCACAATCAACATCCTGGCCAAGATGACGAGCAACATGGCATTGATTCGCAAGATTGATGCGAATACAGCCCAGGCTACCAGCGGCACCCAGACATGGAACATCAACTTCACGGCAGACTATGTTGTGAGCAAGCGCATCAAGTTGGGCGCCTACTTTGACTACCAGACCAACACGCCGTTGGTATCGACGACATCTTATCCCACGACCAACAGCAACTATGGTATCAAGATCACCATGGACCTAGTCAAGTAATCATCATCACCTATGTTCCAGAGCGTCATTGTTTACACCGGTTCCGCCGTCTTAATGGCCTTGTTAGGGTGGCATGTAAGCAAACGTGAGCAACGGGTGATGGCATTGGGTGGGGCAGAGCTGCCCCTCTGGTCTTGGGAAATCGTCACGGCGGTACTTTTCTATATCGCGCTATCTTCAATCAGGTGGCTCACGACATGGGACTATAGCATGTATTACAACTACTATGTCAGCATGCAGTCCTTAGGTGATTTTTCGCGTGAGAATTTTGAACCGGGATTTCATTTCATATCCAGCATGATGGCTCAGGCCGGCATGCACTATGCTTTCTTCTTTGGCTTCTGGGCCACCCTGCACATTGTGCTGCTGACCTATGCACTGCGGCACCGCAAGGTGCTCTTGCCATGGATAGCCTTGTGCTTGTTTCTCGGGCCTTACTACATCTGGTGGATGAGCACGATTCGCCAGGCAATCATCGAATGCCTGCTCGTGGTGATGATTGAATTGATGGTCAGGCGCAAGTTCTGGATCTATTGCCTGGTCAGTATCGTGGCTATGCTGATTCACAAGATGGCCGTCCTGCTCATTCCGTTGTATTTTATTCCACAGATTCCTGTGCGCACGGCCAAGCGATGGTTGCCTTATGCCTTGCTGGCGGCATGTGTCGTGTTAGGCTCTTTCCCGCAGTGGATCAAGTGGTGCTTTGACCAGGTGGGCCAGCTGTTCTCTCTCGTGGGATATGGGCATTATTACCGCCTGTTCAATACTGATGTCACTTACGCCTTTAGGAATGTCATCGGGCCCGCCCGTCTGTTGCCCTTGGTGACAGTATGCATCATCATCTGGTACTATCCTTCCATCAAGCGCATGTTCAGTTCTGACCCTGGCTTGCCCGCATTGTATCGTTTGTCGTTACTGCACATTGGTTATCTTAATCTCATGGGCAATACGACACAATACTTGAGCCGTCCCGGTGACCTCATGCGTGCATGTTTCCTGGTAATGCTCAGCTATGCGCTGTGCTACTTGTGGCGAGCACGCAAATGGGTGGCCCTGGCAATCATTTGTGCCATTAATTTCTATTACGTCTTCTACGAGCTCTTCAAGGCCGTCACAATCAGGGGCAGCATCTACACGCCCGAGCTCTATCAATCCTTCCTTTTCTAACAGAAGATAATAGAAGGGTGTGTCATAATTCATCTGATGCAAATTTTGTTTAATTTCTCGGCCGTTAGGCCGATTAAAAATTCAGAGGCCAATTATGACACAGCTCTTGGTGGGATGAAGCAGCTTATTGCTTCTTGCCTCCGAACTTGTTATAGCTGATGTTCTCCTCCTTGAACTTGTCCTTGGGTTCAGGGGCCTCGTCAGGATAGCCGATGCGCACCACAGCCATGGGAACGATGTTCTGGGGGCAGTTCAGCACATTGGCCACTTCGGCAACGCGTTCCATTGCGGGATACACACCTGTCCACACGGCACCCAACCCTAGGGCGTGGGCTGCGAGCAGCAGGTTCTCGGTAGCTGCCGACACGTCTTCTACCCAGAAATCGGGCAGTTTGGTTTTTCCGTCGGGCATGGTGGTCTTGTCGGTGTCACCGCACACGGCAATCAACAGTGGGGCATTGGTCGGCTGACGGCCTGACAGCAGGTCGATGGTCGGCTTGTCGGTGATGACAATAAAGTGCCACGGCTGCAGGTTTACGGCCGTGGGGGCTGCCATTGCTGCCTTGAGCAGGATATCGACTTTCTCTTGCTCCACGGGTTGATCCTTGTACTGGCGGATGCTTGTACGTGTCATGATGTTTTCGATAGCGGCATTGCCATTATCGGCAGTGGATTCATTCTTGTTCTTGTCGGTCTGGGGGGTGCAGGCGCCCAGAATCAGCATGGCAGCGGCCATTACAAAAACTAATTTCTTCATCGCTTAAAACTCAATTAGGGTGAATAATGATTAAGAGTGTATAATATCTTCCATGGCAAAGGTAGTGCTTTTCTGTGCTAAAGACAAGAATTCGGCACGTTTTTTGCTAATGTAAATTAAAATCGCTATATAGAGTTTATAATTGTAAATTATTTAGTATCTTTGCACTCTCAAAAAAACTACTATGAGCATTTGGCAGAACATATGGTGTGTGATTACCGCGCCCAGGTACGGGTGGGAGCTGATTGCTGAGAGCAACATCCCCACTGGCAAGGTCATGCGTACGGCTTACATGCCGCTGATGTGCGTGTTGGCGTTGTCCTGCTTTGTGCCCATGATTTATGACAGGACGATCACTTTCGGCTCCTCTTTGATTACGGGGATTATCCTGGTTTCGGCCTATTCTGTCAGCTATCTGATCATCTATTACTTATTAGGTGGCTTTTACCCTGAAATGGTCAGGACCGAGGGTGGTTCGGCGCGCCTCAAGGATTTTATACTTTATAATCTCATCTTCCTGGTGCTGCTGATCATCCTGCGCAACCTCTTGCCCAGTGATTTCACGCCAGTGTTGTTCTTGATGGTCTATCTGCCCTGGATGGCCTATCGCGGGACAGAACATCTGTATGTCAAGAAGGACAAGGTCACCAAGTTTGTGATTATCTCATCGGCATTGCTGCTCTTGATGCCTATTGCCATTAAGGCGTTTATTGAACTCTTCGTCGTCAAGTAGCTGTTAGGGAACAGTGCTGTGACAATCCATCGATTAACTAAGAATTAGAAAAACTATGGCTGCTAACAACAATCACCAGAATACAATCAACATCAAGAACCGCAAGGCCACCTTCGATTACGAGATCATCGAGACCTTTACAACAGGTATTGTCCTCACGGGTACCGAAATCAAGTCCATCCGTCAAGGCAAGTGCGGCTTGACCGACACCTATTGCATGGTTATCAATGGTGAGATTTGGGTCAAGAACATGTACATCGCCGAATACTCCTACGGCTCCTACAACAACCACACGACTCACCGCGACCGCAAGTTGTTGCTCAACCGCAAGGAGATTCGCCGCATCGCCCGCGACACCCAGCAGCCTGGTATCGCCATCGTCCCGCTGCGCCTCTTTATCAACGAGCGCGGCTTGGCCAAGCTCGTCATCGCCACTGCCCGCGGTAAGCGCCAGTACGACAAACGCCAGTCCATCAAGGAACGCGAAGACAAACGCACTATCGACCGCATGTTCAAGCAGTAATTCTGTATTAATGGGAATAATCAAACAACCATAACAACTCTTTTACAACAGAAACAACAATTTTTTATTATTGAAAACAAGAAATACAAGAAGCACAATATTTTGATAATCAATTTATTGTATATCTTGTATTTCTTGTTTTTTTAAGTAAGTGTACTTGAAAAAATCAGGCGACCTGTGTGGGCCGCCTGATTGCGTATTGAGGTTAATGTCGTTGTTCTGTCTTTATCCCAGGAAGCCCAGGAGGACACCTGCGGCAACTGCCGAGCCGATAACGCCGGCCACATTGGGACCCATGGCGTGCATGAGCAGGTAGTTGCTGGGATCTGCCTTGAGGCCCTGGTCATTGCTGATGCGGGCAGCCATGGGAACGGCCGATACACCAGCGTTGCCGATGAGGGGATTCAGCCTCTTGCTCTTGGGCAGGATGAGGTTGAAGATCTTGACGAACAGCACACCCGAGCAGGTGGCGATGACGAAGGCACAGAAGCCCAGGAAGAAGATGAAGATGGTCTCCTTAGTGAGGAACTGCGATGCCTGGGTCGAAGCACCCACGGTCATACCGAGCAGGATGGTCACGATGTCGGTCATGGCGTTGCTGGCGGTGTGGGCCAAGCGCTTGGTCACGCCGCTCTCACGCAACAGGTTACCGAAGAACAGCATACCCAGCAGGGGAATTGCCGAGGGAACGACAAAGCAGGTCAGCAGCAGGCCGAAGATCGGGAAGATGATCTTCTCCAGCTGGCTCACCTTGCGGGCGGGTTTCATGCGCATCTTGCGCTCTTTCTCGGTCGTGAGCAGACGCATGACGGGCGGCTGAATCACGGGGACAAGTGCCATATAACTATAAGCGCTCACTGCGATAGCACCCATCAGGTTGGGAGCCAACTTCGATGACAAGAAGATTGCTGTGGGACCATCAGCACCACCGATGATGGCGATGGCTCCTGCCTGGTCGGGCATAAAGCCCAGGGCGAGAGCAATCATGTAGGCACCGAAGATACCGAACTGGGCAGCAGCACCCACAAGCATCAGCTTGGGGTTGGCCAGCAGGGCGCTAAAGTCGGTCATCGCACCGATACCGAGGAAGATGAGTGGCGGATACCATCCGTTGCGCACACCCTGATAGAGGATGTTGAGCACAGAGCCGTCCTCATAGATGCCGATCTCGTTGCCAGGTTGGAAAGGAATGTTACCAATCAGGATACCGAAGCCGATAGGCACGAGTAGCATTGGCTCAAAATCATGTTTAATGGCGAGGTAGATAAAGAACAGACCCACCAGAATCATGATCAGGTTAGTATAGTCAAAGTTGTAGAATCCGGTAAAATGCCAGAAATCCAACAACTTGGTGAACAGGAAATTGTCAAGGAGTATCATGATTATTAAGTTTTTAGTTCTTAGTTTTTAGTTGTAAGTAATAATACCTTAGCCTAATTGTTTACAGACAATGGTAATCATACTTGAAACTTACAACTCAAAACTTACAACTTTGTTTAACCAATTACCATGATTGTGTTACCCTCGAGCACAGAGTCTTCTTTAGATACCTCGATGCTCTTGACGGTGCCGTCCACGCCTGCATGGATCTCGTTGCCCATCTTCATGGCTTCGAGGATGCACACAACGTCGTCGGCCTTAACCTGTTGACCTACTTTGACAAAGATGTCCTTGATGACGCCGGGAAGCGGCGACTCAATCACGTGACCACCAGCAGCGGCGGGAGCGGCCTTGCGGGCAGGCTTGGGAGCTGCAGCAGGAGCGTCGCTCACGGCAACGCGCTTGACAGCGGGCGCTGCCTTGGGCTGCTCGGGCAACTCAACGTCATAGGCCACACCGTTCAACTGGATATGGGCGATGTTGCCCTCAATGTTATCGATGGCAACATTATACTCGTTACCATTGATCTTATATTTATATTCCTTCATTGTGTTTAAAGTTTTTAGTTCTTAGCTTTTGGGTTGTAATTGATATATTACAATAGTCCAATCATTCTCAGGCAATGGTAAAACTTACAACTTAAAACTAACAACTGTATAAGTGATTATTTCTTGATAACGGGTAATTCACGCATCAGGCCGGGTTTTGCCGACCAGGATGAGCCATCACGGGGAGTCAACGTCAACACGCCGCTCTCGTTGTCGTGGGCATTCAAGTGCTGATACAAGGCGAAGCAGATGGCTGCCATCTTCTCGCCGTCAATATCACCGCTCGAGGCAGGCACTGCAGCGGCAGCAACAGGTGCTGCGGCTTGCTCTTTCTCCTCGGTCTGAAGGTTCCTGCTGGCAAACTTGCCGAACAACTTGAAGCAGATGTAGAGCAACGCGAGTGCGCAGAATACAACCGACATGGCCAGCAGGGCAATCCAGTAGCCATGAGGATCCTTGATGTGGAAGGCCTCGATGTTCTCGTTCACCTCACGGACGTTGTAGTTGCCCTTGGTGACAGCCGTCTCGATGGTCTTGCCGTCCTTGACAGTCCATTCGGTCTTGCCGTCGCCAAGCAGGCTCGGAAGGCGGCCCTCAGCCTTAATGGCATAGGTCTCACCGAAATTCAGCGTGGCGGGAACCGTCACGTCATCTACCAGGTCTCCATTCACGTCATACAGGGCAATGTAATTCTCCTTGCCTTGAGTGAAGGTGAAAGGCATGTGGAAGGTACCTGACTTGGGATCGCCATCGGCTTCCATAACAAAGTGGGCACGCGGGGCGATCTTGGTATTACGCTCATCACCACGGGGAATCTCATAGATGTCCATGGGCTGGGCCTCGCAGAGTTCAACCAGAATCTGTTTGGGCTTTTTCTTGTTGCCCTTGTTCTTGTCAAACACGCTCTGGATTTCCTCACGGCTCAGCGTGGTGATAAACATCTGCTCGACGGCAGTAGAGCTATAGGACGAGTTATAGAACTCGACCCAGCCGTTGCCGCCCGTGCTGTCTTGCTGCACCATTACCTCGTTGATGCGCACGTTTTTGCGACCTTGTGCAAACGTGGGCAGGGCGAGGATGGCGCACAGCAGCAATAATGTCAATGCTCTTTTACTCATAATAAATTGAGTTTATTTAGTTGTCAGTCTCGGTTTTTGAGTCTTGTGGATGCGTTTCGTTCATCCCTCTAAACTCTTACCCCTAAACTCTAAACTATCTTACAGAGGAATATTACCGTGCTTCTTGGCAGGGTTGGTCAACTTCTTAGTGCGCAGAACCTCGAGGGCGCGGATCACGCGGAAGCGGGTGTTCCTCGGCTCAATCACGTCATCGATGTAGCCATAGCGGGCAGCATTGTAAGGCGTGCAGAAGAGGTTGTTGTACTCGTCTTCCTTGTCCTGGATGAACTTCTTGCCAGCCTCGAGCAGTTCCTTAGCCTTGGCTTCATCGCCAGCAGCCTTGGCCTCCTCGGCCTGAGTCTTGAAGTTCTTGCTGTCCTTAGCGTACAGAATCTCGGCAGCACCTGCAGCACCCATCACAGCGATCTCAGCGCTGGGCCATGCGTAGTTCAAGTCACCTCGCAGTTGCTTGCAGCTCATCACGATGTGAGAACCGCCATAGCTCTTGCGCAGGGTAACGGTCACCTTGGGCACGGTAGCCTCGCCATAGGCGTAAAGCAACTTGGCACCGTTCATGATGACGGCGTTATACTCTTGGCCAGTACCGGGCAGGAAGCCGGGAACGTCAACGAGGGTTACCAGAGGAATATTGAAGGCATCGCAGAAGCGGACGAAGCGGCCACCCTTCTTGGAGGCGTTCACGTCGAGCACACCTGCCATGCAGTTGGGCTGGTTGGCAACAACGCCGACAGCCTGACCGTTGAAGCGTGCGAAGCCGACGATGATGTTCTTAGCAAAGTCCTTATGAACCTCAAGGAACTCGCCATTGTCAACGATAGCGCTGATGACCTGATACATGTCGTAGGGGTCGTTAGCGCTCTCGGGAATGATGCTGTTCAGGGCATCCTCCACGCGGTCGATGGGGTCAGTGCACTCCACACGGGGAGTCTCTTCCATATTGTTGCTAGGCATGTAGCTCAACAACTGGCGGATGATGGCGATAGCCTCTTCCTCGGTCTCGGCAGCGAAGTGAGCCACACCACTCTTGCTGGCATGAACGCCTGCGCCACCCAGTTGCTCCTGAGTCACGTTCTCGCCCGTCACGGTCTTAACCACCTTGGGACCGGTGAGGAACATGAAGGAGATACCCTTGGCCATGATGATGAAGTCGGTCAGGGCAGGGGAGTAAACAGCACCACCGGCGCAGGGGCCAAGGATGGCACTGATCTGAGGAATCACACCAGAGGCATTGATATTGCGCTGGAAAATTTCAGCATAGCCGGCCAGAGCGTTCACGCTCTCCTGGATACGGGCACCACCCGAGTCATTCAGGCCGACAACAGGTGCGCCCTGCATCATAGCGAGGTCCATCACCTTACACATCTTCAATGCCATGGTCTCACCCAGTGAACCGCCGATAACGGTAGCATCCTGAGCAAAGACGTATACCAGACGTCCGCCAACGGTACCGAAACCGGTCACAACGCCGTCGCCGTCATAGGTCTTCTTCTCCATGCCGAAGTTGGTGCAGCGGTGCTGAACAAACATGTCCAGTTCCTCAAAGCTACCCTCGTCAAGGAGCATGTTGATGCGCTCACGGGCAGTGAATTTGCCCTTCTCGTGCTGCTTGGCAATAGCTTTCTCGCCACCGCCCAGGCGCGCTTTCTCGCGACGCTCGATCAGCTCTTGGATTTTATCAAGTTGTTTTCCCATTTTATTATATTTCAGTTTTAAGTTGTTGGTTTTAAGTCGTAAGTATGGTTTGTATCGCCTAATTCACAAGTGTAAAACAGGTAATCAACACTAATAACTTACTACTGAAAACTAACAGCTGATTTTTACTTGTTGGGATTTTCGCAAAGTTCTAAGAGTGCGCCACAGGTGGTCTTGGGATGCAGGAAGGCGATGTTCAGGCCCTCAGCGCCCTTGCGGGGCTGTGCGTCGATGACGCGGCCACCCTTCTCCTGTACCTCGTTCAATGCGTTCTGAACGCCATCCTCAACAGCAAATGCAACGTGCTGGATGCCGCCGCGGCCACCGTTCTTCTCGATAAACTTGGCAATAGCGCTCTCGGGAGCGGTTGCTTCGAGAAGCTCAATCTTAGTCTGACCTACCTGGAAAAAGGCGGTCCTTACCTTCTGGTCAGCTACTTCTTCAATGGCAAAGCACTTGAAGCCCAGCATGTTCTCATAGAAAGGGATAGCCTCCTCGAGCGAGGTAACGGCGATTCCCACGTGTTCGATGTGCGAAATGTTCATAACTTTCTGTTTTTTAGACTATTATTAATTGAAATAAGTTGATTTTCAAAATTTCGTACAAAAGTACTAAAAATAATTCTTTTATAGATAATGTATTGGATGGAAAAAATGAATAATTAGGCGTGCATTTGTCATTTACCGCGACATGTCCATGTGGGAAGGTTGTGAAAGCAAGGTTTCAATAGGATGTTAGCGGCCAAGATAACACAAAATCCTAGATAATTTGTTTTTGTGTCCAACTTACATTAATTTTGTGATAGTTTTCATGATGATTCTTATTAAATGCGCTAATTGTCAATCAGTTAGTGTGATTTAGTACAATTTTCAACAATATATGAAATCCTTCGATTTCTTTGATTTCAGTCTCTATAGAAAGCAACTGATGGGTGTGTCGATTCTGCTCATCATGCTTTTCCATGTCCGGTTTATTGATTTTGGCTTTGTCGGAGTCGAATTTTTTCTTTTGATTTCGGCTATAGGACTCTATTTCTCGTTAAAGAAGAACAGCAAGTTGTCCACTTTTTATAAAAAGAGACTGTTTCGCATTCTGCCGACTTACCTGATTGTGGCCGTTCCGTTTTTCTTATTCGTCCATCGTCACGGTTTCCGTCTTACCAATTATCTGTATGACTTGTCTGGCTTGTGTATCCTGGATTCCCGCATCACATTCTGGTTTATCACTCAGATTCTGCTTTGCTATCTTGTCGCACCATTCTATTTCAGGATATTAGGCAATAGATATTCCATCATCGTACCGTTTATTGCCTTGCTGCTAGGCTATCTTCTAGGAGTGTATGTCCCTGAATTGGAAATTTTGTCTAATCGCTTTGCAATATTTTTCATGGGGTTACACCTTGCAGGCCTGGTTTATGAGAAGAAGCGGATCGAGGGTCCATGGATTGCCCCTGTGGGGGTGATTGCTATGATACTGATTATCGTGGTTGCTTCCTCTCCGATTCAGTTGGGCTTGAAATGTGTCTCATTCTTTTTCCTGTCAATTCCTGCTCTGATGCTGATTACAATGGCATTGAAATACTGTCCGCCTGTCATTCACACGGTTCTTGTTTTCCTTGGCGGGTTGACTCTCGAGTTATATATGCTCCATGAGAACATTTGCTTCTACATGCTGAGTAAATACATGGGATATACCGCAGGAGCAGTATTGTCGTTCCCGCTATGCATTTTACTTGCCTATTTACTCAGTAAGACGACCAAACCCTTGTTTCGTCAGTAATGATTGACTACTTCAAGCGGTAAAAATAGCCCAAGGTCACAGAGATTGTCATGGAGTTGCTGCTTGAAAAGACGTCGGTCTTATGGTTGGGAAAGACATCCGTCAAGCCATAATAGAAGCGACCCTCGAGCAGCAGGGAATGTTTGGAATTGAGATTGAGCTCCATGCCTGCACCGGCGCAGATGCCATAATCCAGTTTGTTGCTCACTTTCATTGACAACTGCTCAATATGCCTGTTGTCGTTGATGAAGTATTCGTCTTCGGCAGCATCCTGGTAGGAAAAATTGGAACTGATGCGATTGCCTAACATCACCTCGATTTCAGGACCCAAATTGATAAATCCTTTCACCCTCTGGTTGCCGAAGAAGATGTGTGTCATAATGGGCAATTCGAGATAAGTGAAGTTGTGGCTGTATTGATAGTCGGATTCTTCAAATTTTTCTTTCCAGCCCCGTTGCGTAAAGTTGAGTTCGGCAATTAGGCCGAAGTTCTTCTCCTCGATGTAACGGATCATCACGCCCGCAGTCATGCCTGGCAGCATTACTTGCTCCACAGTGGGGTTGAAGTTCACACGTGACAGTGTGGCCCCAGCCTTACCGCCCACAGCAATCGTTCCCTCGTAATGGGTTTGAGCCGAGGCTAACAGGGCAGCGAATGCTGTCAAGATGAATGCGAACCACCTCATTTCACATGAACAGTGATTTGGTGATCGGGAGAGAAGTGAATAATCTCGATGGCCTGGTTGGTGTAACCGCGCCAGTTGTCGCCGCGCTCCCAACGGAAGCTCGTCTGGATACCCTTGTACATGGGCGTCTCGTCATCGATAATACCATCAACGCCTAAAGATTTGAGCAGGTACATGCCTGTGTCGTAGCCATAGATAGCCATGTTCGGGGTGGCCTGGATGGGTTCGCCATCAAAGTTGGCTTTATAGGCGGCTTCCAAGTCGCGTGAGCGGAAACCCTTGGCGTTGAAGAAGCGCGAGAACATATAGGTGTCCACATCTTGGAGGTCGGTCTGATAATCCTTCAAGTAGAGCACATACTCGGGATAGGCCACAAGAGACAGGTCGCAGTCAAAGCGCTCATTTTTAACCTGCTTGAGGGCTTTGATATACTTCTTGACCAGGGTTTTGTCGCCCGATGAAGGGATGAAGACATATTTTGAACCAGGGTTCATCTGGTTGGAGATGTCATCATAGTTAAGATCGCCATTCACGTTGATGGTGCTGGTTGAGTACTTCTTATGATTGATGTGCTTGCGGATGTCCTCAAACATTTCTTTATTGCTCTCGCTGGCAGCGTTCAGGAAAATCACGTTATATCCCTTGAATTGCTCATCGAACCATCTCATGACATCACTCATCATCTCATCGGTGGGAGTATTGACCTGGTAAACATAGGGATTGTCGAGGTAATCCTCGTTCTTGGTAGTGAAGCAGTTCAGCACGGGGACACCATTGTTTTTGCCGAAGGCGTTGATTCTTGCCAGTTGCTGGGGCTCGCTGGGTGCGATGATCATGTTCATGGCCCTGAGTTCAGGAAGGGCAAGAATGCTGTCGGTGACGTTCAAGTTGTGCTGGGTGTCATAGACCTTGAGGTTGATATGCTTGTCAGTAATGTGGCTGGCGCTGTCAAGCGCAAGCAAGAAGCCCTTATAGAAGTCGGTGTACAAATACGCCTGTTTGGGTGGAGCGCTCTTGTGGAGCTGGAAGGGGAGAACCATGGCGATATTTACTTCGTTCTCCAGTCGCTTTTCAACCAATCTGGAATACAAATCATTGATGCGAGGTTCATAATAGTCACGCAACTCTTCGATGGGAATTGTAGCCATTTCTCCCGTTACACGCTCGCTCACGGGCTTGGGGAGAGTGATAGTCTTACCTTTCTTGACCTTTTTAAAATCTGGGTTGGCATCTTTCAGTTCTTGTTCTGTGATACCGTTGTCAGCGGCTATCGAGGCAAAAGTCTCGCCGCGTTTCACTTCATACTTGTAGTTGCGGCGTCCCATTCGCTCATAGATAAAAGGCAAAGCGGTGTTGGGAACAATTTTCACCTTAGCGCCAGTTGTGTATTCTGCAGGCTCTAGTCCGGGGTTGGCTGTCAATATCCCTTCAATAGAAGTGTTATATTGCTTGGCAAGAGAGTAGATGCTCTCACCTTCTGTCAGCGTGTGGAAAACGGGGTCAGATCCCTGAGGAATGACAATCTGATTAGAGGACGTGTTGTGACTGAAGGCGTCTTGTACCTGCTGGTTGGCATTGGCAGATGGTGACGATGCTGAGGCAGGGATATTCAGTTTTTGGCCAATTTTAATGCCATTTTCAGTCCCAGGATTGGCAGCAACCAGTTCATCGACGGTAGTTCCATAGCGTTTGGCCAAGCCGTATAATGTTTCGCCCTGTTCTACAACATGTTGGGTAGATGAACTTGCCTGAATGGGTTGAACGGTTGCTTGCTGGATATTGTTCGAGCTGTTCTCGACAGGGAAGTAAAGCTTCATTCCATTTTCAACACCATCGGCAGCACTAGGATTGTTCTTGATGATATAGTCCTTGGTTACGCCTAATTTTGCGGCAATGTCATAGATGCTTTCATTGGCCCCTGCCTCATAGTAATAAAACTCATGACCAGCGACCACTGTTTTTGGCAAGTTTGACTGTGCTTGTAATGAAGATGATGCAATGGCAATAACCGCCAACGCAATAATATTCTTGAACTTCATAATCAATAAGTTGTATATTTTTGCTTAAAGTAATGGTTTAAATGACTGGGCACAAAGTGCACAAATCATCTGGCAAATGTAATAATTATTGCCCAAAAAGACACATAATCAAGTGGAAAAAATTATTACGAATTGTACCGGACATGAATCGGTTCATTTGGGATTCACCACCCGATCACCGATAATTGCGGCGAGTTTATGCCTCACACTATACTGTTCCTGAAGGGCCTTCATCAGCTGAGGTAATTCATTGGGATCGGCCTTGGCAATTTTGTTCTTGATTTCATTTATTTTGAGCTCAAGCAAGGCATTTTTCCAGTTGTAAAGGCGTACAGGGACAAGGTCGATCAGTTTGTCCCGTTCTTCAACTATTACTGTATACTGAGTGTGTATCTTACTCAGCTGCGGCAAGTTATCTGTTGCCATATCACAGGCTAATTGCCGCACTTGATCATCGTCGATGGAGCATAGTACGCGCTGGAGATAGCTGGCTCTATATTCCTGTCGCTCATTGATTTCCTTTAAAGCCGCCTTGGACTTTATCTCATTTTCCTTGCGTTCCTGAGCGTTGATGAGCGCGGCACTGTCGAGAGCGTCAAGCACTTCATCATTATTTTCAGACATCTCTTGAGCTATGAATTGTTCCATCCGCTCCTTCAAGCCATCATTAAAACGTTGCAGATCAGCATAAAATGGCTTGATCTGTTGCTTGGAAATCTCAAACACACGCTTAAACAAGGGGTCGCTGAAGGACATCTTGTCGTACTCGAGTTCGTTGTTGATAAATTCGAGTACTGTAGTCGGGACTACAGATCCGTCCTGATATTCCGTATCAATTAAATGGCACATACCATAATTGATAATGAGACGTATTACCTCACGCTCCTGTACCGTCACGTCATAAGTTGCTCTCGACGAGTGGGATGGAGTTGTGGTGATGGGAGCCGTGGGTGCTGGACCTGCTTGAGGGGAATAATCGTCTTGAAAATCTTCAGGCAAGGGTGGGGGCGCCATTTCGTCAGGAACAGGATTACTGGAAGGAGTAGCCCCTTGAGCCAGGCGTTGCTCACGTGCCTGTTGCTGCTGCCGCTCTTTGCGCCATTGCTCAATGAACTTGTTGCGGTAGTGCTTTATCTGACGCAAGATGGCCTGTTCGTCCATGCTGAACAGGTTGCTGCATTCCTTGGCGTAAACCATGCGCGCGATTTCATCTGGAATGATGGCAATCGACTTGACGACATCAGTAATGGCAGCGGTACGCTTGATCGGATCATTCTGGGCATCCTTGAGGACAACACTCGACTTAAAATGGATAAAGTCGGCTTCGTTTTCCTTGATATAGTCCTCGACCTCAACATAACTATGTGCTCGCACAAAGGTGTCAGGGTCGTCCTCGGGAGGCAAGGGGAGGACTTTGATGTTCAAGCCTTCCTTGAGCAGCATATCAACACCGCGGATGGCAGCCTTTACGCCAGCCTCATCACCGTCAAACATTTCGGTGACATTGGTCGTGAAACGCCGAATGGCATGAATGTGCCCCTCGGTGAGCGCTGTGCCTGATGATGCTATAACATTCTTGAAACCAGCCTGGTGCATTGAAATAACATCAGCATAACCCTCAACAATAAAGCACTTATCCTGCTTGCTGATTTCGCGTTTTGCTTGATACAGGCCGTAGATGACATCACGCTTGGAATAAATGATAGATTCAGGGGAATTGACATACTTGGCCACTTCTTTGTCTTTCCTCAAAGTCCTGCCACCGAAGGCAATGACTTTGCCGGCGATGTTCATGATAGGAAACATCACACGCCCGCGGAAACGGTCATGCCCGCCACGGTCATCAGGGATGCAAAGTCCTACGTCAAAAAGCAATTTGGGATTGAATCCCTGGGCGATTGCTGCCTGGTAGAAGTCATTGTATCCCTCGCTGGAGTAACCTAATCGGAACTCCTTGATGGTCGTATCGTTGAAGCCGCGCTCCCTGAAGTAGGTCAAACCCACATCTTGGCCCATCTGAGTCTCATGCAGTTGTTTCTCGAAATAGCTACAAGCCCACTCGTTGAGCATGAGCATTGCTTCGCGTTCGCTTTGGGCCTGTTTTTCCTCATCGGTAAGTTCTTTTTCCTGGATCTCAATGTGGTATTTTCGGGCCAGATATCGTAACGCCTCGGGATAGCTGAGTTGCTCATGCTTCATGATGAAATTGACCGCACTGCCGCCTTCGCCACAGGCAAAGCACTTGCAGATGCCCTTGGCGCGTGACACATAGAACGATGGCCGCCTGTCGTTGTGGAACGGGCATAAGCCAATCCAGTTGGCGCCACGGTGCTTGAGGGCGACGAAATCGCTTACCACGTCAACGATGTCGGCGGTATCGAGTATCTGCTGTACTGTATTGTGGTCAATCATCTTTTTTATAGTATGTTAGTTTTGTTTCGCCGAGCACACGGCATCGGGGACAAGCGCTTGGTCTACGGTTGATACGCCATGTCGCCTGAGTTCCATGGCATCACCCTTGAACGCTGCCCGGAACTTCTTGCTGTCGCCATCCATGAGTCGCAACGCTTCCCGATAGGTGGCGATGGCTTCCTGTGTACTGCCTTTACACAACAAAACATGACCTCGGTTGAGCATGTCTTGTGCTGTGGGCTCGTCATCCCTGGCAATTCGGTCATAGTAGTCCAGAGCGCGGTCATAGTCGTTCAGCAGGAAAGAGCACCAGGCAATGGGGCGCCATGCACGGTGTTTAGCATTATCCATAAGGTCAGCCTTGAAATACTGCTGCAGGGCTTGGTTCGTTTGGTTTTGCTCAAGCAGCACATGGCCTATAGTGAGTGTGAGCGATACATTGTTAGGAGTTAGGGTTTCGGCACGGCGATAGTACTTCAGAGTGTCCTCCTGGTGGCCGAGGGCACGATGGCATGCAGCAATGTGGCGCACATTCCACGCATCATCCTCGTGCAATAACTCGTAGCGCTCGTAATAGGTCAACGCCTTGTCATAATCACCAGCATTCTGATAGGCAAAGCCGATTTTCTGGTAGATATGGTCATCGGTCATCTCCTCCATGCTCTCAAGTCGGGTAAAACACTTGATAGCGTCTTCATAGAAGGCGTTTTTGAAATACAGTGCTCCCAGTAATTCCAGTACGTGAGCGTCGCGTGTAACGGTGGACAAGGGCAAACAATCGGTCATGTCGAGGTTGACGTTGTCCATGACTGCAGTGAACTCGCGGCGGCGAGAAAACAGTTTGAAGAAACGATAGAGGTCTTGTACAAACGAATTAATGATCGCGACTCGCTTGCGTCGGTCATCGGGCAACTCGGCATGGCGAGCCTCGTTGAGGGCGGCATCTTGTTCTTCCAGTTGCGCTGACATCATAGTGCGCTGTGACTCGGGCAGGGCACCCAATGACAGGCAGAACGAATATTTGTCGCTATTACAGAGATACGGCGCGTGCTGGATGACTTCGGCAAGCGCAATCTTGCCTGCTCCCAAATTTTCCACTACAGCCGAGTGGGCGGGATAGTAGGGCAGGAACCAGTTGCTCAAGGTCTTGAAGAAGGGGAAGGTCTTCAAGTGGGCAAAGGTGGCGATAAACACGTCGCTGCCCTCGATCTGCATGGCGTTGAACTCCTCGATTTTACGGGTAATTCCGCTGTTGTCCAGCCACTGTTGCCATTCGGGGTTAGCCTCGATATCGCTCAGGTCAACGATTTGGGAATCCTTGTCCTTGAGTTTGTCTAATATATCGGGGCGCACCTTCATGATGTTGGGAATAAGGTCGTTGCGTACCCGTTTCTTGATATTCTCGGTGTTGCGTGAGCGTGCCAGCTGCACCTGGATACTCCATACGTCATGCTTGAATTCTTCCATCTCGTGTAAGGCTTCGATGCGGGAATGGATAGAGCGTGACGAGGCGGTACGTTTCTTGTGGCTGAGCAACGTTAACATGGCACACGTCAAAGCCCTCAACTGGACCAGAGGTTCATCACTTATGGTGTAGGCTTCGAGCAAGAGGAGCAACTTGGTCTCATCATAGAACTTCATGAGCCCTAAGAACAAAGCAGCCACCAGCAGGCAACGCGTGTGTACAGGCAGGATGTCACCGCTGATGCACAACTTGATTGTGTTAGCTTCATCACTCGAGAGAGGGAATGAAGACCAAACCCGATTGAAGAGTTTGGTTTCCAATTCTTCCACTTGGTGTAGCCGTGACAAAATGGCATGACTGTCACGCTGCTGCTCGGGAACCGTTTGCATGAGTGTCAGATTCTTTAACTCCTCACGGTACTCCTCTACAATGCCAATGAGCGTAGTGTTTGCCAATTCACGTCGACGTGCATAGAAAACTTCCGGGCTGGAAGGCTCCATCAGCCCGATATAGCATTGATCGTTGAGCAAATATAACGATTGGCGTAAATTTAACAGGATATCATCGCGCTGAGGATCCATTACGCCCTGCTCTAGATACTTGAGCATAAACGTATAGGACATATTCAGCCGCTCGAGTTCATCGTTCAGGCTTGCACGCCCTGATTCGGCGACTAATGACGAAATCAGGCTGAAAGCATCCTTGATTTCGGCATCATCGATACATTGCGAGGCTTGACGATATGAATTCTCTATTTCTTGTTTGGTCATAATGATCTCGTGTCGTTATCTCTTTTCAACGGTGAAATAGCAAATTTCATGCAAAAATAACAATAAATGCACTTATAATCGAATTTTCTCATCGATTTATTCGGATTATAGAAATATTTCCGTAATTTTGCCGAAAATTAATTAAAGCAATAAAGTAATTATGGTTATTCAGCGCATTCAATCTGTTTACCTGCTTCTCGCAGTGATTTTAATGATCGTGTTTGCCTTTTTCCCTGCATTGTCGTTTGATTTGGCCGACAAGACTGTTCTTTATGGTGCTCTCGAGAGTGGCAGGGCAGGTCATATGCACATCAACCCCCTGTTGATTACGTTAATCATTTTAATTTCTTTCCTGGCTATCATTGACATTTTCTTGTATAAGAATCTTCAACGCCAAATGACAGTCTGCTTTGTTGACATCATTATCGGTATAGCCATGCTGATCGCCATTTGTGTTCAGGCCTTCGTCATTGGCAACCGTGAGGGTTGGACTGTTTCGTGGCAGTGGTATCTGATATTACCGATACTTTCCATCATTTTTATGATGCTGGCCCACAAGTCGATGTCTAATGACAAAAAGAAACTGCGTGACGCCGACAGGCTCAGGTAACCCGTTTAAGAACAATAAATCACAAGTAACTTAATTCTTGCAGGTGATGATTACCGCGATGATTGTCGTCTTTGTGATTGGCTATGTGCTGATTGCATTGGAACATCCTCTCCACATCAATAAAGCTACATTTGCATTGCTCACGTGTGGCATTCTGTGGTCATTGTATGCCCTGTTTGGGAACAATCCCCATATTCATGAGGGCATCGTGACACAATTGGGCGACACGTGTGAGATTGTGGTCTTTCTCATTGGCGCAATGACCATTGTGGAAATCATTGACCGTTACGGAGGCTTCTCTTTTATCACTGAGAATATACATGCCAAGAGCAAGCGTCACTT
Source organism: uncultured Bacteroidales bacterium (assembly GCA_902776435.1). GTDB lineage: Bacteria > Bacteroidota > Bacteroidia > Bacteroidales > Muribaculaceae > Sodaliphilus. Next base: position 66,146 of record CACYQB010000003.1, on the reverse strand, counting down.
GCTGTGGATCCTTTGTACACTGTCATTTGTGATGTCGGCAGTATTGGACAACATGACCACCACTATTATTATGGTGATGATGTTGCGTCGTCTGCTCAGTGATCAGAAAGACCGCTGGCTGTTTGCCGGACTCATCGTGATAGCCGCTAACGCTGGTGGTGCATTCTCACCTATCGGCGACGTTACAACCATTATGTTGTGGATGGATGAGAAAGTGACATCTGTCGGTCTGATAATTAATCTGCTGATTCCCAGCATTATCGCCATGGTAGTGCCCGTGTTCATTGCTCAATACTTTATCAAGGAAGGTAAGATGCAGACCATCACCACGATGGCGGACAAGAATCCAGGCCTGCATGAGCGCCATCCCCACTTGAGCAAGGCAATGCTCATTATCGGTGTCTCAGGACTGCTGTTCGTTCCTATTTTCAAGACAATTACGGGCCTGCCCCCCTTTATGGGCATCATGCTTTCGCTGGGTGTCATCTGGGGTGTGACCGAGATTTGGGTAAAACGTTTCAAGATTGACTCTAAGATGGGTGGCCGTGTTTCGTCTGCGCTTCACACGATTGATATGCCTACCATCCTGTTCTTCTTGGGTATTCTGATGGCCGTGTCGGCATTGTCCGAGGTGGGTGTCCTGAACACGCTTGCCGACGATATGAACACCAACATCCATCAGCCGGTATTGATGACCTCAATCATTGGTGTCCTTTCATCTATTGTTGATAACGTGCCCCTGGTATCGGCTTGTATCAAGATGTTTGAGAGCATGGCTCCTGCAGGAACCACCGACCCCTATCTGCTCACCTTTGTTGAGGATGGCCTGTTCTGGCACTTATTGACCTTCTGCGCTGGTGTGGGCGGTTCTCTGCTGATTATCGGTTCTGCCGCTGGTGTTGTGGCTATGGGCATTGAGAAGATTCCGTTCTTCTGGTATGTAAAGAAGATTTCACTGCTGGCTCTTGCGGGTTATGTCGCAGGTATTGCCATTATCTGCTTGGAGAGCCTGTTGCCGTTCTTCTTGCAGTCTGGAGGATAATTTGGTGATATAAAATATAGAGAATTCCCACCGTTGAGAACTGACTCACGGTGGGAATTCTGTTTTTGGGGGGATGTGGTGTTAGTCTTGTGCCTTGTCCTCGTTTTCCTGGATAAGACTCTTGGCCCGATAGGTCCAGTTGTAATGCTTGTAAATTTCTACTAAGTGGGGCAGACGAGCCTTGAAATCCTGATAGTCTTTATCCTCAGGCTGAAGCCAAAGCAATTCGGCCAACGCTGCCATGCGGGGAAGCACTTGATACTGTATCTGTGGCTCACAGGTGACATATTCAGTCCAGAGGTTGGCTTGAGCACCCAGGATGTGTTGGCGCTTGTCGGCTGGCAACATATCGGTAACGGGCTCAAAGTCATAAACCATCTTGAGTGTGTTACAGCCACCGAAGGCTGTAGGCTCATTCCATGTTTTGTCAGTTTGGTAATAGTCAAAATATAGAGGTCCCACGGGGGTCATGATCACGTCGTGTCCCTGCAGGGCGCCCTGGGCACCAGGTTCTGCTCCCCTCCACGACATGATGGTGGCAGAGGTGTCTACCTCGCACCCCAGCAGTTCGTCCCATCCGATAATGCGTTTGCCTTTCTCGACAAGATACTGCTGAATCTGTGTGGTGAACCACCCCTGCAACAGGGCTTCGGCGCTCTTTTTCCCTTCGGCATGGATGCCTACGTCCTTGATGCGTTGTTGGCATCTGGGGCAGTCTTGCCAGCGCACGCGGGGTGACTCATCGCCACCGATGTGGATATAATCGCTGGGGAACAGCTGAATCACCTCATCTAGAACATCCTTCACAAACTGAATCGTATGGTCTTTGCCCACGCAGAGGATATCGTCATGCACGCCCCACATGCCCCACACCTCGTAAGGGCCACCCGTGCAGCCTAATTCGGGATAAGCCGTCAGTGCTGCTACCATGTGGCCAGGCATGTCGATTTCAGGAATAATGGTAATGTAGCGGTCGGCAGCGTAACGAACGATATCTCGGATTTCATCCTGAGTGAAGTAGCCGCCGTAGCGTATGCCGTCATTAACTGGAGAGTTGTGCCCCAGCGTGGTGCCATTACGCCAACCTCCGACTTCGGTTAAGCGGGGGTACTTCTTGATTTCGACACGCCAGCCTTGGTCATCAGTCAAGTGCCAGTGAAGTCGGTTCATGCCGTGCAAGGCCATAATATCGAGATAACGTTTCACCGTCTCTACGCCGAAGAAATGGCGCACACAGTCCAGGTGCATGCCACGATAGCCAAATCGCGGACTTCCTGCCACCTGGGCCGCTGGCAGAATTACCACAGGAAAGGCTCCAACAGGCAAGGACTTGCGCAGCACCTGAATGCCATAGAAGATGCCTGCAGGGGTACTGGCACTGATTTCGACTCCTCGGGGAGTAACCACGATGTTATAAGCCTCACCGTTGCCGATTTTGGGATCAAGGAACAACGAGATGTTACCCGTGCGGTCCTTACTGGCGAGGGTGGGGCGTGTGCTCAGATGTATCCCTGTCAGGTCCTCGATATACCCGCTCAGCATGGAGGCATTTCGCTCCATGTCGCGGTTTCCTGTGGGATAATTGATTAAACACTGGTCCGTCAGTTTGAAGTCAGCGCTCTTGATGCCGTTTATCACGTCGGGCAAGGGCACAACCCTGTAATCGGCCCTTGGCACTTGCGCCATTGCCGTGACCACAAGGGTTGCAGCCATCAGGCAAGTCATTATCAGATGTTTCATTTCACGTTAGTTATTAGTGATTCTTGTTGCAAAAATAATGTAAAAATGACACACTTGCAATTTTTGACCCATCTATCTGTGAATGAAACGAGGAGGCTAGCCGTTGTGGTGGCTGCCTCCTCGCTGTTATTAGGAGTCTCCCTTAACTCTGATTAGTGGGTGAGGGGAGAGTAGTCCTGGCCGTAGCGGAGCATCTGGTCAATGTAACCCTCAGTGTAAGTCACCTTGATGTCGGTGAGCTTGCCGTACTTGTCATAGACAGGGGTGTAGATGGGGTTGACAAAGCCCTTATACGGGGCAATATTCAGTCCCTCATAACGCTTGAGCACTTCCTTGTGGATAGCGGGATCAACCTTCACACCATAGGTCTCGACGAGCTGACGACCAGCTTCGTAGTCACCTTCGCTCTTGATGCGCTGTACCTCGGCAAGAAGCTGGGCAAACAAGCCACGCAGTTTCTCATAGTCGTTAACGCGGATATAGGTCTTACCATCGCGCTTCACATACTCGATAACGTTGTCCTTCTTGCCATGCTGGTAGCACCACTCACTGATGAACTTGCGGTTGCGCATGTGAGCCTCCTCGATGTCCTTGCCCGGCTCGATGCGGGTGAGCTGAGTCATCAGACCGTTCATGATGTACTTGTAGTACTCAGCCTTGTAGGTATCCATGTTGGGGAAGATGCCCAGTTCCACGAGCTTGGGATCGGCAAGGTAATACAGGGCGAACAGGTCGGCACGGCCTTCCTCGAGCGAGGAACCATAGGCCTTGAGAGCATCCTGGTCAACACCGGGCAGCAGTTGGCCCGAAGCGTGTCCGAGGCACTCGTGAAGGTCGGTGTGCAGGGCATCGGCGATGTCGAGATATTTCTTCATCAGTTCCACCTCGACGTTGCTGTAGGCAAACTCCTCGTTGAAACCGGTGCCGGCAGCTACCTTGTTGTAAGCGTCGGTGATATTGTCGATAGAAACCGACTTGGAACCATGGGCGGCACGGATCCAGTTGCTGTTAGGCAGGTTAATGCCGATGGGAGTCGAGGGGTAGCTGTCACCAGCCAGGATGGCAGCTGTGATCACCTTGGCGCTCACACCCTTCACGTTTTTCTTCTTGAAGCGGTTGTCAACGGGCGAGTTGCTCTCGAAGTATTGAGCGTTGTCGCTGATGAGTTTGGAACGGCGTGATGCGGCCTTGTCCTTGAAATTGACCATGCCTTCCCATGAGCCAGTCATGCCCAGGGGGTCACCATAGCTCTCGATGAAGCCGTTGATGAAGTCCACGTCGCTGGCCGTTTCCTGGGCCCACATGATGCTGTAGTCGTCAAAGGTCTTGAGGGAGCCTGTCTGGTAGAACTTGATGAGTTCGTTAATATAGGCGCGCTGGCCCTCGTTCTCGGCCACCTTGGCTGCCTTCTGGAGCCAATAGACAATCTTCTCGATGGCCTTGCTGTAGAGGCCACCCACCTTATAAGGCTCCTCGACAACCTTGCCGTTGCGCTTCACCACCTTGCAGTTCAAGCCCCATGAAATCGGGGTAAGGTCGGTAGTGTCCTTCAGATTGTTGTAGTAGTCCTCGACTTCCTGCTGGGTTACACCCTCATACATGTTGCAGGCCGAAGTGAGAATCAGGTCCTGGCCATCAGCCTGGTTAACGCGCTTGGCCATAAAATCGGGGTCAAAGATAACCCGATCCAGGACTTTTTTCTCATCGGCACGCTCCTTGGCACCAGGCAGAGCGGCAAACTGCTTGTCAAAGAAATCCTTGCTGAACTCGGGAACAAACTTGTCCATCGAGTAGTGGTGATGGATACCATTGCCAAACCATACCTGCTTCAGGTATTTCTCAAAGGCGATGTAGTTCTTGTCGGTCTTGTCGCCCTTGTAGTTGCGGTAGATGTCCTCAAGTGTCTCACGCACCATCAGGTTGTACTTGCAGTTCTGGTCAAAGAGGATGTCGCGGCCATTGAGGGCAGCCTCGGTGAGGTAGTAAACCAACTCCTTCTGTTGCAGTGACAGGTCCTCAAAACCAGGCACCTGGTAGCGAAGCACCTCGATGTCGGCAAAACGGTCCACCGAGTAGTTAAAATCGTTGTTCTGTGCCATAGCAGTAGAAGCAAACGCCGTCGTAGCAATGACGGCAAAAATGATTTTCTTCATAAAGATGTTTTAATTGTTTTTATTTTCTTCGGTATTGTTGTTATTGTCTTCTTCAACCTTGGTAAACTGGTGTTCACCCAGCACAAAGGTTTCATATTTACCAGGTATCACGTGGTCGTTTTCGTCGGTCATGTAAGAATAGATTTTCTTGGCCTTGGCGTCCCACTTGATAAGGTCTTTCTTGTTGACCTTGCCATCGTCGATATATTGCCGGTTGCCGGCGGTCTCGATGCCATTAAAGAAGAAAGGCAGAATCTTCAATGTCAAGCGGCTGTTAACGGCAGCCGAAATGTATGAGAAGCTCATTCCCACCTCGTTGACATAGGATTCTTCAATCAAGTAAATAGGCACATTGGCACCCTCGATTTGATAGATGGTGTCGATGCGGTGAGGCTGTGACCACTGGAATCTCACATCAGGCTTGCGACCCGTGAGCATGGCGTCAATGGGGCCGTCGTACACGATATAGTCCTCGCCCAGGAGCCATTGCGTAACGTTGGCATAATTGGTGATGGAGTCATTCTTGCTGGTGATCCAACTGAGGCAACGCACTTTGCCGTCGGGGCTTTCGACAACCTTCATACCCAATTTCTCGCACATGAGGGGGAAGTCGTAGTTCATGGTCGCCTTCTCATTCTTTATCCATTGGATAAAGTCGTTCATGGCTTGAGCCGAAGTATTGTAGTCCTCGCTGAGGATGCCTTCGAGATACTTCTTCTCGTTGCGCTCGAGTTTGGAACACGAAGCAATCACCATGACCAGCATGGCCAGCAGTAATACTGTCTTTTTCATCTTTTTTTTATTTGGCATTTTCACCATGATAAATGATGCTGTTAGCATTCATGATGGTGACTTCCTGCTTTTTAGCGCCGTTGCTGATGATGTAGTTATTGCCCTCATCATCTTTCATCAGGTAATTCTTGCCACTGAGGACACATTTCTTGGTCTCCACCAGACGTTCGGGCTTGCCGCTCTTGTCCTGATCGGCTTTCCACATGCTCAGACGATAGGTGCCATCGGCGAGATTTTCAAGTTTCACCTGGTACTCCTTAGTGTTGAACTCAGCGACGGTGTGGTCCTTGCCGTCCTCGGTGGGAGCGGCTTTCTCAACGTTAACCCTGGGCTCGGCAGTGCCAGGATTGGCTTGTTTGTCCACCTGTTCAGTGGCAGGAGCCTTGGCATCATCACTCTTGGCGGGCTTTTCGTTGCAAGCGGTCATGGCCATCAGTGCCACGGCAGCCAGAAGAATAAAATACTTTTTCATTGTCTTGATAACTATTATTTATGATTAATTCGTTTTTTCTTTTTTTCCCATTTTTTCCACGCGTGTACATCATTCCACATACAGGACCAAGCCCTTGAGGTATTCGCCCTCGGGGTGGTAGATGTTGATGGGATGGTCGGCGGGCTGGGTGAGCTGGTGCAGGATGCGTACCTTGCGGCGCGTCTGTGCGGCAGCACTGAAAACGGCCAGTCGGAATTGCTCCTTGTTCACTGCCTGAGAGCAGGAGAACGTGAACAGGATGCTGCCGTGAGGCATCTTCTCCAGCGCCTTGGCATTCAGGCGGCGGTAACCCACCAGTGCGTTGCGCAGGGCGCTCTTGTGTTTGGCAAAGGCCGGGGGATCCAGGATAACGAGGTCATAGGCCTCCTTCTCCATGTTATCCAGGAACTTGAAGGCATCCTCAGCAAAAGACTTGTGGCGGCCGTCATCGGGGGCGAAATTCAGCGCCACATTGTCGTCGGTGAGTCGTACAGCCTTGGCCGAACTGTCTACCGAGTGAACCAGTGTGGCACCACCACGCAGGGCATAGACCGAGAATCCGCCCGTGTAGCAGAACATGTTGAGCACCCGTCTTCCCTTGCTGTAATGCTCGAGCAGGCTGCGGTTCTCGCGCTGGTCGACGAAGAATCCCGTCTTCTGGCCCTTGAGCCAGTCCACGTGGAAGCGCAGGCCGTTTTCCAGTGCCTCGTCGGTCTCCATGCCGCCGATGATGTAATCGTTCATCGGGTCAAGGTGGGCCTTGTAGGGCAGGGTAGTCTCACTCTTATAATACACGTTGTTCACTCCAGGCAACTGGGTCAATGCCTTGGCAATGATGTTGCGGGCGAAGTGCATGCCTGGCGAATGGGCCTGCATAACAGCGGTGGGACCATAAATGTCCACCACAAGACCTGGCAGGAAATCTCCCTCGCCATGTACCAGGCGGAAGGCGTTATTGTCCTCGCGTTGCAGCCCCAGTGCCTGACGCATCCGGTAAGCGTCGTTGAGGCGTTGCTCGAAGAAGGCCTCGTCGATGGCGGTGTCGTCAAAGGTGAGCATCCTCACGGCGATACTCCCGATTTGGCTGTGGCCGTTACCGATGAGTGTGCCGTCGTGGGCATACACGGTCACCAGGTCACCCTCCTCAATGGTGTCGTCGGCAGCGGCGATGGCTCCCGAGAACACCCAGGGGTGGAATCGCTGGAGGGACTCCTCCTTGCCGCGCTTCAATGTTACTGCCTTGTATGTCATTTTTGTTTTGAGTTGTTAGTTTTAAGTCCTTAGTCCTTAGTTTTTAGTTTTAAGTATAGTTACTAATGCCTAACGTATGACACCTAAAGCCTAAAACCTAATACCTAAAGCCTAATAATCACTTGATTACGAACCTGAAGATGTCGTTACCGATGGCCAGTGCCATCAGGGCAATGATGAAAGCCATACCGATTTTCATCGATATCTCCTGGAATTTCTCGCTCGGCTGACGCCTTGTAATCATCTCATAGAGCAGGAACAGCACGTGGCCACCATCCAGGATGGGGATAGGAAGCACGTTCATTACCGCCAGGATGATGGAGATAAACGCTGTAACGTTCCAGAAGTTAACCCAGTCCCATGTGGGCGGGAAAATGCTGCCGATAGCGCCGAAGCTACCCACACTCTTTGCTCCTTGCGGGGTGAAGATGAGTTTGAGCTGCTTCACATAGTTCACCATCTTGTCCCAACCCATCTGGATGCCACGGGGAATGGACTGTAACAGGTTATAGTGGATGATGGTGGGTTTGAATATCTTGATGGGCTCAGTGAGCAGGATACCGATGTGGCCTTCGCCATCGACAGGCACGCTGGCGGCGTTCATTACCTGGCCGTCTCGCATGTAGTCAAGGCTGACGTTCTTTCCCTGGTTCTTGCTCAACTCGGCGGTAAAGGTGAAGTAGTCGGGGGTGGGCACGCCATTTACGGCCACCATGCGGTCACCGTCCTTTAGGCCTGCTTTCTCGCCGCCCTGGTTGAGCAGCGTCTGGGAAACCACCACGGGCCAGCGGTACTCCATGAATGCACCGCCCTCTCGCGCCTCCTCATCGACCTGGAAGATGAAATCCTTGGGCAGATTGAGCGTGACAGTGTCCTTGTGGTTGCGCAGCACGGTAACCTGCTTGGCCGTTAACATGGCCTGCAGATCCTCGGGGTTCATGGTCACCAATTCGTGGCCGTCGGCTGCCAGGGGGATGTCACCATCCACGAAGCCCACCTTATGGGCTGTCTCGCAGTAGTTCATGCCCTCGGTGGCATCTGCAAACTTAATGAACTGCTCACCCTGGCTATAGACGATGCCTGAATAGATGATGATGGCTAGCAGGAAATTGAACAGCACACCACCCAGCATGATCAGCAGGCGCTGCCAGGCGGGTTTGCTACGGAACTCCCACGGCTTGGCGGGCTGCTTCATGGCCTCGGTATTCATCGACTCGTCAATCATACCCGCGATGGCACAGTAACCACCCAGGGGAATCCAGCCGATGCCATACTCGGTGGCACGCCATGAGTTCTTGTTTTCATCAGCAGCATCCGCTACTGTTTGTTTTGATTTCTTTGCTTCAGTGGATTCAATTTTTTTCACTTCCCGTGCTTCGATTTGACTCTCGACGGGTGTTTCCATGGCTCCCATCTCACGGCCTGTAGAGAACCACTTGAGGTACTTGCCTGGTTTCCATTTGGCCAGGCTGAACTTGTAGTTAAAGAATAAATAGAATTTTTCTACCCACACGCCAAAGAGTCGTGCGAACGAATAATGACCTAATTCATGAAACAGAACAAGGATACTGAGTGCTAATATCAGTTCAAGCGTTTTGATCCAGAATGATGCGGTCGTAAAGAATGATAAGTCCATTTAATTTTTTGTATGTAATCTTTGTTTTTTAATCTGTTGATGTTAGTTGTTGAATTGCAGCTTCTCGACGAGGCGTGAGGCGCGGGTGCGGGCATCGGCATTGCTGGCCACATAGTCCTCATGGGTGGGATGGGCCATGTGAGGTGCCTGCTCCATCGTCTGTTCAATGATTTTATAAATATCAGTAAACTTGATTTTGTCTTGCAGGAAGGCGGCTACGGCAATCTCATTGGCGGCATTCATCACACAGGGGGCGGTGCCTCCCTTGCGGGCGGCGGCATAGGCCGTACCCAGCAGTGGGAACTTGTCAAAGTCCGGGCGTTCCAGCGTCAGCGATGCCATGTCCTCGATGGTCATCTTGCGGCAGTCACTGGCCAGTCGGCGGTCAGGCAGGCCCAGGGCGTAACGGATGGGCAGATGCATGTCGGGCAGGCCTAACTGAGCCTTGACAGAACCATCCTTGAAGGCCACCATCGAGTGGATAATAGACTGCGGGTGTACCACGATTTCGATGTTATCGGGCATGATGCCGAAGAGCCAACGCGCCTCGATCATCTCAAAGCCCTTGTTCATCATCGTTGCCGAGTCGATGGTGATTTTGGCTCCCATCGACCAGTTGGGATGCTTCAGTGCATCGGCAGCAGTAACGGTCTCCAGCCGCTCACGGGGCACGGTACGGAAGGGACCACCCGAGGCCGTGAGCCACAATTTATCGACATCCTGCATGCGTTCGCCCACCAGGCACTGGTAGAAGGCGCCGTGCTCGCTGTCAACAGGGTAGAGCACACTCGTGGAGTCTTTCAACAGGCGGTCGATCAGTTCGCCGGCGACTACCAGCGTTTCCTTGTTGGCCAGGGCGATGCGCTTGCCCGCTCCGATGGCGGCTATCGTCGAATCCAGCCCGCTATATCCCACCATGGCGGTGACCACCGTGTCTATCTCGGGGGCGGTGACAGCCTGGGCGATGGCAGCGCTGCCTGTTGCCACCTCGATGTCGGTGTCCTCCAGCGCATCCCGCACGTACTCGTAGTACTGCTCATCGGCAATAATCACCATGTGGGGGCGCATCTGGCGCGCCTGCTGAATGAGCAGGTCGGCACTGCTGCGTGCCACCAGCAACCAGGCGTTGAACAGGTCGGGATACTCAGCAATGATGTCGAGCGTCTGCCGCCCGATGGAACCCGTGCTGCCCAGCACCGCGATATTTCGTTTGGTTTCTCCCATACATTATTTTGTTACAAACTGCGAAGATACTGCATTTTTCCTACATGACAAGCAACGGAAAACATATTTTTAGAGTTCACGGCCTTTGTTTTCGTTTTTTCACTCTTTCCACCCTTTCCACTATATATGCGTCTTTGCCTGGAAAAAGTTGACTCTGGTTTTAAGCGGACTGGTGGCCGAGAAAGCAAACAAAATAATAAGTAAAGTGAGTTCGGCAAAATTGTTTTCTGTGAATCATTGCGTTAGCCTCTCACCCTCTAAGATTAGAGGGGGCAAGGGGGCGTTGATGATACTATGTCAATGTCTGCTTTTGATGATACTATGACAGTGTCTGCTATTGATGATACTATGTCAGTGTCTGCTATCGGTGGTATCGACGCCCCCCGGCCCCCTCTTATCCAAGAGGGGGAGCTGAGTATCAGTAGTTTATTTTCATCGCGCGGATGTACCCGATACCGAAATTCTAGCGTCTAAAAGCTAAAAAACTGTTTGATTTTTTTGTTTATTGTGAATATTTTGTTATATTTGGGGTCAAATAACATCCAAATATTATTAACCTAAATAAATCTTGATCATTATGGCACTATTTAGACTTTTCAAACAGTCCATGGGCCGCTGGCTCATGATGTTGCTGCTGCTGATGCTCACATCGGTGGCTGCAAAGGCAGCCGAGGCCTATGCCTGCTACACGCCCTCGAACACCAAGCTGACGTTCTACTACGACAACCAGCGCAGTTCCCGCCCGGGCACGACCTACAACCTGAACTCTTCAAGTGGTGTCCCAGGATGGTATTCTGACAATATACACCAGTTTGTCACCCAGGTGGTGTTTGACCCCTCTTTTGCCGACGCCCGTCCTGTAGGGACAAACTACTGGTTTAATGGCATGTCACAGCTGGCATCCATTATTGGAATTGAATACCTGAACACATCGGAGGTATTAAGTATGTCGAACATGTTCTACAATTGCAGCGCCTTGGCGAGTCTCGACTTGAGCCACTTCGACACCCGCAACGTTACAAATATGAGCAATATGTTCAATATATGCTCGGGTTTGACAAGCCTTGACGTGAGCAGTTTTAACACAGCCAACGTGACCGAGATGAACAGCATGTTCAAAGGCTGTTCGGGTCTGACTAGCCTTGACGTGAGCGGCTTCAACACCGCTCAGGTGACAAACATGGCCTTTATGTTCAACGGCTGTTCGGGTCTGACGAGTCTTGACTTGAGCAGCTTCTACACAGCTCAGGTGACTAACATGTATTGCATGTTCGATGGCTGCAGCAATTTAACCACCATCTATGTCGGTGACGAGTGGAGCACGGATGCCGTTACCAACTCCGGACAAATGTTCAACCGATGTGATAAACTGGTGGGCGGCCATGGCACAACCTACAGTAGTATGTACACGAATGCCACCTATGCCCACATCGACGGAGGCCCCAGCAACCCGGGCTACTTCACCGATATCAATGCGCCCACAGGGCCTGAGGCCTATGCCTGCTACACGCCGTCGAACACTACGCTGACGTTCTACTACGATAAACTGCGCAGCATCCGCGAGGGCACAATTTTTGATATCAACTTAAGCGGTAATGGTATGGGGATGTTACCCTCCTGGGTTTTGGGAACATCCAGCATTGAAGAGTATGTCAAATACGTTGTTTTTGACCCGTCATTTGCTAATGCCAATCCCACCTCGATTTGCGGTTGGTTCGGCAGGATGGAAAACCTCGAGTCAATTACAGGCATGACGCAGTATCTTAACACTTCACGGGTAACTGACATGACCTATATGTTCTTGGACTGCAAAAAATTGACAAATCTTGACCTGAGCGGTTTCAACACCGAAAAGGCAAAATATATGATGGGTATGTTCAGTGGTATAGGCTTGACTGAACTTGACTTGAGCAATTTCAATACTGCTAGGGTAACAATAACAAATAGCATGTTCCAGAATTGCGACAACTTGGCGACCATCTATGTGGGAGAAGGATGGAGTACAGCAAGTGTCACCAATTCCCTTAACATGTTTGATGGCTGTACCAGCCTGGTGGGCGGTAAGGGCACGACCTACGACGCCAACCATGTGGATGCCGCCTATGCCCACATCGATGGCGGTCCCAGCGACCCCGGTTACTTCACCGATATCAATGCGCCCGCCGAGCCCGAGGCCTATGCGGTATATACTGCAGACAACACGACGCTGACGTTCTACTACGACATGGAACGCAGCATCCGCACGGGCACGACCTATGGTATCAACTTAGACGTGGATGAACCCATTTTTCCCTCTTGGGTTATAGGGACAAGCAGCATTGAAGAATATGTCAAATACGTTGTTTTTGACCCGTCATTTGCCGATGCCCGTCCCGTTTCGACCTTCGGGTGGTTCGCCGAAATGGAAAACCTCCAGTCAATTACAGGCTTGGCGCAGTATCTCAACACATCCCAGGTAATTAACATGACCTATATATTCTTGAACTGCAACAAATTGACAAATCTTGACTTGAGCGGTTTCAACACGGATAAGACAACAAATATGATGGGCATGTTCAGTGGCTGCTCTGGGCTGACGAGTCTTGACCTGAGCGGTTTCAATACCAATAAGGTGACAATAACAACTAGCATGTTCCAGAATTGTGACAACTTGGCGACCATCTATGTGGGAGAAGGATGGGACATGAATGCATTGACAGAATCAACAAATATGTTTGTAGGCTGCACCAGCCTGGTGGGAGGCGCTGGAACGACCTATGATGCTAACCATGTAAACGCTGACTACGCCCACGTTGACGGCGGCCCCAGCAACCCTGGCTACCTCACCGATATCAATGCGCCCAAGGCCTATGCCGTATATACTTCAGACAACACATCGCTCACGTTCTACTACGATAACCAGCGCAGCACGCGCGAGGGCACGACCTATGACCTGAATGTGGGAACATCCCAGCCTGGTTGGTACTCTGACGGCATTAATTCATCTGTCACCCAGGTGGTGTTTGACCCGTCATTTGCCGATGCCCTTCCCACTACTACCTTTTATTGGTTTAATGGTATGGGAAATCTTCAGTCAATTACAGGCATGACGCAGTACCTCAACACGTCCGAAGTGACCAATATGTGTAGCATGTTCCAGGACTGCAGCAGCCTAGCGAGCATCGACGTGAGTGGTTTCAACACCTCCAAGGTGCAAAATTTTGGCAGTATATTCCAGAGCTGCAGTGGTTTAACGAGTCTTGATCTGAGCAATTTCGACGCATCCCAAGCCACTACCACAGCTTCGATGTTTGAAGGATGTACCGGTTTAACCCGCCTAGACTTGAGCAGCCTCAACACCGCCAATGTGAGTATCATGTTGAGAATGTTTTATGGATGCAGCCATCTTGCCACCATCTATGTGGGTGACCAGTGGAGTACTGCTGGTATCTCAATTTCCTCTTATGCTAATTATATGTTCCAGAATTGCACTAGCCTGGTAGGTGGCCAGGGTACGGCCTACGATGCAAACCACACCGGCAAAGACTATGCCCACATCGACGGAGGCCTCAGCAATCCTGGTTACTTTACCGATGCTAATGCTTCCACCGAGCTCATGGCCTATGCCTGCTATACGCCGTCTAACACGACACTGACGTTCTACTACGATACCGAGCGCTACAACCACGGGGGGAGGAGCTACGACCTGAACACGGGTAATAACAACCCTGATTGGCTGATCGAATCGTCAGTAACTCGTGTGGTGTTTGACCCGTCGTTCGCTGCTGTCCGCCCGACAACGACCTATTCCTGGTTCTATGATATGCAGAATCTTATCTCTATCACTGGTATGGAATACCTCAACACCAGCGAGGTGACTAACATGAACAATATGTTCTGGTCCTGCAGCAGCTTGACTAGCCTTGACTTGAGTCATTTCAACACGGCTGCAGTGACCGACATGGGTAATATGTTCACTTCATGCTGGTCTATAGATAGCTTAGACCTGAGCAGTTTCAACACGGCCAATGTGACAAATATGGGTAATATGTTCTCTTATTGCTACTCACTAGAGAGTATAGACCTGAGCAGTTTCAATGCGGCCAACTTAACAAACATGAGCTATATGTTCAATGAGTGCTCGGGCTTAACGAGTCTTGACATGAGTCACTTTAACACTGAGAAGGTGACAACTATGTTCTCGATGTTCTATGGCTGCTCGAGCTTAACCAGCCTTGATGTGAGCGGTTTCAACACGGCCAACGTAACAGAAATGGATTATATGTTCGATGGCTGTTCGGGCTTGACCAGCCTTGACGTGAGCAGTTTCAATACGGCCAATGTAACAGGCATGAGCTTTATGTTCGCTGGTTGCTCCGGCTTAACGAGCCTTGACCTGAGCAGTTTCAACACAGCCAGCGCAACAAACATGAGTGGTATGTTCGAAGGTTGCTCGAGCTTGACTAGCCTTGACCTGAGCAGTTTCAACACTGCCAGCGTGGAATACATGATAACTATGTTCAGCTCTTGCTCTCAGCTGGAAACCATCTATGTCGTCGACAACTGGAACATGGATGCTTTGATAGTATCAGCGGATATGTTCTGGGGCTGCTCCAGCCTGGTCGGTGGCATGGGCACGACCTTCGATGCCGACCACATAGATGCCACCTACGCTCACATCGACGGCGGCCCCAGCAACCCGGGCTACTTCTCCGTCGGTAACGAGGCCTATGCTTGCTATACGCCGTCAAATACGACGCTGACGTTCTACTATGACGACCAGCGCAGCTCCCGCGAGGGCACGACCTACGACCTAAACGAGGACGAAAACGATACCGGTTGGGACACCGACGGCACCAATGCCTTGGTGACCAAGGTGGTCTTTGACCCCTCGTTCGCTGATGCACGCCCGACAACCACCTGCGATTGGTTTTATAAAATGGAGAAACTTGAATCCATCACGGGCATCAGCTACCTGAACACCAGCGCGGTGACCACCATGCGTTGGATGTTCGAAGCCTGTACAAAGTTGACAAACATTGATTTGAGCCACTTCAACACGTCTAAGGTGACCAATATGGCCGGCATGTTCGCTTTCTGCACTAGCCTAACAAACCTTGACGTGAGCAGTTTTAACACGTCCCAGGTGACCAATATGGGCATGATGTTCTTCGGTTGCAAAGGCTTGAAAAGCCTTGACTTGAGCAGTTTCAACACGTCTAAGGTGACCATCATGTTTGATATGTTCCATTATAGTAACAGTCTGCGGACTATCACTGTGAGCAGTGATTGGAGCACTGCGGCTATTATGGACTCTGGAAATATGTTCGGAGAGTGTACCAGCCTGGTCGGTGGCATGGGCACGACCTTCGATGCCGACCACATAGATGCCACCTATGCTCACATTGACGGCGGCCCCAGCAACCCGGGCTACTTCACCGATATCAATGCGTCCACCGAGCCCGAGGCTTATGCCGTATATACTGCTGACAACACGACGCTGACGTTCTACTACGACACCGAGCGCAGCATCCGCGAGGGCACGACCTTCGACATGCCAGCCGAAAACAGCCATCCCGGATGGTACGATGACGTGACCAATACCGCTGTCACCCAAGTGGTGTTTGATGACTCGTTTGCTGACGCCCGTCTCACGACAACCAATTACATGTTCTACTACATGAACCAGCTCACGACTTTTACAGGGATAGAAAACCTCAATACTTCAAGCGTGACAAGCATGCTTTCCATGTTTGAGGGCTGCAGTCGCTTGAGTAATATTGATTTGAGCGGTTTCGATACCGAGAACGTGACCAACATGGGCGCCATGTTCTATTCATGTAACAGGTTAACCAGCATCGACGTGAGCGGTTTCAACACCGACAACGTGACAAGCATGTATGCCATGTTCACCGGATGCAGGGCTCTGACCAGCCTTGACGTGAGCAGCCTCAACACGGCCAATGTGACAAACATGAGCTATATGTTTACTGGCTGCAATCAGTTGTCAAGCCTCGACTTGAGCAACTTCAATACCGGCAAGGTGAGAAGCATGCAGTACATGTTCCAGAACTGCACAATGCTCAGCACCATCTATGTAGGCGACGCGTGGAGCACGACGACTGTCAACAGTTCAGACAACATGTTCCAGAATTGCATCAGCCTGGTGGGCGGCCAAGGCACAGCCTACGATGCAAACCACACCGGCAAAGACTATGCCCACATCGACGGCGGTCCCAGCAATCCCGGCTACTTCACTGAGAAGCAGGCCTTCCTGCTTGGCGACGTGAACGGTGACGGATATGTGAGAATCAACGACGTGACAGCCTTGATCGACTACCTGCTGAGTGGCGACGGCTCGGGCATCAATGTCGATGCTGCCGACTGTAACCATGACAACGATGTAAGAATCAACGACGTAACCGCCCTGATCGACTACCTCCTCAGCGGCAGCTGGTAAAGCTCGCGTTGCTCGCAGATGAGAGATTAGTGATTAGAGATTAGTGAGGCATCCGCATTCAATTATTACGAATTTACGCTAATAATTACACAGTTTAATAAGCATCCGCATTCCATTCATTTGGAGTGCGGATGCTACCTAATACCTAAAGCCTAATACCTAAAGCCTAAATTCTAATCGACGCCCAGGTCGTGGAGGGTGCGCGGTGCGGGGGTCTTGGGCATGGGCTTGCGGTCCTTGAGCAGGTCGAGGATAACCTCGATGGCCTTGTCGAGCTGCTGGTCAATGCCGTTGAACTCCTTCACGGGGTCGTTGTCGATAAGGATGTCAGGGTCAACACCATGGTTCTCCACAATCCAATTGCCGCGGGTGTCATAGTTGGTGAAGAAGGGCACACGGATATCAGTTCCGTCCATATAAGGAAGTGAACCGCTGATGCCCACGATGCCACCCCACGAGCGGGTACCGATCACGGGACCGATCTTGTTCTCCTTGAAACTCCAGGGGAAGAGGTCGCCGTCGCTGGCGCTGTACTTGTTCACCAGTAGCACCTTGGGACCAACGACCGTGCGCTCGGGCGTTGTGCCGTTGTAGTTGCTGCCACGGTACATGGTCATGCGGTAAGGTTTGCGCAGCAAGCGCTCGATGACCATCGGCGAGATGTTACCACCGCCATTGCCGCGATCGTCCACGATGAGGGCTTCCTTGTCGGTCTGGGCAAAGAAGTAGCGCGAGAACTCACGCAGACCTTCGGGACCCATGTCGGGGATGTAGATGTAGCCCACACGGCCGCCAGTCTTCTCGCTCACGTAGTCGATATTGTGCTGTACCCATTCGTGGTGATACAGGGGATACTCGTCCTGAATGGGCTTGACAACCACCTTGCGGTTACCGTTCAAGGTCAGCTCGGTCATCACACCGGCCTTGTCGCGAAGCAGGGTGTAGATATTGGCCACACCAGCGGCACTCACGCCGTCCACAGCGGTGATAATGTCGCCCTCCTTGACGTTCATGCCAGGCTCCAGCAGCGGCGAGCGCAGTTCCTCACGGTCAGGAGCACCACGCAGGATCTTGGTGATTTTGTAACCGTTAGCTGCCTGCTCCAATTCGGCACCAAGCATACCGATGTTGTGCTGGTCAGCCTTGATGTGGTCGCCACCGTCAACGTAGGCGTGGCCCACAGCCAACTCGCTGATCATGCCACCGATGACGTAGGTCAAATCCAGACGGTTCTTGACGTAGGGCAGCAGGGCGGCATACTTGTCGTGCATGGCCTGCCAATCCACACCGTGCATATTCTCGAGATAGAAGCCGTCACGATAGGCACGCCAGGCCTCATTGAAGATCTGGTTCCACTCCTGGTCATAGTTGACTGTGGCAATCATGTCATCGAGGTTTACGGCCTCGCTCAAGTCGGCCTTGCGAGGTGTCAACGGAGCGATATACAGGTCTTCCCCTTTCAGGAAAGCAGCGGTCTTCATATCGGCCGAGGGAACCATGAAAGCACGGTCGGCAATCACTTCGTCCTTCTGCTCGGCAAAGTCATAGACGTGAACGCTACCGCGTCCGCTATACCAGAGGTGAGTGCCGTTGCAGACGAAATTGCCATAACTGCCTGTGCCAATAGGAATCTTGACGATGCGGTCGGCAATGCCGTCGATGTCGATGCGTGTGGCATTGGTGTCAACAGCGGTTTTTCCCTTGCCCTTCTTGTCCTTGGGAGCGTCTTTAGCAGCATCCTTGGACTTGTCACCACCGGCATTCACCTGGTCGTCCTTGGGGAGGAAAGGCGAGGGCGTGTCCTTGGCCAACATGACGAGGTAGATGCCCTCCATGTCACGATAAGCGAAGTTCCACTCGATGTTGCTGTAGATGGGGTTGAAATCACGTGCCGAAGCAAAAATCAGGTATTTGCCGTCACTGCTGAAGACAGGCGAGTTGCTGTCATACCAGCGGTCAGTCACCGGGTACTCCTTGCGCTCGGCAATGTTATAGAGGTAAACAACGCCATACTCGTTAGTTCCCTGACGATAATAGGTGAACCACTTGCCGTCGGGCGAGAAGGAGGGAGTGGGGATTTCGCCCATCTCGTCGGTCAGCAAAGTCTGTTTGGTCATGGCTTTGACGTTCAGCAGCACAATGCGGTTCTTGCGGTCAGTATAAACAATCTGGCTGCCGTCGGGACTCCACTCAAAGTCGCGGATATAGGTGTCGTTGTCTTTGGTCAGCTGGATGGCCTTATCGCTGTCGACGGGGCGCATCCACAGCTCGGTCTCACCAGTCTGGTCGCTGATATAGGCGATGTTCTTGCCGTCGGGGCTCCACTGGGCGTTGCGCTCGTGTACACCGGGGGTGTGGGTGATGTTGCGCGTCACGCCATGCTTGGCAGGCACGTCAAAGACCTCACCGCGGGCGCTGATGACGATGCGGCTGCCATCGGGCGCCAGGCTACCTCCAGTGAGGTTCTCCTTCAC
Source organism: uncultured Bacteroidales bacterium (assembly GCA_902776435.1). Lineage (GTDB taxonomy): Bacteria > Bacteroidota > Bacteroidia > Bacteroidales > Muribaculaceae > Sodaliphilus. The sequence continues at coordinate 46,923 of CACYQB010000003.1, read as the reverse complement.
CTTGCGCTGTTCTTCGCGGGCGAAGTTGTTCTCGCTGTTGAGATAGACCGTGATTTTCTCGCTGCGCTTGGTTGAGGGATCGAGCACATAGAGATAACCTCCGTTTTCAAACACAATCTTGCCGCCACCGCAGTTGGCAAACTTCACGTCATATTCGGTAAAGTCGGTCACTTTCTGGGTGGTGCCTGTGCGGGTGTTATAGACAAAGATGTTCATGCGGTTATCGCGGTCGCTCATAAAGTAAATCTCGTCGCCAATCCACATCGGGTCGATGTCCTGGGCAATGTTGTCGGTAATGTTGGTCACCGTCTTGGCCTGGGTGTCATAGATCCAGATGTCGTCGGCCATACCGCCCTTGTAGTATTTCCACGTGCGGAATTCGCGGAAAACGCGGTTATAGGCCATCTTGGTACCGTCGGCATTATAGGAGCAGAAACCGCCCTCGGGCAATGGCAACTGCTTGGACATGCTCCCGTCGAGGGGAGCGCACCACAACTTGCCGTCAAAGCTGTCGCTAATGCGATTGCGGTAGATAACGCCCTTGCCGTCAGGGGTCCAAGTCATGACGATGTTGTTGGGACCCATGCGGTCGCCCCAATCGTCACGGGGATTGCTGGCAGTGAAGGTGATGCGACGGGGCTCGCCACCCACGGCAGGCATCACGTAGACTTCGGTATTGCCGTCATACTGGCCCGTGAACGCGATAGTCTGCCCATCGGGCGAGAAGCGTGCAAAGGCCTCATAACCCTTGTGGGACGTGAGTTTGCGGGCTGTGCCACCGGTGATGGGCACGGTGTAGATGTCACCAGCATAGCTGAATGCCACCTCGCGGCCATTGGTGCCAGGGAAGCGCAACAAGCGGCCTTCATCGGCCTGGCTGGTCAATGCCGCAGCAGCCATGGCTGCGATCAAGATGAATTTTGTCTTCATAAAGTCACTTATATTTTTGTAGTTAAAAGAATTGTCTTCAGAGATAGTTCGACCTAAAACTTAATCACCCTCACATGCACGGGCTCACACGTGGTGAACGCCTTGGGCAAACGTATCTGGTCAAACTCGATGCGGTTTTCACCCTTGAGTAACTTGACGAGAACCATGTTGCTGTAAGCCAGCTCTTCATCATCAGTATTCCTGCTGCGCGCCATCACCAATGTGCCCATGGAATGGCCATTGGCACTCACCTTGCGCACATCGAGTGTTCCTGTGGGATGGTAACCGATATCCAGCAGGTAGTCTCCGCCCTCGGCAACACGCATTTTGACGGCCGTGTGGCCGTCTTCCGACTCTGGGAAGAAAGCGACCTGAGGAGTCAAGCCGAAGTAGAGCAGGGGCTTTGACATGAAGCCATTGCCGTACTTGCCTGCTATCTCGACCGAGTACTCGGCAAATGCATCGGAATGAGGCAGAACGAACACAGAATCATTCAGCGCATTCAGCTGCCCATTAACCGATAATCGGTAAGGAGTGCCTGGAACAAAGCCCTCGATGCGGCCTGTGTCGCTAGTCCAAGTGACCGTAGGGGTAGGGGGCAGGAAAAACTCGTTGTGGTGAACGGTCACACGTTGCGAGGATTTGTTGTCGTTCTCAAGGGTGATGACAATATGGTGATTCCCCTCAATTGCATTCGGCAGGAAGGCGCTTTCCAGCACATTGCCGTTGTCGGTAATGGACACAATGTTATTGCCTGTTCCCTCGACCGTGATGTTCAGGACTGCACGTTGATAATTCAGCCCTTTGAAGGTCTTTTTGCCAGGCATGCAGGCTGGTACCAGGGGCGCGAATTCGATGCCTTCAGGTGTGAAATTCATGCCCAAAAACACTCGCAGAATCATCGCTGCGTTTGAAGCGCTGGTGCCCAAGTCATCAATACCCACGTTCTGCATGTGGATGCCTCGCGACTGGTACAGGGCTTGAGCACGGTATAGTGCGCCTAGGCCGTGCCTCAAGGCATTCTCATTGCCTACCCATGCCGCTGCAAGGTTCCATAACGCCTGAGTGGTTGCCCATGAGGCATTGGCAAAATAAGGTTCAATCTGATTGGCAGCGGGATAGGAAACGTTGACGCCCTGGTTGGAAACAGGAGTATAGGCTATGAGGTTTTCGGCTCGGTTGTCATCGGCAATGCCCCACAAGACGCACATGGCTTGAGAGGTATTGTCGGTGAGCGGGGATTGCTTGGGATAGGCCATGCCGTATAGAAATGAGCAGTAGAAGCCCTTATCTTCGTTCCACAAGTGCTGGTTAATGGCGTCCTTGAGCCGTTGGGCATCCTTTTCATATTCATTCTCGATACCCAGTTCGTCGCAGATATTACTCAAAATGGAATATGCGTTGGCTGTCAAGATGTTGTTACCCAATGACATGCAGGCAAAAAAGTCATTATATCCCATCCAGGTCATACGGCGCACACCCAGTGGCCGTGACGAGGTGTATCCCGCACCGTGAATCAGGCCAGTCTCATGGTCGAGCAAGACTTCCCGATTGATTTTCAAGGTCTTCTCAATAACCCTACGGCAGAAGGCGAGCCACTTGCGGTCACCAGTTGTCTTATAGACTTCCCACGCGGCAGTGGCCCAACCGATGTGGTCGCTCACCACGGGCCACTGGCCCTCGCGTTGCATGATGATGCTGTCGCGGTCTACCATAGCCCGCAGGGTAGCCATCGACTGATGAGGCTTGAGCGCCGCTAGAGACAGGAAGATGGAACAGTACAGGCGGCTGTAATTGTTCTGCGAGGGAGCAAAACGACCAGTCTTGTCAACAGCATCGGAAATGTGCTCTACCGACATTCTGTATAGCACGTCGACCAGCGGCTGATTGCTGCGGTATTCCGGCATCATAACGGGGTGCTTGTCACGCATCCGCCACGTCTTGCCCTTGACAAAGCGAACCTGGGCCGTGTCCACATGGCTGTACAGACTGTCCAGGCGGTCTAACGTGATGTTTGTCTCGATGCGGTTATTTGAGACAACGCAGGCATAAATGGAATCCTCGATGATGCTGTCGCCCGTCAGGGTGAAGTCGTCATTCTGGACTATGACACGGTTGCTCATCTCCTTGCGGCCACCACAGCCACACAACAAACCAACGCTCACGGCAATTGCCGCAAGCATCCAAGCAATGCGCTGCGTCCTATTTCTTTTCATTCACCGCAAAGATAGTGTAATTCAAGGGTAGAACAAACAACTTGACTGAAATTATTGCTTTCGGCCACCTTTTTTAATAAAATTTCGCAAATCTTTATCGGTTGGAACAGGTATTGCCAGTTATAATGACAGATATGATTAAGTTGATGACTAAAACCGTAGTGGTTTTATTCTAACCCTTTGAAAATGACTAAGTAAATAAGTGTTTTATTATTCAAGTTTTATTATGGAAAAGTCAGTACTTAAGAATCCAACTATGACAATTCGTCAGTTACCACCCCATGCCTATCATCCTAATCCTTCGCTCGACTTTCATCGTAGGGCTTACATCGCTTATCCCGAAATGAAAAAATGGGAAACAGCCCTTGCAGACTGATTCCCATAGATGCTGTAGTATAAAAACTAAGAGATTACTCTCCCAGGAGTTCCTTGGCCATGTTGAGGGCGGCACGACGGCCGTCACCCATGGCGAGGATCACGGTAGCACCGCCACGCACGATGTCACCACCGGCATAGAGGTCGCCCACCGACGACTGCATGGTTTCCTCGTTCACCACGATGGTGTTGCGCTTGCTGATGTCCAGACCGGGAATTGAACGGGGCACGAGCTGGTTGGGTGAAACACCCACTGCCACGATAACCAGGTCAACGGGGATTTCTTCGATAGCACCCTCGATGGGCACGGGGCTGCGACGACCTGAAGCGTCGGGCTCACCCAGTTCCATCTTCTGGACGCGCATAGCCACTACGCGGCCCTTGTCGTCACCGATGTACTCGATGGGGTTGTGCAGGGTCTTGAATTCAACGCCCTCTTCCTTGGCATGGCCCACTTCCTCACGACGGGCAGGCATCTCCTCCTCGCTGCGGCGATAGATAAGGATGACGCGCTCGGTGCCCATGCGCAAGGCGGTACGGGTCGAGTCCATTGCGGTGTTACCGCCACCGATGACGGCGATGGTCTTGCCACGCAGCACGGGGGTGTCGCCGCCACGGCCTGCTTCCATCAGGTTGATACGGGTCAGGTACTCGTTGCTCGACATGATACCGTTGAGGTTCTCACCGGGGATATTCATAAAGCGGGGGAAACCGGCACCGGAGCCGACAAACACGCCCTTGAAACCCATTTCGTGCAGGTCTTCATAGCTGATGGTCTTGCCTACGAGGCAGTCCTTGACGAACTCAACGCCCATCTTCCTGAGGCCTTCAATTTCATAGTCCACAATGTGGTTGGGCAGACGGAACTCGGGGATACCATATTTCAACACACCACCGATCTCGTGCAGCGCCTCGAATACAGTTACGCTGAAGCCCTTCTTGGCCATATCACCGGCAAACGACAGTCCCGAGGGACCACTGCCGATGACGGCAACCTTGATACCGTTGGCGGGAGCCATAGCGGGCACCTCCTGAGGCAGATTGTCACGCTGCCAGTCGGCGGCAAAGCGCTCCAGATAGCCGATAGCGACTGCGGGGTGTTTCATCTTGGTGTGGATGCAACGCGACTCGCACTGCTTCTCCTGAGGGCAAACACGGCCACACACGGCGGGCAGTGAGCTGGTCTCCTTGAGGGTTGCGGCAGCCTCACCGAACTCACCACGCTCGATGTTCTTGATAAACTTGGGGATATTGATGTTTACGGGGCAACCGGTTACACACTGCGGGTTGGCGCAGTCCAGACAACGGCTGGCTTCAACCACAGCCTGTTCAGCACTGATGCCCTGGTTCACCTCCTCGTTGCAGGTGATACGGTATTTCGGGTCGAGTTGTGGCATCTCCACACGGGGGATGGCGGTACGCTCCTTGGGAGTCTTGGCGTTGCGCAAATCTACACGCCACTGTTCATTACGCGGATCGATATTATTCTGTTCCATTGTTATATTTTCTTTTTAAAGTTGTAAGTTGTAAGTTGTAAGTTTTAAGTACGATTGCTATCGTCTAAAACCTAGCTAGCATCAAGGCGGAGCCTCTCTAAACTCTATACTTTAAACTCTATACTGCGAGCAAAGCGAGCATTACTGAGCTCCCTTGAGGCGCATCATCAACTCGTCAAAATCAATCTCATGAGCATTGAACTCGGGACCCTCGACACACACGAAGCGCGTCTTGCCGCCCACGGTCACGCGGCAAGCGCCGCACATGCCAGTACCGTCAACCATGATAGCGTTGAGCGAAGCCTCGGTAGGCACCTCATACTTCTTGGTCAACAGGGCACAGAATTTCATCATGATGGCGGGACCGATGGTCACGCAATAGTCCACCTTCTCGCGCTTGAGCACCTCTTCCATGCCTACGGTGACAACACCCTTGTTGCCATAGCTGCCGTCATCGGTCATAATGATAACCTCGTCGCTTGAAGCACGCACCTCGTCCTCAAGGATAATAAGGTCCTTTGTACGACCTGCCAGAACGCTGATCACGCGGTTACCGGCCTCTTTCATGGCGCGGATAATGGGGAGTAGGGGAGCGGTACCCACACCACCACCGGCACAAAGCACGGTGCCGTATTTCTCGATGTGTGTAGCCTGTCCCAGGGGACCAACCACGTCATTAAGGAACTCACCCGGCTCCAGGGCACAAATCTTGCGGGTACTGTCACCCACGCTTTGAATCACCAGTGTAATGGTACCAGCCTTGGGGTCACTGTCGGCGATCGTCAGGGGAATGCGTTCGCCTTTTTCGCCGGCGCGGACAATCACGAAGTGGCCCGCACGGCGTGACTTGGCGATGAGGGGAGCCTCAACGACAAGCTTCGTCACGTTAGCAGAAAACTGCTCTTTACTAACGACTTTGTTCATTTGCTTTAGTTATTAGTTATTAGTTGTATATGTTGTTTATTGTTGTTCAAGTTGTTTGACCAAATCACAGTTGTTTGGCGAAGTCGCGGCCAAATTGTCGGCTCTGCTCCAGGGCGTCCTGATTGGGTACCCACTGGGCGCGAATGCCGTCGTTCACGGGTTCGATGCCAGCGGCCTTCAGGTGCTCGGTAATCAGTTTGGCGGCCTCACCGCTCCAGCCGAAGCTGCCGAAAGCGGCACCTTTTTTCTTCTTCAACTTCATGCCCTTGAGCATCTCGAGGATACCGGCAATGGCATAGCTGTAGCCGTTGTTGATAGTGGGAGATCCCACGAGCACAGCACGTGAGTGGAACACCTCGGTGAGGATGTCGTTCTTATCGTTCTGGGCTGCATTGTAAATCTTCACGGTCGTTGTGGGAGACTGCTCACGGATGCCGTCAGCAATGGCTTGTGCCATCAGGCGGGTGCTCTGCCACATCGTGTCATAGACGATGGTGACCTGGTCCTCCTGGTAGGCGTCACTCCACTGGAGGTATTTCTCGATAATTAAGCCGGGATTGTTGCGCCAGATGATGCCGTGGCTCGGGCAGATCATCTTCAGGGGCAGGTTCATCCCAACGACCTCTTTCACCTTGCGGTTGCAAAGCGGGCTGAAGGGAGCGATGATGTTGGCATAGTATTTCTCGGCCTCTTGCAGTACCTCGGCCATACATACCTGATCGTCATAGAGGGACTCGGTAGCATAATGCTGGCCGAAACCGTCGTTGCTGAACAGGATTTCCTCACCGCTCAAGTAGCAGAACATCGTGTCGGGCCAGTGGAGCATCGTGGCTTCGATGAAAGTCAGCGTAATGTCACCCAATTCCAGTTTGTCACCGGTCTTGACATTAACAAAATTCCAATCCTGGTGGTAGTGACCACGGATGATGGCCTCACCCTTAGCAGTACAATAAATGGGTGTATTGGGGATTTCGCGCATCAAGTCAACGAGAGCGCCGCTATGGTCTATCTCGTTGTGACACATCACGATATAGTCAATCTTGTCGAGGTCAATCTCGCGTTTGAGGTTCGCTACAAACTCACGGCTATAAGGCAGCCACGATGTGTCAATCAATACGTTTTTCTTGTCACGAATCAAATAGGAGTTATAACTCGAGCCGCGATGTGTGGACAGTTCGTCGCCATGGAACGTCTTCAGTTCCCAGTCCACCTTTCCAACCCAAGTCACTCTCTCGGTCAGTTTTTTTGCCATTTGTCTATAGTATAGTCAGTTAATAAGTTGATTTCCAAATATCCCGCAAAGGTACTGCTTTTTATTCACAATGGCCTAAAAAAACCAATATTTTTCTTTTTTATTGTGTTCATGGCCTTGTTGTAAGGAAGCAAATCATGGTTTTTGAAGAGAGTTTTTCTAATATGTTGATTTTCAGCAAACCCGTTTGACAATCCAAAAATTAGTGGGAAGAATGATCCTCCCACTAATAAGGCTAGCGTTGAGCCAAGAAAAGTGCAATAAAAATGATGCTTTACGGTAGCCAAGGTTTCCCGAAAGCTGAAATGCAGAAACTCATTGCCCACCTGCCCCTGGCTGGCCAATTTTGAGAAGGCAGGCGTATTCAGTTAGTTGCCACAAAAGGTGCCGATGAAGAAGATGCTGCGGGTGCTCTCCTCGAGTATGAAATACAGGAAGGGGCGGTTGGCATGGAACTCGGCTTTTTCATAGTGCTGTGGTCCAGGGGATGTAGGACCTATTACAGAAACGGTCACTGCCGATGCTTTGGCTCCGTCCTCGTTGACCTCGATCTTGGCCTTCTGTTTCATCATTGATACATACAGTCCCATGTCAGACATATTTGAGAAGTTGGCGCTGGTGGTGAACGCCGATTTGATGCCCATGGGCTTGAGGACATCAATCAGGTCGATGTCGCTCATGATTTCAAATCGAGGCATGAGGATATCCACCTCTTGGGGTGTCATGTCGATGGCGTCCAGATGTTCGGTCAATTCCTGCTGGCTCATCTCGCGGATGAGGTCGCCCGTGGTCTTCCCCTCGGCAGGCAGCATGACATACATGCTATAGCCGCCGCTGCCAAAGGGTATGCGCAGCATGGAGCACAACTCGCTCTCGCAGCCTTGTGCGATGGCCTTGCGATGCATGAGTTCACGCGTCACGATAGATCCGTCAGGCAAGGTAAAACTCGAGTTACGGGTGTCGTTCACGTCAAATTTCTCGGTCCAGTCAGCATTGAAATAGATGGCGTTCAACAGACACATGGCAGCATCGGGATTCAACTCGTCTAGGATACTGGGAATCATCCCGTCTGTATTCTTTGAGCACCACTTATTGATTTTCTCCAAGGTACTGCTCTTGGTGAAGTCCAGAGCCTCGACTTGAGCGCTATAATAGTTCGTCATGTCGTTGACATACTGTTTGAGCAGACTTAATCCCATAGCAGAATTGACGTTGATGCAGTTGGCGATTTTCACGGTCGCGGCCGGATCGACGTTAGGTGCCTCCTCGATCATTTTCTTGCAGTATTCGTTCACCGCCGTCGGGTCTGAGCCGAATCCCAGCGTTGCCGTGATTTCGTCACGTGTTGTTCCTGTTGCACCGGCGTTAAGCATCCCCAGCATATAGGTCACACTGATGGGTGACACCACAGTGCTGGTGTCGCCTTTCTGCTCCTGCATGGTCTGGAACAGCCGCCAGGCAAACTCATTGTTGTTGTCGCGCATTTGCTTTTGTTCAGCGCTCAACTGGATAGGCTTTTTCTCGGGGAGCATATAAACAACCTCACCGTCATCTTTACAGGCCGTCAGTGCCAGCATCACCAGCACCAGGGTCATCAGTTTCTTTGTCATTTCCATGATTCTTTCTCTTTTATTTATGTGATTAATTCGTTGCAAAATACAGGTTCTTCATCTTGACAGCAATACCCAAAAGGGTGTTTATCTCATCTCAAAACCCGGCTGATATGATTAGAAGCGGTAACCGATGGAGAGTTGGGCGTTGCCGTTCCTGGCGTTACTGTCTTCATATAGCGGCAATAAGCCTAGGGTGTAGCGGAGTTGTACAAAGACTTTTTCACTGAAATTGTAGGTTGCACCAAGTCCGAGGCCGAAATCAACGCTTCGGTGGCTCATGTTGTACTTTTCATCCCAATGGCCGTTGCTATCTTCCCACTTATCGGTGCATTTATCATAGACCTTTAAACCCAGTTGCGGTCCCAGGTCAATGCTCAACGATTTGGTCACATAATATTTGAACATGACAGGAATGTTGATGTAATTGGTCTGATAAGTCGAGGTTATATCACGTGTCGGTTCCTCGCTCAGCCACCAATCTTTCCATTCACGCTTGGGGCGGGCATGAGTAGCGAACACCACCTCGGGAGCGATAGCAAATTTACTATTGAAGCGATACTCCATGAACACACCAGCTTGAAAGTTCAAAGCGCTCTCGTCGTTGATGTTCTTGCCCCACCGGTGGGTATAGTCCACGCCGACTTTGGGGCCAAAAGTGAATGTCTTCTGCGCCATGGCCGTTCCAGCGGCCATCAGCATGCACACGAGTGCAATCATTGTCTTCTTCATGATTTTCAATATATGATTTTACTGAAAGAGGTTGCCACTGAACTCGTGACGGCTCACTTTGGTGTTAAATGAACCGGAAAAATGTGAGCAGTTCCTATCGATTGTCACATCCACGTCGGTAAGGTCGTAGTGGGTGCCTTGAGTGGCCTTGGCTTCGTCGGCCTTGATGAGGTAGCCTTGATCGGTAATCGTCACTTTCAGGCCATTGTATTCGACAACGGCAGCCTGCACAGCACCATTGACGCCCTGAACAAAATTGCTTATCTGCATGATACAAGTCTTGGCATTGCTGTCCAGCATGAAAAGATAGGATGACATGTTGGTATTAATGGATGCACCCATCGGGTCGATGATGCTTGTAATGACATTGTTGAACAGCAGGTGGGTTGTGCAGACCATGGTGTAATCATCTTGTTGGAAGGTGTATAGCATGATGCCGGTTTGAATGTCGAGGCTCCCGTGCAAGTTTTTAACTCCGTCCCCCAGGTTATCGGTCGTAGAGAAAGAATAGAAATTAATGGGAGAGCCATACGGTGAGGGCATTTCTATCTCGGGCGTGGTGAGCGTGCGTGATTGCCCATCAATATCCTTATAAGTGCTTGTGATTTTGATGGTGCGCATCGCCGTGCGAGCATTAAAGGAGATTTCGACCTCAGCAGTGCCTTGCGAGAAGACGACCACGCCATTCCTGCATGCCCGGTTATTGATGGCAGTGGTGAATTTCTGCTTGTGATCAGACTCATCATCCTTGTTGCAAGCAGTGAGTAAAGACACCGCCAGCATCGCCAGCAGCAGGGCCATCAGTTTCTTAATCGTGTTCATGATTTATTGTTTTTATTATCGATATTAAATTCATGAATGTTATCACATGGCGAGGCGCAAGCCGAGAGAGCTTCCTTTTACATTTTGCGTTGCACGGTCACGATACCACACGAAGCACATCTGGCAATATGAACCTCCGCGAACTATGCGGTATGCATAGCTTGTCCCATCGGCCATTCTAAATGAGATACAATTTAGGCACCATTCACGCACGTTGCCGCTCATGTCATAGAGGCCCAATTCATTAGGCTTTTTCTGGCCGACAGGATGCGTCATGTTGTCGGTGTTTCCAAGACACCAAGCCACATCATCAATGTTATCACTTCCCGCATAGGGGTAGCCGTGCGTCTTGTTTCCTCCACGGGCTGCAAACTCCCACTCGGCTTCGGTTGGAATCCTGAAGTGTCGCCCCGTGAGTTCGTTCAGCTTTTCAATAAACGCTTGACAGTCATCCCACGATACCCATTCGACAGGTCGGTTCAGGTCATCCTCAAACTCCCCCTCTTTCTCAACCATAAAGATTTCGTTGCTTGAGAAATAACTGGGATTATTGCCCATTACGGCTTGCCACAAAGCTTGTGTGACCTCGGTCTGGCCGATACTGTAGTCGGCAACTGTGACATCAAGGGTCGAATCCTGAAAAAGTACGCCCGTTGGTGTAAGCGGCAATTCCATATTCATCGTAAAGCTGCCGCCCTTGACTTTTACCATATTGAATGACACACCGTTGACCGTGAATGTCTCGATGGCGGATTGCGGCTCGTCCTTCTCATCGCAGGCTGTCAGTGACAGCAGCCCAATAAGCAGTAAATAAAGAATCTTTTTCATAATGATTTCTATCTAAAAATGTTATTCCCCGGCGAGGCGGTTCAGGCTTTCTTTGATGATGGTGTATGAACGGACTAAGTCCACCTCGCTGGTATAGTATGTCATGCTCAGATTTCTAATGAAACTGGCGAGCAGGATACGTTGCTCTTCTGGCAGTTCCTCATCATAATGATAGGCCATAAATGCGCCCAACAGGCAATAAGACTTGTGTGATAGATAGAGGTTTGCGGAAGATGTCACATTAGCAATAAATTCTTTATAAAGCACCTCTTTGGCAAGTCTTGACACCTGTTCCTGATTAAATGCCAGATAATCGTTGGCTGTGCACAGCACCAGGGTCCATGCAATCATTGATGGCTCGTTCACATTGATTTTACCCTCTTCATTGTAACCCAACTGAACAAAGAGGTCTATCACGGCTTCAGCACCGCTTTTTCGTTTCATGAGTTCCCCATAGCCATTAAATCTCGTCATCACCGATAAAATGCCTTCATAGTAATTGTTAAAAGCTATCCAATCGGTGTTATAGGGGTGATTGAAGCAGGTCCAGGCAAGGTTGGGTGTTGACATGTTTTTAAGCAAATCATTGGGGATGTTGCACATGGCCATGAGTTCATCACCCGTTTGTGCTTCGTCTTTGTGCTCTCTCCAATAGTCAAATGTGTAACCCTCGCCCTGCAGATTGCTGTCGTCAATCGAGGGTGTGGGCCACATCTGGAAATCACCCACAGGCAGCACAGGTGTATTAGGGTCCTCTTGATTGACGTGAGTATTCATGATTGGCTCATCGGTCGTGCAGGCGGTCATGGCGATCAAGGCGATCATTGCCAAAAATAACATTTTCGTTTTCATATTTCTATTGTTGTTTAATTGGTTAGTTGTCTAAAGCCTAAAGCCTAATTTAGTTGACTGTTTCTTGGGTGCGTTGCAGGGTGGCATCGTTGCCGCTGCGGCGCTTGAACGGGTTGTTGATGGTGTTGAACGTCCACCTGACCATGAGCGAGACACTGCGCGAGTCGTTGTGGATGTCGGTGCGGTTGAACACGTTGCCATATTGCGTCTCGTTGCGGGTACTCATGCTGCGGTTGAATACGTCATTGAAGTTGGCGCCCAGGGTGAGCCTGTTGCCGAGCAAGCGCGCCATCACGCTCAGGTTCAACCCCAGCCTTGAATTGCAGCGTGTGCTGCAGCCCGAGGTCCAGGGCGTGGAATACAGCAGGTCGCACCCCAGCATCACATGCTGCGAGATGTTGTACTGTAGGTTGCCATGCAGCAAGGCAAACGGCCTGCTCTCGATTTTTTCCCGTCCCAACGAGGGCACGGGAATGCGGGGCCAAGTGCCCGATGCCAGCAAGAAGACGTTGAAATATCTGTTACTGTAGGAATAATCCAGGTCGAGGCTCAGGGCATGAATTCGGCCGATGTTGATGGGGCTATGGAGCAAGGCTCCTGAACTCAACAACTGATGTACGTTCTGGATGGCATTGTCCACACGGCTGTAGGACAGTTGGGCCGCAAAGTGCCGATACTGGGCCGTCAGGGCAAAGCGGTCGGTCGCCGTGGGGCGCAACTCGGGATTGCCCGTAGCGATGTCATCAGCGCCCAGGTAGATGATATTGGGCGACAGGTTGTTGCTCGGTAAATTCTCTTGCGATGAGTGACCTGTCATGAAATCAGAGTTTGACAAGAAGGAATAACCCAGGCTGTTGTACGGCAACACGTTAAAGTAGAATGTTGAGCGCAACTGGTTGTAAGATGGGCGCACAAGCGTGCGGCGATAGCTGGCCGAGAGGTCCAGGTCGTCGTTCACCCGATAGCCCACCTTAAGGCTCGGCAACAGGTCATGATAGGTTTTCTCATAACGGATGACGACGTCCTGTAGCGTTTTGGTGTAGTCAAACTCGTAGCGCAATCCCAGGTTCAACCACCAGCGATTCCACTGTTTGCTCAGCGCATAATAGGCCGAGGCCCAGTAGTTGTTGCGGTTGCTTCGCTGCCTATCGCCAGCTTTCTCTACCTCGCTGGCATTATTGGCATGGCCCCATTCCAGTCCCGACTTGTGTTCCCAACCACGGGTGACAAAATCATATCTTGCCGTGGCCGTGCTGATCTCATAGTCGTTGAAGTAGTCTATTGTTTGGGTGTCTTGGCCAGGGCTATGGATGTCCTGTCGATTGGTCTGCCAGGAGTAGGTGCGATCATAGATGAGCAGCAGTCGGGAGTCCTCGGTGCGTTGCCACGAGTAACTGGCCGAAATGCTCTGGCGGTCCGGCCTCAAGGCCATGTCGCACTTTTTGTCTGTCTGGTCTGTGACGAAACCATGGTTGTACTCACGTGACGTCTGCAGGTCAATACCCGTCTTGCTGAAATCTCCACTGTATTGAATACCCACGACGCTCTTGGGGGTGAAGGCATAGTTGATGCCGGCGAACACAAGATAATTGTCTCCGCTGCCCGCGTAGCTCGTGGTGTCGTTTTTCATGCCACTGCCGTAGGCATGAGTATATTGCGTGTTGTGACTGCGGGAATAGTTGCGGCTGTAACCCAGCGAGACGTTACCCGACAGCTTGTTATACTTGCCGTCAACCGTCAGGGTCGTGGTGTTGGGCACCTTGTGCTTGAAGTCCACGATGTCGGTAAGGCTGGCGCCCAGGTGGTTCTTGATGGAATTGTGCGTGTATAACATGATGACCGCATCGGCAGTGGAGGCATATTGAGCATCAGGGTCACGGATGACCTCAATGCGCTTGATGTTATGGGAGCTCAAAGCCCTGAGTTCTGATTTATTGGTGATACGTCGGTTGTTGACATAGATCTCGGTTGAACTGCGCCCAATGACCGAGATAACGTCACCAGCATCTACCATGATACCCGGCGCCCATCGTAACAGGTCCAGTGCATTACCCGCATTGCCCATGATGGTGCCGCCAAGGCTGTAGATGGTATAATTGGTCCCGTCGCGCGCTACCTGCATTTTAGGGGCGGTAACAAAGGTTTCCTGGAGCCTGATAATCTCGGGTTCCATCTTGATGGTACCGATTCTCATCGTCTTACAAGGCTTATACACTGTCTTGTAACCCACATGACTGACACGCGCAATGACCTTTTCACGCTCAACAGGAATGACAAAGATGCCGCTGGCATTGCTCACGCCGTGGGTGAGCAGGGTGGAATCCCGTGGATCCATCACGATGATGTTGGCATACTCCAGCGGCCCTCCTTTCTCGTCGATGAGGCGACCGATCAAGCGGCGGTCGGTCTTGTGGGTACATTCCACATAGATCTCGTGCTTGTCGTTGACGGTCATGGCGATGGGATAGAAGCCGATAAGTTGACGGATGGCGTCAGGGACGCTTTTTCCTCTCACGTCGGCAGTCACGCTGAAGTCCTCGAGTTCGTTGAAGATGAACACGATGCGGTAACGGTCGGTTTGGCCTTGCAGATACTTCAGCGCCTCGCTCATCGATACACGATTGAAACGATGCGTGATCTGTTGTGCATCTACGCCTAACGCCACTGCACAAACGATGAGGAATAATATCAATACCCGCAATTTCATCATTGATTGGCCATCATGTCGTTCCCGGTAATCACCAGTTGATCACCATCGAGCTTGACGCTGAATGCCTCGAAATTGTTGAGCATCTCAACGATCTCGTCGAGGGTGAAATCGGGTTCCCACTTATAGTATAACCGCAGCGAGCGCACCTCGTCGCCATGCCACTGAGGCTGGACGTCGTAGTGTGCTGCCAGGTCATTGATGATCTGCTCCAGCGGCACGTCATCATACAGGTGCGCCTGAGGCTTGTTCGCCTCTGCATCAACGGCACCCTCTGTCCTGTCGGCAACTTGCGGATTTACATTGGGAATGGTGTTTTCAACGGTTTCGGTTTGGGGAGTATGGGCGAAATGGGAATAAATGGCAGCGGCAGCGATGCCGAAGACTGCCAGGACGACAATAGCGGCAGTGATTTTTCTCCAATCAAAGGGCTTGACGGTGCGAACCTGATGGGCAGCGGCAAAGCGTTCCCATTCCCGCTCAACCGTTTCGGCCGTGAATTCCTGATCGACCTGCTCTGCATCAAGGGCACTACACGTCTTGCACATCATCTCATAGAGCGACGCACATTCACTGTCGGCGAGGATTTCCCGCCATTGTTCATCGGTATATTGTTCCGGATCGTCCATCATGCGGAACAGTAAATCGGTCTTTTCCATCATCCCATGTCTTTAATTGTTAAACGTAATTGGTTGAGCGCATTTCTCAAATGCTTATATATGGTCGTCTCGCTGACTTGCAGCCGTGTGGCGATTTCCTTGAACGTCAATCCATCGCTGTAATGGAGTGTGATGATTTCACGGCAAATGGGAGGAGCGAGAAGGCTTATGCCATTCTGTAACGCATTGATCTCGCTTTCAAACGCTTCGCAGTCACTGGGGTTCTCGTCAGTTATCGGAAAGTCGCGCATGGCACGCTCGCGGAAGTCCTGAGAGCGCATGACATTCAGGCAACCGTTGCGCACGCATGATAACAGGAATGCTCGCGCCTTGTCGCTGTCGAAACGGATGTCGCCGTCCAGCAACCGGGCAAAGACATCGTGCACGATATCCCTGCTCTCCTCCTTGTCATGCAACATCGTGAATGCCAGGCGATACATCGCTTGGTAATGTTGCTTGAACAACGATTCGATATGTCGTGTCTTGTCCTCCATTCACTATATAGAAACGCAAAAACCGATTTACTAAACCCCAAACAGCATTTTTTCTCTAAAAATAGCGACCGCCCACGCTAGGCGAGCGGTCGATAGGTGTTCCCAAATGGGGCGGTTTAGTTGATTTCTCCGCCGGTGTAGAGTTGATAATATTTGCCCTTGAGGGCGAGGAGTTCGTCATGGGTGCCTCGTTCGATGATGCGGCCCCGTTCCAGCACGATGATACAGTCGCTGTTGCGTACAGTCGAGAGGCGGTGGGCGATGACAAAGGTCGTGCGATCTTTCATCAAGGAGTCCATACCGCGTTGCACGAGCGTCTCGGTGCGGGTGTCGATACTGCTGGTTGCCTCGTCGAGGATGAGCATGGGCGGGTCGGCGACCGCTGCACGGGCGATGGCCAACAACTGGCGTTCACCTTGACTGAGGTTACCGCCATCGGCATTGAGGATGGTCTGATAGCCGTCACTCAGACGACGGATAAAGTTGTCGGCATTAACCAATTTGGCGGCTTCGATGCATTCCTGGTCTGTGGCTTCGAGACGGCCATAGCGGATGTTGTCGAGCACGGTACCTGTGAACAGGCGGGTTTCTTGCAATACCATGCCTAAGCTATGCCTCAGGTCGCGCTTACTGATGTCATTCACGTTGATACCATCAAGCAGGATTTTGCCGTCCTGGATGTCATAGAAGCGGTTGATAAGGTTAGTAATGGTCGTTTTGCCGGCTCCGGTGCCGCCCACAAAGGCAATCTTCTGGTCAGGCATGGCATCGATGTCGATGTCGAATAGCACTTGCTTATCATCGGTATAACCGAAATCCACATCATTGAACTTGACGCCTCCTGAAACCTTGACATAGCGCAATTTTCCATTGTCGAGAGGGATTTTCCAGGCCCAGATGCCAGTGTGATGGTTGCAAGGATGCAAGAAGCCGTCGGCTCCACGCTTGGCATTGACCAGACGGACCTTGCCTGCGTCAGGCTCGACATCCTCGTCCATTAACTTAAAGATGCGGTCAGCACCGACCGATGCATTCAGCACACTGTTGATTTCCTGGCTGATGCTCGCAATGGGACGTGCAAAACTCTTATTCAGCGTCAAGAAGGCAACCAGAGTACCCAATGTCATGCCACTGTGGCCGCTGATGATGAGGGCTGCGCCGAGCACGCCCATGAGTACGTAACTCAAGTGGCCCAGGTTGCCGTTGACGGGCATGACGATGTTGCTGATTCGGTTGGCATCATAGGTGTTGCTGCGCAGTTCCTCGTTGATAACTTCGAACTGTTCGATGGCTTTTTCCTCGTGGCAGAAGACCTTGACAACCTTCTGACCCGTCATCATTTCCTCGATGAAGCCGTTTACCTCGGCTAACTTCTGCTGCTGGACGCGGAAGTGCTTGCGCGAACGTTTGCCGAGATAAGTCGTTGACCACGCCATGATAAGCGCCATGACAATCGACAAGATGGTCATCGGAACACTCATCACGATCATGCTGGCAAACGTAATGCCTAAGGTAATCAGTGAATTGAATGCTTGAGGAAGGCTATTGGAAATCATCTGGCGCAGGGTGTCCACATCGTTTGTGTAGTTAGACATCACATTGCCATGGGCATGGGTGTCGAAATACTTGATGGGAAGCAACTGCATGTGTTCAAACATGCCCTTGCGCAACTTGAGCATAGTGCCTTGAGTCACATTGATCATCAAGCGGCTGTGCAAATAGGAGCACAAGGCACCGAAGGCCAGCACAATGCCCAGCTTGACTAACGTCTCTGCCAAGGGTCCGTAATCAGGATGAGCCTGACCTATCATCGGCGTGATGTAATCATCGATGAGAGTGCGGGTGAATAGGGTAGAGGCTAGGGTAGTGCAGGCTGTCACGACTATGCACACGGCCACAGCCAGGAACGAGAATTTGTAGTGTTTCATCACAATCTTGAACAGACGCCACAAAGTGCTACGCTTGTTCACACCCGTCGTGTCCACCACGACATGTCGGTTGTTTCCGGGTCCTCCTGGCATTCTCATGATTGCACCTCCTTTCTGTTATCTTGGGGTTTGTCAAAGTCGCCACCGGCTTCCTCCTGGATGGCACAGATTTCCTGGTAAATCTTGCATGACTTCAGCAAGTTGTCATGGGTGTCAAAGCCTACCATCTTACCATTATCGAGCACGAGGATGCGATCACAATCCTTGAGACTGCTAATGCGCTGGGCAATGATGATTTTGGTCATCTCTGGCAGATTATCACGCAACGCGGCACGGATTCTAGCATCGGTCGTGTTGTCACAGGCGCTGGTGCTGTCGTCCAGCACCATGATTTTGGGTTTCTTCAACAGAGCTCGTGCAATGCATAGGCGTTGTTTCTGGCCACCGGACACGTTTGCACCTCCTTGTTCGATGCGAGTCTCGTAGCCATCAGGCATTTCCATAATGAATTCGTCGGCACATGCCACACGACAAGCCTGTTGACACTGTTCTAGAGTAGCGTTTTCGTCGCCCCAGCGCAGGTTATCAAGAATTGTGCCTGTGAAAAGCACATTCTTTTGCAAAACGACAGAGACGTTATTGCGCAGGACTTCAAGGTCATAGGTGTTCACATTGTTGCCACCGATAAGTACTTCGCCCTTAGAAGCATCATACAGACGGCTCACCAGGTTAATGAGCGATGACTTGCCGCTACCAGTACCACCAATCACACCGACAGATTCGCCACTGGCGATGTGCAAGTCTATGTCATTTAGGGCATATTCGCCGCTACCACCTTTATAAGCAAAGAACACATGGTTAAAATCGATAGAGCCGTCGGGAATTTCGGTCAAAGCATCCTCTGGATTAACGATATCAGGAATTTCATTAATTACCTGTGCTACACGCTGTCCACTTGCAAGACTTTGAGTAATGGTTACAAAAATCATGCTCAGCATCATCAGGGACATCAAGATCGTCATTACGTATGTGAACAAGGAAGTCAACTGGCCTGTAGTGAGGTTGCCGGCAACAATGAATTGTGCACCAAACCATGAAATGGCGATGATACACCCATAGACCACCATGTTCATCAAAGGGCGGTTGAGTGCCATCAGGCTCTCTGCCTTTACATTGAGATCATATAGGCGCTTAGCAGCACTCCAGAACTTGGCGTTCTCGTGATCCTCACGAACGAAGGCCTTGACTACACGGATGCCGGATACGTTTTCCTGAACCACACCGTTTAAAACGTCATACTGCTTGAATACCAGAGCGAACATCTTGGATACCTTGCTGATAATCAATGCCAAAATCACGCCTAACACCACACTGGCCACAATAAAAATGAGACTCAACTGTGGACTGATAACAAAGCACATCACAATGCTGGACAGCAAGTTAAATGGCGCCCGGACGGATGTGCGGATAATCTGCTGATAGGCATTCTGCAGGTTTGTAACATCGGTTGTCATGCGAGTCACCAGGCCGGATGTGCTGTACTTGTCGATATCGCTGAAGGCGAACTTCTGGATATTCTTGTACATCGCATCACGCAGGTTACAGGCAAAGCCAGATGAAGCGTAGGAGGCATATTTGCCAGCCATAATAGCCGCCATCATGCTCAGGAATGCCATGATAAGCATTATCAATCCGTATTTATAGACACTGGGCATGTGGCCGGCACTGATGCCATTGTCAATGAGCTTGGCGGTCACAAAGGGGATGAGCACGTCAAGCACAACTTCAAGCATGATAAATACCGGCGTTAGTAATGATGCCGTCTTGTACTGCTTGACTTGTTTGAGTAAGGTCTTTAACATCTTGATTTTGTGAGATGAAGTTGAATGACAAAGGTAAGAAACATTTCTCATTATATATAAAATATAGAGCAAAAAAAAGACTAAAAAAACGACTGGCAATAATGATGAAGAAATCTACAATCTATACTAAACTATTAATTCAATAAGTTATATATAAATCATTTAATATTAACAATTTATAAATACAAATTATTTAAATTGTTTATGAATTTCGATAGTCAATAAACGAGCTATCTGTAAGTAGGCTTACAAATTGCCAATCGGCACTCAATTTTTATTAAAGTATCACTATAAATATATCTAATAAATCAATGTAATATCAAGTTGTTGACTATATTTCAAATTTTGAAATATAAAACTAATGATCTGCTGATATGATTTGCCGCTCTTTATTGGCCACTGAGATCACCAATTACTGGTGAAATTAGAGAAAGATTACATTTTCATTTTTTAGTTAATGAATTCAATGCATGATGTTGAATGTCGTAATTCATTATGAGTAAAGGATTCTGATGAATTTTTAGCAAACTTAACTCGCTGAGATTTAGAAATTCTGGTCGATTTCGCATCACATTAAGGAAAATGAACCACATTTTGAACATTCCATGTTGTCTAGATGTGTCCATTTAATATATATACGTATAATAAAATTAGAATTGATATTATGTAAAATAATATCTTGCAAAATCTCTATTTAGTCCCCCATTATTGGAATAATCGACAGAGGACGGCTTATTTCTTCTTTTTCTTAGACTGGGCTTTGTAGAGTGCTTTACGCAATTTGTCAGCAATCTCTTGTTCTTCATCAGCAAGATCATCAAAACCGATCTTTTCGTAGATGGTTTGCAATCGGTCGTGCGGTTCTGGACGTTTCTTATCTGCTTTGGCTGCTTTCTTGTATGCTTTTATGGCCTCGGGGATGTCTTTCATCACTTCCATCAATTCAGCAATGGTCATGTGCGCAGAATAATTGTTCTTGTCATATTCCAACGCTTTGTTCAGTTCATCTTCGGCGCTCTCGAGTTGATCTAACGTGATCAGGAGACGTGATTTGCCAATCATGGCCTCAACACATTCGGGCATGATTCTTAATGCCTTATTGTAATTGGCTAAAGCAGAACGTATTGCAATATCATCGAGACGTCTGCCATAGGGCACACTACCCTCTCCTACTACCCTACTATCATCCATAGTCAGGGCCTGGTCACCCAACGAGGCGTACTCAAGAGCCAACTCTTGAAGCGTTTTTTTCTGGCTGTCAATGACTTGTTTTAATCGCTCAATTGTTTTAACTTGCGTTCTGAGTACATTCAATTTCTTGGCAATCAGGCGCTTAACCGCTGGATTTTGAAGTGTATCCATAATCTTCATTGCCTCGGCAAAGCACTCAACACAGGTCTCAAACTCTTGATGATCAAAGGCATGGACGGCACGGCGGTATAGTTTGTTCGCCCGTTCCTGCTCCATGGCCTCGGTAAGCATCTGTTTGTTATTGAATTGGCGGCTGAATTCCACTACAGCCGGATTGACGATAATATCTCTCTCATTCAGCGGTTTCAGCAAAGTGATGCCTTCAATCGACGTGCAACGAGACAGCGCCACATAGGTCTGCCCGCCAGTAAATGCCCCACCGGCAAAATCAATCACAACACGGTTGAATGTGAGGCCCTGGCTTCTATGCACAGTCAGCGCCCATGCGGGTTTAATGGGGATTTGAGAGAACGATCCCAGGACTTTTTCTTCCACCTTCTTTTCCTTCTCATTATAGGTGTACTGCATATTCTCCCACACTTCCCATTCAACCAGCATCTCGTTGCCATCTTCAAGCGCGACATAGACAGAATTCTCCCTTAGTCTAGTCACTTTGCCGATGGTGCCGTTACACCATCGACCTTTTTTATCGTTACGGATGAAAATGACCTGGGCACCTTCTTTTAATGCGAGATTCAATGCTGTGGGCAAGCTGTTGTCCGGAAAATCACCCTCAATGGCGCCCTCGTAAACAAATTCGGGCGTCTTGAGCGCTTTCATGTGTTCATCATTAATCGAGTCAACCGTGTCTCGACGTGTCGCGAGGGTGATAGAAAACTCATTATTAACTTCCTGATAATCAGGATTGCATCGCTGGTTAAGGCGCGCCATGTCGGCAGGTGTAGCGCGGTTAATGCGCACACGGTCAAGCAGTGCAATAAAGTTGGAGTCGCTTTGCCTGTAAATCTTGCGTAACTCTATGGAAACCAGAGTGATTTGTGCAAAAGCAAGCGCATTAAAAAAGAAGAAATTCTTGTAATAGCGCCTCAGAATGTCACGCGTGTCATGTGTTACCACGGGTTCAAGCTGGAAGATGTCCCCTACCAGTAATAGCTGCTTACCGCCAAAGGGCTCGCGCATATTTCCCGAATAAACCCTCAACACCCTGTCCACAAAGTCGATGATGTCGGCCCTGACCATAGAAATCTCATCGATAATGATGAGTTCGAGCTCGCGTATCAACTTCACCTTCTCCTTGGTGTACCGTAGCATCTTACGCATCCTGGCTGGATTAGCGTAGTCAGGATCATCGGGAACCATGGGCTTGAACGGAATCTTGAAAAACGAGTGCATGGTTTGCCCACCCACATTGACGGCAGCAATGCCCGTGGGTGCCAGCACCACAGTTTTCTTCTTGGTATTATCACGGATGTATTTCAAGAAAGTACTCTTGCCGGTACCAGCCTTGCCCGTGAGAAATATCGAACGATGGGTGTGTTGCAAAACATCCCAAGCATCCTGGAATTCAGGATTGTCGAGGTCAATATTAAGCAATTCACTGTTGGCCACCGCCCAAGCCTAAAAATTAGTCAAGTTTGAGTACAGCGAGGAAGGCCTTTTGGGGCACCTGCACGGTACCGATCTGCTTCATGCGCTTCTTTCCGGCCTTTTGCTTTTCAAGGAGTTTGCGCTTACGGCTCACGTCACCACCGTAGCACTTGGCAGTCACGTCTTTGCGTACCTGCTTCACGGTCTCACGAGCGATAATCTTTGCACCGATGGCCGCTTGAATGGCAATGTCATACTGCTGACGAGGAATCAGTTCCTTCAATTTTTCGCACATGCGACGCCCCAATGTCACGGCATTGTCCACATGTGTCAAAGTGCTCAAGGCATCCACCGGCTGGCCGTTAAGCAGGATGTCAAGTTTGATGAGTTTGGACTCCCGATAACCATTGATGAAGTAGTCAAACGAGGCATAGCCCTTGCTGATGCTCTTCAATTTGTCATAGAAATCGATGACGATTTCGCCCAGCGGAATGTCAAACGTCAGTTCCAGTCGGTTACCTGAGATGTATTCCTGCTTGGCGAGTTCGCCTCGTTTGGACAGACACAAAGTAATGATCGGGCCCATGAATTCGCTCTGGGTGATAATAGAAGCACGGATGTAAGGCTCCTCAATCTTCTCGATAATGGCAATGTCGGGCAATCCGGCGGGATTGTGCACCTCGGTCATGCCACCTTTCTTGTCATATACCTTATAAGAAACGTTAGGAACCGTCGTGATGACTTCCATATTGAATTCGCGGCTCAGTCGCTCCTGTACGATTTCCATGTGCAGCAGTCCAAGGAAGCCGCAGCGGAAACCGAATCCCAGTGCTACCGACGACTCGGGAGTGAACGTCAGGGCAGCATCATTGAGTTGCAATTTCTCGAGCGAAGCACGCAGATTCTCAAAGTCCTCAGGATCGATGGGATAAACACCAGCAAACACCATCGGCTTCACTTCCTGGAAGCCTTCAATAGCCTTTTCACAGGGTTTCTGGACATGGGTAATGGTATCACCCACCCTCACCTCGGTCGAATTCTTGATCCCCGAGATGATATAGCCCACATTGCCTGTCGACAGGCGGTCGCAAGGTTGTTGGCGCAGCTTCAGCACGCCCAACTCATCGACATTATATTCTTTCTCGGTATTGACAAATTTTACAAAATCGCCCTTGGCAATCGAGCCGTTCAATATCTTGAAATACACGATAATGCCACGGAAGGAGTTGAATACTGAGTCAAAAATCAAGGCCTGCAATGGAGCCTTGGGGTCGCCCTCGGGAGCAGGAATGCGGTCCACGATAGCATCGAGAATAGCAGGAACGCCCTCACCCGTACGGGCACTGCAGCGGATGATGTCGCTCGGGTCACAGCCCAGCAATTCCACAATCTCGTCCTCTACTTCATCGGGGTGAGCGCTGTCCATGTCGATCTTGTTGATGACAGGAATGATTTCCAGTCCATTGTCTATGGCCATGTACAGGTTGGATATGGTTTGGGCTTGAACACCCTGGGTGGCGTCCACCACAAGCAGCGCACCCTCGCATGCCGCAATCGAGCGCGAGACCTCGTAGGAAAAGTCCACGTGTCCCGGGGTGTCAATCAGGTTCAAGGTATATTTCTCACCATCTTTCAAATAGTCCATCTGGATGGCGTGGCTCTTAATGGTGATGCCGCGTTCGCGCTCCAAGTCCATGTCGTCGAGCACCTGAGCCTGCATGTCCTTGCCAGCCACCGTGTTGGTAAACTCAAGCAGTCGATCGGCCAGCGTACTCTTGCCGTGGTCGATGTGCGCCACAATGCAGAAGTTGCGTATTGTCTTCATTCTGATTATTTGTTCCTTTTTTATTCTGGGGTGCAAAGGTAGTGATTTTTTTCCACACTTGATTGCTTTAAGTTTTGGTTTTAAGTTCTTTCATCTGAAAACTTTGTACTAACTTTGTCAAATTAAATAAAGACAAGATCATGATGAAGAAATTATTGATATTATTCACCTGTGCTGTTATGTCGGCTTTCTGGACTGCAGAGGCTGTAACTATTAATGAATTGAGGACGCCAGACCTGAACGGACTGAATGTAACGGATCAAGAGCGGGAGGCATTGGAATTCTTGTATGCCTACATGCCGCTGGCCGATGTAACCGACTACACGGTGCAATTCCACTTGGAGAATATACGCGCCACTTTTGAGGCCCGGGAGCAAATGCCCTGGGGCAAGAAAGTGCCCGAACTGCTGTTCAATCACTTTGTGTTGCCGCTGCGTGTCAATAACGAGGCGCTGGATATGTCTCGCCCCGTGTTCTTCAAGGAGTTGAAAGAACGAGTGGCAGGAATGAGCATGGAGGAGGCTATTCTTGAAGTCAACCACTGGTGCCACGAGCATGTTACATACCAACCTAGTGACGCACGTACCTTGTCGCCCCTGGCGTGCATGAACACTGCTATCGGCCGTTGCGGTGAGGAATCAACATTCACCGTTGCCGCTCTACGTTCCATCGGTATCCCTGCCCGACAGGTCTATACGCCCCGCTGGGCACACACTGACGACAACCATGCGTGGGTGGAAGCCTGGGCAGAAGGCAAGTGGCACTTCATGGGTGCCTGTGAACCGGAGGCTGTACTGGACCTTGGCTGGTTTAATGCACCCGCATCAAGGGCATTGTTGATGCATACCCGTGCCTTCGGTAACTACAACGGTCCCGAAGAAGTCATGAGCCGAACCCGCAATTTTACCGAGATCAACCTTATTGGCAACTATGCGGCTACGGCATCTACCCAAGTTCAAGTACTTGACAAGTCTGGTCTGCCCGTTAAGGGTGCACGAGTCGAATTCCGAATTTACAATTATGCCGAGTTTTATCCGGCTGCTACGAAATACACTGATAACAAAGGCAAAACCTCGTTGACTGCTGGTAAAGGCGATATGCTCATCTGGGCCAGTAAAGATGGTTGGTATGGTTACCGTAAGGTGACCTTCGGTAAGGACGGGAAGGTGGATATCACCCTCAATAAAAGCAATAGTTTGAAGAATGGTCCAACGTACGAGACCTTCGATATCGTGCCACCTGTCGAGAAAGCAGTGATGCCTAAAGTGAGTCCTGAAATGGCAGCAGCCAACAAGATGCGTTTTGCTCATGAGGATTCCATCCGCAAGGCCTACGAGGCTACCTTTGTAGATCAAGAGAAAGCACGCCAACTCTGCCCTGATGCCGCTGATTATATCGTTAAAGCCCGTGGCAACTGGAGGACTATTTTAGAGTTCGTGAACAATCACAGTGATAATATGGAACGAGCCCTGGGTGTCCTTAAAGGATTGAATGAGAAGGATATGCGTGACGTCCCAATGGTTATCCTCGAAGATGCTTTCAATGCACGCAGCAACCAGTTGTCACAACGTGTAGAGTATGAAATGATCAGTTCGCCTTTCAAGGTCTTGTTACAGGATGCCTTTGATGTCACTACCGCGTTACAGTTCAAGACTGACCCATCACAACTTGTGACATGGGTGCGTGACAACATCAGTATACATCCCGAGGAGAATGCCCTTCACATTGCCCAAACACCGATGGGTGTGTGGCGTTCACGCATTGCTGACGCACGTGGGCGCGATATTTTCTTTGTTGACCTGGCTCGTTCGCTCGACATTGAGGCCCGTATGGACCCTGTCACTGGCAAGGTGCAGTACCGCAGCGGAGCTGATTGGCAGGATGTGAATTTTGAAACCGTTGAGCAAACAAATGCCAAGACTGGAACGCTCAAGTTGCGCTACACCCCTACCCCAACGCTTGATGATCCGAAATACTATCATCATTTCACCATTTCACGTATCCTTGATGACGGAACAACCCAACTGCTGAGCTATGACGAGGGTGACTCTGGATTGGAGGATGGTTCATCATGGAGTAATACTTTCCAGAACGGCACTACGCTTGATGTGGGTACTTATATGCTTACTAGCGGTACCCGTGCTGCCAGCGGCAAAGTGCTTGTAGCCAACCGCATTTTCAGTGTTAAACCTGATGAAACCACGACTATCAACCTGACCATGCGACAGGATGACAACATGGTGGCTGTTATCGGCAATTTCAATTCTGAGGCCAAGTTCCGATTGTTAGATAACCAGTTAGAGCCTGTTAATGGCGATGATGTAAGTATCTTGTCTCAGACTGGTCGCGGATATTTCATTGTTGGACTATTGGGCGTTGGTCAAGAGCCAACGAACCATGCCATGCGTGATATCGCCAAGGTTTCTGCAACGCTTGACAAATGGGGCCGACCGATGGTGTTGCTGTTTGAGAACGTAGAGGAGGCACATAAGTATCGTCAGGAGAATTTCGGCACTTTGCCCCGCAACATCATTTACGGCATTGATACTGATGGCAGCATCAGGCAACATATCGCTCATGAAATGAAATTACAGAGCGATTCTCAGCTGCCCATCTTTGTTCTTGCCGACACGTTTAACCGTGTGATGTTCTGTTCTCAGGGATATACCATCGGCCTTGGTGAGCAGTTTACTAAGGTAATTGGGAATTTGGAGAAGTAGTGTGTAAGGGGGTATAAGTGTATGGGTGTATAAAAGTGTATAGGTGTATGAGGGGGATAGTTGATCGGTTGAGAGATTGTCATGAGTTGTTGCCTTGGCAATATAAGGCGTTGCTCACGATGCGTGATCCGCATGATATCGAATATCTGATGGGTCAGGCTCGTGAGGTGACGCAAGAGCATTTCGGTACAGGCATTTACCTGCGTGGACTCATTGAATTGTCTAACGTTTGTCGGAATGACTGCTTGTATTGTGGCATACGTCGAAGCAACAGCCAAGTGTCTCGTTATACCCTCAATAGGGAGCAGATATTATCGTGCTGCAAAATAGGATACAAAATTGGGTTCCGGACTTTTGTGATTCAAGGTGGTGAATGGGGTGAAGAACGATCACAATGGATCGCCGACATTATCCGTGACATCCGGCAGGGATGGCCAGATTGTGCTATTACATTGTCATTAGGAGAACACCCGAAAGAGACCTACGCGCTCTGGCATGAGGCTGGAGCCGATCGCTACCTGCTGCGGCATGAAACACACAATCAACGACTTTATAGCCTCTGGCATCCCCGTCAAATGACTGTCACTCACCGCTTGCAATGCCTTGAGTGGTTGAAAGAATCAGGTTATCAAGTGGGTGCAGGCATCATGGTGGGTGCTCCATTCCAGAGCCTTAATAACATGGTAGAGGATATTCAATACCTGGTGTCGTTTAAACCACACATGATAGGCATTGGGCCGTTTATACCCCAACATGATACGCCTTTTAGACGTTTTCCTTCAGGTTCGGTGGATATGACGACACGATTGTACGCTATACTGCGGTTGGCGTTGCCACAGGCTCTTATACCAAGTACAACTGCCCTGGCTACAGTTGCGCCAGACGGCCGATTACGAGGCATTCTTGCCGGGGCTAATGTGGTGATGCCCAATTTGTCACCAAAGGACACACGTGGCCTATATTCGCTCTATGACAACAAAGCCGCAATGGGTGCGGAATCGGCCCAGGGTATCAGCCGTCTTGCCGATGAACTCTCTACCATCGGCTACCAGATTAATTGGTCACGGGGAGATTCCCCCGCCATATAGAAAACAGCTGAATCATCAGGATTGCCTGACAATTCAGCCGTTTAGTCACTTCTGCTGGTAATTAGTTACAGCAGAGCTTCAACTTTGGCGGTGAGGGCATCACGGGTGATGGTGCCTACATGCTTTTCTACCATCTTGCCATCCTTGAAAAACAGCAAGGTGGGAATGTTGCGGATACCATATTCTACACCCAGATCGGTGTCGTCATCCACATTGTACTTGCCGATGATGACACGGTCCTCATAAGCAGTAGCCAACTCCTCGATGATGGGAGCGATACTGCGGCAAGGTCCGCACCAGGGAGCCCAAAAATCAATTACAACGGGCTTGCCCGATTCCAGTAATTCCTTGTAATTAGCGTCGTTAATCTCTTTAGCCATTGGTCTTAAATTGAAAATTATTAGTTATAAATTGTCAGTTGTTGTTTATCTCTAGCAAAAATAATGCCAATACACATGTTGTCAGATTCTTGCATTTACCCTGAACTTTATGCCGGCTTCACGCATGGATTCCAGTAAGCGCTTGTCCACAGCAATAGGTTTCTTAGAGCGCAGCATGACATAATTACCGCTTATCTGGTCCTTCATGCGGAAATACAGGTCGCAGCGGTTGTCACCCTGTGCTCCCAGATACTGTTTCAAGAAATCGACATTGCCCAAGTCATCGTCACGCATTGTGATGACAATGTTTTTCATCATTGTTCCCTTGAGGTTCTCGAGCAGGTCTATTGTTTTGACATTGAAACGGATGTTTTCGCCATAGCCTTTCTCGTAAGCTCCGCGCACGACTATAGCATAGCCAGGCTCGCCAAACTTCTGGTAATCCACAAACTTGTTACCGAAAAGCATGAACTCAAATGAACCGCTATAGTCTTCGATCTTCATGATGCCGAACTTGTTGCCCTTCTTGCCTGTACGGATCTGGAAATCCACGACAAGGCCGCCAACAGTGATTTCTTTATCCAATTGATCCTGTCGAGGCTTGAGTTCGGCCAGAGGCGTGTCACAACCGTAATTCAACTCGATATAGTAAGGATCAAGGGGGTGAGCAGACAGATACATGCCCACCAATTCGCGCTCGCGGTTGAGGCGCTCGAGTTGTGACCATGGTTCAGCATTGGGAATCGGTGGAGTCGCCACTTCTATGGCCCCAAAGGCGCCAAAGAGCGAATTCTGCATCTCTTGTTGGCTGGTTTGGTACTTTTGGCCAAAACGCATCAAGATTTCACTGTAGGCTTCACCGCGAGGATTGACCTCAAAAAAGTCTTCGCGTTTTATTTCCTTGAAATCGTCGAACGCACCTGCCAGAGCCATTGATTCCAAAGCCTTGCGGTTGCAAGCGCCCTGGTTGATGCGTTGCACAAAGTCGAAGATGTCCTTGAAATTACCGTTCTTGTCACGTTCCTCGACAATGGCATCCACGCAACTGGAGCCGACACCTTTGATGCCGGCAAGGCCGAAGCGGATGCGACCGTCCTTGGTGGCGCTGAAACTCTTGTAAGACTCATTGATATTGGGTCCCAGGACCTCGATGCCCATAGCGCGGCACTCATCCATATATTTGGAGAGCTTGTCCACATCATTGAGATTGCTGCTCAGCACGGCTGCCATGTATTCGCTGGTATAGTTGGCCTTGAGGTAAGCAGTCTGGTAAGCGACCCAACTGTAGCAAGTGGCATGGGACTTGTTGAAGGCATAGGAAGCAAACTTTTTCCAGTCTTCCCATATCTTGTTGAGCACTTTCTTGTCATAGCCGTTTTTCTCGCCGCCCTCATAGAACAAGGCCTCAAGTTCGTTCATCTTCTCGATCTGTTTCTTACCCATCGCCTTGCGCAGGGTGTCGCTCTGGCCACGAGTAAAGTTGGCCAGTTGTCGAGACAGCAACATGACCTGCTCCTGATAGACCGTAATGCCGTAGGTCTCCTTCAGGTATTTCTCCATGCACGGGATATCATACTCGATGGGTTCCTTGCCATGCTTGCGGTTAATGAATGAAGGGATATAGTCCATGGGCCCGGGTCGATACAGGGCATTCATCGCAATCAAGTCCTCAAAGCAGGTGGGATGCAGGTCTATAAGGCACTTCTGCATTCCGGCAGACTCAAATTGGAACGTGCCAGTTGTCTGACCTTTACAATAGAGTTCGTAGGTCTTGGGATCGTCAATCGGGATATTCTCGATGTCGATGTCAATGCCGTGGTTGAGTTTGATGTTGGCCAGAGCCTCTTTGATGATGGAAAGATTCTTCAGTCCTAAGAAGTCCATTTTAATCAGACCAGTGCTCTCAATTACACCGCCCTCATATTGGGTAACGATAATGCGCTCTCCGTCACTGTCGGTAGCAGTGCTGACAGGCACCCAGTCGGTAATGTCGTCTCGACCGATAATCACGCCACAGGCATGAACGCCCGTGTTGCGGACACTGCCTTCCAGTTTCTCAGCAAAGCGGATCGTCTCACCCACCCTGGGATCATCATTATTGAGTTCTGCACGGAAATCATCAAAACACTCCAGGCAGTTCTTGACCGAGATTTTGATTTTTTTGCCGTTCTTGTCCTCCGGCATCTCGTTGGGACTGGAAGGAATGAACTTGGCAAGACGGTTACTCTCGGCAACAGACAAATCCTCTACACGTGCAACGTCCTTGATGGCGCTTTTGGCAGCCATGGTTCCGTAGGTGACGATATGAGCCACTTTTTCGGCACCATATTTCTCAGTCACATAGTTCAACACTGCGGCACGGCCATCATCATCAAAGTCCGTGTCGATATCAGGCAATGAAATACGGTCAGGGTTCAAGAAACGCTCAAACAGCAGGTCATATTTCATCGGGTCAATCTTGGTGATCCCCAGGCAATAGGCCACTGCCGAACCAGCTGCCGAACCACGGCCTGGTCCAACAGTGCAACCCAACTTGGGCGCCATGCGGATGTAATCCTGCACAATAAGGAAGTAGCCAGGGAACCCCATGTTCTTGATGGTATCCAGCTCGAAGTCGATGCGTTCACGGTGTTCCTCGTCAAGTTCCGGCCAGCGTTCTTTAGCGCCTTCATAGACCAGATAGCGAAGATAATCGTCCTCGTTGTCAAAGCCGTCAGGCAGGGGGAAATCGGGCAAGATGGGAGCATGGTCAATGCTGTAAATATCTACCTTGTCCAGAATCTCGTTAGTGTTCTGCAATGCTTCGGGCACGTCGGCAAACACCTCGTTCATTTCCTCTTGCGTCTTGAACCACTCCTGCTTGCTGTAGAGCATCACGTTCTCGTCGGTCAGTTTCTTGCCCGTTGACAGGCAGATGAGGCGCTCGTGGGCATCGGCATCCTCCTCATTGACAAAGTGGGAGTCATTGGTGCAGATGAGTTTGATATCCAGTTCGCGAGCAAACTCAATCAGCGCATCGTTAACAAGACATTGTTTCTCATAAGTCTCATGATTGGCGCGCGCCACAGTGGCTTTGTGGCGTTGCAACTCCAAGTAGTAGTCGTCTCCGAAGACGCCTTTGTACCAAAGAATCGTTTGGCGTGCTTCATTCATCCTGCCGTTCATGATGTGTTGTGGCACTTCTCCACCCAAACAAGCCGAACAGCAGATGATTCCCTCGTGGTATTTTTCTATTTCGCTATGGTCGGTGCGAGGATGGTAATACATGCCCTCGGTCCAAGCGTGGGAAACGATTTTTATCAGGTTCTTGTAGCCTTGCAGATTCTTGGCAAGCAGAATCAGGTGGTTACCGTTATCACGCTTGTCGAAACGGTCATGGCGGGACTGGTTAGCCACATAGACCTCGCAACCGAAGATGGGAATGAACTTCTCACCTTCGGCGCGTTTACCGTTCAGTTTGTTCACGTAGTCATGAAACTCCTTGATGCCAAACATATTGCCATGGTCAGTAATTGCCATGCCACGCATTCCGTTGGCTATAGCCTTATCAACCAATGACTTGACGGGAGCCTGACCATCAAGAATTGAGTATTGGGAGTGTACGTGAAGATGTACAAATGGTATCATATTTTCTTAGTCAATTTTATCGTCAGATAGGGAGTGTAAAATTACTCCAAAAATCCCATCCACCAAAATAAAGTTATTAACAAGATGGGCTATCTGGTCTTGGAAAATTAGATTTTAGGGGAATCCTAGAAATTGAAGTGGAGTTGGATGCGGATGCCGTGGCGGTCGGTGCCTGCATTCTCGCGGTAAGTCAGGCGCCAGACGTAGTCCACGCGCAAGATAGTGAGGATGTTGTCCAGGCCGACACCTGCTTCCATATAAGGCTTGTCGCCCATGGGCAGACAGGGCACGTCGTCAGGAAACAGGAAGATGTCATTACTCTTGGCTGGATTGTTCTTGTCGCTGAGGCTACCCCACAGTCCTCGGAAGGTAATCACCTCGCGCAGACGTAGACGCTTGATAAGCGGCAAGCGGTTCATCAGGATGCCATTGCCCCAATAGGTGAGGTCCCATGAGAGGGCCTGGTCGTTGATGAACTCCATGGGCTTCATCAGGGTATAACTCTCTGGCTGGATGGTATAAGACAAGTTGACATTGGGCATCAGCAAGTCAGGATAAGCGACCTTGCTCCATA
This sequence comes from uncultured Bacteroidales bacterium, assembly GCA_902776435.1. GTDB lineage: Bacteria > Bacteroidota > Bacteroidia > Bacteroidales > Muribaculaceae > Sodaliphilus. The sequence continues at coordinate 14,223 of CACYQB010000003.1, read as the reverse complement.
TTTTTTCGCCCTTGATCAAGACGTCGGCATAGCCGAAAGCCGAGAACCAAAAGCGCTTCTGCAATCCCAATTCAGTCTTGTTGATTTCATGCAGACTGCCCATAAAGCCCTTGGGCATATAGGTCTGATTCAGCGTAATAATGGGCGCGTCCATATTGATGGGAATACGGTAGGAACGAGCCTGATAGAATGTCTCGCCGGGAGCATAACGCAACTGGGCTGTGAAACCAGCCTGGGTGTATCGCTTGCGGGAGTGCCCGTCGGCATAGATAAAGGGTACGTATTGTGTTGCCTCATGGATATTGTGCTCTATACCAAGGGCTATCGAGAAGTGGTTATACCACTCGTGACGGTAATCCAAACGGGTTGTTCGCAGATACTGCATCCTCACGTCTTTGTGTCTCCTGAGGGTTAAAAAGACGTTGTCTTGATTGGTGTAAAGATAGTGCTGAGCCAGTTTGTCCACATCATAGCGATGGATTAGGCGCAGGCTATGGATGGGAAATTCCTGGTCCATAGCCTTCTTGGGGGTAAAGGAATATTCCAGGGAGCCCATATACTTGAACTTCTTGTCACGCGTGCCATAGGCAAGATAGCCTCGGGCAAACCAATGGCGGTTCAAGTTGACTGTGGTCATTCCGCCCAGGCGAAATCTCACGCCCTCCAGCGAGTTGCCGCTGATGAGTGTATTGATTGGGCCAATGTCAAACTTACTGAGCCTCGATGTGGGAATATAGCCGTTAACGATGGCCATCAATCCGCGTTCGGCCCAGTAAAACAGGCGTGACTTGCGCAACCGTTGCATGAAGGCCTTCATTGTAGTGGCTGTCGCACGTGAATCTGCCGGGCGGTATTCCTGCCAAAACTCGTCTGGCATCTGGGCAGCGCCACTTCCAGTGGATTGTTCCGCCTTGAAATTGAAGATGCCCGCCTCAGGACGCTCAAAATTATGTTCCCGGTAAGAGGTTTCACGTTGCGCAAAGGCTTTTGGAATGCCCGAAATGAGTTTAAAGCAGATTTCCACATCATCGCGCACTTTGAGGCGTGAGCCGTCGGGCGCCCTTTCAAAATCCTGCTCGATGCTCATCTGTTCCACATAATTGAGGTTGATGTCATGAGGCACACCCATGGAGACTCGTTTGATGAACAGGGTGGTATCTTCAATTGAGACATATAAGCGCCCCAGGAAGCCGAAGGTCTGCGGAGTGAAGGGTACAAAACTCAATACGGCACAGCGCTCGCCATCAAGCATCACCGTATCGTTGAGGTAGAATTTGTAGAAATCAACAGCGATGCGGGACAGCGGGCTGACAAAGCGGTTAGTCAGCAATGCCACGTCATTCTGGAAAATGTTCACCTCGCCCATAAAGTCGTCGAGCACCCGCTTGACACTGCTCTGGTCCAATTGCTCATCCAGCCCCGCATGCTTGGTGCCGAGGATGAGCTGTTTGTGCTGGTCCGGGTCAAGGCTATAATAATCACGGGCCACCGTCTCCTTGATAGAGATGGGAAGGATGCGCTTGCCAGTGAGCATCGAGGTGTCGGCATACTGTTCAATCCATTTCTGGTCACCAGATTGGCCCTCGAGGTCGCCGATGTCGGCAAAGCCAAGCGACATTTTCTCGTATTGCGTATAGCCATAGTGCGGATGGCGTCGAGGGTCATTGTCATCTCGACGGGCACGAAGGCGCTTTATCATTTCCACCGCTGGATTATTCTTCTTGCTGTACTTCTCTTTCCCCTTGCGGACAACCAGTTCCTCCAGTTCCACCCCAGTGGCAACGAGGTCAATAAGCACTACGTTGCCCTGCCCTGCCCTGATGGCCACCTCCTTAGTACTGTAGCCCATGGCCGAGACGCGCAACTTAGTGAACTGGGCACGGGAATTGATGGTGAATCCCCCTTGAGCATTGGCTAAGGTGCCCTCGGTGGTGCCGACCAGAGAAATGGAGGCATAACCTATGCCCTCGCGCGAAAGCGAGTCGCGTACCATGCCTGTGATTTGAGTCACAGAAGGCTGTTGGGCTATGGCGGTCAAAGCCCAGATGATGAGCAGTGAAAAGGCAAGGATATGTCTCGTCGAAATCTTCATGAGTCCACAAAATTAGGCATTTTTCGATTGACAGGGTAAATTTGCTTGAAAAAATAGCATAATAAGAGAACAAGAACACAGGTCATCAATAATAATGAATCCGATTCATCGTTATTATAATATGGCTACTGAAATAGAACATAAATACCTAGTTATTAACGACTCTTACAAGGCAGCGGACTATGCCGTGAGTGAAATCACTCAGGGTTTTCTTTCCAGAAACCCAGAGCGGACCGTACGTGTCAGGATTAGAGATAATAAAGCCTTCATTACAATCAAGGGCAAAGGAAACGGCATGGCTCACCCTGAGTATGAGTATTCCATTCCACTTAAAGATGCCAAAGAGATGCTTTCCTTGTGCGAACCACCCGTCATCACCAAGAAGCGCTATATCGTCATGCATGAAGGAAACCGCTGGGAAGTTGACGAGTTTCATGGTGACTTGCAAGGACTTGTCATTGCCGAATTGGAAGTGCCCAGCGAGGAGTACAGTTTCCCGTTGCCCCCGTTTGTCGGTACTGAAGTCACCGGTGATTCCAGATATTATAACTCACAGTTGGGAGTAGGTCAATAAGAGCACACGGACACACATTATTATTAAAAATACAAAACGCGCACGATGGTGCGCTTTTTTTTACTATTTTTGCAGCCGTTAAACGCGATTGACATTTAGATGTTCAAGATCAAGAAACTATATACTTTCATGCTGTCAAGGTTCTTGCCGAGGTTCCTGATGACCTTCTGCATCTGCCTTTTTATCGTTATGATGCAGTTCCTGTGGCGTTATATCGATGAACTGGTGGGCAAGGGACTGAGCATGGATTTGATTGCTGAACTCTTTTTCCACGCTGCATTGAGCCTGTTGCCACTAGCCTTGCCGTTGAGTATCTTGTTGGCGGCGCTGATGACCTTCGGCGACCTGGGTGAACACGTGGAACTGACCGCCCTCAAGTCATCGGGGATCTCGTTGACAACCATCATGAAACCCATTGCTATGCTGATGGTTGTGGTGGCTATCGGCGCATTCTTTTTCATGAATAACGCATTACCCAAGTCCCAGGTCAAAATGTGGACCCTGTTGTTCTCGATGCGCCAGACCTCCCCTACCCTGGATATCCCTGAAGGCGCGGTATATAGCCAGATTCCCGGTTATAACATCTATGTAAAGCGTAAGGACAAGGAGCGCGACATGCTCTATAATCTGCTCATCTACGATGTGTCGGCAAGCACAATGTATCCCAGAATCGTGGCTGCTGATTCAGGGCGTCTTAGCATGACCGAGGACAAACGCCATCTGGTGCTTACCCTCTATAAAGGTGCATGGTATGAGCAGATGAGTGTAGCAAGTGGCATAAATGGCATGAGCGGTGACATGTACCGCCGTGAATCGTTTCATGACAAGGAAATCTTGATCCCCTACAATGCCAATTTCACTCGCATGGACGATGAAACCATGAAGTCCCAGTACGTGGGCAAGGACATCAAGGAACTGCAACATTCCATCGACTCTATCAACTTGAGGGTGGATTCTGCGGCTAGTCTGATTGTTGAAAGGATGCGAAGGCAACCCCTGTGTGGTGTTCCCCAGAGTCGTATGGTAGTTAAGGATGGCAATCCAACGCTCGAACCCATACCTCAAGTAAAACTTGATAAGGCGGTTGATATCAATGACATTCTCAAATCGTTACCACAGCATGAGCAGCAACAGATTGTCAACCAAGCCTTGTCAAATGCATCCGCCGACATGCAGGACATGCAGTTCCAGGGTTATCAGGTCAATGATGACAACTACATCATGCGCAGGCACCAGATTGAGCTTATCAAGAAGTTCACCCTGTCGTTGGCATGCCTTATTTTCTTCTTCATCGGAGCCCCGTTGGGTGCCATTATCCGCAAGGGCGGCCTCGGCATGCCCATCGTGATCTCGGTTATCCTGTTCATCATCTATTACATCATTGACAATACGGGATATAAACTGGCACGAGACGGGCGCTGGCCTGTTTGGCAGGGCATTTGGCTCAGTTCAGCGGTGCTGCTGCCCTTGGGAATATTCTTGACCAAGAAGGCCGTCAATGACTCGGCGGTATTCAATCCCGATGCATGGCTCAACTTCCTGCGCCGTATCACAGGTCTTCACCAGACCCGTAAACTGGCAGCCAAGGAAGTCATCATCAATGAAGTGGTTACGGACGAGGCTTTGTCCCAAATCAATACACTCAAGGAGTCCTGCCAGCACTTCATTGACCGTTATCCTGGCAGGCAGCGGTACATTGATTACTGGCAGCAAGGCTATGACAAGAAGGCGATTAAGGCCCTTGCCGAGGAGGTGGACCGCGTAGTGGATTACTTGTCTAACTCCCGCGACCAGATGATTTTGAACAAGGCGATGGACTATCCCGTTATCAGACAATTACTCACTTATCAGCCTGTGACCAATAAGAACCTTGGTACGGTGCTGGCCGCCTTGTTCCCTATCGGTTTGCCCGTGTGGCTCGTGGGATTAAGACATCAGAAGAACTTGAAGCGTGACGTGCGCTTAACGATAAAAACATGTGAACAGCTTGTAGCGATATTCAATGGCGAGTATAGCCGTGAAATGGAATACAGCGACAAGTTGATGAACGAGAACTGACCATCATAAATAATGGAAGAAATCAAACTGAATACCATCGACGAAGCCATCGAGCAACTGAAACGAGGCGAATTTGTTATCGTTGTTGACGATGAGGACCGAGAGAACGAAGGCGACTTTATTATCGCTGCCGAAAAGATTACAGAGGAGAAGGTAAATTTCATGCTGCGAGAAGGGCGAGGTGTCTTGTGCGCACCTATCACTGCCGAACGCTGTCATGAACTGGACCTCAATATGCAAGTTGATGACAACACCTCAATGTTGGGCACCCCGTTTACGGTGACTGTTGACCTGCTTGACGGCTGTACAACGGGCGTGTCGATGCACGACCGCGCCATGACCATCCGCGCGCTGGCCAATCCCCACAGCAAGCCACAGGACTTTGGCCGTCCCGGTCACATCAATCCGCTGCGTGCCGTTGACAAGGGCGTGCTGAAACGTGCCGGCCACACCGAGGCCTCCATTGACCTGATGAGGATTGCAGGACTCTACCCTGCCGCTGCCCTCATCGAGATCATCAATCCTGACGGCACCATGGCCCGCCTGCCCCAATTGATGAAGGTGGCAGAGAAATTCAATATGCCCATCATCACTATCAAGGACCTGATTGCCTACCGCTTGCGTACCGAGAAAGTGGTCGAGGTGGGTGACGAGGTTGACCTGCCCACCCAGTATGGTCACTTCAAGCTGATCCCGTTCCGTCAGATCAACAACGGCCGTGAGCATATTGCTCTCATCAAGGGCGAATGGACCCAGGGAGAACCCATCCTGGTCCGTGTTCATTCCTCATGCGCCACGGGTGACATCTTCGGCTCGATGCGCTGTGAGTGCGGCGAGCAGTTGCACATGGCGATGCAGATGATTGAGAAGGAAGGCAAAGGCGTGCTCGTCTATATGAATCAGGAAGGTCGCGGCATCGGCTTGATGAACAAGATCAAGGCCTATAAACTGCAAGAAAACGGTTACGATACCGTCGATGCCAACGTGCACTTGGGTTTCAAACCCGATGAGCGTGATTATGGCGTGGGCGCTAATATCCTTAGGATTTTAGGCGTGACCAAGATGCGCCTGATGACCAACAACCCCGTCAAGCGTGTGGGTCTTGAGAGTTATGGGCTCGAAGTGGTCGAGAATGTGCCTCTCGAGGTAAAACCTAACCGCTATAACGAGTTCTACATGCACACCAAGAAAACCCGTATGGGCCACGACCTGCACAAGGTGGACTGAAGCGCGAACGATGAGAGATCTCACTGAAATACGGCAGTTTGTGGAGCGGGAAATTGTTCCGCGCTATGATGACTTTGACGCTGGCCACAGCAGGGATCATGTCCTGACAGTGATTGACCAAGCCTTGCAACTGGCGGAATACTACCCTGAAGTGGACCGCTGCATTCTGCTCGTTGCGGCAGCTTACCATGACCTGGGCCTGATAAATGGCCGAGAGCATCACCACGCCGACAGTGCCCGCATCATTCGCGAAGACAAGCGCCTACTCCAGTGGTTCAGCGATGATGAAATCAACCTCATTGCAGATGCTGCCGAAGACCATCGAGCCTCCAGTGACCATGAGCCCCGCACCATCTATGGCCGCATTGTCGCCGAGGCCGACCGTATCATCGACGGTGAAACCATTGTGCGCAGAGCCCTGCAATATGGCATGAAGCATGAGCCAGGACTAGACCGTGACGGCCAATACCGCCGTCTGATGGAGCACATGCGAGAGAAATATGACTACGGAGGTTACCTCAAACTATGGATTCCACAAAGCGCAAATGCCCGCAGGCTCGAGGAGTTTCGCCAACTCCTTGCTGATGAACCTCGATTCAGACAACTGTTTAATCACATATACGATTCACTGAACAACCAATAAAAACGAATAACACATGAAGAAGATTTTAACTCCACTCATCGCCTTGTTTATGGGCTTGGCCGCTTGGGCTGAGATTCCAAGCGGATATTACACCAATGCCATCGGCAAGCAAGACGAGGCCTTGATGACGGCCCTTGAGGGTATCATCTACACCCACACCAAGTTGTCTTACAATTATATGTGGACAGCCTATGATGTCACCGACTTGGGCAGTGACGGCTATTATATCGACATGTACTCCACCTGCAAGTACAACAACGCCTCAGCTCATGTGGCTGGAGCGTCTTACGTTGGAGAAGGTCTTAACCGAGAGCACTCGTTCCCCAAGAGTTGGTTCGGTGGAGAAGTGGATCCCATGTACACCGACCTGACGATGCTCATCCCTACCGATGCCTTTGTGAACCAGCGTCGCAGTAATAACCCGTATGGCGTGTGCGCTGGTGGCCAAACCTATACCAACGATGAATTGGGTGTGACGATGCTGGGCAAATTGGGTACCAGCACCTACAATGGTTGCACTGAGACCGTGTTTGAGCCTGACGACGAGTACAAGGGCGATTTTGCACGTATCTACTTCTATATGGTAACCTGCTACAAGAGCGTGGTAGGAACGTGGCCAGGTTGTGGCCAGTTGGACTATGGGAAGAACGGTTACAAAGCGTTCTCGGATTGGTCGTTACAATTACTCATGGAGTGGCACCGTGCTGACCCCGTGAGCCAGAAAGAGTTGAACCGTAACGAGGGCGTATATGTCGAGCAAGGCAACCGCAACCCCTTTGTTGATCACCCCGAACTCGCCGAGTACATCTGGGGCACTAAGCAACACACGGCATGGACAGGTCAGGAGATTCCTGATGATCCATTCGATAAGGATGTGCCTGTCATGCAACCTGTTGACACGACAGCCGTCGAGGCTACCGCCTTCCGCGCCGACTGGACCGCAGTGGATAACGTGTCGAGCTACACCCTCAAGGTGAACCGCATTGCTGCTCCTGGCGAAGAAATCGCCACCCTGCTGATGACAGATAATTTCTCGAATGTAAAGGCTACATCCGATGGAAATAAAGACATTTCCTCAAGTCTTGATGAATATACTGACAATCCCGGATGGACAGGCTTTAAGGTCTTTCCTGCTGCCAACCAGAGTCTCAAAATTGGCACAGAGAATGTTGCAGGCTATTTGGTAACACCCAACTTGGAACTCGACACTACTGTGACCGTTGTCTTCAATGCCAAGAATTGGATTTCATCCAGTGGTAGTAGCGATGGCAGTTCAGTCATTGTTTCGTGTGGGGATGTCAGCCAGACTATTACTCTCAGCGATACGCCCACTGATTACACAGTTGTGCTTACTGGTTGCAATGCCAGCAACGTCAGACTGTCCATGACCGCCGCCAAGAAACGCTTTTATATATATAATGTGAGCATCTATAATGGTGACCTCACGGCTGTGCCTCCCCGCCGTGCCGTTGTCGAGGAGGGTGATAACACCTGGCGCGTAGTGAGCGGCATCGATGCCGATCATTATACTGTAAAAGCCTTAGCTGGTGGTATTTATGAGTACTATGTCAAAGCCATCTATACCGATGGCACTCAGAGCGACTGGTCCAATATCGAGTATGTTACGTTAACTGGCAGTGGCGACGAGCCTCTCGTCGGTGACGTGAATGGTGATGGTGAGGTTTCCATCAACGATGTTACGGCTCTCATTGACTACCTGTTGACTTCAACGGTTGAAGATCTTGATATGGACACTGCTGATGTCAGTCATGACGGCGAAATCACCATTGCTGACGTGACAGCACTCATCGACCTGCTGCTCAGTGGCAACTGATAATAGGTTTTAAACTACGAATTACGCTGATTATACTAATTGTCTGAAAATTAGTTGAATTTGCGTAATTCGTGGTTTTTTAATACGCTGGCACGGTGTTTGCTTGTTAAAAGGCAATGAGATTTTAACACAACAACAAGAAAGGAAAATATTAAGCATGATACATAACCAGCACCAGATGCAAGAAAAGTACTGGAAACAGGACATTTCCGTGCCCCGTGCGGGTGCGGACTTTCCTGATGAGGAAGACGACGAGGACAACGATTTGCCTGGCGGCGGAGGCTACTCTGGCGACCCGGGCAGCGACAATCCGTCCTACCGTGAGACACGACAGCGACGAAATGTCAGTCGGGGTGACAATTCTGCCACTCCCGTTATCGATAAATATGGCAAGGACATCACCCGTGAGGCCGCCGAAGGTCGCCTTGACCCTGTTGTGGGCCGTGAGGTGGAAATCGAGCGACTGGCCCAGATCCTGAGCCGCCGCAAGAAGAACAACCCCGTGATGATAGGTGAGCCCGGTGTGGGTAAGAGCGCCATCATTGAAGGACTGGCCAAGCGCATTGTGGAGCGCAAGGTGGCACGCACCCTACTCGACAAACGTATCATCTCGCTCGATATGGCTGCTATCGTGGCCGGCACCAAGTATCGTGGCCAATTTGAGGAGCGTCTCAAAGCCGTCATCGACGAAGTGAGTGCCAACAAGAACGTTATCATGTTCATCGACGAGATCCACAACATCGTGGGCGCGGGCAATGCCAGCGGTTCGATGGATGCCGCCAACCTGCTCAAGCCGGCGCTGGCACGCGGTGAGTTCCAGTGCATCGGTGCCACCACTCTCGATGAATACCGCAAGAGCATTGAGAAAGACGGGGCTCTGGAGCGCCGTTTCCAGAAGGTTCTAGTTGAGCCCACGACTCCCGAGCAGACTCTTGAAATCCTGCACAACATCAAGGAGATGTACGAGAAGCACCACGGCGTGAATTATACCGACGAGGCCCTGCGTGCCTGCGTCATGCTGACCGACCGTTACATCAGCGACCGTTTTTTCCCCGACAAAGCCATCGATGCCATGGACGAAGCAGGCTCGCGTGTACATATCACTAAGGTTGATACCCCCAAGGAAATCGAAGACCTGGAGGCCCGCATCGCTGAGGCCCAAGATAACAAATTCAAGGCCGTTCAGGCCCAGAACTTTGAGAGTGCAGCCAATTACCGTGACCAGCAGGAGAAACTCAAGGAACAGTTGGCCGAGGCCAAAGAGCGCTGGGAGCAGGAACTTGACAGTCGCCGTGTGACTGTGAATGAGCAGCACATTGCCGAGGTCGTCGCCATGATGACCGGTGTGCCTGCCCAACGCATCGCCCAGAGTGAGGGCATCCGCCTACTGGGCATGACCGACGAACTCAAGAAGCAGGTCATCGGACAGGACGAAGCCATTGACAAGATTGCACGCAGCATCCGCCGCAACCGGGCGGGCCTGCGTGATCCCAAGCGTCCCATCGGCTCATTTATGTTCCTCGGTCCGACAGGTGTCGGCAAAACGTTGCTGGCTAAGAAATTGGCTGAATTCCTCTTTAACTCGTCCGACGCGCTCATCCGTGTCGATATGAGCGAGTATATGGAGAAATTCAACGTCTCCAGGCTCGTGGGTGCGCCTCCGGGCTATGTGGGCTACGAGGAGGGCGGCCAGTTGACGGAGAAGGTGCGCCGTCACCCCTATAGCGTGGTGCTGCTCGACGAGATCGAGAAAGCCCATCCCGACGTGTTCAACATGATGTTGCAGGTGCTTGATGAGGGCAGCCTGACCGATGGTTTGGGCCGTAAGGTCGATTTCAAGAATACCATCATCATCATGACCAGCAACATCGGTACCAGAGAACTGAAGGACTTTGGCGCTGGTGTGGGCTTCAACACGAACGAATTGACCAAAGAGCGCAGCGACTCTGTCATCCGCAAGGCCTTGAACCGCAAGTTCTCCCCCGAGTTCCTGAACCGCGTTGACGACATTGTGACCTTCGGCTCACTCAACCACGACTGCATCCTCAAGATTGTCGATATCGAACTGGCTACCTTCTACAAACGTGTGGAAGAGAATGGCTTGAAGCTGGAAATAACCGATGCAGCCAAGAACCTGGTAGCGGACCATGGCTTTGACATCCAGTATGGTGCCCGCCCATTGAAGCGCGCCATCCAGAGCGAGATCGAGGATCCGTTGAGCGAGATGCTCCTGCGCGAGGAGGCCGCTGCCGGCGACACCATAGTCATCGATGTCCAGGACGGCAAAATCACCACCAGCATCAGTCATAATTAGGCTTTAGGTGTTAGGTGTTAGGCTTTAGGTGGGGCCATTGGTGTAACGCCACAACACAACAGATGCATCCGCGTTCCATAAAATGAAGACAAGAAGTGCAAGAAATACAAGAAGTTGATTGTCAACAGATTGTGTTTCTTGTATTTCTTGTTTTTATTATGAAGAATGGTTGTTCACGTTGTGAAACTAAGTTGTGATTGTTGTTTGACAAAACTTAGCGGGTTTGTGTGAGATTGTGGGGTGTGGTGTTGTGGGTGTGTAGGTTTTTTGTTAATTTTGCGAATTGCAATAACATGTGATTCGCTATGTTACAGAATATTTACAACGACATTATCAATCCTGATGTCACCCTCACTGGCGCGGTGGTTAAATTGCTGCTCAGCCTTGTGTTAGGCGCCACCATCGGCTTTGAACGACGCCGCAAGGGGCAGATTGCCGGTCTGCGTACGTTCGCCCTCATCTCGATGGGCGCCACTCTGGCCATGCTCATCTCGATTTACATCCCTCAGGTGTATTTGGGCCTCAAGAATGGTGACCCGGGACGCATCGCGGCTCAGGTGGTGAGTGGCGTCGGCTTCTTGGGCGCTGGTGCCATTATCCAGATGAAGGGCTCGGTGCGCGGTCTTACTACGGCGGCTGGTATCTGGATGACCGCCTGTATCGGACTGGCCGTGGGTGCGGGTATGTACCTGATCAGCATCATCACTACCCTGCTCATCATCTTCATCCTTGTCAATATTGAGCGCATCGAGGTGCGTCACAACTTCCTGTGGGAGACCAAGATAATACGTGTCAAGATGCATGGCATCCTTGCCGATATCCAACCTCTGCGCGACACGATCACCAGCAACAATGTCCACATCAGTGACGAGTTCATGAAGTTTGACTACGAGGAGGGTTTTACTATTGTTAACTTCATGGTGCGTAGCACGAGCCAAGTCAATGTCCCTGAATTGTTCCAGAAGATCAAACAACAGGGCGACCCCATGTCCATCACCATCACCAACGAGATGAACATGTAGCTCGGCATTGCCGTGACAGAGCCACGGCACACACTAACCTTACCACATCAATCCAAAAACTCAAGACCAACTTATGGAATCACTCGATATTAACAGCCTTATCAGTGACTTGGCGCTCATCCTCATGCTGGGTGCAGTGGCAACCGTCGTCTTCAAGATGCTCAAGCAGCCCGTCGTGCTGGGCTACATCGTGGCCGGCTTCCTGGCCAGTCCCCACTTCACGCTGCTGCCGTCGGTGGCTGTCGAGGCTAATACTGAGTTCTGGGCCCAGATCGGTATCATCGTTCTCCTGTTCTCGCTGGGACTGGAGTTCAGTTTCAAGAAGCTCATTGATGTGGGAGGCTCGGCCATACTCACGGCATTGATTATCGTCCTGGGCATGATGAGCCTGGGCTTTGTCGTCGGGAAGTTCTTGGGTTATGGCTTGGTGAACAGCCTGTTCCTGGGTGGCATGATTTCCATGTCCTCGACCACCATCATCCTCAAGGCGCTGACCGACTTGAACATGCGTCAACGGCGGTTTGTCCCTATGACCTTTGCTGTGCTCATTGTCGAGGACCTGTTTGCCGTCGTCATGATGGTGATTCTGTCCTCTATTGCCCTGAATAACAGTGTCAAGGGCCAGGATATGCTGGGCAGTATCCTCAAGTTGTCGTTCTTCCTTATCATGTGGTTTACGGTGGGCATTTTCATGATTCCCACGCTGTTTAAGCGCTTCAAGCGTTACATCAGTGACGAGCAGATGCTTATCATCGCCATGGGCCTGTGCTTCGCCATGGTGTTGTTCTCGATGAATTCAGGTTTCTCGGCCGCTCTGGGTGCCTTTGTCATGGGTTCCATCCTGGCCGGCACCATCGAGGCCGAGCGCATCGAGCGCCTCATCTCGCCCGTCAAGGACCTGTTCGGCGCCGTGTTCTTCATCTCGGTGGGTATGATGGTCAATCCCGAGGTGATGACCAAACACTGGAGCGTCATTGCCCTGCTCGCCGTCGTGGTGGTTGTGGGCATGATTGTGTTTGGCACCTTCGGCATGCTGGCGACGGGGCAGCCGCTTAAGCTGGCGATGGAGTCTGGCTTCTCGTTGACGCAGATCGGCGAGTTCTCGTTTATCATCGCCACCTTAGGCACCAGTCTGGGCGTGCTCGACAAGAGTATCTATCCCATCATCGTTGCCGTATCGGTCATCACGACCTTCACAACGCCGTTTTTTATCAAGCAGGCTGTACCCTGCTATAACGCGCTCTACAAGGTCTTGCCCAAGAGCTGGACGCGCCTGCTCAACGGCTATAGCGAGAATGCTAACGAGACCGAGGGCAGCGAAACCCACAAGCTGTGGAAATCCATTATTTCGCGTTATCTGGTACGCCTTGTCATCTATTCGGTCGTCATCATCGCCTTGATTGTCGTCTGCCGCAGTTACCTGATGCCCTTGTTGTTCAAGTACATTGGCAATAACATGTGGGGACGTTTGGCGTGTGCCGCATCGACCATGATTATTGTGGGACCGTTCATTGTGTCCATCATCATGCCATCGGCCAAGCGTTCGGAGCAGATTCAGTTGCTTGAGAAATCTGGTAACGTCTCTTATGTTCCCATGGTTGTCATGTTGACAATCAGCGCTATCCTCTCATCCCTGTTCCTGGCTGTCATCCTGCAAGCCATCTATCCCAGTGCCGTGGCCGTCATCGCGGCGGTGCTGCTTACCCTGGTTTTCGCGGTGGCGGTAGCAGCTTTCCCGTCGCGTTTCAGAAGCCGTCTGTCCCATATCGAGAAACGCTTCATCAACAACATCAACGAACGTGAGAACCGCCGCACGGGCCGCGAGAACAACCTCGTGAGCGATCTGCACCTGGCTTACATGAAGGTGGGACACGACTGCCCCTTTGTGGGTGATCGGCTGCGCAACCTGGACCTGCGCTCACGTTATGGGGTGAACCTGGTGAACATTCAGCGTGCAGGCAAGCTGCATCCCGTTCCGTCGGGCGACATGCGCATTTTCCCCGGTGATGTGCTGGGTGTCATCGCTACCGAGGAGCAGATTCAACAACTGTTGCCGTTGGTCGAAGCTCAGACCGAACATGCAGATGCTCCCGCCCAGGACGTAAGATTCATCCATTTTGCTATCGGCATGGAGTCACCCATCGTGGGAGTCTCACTCGAGGACAGCCACCTGCGTGAGGATTACGGCGCACTGCTGGTCGCTGTACAACGTGGCGAGGACGACTACATCTCCCCCACCCCCGACCTGACTTTCAAGACTGGCGACATCCTGTGGATCGTCGGCGACCCGAAACGCCTTGCCCGCCTTAAGTAATTTGTTAGGCTTTAGGTTTTAGGTTTTAGGTTTTAGGCTTTAGGGGGCTGACTCGTCCTAAAATTTTTTGACAGATTGTTCTTTATTTTCCTATCAAGACGGGTAATGCTGAGCCGTCATTGTTGGTGCTAAAGTCTGTTGGGGG
>CACYQB010000002.1 GCA_902776435.1 uncultured Bacteroidales bacterium | reverse complement strand
AGTATCTCCAAAATCTCATAATCCGTTCTTCGTTTTACTGTTCTCATTTTAGTCCTGATTTTATCTGACATTTTTGTCAAACTATTTCAGGACGATACAGGCATCCGCCCTCGACTTTTCAAACAACCATAACAACAATGAACAACTAAAAACAACTATTATTAAAAATATTGAGTTGTAAATGTTGTTTTTTGTTGTTCAAGTTGTTTGATTGATAATTATGGTTGTTTGATAAAACTTAGCGGCTTGGCGACTTAGCGTGAGGCGCAATACTTCGTCTTAATTCGTTATAATTGAACGCGGATGCCTATTAGTATAATTAGCGCAATTCGTAGTTTAAAATTGTATGCGGATGCCAATAAAGATTGTTGTTTTGGTTGTTTGTTGTTATGGTTGTTTGAGAAATAGGGGTAAAAAAATTGAGGATGCATCCAGGGACGCATCCTCAACATTATTTAAACCTTAAATTACATTACCTTGTTTAAGATTAGTTGCCACCGAGAAGCATGTCGATCAGAGCGGTAACGTCAGCGATGTTAACAGTCTCATCACCGTTTACGTTAGCGTTGTCGGGGCTGTAGGTATCAGTCTCATCTAATGCGTTGCCACCCAGCAGAGCGTCGATCAAAGCGGTAACGTCGTCGATCTTCACCTGACCGTCCTTGTTCACGTCACCCAGGATGCCAACGGGACCCTCGGCCAGAGTTACGAAGGTAACAACGTCGGTCCATGCAGAAGTGCTGTAAGTACCAGCAGACTGTACCTGAACCTCATACTTGGTCTCGGGAGTCAGGCCGTTGATGGGGAACTCGGTATCGGTCAGACCGTTCTCATAGTTCCACTCATAGGGCTCAACAACCTCAGCATTGGGATCGCCAATGAAGATGTTGTCAAGATACATCTCATAATTGTCGTGGCTGTTATAGTGACGGAAGATGATGCAAGCCTTCTCGCCAGCGAGAGCGCCCAGTTCAACGGTGTAGGTGGTCTGGGTGGTGGTGGTAACCAGATCCTCCTCGAAAAGCTTATACATTACGGTATCTTCACCATAAACCTCAACATAAACATTCATCGTCTCGGGGTAACTTGAACTATTGCCCCACACATCGAACTTAACCACTGAACCCTCAGAGATCACGAAGTCGGGAGAAATCAACCAGTTATCGGGACTAAGAGCGCCGGTACTGCTTGACCATGAGTAGCTTAAGAAGCACAGGTCAGTCTGCTCATCGTCAGTAAAAGCCAGACCCCAGTTGTAGCCATCTTGATCAGCGTCATAGATGAACCAGTCAGAAATCTGATCCTCATAACCCTCATAAGGCAGAGTTACATTGATGGGGTTACCGCTTGTGTCAACCCAGGGCCTCCAGCGGAGGTTCCAGCCCATATCGTCGTTGTCGTCCCAAGTTACGAGAGCACTGGTGCTGGCGGGGTCAACGTTCAGGTTCTCGGGAACAGTACCAGCTACGCCGGGCTCGAGAATCTGCATGGTAACACAGTCGTTTGAACCCTCAAGAGTCAGAGTGAACACGTAGGTCATACCCTCAGCGAACTCGAAGTTATCAGCACGAGCGGGATCGCCCTGGTTAGAAGCAATCCAAATACGATCACCGGGAGTCGGGTTGGTGATGCAGTAGTCATACACACCAGCGGGAACGAAGATCGTGATGCTGTTGTTGAGAACGACGTTCTGAGTGGACATTGAGCCATCAGCATTCTCGGGAATCTTGTACTCAAACTCAGCATAGGTTGCTGCTGAAGCATCACCACTAGTGGTCAGACCACCGGTCTCGGGAATGATGGTGCCATAAGCGGTAGCATCGGCATCGAGAAGCATCTGGTAGCCAGAGCCATCACCCCATACATCACCAGCAGTCAGGGTAACTGCTGCCATACCCTCGGGCACATCCACCTTAGCAGGAGCCTTGAACATAACGGCGGGAGTTGAAACGATCTTGCCAGTAGCGGTGCGAGCCTCAACATTAGCCTTAGCGTGACCCTTAGCAATCTGCGGAGTAATAGATGTGCGAACACCAGCCGAAGCAGATACTGCAACAGCTGCACTCAACAATAAGAATAATAATTTCTTCATAAAACAGAAAAATTTAAGTTAATAATAAAATATGGAGTTAAAACACTATAAATCCAATTGCACTTCATTCATTCAATTCTATTAAAACATTTATACAGATGGAACTCAAATATACAGATGTCATTCATAGAAAATCAGAACTGGAACTTTGGTTAACTCTTGGTTAGTGCTACAAATGTACATCAATTATAAGAAGCAACATTCAATTTTTGTAAATTTTTTGCACTGCTTTTGCAAAAATACAGAAAAATTATCAATTTCGGTTAATTAAAAATAGTATGCCGCCCCAGCCTCACGCTAAGTCGCCAGGCCGCTAAGTTTTCTCAAACAACACTAACAACAAAATTTCACAACTAGAACAACTTTTTTTTTTGGGGCATCCGCCCCCGATTTTATCAAACAACTTGAACAATAATATCACACAACATGAACAACCAAATATTAAATAATGTTGTTTATGTTGTTTGTTGTTATGGTTGTTTGAGAAATGGGGGTAAAAAAATTGAGGATGCATCCTGGGACGCATCCTCAAAAATGTTTAAACCTTAAATTACATTACCTTATTTAAGATTACTTGGAAAGCAGCATGTCGATCAGAGCGGTAACGTCAGCGATGCTTACGGTCTCATCACCATTAACGTTAGCGTTGTCGGGGCTGTAGGTGTCGGTCTCTTCCAGCTCAACACCACCCAGCAGAGCGTCGATCAGAGCGGTAAGGTCGTCGATCAGAACATTGCCGTCCTTGTTCACGTCACCCAGGATGCCAGCCTGCTCGGCCAGAGTTACGAAGGTAGTATAGCCAATTTCATCAGAGGTGTAGAACTGATTGTAACCCTGTACTGCTACCTCATAGGTGGTCTCGGGAGTCAGACCCTCGATGGTGTACTCGGGAGTAGTCAGCCCCTGAACTAAGGTCCACTCGTAGGGCTCAACAATCGTAGCATTGTGGTCGCCAATGAAGATGTTGTCGAGGAACAGATAGAAACCATCAGTGCAGTTATAGTGACGGAAAAGAATTGAACCCATCTGGCCCTCATACTCGCTCAAGTCAAAGCTGTAGTGAACCTTCTCCATTTGTGCGCCAGGAGTTACGATATCTTCGTCGCCCAGAGGAATAGCCTCTTCAATAGAAGTCATGTCACTCGTCATTACATAAGGCCTCATGGTCTCGGCATAACCATAATCAAACACATCAAACTCAAGGACGCCTTGCAGTTTGCAAACCGGAGAAATCAGGTAATTGTCAGGAGTCAAAGCAGCACCAGACTTATATGACTGTGAATAGAAGAAATAGTCAGTACTTCCAGATTCAGTGGTAATAATACCCCAAGTGTTGCCGTCACCATCATTATCCAGAATCTGCCAACCGGCCATGTCTGCATCAATTTCCTCTTCGGTACCATTCAAGTCACAATCAATAGGATTGCCAGATGTGTCAACAAAGGGTCTCCAAATCAAGTTCCAGCCAGTAGCATTCTCGTCTGCAGCCCAGGTAACGGTAGCAGAATTTGCAGCGGGATTTACTGTTAATTCAGGAGTAGCAGGAGCAAGCACTTCATTACCATTAGGATCAATAAGCGTAAGGGTGGTCACGTCGTGGCCTTCGTCATCAAGTGTCATCGTGAATTCATAAGAGTAACCCTCAAGGAATTCAAAGTCATCGTAACGGCCACCGATGCCATTAGAAGATGCAATCCAAATACGGTCACCAGGAGTGGGGTTAGTGATACACCAGTCATAAGTACCAGCGGGAATTACGATTGTGATGCTGTTGTTGAGAACGATATTCTGAGTGGTCATTGCACCATCAGCGTTCTCGGGGATCTTGTACTCAAACTCTGCATAAGTCTCAGCTGTAGCATCGCCACCAGTGGTCAGACCACCAGTCTCGGGAATGATGGTACCATAAGCGGTAGCGTCAGCATCGAGCAGCATCTGGTAGCCAGAGCCATCTTGCCAAACATCACCAGCAGTCAAAGTAACAGCAACCATACCAGCGGGGATTTCCACCTTAGCGGGAGCCCTGAACTTGGGAGCGGGAGTTGCAACTACACCACTCTTTGCAACACGTGCAACTTGCTCAGTCTTAGACTTGCCTTCAATCTTAGCAACTTTCTTGCTGATCTTAGCACCATTAATGCCAGCTGAAGCGGAAACGGCAACAGCGGCGCTCAACATTAAGAATAAAAATTTCTTCATAAAATGATAAATTTAAGTTAATAATAAATATAAGAGTTTACACACAAGTTTTTTCTATCAAGTTAATATACCAAATAACATCGTTTCGACTTATTGACAAAAAGAATAAATTGGCATCAGTCTATGCGATTCTAGGTTAGTAGCGCAAATTTACACTTATTTTTTTTACAATGTCTTATTTCTTATAAATATTTTAGATAATTTAATAACAGAAATCAAAAAACTACTGTTTTTAATAGTGTTTTGGTATGCAGGATAGGCTCGATTTATAAAGGATAACAAGTTAACTGCGATAAAAATCCCGTTTATTAGGTTTTAGGTTTTAGGCTTTAGGCTTTAGTAGCATCCGCGTTCAATTATTACGAATTCAAACTAAGAATTGGGCCTCACGCTAAGTCGCAAAGACGCTAAGTTTTTCTTTCAAACAACAGGTACAACATTGAACAACCGAAACAACTTTTTTGGGGGCATCCGTGTCCTTTTTAAATCCACGAATTGCGCTAATACTAATTGGCATCCGCGTCTATTTTATTCCACGAGTTGCGCTAATTATACGAAGGTTGCCACCCTGTTAACAGAATTGCGGTAGGTCTATGTTTTTATAAATAAATCAGGCGAGGGGGGTGGTGCCCTCGCCTGAAATCTAATTGATTAATGTCGTGTCGCTGTCTTCAGGGAATCAATTGCCGCTGAGCAGGATGTCGATGAGTGCTGTGACATCGGCAATAGTGATGCCATTGTCGCCGTTCACGTTAGCGCAGATGGGGCAAATGTCATTGTCACTACCCAGCAGGTAGTCGATGAGGAAGGTCACGTCATCAATAGCCACCTTGTGGTCGTGGTTCACGTCACCCAAGTCATAGCCATGCCCCTCGGCGGGCAGGGTCACCTCGCGTACCACGGACTGGATATCCCTCGTGGTCGAAGAACCAAAGTGATGCTTTGCCACGACATAGTACTCATAGGTAGCACCAGGAGTCAGACCTTCTACCAAATAGGTGCCACCTGCAATTTCCTCGCCTTCGTCGTTGACCAGCGAGGGAATATCGGTAACCACGACTTTATCCTCGGGGTCGTTTTTGTTAATCACATACAAGTCATAGCCCACAAAACCCGACTGCTGCATGGAGTTTGCGGTGCTGCTCCAGTCGGCGAGGAAGGAGGTAGAGGTCACTTGGTCTGCCTCATGCATCTGCGGGAACACTTCCAGATACCTGATGTCCGATGAGCTCTTCACCCCATCTACCGTATAGTTCATCTGAACACCAATGCGCCAGTTGAAGAAGCGGTCAGTTTCTACGTTAACCGCAGGACGATCCTCGAAATAGATGCAATAGGAAGCATCCATCTTAATACCTGCGTAGCCAAAAGGAATCTCGGTCGTGGGCTCCTGAACATCATTTGGGAATTCTTCAGGCGTGAACACGAAGATTTGGTCATCGTCGGTATAAATACTATAGGTCACCTTATCTGGGTCAAGAAGAGTATATTCTAAAGTTTCACCATTTTGCTCAGCTACAAACTGGGCTGCCTTGCCGGGATAATCATCGGCCACAGGATTCCCATCCAAGTCGGTACCCATATTGAAAGATAGTTCTTCCATAGAAGTGCCCCACTCCTCCCAGTAGTCAACAGAGGGACGATAAGGTTTGGGGAGTTCGGTCACTGGATCTTCCAGATAGGTATAGACGATGTTAGAAACGCCGCCGATGCTGAAGTTATCGTTCACGTAGAACACCTGGACACCAATGCGGGTGTTAAAGAAGCGTTCAAATCCGTCGGCGTTGGTGCGGTAGAAGAAAACACCGTTGCTCTGCAGGTCGCTACCTGCCTCCCAGCTGTAATAATAGACTTCGGTCGAGCTGCCAAAGATATTTTCATATAGAGCGCTGTTGAAGGTGAAAATCTGGTCATCGTCGGTGTAGATGCGATAACCCATCATCTCGATGTCAAGAGGAGTGCCGTTGACATCGACGGTAGGCAAAGTAAACGTCAAATAGCTATGGCCGCTCTCGTCGCCACAGTCATACCACGTCAAGTTAGTGGGGTCGGCAGGAACAAGAGCATGGGCGCTGGCAGCTGCCATCAAGCCAAGTAACAAAAGGAAAAGTTTCTTCATAATGTAATGTATTTAATGATTAATAAAAATGATTGAATTGACAAAAGTAATAAAAAAACGTGAATCAACAACTTATTGCCACATTTTTTATATAATACTAACAACTCTGACTGCCGGCCAACATTCAATCCACGAATTGCACGAATTATACAAAGGCTTACACTCACGTTCTCAAACAACAGGAACAACGCTGAACAACACTAACAACTTTTTTTAAAAAAATTGGTTATTTATGTTGTTAACTTTGTTTGTTGTTATGGTTGTTTGAGAAGTCGAGGGCGAATGCCACCTAAAGCCTATTCACTGGGTACCAGGTAGGCGCTGAGTTCGAAGAGGAGGTAAATGGGGAGGAAGACGACCATGAGGGTGAAGGGGTCGCCTGTCGGGGTGATGAGGGCCGCCAGGACAAGCAAAACGATGATGGCATGACGGCGGTAGGTCCTGAAGAAACCGCGGTGCAGCATGCCGAGTACGCCAAGCAGCCATGCCACAAGCGGCAACTCAAAGATGATACCCATCACAAAGATGAGCATCAGGAAGGTGTCCATGTAACTGTCGAGCGAGATCTGGTTGGGCACCATCTGGCTGACATGATAGTCGGCCAGAAAACGCAGGGTGACAGGAAAGACTACAAAATAGCCTACCAGTACACCCAAGAAAAACATAAAGCATCCGATGAAGAATGCCATTTTAACTCCCTGTTTCTCATTGTGGTAGAGAGCAGGAGAAATAAACGTCCACAACTCATACAGGACGAAGGGGAACGTCAATACCAGGGCCAGCCAGAACGAGGTGGACATGTGGATAAAGAACTGGGAAGCGAGTTTGATGTTAATCAACTCGACCTCAAAGCCGTTGGTAGTGAACTGAGGCAGCCATGAGACCGACGAGGTCATGCGCTCAAACAGGCGATAAAGCACGAAATCGCCATGACAAGGAGCCAGAATCACCGAGTCAAAGATGGAGGGCATCATGCAGAACAAAACAATAGTCGCCACCACCAGGACAGCGACAATACGGATCAGCACGGCGCGCAACGCGTCGATGTGGTCCCAAAACGACATCTCCTGCAGCTCCTCCATGATTAGGCTTTAGGTTTTAGGTTCTAGGCTTTAGGTGAGTTTGGTGACAGGATTTGGGAGAGCCATTGGAGGTCACCTGGAACACCTTTATTTATCTTTATCGGACTCGGAGTCCTCGATGGGCTTCTTCAGCTCATCCTCGACTTCGTTCATGCCCTGCCTGAAAGACTTGACGCCCTTGCCGATGCCCTTCATTAACTCAGGAATTTTCTTGCCGCCGAAAAGCAGCAATATGACCGCTACGATGACGATAACTTCGCCCGTTCCAAAGTTAAAAAAAGCCAATATTCCGTTCAGTGCCATAATTACAAATTGATTAAGCGTTCTTACTGAATGCAAATGTAGGTATTTTTTTTAAGTTGTTGATAAAAATTTTGTGGTATGTTGCAAAAAAGTAGTAATTTTGGGCATCCAATGAAACCATTAACTTCTTATACATTTTATTCTAATGAATACCATTAAGAATTTTGATGAGTTGCTTGCTCATCTCAAAGAAAACAATGTTAAAAAACGTGTTGCTGTAGTATGGCCTGCCGACGAGAAGACGCCCGCCGCATGTGCTCAGGCGCTGGAAGCCGGCTTCATCCAGGCTATCTTTGTAGGCTGTGAGGAAAAGCTCAAAGCCAACGAGGCATTGAAACCCTTTGCCGATAACATCAGCTATGTTGACGCCACCGACGCCGACGATGCTGCTGCCAAGGCCGTTGCTCTGGTGCGTGAAGACAAGGCCGACGTGCTGATGAAAGGTCTCATCAATACCGACAACCTGCTGCGCGCCGTGCTCAACAAGGAGACCGGCATCCTGCCCAAGGGCAACGTGCTGACTCATGCCGCCGTGGCTGATATCCCCAGCTATCACAAGTTGTTGATTTTCACCGATGCTGCTGTAATTCCCTACCCCAATCAGGCTCAGCGTGTCGAGATGGTGAAATATATGTCTAACGTAGCCCGCAACTTCGGTGTCGAGGAGCCCAAGGTAGCGCTTATCCACTGCACCGAGAAGGTCAACGGCAAGCATTTCCCCTTCACCGAGGATTATCCCGTGATCATCGAGATGGCCAAGAGGGGTGAACTGGGCAAGTGCATCGTTGACGGTCCCCTGGATGCCAAGTGCGCATGCAGCATGCACGCCATGGAGGCTAAGGGACTGACTTCTCCCCTGCAGGGCGACAGCGATGTGCTCATCATGCCTGACATCGAGGCAGGAAACGTGTTCTATAAAGCCATCACCCTGTTTGCCGGAGCCAGCACCGCAGGTCTGCTGTTAGGTGCCAAGTGCCCCGCTGTGGTTCCCTCCCGTGCTGACAGCGCCCAGTCGAAGTTCTACAGCCTGGCCGTTGCCACGATGGCAGCCGAATAACGCGGAAAAAGTTTAATCTATTACTTTAAACCACAATCTTTAATCTCCAATCATTAAAACAAATAACAATGAAGATTTTAGTTATCAATCCTGGATCAACATCCACCAAAATGGCAGTCGTTGAGAACGGCGAACCCCTCTTGATCAAAGTTATCCGTCACACCGCAGAGGAGTTGGCACCGTATGCCAAGATTACCGACCAGTTTGATTTCCGCCGCCAGATGATCCTTGGTGAGCTGGAAAAAGCCGGTATTCCCGTGAAGTTTGATGCCATTGTCGCTCGTGGCAGTTTGACCAAGCCCCTGCCTGGTGGCGTGTATGCAGTAGATGAGAACATGATTCAGGCAACTTATGCCAGCGAGCATCAGCACGCATGCGACCTGGGTTGCGTTATTGCCCGCGAGATTGCCAAAGGTCTGGATTGTCCTTGCTATATTGCAGATCCTGTGGTTACTGACGAATTGAACGATTATGCCCGCGTGTGCGGTTTATCCATGTTCAAGCGCGAGAGCATTTGGCACGCATTGAACCAGCGCGCCATCGCCCGCCGCTATGCCAAGGAACACGGCAAGCGTTATGAGGATCTTAACCTCATCGTTGCCCACCTGGGAGGTGGCATCTCGGTAGCTGCTCATGACCATGGCCGTGCCGTTGACGTGAACAACGCCCTTGACGGCGAAGGTCCGTTCTCTCCCGAGCGCGCAGGCAGCCTGCCCGCCCGCGACCTGATCAACCTGTGCTTCAGCGGCGAATATACCAAAGATGAGATTCTCAAGATGATTTCCGGTAAGGGTGGTGTGTTCTCACACCTGGGAACAACCGACATGATTGAGGCTGAGCGCCGCATGAATGAAGGTGATGAGAAAGCCACACTCGTAATCAATGCGATGATCTACCATATTGCCAAGGCCATCGCCGAGAAGGGCGCTGTCCTGTGCGGTAACATCGATGCCATCATCATCACTGGCGGTATCGCCTACTGGAAATATATGGTTGATGAGCTCAAGAAGCGCATCGGCTGGATGGCTCCTGTCCATGTTTATCCCGGTGAGGATGAAATGTCGGCACTGGCAGCCAATGCTGAGGCCGTCCTGCGTGGCGAAATTGAGGTGAAGAAGTACTAGTATTAGGCTTTAGGTATTAGGTTTTAGGCTTTAGGGGGCTTAAGATCTTAACTTTATCCCAAATATAGCAAGGTGTATCCGATGATGGGGATGCACCTTGTTTTTTGTGTATTACAGGATGTTGAGTTGATAGAGATAGGCGATGGTACCAGTGACCAGGCCGTAGAGCGACAGAACGAGGATGATGGAGCCGATGATGCGGTTGATGAGCCACATCGAGCGGATGTTGAAGTGAGTGCGCACCTTATCGACAAAGAAAGTAATCATACCCCACCACAACAAAGCACCCACGACGATGAAGGCATAACCGATAATCACGTGGTAGAACTTGTATTCCGGCAAGGGGAAGCCGAAACGCGCAAACAAGGGGATAATAAGGAACATAATGAGCGGATTGCTCAAGGTGAACAGGAATCCCGTCACCATATCACGCAGGTGGTCATCACGCTGGTCAATATTCTCCTTGATCTGGCTCACCGGGTTGTGGAAAATCATGTAAACGGCATAGACAATGAGGATGACGCTACCGATAATCTGCAGGACGTTGACGTGGTCGGCGATGAAATCGGTCACGAGCGATATGCCCAAGCCCACCAGCAGGCAATAGAACAAATCGCTGGCGGCCGCCCCCACCCCGGTGAAGAAACCCGCATTGCGTCCCTGGTTCAGGGTGCGCTGAATGCATAGGATACCGACAGGACCCATCGGAGCCGACAGGATAATTCCAATCGACACACAACCAATGATTATGGATATAATTGTACCCAATGCTGGAGGTTATTCAATTTACAAACTACAAAGGTAGTAAAAAGTTTTCAGTTGTCTGTCCTCGGTTGACAGTTTTTTCTCTTGAGGAAGTGGTAAACGTGGATATCGAGAAAAAAGCGGAGGGTTGCTGAGAGTCACAACAGCAGAGGATAAGGGCCGATGATGGAGACTTGGCGCCGACGGGACAGTTCACCAGGATTGCTACCTGGCTCTCCCTCAGGAACCTGCATGCCGCGGCGTGAATAGAAATCAATCCATTCGTCTAATATCCGCCCTGTTCTGTCATGAAAAGACATGGGAATTGGAGCAAAGACCGCTTCGCCCGCAGCGGTGATATAATTCATCTGCACCAGTTCGCTGCAATAGATGGCGCTATCTCCAGGCAGGTACAGGTCGTCATAGGGTTTGCCGACCATCATCAGGCAGCGTCGGACAGAACGCGCCATGTCGCACTCCACATTGATACGCCCCACAATCACTTGGGGTACAACTTCGCTGGTGTTACGGCAGAGGAACGAATCGATGGGCGTGAGGCACACTATGGGCTTGACCGCCTCGATGACAAACAACGGTCCGGCGCTCCCCCCGATACGGTGGACGATGCCGACGTGGTCGATGGGCAGGCTATCGGTGCCGCTCGTCACGCGCGTGATAACATTGGGGACATCGCTGCACGTGAACAGCAGGTCACCTTCTCGCAACTGCTGGGACATAGCGACTGTGGCACAGAGTGAGGCCAACAGCATGACACCAAAGCGATGGGCCTTAATACCAAGTGACACCATTGTTAATGCTGGAATGCTTGTCATATTTCACATCCTGGAGGATGGACGACTTGACAGCGATGTGGAAATTGTAACTCTTGTAGGGGCCGACCGGCACAAAGCTGGCGCTCATCTCGAAGCAGTGCATCTGGCGCGAGATGCTGCAGTTCATGTAAGCGATCTTGTGGGTATCGAAATTGTAGCTGGCCGAAGCCGTAAGCGACCAGTTCTTAGTGGGGCGGATGTTGGCGTTAAGGCTCAAGTTCTGAGTCCAACGGCCATTATACTCCAACTTGTCGTAATTGAATGAGCCGTAGCCGTAGGACAAAGAATAGTTGACCGTTAAGCTCCATGGGCAATCCCACTTTGCATAGCCGTCAATCAGTTCCAGATCGGTCGTCGGGCCTGTTCCTTCCTGCTCCTCCCCTTCCTCATCATTATTCCGGTTTAATTGTCCTCGTAGCTTGGGATCCTCATTCTTTTTGTCCTTGTCCTTATTGCCCTTGCGCTTGAAGGTATCGTTGTTGAATGTATAGGAGAATGAGGTTCCTGTGCTAGAAAGTCGTCCCCAGCCACCGCCGTTGAACAGACGCAGTTTGTTGATCCTAACGGGATTACCAGCCTCGTTAAGGGCGTATTTATAGACATCCCAGGTGGCACTCAAGTTCAAGTTGAAGCCCTTGGTCAATCGCAGCATGATGCTGGTATTGAGGTTGCTCCACTTCATCGAGTCGGCAGCCAGGTTGCAAGACTGGCTGAGGGTGAAATTCTCAATCAATGAGATTTTCTTGAAACCAGTGCTGTCATTGTCGCTCTTAATCTTGGCCTCCAGATTGTTGGCAATGTTGAACATGATAGTACCAGACTTGGTATTGGGCGCACTACCATAAACCCCATGCTGGAAGTAGCTGTAACGCTGAGTGCGGCGTTTACCGGTAGCATCCACATATTCATAGTTGCCATAGTAGCCCCAGAACGGCGAGCCAAAATCCGGAGACGCCGAGAACGAGATTGTCGGCGTCATCACGTGACGTACCATCTGCAGTTTCTCGCTCAGTTTGCCTAGGAACTTGAAAGGCTTGAAGAAACCATAAACCTTGGTGCTGAGCGAAATAGCAGCGTTAAAGTCAAACACATTATAGAAACTATAAGACGTGTCCCTCACCACCGCGCTGGCATTGGGATCCCACTGTTGTCGGATTTTGCTCGTGTACATGCGGTCATTGAGCGTAATCGACGGGGTGATGTTGAAATACTTCAGCACGTTGAATGTTGCCTGAATCGGCACCGTGTGACTCATGCCATTGCGCCAGTCCTTGACCAGGCTCTTGCGGAAAAAGACATTCTGCTTGGCTGTCAACGAATTCTGGAATTTACCATTGTAGCTCACCTTGATTTTCTCATACCAGCGTTCTTCGCCCACGACACGCTTGCGCTTGAATGGCGCCGTCTGGCTCATGTTGATGGTAAAGTTGGGGAATGAGACGGTGATGGTTGAGTCGGATGTGCGCTGTGATACATTGGCAGTCGTCGAGATTGACCACTTGCTGTTAGGTATCTTGTAGGTCAAGTTGATGGAACTGCTCTTGGTATTCTCGGTAAAGGCATTTGTATAGTAGGTGTTCAAGCTATTGCGGGTATAGCCCGTGGTAGCGAAGTTCACGCTGGCCGAGAAGGTCAAGTAGGGGTTGGCCTTCTGGTTCTGGCTGTGGCTCCATACAACCTGGAAATTGTGCATCTTGTTGTAGTCGGGGTCTCCTTTCAGGCCAGTTATCGTTGTGAGGTAATTGACACTGAATGAGCCGCTGAACTTGTATCGCTTGGCATAGGAAGACTGAGCTGACACACCCCATGAGCCGCGCGTATAGATTTCGCCCGTCAACGCCAGGTCGGCATACTGACCGAGGGCCAAATAGTAACCGCCATTCCTCAAATAGAAGCCACGGTTGTAATCCTCACCAAAGGTGGGCACCAGGATACCGCTCTGATACTTTTCGCTGAACGGGAAGTAGCCGAAGGGTACCGCAATGGGTAGCGGCAAGTCCTCAAGAACCATAAAGGCGGGTCCCGTTACCACATTTTTCTTGGGTTTGACCTTAGCTTTGGTCAGCTGGAAATAGAAGTGAGGATGCTCATGGTTGTCACAGGTGGTATAGCGGCCATCCTTGATGTAATAATAGTCATCCTCGGTCTTCTTGGTGACGCCGCCCGTGAGATAGCCTTCGCCCTGTTCGGTGACAATGTCGGTGATATAGCCGCGTTTGGACTTGAAGTTGTACTTCATCACCCGTGACTCATATTCGCCGCTATTGTCCTTGAAGACAGGATTGCCTATCAATTCACCCACGCTGTCGGGCACGCCGATGGCATGCACCTGGCTGCTGTCCATGTCCATGCTAATCTGGGAAGCACTCACATCAATGTCGCCATAGATGATTTTGCTGCCGCCATACATCACCGCATGGTTACGGCCCATGAGGATGATACTGTCCTTGGCGGTGAACTCCACTACATGATCCAGATCCACCCGCTCGCGGATAAAGCGGCTGGTATCACGAGGCATGACTTGCTCTGGCGAGGAATCGGTTTCAGCCTTGACAATAGAGTCCACGGCCTGATTTAGGTCAAGGACATCTCCCCTGACCTGACCATGTGAAAGCAATGGCAACAGCATCACTGCCGCCAACAACATACCGATGATATGGAGCCCTCTCGTCGTCAAATTTTACCTTTAAACGTGCAAAGATAGTGCAAATTGATAGCACTGCAAGCAAGTTTTAATTTTATTATCTTTTTTTAGCAAGCCATTGATGAGTTGTGACAACTTTTGATTATATTTGCAGGTTGAAACAACTAATAACTACTGTAATATCATGTATAACGTCAAGTCTAACCACGCCGATGAATTTATCGACGACAGTGAAATACTGGATACCTTAGCCTACGCTGAGAAGAACAAGAGCAATCGTGCTCTGATTGAAGAGATTATCAACAAAGCCGCCCTGTGCAAGGGCTTGACCCATCGTGAGGCTGCCGTGTTGCTCGACTGTGACCAGCCCGACCTCATTGAGCGTTATGAGCAGTTGGCCAAGGATGTGAAAAAACGCTTCTACGGCAACCGCATCGTGATGTTTGCTCCACTCTATCTGTCCAATTACTGCATTAACGGGTGTGTCTATTGCCCCTATCATGCCAAGAACAAGACCATTCCGCGCAAGAAACTGTCGCAGGACGAGATTCGAGCCGAGGTTGAAGCGTTGGTCAAAATGGGCCACAAGCGCATTGCCCTTGAGGCAGGCGAACACCCCGTGATGAATCCGCTGGAGTATATCCTGGAATCGATCCACACTATTTATAATACTAAGGTGGGCAATGGCGAAATCCGTCGCTTGAACGTGAATATTGCCGCTACCACAGTCGAAGCCTACGAGAAATTGAAGGCAGCGGGAATCGGCACCTACATCCTGTTCCAGGAGACTTATAACCGCAAGAACTACGAGGCGTTGCATCCAACAGGCCCCAAAAGCGACTACTGCTACCACACCGAAGCGATGGACCGTGCCCAGATGGGCGGATGTGACGATGTGGGCATCGGCGTATTGTATGGCTTGACAACCTACCGCTATGACTTCGTGGGTCTGCTCATGCATGCCGAGCACCTGGAGGCTAAATTCGGCGTTGGCCCTCACACCATCAGTGTTCCACGCATCTGTCCCGCCGAGGATATCACCCTCGATGAGTTCCCCGATGTGCTGCCCGACGACATTTTCTGCCGCATTATCGCCGTCATCCGTCTGGCCGTGCCCTATACCGGCATGATTATCTCCACTCGCGAGAGCCAGAGCGTGCGCACTAAGGTGCTTGACCTGGGTGTATCGCAGATCAGCGGCGGTAGCCGTACCAGCGTTGGTGGCTACACGACTGTCGAGCGTCATGACGAGACGGCTCAGTTCGACGTGAGTGACACGCGCACCCTTGATGAAGTCATCAACTGGTTGCTGTCCATCGGTTATCTTCCCAGTTTCTGCACGGCATGCTACCGTTCGGGCCGCACTGGCGACCGCTTCATGGAACTGTGCAAGGCCGGCAAGATTGGCGACATCTGCACTCCTAATGCACTGATGACGCTCAAGGAGTACCTCATGGACTTTGCCAGCGAGGACACCATTGCAAAGGGCAACGCCCTCATCCAGCAAGAGTTGGCCAAAATATCCAATCAGCGCGTTCGGGAAATCGCTGCCCAACACATCAACGACATCGCCGGCGGCCAACGCGACTTCTACTTCTAACTTTTAAAAACAAGAAATACAAGAAATACAAATGAAAGCATTTTAATGACATAATTGTGTTTCTTGTATTTCTTGTTTTCATCCATTAATTTGTTGTGAACGGATTGATTGATACTCCGCGGAGTGAGAGGGTGCATATTGCGTTGTTTGGGCGGCGCAATGTGGGTAAGTCATCGCTTATCAATGCGCTTACTGGGCAGCAGATTGCCATCGTGAGCGACGTGGCAGGGACGACTACTGATCCTGTGAGCAAGGCAATGGAGATACTGCCGCTGGGCCCGTGTGTACTGATTGACACTGCTGGATTTGATGACACAGGCAAGGTGGGTGACCTGCGCACCGAGCGCACCCGTGAGGTCATCAAGCAGGCCGACATCGCCATCCTTGTGACTGACGGAACTGCACTCGATGAAGAAACGGCATGGGCTGGACAACTCAAGCAGGCTAACGTCCCCTATGTTGCCGTATTAAATAAGGTGGACCTGATGCAAGAAGTCCCCTCTACCCTACTCACCGACATTGCCAAGCGACTGGGATGTGATGTTATTCCCGTCAGCGCTTTGAACGGGACAGGACTTGATGTATTGCGAAAAACACTGGTTGGCCTGTTGCCTGAAACCGACAGCCAATCGCTCACCGGTAATCTTGCCCAGGCAGGCGACACAGTGTTGCTAGTCATGCCACAAGACCCCCAAGCGCCCAAGGGCCGACTCATTCTTCCTCAAGTCCAGACCTTGCGTGACCTGATGGACAAGGGTTGTGTAGCCGTGTGTTGCACGACTGGAGATATTGACCGAACGCTCGCGGCCCTGCGAGAACCGCCAAGACTCATCATCACTGATTCCCAGGTGTTTGATGTCGTGGCTCAGAAAAAGCCTGCTGGGAGCCTGCTCACCTCATTTTCAGTTTTGATGGCAGCTCACAAGGGTGATATCCGTTTCTTTGTCAAGAGCGCGCGGACCATTGACCGTCTCACCGAACAGTCATGCGTGCTCATCGCCGAAGCCTGTACCCATGCACCACTGTCTGAAGATATCGGCAGGGTGAAGATTCCACGTCTGTTGCGTCAGCGTGTTGGCGAAGGTTTGACCATTGATATCGTGGCTGGCAAGGATTTCCCTAAAGATGTGACATCCTATGACCTCGTTATCCATTGCGGAGGTTGTATGTTCAACAACCGGTTCATGCTCTCGCGTGTGATGCAATGCAGACAACAGGGCACACCGATGACCAACTATGGCATCACCATCGCTCACATCAAAGGTATTCTAGAAAAAGTATCGCTACCCTAAAGGATAGATTTATCGCGGTACTTGGTATGCAGTATTTCGTGGGCCTTGCCGTGCAACGGTTTGCCCAAGAACTCCTTGTAGAGGCGCTGGATGACAGGATTCTCGTGGCTCTTGCGCAATTTCTTGCCGACGTCCTCGCTGTATATGGCGCGCTGGCGCGCTTTGATGACCTCAATGTCACCATGGTGGTAGGGCTGACCTGTGCCACCGATGCAACCACCAGGACATGCCATCACCTCAATGACATGATATTCTATTTCACCTGCACGCAGTTTGTCCATGACGATGCGGGCATTGGCTAACGTGTTTACCACACAGACCTTCAACTCAAAACCATCGAGGTCGATGACAGCCTCATGGATACCATCCAGGCCACGCACCTGCTCAAACTCGACATACGCCAACTCCTTTCCTGTAAATTCCTCATAGACCGTGCGTAAAGCGGCCTCCATGACACCGCCAGTCGTGCCGAAGATAGCACCAGCGCCACTGGAGTCGCCCAGCGGCATATCAAACTCGCCGTCCTGCAACTCGTCAAAGTCGATGTTCATGCGCTTGATCAGTTCGGCCAACTCAATCGTGGTGACCGAGTAGTCCACATCGGGGTTGCCATTGGTGATGAACTCGTCGCGGGCACATTCATATTTCTTGGACAAGCATGGCATCACAGACACCACAACAAGTTTGTCACGAGGGATGCCCATTCGCTCGGCCCAATAGCTCTTGAGCACAGCACCCAGCATCTGGGCAGGTGACTTGCAGGTCGAGGGATATTCCCTCAAATCGGGATAATCGTTCTCAAAGAAATTAACCCATGCAGGGCAGCACGAGGTGGTGATGGGGATACGTACCGTCTTGTCGCCAGCGATGAATTTGCGAAGGCGGTCAACAATTTCGGCTGCTTCCTCCATAATCGTGATGTCGGCACCGAAGTCAGTATCAAACACGTAGTCCACGCCCACCTTGCGCAAGGCAGAAATCATCTTGCCCGTCACAATGGTACCCGGCGGCATACCGAATTCCTCGCCCAGCGCGTAACGTACAGCCGGAGCTGTCTGGGCCACAACAATCTTGTCTGGGTCAGCCACATCGACCAGTAGATCCTCAACATAGTTGCGCTCGCTCAGGGCGCCTACGGGTCCGTGGATGGCGTCGAACTTGCATTTGGTTGTGCAATGGCCGCAGCAGGTGCATTTATAAGGATTGACCACATGGGGGTGGCGCAAATCGCCCACGATGGCCTGGCTGGAGCAGCCGCGCTTGCAGGCACCACAACCCTTGCACTTGTCAGCATCAATCTTGTAGGACATCACCGACAAGAACTTCTTGCCGCCAATCTCGTAGATGTAGTCATGCAACATGGCGTCCATCGACAGCTGCTTGGGATAAGAGCTCCAGTGCTTGGAGTCATCCATCAGCTGATGGGCCGTGAAGTCCACATACTGCAAGCGTTCCTCGAGAAGACGGCCATCGATGATGTGTGTCTTAACGATATCCTCAACATCCTCGGGGTGCACCTGTACGTAAGTCGTGTTGTCAGGCATGATTCTGACGATGGGACCCTTGGCACAAAAGCCGAAGCACCCCGTAGCCACCACGTCAACACGGCTGCCCAAACCATACTCGGCAATGACTCGAATGAAATTGTCAATGATTTTCAAACTGCCCGAGTTGTAGCAGGCCGAGCCGCAGCAACACAGGACCTGGACGTGGGCGTTAGCAATCAAACCGTAAGCCACAGCGGCATTGTCCGACTGCACTTCTCCTTTCGGATTGTTTAGTGATTTATCTTGTTGAGATTCCATTGACAATTAGCAAATTAATCATTGACAGGGTTGGGAGAATGATGGATATCTACCCAAATTAACTCACAAAATTACGAATTTTCTTCCAATCCTGCAATTAATTGAATCAATTAAGGTGAATTCAATAAAAATAAAGTATAATTCGGGAAGGCATACCCTGGGCAGACTGTGAAGGCTGATAGACCTGCTACCCCGCCCGTGATGGCGGCCCCAGTCGCGAAACACAAAATTGACTGCCCTTGAGACGCAAAATTTTGCGTCTCTACATCTTTGGAACCCACGTAAAAAAGGATCATCAAAGACCACTCTGATGACCCTTTTTTTTGTTATAAGATAGAACTATAGGGCAAGACGCAGACCTACATAAGGCGGTGTTGCTGACGGGTAAAACTGGAACCTCGTTGCTACTCGACATAATGGAGCCTGGACCTGAAAGAATCCACCACGATAAGCACGGTTGCTGCCCGTTTCTGGACCCGTAGGATTGGTTTGACTAACTTCGCTATAAGGGCCAAACCAATCTTGGCACCATTCACCTACATTGCCGGACATATCATAAAGTCCTAACTCGTTTGCCCTCTTCGTTGCAACCAAATGAGTCAAATTACCTGAGTTATCGTAATTCCATGCCACTTCATCAACAAGATCACTTCCAGCATACATATGGGAATGACTGTATTTACCGCCTCGAGCAGCATATTCCCATTCGGCCTCGGTAGGCATTCGGAAATTCAATCCTGTCATCTCATTCAATCTGGATATAAATATTTGACATTCATTCCATGATACTCGTTCTACAGGATAATTCAAATCCCCTTGATGCTGACTGGGGTTGCTACCCATCACTGCTAACCATAGCGCTTGTGTAACCTCAGTTTCACCGATATAATAATCAGATAAGGTTACCTGATGAGCAGGCTTCTCATTATCATTAGGATAGCTACCTTGTTCTGGTGTTGCACCCATAGTGAAGGTACCGCCCTCAACGGCAACCATATTAAAAGTTATGCCTTGAATTGTAACCGTACCATCGAAAGGCCAGGCGCCACTGAGCAGGTAGTCAATCAGCGCTGTCACATCAGCGATGCTGACAGTGCCGTCTTTATTGACGTCAGCATTGATTAAAAGAGCGTTCGATTCATCACCACTTAACAGGTAGTCAATCAAAGCCGTCACATCGGCGATGCTGACAGTGCCGTCTCCATTCACATCACCGCGCAAAATGAGCTTTACTTGAGTGAACTGGTTCCACCAGTCGGTGGACTGATACAGTCCTTCCGCTCCATCGGGCACAATCAGGGTTGCGTTCTGATAGCAGGTGGGATCGAATGCATAGTAGTTGGCCATAACGGGAGGCGTGTAACTGTTGCAGATGACCCGAGAAACATTGGTGCAGCCAAGGAAAGCGTAATTGCCAATCTCGGTCACACTCATGGGAATCGTCACACTGGTCAAGCCGGTACAGTTGTAGAAGGCATACTGGGCTATGGAGGCAACAACATAATCGGTGCCATTATAGGTCACCATTGACGGAATCTCTATACTGCCGCTATAGCTATTGTAACGGTTGTCCCTGGCCGTCACAGCAACGGTGTTAGCATCGGTAATGGCATAATAGACGCCGCCCACCTCAAAGTCGTGGAGGACGCCTACGATATTGGCGAAACGCCTCCACCCTGAAGCAACTTTATAGTCATTGTAACTGGCACCGGGCACATAGAGCGTGGCGTTGTTGTAGGCTTCTTCGGAAAAGCAATTGTAATCGAATCTAATCAGGGGAGGAGTGACAGCCTTGCAGATGACTGTCTCCACTGCCGTGCAACCCGCAAACGCATACTTTTCCACTTTAACCATGTTAGCATTAATTGTTATAGTCTTCAACTGGGTGCAGTCTTTATATGCACCTTCAGCAATTCCCATGGCATAATCAGGATGGATAGTGGATGTTAATCCTGTTCCCGCAAAGCAATATGAGCCAAACGATTGGACGCTCGTTGGTATTGTCACATCGGTCACGTCGGGACAACCATAGAAGGCTCCCCATTCTATACATTTCACGTTATAGAAATTGCCCTCCCATAGCACCACTGGCGGGATAGTCACATGGCCGCTATAACAGCCCTTCTCCGGTCCATGCATGACAGCTACAGTTGTAACATTCCATTTCGCATAATAAATACCATCAACGACAAAATCAGGTTCATCCATACTCTTTATCGTGTTGAAAAGACGCCAATAATTAGCAGATTTAAAGTCGTCTATCGCATAGAAAGGCACATAGAGCGTAGCATTGCTGTAAGTGTCGTTGTCGAATACATCGCTGCCGGCCATGGTGGGAGGAAAGGGGTACACATACACGGCAGTCAAGGCAGAGCAACCGGCAAAAGCGGTGGCCTCAATCCTTTCTATATACATAGTAATATCCACACTAGTCATTGCGTCACAATTCTTGAATGCGTTTTTGTCCACTTTGACCACTATGCGTTCGGTACCGCCGTCGTACACAGTTAAAGGAATGATCACATTACCGCTATAACTGTTGTAGTTCTCATCCTTGTAGGTGATGATAGCTCTGTCGTCTCCAAGTCTCAGGAAATAGCAGCCCTCGTCTTCAAAGTCACACGGGCTAAGGATATGTGTGAAATTCATCCAATTGGCAGCGCTGGCATACACGTCATGCAATGCACGGGAGGCCACGTGCAGCTCAGCGTTTTCATAGACCGCGCTATTGAAGCAGGCACTGTTATACATCGACGGCGGGGTCTCGCTCAGGCAGGTCACCGAGGTGATGGCACTGTCATAAGCAAATGCATAGAGGCCGATGCTGGTGGCTCCGTTAAATGTCACGTCGGTCAAGCCGGTGCAATTTTCAAATACATTTTGGCCAATCGAGGTGACCGAGACAGGAAACTCCACCTGGGTCAATGCTTTACAATAAGAGAATGCGCTGGTACCGATGGTCTGCAACCCCTCATTGAAATTGACCTGAGTCATCGCAATGCACTGATAGAAGGCCATATTGCCGATGCTGACCACCGATGACGGGATGGTTACTGTTGTCAATCCCTTACATTCATCGAAGGCTCTATAGGCAATCGTGACGACCCCGTCTGGGATGTTCACGTCGGCCAAACTGTAGCAGCGGTAGAAGGCATTCTCACCAATTGAGGTGATGGTAGCCGGCAAGTGAACTGCAGTCACGTTGCTGCATACATAGAAAGCTTTGTCGCCCACAGCAGTGACCTGATAGTTCACGCCGCCATTGGTGACCGTGGCGGGTACTGTTACTTCGCCAGTGTAACCGCCCGAAGAGGTAGTCTTACTAGTGACCTCGACTGTGTTGTCGCCCGTGATGTTGTAGTACACACCATCGACAGTGAAGTCGTAGGCAGCAGCACTGAACACAAACGAGAAGGCTGCCACAATGGCAAGCAACCTAGATGTTAATGTAGATGTTTTCATAGAATGAACAGTGATTAATGGGATAAACGTTATCGCCCTCACGGGCTCGCTCGAGAGAGCGATAACCAAAAATTTACTCGAATGTGCAAATATAATAAAAGTACTAAGAAAATCACACCAAAACATGAAAAAATATTAACTATTGAAATGAATTGTGGCCCAATCCCTGCGGGGCTAATGCGAATTACACGAATTTATCTATTTTTGTCTGGTGAAACATCGTAGATGTTAGCGGTTCGAAGAACCGATTTCAATGAGTAAGACCATGCAAGAACCTCGGAGAGGTTCGCAGCTTGGTCATAGAGCAAAACACTACAGGTGCATCGAAGAGGAACTTATTGATTTATAGGCTTTTGACGGATGCAGAAGTTCGTCTCCGACGCACTTTCCACTTGATATGGCTATCACCAAGCTGCGCTCATGTTCGATGAGCTGGCATGGTGTTTTCCATAAAAGTCGAGTCTTCGACCCGACCTGCCTCTTCGAGGCAAAAGCCAAGCCCATGATTCAGAAGTGACCTACATTTATCTTATTTTTCAAACTATTACAGAGTAACTATGTGTTTTCCCCGGACTCTAATGGAATTTATCCAATGATTGCGAATGTTTAATCCTATTTCGTGAAATTCAGCTCATTAGCGCAATTCGCATTGAAATACCTCGGGCAATAATAGAAAGCGGGAGGGCTCTTCCAGATTGAGTCCTCCCGCTTTCGGGTAATTAGTGATGTTTAGTGTTCTTAGTCTTGAGCAGCAGCGTTCTCGAGGATCTGGCGAACGTCCTTGACGTCGAGACGGCCATAGACGTGCTCACCAATCATGACAACGGGAGCAAGACCGCAGGCACCCACGCAACGCAGGCAGTCGAGTGAGAACTTGCCGTCGGGGGTAGTCTCACCTACCTCGATGCCCAGGATGCGCTTGATTTCCTCAAGCAGACGCTCGGAACCGCGCACATAACAAGCGGTACCCAGGCAGACCGAAATCGGGTGCTTGCCTTTAGGAGTCATGGTGAAGAACGAGTAGAACGTCACCACGCCATAAACCTTAGAAGCGGGCACGCCCAGCTTGCGTGCGATGATGCGCTGCATCTCCTCGGGGAGATAGCCGTGCAAAGCCTGGCACTCATGCAGGACGTTAATCAGTTCACCGGGCTTATTGCCGTGCTTGTCGCAGATTTCTTCAACCTGTTGAACAACGGTACACGCCAGTTTGATTTCTTCTTTCTTCTTCATATCGTTATTGTTGTTTTGATTCGAAATTAGTGAATAGACTTATCAAAGTAATGCGTGTGAAGCAGGTGGTGAGACTTCTCGCCACAGGGTTCACCCAGGAATTCCTTGTAAAGCTTCTGGATATCGGGATTCTCGTGGCTCTTGCGCAGCTTCTTGCCCTCGTCCTCGCGGTAAACGGCAGCAGCACGTGCCTTAAGAATCTCAATGTTGCCATGGTGATAGGGCTGACCAGCGCCACCGATGCAACCACCGGGACAAGCCATCACCTCAACCACGTGGTAGTTGAGCTTGCCAGCACGCAGAGCGTTCATCACCTTGCGGGCGTTGCTCAGGGTGTGAGCCACGCAGACCTTCAGCTCGAAGCCGTTGAGGTCGATGGTAGCCTCCTTGATGCCTTCGAAACCACGCACATCGTTGAACTCGAGGTGAGGCAGGGTCTTGCCAGTGTGTACCTCATAAACGGTACGCAAAGCAGCCTCCATCACACCACCAGTGATGCCGAAGATGGCACCAGCACCGGTCGATTCACCGAGGGGCGAGTCAAAGTCACTCTCGGGCAGGTTGGCGAAATCAATGTTAGCACGCTTGATCAAGCGGCCCAACTCGCGGGTTGAGATGCTGTAATCCACGTCGGGATTGCCATCCACCTTGAACTCCTCACGACCAGCCTCATACTTCTTAGCCAAGCAGGGCATGATGGAAACAACCACGAGTTTCTCGCGGGGGATACCCATCTTCTCGGCCCAGTAGGTCTTGGCAATAGCACCAAACATCTGAGCAGGCGACTTGGCGGTTGAAGGATAGTCGAGCAGATCGGGGAACTCGTGCTCATAGAAGTTAACCCAAGCGGGGCAGCACGAAGTCATGATCGGCAACTTCACATCCTTATCGCCAGCAAGGAACTTGTTGAGGCGTTGCAGGATCTCTGTGCCTTCCTCCATGATGGTAAGGTCGGCAGCGAAGTCGGTATCGAATGCGTAATCAAAGCCAAGGTCACGCAGAGCCGTAGCCATCTTGCCGGTAACGATAGTTCCAGCGGGCATGCCGAATTCCTCGCCAAGAGCGAAACGAACGGCGGGAGCAGGCTGAGCCACAACCACCTTGTCGGGGTTGGTGAGGTCGTCCATGAGCTGGTTGGTATAGTCATGCTCGGTGAGGGCACCAGTAGGACAAACGGCAACGCACTGGCCGCAGTAGGTACAGTTGGTGTCGGTGAACATCTTGTCGAAGGTGGGAGCGATGGTGGTGTTGAAACCACGACGGATAGCGCTCAATACACCTACTGACTGAACGTTGTTGCAGACGCTCTCGCAACGGCGGCAGTAAACGCACTTCTCCATGTTGCGGGAGATAGCGGGAGTCAACTCCTGCTTGCGCTCGCTCTGTTCGCCACCGTTATAGGGCATCTGGCGGATATTGAAGCGCATTACCAGGCGCTGCAATTCACAGTCGCTGCACTTGGGGCAAGTCAAGCAATCGTTGGGGTGGTCGCTGAGCATGAGCTCGGCAACGGTCTTGCGGGCGCGGATAACGCGGGCGCTGTTGGTGTGAACCACCATACCCGGAGTCACGCGGGTTGCGCAGGCGGGAGCCAGGTTGCGACGGCCTTCGATCTCAACAACACAAATGCGGCACGAGGCGGGCATGTTCTGTACACAAGTACCCTCCAGATCAATGTGGCACAGGGTGGGAATGCTGATGCCAACGGTCTTGGCGGCATCAAGCAGCATGGTCCCTGCGGGAACAGTTACCTCGTGTTTATCAATCGTCAAAGTGATCATATTCTTTTCTTCCATGATGCTATCGAATTTTAATAAACCGAGATGGCGTCGAAGCGGCAATTAGACTTACACATACCGCAGCGGATGCACTCGAAGGGGTTAATAATGTGAGGTTTGCGAATGTCGCCCATGATGGCGTTGGCGGGGCACTTGCGGGCGCAAGCACCGCAACCCTTACACTTGGAGGCTTCAATGCTATAGGTAACGAGGGCCTTGCACTGCTTAGCGCGGCAGGTGTGCTGCTTCACGTGCTCCACATACTCGTCCCAGAAGTTGTTGATAGTCGATAACACAGGATTGGGAGAGGTCTGGCCCAGACCGCACAGGGCGGTGTCCTTAATGATCTCACCCAGCTCTTTGAGGCGATCAAGGTCTTCCATAGTGCCCTTGCCCTCGGTGATGCGGGTAAGAATCTCCAGCATACGCTTGTTGCCGATGCGGCAGGGAGTGCACTTACCGCAGCTCTCATCACAAGTGAACTCGAGATAGAACTTGGCAACGCTTACCATACAGTCGTCCTCATCCATAACGATCATACCACCAGAGCCCATCATTGAGCCAGAAGCGGCAAGATGCTCATAGTCGATGGGGGTATCCAAGTGCTTCTGAGTCAAGCAGCCACCAGAGGGGCCACCAGTCTGCACAGCCTTGAATTCCTTACCATTCTTCACGCCACCACCGATGTCGTAGATAATCTCACGCAGGGTGGTACCCATGGGAACCTCGATAAGGCCCACATTATTAATTTTACCAGCCAGAGCGAATACCTTGGTACCCTTGCTCTTCTCGGTGCCGATCGAGGCAAACCAGTCAGCGCCCTTGGTCAGGATGATGGGCACATTGGCGAGGGTCTCAACGTTGTTCACGTTGGTGGGCTTCATGTTATAACCAGCCTCGGCGGGGAAGGGAGGCTTCAAGGTGGGCTCACCACGCTTACCTTCCATCGAGTGGATAAGAGCAGTCTCCTCACCGCAAACGAATGCACCAGCACCGTAACGGATCTCAATATCAAAGTCGAAGTCGGTGCCCAGAATTCTCTTGCCGAGCAAGCCATATTCACGAGCCTGCTGGATAGCAATCTTCAGGCGGTGTACAGCCAGGGGATACTCAGCGCGGATGTAAATCAGACCCTTGTGGGAGTTGATGCAGTAACCGCAGACGGTCATTGCCTCAATCACCGAGTTGGGGTCACCCTCCATGATGGAGCGATCCATGAACGCACCGGGGTCACCCTCGTCAGCGTTACAAACCACGTACTTCTCATCAGCGTCATAGCCACGAGCAAAGCCCCACTTCATACCGGTGGGGAAGCCAGCGCCACCACGGCCACGCAGACCTGAGGCCTTGATGATCTCAATCACCTCTTCGGGGGTCTGGTTGAGCAATGCGTTGGCGATACCCTGATAACCGTCACGGGCAATGTATTCCTCAATGTTCTCGGGGTCGATGAGACCGCAGTTACGCAAGGCGATACGCATCTGCTTGCGATAGAAGTCCATGTGCTTGCTGTCGCTCACCGTCTTGTTGGTCTTGGGGTCAACATAGAGCAGACGCTCCACGCGACGGCCACCAATGATGTGTTCCTTAACGATTTCGGCAGCATCCTCGGGCTTCACCTGAGTATAGAAGGTGTTGTCGGGGATAATCTTCACGATGGGACCCTTCTCGCAGAAACCGAAGCAACCCGTGGTGATGACATCCACCTTGTCGGCAATGCCATTCTCATCAAGACAGGCATTCAGGTTATCTACGATTTTGTGGCTGTTTGAAGCCTTGCAACCAGTACCGCCGCAGCACAGCACTTGCAGATGCTCGGCTCCCGTTGCAAGACCACAACACTGCTCTGACGACTGGTCAGAACTTTCCTCGCGCAGCGCCAAAGCTTGTTGCGCACGCTTCCTCAAGTTATTGAGGTCGTTAATAGAAAGTATTTTCACGTTGTAGAAATGAATTAGTTATTAGTTATTTGTATAGTAGTTTATGTTCGGCTTTCAGGGTGTAAAATTACCTCCATTTTTTGGATTACGGAAATATTTCGGCAAATATTTATTCAAAACGGTTAAAAATCACATAAAAAGTGCCGACATCCCCTGAAAACGGGATGCCGGCAGCATCATTTTGATTTTGATTGGATGGGTTTACTCCTCAGTCTTGGGAGTTTCGTCAGCCTTGGGAGCCTCCTCTACAGGAGCCTCGGCCTTGGGCTCTTCAGCCTTCTTGGCCTTGGGTTCAGCCTTAGCTTCTGCCTTCTCGAGCTTAGCCTTCAGAGCGGCCAGACCGGTCACGTCGCCCAGGGTAGTCTTTTCTACCTGAGGAACTGCGGGAGCAGCCTCAGCGGCGGGCTTGCTGGCGGCAGCCTGACGACGGGCCTTGCGGGCCTCGTTGCGCTGCTCATCCTCGAAGATACGGCTGTGAGACAGAATGATGTGCTTGCTGTCCTTGTTGAAGTCGATAACCTTGAACATCAAGGTCTCACCCTGCTTGGCAGTGGTACCGTCTTCCTTGGTCAGGTGCTTGGGAGTAGCAAAGCCCTCAACACCGTAGGGATCCAGACGTACCTGGCCACCACGCTCAGTGAGCTCGCTGATAGTACCCTCGTGCACGCTACCCTTGGTGAAGATAGTCTCATAGGTCTCCCAGGGGTTCTCCTCGAGCTGCTTGTGGCCAAGGCTCAAGCGACGGTTCTCCTTGTCGATGTCGAGAACGACAACGTCGATGGGAGCGTCAACCTTGGTGAACTCGCTCGGGTGTTTGATCTTCTTGGTCCAGGAGAGGTCACTGATGTGAATCAGACCCTCAACGCCCTCTTCCATCTCAACGAAGATACCGAAGTTGGTGAAGTTGCGAACCTTAGCGGTGTGCTTGCTGCCAACGGGATACTTCTCCTCGATGGTGTCCCAAGGATCATTGGTGAGCTGCTTAACGCCCAGCGACATCTTGCGGTCCTCGCGGTCCAGAGCCAGGATAACGGCCTCGACCTCGTCGCCCACCTTCATGAAGTCCTGAGCAGGACGCAGGCGCTGTGACCAGCTCATCTCACTCACATGGATCAGGCCCTCAACGCCAGGAGCAACCTCGACGAATGCACCGTAGTCGTACATAACGACAACTTTACCCTTGATGTGGTCACCCACTTTGAGGTCGGGATCCAGAGCATCCCAGGGATGCGGCTGGAGCTGCTTCAGACCCAAAGCGATGCGGTTCTTCTCCTCATTGAAGTCGAGGATTACCACGTTGAGCTTCTGCTCGGGTTCAACGATGTCGGCAGGATTGTTAACACGACCCCACGACAGGTCGGTGATGTGAATCAGACCATCCACGCCACCCAGGTCGATGAACACACCGTAGTTGGTGATGTTCTTAACGGTACCCTCGAGTACCTGACCCTTCTCGAGCTTGGACATGATCTCTTTCTTCTGCTGTTCGAGCTCGGCCTCGATAAGAGCCTTGTGCGAAACAACAACATTGCGGAAGTCCTGGTTGATCTTCACGATCTTGAACTCCATGGTCTTGTCAACGTAATCATCGTAGTTGCGGATGGGGCGTACGTCGATCTGTGAACCGGGCAAGAAGGCCTCGATACCAAATACATCGACGATCATACCACCCTTAGTGCGGCACTTGATGTAACCCTTGATGATTTCGTTCTTCTCAAGCGCTTCGTTAACGCGATCCCAGCTCTTGGCCTGACGAGCCTTGCGGTGTGACAGCACGAGCTGACCCTTCTTGTCCTCACGGTTCTCTACATACACTTCCACAGTGTCACCCACCTTGAGGTCGGGGTTGTAACGGAATTCGCTAACGGGAATGATGCCGTCCGACTTAGCACCGATGTTAACCACTACCTCGCGCTTGTTAATCGAGATAACAGTACCTTCGGTCACCTCATCCTCCTGGAACTTGTTCAGGGAGTTGTCGTAGGTTTTTTCCAGTTCTTCAAAAGATTTGTCTCTTTTGGTCTCGCCTTTCTCATAGGCGTCCCAATCAAAATCGGCGATTGGAGAATTTTTTAATTCTTCGCTCATTTAAATTGTTAATAATAAGTTAGTTAAACAGCCTTTTCGGACACGTTCCCGAAAAGCGCGACTGCAAAGGTACAAAAAATTCCTGATACACAAGCAAAAACACCACGATTTTTCTAAAAAACAACTGATTTATCTGAAAAATCTGATGGCATCCGCGTTATTTGAATTGGCAATGATATAGAAGTTGACTCAAATCCTGTGGGGAAAACCTTATAAAGGCGTTGGGTATCAAGAAATAATGAGCGATGTTTTTGAGATTACGGCTTTACTAACGACACTGCACAGGCAGTTATGCTTTTGCCATCCGAGCCAAACCACTGCTGAATGAGCAGGAGATGTATTCGGGCATGGAGATACTAATTCTAAATGATTTGAATTGCATGGTGATTAATTTTGGCAATGATATAGAAGTTGGCCCATTGGTGGTATTAACCGCCCTGTCGGGCGGGAAATTAAGCAAATTAATTTTAAAATTTAATTTTCTTTTAATTTCCCGTGCGTTAGCACGGTTTGATGCAGAGACGTTTCAGCGCAGGGTCAACTGCTATATCGTTACCTTAATTTTAGGTTTGGAGGCTCATTGTTGAAATGCGCTCTTGTTTGCGCTAATGCGCTTTTTTGAGCGCATTTCAACAACTCGCTTGTTTTTTTAGGGAAGAACTATAGAGCAAGACGCAAGCCAAGGTAACTGGTGAACGTTTCCGACGGGTCGTTGCTGCGCCGGCTCGACACGCGGCAGTACATGGCGCCGTCGCCCCAACTGCCACTACGGTACACGCGGTAAGAGCCCGATGCAGGGCCTGTTGGGTTTGTAGATGGCGAACTGCTATAACTACTATACCAATCTTGACACCACTCCCAGACGTTGCCAGTCATGTCATACAAGCCCAATTCATTGGGAGCCTTGGTGCCAACGGGGTGAGTACCATAATCGGGATGACTGCTGCCAAGTGCATAACTGTTACCATAGTACCATGCTACATCACCGATGGTGTTGCTGCCCGCATACTTGTAGCCCTGGCTAAGGTTACCGCCACGGGCAGCAAATTCCCACTCGGCCTCGGTGGGCAGGCGGAAGGTCTTGCCCGTCATTTCATTCAACTTGGTGATAAACGTCTGGCATTCGTTCCAGGAAACACGTTCAACTGGACGGTTCAAGTCGCCCGTGAAATAACTCAGGTTCCATCCCATCACGGCCTGCCACAGAGCCTGGGTCACCTCGGTCTCGCCGATGCTGAACGATGACAACGTCACCTCGTGGGCGGGTGTCTCTATATCGTCGGCATCACTGCCTTGCTCGGCAGTCGCCCCCATCGTGAATGTGCCACCCTCGACACCGACCATCTTGAAT
This sequence comes from uncultured Bacteroidales bacterium, assembly GCA_902776435.1. Taxonomy (GTDB): domain Bacteria; phylum Bacteroidota; class Bacteroidia; order Bacteroidales; family Muribaculaceae; genus Sodaliphilus. Next base: position 126,654 of record CACYQB010000002.1, on the reverse strand, counting down.
GAAACACCATTAACGGTATAGGTCTCATTTCCTCCACCTGGGTTACCGGGCTCATCTCCCCATGTTCCAGCTAACAGGTAGTCAATCAAAGTAGTCACATCACTGATAGTCACTTGACCATCCTGGTTCACATCTCCTCGCTGATACTCAACACCCGCAGTGAATGAGGCCAACATCAACGACAACACACAAAATAAGATTGCAGTCTTTTTCATTTTCGCGTCTATTGAATAATTTATAAAGTAATACTTTTTAAAGTTGCCACAAATAGATCACCCTATTTTTGGTCAATCTGCAAAAATAGCGGATTTATCTGAAATAATATCACAGAATGTCTGAAAAATGTATTCATTGCAACTGATTAACTGAAAAATGAGTTACCTTTGCAGCGATTATAACAGATGCACGAAATGACGAAGAAAGAATTGAGGCAACAGATTAAGCAGTTGAAGGGGATGACCCCTGTGGCCGTGCGCAAGGTGGAGGCCGATATGGTGTTTAATACGATACGGACAATGCCCGTGTGGCAGCAGGCGCAGCACATCCTGTGCTACTGGTCACTGCCTGATGAACTGCCCACTCACGAGAGCGTTAACCAGTGGCTGGCCGACGGCAAGAACATTTACCTGCCACGCGTCAAGGGTGATGACTTGGAGATTGTGCCCTACCATGGTGCCCAGAGTCTGGACGACAATAACAAGTTTCACATCGGTGAGCCCGTGGGAGAACCTGTTGACCCCTCTTGTCTGGAACTTATCATCGTGCCCGCTGTAGCACTTGACGAGAAGCGTAACCGCTTGGGCCGCGGTAAAGGCTTTTACGACCGTTTGCTGAGTACTACCCATTGCCCGACTATCGGCGTGGCCTGTGATTTCCAGTTGGTTGACGAAGTGCCCGTTGAGCCTCATGACCGCCCATTGGATTGCGTGGTCACTAGTGATGTCGTCATCGCTGACGACGAGAAGCTAGAACTGTTCAAATAACGAGCGTGATAGAATCACACAATACCGAATGACACATATGAACTTGAGAAAAACGATATTGTTGGCGTTTATTGCCGCTATATCGCTCGCGGCCGTTGCAAGAGATGATCGAGAGTTGCCCGTGGATCCGGAATTAAGGATAGGCAGGCTGGATAACGGCATGACATATTATATCCGCCACAACGAGCAACCCAAAGGGCGCGCCGAATTCTGGCTGGTGCAGAATACCGGATCCCTCGTTGAAGAAGAAGACGAGCGAGGACTGGCCCACTTTATTGAGCATATCGCCTTTCAGGGCACTCGAAACTTCCCAGATATCGACATGGTGGATATCTTGCAGAACAACGGTGTGTCCTACGGTGCTGACATCAATGCCTCGACGGGGTTTGATGACACCCGTTTTCAAATATCCAATGTGCCTACCAGCCGCGTTGAATTGCTCGATACTGTACTGCTGATGCTCAGGGACCTGTCCTGTGAGCTCAACTTTGATGACCGCGCTATTGAAGAAGAACGCGGCGTGGTTCAGGAAGAATGGCGCATGCACGCCGACCAAACGATGCGTATGTATGAGAACGCACTACCCATCCTGTTGTCAGGCAGCCGTTACGCTTATCGTATCCCCATCGGCGACATGGCGGTTATCCGTAACGTTACCCGCGGCAAGTTGCTTTCATTCTATCATCGCTGGTACACTCCAGGGCATCAAGCCTTGGTCATTGTGGGCGACTTTGATCCCGACCGCATGGAGCGTATGGTCAAACAGACCATGTCACTCATCCCCAAGGTGAACGACGAACAATTAGATGATGCCATCAGCGCTGTCCCTGATCATGCGGGTGTCAACTATGCCCTTCATACCGACCCGGAGGCATCAAATTCAATGACGTACTTGATGTTCAAGCATCAGCAAGTTCCGCTGGCGTTGCGCAACACTGAGGTTTTCCTTAAACACAATATCATTTCCAACCTGGTGCAAGAGATGCTCTCCAATCGCCTTGAAGAGATGTCGCGCACCCAGTCGTCACCCATCGACTATAGCATGGTGTATGACCGCAAATACCTCGTTGCGACCACTTGTGATGCCCTCACGATGGTGGCGTTGAGCAAGGAAGGGCGCACTCTGGAAACCCTCGACTCGCTCATTACCCATGCCGCACGAGCCCTTCAACATGGATTTACAGCCACTGAACTGGAGCGAGCCAAACGTGACCTACAATCCTTTTACGCCAACCTTCGAATTGAAGCCAGCACACGCACCAACCGTCAATATACCGATGAATACATCGACCACTACGAGCATGGAGGTTATATCCCAGGCGTGATTGCAGAGTCCCAGTTGCTCATCAACGCTTTACAACTGATCACCCTTGATGATGTGAACAACTATCTGAGAGACATTGTCGGCAAAGATAATGTGAGTGTCCTTATTTCAGGACCACAAACAATATCAGGTACTAGCCGCTACCCCACATCCCGGGATGTGATAGGACACTTCGGGCGAATCATGAATACGCCACAGACACCCTACATCGACCAGGTATCTAGTGAGCGATTAATAGAAAATGAACCCACTCCAGGAAGCATCATCACTGAAACCTATGACGAATCGACGGGCATCACCACGATGACGTTGAGAAACGGTGCCACTGTTCGACTCAAACCCACCACATTCAAGAACAACGAGGTGTTGTTCAACGCTTTCAGTTTAGGCGGCAAGTGGGCCTACGGCGACTCTGCTGATATCAATGTACGTCTCATGGACCAGGTCGTTGAAGAGTGCACCTTCGGTGGTCACACTCTCAACCAACTATACAGGATATTGAGCGGTCACCAGTTAGGGCTTGAATTTGTTCTCAACGACGCCAATGAACAATTGGCTGGAGGATGCCTGAGTAGTGATTTGGAACTCCTGTTCCAGTTATGCTATCTCTACTTTACTGACGTCACCCTTGACGAGGACGCTTTCCAGAGTATAAAGACAAGAATCCAGTCCCAAGCGTCACAGGCCATGTATGATCCCAAGATGATCTATAGTGACTCGATTGGCAGCACGATCTATCAAGGTAATGCGATGTACCGCAACATCCGCCCCGAGGAAGTGGATCACCTTGACGGCCAACGAGTGCTGGAACTCTACCGCCAACGTGTTGCCAATGCTGGCGATTTCACTTTCTCGCTGGTGGGCGCGTTCGACATTGACCAGGTGAGGCTGCTCATCAGGAAATATCTTGCGTCATTGCCTGATTATGGCGTGCGTGAGACTTACGGCAGCGGTTACCTACCCAAGATGGCGACGGGCGCTGTGGATAACTTCTTTGAGATACCCATGCGTAATCCTAAATCAAGCATCTATGTTTCTATCATGGGTGACAAGCAGTACAGTTTTGATGATGAGTTCATGATGGATCTCGTGGGCGAATCAGTAGGGACAGCATTGCTCACTTTCCTTCGCCACGAGAAACACGGCACCTATGACGTGGCTTCAGACGGGTCCTTATCCATTTATCACAACCGATGGATGATCAACTATGAATTTGAGACCAGTACGGCAGACCGGGACAGTATGCTTGTCTATGCCGACTATGCCGTCAATGCCATCTTCTATAATGGTGTGAGCGAGGATTTGTTTGCTAAGATGAAGGAAAGAGTCAGCCATCAACATGAGGTAGCCTTGAAAAGCAATGCCTATTGGCTCCATGCTTTACAAATGCGTGCATTAGGTGTTGACATCATTAACGGTTTTGATCACCTGTTCCCCACCCTAACACAAGAACGCTTCAATAATTACATCGAAGCGCTCCGACCGCACACGCGGCTTAGAATTGTCATGAATTGATCACGTGTCCTTGGTCCAGTTTCACTCTCTTTTCATTAAGAGGTTAGAAAGGTTTTCGGTATTTGTTGTTAGGATCCTCGTCGAGGATGCTCAAGTAGCTGGTGTAGCGCGACATGGAAATTTGGCCCTGTTCAACGGCATCACGCACTGCACAGCCAGGTTCATGGGTATGGGTACAGTTGTTGAAACGGCAATCGTCTGAAATCCTGAAAATCTCAGGGAAATAATGGGCTACTTGGGCTCTCTCAAAGTCGATGGTGCCGAAAGCCTTCACGCCCGGGGTGTCAATGATGGCGCCCCCGCCCGGGAGGTCAAGCAATTCGCTGAACGTAGTCGTGTGCATTCCCTTGTGATGGGTGTGGCTCACATCTCCCACCTTGACATGGGCGTCGGGCACCAGCAGATTGATAATGGATGACTTGCCCACGCCGCTGTTGCCCGAGAGGAGCGACATCTTGCCTTGCAAGAGGGCGCGCAACTGGTCGGTTCCCTCACCCGTTGCCGCCGACATGGTGATAACAGGATAGCCGATGTGCTCATACATGGTCTTTAAATCCTCCACCTGCTGACGCAGTTCATCGGTGGTGAGCAAATCGACCTTGTTGAATGCAAGGACGGCGGGCACCTGGTAGGCCTCGGCCGTGGCCAAAAAGCGGTCGATAAACGTGGTGCTGGTTTCTGGGTTGATGAGTGTGGCAACAAGGACAGCCTGGTCAAGGTTGGCAGCGATAATCTGGAATTCCTTAGACAGGTTGCTTGCGCGGCGGATGATGTAATTCTTGCGTGGCTCGATGGCACCCACGACAGGAGCATCGCCACCTTTGTCCTCGACCTGGACCATGTCGCCCACAGCCACAGGATTGGTGCAACGCAGCCCCTTGAGGCGCAGCACACCGCGCATCTTGCAGTTCACCGTGTTGCCATCATCGAGACGCACGGTTACCCAGCTGCCAGTATTCTTTATGACTAGTCCTTTCATTGATTTAGTCCTTAGTTTTTAGTCCTTAGTCCTTAGTTTATTTATTAAATGAATCCGTACGCGCATCAAGCATTTATTCCCAAGCGTCGAGTTCGTCGGCAATCTCGGGGAGGTCACTGCGGTGGAATTCAGGATCCTTGATGCCACGACGACGCTGGTCACGATAGTTTTTCAACAACTTGAAGGCATATTTGCAGAGGAACACCAAAGCAACCAAGTTGCACAAGGTAACAAGTGCCATGAACAAGTCACCGAGGTTCCACACAAACTCAAAACTGGCCACGGCACCGAGGAAAACAAAAGCGCCACCCGAGAGGAAGCGGAAAACCGTGAGCACCCATTTCTTATCAGTCAAAAAGCGGATGTTGGCCTCGCCATAATAATAGTTGCCGATGATGCTGCTGAAGGCGAACAGGAAAAGGGCAATGGCAACAAATATAGTTCCCCAACTGCCCACCTGCGACTCCAGTGAAGCTTGAGTGAGTTGGATACCCTCAAGGCCTTGGGTGTTGTAAAAACCGCTGACAAGCACCATGAAAGCGGTGCAACTGCACACGAGCAAGGTATCGGTGAAAACACCGAGAGCTTGTATCAGTCCCTGCTTGACAGGATGCGAGACATCGGCAGTAGCGGCAACATTAGGGGCACTACCCTCGCCCGCCTCGTTACTGAATAGGCCTCGTTTGATACCCACCATGATAGTCATGCCCAAGCCGCCGCCAGCCACCTGATTAAAACCGAATGCGTTCTCGATAATCAGTTTGAACACATGAGGCACCATGTTGATGTTCATGATAACGACATACAGAGCAAGGATGAAATAGCCTATTGCCATAATAGGCACAAGAACACTGCTCACATGAGCAATACGCCGAATGCCGCCGAACGCGATAAACAGGGCTATCGCAGTGATAATGCAGCCGACCACCAAAGGATCAAAGCCAAAAGCCTTATTCAAAGCTCCGCAGATGGCGTTGCTCTGGATGGAATTATAGGAGAGGCCAAACGTAAGCGTGATGAGCACCGCAAACAGTCCTGCCATCCACTTGCTGTGTAGACCACGGCTAATGTAATAGGCTGGGCCGCCTATAAAGGATTCACTTGACGGACGCTTGAACAACTGAGCAAGCGTCGCCTCGACAAAGGCTGTCGCCGAACCGAAAAGTGCAATCAACCACATCCAAAAGATGGCACCTGGACCACCCACAGCAATAGCCGTTGCCACACCGGCCAAGTTGCCAGTGCCCACACGAGTAGCCATCGAAACTGCAAAGGCCTGGAACGAAGAAATGTGCCTCTTGTTACTCTTAGAAGACGAGTCCACGAGTTGGCGGAACATATCGCCAATCATTGTGAACTGGACAAATCGCGTTCGAATTGAGAAATACAATCCACACAGGATAAGGGCCCCTATCAGCAGATAGGCCCATAAGGCATCGTTGACCGATGTGATTATATTATTGAGGGCGTCAAGGTTTAACGTCATGGGATTTCATATCAGAATTTGCCCCTAAAGGTACTGCTTTTTCTTGAAACAGGTGGTAAATAGTTTGAAATTTGCCCTTTAATGAGTATATTTGCGACTTAATTGCAAGAAATTATGAAACAGAAACGATTCTTTTTTATATTAATGGCAGTAATGGCATTGGGCACTACAGCGCAGGTGATGAACCGTCCTATCGGACAATATCCAGGGAATCCTAATGAGTATTATGGGCCAGAATTGGTTCAAGACAATGGTTACGGTTACCGTAATCTTGCACTATTCCGCACAGTCTATCAATCCTCATCATGGGATTTTAACTTGACATCACAACTGCTCACCGATGGCATTTATGATAAAGAATCGCCCGCTTGGCTGAACGTTACCACGCCAGAAGGGCCGTTGCCACCACACAAGCGAGAAGCCTGCATTGACGGAAATGAGTGGACCAGCAACATCCTGATGGGCGGTGACACCTGGCTACAATATGACTGGGAAAACATGGCCATTGACATTGATGAAGTAGAGATGGTGTGCAGCATGGCCTACCGTGAGGAGGCACCACGTGGATTCAAGATTAGGCTTCTCACGTCAACAAACGGAAAGAAATGGAAAGTCGCCGATGAATGGAAAGGCGACTCACTGCCCGGCGAACCGTCATGGAACCGCGTCCATAGTGATCCCAACAAAAACTCGGGCGATGACCTGTTGCCCACTCGCAACATAGACCATACATTCCACTTGAACGGGAAACAATTCTCGCACATGAAACTTGAAATGGTCACCCCCAGTGCTGTACACTGGACCATCACCGAATTGAAGATGAAGAAAGACGGTAAGCGTGCCACAGGCATTCTGCCGTCAGAGCATTTCGTCAGCGCCTGGCGCAGCCTGGGCAATAGGGATGAATGGGTCACTGTGGACTTGGGCGTCAGCACTAAATTTAAAGAGATTTATTTACGGTGGGTGAATAGACCATCAAGTGGAAACATTCAGGTCAGCGAGGATAATATCCACTGGCAAACTATCGGTGAGCTATCCAAACAAAAAGGAAATTGGAACAAAAAACATGATCAAATCTTGCTAGAAGGCCAAGGCAGGTATGTTCGCATCAATATGATCGAACCTAACAAAAACGGTCAACCCTTTTGCCTAAGAGAGATTAACATCGGTGGTAATAGCCCTGGCGGGTTGATAGTCAAGGCACATGCTGAGGGTGGTTGGCAAGATGGCAAGTGGCTGCTCAATGGAGGCGACTGGCAATTACAGCGGGCATCACACATCTATTCTTCGACAAAACCACGGTACAAATGGCCATCCATCACTGCCACCGTTCCAGCCACGGTATTGTCGAGTTATGTCAATGCTGGGGCGCTACCCGACATGAATTTTGATGATAACCTGATGCTGGCATCGGAGTCATTCTTTAATGGTGATTTCATTTACACGAGACATTTTGACTTGCCCAAGGAAATACAGGGCAAGCGCGTATTCCTCAACTTTGACGGCATCAACTGGAAAGCCGAAGTGACGCTCAACGACACCAATTTGGGACGTATAGAGGGAGCCTTCAAGCGTGGAAAATTTGATATCACACCCTATCTCAAGCCCGTTGGCAACGAGTTACAGGTACTCGTTATCGCTAATGCCAATCCAGGTGGCGTGAAGGTCAAGACCGAGAAAAATACCGACTATAACGGCGGTATCCTCGGGGCTGATAATCCCACGTTCCACGCTACCATTGGCTGGGACTGGATTTCTACCATTCGAGGCCGAAACATCGGCATCTGGGATGACGTTTACTTGACGACTGCCAGCGACGTGACCGTGAGCGACCCCATCGTGACCACTACGCTGGCCGAGGGCGATACCCTTGCCTCTATGAGACCTGCCGTTATGCTCACCAATCATAGCGACAAGGCAATTACTGGAACACTACACGGACATATCGGTGAAATTTGTTTTGATAAACAGGTCTCAATTGATGCTGGAAAGACAATCGAGGAATCCTTTAATCCGAACGAATTCACACAACTTAAAGACCAACGGATGCGCTTATGGTGGCCCAATGGTTATGGAGAGCCCTACCTGTATGACGCCAGTTTCTCGTTCACGGTTGATGGTGTGCAGAGCGATGCCGTCAACTACAAGGCAGGCATCCGTGAGGTAAAAACCACAGATAAAGACACAGAGCTGAGAATCTATATTAACCACCGCAGGCTAATTCCCTTGGGCGGCAATTGGGCATTCAGCGAGAACAACCTGAATTACCGTGGTCGAGAATTTGACGCTGCCGTGCGTCACCACAAGGAGATGAACTACAACATGATTCGCAACTGGGTGGGCATGACCGGCGACAAGGAATTCTTTGAAGCCTGTGACCGCTATGGCATTATGGTTTGGCAGGACTTTTGGCTGGCCAACCCCGCCGACGGTCCCGACCCCGATGATAACGCCATGTTCATGGATAACGCCCGTGACTTTGTGCTGAAAATCCGCAACCACCCGTGCATCGGCATCTACTGTGGGCGCAACGAGGGATATCCTCCCAAAACGCTTGACGAGGGACTGCGTAACACCATTGCAACGCTGCATCCTGGCCTGGACTACATTTCCAGTTCGGCTGACGATGGCGTGAGCGGCCACGGACCGTATTGGGCTATAAGCGCCAAGGAATATTTTGAGAAACAGACGGGCAAACTGCACACTGAACGCGGCATGCCCAACGTGATGACCTTTGAAGGCTTGAGCCGCACGCTTAACGCCGAACACCTGTGGCCGCAGAACCTCTATTGGGGACGCCACGACTACACGAAGGAAGGAGCGCAGCGCGGTGCCTCGTTCAACCAATTAATTGCCGACAATTTCGGTGAGCCGACATCGGCTCAAGAGTTCTGTGAATGGGCACAATGGATCAACTACGAGGGCTATCGTGCTATGTACGAGAGCGGCAGCAAGGACCGAATGGGACTGCTTATCTGGATGAGTCATCCCTGCTGGCCATCGATGGTATGGCAGACCTATGACTACTATCTGGAACCCACGGCAGCATACTATGGCGTGAAACACGCTTGCGAACCGCTGCACGTGCAATGGAATCCAGTGACCAATTATGTCGAGGTGGTTAACCGCTCGGCAGGCCGCCAGCAAGGCACTGCCAAGGCCACCATCATCGACCTGAACGGCAATACCTTGTGGGAACAGACGCAAGGCTACGTCTGCGATGAGGACATGACGCTTGACATGATGCAGGTGGAGGTGCCTGAAGAGATTGCCGGAGCCTATTTCCTGCGCCTGACATTGATTGACGACAAGGGACAAATGCGCTCGATGAACGATTATGTGAACACCACCGATGAGAATGACCGCACTTCGCTTCATGACCTGCGACGCGCTCAAGTTACTACCGCCGTCGATGGCAAGAGCATTACATTATCTAATAGCGCCAATGTGCCCGCCGTGATGCTGAGGCTCAACCTCAAGGGAGATGACGGTGAACAGACTTTGCCTGTCATCTATAGCGATAATTACTTCCACCTGATGCCAGGCGAGGTCCGCACCATTGACATCGAATGGAAAGCTGAGGATGCACGCGGCACGAAGCCAATTCTTGAAATCTCTGGCACAAACATCGCAAAATCTACACTCAAGTTATGAAGAGACCTCTCGTCACCATAGCCCTTGCTCTCATTGCCCTGATAGGCAGTGCAGCGGGAAAATATCCCTATCGGGATGCTAATCTACCTATTGACCAACGGGTTGAGGACCTGCTGTCGCACATGACTATTGAAGAGAAAGCGGGACAACTCGTGTGCCTCATGGGTTGGGATTCCTACCAAATCAATGGCAAAAAAGTGACCACAAGCGATAAATTCCGCCATGAAGTGGATAGCCTGCACGTGGGGATGTATTGGGCGGTCTTTCGAGCCGATCCCTGGACCCGCAAGACGATTGCAAACGGCTTGAACCCAACGCTCGCTGCCGAAGCGGCAAATGCCATGCAACGATATGCCATCGAACACACCCGTCTGGGTATTCCCATCTTCCTTGCCGAGGAAGCCCCTCACGGGCACATGGCAATCGGATCAACCGTTTTCCCGACGGGACTGGGCATGGCTGCCACATGGAATACAGAGCTGATGCAGCAAGTGGGTGAAGTGATTGGTAAGGAAATCAGGCTGCAAGGCGGACACATCAGTTACGGGCCAGTGCTGGATTTAGCACGCGAACCTCGTTGGTCACGAGTTGAAGAGACACTGGGCGAGGACCATTATCTGAGCGGCGAAATGGCAGCCGCAATGATTAAAGGCTTGGGCGGTGGAAATCTGAGTCTCCCCTACTCAACCACTGCCACGCTGAAGCATTTTATAGCTTACGGAATCAGTGAGGGAGGACAGAACGGGGCACGCAGCATTGTGGGTCCAAGGGAAATGAAACAGGTATTCCTCCCGCCTTTCAAACGGGCGATTGATGCTGGCGCCTTGTCGGTGATGACCTCTTATAATTCACTTGACGGCGTGCCGTGCACATCAAACAAACAATTATTGACCGAGATGCTCAGGGAAGAATGGGGATTTGACCGCGGTTTTGTCGTGAGTGACCTTTTCAGTATCGACGGGCTCAAGGGCACACACCGCACTGCAACCAGTTCCCAGGAGGCCGCTATTCAAGCCTTGCTGGCAGGTGTTGACGTGGATCTGGGCGGTAACTGCTACGCTCAACTCGTCGAGGCCGTTCGCAGCGGTAAAGTGGATGAGACAGCACTTGATCAAGCCGTTAGGCGGGTATTGAGGCTGAAATTTGAGATGGGACTGTTTGAACACCCCTACGTCGATAGCAAAACGGCTGGTAAAGAAGTGAATAATACCAATGCCATTGCGCTGGCTCGACAAGTGGCGCAGCAATCCATTACTTTGCTCAAGAACGATGGCATCTTACCATTGAGCAAAGATAAGAAAGTGGCAGTCATTGGCCCCAATGCCGACAATTTATATAATATGTTAGGGGACTATACCGCACCGCAGCCCGAGGGTAAGGTCATCACCGTCTATCAGGGTATCAAATCGATGTTAGGTTCCAACCAGTGCATTTATGCCAAGGGTTGTGCCATCCGCGACACGATGGACTGCGACATTCCCGCTGCTGTCGAAGCCGCCCGACAAGTCGATGTGGTGATTGCCGTTGTGGGAGGCTCATCGGCCAGGGATTTCAAGACTTCATACGAGGACACGGGTGCCGCCACTGCCGAGCAGAATTTCATCAGTGACATGGAATGCGGTGAGGGCTTTGACCGCGCCACGCTGGACCTGCTTGGTAAACAGATTGATTTACTTGAAGCATTGAAAAAGACAGGCAAGCCCTTGGTTGTTGTATATATCGAAGGACGTCCGCTCAATAAGAATTGGGCAGATGAAAACGCCGATGCCCTGCTCACCGCCTACTACCCTGGCGAACAGGGTGGCAGCGCCATTGCCGATGTGCTGTTCGGCGACTACAACCCATCGGGCAGACTGCCAGTGAGCGTTCCTCGTCATGTGGGCCAACTGCCTGTATACTACAACAAACCCCGCCCAGCGGCTCACGATTACGTGGAGATGAGTGCACAACCCCTCTACCCCTTCGGCTACGGATTGAGCTACACGACATTTGAATACAGTGACTCTATTACCACACCAGATGGAATCTCATATAATATAACCAATACCGGAACGAGAAAAGGTGATGAGGTGGTACAGTTGTATGTAAAGAATACGGGAACAACGGTGGTGCAACCCGAACGTCAGTTGAAGGCTTTCAAGCGCATCACTCTGGAACCAGGAGAAACCCGCAGAGTGACTTTCCTATTCAAGGACATCGACCTGAAGATTGTCAACGACAAGATGCAATGGATTGTCGAAGGTCAGCACATATTCCTCAGATAGAGATCACGTGCCTTTACGTCATTTCTTGAGTTTTTCCCTTGCTTGTTCAAGGGCTTCCTCATATTTCATATATTCATCTAATGCCTTATCAATTTGGGCTTTTGTCCTGGATTTGTCATGTTTTATTTTACGTTCTCTGTTGAAAGCAGCGATATCTTCCTCGCTTACATTCATCAACTCCATACATTTTTTACGTGAATCTTTGAAAGAAGCCAGATTACCCATATTCAAGAAAACATATTGGGGAAAGTCAATTTCTAATAGCGAGTCTAACGATTCAAAACTGTCTTCTTCTAACACTTCATCCTTAATTTCTGTCATAATCAACTCCTTGTACTTGCGGCGCTTCATATAGAACGATGAAACCTCATTGACAAAGTTGACATCACCGATGATATTGAATGTCTCGATGTTTGAAGAGAAGATTTTTTCGGTAGTTTCAGGAAACTCATCTATAATCCACGACGCCATTTGTGTAGGAATATTGTACTGCAGCGTATCAAAAAATTCAGGGTGGCAAGCAATATTATGCTGTATTCGCCTGCATTCACGCAGCGAGGTGTCAATTTTCTTTACTAACGCTATGGTATTGTCAAAGTCGCTAATGATCATCATTGTCATCTCCCTCTTGGCGGCTTGATTCTTGCGATAGTCGATAATAGCTGCGGTACCAAAAGTAAGCACAATAGAAACCGTAGTGGCTAGAAGTGACAAAAGGAACTGTTTGAATGATGACATTCCGCTGCCTGTCTTAAGCGTGCTGGGAGTATGTACTTTAACATTCATATCTCTGAATCGTTTCGGTGAATAATTTCACGCAAAATTAATGATTAATTCTCAATTACCATTTGTTTTCGAGTGATTTTGATCAATCAGCTTATTTTGGAAATCTTCTTCGATGTATTATCAGGAAATATAACGAGAGCGCCACGGCATCTACGTCACGGCGCTCTCGATTATTTACATAATGTAATACTCAGTGAAGGATAGGATTACTCCTGATCGTCGAGGAGGATGTGCATCACCTCGATGGCACTCTTCATGACGTTAGTGCCAGGGCCGAAGATGGCAGCTACACCAGCCTTATAAAGGTAGTCATAGTCCTGCATGGGGATTACACCACCAGCTGTAACGATGATATCCTCACGACCTAACTTCTTGAGTTCCTCAATAACAGCGGGAACGAGGGTCTTGTGACCAGCGGCAAGCGAAGATACACCGAGAACATTCACGTCGTTCTCGACAGCCTCGCGGGCACTCTCTTCGGGAGTCTGGAACAAGGGACCCATGTCCACGTCAAAGCCACAGTCGGCATAGCCAGTGGCAACAACCTTGGCGCCACGGTCGTGACCGTCCTGACCCATCTTGGCAATCATGATACGGGGCTGACGGCCTTCCTTCCTGGCAAAGAGGGCGGTCAAGCGACGAGCCTCTTCCAGGTCGGGATCTGATTTGGTTTCTGCTGAATACACGCCTGAAATGGTTTTAACGACTGCTTTATAACGTCCCACGATTTCCTCGCAGGCATCCGAAATCTCACCCAGCGAAGCACGGTCCTTAGCGGCCTCGACAGCAAGTTCGAGCAGGTTGCCCTTACCGGTCTTCACGCACTCGGTGATAGCAGCGAGGTCGGCCTTAACCTTTGCCTCGTCACGGTTAGCACGCAGTTTCTCAAGTCCTTCAACCTGTTCCTTGCGAACCTCGGTGTTGTCGATCTCCAGGATGTCGATGGGAGCCTCCTTCTCGAGGGCATACTTGTTGATGCCGACGATGGTTTGGCGGCCACTGTCGATACGAGCCTGGGTACGAGCGGCAGCTTCCTCGATACGCATCTTGGGCACGCCGGTCTCAATAGCCTTGGCCATACCGCCAAGCTTCTCGATCTCCTCGATGTGAGCCCATGCCTTCTGCACGAGTTCGTTGGTCAGAGCCTCTACATAGTAGGAACCAGCCCACGGGTCAATCACCTTGGTGATATAGGTTTCCTGTTGGATGTAGATCTGGGTGTTACGAGCGATACGAGCCGAGAAGTCAGTGGGCAGTGCGATGGCCTCGTCGAGAGCGTTGGTGTGCAGCGACTGGGTGTGACCCTGTGCGGCAGCCATAGCCTCGATACAAGTGCGGCCAACGTTGTTGAAGGGATCCTGAGCCGTCAGCGACCAGCCAGAGGTCTGGCTGTGGGTGCGCAGTGACATCGACTTGGGATTTTCAGCGCCAAAGCTCTTCACGATCTTGGCCCACAACAGACGACCTGCACGCATCTTGGCAATCTCGGTGAAGAAGTTCATCGAGATACCCCAGAAGAACGACAGACGGGGAGCAAAAGCGTCAACCGACAAACCTGCATTAACACCCGTGCGGATGTAGTCCATACCATCGGCCAAGGTGTAAGCCAGCTCGATGTCGGCGGTAGCACCGGCTTCCTGCATGTGGTAACCCGAGATGGAGATAGAGTTGAACTTGGGCATATACTTTGAGGTGTACTCAAAGATGCTGGCGATAATCTGCATCGAGAACTTGGGAGGATAGATATAGGTGTTACGCACCATGAACTCCTTCAAGATATCGTTCTGGATGGTACCGGCCATCTCTTCGAGCTTAGCACCCTGCTCCAGACCTGAAACGATGTAGAACGCCATGATGGGCAGCACGGCACCGTTCATGGTCATGGAAACTGACATCTTGTTCAAGGGGATACCATCGAACAGGACCTTCATGTCCTCTACAGAGCAGATGGACACACCAGCCTTACCAACATCACCGACCACTCGCTGGTTGTCGGCGTTATAGCCACGGTGGGTGGGAAGGTCAAAGGCCACGGAAAGACCTTTCTGACCAGAAGCCAGGTTGCGGCGATAGAAAGCATTGGACTCGGCAGCGGTCGAGAAGCCAGCGTACTGACGGACGGTCCACGGACGGAACGGGTACATCAGTGAATAGGGGCCACCCAGGAAGGGAGGAATACCGGCAACGAATTCCAGGTGCTCCAGACCCTCGATGTCCTCATGAGTATAAATGGGCTTGATGTCGATCAACTCGGCATTCTTCCACACTTCGCCCTTGGGCAGGGGATTGTGCTTTACATTAAAAGCATCATTTGCAATATCTATATTCTTAAAATTCGGTCTCATAGTCGTCTCGTCATTTTAAAAGTTTAGCGTTGAAGGCTTTTAACGTAGCAAGCACGTTGGTGCGTACATTGATAAAGTTAGTGATGCCCATAGCCTTGAATTCGTCGGTCTCAGGACCAGCGAGCACGAGCTCGGCACGGCCGTTGAGTTCCTTCACTGCCTCGGGAATGAGGGCTGCATACTCGTCATCGCTGGAGCAGAGCACGACAACGTCGGCCTTCTTCTCCATAGCGGCATCCATACCCTCCTTGACGGTCTTGAAACCGTTGTTGTCGATGAGCTCATAGCCAGCGCAAGCGAAGAAGTTATCGCTGAACTGGGCACGAGCCAGACGCATAGCCAGGTTGCCGATGGTGAGCATGAACACCTTGGGCGTGTTAGCGGCATGTTCGGTTGCGAGGCGAACCTCCTCGAACTGCTCAGCCAGACGCTTGGTGTTGAGCGTTACGGCACCCTCAGCCTCCTCGTGGTTGCAACCGCAGTGGCAGCAGCAAGCCTCACGGGCGTCGGCCTTGTCGGCAGCCTTCTCGGTGAAGTTGGGGAACTGGTTGGTACCCAGCAACTGCTCACGGCGCTTAGCCACCTTGTCGAAGCGCTCCTTGGCGGTAGCGTTGACGGCATTGATGATGTCGCCGCTCTCAAGCGCAGCCTTGAAGCCACCCTTGTCCTCCACGTCGAGGAAGAGTTTCCAACCCTGTTCGGCGAGGTTCTTGGTCAGCATCTCCACATAGTAGGAACCGCCGGCGGGGTCAACGACCTTGTCGAGGTGGCTCTCTTCCTTGAGCAGGATCTGCTGATTGCGGGCGATGCGCTCGCTGAAGTCGTCGCTCTTCTTGTAGGGAGCGTCAAACGGGGTAACGACAATTGAGTCAACGCATGCGAGAGCTGCACTCATGGCCTCGGTCTGCGAACGCAGGAGGTTCACATAGCTGTCGTAGATTGTCAGGTTGAAACAACTGGTCACGGCATTGACATTCATCATGCACGAGTAGTCGTTAGCGGGATTGAACTGCTTCACGATAAGAGCCCACAGCTCACGTGCAGCACGGAACTTGGCAATCTCCATGAAGTAAACAGTCGAAACACCCATGTTGAACTTGATGCGGTTAGCCACCTCATCGGCAGTGAAGCCGGCTTCGGTCAGCATAGCCATCCACTCGGCACCCCAAGCGAGGGCATAACCCAACTCCTGGTAAATGTAGGCACCAGCGTTGTTCAATGCCAGCGAGTCAACGCTGAGCACGCGCAGGTGGGCGACGGGCTTGACGGCATTCATCAACTCGGTAGCCATAGCAACGATGTCGCCAGGGAAGGGCTCACCGTGCTTGAAAGTGCGCTTGAACGGGTTGAAGTTGATTGAACCGACAAAAGTGTCTTCGCAACCAGCCTCCTTGCAGAGTTCAACGAGTTCCTTGGCATACTTGATTGCACACTTGGGGCAGCACATCAGGTTGATTTCACAAGCGGGAAGGGAAATACCCTTGAAGAGTTCCTTCAGGTCCACATCACCATTGTGCATGTGGAAACCAATCGAATTAATGCCCTTGTTGAGCACCTCGACCGCCTTGGCATTGGCTGCCTTCACATCGTCAACGTCGATGTCCTGGCGAACCTTCCAGTCGTTGTTGTGGCGTGTTCCGCGGACATAGGGGAACTCGCCGGGGAGTGATTTGGTCTGCTTCAGGTCAGCAATGTCCACGCTGCGATACAGCGGCTGGGCATTGAAACCCTCGTTTGTCCGCCAAACCATTTTCTTCTCAAAGTCGGCCCCTTTGAGGTCAACTTCGGCCTTGGCACGCCACTCCTCGGGAGTGACAGGCGCGAATTGGTCGAACAATTTTTTTGTTTCTGCCATAAAAATGAAAATTATATAGTAACCTTAAAAATTTTTATTTTTGTCAGTATAGTCTATGTTGATCAATGTGTCCTCATAAGAGGACATTTCAATCTGCAAAGGTACTACAATTTCTTGAACTAATGCCCTTTTTCATAGATATTCATTCAAAAAAACGATTTTTGAGGGCAAAGACAATCATTTGGTGACATGTATGACGCTTCACTTGGCAAAAATCATTATCTTTGACAAACATTTTATAAAAGAAAGAAAATGATGAAGAGGGTATTAATTTTGGGGTGCTTGTTGGCACTTGTCCTACCGTTGCAGGCAGGGAAGCATAAGGATAACGGGCCAGTTGTGGCTGCCTATGTGACGGGATGGAACGAAACCATGGAGTTGCCTGACTGCACGGTGCTCACCCATATCAACTACGCGTTCGGGAACGTGAACAAGACTTATGACGGGGTTACCATTCAGCATCCTGAGCGGCTGCGTCAACTGGTCGAACTGAAGAAAAATAACGATATCTATATTGTACTGAGCATCGGTGGCTGGACGGCTGGCGGGTTCAGTGAGATGGCATCGACCGATCGGCGGCGCAAGGCGTTTGCTAAGGACTGCAAGCGCATTGTAAAAGATTTTGGGCTCGACGGCATTGACATCGATTGGGAATATCCCAGCAGCAACGAAGCCGGGATCTCATCATCGCCAGCCGATATCGACAATTTCACACTGCTGATGAAGGAACTGCGCAAGGCTCTAGGTAAGAGTTACCTATTGTCATGCGCTACGATTGCCGATGCCCGCTATGTGGATTTCAAGGCGATAGAACCCTACGTTGACCTGGTGAACATCATGATGTATGACGTGGACAACCCACCCTATCACCACGCGGCGCTATACCGCAGTGAGATGTCGGGCCGTGTGACTGCCCAAGAAGCCTTGCAAGCGCATCTTGACGCAGGAATGCCCGCCAACAAACTGGTGCTGGGTGTGCCATTTTATGGCCGTTCGGTCAAAGGATTTGGTGACACATCCTATGGCGCCCTTAAAAAACGCACCGACGTAACGCGCAGGTGGGATGATATAGCCAAGGCGCCCTATCTGGTCAATGACGACGGAGAATGTGTCTGCACCTATGAAGACGAAGAGTCACTTGCCTGGAAATGCAAGTTCATCCACGAGACAGGAATGCGCGGCGCAATGTACTGGGAATACCGATGTGACGATGAAGTCGGCACGTTGCGCAACACGGTGTGGAACGGAGTTATGAAGCCATGAAACAACCTCGCAGATTACCCACCAGGCTGTGTCATAATTCATCTGCAGCTAATTGAATCGCCCTCCGCGCGAGAAATAACAAATTTCACAGCCACTAGGCCGTTTAAAAACCAGAAGCCTAAAATGATACAGTTCTGGATCAGAAGTCAAAGCCAAGGATATGATAGACCTGATTGACAATGTTAAGGCGTTCGATGTCGGGACGCGTTGAGAAGAAAAGGAAAATCAGGTCACGTTCGGGGATTTTGCCAGCATAGATAGTGAAGCCGCCGTTGTCCCCCAGATGATAGACATGGGTGGGCTGACCAGGGTAATCCTGGATGAAGAAGCCATAACCATAGCCCGTATAAGGCTGGTAGCCATATTCAGCGTCGGCAGGAATCCTGATCCATGGTGTATAGGCCTGACGTTTACTGGAAGCAATCCACACGCGGTTATCACGCAATGCGTGCTCCCAACGAACGAAATCGCTAATCGAGCAGTAGAGGGCGCCATCAGCCTTGGTGGCAAAGAAACTTTCCTCGCCGTAGTCATACTCACGCCAAGTGCCGTCGCTATTACGCTCGTAACCATGGGCCATATTGGCAATCTTGCGGTTAGGCTCAAAATATTGGCAAGTCCGCATTCCAATCCTGCCGAAAATGTTATTTTGCATATAGGTTTCGAAGGGGACGCCTGAAACCCGCTCCACAATCTGGTATATCAGTTGGAAAGTCGGATTGATATACTCATATTTTGAGCCTGGCTGGAAATTGAGATGGTCGAGTGTACGCATATATTGAACCGAATTGACATCGGTTGAATACAGTACAAAGTTACGGTCATCGCGAGGACGTGCGTCAGGAATACCTGAGGTGTGACTCAAGATGTGATGCAAGGTGATTTCCTTGAAGAATGGAGCCTGGAACTCGGGGAAGAACTTGGACAACGGATCGTTCAGCGAGAGTTTGCCTTCTTCGGCCAACTGCAACAAGGCTACAGCCGAGAACTGCTTGGATACCGAAGCGATACAGAAATTCGTCTCCAGCGTTACAGGTTCCTTGGTCTCCATATCGGCCAAGCCAAAGCACTTGCTGTAGATGATATCCTTGCCTTGCATAATAAGCACAGCGGCACCAGGTTCATCTGCATTATTATACACTGTTCCGAATACTTGGTCGATGCGTTTCGCTATCTCGTCATTCATTTCATGTCCATGGGCGGCGGAAAAAGATATCATCAACACCGCAATCATCAAAAAAAACTTCTTCATGCGGCAAAGATAGGGACTTTTTTGGATATAAAGTTGTATCTTTGCAGCGATTTTTTAGATAGATAGCAATGATTAACGTCAAAATAGACCCGAGGATACTCGAGGCTTGCCCGAAATGCTGTATCGGACTCATCCGCGCGACGGTCGTCAACGGACCGACGAGTGATGAACTGTGGGCTGAAATCGAGGCTGCTGCCGAGGAAATCCGTCAACGCTACGAACTGCTGGAAATCAACCAGCGACCCGCTATTGCCGGCACACGTCACCTGTACAAGTTTTTAGGGAAAGACCCGAGCCGCTACCGCGTGTCCAGTGAGGCCCTGTGCCGCCGACTCATTCGTGGGTTGGGCATCTACCGTCTGACAACACTCATCGACGTGGTCAATCTAGTGTCTATCAAGAGCGGCTATGCCATCAGCGGCTTGGACGGCGACCGCATCGTGGGCGATACGTTGACGATGAGTGTAGGCAGGCATGATGACGTGTTTAATGGCATCGGGCGAGGTCCTCTCAACATCGAAGGAATGCCCGTCTACCGTGATGCCGCTGGCCCCATTGCCACCCCGACGAGTGACGAGGAGCGGACTAAGTTCACCGAGGATACGGTAACGGCACAAATCAACATCAATGCCTTTGCTCCCGAAATGCCCATCAAGGAAGCCGTGGACTGGATGGCTGACCTCTTGAAGAAATATGCCTGTGCCACCCATGTGGAAACCGAGGTTGTAGATTTTGGGCAATAGGAGTTCAATCGTGTATTAATATTAACAAATAACTGAATATGGAAATTCTCGAAATATTAGAAAACAACATCAATCAACGTCACATTGACCAGGTGGTCAGAACGCTCAAGGACGGCGGTCTCATCATCTATCCGACGGACACCGTCTATGCGCTTGGCTGTGACGCGCTTAACAATCAGGCCATTGAGCGCATTTGTGCAATCAAACTGATGAAGTCAGCCAAGACCAATCTGTCCATCATCTGTGACGACATTTCGCAGGTGGCACAGTACGCTAAGTTTGACAACACACAATTCCGCATGATGAAGTCAAACCTGCCTGGCCCGTTCACCTTTATCTTCCCTGCCCTATCCAAGTTGCCCAAGGCATTCAAGGGCCGCCGCACAGTGGGCATCCGTATTCCCGATAACGAGGTAGCCTTGGCTATCGTGCGCACTTTGGGAGGTCCCATCCTGACGACATCGGTTCCCGGTGATGATGAGGATTACCGTTGCGAACCCGGCTTAATGGCCGAAGCCTTCGAGTCCCAGGTCGACATCGTGATCGACTCCGGCCGTGGCCAGTTGCTGCCCTCTACCATTGTGGACTGCACCAATGGCGAACCCGAAATCACCCGCGTCGGAAAAGGGAAACTTGTTAGTTAATTACAGTACAAAATAAAGTATTATTCAAGACGATGAAGAAATTATTCATTTATATGGCAGCACTCGTAGTGCTGGTATCATGCAACAGCAAGAGTGAACAGAACGCCAATGAGGCTATTGATGGCAATGAGACCGTAAAGAGTGAGATGCCCGTCGCCAATTCCGAAGACGAGGGTCAAACCGAGTGGAACAAGCAAACC
Source organism: uncultured Bacteroidales bacterium (assembly GCA_902776435.1). GTDB lineage: Bacteria > Bacteroidota > Bacteroidia > Bacteroidales > Muribaculaceae > Sodaliphilus. Next base: position 105,361 of record CACYQB010000002.1, on the reverse strand, counting down.
ACTATCATGAGCTCCAAGCCCATGGTTATTGATTTTTTCGCTACCTGGTGCGGCCCCTGCAAAGAACTCGCCCCCATTCTGGATGAGTTGGAACAGAAACACAAGGGCGATGTCATCTTTCAGCGCATTGACGTTGACAAGGAACCCGAATTGGCTCAGGAATTCAATGTCGAAGCCATTCCTATGCTGCTGTTTGTCACGCCTAAAGGCGAGTATCAATCCATTATGGGTTATCAAGAGGCTCCCGTCATTGAGGCCAAGATTGCCGAACTGCTCACCCGCAGTGCAAATTAAATTTGGCTTATTGCTTGATTTTTCGTACCTTTGCAGCCGATTTTGAAATAACAGTTTAGTCAATATATAGCTACATCATGGAGATTACTGCACAACAACTTGCAGCGATGGTAAACGGTACGGTTGATGGTGACCCCACGACCGTCATCAACAACTATGCTAAAATCGAAGAGGCTACGCCTGGATGCTTGACATTCCTGGCCAATCCCAAATACACGCATTTTATTTACACGACTCAAGCATCTGCCGTGCTTGTGAGCAAGGATTTTGTTGCCGAGCAAGAAGTGAAAGCGACATTGATTCGTGTAGATGATCCCTATAAGACGCTCGCTGACCTGCTGAACTTTGTCAACAGCCAGCGTCCTGAAAAACGCGGTGTGGAGCAACCCGTCCACGTCGGTCAAGGCACTACCCTGCCCGATGACGTGTATGTGGGTGCTTTTGCTTATATTGGCGACGGTGTCACCATCGGTAAGAACGTCAAGATTTATCCGCAGGTGTATGTGGGTGATGGCGTGACCCTCGGTGACAACGTTATCCTGTATCCTGGTGTGAAAATTTACCACGGCTGCCGCATCGGCAACCGCTGCATTGTGCAGGGTGGTGCCATCATCGGTGGTGACGGCTTTGGCTTCGCACCCAAGGAAGACGGCACCTATGAGAAGATTTCCCAGGTGGGTATTGTCATCCTCGAAGATGACGTGGAAATCGGCGCAAACACGACGATTGACCGAGCCACCATGGGTGCTACCGTGGTCAAGAGAGGCGCTAAACTCGATAACCTGATCCAGATTGCCCATAACGTTGAGGTGGGCGAAAGCACTGTCATGGCAGCCCAGGTGGGTGTCGCCGGTTCTACCAAGATCGGTAAATACAACATGATCGGTGGACAAGTCGGTTTTGCCGGACATATCACCGTCGGTGACAAGAACGGCATCGGTGCCCAGACAGGCGTTGACAACAGCATCGGCAGTAATGGCAAGTGGTTAGGTGCTCCCGTACAACCTGCGATGGAGTTTGCCCGCCAAACGGTCTATCTGAAACGCTTAGGAGAGATGTACAGTGACATCAAGGACCTGAAGAAGAAGATTCAGTAGGCTTTAGGCTTTAGGTCGGTTATCAAGAACGAAGTAAAGACAAACGAGATAATGAAACAGACAACATTGAAGAATGCCTTCACGGTGACGGGCAAAGGACTTCACACGGGACAGCTGTCGACGGCAACTTTCAAGCCTGCCGATGTGAACACGGGTTATGTGTTCAAGCGCATTGATTTGGAAGGAGAGCCCACGATTCAAGCCCTTGCCGAGCACGTTATCGAGACAACGCGCGGCACGGTGATTGCCAGCAAGAGCAACAAGGAAGTGCGCGTGAGCACTATCGAGCATGCGCTTGCCGCCCTGTATGCTGCGGGCATTGACAACTGCTTGATTGAAGTGAATTGTGGCGAGGTGCCAATTCTTGACGGTAGCGCCATCATCTGGTGTGAGGAGATTGAGAAAGCCGGCATCGTTGAGCAGGAAGCCGAGAAGGAATTCTATGTTGTGAAACAGCGCATCAAGGTTGTTGACAAAGAAACGGGCTCATCGCTTATCGTCCTCCCCGACGATGATTTGTCGATTGACTGCATGATTGAGTTTGATTCTCCAGTGCTTGGCAACCAGTTTGCTTCGTTGACCGACATCCGACAGTTCAAGAACCAGATTGCTGCCAGCCGCACCTTTGTTTTCGTGCGCGAGGTATTGCCACTCATCCAATTGGGCCTCATTAAGGGCGGAGACTTGGATAACGCCATTGTTATCTATGATTCACCCATGAAGCAGGATGATCTGGACCACATGGCTGATGTGATGAAAGTGCCTCATAAGCCAGCCAATGAATTGGGTTACCTGAACAACAAGCCCTTGGCATTCAAGAACGAACCTGCCCGTCACAAATTGCTTGACGTCATGGGAGACCTGGCACTGATCGGCCGCCCCTTGAAGGGACGTATCGTTGCCACTCGCCCCGGTCACACCATCAACACCCAACTGTCCAAGAAGATACGTCAGGAGTTGCGTTACCAGAATGTTCAGGCCCCTATCTATGACCCGAACAAGGAACCGCTCTACGATATCAACCAGATTCGCTCCATGTTGCCTCACCGCTACCCCATGCTCCTCGTTGACAAGATTATCGAGAAGGGCAAGAAGCACATCGTGGGCATCAAGAACGTAACAGCCAACGAACCATTCTTCCAGGGCCATTTTCCTAATGAGCCCATCATGCCTGGCGTTCTGCAAGTCGAGGCGATGGCACAAGTGGGTGGCATCCTCGTGCTGAGCAGTGTGGATGATCCCGAGAATTACTCTACCTACTTCCTCAAGATTGATAACGTCAAGTTCCGTCACAAGGTTGTCCCTGGCGACACGCTCATCTTCCACCTGTCGCTGATGACGCCCATCCGCCGCGGTACTGCCATCATGAAGGGTTACGCCTTTGTGGGCGAGAAGATTGTCACCGAGGCCGAGTTCATGGCACAAATCGTAAAGAATCCCGAATAACACTATAATCAAAACACAATAATGAACATTCATCAGTATGCCGTAGTTCACCCTGACGCAAAAATCGGGAAAGACGTTAAAATAGGTCCTTTTGTGACCATTGACGCCAACGTAGAGATTGGTGACGGCACCATCATAGACAGTGGCGCAGTCGTGCGCAGTGGCGCACGCATCGGCAAGAACTGCCACATTCACTCCAATGCTGTTGTCGGCGACATTCCCCAGGACCTCAAGTTCCAAGGCGAGGACACGCTGGCTATTATCGGAGACAACACGGTTATCCGTGAGTTCGTCACCATTCACCGTGGCACTGCTTCCAAGGGCAAAACCGTCGTGGGCAACAACTGCCTGATTATGGCTTACTGCCATGTGGCTCATGACTGCATCGTAGGTGACCACGTCATCATGTCAAATGCTTCGCAACTTGCCGGTGAGGTTGAAGCCGGTGATTGGGCAATTATTGGCGGTGGAGCACTCGTGCATCAATTCACCTTGATCGGTTGCCACGTCATGATTCAAGGTGGAGCACTTGTCAACAAGGACATCCCGCCCTATTGTATGGCTGCACGCTACCCCATCGCCTATGAAGGCGTGAACAAGGTGGGCCTGCATCGTCGTGGATACACCAGCGAACAGATAGACGCCATTGCCGACGTTTACCGCACTATCTACGATTCAGGGCTGAATGTCACCCAGTCGCTGGCCGAGGCTGAAAAACTGCCGGCAAGCCCTGAGCGAGACATCATTATCAATTTCGTGCGTGCCAGCAAGCGCGGTATCGTCCGCAAGCCGTAATTCCCTCATTCGGTTTTCAGATTACACAGAATACAATAAGACTAGCCCTATGTTTGCTCCTCATAGTCAAACATAGGGCTAGTTGTTTTTTTAATAAATGTATTATTGGGCGGATTCTATGGATTGTAGTTTGTCGGCTTCGCCCAGTTTATAGTAGATGTCGCGCAAGGCATTTACCAGTTCTGTGTTGCGGGGGTTGATGGCGTAAGATTTCTCGAAATAAGGCAGGGCCTCACGATAGATGGGGTTGACAAGATCGGCTAATTTCTTGCCATAGAGGTGGCTGTTTTGGCGGGTTTCCATTGCCTTGTTGTAGAAGAATCGTCCCGCATTGAACAGACCATTGGCATTGCTGTCGTTGAGCTCGATGCAACGCTGGTAGTAAGGAAAAGCATCATAGATGTTCTGATAGCTTTCGATAACCAGCCCCTTAAGGTTATACAGTTCATCATCATCGGGATTAGCTGCCATTGCGTCGTCAATCAAGTCGTTGGCTCCTGTATAATCCTCACGGCTGACGAAGTCGTTGATGAGGATACGGATATACTGGGGATCAGAGACACCAAATTTAAGAAAAGCATCCCATGCAAGTTTCACCACCTCAGCATCATTACCCATGTCGCTGAGGCAGACGAGTGCATAATCATATGCCTCCTTGTGGTTATATCCCGAATGGCGGGCGACACTGAACAACCGAACGGCATCGATGGTATCACCTTTCTGCCAGGAGGCGATGCCTTGATAGTAACGCGCTTCGGCCACAAGACTGTCAGGCTTGATCCAGCGAGGGTCATCCGTACGGGCAGCCATCTGGCAGTAGTAGTCCCAAGCCTTGTAAGCGCCATCCCAATCCTTGACATTATATAACTCGCTGCCCACGAGGCGGTAGTCATCATGATGCTCCACCAGGCGGTTCACGACTTCCTTGCTGTACTTGGTCTTGACTTGCTGCTTGCGGGTTTTCTTGTCAATGGCGGGATTCCCCTTCTTGTCCAAGACGCGAATGGTATCGAGTTTGAGAGCAATCAGGCTATAGTCATAGGCGTCGATAAGCGTATGTCCCATTGCTTTGACATCCATTTTCTTGCCCACACGGCGGTTATCCATGTACTTGTCATACTGTTCAACCTTGATGCGGTTGGCAAGCGCCCAAGTCTCGGCACGGTTGCGCGTCTCGTCGTTGGTCAACGCAGGCTTCAACTTGTTGAACGCTTTCTCATAACTGTCCACGGTCATCGTGAGTCCACTGATCATCTTTTTGGTCTGGTCAACAAGCAGATGCTGACCGGACACAGTCAATGACGCTATTAATGCCGCAGTTAATAGTAATATGTTCTTTTTCACAATAGTCTCTCCTATTAAAACCGCTGCAAAATTACTCTTTTTTCACATCCCCTGCAAATTCTTACCATTCTCTTCCCAACAAACAGGCGGTGAAGCAATGCCCCACCGCCTTATAGTTTATGATTAATACCGTATTACTTCACGCCCATCACCTCAAATTTGTAGAGGATATCATCAAGGACGTTCTTAGCCTTGGTGTCATCGGGGTTAAGGGCAGCAGCCTTCTGCAAGAAAGGAATAGCCTCGTCATAGATCGGTTTGATCTTGGGAACGAGTTCCTTGTTGGTGGCATTGGGATTATCATCGATAATCTTCTGGGCCTGCAGGTAGAGGCAACGACCAACATCAAAGAATCCGTTAGCATAGTCGGGATCAACCTCGGTTGCCTTGCGATAGAAGGGCAAAGCAGCATCAACACCATTCATCAGCTCAACAGTGAAGCCCTTGATGTCATGGAGGGTACCGTTCATGGGATCACCCTTCAGAGCGTTGTCGATAAAGTTGTTGGCCTTGTCATACTCATTCTTGTCAAGCATGCCCTGTACCATGTTGGCCAGTGAAGAAGTCTGGAAGTCCACGATGTTATTGTCGGTGTAACCCAGTTTGCGGGCCTTGGTGAAGTTGTCGTAAGCCTCGGCAAACTTCTGAACCTGATACTGTGAGTAAGCCTGGAAGAAACGCACTTGAGCCAGTGTGCTATCGGGAGCAGCAACGCCATTCTTAACAGCGAAATCAGATACAGCGAGATCGGCATAGTTGCCAAAAGCGTCAGCAGCATTGTTCCAATCGCTGTTCTGCAGATAAACGTTACCGGCATTGGCAATGTCACCCATGTGTGAGGTGAGCGCACCGATGATGTCCTTGCTGTATTTGGTCTTCACCTTCTTGGTGCCGTCACTGTTCAGCTTGGGCATACCGGTTTTCTTGTCCATCTCGACGATACTGTCCAGAGGCAGAGCCTTCATGTAATACTCATAAGCACCACTGAGCACCTGGTTCATCATGGTGTCATCAACGGGCTGCTGCATGAGTTTCATCTTGTAGAGCTCATCATACAGAGCAAAAGCTGCCTTACCTGCGGTGACCCAAGTGAGCACGTCGTTGGCACTCTCAGGGTTGGTGAAAGCAGGCTCAATGTTCTGAAGCACCTCCATCAGATCTTGAGGGTTGCCCGAACCAGCCTTCTTGGCGAGGTCTTTCACGAGGCTCATCTGAGCCGATGCGCCGAACGCCATCATGATGGCAGCGGCGAAAAGAATCATCTTTTTCATTTTTGTTAACAATTAAGTTGGTTTATAATGTTTGTTCGTTATCGTTTTGTTGTTCATTATCTTCACTCGGTACATCCTGGTCATTCTGGATGTTCTGGTCTTCAACCACCTCCTGGTTGAAAGCTTCGCGAACGCTTTCCTCATCAGTCGACTCGGGCTCGGTATCCACCTTGCAAACGCTTGCTATCTCGTCGTTTTTCTTTTCCAGGTTGATCAGCCTTACGCCCTGAGTGGCGCGACCGACAATGCGGAGAGAGCTAACCCGTAGCCTGATTGCGATGCCACTCTTGTTGATGATGACAAGGTCGTTATCGTCGTTCACATTCTTAATTGCAATTAGCTTGCCAGTCTTGGGGGTAATGTTAATAGTTTTAACACCTTTACCGCCACGGTTGGTCACACGGTAGTCATCGAGAGCGCTGCGCTTGCCCATACCCTGCTCTGAAACGACGAGTACGTCGTCACGGGTACCGGCACGCATGCAGATCATGCCGATGACTTCATCACCTTCGCTCAAGGTCATGCCCTTGACACCGGTAGCGGTACGTCCCATAGCGCGCACCTTGGTTTCGGGGAAGCGGATGGCATAGCCCTTGCTATTGGCCAGAATCACTTCGCTGTCACCCTCGGTGAGAATGGCGCCCACGAGTTGGTCGTCCTCGGCAATATTGAGTGCCCTAACGCCATTGGCACGAGGACGAGAGTATGCACTCAGGCTCGTACGCTTAACGATACCGTTCTTAGTGGCAAATACAATATAATGTGACTGATTATATTCAGGATCGGTAAGAGCCGTCGCACGGACAAAGGCCATGATGCGGTTCTCGGCATCCAGGTTGAGCAGGTTCTGGATAGCACGTCCCTTGCTGTTCTTGGTGCCCTCGGGAATCTCGAACACACGCAACCAGAAGCAACGTCCCGTTGCAGTGAAGAACAACATGTAATTGTGGTTGGTGGCTTCATAGACATACTCGATGAAGTCCTCATCGCGCGTGTCACTGCCTCTAGCGCCCACGCCACCACGTGCCTGAGCACGGTATTCCTTGAGCGGGGTGCGCTTGATATAACCGAAGTGGGAGATAGTGATAATCATGGGATCATCGCTGTAGAAGTCCTCAGCATTCATCTCCTCGCTGGAATAAACAATCTGGGTGCGGCGCTCGTCGCCGAATTTAGCCTTGACTTCGAGCAATTCCTCCTCGATGACCTTGCGGCACTCGGCAGGATCGTCGAGAACGGCCTGCAGGTGCTCGATGGTCTTGCGCACCTCGGCCAACTCGTTGTGCAGTTTCTCCTGCTCCAATCCAGTGAGCTGACGCAGACGCATCTCGACAATGGCGCGGGCTTGTACATCGGACAGGTTGAAGCGCTCACACAGACGCTGAATTGCGTGGTCGGTCGAGTCACTGCTCTTGATGATAGCGATCACCTCGTCGATATTGTCGCTGGCGATGATGAGTCCTTCCAGGATGTGTGCGCGTTCCATGGCCTTTTTGAGGTCAAACTGAGTGCGGCGGATAACCACCTCGTGGCGGTGCTCCAGGAAGTAGTGCAACAACTGCTTGAGGTTGAGGAGCATGGGACGTCCGTTCACCAAGCAGACGTTGTTGACGCTGAAGGACGACTGCAGCTCGGTCATCTTGTACAGCTTGTTGAGCAGCACATTGGGGTTGAAGTCCTTCTTCACGTCGATAACGATGCGCATACCGTGACGGTCGCTCTCGTCGTTAATGTCGGCGATACCGTCGAGCCTCTTTTCCTCTACCAGGCGCGCGATATTCTCGATGAGATCCTTCTTGTTGACATTATAAGGAATCTCGTTGACCACGATGCGCTCGTGGTTATGTTCAGTTTCAATTTCGGCCTTAGCACGAACTACGATGCGTCCGCGACCAGTCTCAAAGGCATCTTTCACACCCTGATAGCCATAGATGATGCCACCAGTGGGGAAGTCAGGCGCCTTGATATAGTTCATCAGGTCGCTAACCGACAGTTCGGGATCCTCGAGCAGTGCCAGGCAGGCGTCGATGCATTCGCCCAGGTTGTGGGGCGCCATGTTGGTCGCCATACCCACGGCAATACCCGTCGCACCGTTCACCAGCAGGTTAGGGATGCGGGTGGGCAATACAGAAGGCTCCTCAAGCGTGTTGTCGAAGTTAGGCACAAAGTCCACGGTATCCTTGTCCATGTCCTCCATCATGCTCTCGCCCATCTTGTCGAGACGCACCTCGGTGTAACGCATGGCAGCGGGGCTGTCACCATCCACCGAACCGAAGTTACCCTGGCCATCTACCAGCGGATAACGCATTGCCCACTCCTGGGCCAGACGAACCATGGCAAAGTAAACCGAAGAATCGCCATGGGGATGGTACTTACCAAGCACATCACCCACGATACGGGCCGATTTCTTGTAGGGGGCATTAGAATAGTTACGCAACTTGTCCATGCCATAGAGTACCCTGCGGTGCACCGGCTTGAAGCCGTCGCGCACATCGGGTAGCGCACGCGAAACGATGACCGACATCGAATAATCGATGTAACTGGACTTCATTTCGTTCTCAATGTTGATCTCTAAAATTCGATCGTTGTCCATTATTATTACTTCTTTTAAATCTGTTCCGGGCACCGCACCGCAGGCAAAATTCCGCCCCAGGCTAGCACGCGTGCCACGACATTAGGTTTAACCTACAAATTTACGCATAATTTCTCATATGGCAATTCGTTTTGCGCCACTTTTTGACTACCGATGTGCCAAAATGTTTAAAAGGCCATGATTTTTCTCTGTCAACGCGAGTAAATTCCCAATGAATAGGCTATTTTAGCTGCTCAAAAGGTGTAATGTAACAGAATGAGGATGGACCCGCAGCCGCTGGGTCCATCCTCATTACACGATTCTCTTGACTTGAGTTATTGAGTCAGGCTGGCAGTAATTGCCTGAACTTCTCTTGAGAAATCTTTTTCTATCGACATGCGTTGTTCAATCTGGATACAAGCATGCAATACCGTCGCATGGGTGCGATCAAGTTTTGCGCCAATGCTTGGCGAGGACATCTGGGCCTCCTTCTTGGCCAAATACATCACCAGTTGTCGGGCGTCGCTGATTTCGCGCTTGCGGGATTTGCCGTAAATGAGTTCGGTGGGCAGGTTATAGAAATCGGCCACGGTTTCGGCGATCGACTCAAAGGTCACCTGTTTCTGGCTTACCTTGACGGTGTTGCCGATGATACTGCGCGCCAAGTCGATCGTGATGTCCTGCCCCAACATGGTGGCGTGAGCCAATAATGCGACCATGACACCCTCGAGCACACGCACGCTTTCAGTAACATTAGTGGCAATAAAGTCAAGAACCTCGTCACTGATGTTGAGTCCATCCTGAGCCGCTTTCATGGCCAGGAACTTGCGGCGTAACTCGAAGTCCGGTTTCTCCAGCTCTACCGTCATGCCCCACTTGAAGCGGGAGATGAGCCTGGGCACCATGCCGTCCAAATCACTGGGGCGGCAGTCACTGGACATCACCAACTGGCGCTGGTGCAGGTGCAGGTGATTGAAGATGTGGAAGAAGGTATTCTGAGTCTTCTCCTTGCCTGCAAACTCCTGAATGTCGTCGAGCAAGAGGACGTCGATACTCTGATAAAAATTGATGAAGTCGTTGACTTTCTTCTGTATCACAGCTGTCGTGTACTGGCTCTCAAAGACTCTGGCATTGACATAGAGCACTCGCAGGCGCGGATTCTGCTCCTTGAACTTAATGCCGATGGCCTGCAAGAGGTGAGTCTTGCCGACACCCGTCGAGCCAAAGACGAATAAGGGATTATAGGTCTTCATCTCCGGGTGGTCGGTTATCGCCTGACCGATGCTCACAGCAAGCCTGTTGCTCATGCTGCTGCAATAGTTCTCGAAGGTGTATTTCGGATTAAGTTGCGGATCAATGTCGTCGAACGTGTCATCCTGGTGGAAGGGATTGGCGACACGGGGTTTGCGGATCTTGAGTTCCTGCTTGAGTTTTACACTCGAGTTGTCCTCGGTCTGCTCCACAGCGCTTGCGTCGTCGGCGCCCACCACATTATATTTATAATTGAGCTTTACATTCTCACCGAAAACCTTCCTCAAGGCTGCCGAGAGAATAGTAATATAGCGGTCCTCGATCTTTTCCACAAAGAACTGCGAGGGCACACGGAGTGTCACACGGTCGGTTTCAGGGTCAAAGTCAACGGCAACAATGGGTGCGAACCAAGCATTGAACTGCTCGGCCGGAATGTTTGCCTTAATGACGTCAAGGCAACGGTTCCACTGTTGTGCAACGTTAAACATTTTCTAATATTTTCTTAGTAACGGTTGGTTTGTTTTGTGCTTTTTAGCAGTACAAATTTCGCCCAATATTTTCTTATAAAAAAATGCTTAAAAAATTTGGAAATATCATTTTGAGTGTAACGATGTTGAAAAACAAAGGGTTAGAACATCATTATATTTTTTTTGCATTTTATGGCGATTAACTTTATCAATACACCTAATAATCAACAAGTTACGTTTTATGCATCTTTTGCCTGTTTCATTTATCAAACTCGCAAATGGCTGTAATTGCAGGGGTTTGATTTTGCAAATCCCGAAAACAATAAAAATCAAAAAAAACTCTATTTGGACACAATCCAAATAGAGTTTTTCACCCCATTCAAAAGAGAGAAAATGGTCTCTCAGAATGATATTTCCTTGTTATATCCAAACATGTCAGCACATTAGAACACTTTAATGTTAATGTAACGCTTAGGATTGGCTTTGAAGTCAGTCAACAGGGAGTCGAGACTGGCAATGGCATGGTTGGCATTGTCATACAGCTCGCGGTCGTTCACGACCTTGCCCAGGGTTGAATTCTTGTCGTTCAACTGCTCGCTGAGAGCTTGCAGATTGGCCAATGTGGCATTAAGGGTATTGATGGTCGAGTCCAGGGGCAACTGCTTGAGTGATGTCGAAAAGTCAGTCAGGTTTCCTGTGGTACCATTCAGATTATTGGTAATGCCGTTCACGTTGTTCATCACGCCCGGCACACTGCGGTTCAAACCATTCATGAGCGTAGTGAGCTGTTGAGCGCTGATCTGAATCTGACGAGTGATGCCGTCAAGACGTGCCAGTGCAGCAAGCAGTGCGGGATCACTGGTCAGACCATTGACATTACTCATGATGGAATCCACCTTAGGAATCATGTCGGTCACCATGGGAATGACGTTATCCTTGACATTATCAATCAAGCCCGGAGTGTCCGTTGTGGGTATCATGCTGCCTGATGGCAAGGCCGGTCCGGTTCCCAGATTAAGGACAAGCGAAGCTCCACCCATCAATCCCGACACCATGTTCAGTGTACTGCCCTCGGGAATCTTCATCTTGGGCTCAAAGGCGAGCTGGATAGAGATTTTGTTATTTGCGTAGTCATAATTGATTTCCCTCACTTGTCCCACAGTAAATCCATTGACAGTAATGGGGGCTGATTCGAGCAGTCCGTCAACACTCTCGACCTCGGTATAAAAATGATTAACAGGAGTCAACAGGTTAACACCCTTGAGATAGTTGACGCCCCAGTAGAGCAAAGCCAGGCCCACAAGCACGGTGAGCGCAATTTTTACATTCTTATTGAGAAACTTCATTTTTAATCAATCTAGTTCTTTTCTTGCTTTAAACGGCAAAATTACTAATTTGTTTCCTAAAAATCCGATTTTTTGTCAAATTTCAGCATATTTCACACCCTATTAATAATGTTTAAGGCGTTATTGGACTAAAAATTCAGCCAAATCTTCAAAAAAATCCCTCTTGCGGGTGATGGTTACAAGTTTTGTCACTATTTTTGCGGTAGTTTAGGCATTCAGGCAAGCTTTAGGGCTGTCCTCTTAAAACTTGATGAAATATGAAATCTCCACTTGACTGTAAATACCTGTACGGACTGATAGGCTATCCGCTGGTCCATTCCTTCTCTCGCGATTTCTTTAACCGCAAGTTCATCGCCGAGGATATCGATGCCCAGTACATCAACTTTGAGATTGAGAACTTGGGGCAGCTGATGGAAGTGATTGCCGAGTATCCAAACCTGAACGGACTGAATGTCACAGCGCCCTACAAGGAAGCTGTCATCCCCTATCTCGACTCTCTCGATGATGACGCCAGAGAGATTGGCGCAGTCAATGTGATCAAGTTCATCCGCGATGCCAAGGGCAACTTGATGGAACTGCGCGGCTACAACAGTGACGTGGTGGGGTTCGGGAGGACCATCAACAGCATCCTCACGCCACAACGCACCAGCGCCATGGTGCTCGGCACCGGCGGTGCTGCCAAGGCTGTGCGTGCCGCCCTGCTCAAACATGGCATCGACGTGCAACTGGTGTCAAGACGCAAGTCGGAACACATCGTGGTGTATGAGGAAATCACACGAGCCATGGTTGCCAATTACAAAATCATTGTCAACGCCACCCCGCTGGGAAAATACCCTGATGACAACCTGTGTCCCGATTTTCCCTACCGCTTCCTGACCAAGGAACACATCTGCTATGACCTGGTTTACAACCCCGAGGAAACGCTGTTCATGAAACGTGCTGCCAAGTATGGCGCCGAGACGAAGAACGGCATTGAGATGCTCCTGTTGCAGGCCTTTGATTCTTACGACATCTGGACTACCGATAAATAAGTCCGTCAACCTTCCTATTTTCATCTTCCTTATTCTTATAGACTGATTCCTTATGTCTCAGGTGCTCTCTAAGGTTCCAGTGCTGCGCGTTCTCATACCGTTCATGGCTGGCATCCTGTTGCACCGGTTATGGCATTGCTGGTGGGCGCCACTCGTGCTCATCCTCATCGGTGTGGCGGCCTACCTCATGATATCCATGGCCTCACGCTCTGTCGAAGGACGGTGGAAGTGGAGATCGGTGTTCATTGTTCCTTTGTCCGTTATCGCCCTGTCATTAGGTTGGCTGGCGGCAATCATACATTGTCCCCCGCGACTCCAGCCAGGACAAGCAGATTGCAAAGTGCTCATGGGAAGGGTGATTGACCTGCAATACACAGATTTCTCGATGCGTATGACGGTTGAGTTGCTGGATAACGACTTGCCGCCCTGCAAGTTGATGGTATCGACGCGAGGCTGCGACTATACTATGCAAACAGGAGACCTCATCGCGTGGCAAGGGCAGCTTGTTGAAATCACATCGATGGGCAATCCCGATGAAATGGACTATGCGTCTTATCTGCTTGACAACAAAGGAATACGCTACACGCAGCATTTGCCAGTAGGGCAAGTGAAGAAGGTGGGCCACTCCCCCACTCTGCTAACGCGCCTGGCTAACGTGCGACGCGGATTGTGCCTCATGGTGTTCTCCTCGCACCTGTCTCCCGCTACACAGCAGTTTGTAGCAGCACTGCTGTTGGGTGACAGCAGTCTGATTGACAAGGCTACACGTCAGGAGTTCTCGTCGGCAGGTGTGGCACACGTGCTTGCGTTGAGCGGCCTGCATGTGGGATTTATCGCACTCATCATTTGGTGGTTGCTGTTTCCTCTTGACTATTTGCGACTCAAGAAGCTGCGCCTCGCCATCACCCTTGCGGCCATTGCCCTGTTTGCCGTGTTCACGGGTTTGTCGCCTAGTGTCGTGCGTTCCACGGTGATGATTGGGATGGTATTTGCCACCATGGTTTTTTACCGCCGTTCAGTATCCATCAACGCATTGGCGCTGGCTGCTCTGTGCATCCTTGTTTTTTCACCCTCAGCACTATATAGCGTAGGATTCCAGTTGAGTTTCATCACCGTGGGGGCGATATTGTTGCTCGCCCGCCTGCCGCAACGTCTTGAGAGCCGCCACAGATGGGTAAACAGCCTTACATCGACCGTCATCACCTCGCTCGTGGCGATGCTGGCCACCGTAGCGTTGAGTGCCCATTATTTTCACACTATCTCGCTGATGTCGGTGCTCGCCAATCTGCTCATTCTCCCCATCCTGCCAGTGTTTATGGTGCTCGGTGCCCTGTTCCTGATTGTAATTGCCGCAGGCTTGCATTGGCCGGTGCTTGATTGGATCCTTGATGTTATCTATCGCTATATCTCATGGGTGACGGAAGCGGTTAATGCCATACCATTGTCGCACCTCGGAGGAGTCTATGTGAGCTCCTTTGGTGTTATCGCCTATTTCATCATCATGGCACTGGTCGTGCTGTGGCTGTATCGGCGCAATTACCGCTACCTGTTGGCAGCAGGTATCGCTCTGGCGATTCTGTTAGGCCACTCGCTGTGGGTCGAAGCCCGCACACCACGCCGCGGGTTGGTCGTCTTTAACTCTTTTTCATCGACACCTCTATTATATTATGATGATGGCCAGGGATACGTCTGGATACCCGACGAGGAAGATACTGACTCCATAGCCTTCAGCCGCTATTATGCTGGTTTCCTTGCCCACCACGGCATTGACCAGTTGCAGTTTTTCACCGGCAGTGACACCCTGCGGCTTGACGAGGCAATGATACGCCCACCTTATGCTTACCTGATGGGGCGCCGCATCGTAGCCGTCGGCCCAGGCAAATGGAAACATCTAACCACAGAGCACCCAACAACCGTCGATGATATCATCATCACCAAGCGCTACCACGGCACGGCAGCCAAACTACAAGAATTATACCGCTTCGACAGGCTCATCCTCTCGGGAGCGATGCATGACGCCTCACCTATCCTCTACGAATGCGATTCCCTCAACATTAACCACATCAACCTCGCCACCCACGGCGCCATAACTACGTATTTTTAAAACTACGAATTGCGCGACTTGTACTAATGGCATCCGCGCACTATATCAACTAAAGACAAGAAATACAAGATATACAATAAATTGATTATCAAAATATTGTACTTCTTGTATCTCTTGTTTTCAATAATATAAAACGGTTGTTTAGGTTGTAAACGAGTTGTTATGGTTGTTTGAAATCTGTGCGGTTTGGGTTCAGATGAGGGAGAGGACGATTTGTTTGACGTCCTCGCCGAGGCGTTCAGCCTCTTGCATGGTGTGGGCTTCGCTGTAGATGCGGATGATGGGCTCGGTGTTGCTCTTGCGCAGGTGCACCCAGCTGTCGGCAAAGTCAATCTTGACGCCATCGATGGTGGTCATCTGTTCGCCCTGATAGTGCTTCTCGACCGCTTTGAGGATGGCATCAACGTCCATCTCGGGTTTGAGTTCGAGTTTGGTCTTGGCGATACTGTACTGGGGATAAGTGGCTTTGAGTTCACTAACCGTCTTGCCACTGTGAGCCAGCAAGGAAAGGAACAAGGCGACACCCACGAGGGCATCACGGCCGTAATGGCTAGCGGGATAGATGACACCACCGTTTCCCTCGCCACCGATGACGGCACCCGTGCGGCGCATCTCGGTAGTCACGTTCACCTCACCGACGGCGGCAGCAGTGTAGCTGCAGCCATGGTTAACGGTCACGTCACGCAGGGCTCGCGATGATGACAGGTTGCTCACTGTGGAACCAGGGGTGTGTGCCAGCACATAGTCGGCAACGGCAACCAAGGTATATTCCTCGACAAAGAACTCGCCATTTTCCATCACAATGGCCAGACGATCCACATCAGGGTCAACGACAAAGCCCACGTCAGCCTTGCCCTGGCGCATGAAATCGCTGATGGCAGTCAGGTTCTCGGGGATGGGTTCGGGTGTGTGGCCGAAGTTGCCCGTGGGGTCGCAGAAAAGTTTCTCCACACGCTTCACACCGAGGGCCTCGAGCAACATGGGGATTGCAACACCACCGACGCTATTGACCGCATCGACCGCTACTGTGAAATCGGCCTTGCGGATAGCCTCGACATCGACGAGTTCAAGCGCCAGCACTTGGTCGATGTGGCGTCGCAGCCACGTGTAGTTCTTCATCTCACGTCCCAGGTGGTCCACATCGGCATAGTCAAAGTCTTCGAGTTCGGCCAGCCTCAGTACCTCTTTGCCCTCGGCATCGGTCAGGAATTCTCCATTGTGATTGAGGAGTTTAAGGGCATTCCACTGTTTGGGATTGTGGGAAGCGGTGATAATGATACCGCCACAAGCATGCTCGCCCACCACGGCAAGTTCGGTCGTGGGAGTGGTAGCGAGGCCGATGTTGACCACGTCAAAGCCCATGCCCATGAGGGTGCCGACGACGGTGTTGAGCACCATGCGGCCCGAGAGACGCGCATCGCGTCCGACGACGATGACATTGGACTTCACGGGCGAATTGCGACGCATGAAGGTGGCATAAGCCGAGGTAAACTTGACGATATCGAGGGGCGATAACCCATCACCGGCCTTGCCGCCGATGGTGCCGCGGATTCCTGAGATTGATTTGATGAGAGACATTATTTAGTTTAAAGTTTAAAGTTTAGAGTTTAAAGGGTTAGATTTGGCTGTGGAAGTAGCGGATGTGATAGAAGAAGGGCATCACGTAGGAAATCTCGTTGGTAAAGCCGTACTGTGACTTGATAACGAGATTGACCTCGCACTCCACTCCGAGGAAATTCAAAGGATACTGCAGGCCATACCCCCACTGTGACGTTGAGGGCAACGAATAGTCGGCATAGTTGAATGAGCAATCCTGGGCATCCATCGAGTTCTCATTGCCACTGTAAACCTCCCAACTCTTGTCAGCATACCAAATTGAAAGGCTGTAGCGAGAATAACGGAAATAGATGCGGTCGCCCTTCTTGGCGCGATCGTTCTTGCGGTCGCCTGCCTTGAGTACCTGCATATAGACGTTGCCATCAGGGTCAACGCGGTAGAAGGGGGCATCCTCGCCTACTTCAAACACTGAATCCTCGGGGATGGACATGACTACGCGGTGGTTAGCCAAATAGGCATTAATGGCATAGCGCTCCTGGTTAAGGCGATCGGCATAGCTCTGATCGTCGTTACAAGCAGTGAGTAACACCAGGAGCATCATGCCTAAAAACATGATGTGTTTGCTAAATGTCATTTTCATTATTGTTGATGGGTTGTGATTGTTGTTCATTATGTTGAATTGGGAGATCGGGGAAGAGGTCTGTAAGGACCTGGTAGAATCTGGCGACCGCCTCATCAAGCGTGCCGCAGAAATCTCCGCCGGCAGCATTCTCGTGCCCGCCGCCGTTGAAGTAGCGAGCGCAGATGTCGCTTACCGAGAATGAGCCCTGCGAACGGCAGGAAACCTTGATTTTGTCGGCATCCTCACGCAAGAAGACACTCCAATAGATGCCAGGGATGGCGAGAGGTTTATTCACCAGTGACTCGGTGTCCCCACGGGTGTAGTTAAAGCGTTCCAGTTCCTCCTTGCTCAGGGTGATGAGCGACGCGCCATGTTCAGGAAAGAGTTGCATCTTCTCGCTGATGGCATAGCCCTGGAGGCGCAGACTGTCGGCGCTGAAGGTGTTCATGGCCTTGTTATAAAGGTCGATGCGGTCGATGCGACGTCGCATGACAGAGGCCAAAATCTCATAGAACTCCGGAGAGTCGCAACTGTAAGCAAAACCTCCCGTGTCGGTTGTCAGGCCCACATACAAGCAACTTGCTGTCATGCGATCCATGAAGCGCAACAGGCCCATCTGCATGAGAACCCTGAAGACCAGCTCACAGGTCGAAGACGCCTCAGGATGAGAAATCATGACGTCAAAGATGTTCTCTGGCTCGAGGTGATGGTCTATGAGCACCCGCTTGGTCTTGAGCGGCTCGATGATTTCGCCTAATCGGTCAATGCGCTTGAGAGAGTTGAAATCCAAGCAAAAGATGAGTTGAGCCTCATTCAGGACAAGCCGTGCCCTGGCTTCCTGCCGGGTGAACACGACAAGTTCCCGTACACCCGGAATGAACTCCAACGACTTGGGAGCCATATCGGGCGTGACCACGACAGCATCTTTGCCCAATCGCCGAAGGACATGGCACAGCGCCAAGGTCGAGCCCAAGGCATCCCCGTCGGGCGACTTGTGGCAGGTGATGGCGATGCGTTGCGCGCCATTGATAAGGGCACGCAAACGTTCGATGGTCGTCTGGTCTATAATTGAACTAATCATTGCTTATTTTACGCATTAATCGGCAAAGATAACGCTTTTTTGCCATATATCAGCAATGGTCCATGATTAATAATCGTTAATAGCCATTCACACGGCATCAAGAGCACTGCTTAGTTACATGGAGAGGCGTACAAAGACAGGATAATGGTCAGACGGCAAGCGGCGCTTGTAAGTTCTGAAGGAGATTTCCTGAGGTGCATTGGGAGCCTTGATCTGCTGTTGGGAATCAGTAGCCGGTACCCAATAGCCATTGGTCAACATGCCATAGGCATCGACCTTGACCTCTGGCGAGACAAACACATGGTCAATGCGGCTCTCGGTGAACAGATCAGGGTCAAAGGAGTTGAACGTGCCGTTCTCGGCAAAACGCAGGCGTGCCACATTATAGGAGTCCTTCAACAATCCGGAATGCGTGAAGATGGTATAAATCTCATCCGTCTGATCCACATTGAAATCGCCCGTGACGACGACTGGTGCGCCTTGAGCAATCTCGCGGATTTTCCTTACAATGAGTTTAGCGGCCTCACGGCGGGCTACCACGCCCACGTGATCCATGTGCAGGTTAAAGAAATAGAAGGCCTCGTCGCTTGTCGCCGTCTGCCGCGTGAACCGTCCCCAAGTGCAGATGCGGACACAGGCAGCGTCCCAACCGAGTCCGGGACGGTCAGGCGTCTCGCTCAACCAAAAGTCACCGTGGTCCAGCAGGCGCAAGCGGTCATTCTTGTAGAAGATAGCGGCATACTCACCGCCAGTCTTACCATCATCACGCCCGACACCGATATAGTCATAGCCATCCAGACCATTGAGCATATCGATCAGCTGGCCATGGAGGACCTCCTGAGCGCCAAAGATGTCGGGCGACATGAAATTGACCTGGTCACAAATTACTTGACAACGCTTGTTCCATACATCCCCATTGATGCTGTCACCATTGTTTTTATATCTGATGTTATAGGAGCCCACAAGCATTTGGGCACAAAGCATCTGTGACGCTATGATCAACAACAAAGCGGTAAGTGGTATTCTTTTCATATATAAATAAAATGGATTTTTCTAGAACGGGTAACCAATCGCCAAGTGGAAGGCCAAGGCGTTTTTCAAACTGGTTATATTGAAATAGCCGCTCTTGCCCGTATCATAGGGAGCATGGATAGCGATACCCAAATCGGCCCTCACCACGAGCATAGTCATGTCAAAGCGCAAACCCAAACCAGTTCCCAGCGCCAGTTCGTCAAAGAAATTCTTCATCTTCAGCTTTCCGCCAGGACGGTTCTCGTCATCCTCCAGCAACCAGATGTTGCCGGCGTCAAGAAAGACAGCACCGTTGAAATAACCCAGGATGGGGAAACGATACTCGACATTGGCCTCAAACTTGAATGTACCCGTCTGGTCGTAGTAGCCGTATGGCACACTGTCCGGGAGATGGAAACTGCCGGGTCCCAGTGTGCGCACGGCAAATGCTCTTACCGAGTTGGAGCCACCCACATAGAACTGTTCCCTGTAAGGCATCTCATTGACATTTCCATAGGCATGGGCCACACCCAACATCAGCCTCGTAGCCAGTGCACTCTTAAGGCCAAAGTGTCGCGTCCACACCACCTGCCCTTGTGCTTTGACAAACTGCGAGAAGGGTGTGCCCAACAGTTTCTTGGTGCCTTTAGCCCCAAACATCGACCAGAGTCCCGATGCGATATTACCAGCCTCGGCCAAGGTGCCGACGAAAGTGATGTGGTCACGGTGGGTAATATCGCGGTCATAGGTGTAAGTGTATTCAATCTTGGGGATAAATACGTTCATGAAAGACTCTTGCAAGGCGGTTCTCCTCGGCAGTATCGAATCGGGATCCACCTTGTTGTTCAACAGGCTATCAAACTTCTCACTCTTGCTTATCAAGCGGTTATAGGTCAATTTGAAAGGCGTCAACACATGGGTGGAGTAACGGTCGGCATGCCACTCCCACGTTGCAGCGAACGAGAGCTGTGACATCTTGAAGTAATTCGGGCGGTTCAGCAAGTCGGCGCTCAGCGAGAAACGGGTCCAGTTGGTGTAACGTCGTGAAGGGTACAGGAATTTAGGCGCCAACAAACGCGGGAAATCCAACTTGGATTCGATACCGAACTCGTAGGAATTGAAGTCAGCGCCTTTATATTTGCCAGCGCCACCAGTCTGCCATTCGTAATCACCGTAAATATCCACGGTGAACTTCTCCCCTGCCCCAAATGCATTTTTATGGCTCGCTCCGATTTCCACACCAGGGCCGATAAAGCTATTGCTCTTAGACAAGCCATGCATCTCAAACGTCACCTCCCACGGTTTGTCCAACTGGCAATACACGTTCAAGTCCAGCAGACCATCGCCCTCGGGTGTCACGCTATCGAGGGGCACGACCTGAATATCGACCGTGCTGAAGATGCCCAAGCGAGACAGAGCTGCCTGGGTGCGGTCAATGCTGTTCACACGGAAGAGACGCCCCCTGCGGGCACGGATGCATGAGGGAATCACCTTGTCCTTGATATAAACCGGCTCAT
The DNA here is from genome assembly GCA_902776435.1 of uncultured Bacteroidales bacterium. Lineage (GTDB taxonomy): Bacteria > Bacteroidota > Bacteroidia > Bacteroidales > Muribaculaceae > Sodaliphilus. The sequence continues at coordinate 84,555 of CACYQB010000002.1, read as the reverse complement.
AGCGTATCAGTCGGCAATTCCTGGCCTCCACCGTATCGGGTTCGCCCTTTGCATCATCGTTGACCACTGTAGCAGTGATCTCATGGGTGATGTAACGTATCTTGGCATTGTTGGGGATATCACCAGATTCCACCAGGCGCATGTGTATCACGCCCTTGTCCTGTACGCTGTCGGCAAGATACTGGATATACTCAGGGCGGAAAAAATAGTAACCCTGATTGCGGACAGCATTGGTGATGTCGATACGGACAGCGCTCAGCGAGTCCAGACAATAGCGGCTGCCCGTCTGCAGGTAATGGTTGACCCGCGCCAGCGAGTCCACAAGTTGGAGCACAGGCTCCTTGCTTTCAATATACCGGATATCGCCCAGAGTGTAAGGCGGGTTCACCGTCACATCATAGGAAATCTTAGCTTTCTTGGGATTCTTGGCTGGATGTAACTGATAACTGGCCGAGGAGGTAAAATAGCCGTTGTTTCTCAGGATGGTGTTAATCATTTCAACACGCCTCTGCGGATTGACGCGGCGAATGAGTACCGGCTTGGCAGCGAAGTGCTTGTATAGCCAGCCCTTGAAACCGGTAGCGTCCTCATCGATATTATTATAGAGCATCAAGCCGAAGGGGAACGGCGTGCGGTAATAGGGCGAATAGAGCGGATTGTTGGGACGGACGTTGATAGCGGTGAAGATGTCGGTTTTCACACCCTCATCAATCTTGACGCCTTCCTCATGGTACTTCAGACTTTTGACGCCCGTATAGAGGATATCGTTCTCGCCCAATTTCTTGGTTGTCGAGCAAGCCGTCGCGAGCATGAGGAGAACCGATGCGATTACGAGCAGCGGGATAATATGTCGTTGATTATTCGTTCTCATCTTTCTTGCGGTTTACGGTAGGTTTATCGATTGCCTCATTGTCAGGCTTGTTGTTGTCGAGGGGGACGATGAAGGTCTCATCGGCCTGGATAGCATCGATAGCGTCCTCCTGCAACTTGAGTTGGGCCTTGCGGGCTTTCTCCAACGAGTCACGCAGTAGGTATTCACGCGAGTGCTTGAAGGTGAACAGGTTTCGCAGGTTGGTCAGTTTGCGCTTCAGCACATAGGCCACACCCGTTTCGGTCACCTGACCCTCCAGCACATTCTCGTAGCTCGAGTGGCGGAAGAGTTTCAGATAACGCGAGGCGTTGTCGTTGAGGTAATACTCAATCGACACGTCGTTAAACAATTTGTCGGCGATGTGTTCAGCCTCGGCTGCATCGGTGCTGTATTCACCACCCACCACAATCTTGAAACGGTCATTAAACAAGGTCTTGGCCAAGCGATAACTGTAACTGGTCTCGGTGCCACCTTTGCGGGTGCCCTCATACTGGTTGATGCCAAACGAGAGGTCGATGCCCGGCAGGGTCTTGGCAGCCCAGGCGTTAAGTTTGGACTGCAGGAATGAGAACAAGGCCGAGCTGGCAGTCAGGTTATTGATATTGCCAGCGCTGTTGGTGCCCGAGTAGGTATTGTAGAGCAGCAGGTTGATAGCGGCCTGTGAGCGCTGATTTTCACTCATCGACTGCAATTCATTCTGCACAGCGAGATCACCTTCACAACTCAAGTCAAAGTCCAGGTCGATAGTGCTCAAGGTTCCACCTACAGTGGCTTCAATCACGAAATCTACGGGACGAGCGCCCTCCTTCTCGGTGGACACACTGGTCTTGAGGCGTTCGGTACCCTTAAGGTTAAGTTGGGGGTTGAGCATTTCTCCTGTCCAGGAGATAGTGCTGCCGCTGGCGATATTAAAGTTCTTCTGAGAAATCAACGGGGGCGTGTAACGCAGGTTGCCGCTGGAGATAATATAAGAGCCCGTGAGGTTGTCCCTGCCAGCGAAGTCAACCGAATACTTGAGACGGCCGCTACCGTCGATAGTGGCACGGTTCTGACCATCCTCAGAAAGGAAGACGTTAATCTTGGCACCTTCCTCGACTTCGATGTTGGCCTGGATGTCAGTCGCGCTGCTGCCGCTGGCGGTGACCAAAATGGTTTCTGTGCCAGAAGTGTTGTTGAAATCGGTAAAGGTCACCATGTTCTCATCCGCGGCAGTGGAGAGTTGAGAAATGTCATCCTTCATGACGTAGGTGATATTAGAGCCGTTCAGCAGTGTTGCATTGGCCCTCACACTCATGATATTGCCATAACTCTTGACTGTCGCATCGATATCGGCCAAGCCCTTACCGAAGAGCTGCGTTAATTCATCCTGCTTGCTGTCCATAAACTGCACTTCACGTCCCACAGCACGCAGGTCAATCACCATATTATTCATGTCGCGCAAATCCACCTGGCCGTTGATGGTCACTGGACTGCGGTTGGCACCCGTCAAGCGATAATTGCTGAAGGTAATCACATTGTCCTCGACGGGGATGCGGTCAGTCGCAAACTTGAGCGAACTGCCATATCGAGGCAGGTTGAGAGTGGCAGAGTCTGCGACAAGGTAGCCGTTGACATGCGGATCGTCAGCCGAACCTGAAATCTCCATGTTGCCCACAGCATAGCCCTCGAGCCAAATATAGTCTCCAGGGATGAACGGATTGGCCCGATTCAACGGGAAGCGGTTGAACCTGGCAGACAAATTGAGCGGTGAGCCATCATTATTGTCGTTGAGAGAGCCTTGCAGCACAATAGACTGCTTGCCATCAAGGACAACATCAGCCGTCAAGCGGGTGGAAGCCGTAACGGGATCAAGGTCAAAGTCGGCATTCAGCGTCACGTCACCCTCGTGCTTGCCGTTATAGTAGAAGTCCTTGATGTCGATAGTTCCTTCACCATCAGCGTTGGCACCGTCCCAATTGATATCGATATTGGCATTCAGCGTGCCGCTGGTACGATCCAGCATGGGCATGATGCGTGTCCATTCTTCAAGTCGCAGATTGTCGATATTGAGGCGTACATTCTCAGAACTGTCACCCAACTCGCGTGTAGTATAAAGTTCTACACTGCTGCTGTCACTCTTTAGTGACAGGTTGGCATCAAGCATGCGTGTGCGGTAGTGCACGTTGACATAGTTGTCGTCATTGAAGGTCCAGTTGCGGTAGCCGATCACCGGGTCTTTGCCGAAGAGACGCATCTGCACTTGATCCTCGGCCAAATGAGCGTTGCAGCCCAAACGATATCCGGTCTCACCCTTGATGTTGCGCTGGTGAAGCATGAAGTCCACAGCCTGCCCCTTCAAGCCTCCCTCGATATCCACTTGGGCGAACTCATCCCAAGTGCCAGGACGGTTGCCCATGTGGGCATTAAATGCTAGGTACTGATTGTTCAACTCATGGGCGTTAACGGTAATCGAGTCGATATTGGTTTCTCCAGAACTGATACCGAGAGCACGGCCGTTGATAGTGAGCGTCGTGTCACGGTTGATTTCGCAACTGATGTGGCGGAAGTCCACATCGTGCTGTTGAGCATAGCGCTGAATGATACCATCGGCACCCATGTGCATGTCAAAGTCAAATCGGGGCATCGGCGCCTTCAAGCGCTCGACATCAAGCCATCGTTCGGTATATTGTCGCTTAATTTCCTCGGCGGTATTCTGGAAATCCTCGATAAGCGGCATGATGCCACTGGGAGCATTCAGGTGAGCATAATTGTCCTCGTTCTCGAGGGTGAAACACGTCCGCCACGGTGTGCTGTGCAGCGAGGCATAAGCATCATCGGCAACCAGCAGCGTGCTATCCAAAACCCAATCCAAGTCACGCAACGCGAGGTCTGCATCCCATTCCTGGGTGCGCAGGTTGATGTCGCCCTCGGCATGCAGACGTGTAGAGCCATTGCACTGGCCATCGTACAAGCCCAGGCGCTTCAGGTCCAAATCACGCACATTACCATCGGCCGTAAACACATAGTGATCGTTACAGATGGTGCCGTGGGCATTGGCATCAAAGTCACAACCCTTGTTGGCACTGGAGGCATAGACGTCGGCATAGCCACCACGCAGTTTGCCGCGCGCCTTGACGTTTCCGTAGTGAGTGCCGTTGTAGCGCACGCTGGCCAAATTGACCGTGGCGTCGGTCCAAGTGGAGCCGCAATCGGTAAAGTCAAAACCATGACCGCGTGCATTGATGCTGCCCGTCAGGTTGCGAACATCATAGTCAGGCAGGAACGACTTGACAGGGAAATTGTTGAATGAGGCATCCACGTCATAATTCTCGTTACAGATGTCGTAGTAGCCATCACCCCGCAAGGTGCCGCCGCCCGCTGAAACGCGCAGGTTGCGGGCTACCCAACGGCAACCCTCCTTGTTAATCTTGCCGCTCATCTTCATGGGCGGAAGTTTCACACCCTTCAGTCCCAGCATCTTGTTCAGCACGCTGGGGTCACGCAGGTCCACCTCGGTATCCATGTCGGCCTTCATACGATCCATGTCAGTGGGATTATAGATGGTGCCCTTGCCCTTGATGCGGCCGATTCCTGGCACGTCAGCATCCAGCGAGTGCACGTCGAGGCGCTTGTCATTGCCACGGGCTTTGGCCTTGATCTTCACGGGCTTGTTGTGAGGGATGTCCTTGAGAGCCTTGCGGGCTTCGGGTACAAGTTTTTCGACTTCGTTTAGGTCGATTTTGCTGTCGGTATCAATGGAGGCTTTTCCATTGGGCTTACCATCGAGCATATCCTGGTCCACATGAGCATCAAGCTTGATGTCGCTGCCCTTGGTCTTGAGTTTCACATCATTGAGGTCCAAACCATTCTTGTCCTTGCTGACAGTGCCCTTGGCATCCTTGACTTGCAGGCCGCTGCGTTCCTTACCCGACAAGTGCTTGACAGGCACCTTGAGATTCTCGCCGTCATATTCAAAGTCATCGATAGCGGCATTCACGTCCTCAACCTCGATATTGTCTGGATCCAATGTCGTTCCGGGCTTATTCGGCTTCTTGCCCGTTTGGGCATATTTGCCCTTGCTGTTGGATAATCTCACCTTGTCGGCCTTGACTTTCCAGGGCTTGTCGTCTTCATCCTTGGGTGTATCCTTGGGCATGGGATGGTCCTTGCTGTACTGCTTGGCATATTTCTCGCTGGGATGTTCGTATTTCACGTCGGCCTTATCGACGTCAAGTTCGCCGACATCAACCGTCTTCTCTCCAGTATCGACCTTTACATCCTTGGCCTCGGCATGGCCTACCTTGGCATCAAGGTTATCGACGGTGGGCTTCATGTCCATCTTGAAGTCCACGTCGTCAGCAGTGACTTTGTCAGCGTTGACTTTCCATGGCTTGCTCGGTTTCTTATCGGGATCAGGCTTTTTCTTCTCGGGCTTATAGCTCATCTTGGCTTTGCCGCCCTTGAGTGCAGCGTTGCCCACATCGACCTTGTTGTTATTCAGGTCAACCTTGGCCTTGTCGATTTTGGCATCGTCCACATCCACGTCTAAGTCCATCGAGCCATCATCGGTCTTGACTTGGCTCTTGGCGCCCTTGAGCGATGCGTTTTCCACTTCCACTTTCTTGTCAAGCAGGGGTTTGGGCTTGACATTGGCCTTAACCTCATCGGCCTTGAACAGGGTGTCTCCGTTCTGATCAATGACCTGAACATCGGTTGCACTGACATCCAGCGGGAATTTCACCCTCACGTCACCCACGCTGATGTCCATGCCCGTCTTCTCGCTGGCATACTCGGCGGCCATGTCGGCGACTTTATTCTGGACCCAAGGGATATATGCGGCAAACGGCAGCGCTGCCACCATGCCTAATATTCCGCCGCCTACCCAAGCAGCGAGCTTAGAAAAAATATTTCCCTTTTTGCCAAACATTCAAATCAAGCTTTTCGGCAATCCGCCTAATACTCCATATTAACTTGCAAAAATACAAAATTATCGGAAACCACAAGCAAAAAACACTTTTTTTAAGTTCTACAGAATATCACATTTGAAGGACGCCAGACAATAAAATTGCAAAAAAAGAGACGCAAAATACTTGCGTCTCTAGTATACGGTTGCCCGTCAAATACCAATTCTAATGCCTTAGAACCACTTGAGGTAGGCGAAGTCTTGGCGATGAGGCAGGTTCTCGTTCCACGGGAAAGCACGGTAAGCGTAGCGGAAAATACCGTTCTCGCGGAAGGGCACTTTGCAGTTATAGGTCAATACATTACCATCCTCAGTAATGATATCGAACAAGGCTTTGCGGTAGAACTTGGACTGACCGTCTTCTTCCTTGTAAACTACCAGTTCGAGCTGCACGTCACGGCCCAAGCCAGCGGTGTCAAGCCTCATGGTTACATCGATATCGGCCGTGCCACTGGAAATAGCCTCACGGTTGCCCATGATATCACCCACGAGATGAACTTCGTCCCAATGAGCGGCGACATTCTCCTTCCAAGCGACAATCTTCTTAGCCAAGTCATAGTTATCGGCCATCAAGCGATGAGCACGTTCGGCCTGGGGTTTGTAGAACTTCACGAAGTAATCCCTCATCATGCGCGACATGGTGTAGTTGGGCGCGATGTGGACAATGGAGTTCTTGATGTACTGGATCCACTCGGGGGAGTAACCCTTACTGTTCTTGGCGAAGTACAGGGGGATGATCTCGTTCTCGAGCATCGAGTAGATGGTAGCCGAGTCGAGTTTATCCTGCTGGGACTGATCGGTGTAGGTGCGTTTGCTGGTCAATGCCCAGCCAGCGCCCTCACGATAACCCTCGTACCACCAGCCGTCGAGCACCGAGAAGTTGAGCAGACCGTTCATCTCGGCCTTCTCACCCGAGGTACCAGAGGCCTCCAGGGGACGGGTGGGCGTATTCAGCCACACGTCAACACCGGTGATGAGGCGCTTGGAGAGCGTCATGTCGTAGTTCTCGAGGAAGATGATCTTGCCAAGGAATTCGGGCATCTTGCTGATCTCGATGATGCGCTTGATCAGGCCCTGGCCAGCGCCATCGGCGGGATGTGCCTTACCAGCAAAGATGAACTGCACGGGGTAGCGCTCATCGTTAACAATCTTCTTGAGACGGTCCAAATCGTTAAAAATCAGGTGGGCACGCTTGTAGGTAGCAAAACGACGTGCAAAACCAATGAGGAGGGCATCGGGATTGATCTTGTCCACAATGCTGGTGATGCGGGTGGGATCGCCCTGGTTCTTGAGCCAGCTCTCCTTGAAGTCACGCTTAACAAAGCGGATAAACTTCTGCTTCAAGGTCATGCGCATCTTCCAGATTTCCTCATCAGGCACATTCAACAGAGGAGCCCATGCCGATTCGAGTTCCTGATGGTCCAGGAAATCATCACCGAGGACTTGACGGTAGAATACCTTCCACTCGCTGGCGGCCCAAGTGGGCATGTGTACACCATTGGTGACATAACCCACATGAGACTCCTCAGGAGCATAGCCCTTCCAGAGACCAGCAAACATCTTCTTGCTCACTTCACCGTGGAGCCAGCTGACGCCGTTGCTCTCCTGGGTGGTGTTCAAGGCGAAGGTGCTCATGCTGAAGCGCTCGTTGCTGCCAGGGTTCTCACGGCCCATGTCCATGAGTTCCTGCCATGAGATGCCCAGACGCTCGGGATATTCGCCCATGTATTTGCCGAAGAGTTCCTCGTCGAAGTAGTCATGGCCTGCAGGCACAGGAGTGTGCACCGTGTAAAGTGAAGTTGCGCGAACAATCTCCAGCGCCTCGCTGATGTTCAAGCCATCATCCTGTACATAGTCGGCCAGACGCTGCAGGTTGAGCAATGCGGCATGGCCTTCGTTGCAATGGTAGATGTCGGCCTTGATGCCAAGGCGCTTGAGCAGCAGCACGCCTCCGATACCGAGCAGGTACTCCTGCTTGATACGGTTTTCCCAATCACCGCCATAGAGCTTATGGGTAATCTCGCGGTCATATTCGCTGTTGAGGTCGAGGTCAGTGTCCAACAGGTAAAGGGTGACACGTCCCACGTTGGCCTTCCACACGTTGGCATAGATGGTGCGGCCAGGATAAGGTACCTCATGAACCAGCTGGCGGCCATCCTTGTCGAGAACGGGCTCGATGGGAAGCTGATGGAAGTTCTGGGCCTCGTAGTTAGCGATCTGCTGTCCGTCCATCGACAGGGTCTGGGTGAAGTAACCGTAACGATACAGGAAACCCACAGCTGTCATATTGACACAACGGTCGCTGGCCTCCTTGACATAGTCACCGGCAAGGATACCCAAGCCACCGGAATAGATCTTGAGGGCGTTGCACAAACCGTACTCCATGCAGAAGTAGGCCACCGAAGGAAGGTCCTTGCGCAACGGCTTCTTCATATACTCCTTGTAGAGTTCGTAGGTGCTATCGATGCGCGCCAACATTGCCGAATCCTTCTGGATTGCTTCGACCTTCTCGTTAGAGAGGCGCTGAAGCATCTTCACCGGGTTCTCGCTAGTAGCACGCCACGTGTCGCGGTCCAGGTCATGGAACAGGGTCTTACCCTCGGTGTTCCAAGCCCACCACAGGTTGCGTGACAGTTCATTAAGTTTATTAAGTTTGCCCGGAAGTTCGGACTTTACAGTAATATTCCTCCACTGAGGCTCATTGCTGTTACTGACTTGAATTTTCATAATAATTTATATAGTAAGTTGTTAATATTCTGTTTTTTAGTTTTTAGTTGTTAGTTTTAAGTTTTAAGTTTTAAGTACAGTTACTAACGCCTAATACCTAATACCTAAAACCTAACGCCTAAAACCTAAAGCCTTTCAGCGGCACGCTTGAGTGCCTGCTCGTAGGCCTTGTCGTAATACTCGATGAAATTGTCCCAAGAGGCAGCCTTGCTTGTTGTGCGGTTAGCGTTGCGAATAGCGCGGTTGTCCTTATCGCTCATCACATACAGGTTCATCAGGCTCATCGCGATGGCCCTCACGTTCTCGTCGTAGTTGCTATCGGTGCGGTGGAGCACCTTCACGCCGTAACGGTCAGAATCGTCACCAAAACGGTCCAGCACCCATTGGCCGAAGCCAGCCAGGTCGGTTGTTATGGTGGGCACGCCAAATGCCGCACTCTCCAGCGGTGTGTAGCCCCACGGCTCATAGTAGGACGGGAACACTGCGGCATCAAGGCCTGCCAGGAGGTCATAGTAGGACATGCCAAAAATGCCGTCGTTGCCGTTCAGGTAGCAAGGCACGTCTATGACGGTCACCTTGTCCTCAGGCTCGTTATGGAAGCCTAGCATATTGATGCGGTTATAGACGGGATCGCTGTCCTGATTGTGCAGGTGATGGGTAATCACGGGATCAAACAGGCGATGAGGATAGGCTTTGTGGAGATTCTCGATCAAGTCGGCACGTGGCGACTTCATCCACGCGGGCACCAGCACCAGGGCGACCACCTTGCGGGCCTTGCTCGACACAAATCGGAGGGAATCACGCAACGATGAAACGGAGTCAAGATAGACATCGATGCCCTTGTTTCGCATCTCAAGGCGTCCTGAGGTGGCGACAATCAACGTGTCGTCGGCGTAGCGCTGTCCCGTGAGACAAGCTGCCACCTGCAACATGCGCTGGCGTGCGGCCTTCCTCATGGCGGTGAATTTTGCGCCCTTGGGGACATAGTTCTGTTCAAAGCCGTTGGGCGTCACCATGGGGTAACGCTCAAGTAGCTGGCGACACTCGCGGGCGGTGACGTCGCTCACCGTGGTGAACACGTCAGCAGCATGGGCCGCAGCCTTCTCCAGCGAGTGTTTGGATTGCATGTTGAGTTCTCCTGCCATCTGGTCGCCATTATAGCCCTCCATGTAATCGTACAAGGGCTTACCGTTGCCGCAGATGCTACGGCCGATACTCGTGGCGTGGGTAGTGAATACCGTGGCCACTTGAGGCTGATGGGCCTTGACATAGAGCAGCCCCATGCCTGTCGTCCACTCGTCGAAGTGGGCAACCACCTTCATCTTGGGGGCTTTCTTCCACTTGACGATGCTCTCGATGATGAGTGCAGCGGCATAGGCAAACATGCACGACTCGTCATAGTCCCCATAGCCGTGAAGGGAATCCACGCGATAACGCTCCCACATCTCGGAATACAGGGCATTCTTGTAGGTATAGAGCGACCCGAAGGTCACCAGCACCGCGATGGGTTTGCCGGGGATATCCCAGCGCCCTACCCTCACTCGCATCCCTTCGGGCAGTTGCGCCTGGCGGAGCCATGCTGCAAGCGGGGTGCGTGCCTCGACAAAGGTCGGGGACGGGTGCTCCTCGCTCCACAGGTCGGGACCGATAAAGATCAAGTTGTCTTTATATCGTTTTTGAAGGGTCTTGGCTTTGGTCGAAAGCACCGCGTAGATGCCACCCACCTTATTGCACACTTCCCAACTGGTTTCAAACAGTAAGTCCAACATTGCTTAGCAGTTAAACATTGAAAATTTGGGCACAAAGGTACAAAAAAATCCTCAAAATATCACTCTTTCCCATCAATTATCCTCATCAACTCTATACTTTTACACAACAAACCCCTTATAATCAACTCATTATAGCGATAACACAAAACAATGAACGTAAACCATTACCCGTTGAATATCAGGCACATGAGGAAAATGCAATCGTTTAACCAGCACATTTGCCACTCTTGGGGGCAGATTAGATCCAACAAGTAAAAAAAGTGGCGCGAGGCAATCACTGCTTCGCGCCACCTAATTATTAACCCTAATTATTGCTAAATACTATGAAAAATACTATTACTATTATTTCACTTCTTCATAGGTAGTGTCTTCGACGTTGTCACCACCTTGGTTGGGGGTTCCACCCTGCTGGGGACCTCCCTGGAAGCCGCCCATGTTATTGGGGTCGAAGCCAGCGCCTTGAGGTCCGCCCTGTGCGCCACCTGCCTGCTGATACATCTTCTCGAAGAGCGAGTTGAGTTCAGCGGTTGCGGTGTCGATGGCAGCGAGGTCTTGGCTCTTGTGGGCATCTTTCAGCTTGTTCAATGCACCTTCGATCTGACCCTTGATGTCGGCGGGCAGTTTGTCACCGCTATCCTTCAGCACCTTCTCGGTTTGGAAGATGAGGGCGTCAGCGCCATTGATCTTGTCGATGCGCTCCTTCTCGGCGGCATCGGCGGCGGCATTGGCAGTTGCCTCATCCTTCATACGCTGGATTTCGGCGTCGCTCAAGCCACTGGAGGCCTCGATGCGGATGCTTTGCTCCTTGCCAGTAGCCTTGTCCTTAGCGCTCACGTTCATGATACCGTTGGCATCCACCTCAAAGGTGACTTCGATCTGCGGAATGCCACGGGGAGCGGGAGCGATGCCATCGAGATGGAAACGACCCAGAGTCTTGCAGTCCTTAGCCATGGGACGTTCACCCTGCAGCACGTGGATTTCAACCTCGGGCTGGTTGTCGGCAGCGGTCGAGAAGACCTGGCTGCGACGGGCGGGGATGGTGGTGTTAGCCTCGATGAGCTTGGTCATCACGCCACCCAGTGTCTCGATACCCACACTCAGGGGCACCACGTCGAGCAGCAGCACGTCCTTGACGTCACCGGTGAGCACACCGCCCTGGATAGCGGCACCCACTGCTACCACCTCGTCGGGGTTCACGCCCTTAGAGGGAGCCTTGCCAAAGAATTTCTCTACCACCTGTTGAACGGCGGGGATACGGGTCGAACCGCCCACGAGGATCACCTCGTTGATGTCACTGGTGCTCAAGCCAGCATCGGCCAGGGCCTTGCGACAGGGCTCGATAGTGCTCTGAATCAGATCATCGCACAGTTGCTCAAATTTGGCACGCGACAAAGTCTTTACCAAGTGCTTGGGCATACCGTCGAGCTGGGTGATATAGGGCAGGTTAATTTCGGTGCTGGTGGAGCTGGAGAGTTCAATCTTGGCCTTCTCGGCAGCCTCTTTCAAGCGCTGCAGTGCCATGGGATCCTTACGGAGGTCCATGTTGTTCTCCTGCTGGAACTCATCGGCCAGCCAGGTGATGATGCGCTGGTCGAAGTCGTCACCACCCAGGTGGGTGTCACCATTGGTGGCCTTAACCTCAAACACGCCGTCACCCAATTCCAGGATAGAGATATCAAATGTACCGCCACCCAAGTCAAACACGGCAATGCGCTTGTCGCTGTTGTCCTTGTCTAGGCCATAGGCCAGAGCGGCTGCGGTGGGTTCGTTCACGATGCGCTGCACCTTGAGTCCGGCAACCTCACCGGCTTCCTTGGTAGCCTTGCGCTGAGCGTCGTTGAAATAGGCAGGCACGGTGATGACTGCCTCGTCAACGGTGGTGCCCAGGTAATCCTCGGCGGTCTTCTTCATCTTTTGGAGAATCATGGCCGAAATCTCTTGCGGTGTGTACTGACGGCCTGCAATCTCCACGCGGGGCTGGTTGCTGCCGTTGTTCACCACCTTGTAGGGCATGCGCTCCACATCCTTTAGGACATGGTCATACTGCTCGCCCATGAAGCGTTTGATAGAAAATACGGTACCCGTGGGGTTCATGATGGCCTGACGCTTAGCGGGATCACCCACAATGCGCTCACCGCCATCCTTGAAAGCAACTACCGAAGGTGTCGTGTTGCGGCCTTCGCTGTTGGGAATCACAACAGGCTTGGAGCCTTCGAGAACCGAAACACACGAGTTAGTTGTTCCTAAATCGATACCAATAATCTTTCCCATAATAAAATCTCTCTTTCTTTTGTTTTTTATGTTTTTAATTCTTGTTTTAGTCGTAAGTTGTAAGTTTTTAGTTGTAAGTGCGATTACTGTCGGCTAAAAACTGAACTCGGATGCCTGCATGACACAGGTCACCGCCCCTAGTCTTGCAAACCGTGTGCCAAAAGTGGCAGGCTGACACATTGTCAGCAAAACTGACAGGATATGCGAGCTGCGCTCGCGGTTTAAAGTTTAGAGTTTAGAGTTTAAGGGGGCTTACGCGTTCTTCCATGGGCTTACGCGTTCCTTTTGAGCGCACGCTAAGTCGCGAAGTCGCTAAGTTTATATGCTCGCAAGTGGCTCGCAAAAATATCGGCATCCGCACTCCGTTGCCCGTTGGCAGGAATGCGGATGCCACTAATCTTGAAATTCAAGGACATTTGTGGGAATTTATGGCTATTCGTGTTTTTTACTTAACGTAAATGATTGCAGAGGGATCATATATTGCAGAGCATTATTTAAACACGAATGACCATGAATATCCATGAATGATCATAAATAACTATTCAGTTGCCAGCGCAGGGAGCATTACCAACTGCCGCCCAGGAGGAAGTCGATGAGGGCTGTCACGTCGCTGATGGTTACGTTGGAGTCGTTGTTGCAATCGGCTGCGGGATTATTGATGGTGCCGCCGCCCAACAGCAGGTCGATCAGAGCCGTCACGTCGCTGATGGTCACGTTGCCGTCGCCGTTCACGTCACCGCGCTTGATGGCATTCTTATCGGTGAGATAGCCTGGGTTGCTGGGACCGCCGTCGATGTGGGCATAATCGGCATTCACATGGTTGGCATCGTAGACAGTGCCCTTGCCGCCCACCAGGCGGGTGCTATTAGTGAACATATCTTTGTCGCCATTGCCACTAATTACGGACGCGGTGCTCCAACCATTGCTCACATATATTGTCTGCAGATTGTAGCACTCTTCGAACATATCGCTCATATTGGTCACATTGGACGTGTTGAAACTGCTCAAGTCAAGGGTCTTCAGTCCAAGGCAATAGTCGAACATGCTAGCCATATTGGTCACATTGGACGTGTTGAAGCTGCTCAGGTCAAGGCTCGTAAGGCTACTGCATTCTTGGAACATGTTATCCATTCGGGTCACATTCGCAGTGTTGAAGCTGTTCAGGTCAAGGCTCGTAAGGCTACTGCATTCTTGGAACATGTTATACATTCGGGTCACATTCGCAGTGTTGAAGCTGCTCAGGTCAAGGCTCGTAAGGCTACTGCATTCTTGGAACATGTGATCCATGCGGGTCACATTAGCAGTGTTGAAGCTGCTCAGGTCAAGGCCCGTTAAGCTACTGCACTTTTCGAACATGCCGACCATATTGGTCACTTTGGACGTGTTGAAACTGCTCAGGTCAAGGGTCTTCAGTCCAAGGCAATAGTCGAACATGCCGGCCATATTGGTCACATTGGACGTGTTGAAACTGCTCAGGTCAATACTCGTCAGTTCAATGCAGGCACCGAACATGGAATTCATGCTGGTCACATTGGACGTGTTGAAACTGCTCAGGTCAAGACTTGTCAGTTTCTCGCAAGCGAACATGCATGACATGTCGGTCACCTTGGACGTGTTGAAATTGCTCAGGTCCAAACTTGTCAACTTGTTGCAACCATAGAACATATAGGCCATATTGGTCACACTACTAGTGTTCAGGTAATTGATGGCACGGATGGACTGAAGAAGACTCATACCAAAAAACCATCGATAGGTTGTCGTTGGGCGTGCATCGGCAAACGATGATGCAATAAGCACTGAAGTCACATCACTATTGATGCCATCGGTGTACCAGGCAGGGTCATTAGAACCCGTGTTCAGGTCGTAAGTTGTTCCCGTGCGGCTACTACGGTAGTCGTCGTAGTAGAACGTCAACGTGTGGTTCGATGGCGTATAGCATGCATAGGCTTCTTTTTTGTCGCTCATGTATCCCGGATTGCTCGGGCCACCATCAACGTGGGCATATGACGCGTCCACGTGGCTGGCATTGTAAGTGGTGCCCTTTTCACCATACAGCCTGTAGCTATCCTTGAACATGTTGTTAGATGTGGTGACAGCAACTGTGCTCCAACCACTGCCGACATAGATTCTGACAAGATTGTCACAGTAGGCGAACATGTAGTTCATGCTGGTCACCTTAGATGTATTGAAGTCAATAAACTCGAGGTCAAGTTCCGTCAATGCATCACAGTTACGGAACATTTCGTTCATGTTGGTCACTTTGGCCGTGTTGAAGCCACTCAGGTCAATGCTCGTCAAGCTACTGCAGCCATTGAACATGTGATCCATACTAGTCACATTGGACGTATTGAACTGGCTCAGGTCAATGCTCGTCAAGCTACTGCAGTCATTGAACATGTAGTCCATGTTGGTCACGTTGGACGAGTTCCAGTTGCCATAGTCAACGGCAACATCAAGGCGGGTCAAATTGGAGCAACCAGAGAACATGTGATTCATGTTGGTCACCTTGGACGTGTTGAAGTTGCTCACGTCAAGCGCCGTCACGCTGCAAGAACTGAACATCCAAGACATATCTATCACCTTGGACGTGTCGAAGTTGCTCACGTCCAGCCCCATTATGCTGCAAGAACTGAACATGCTTGACATATCGGTCACCCGGGACGTGTTGAAGTGGCTCACGTCAAGGCTCGTCAATGAGATGCAGTCATTGAACATGCCGCTCATGTTGGTCACCTGACTTGTGTTCAGGTACTGCATGCCCGTGATAGAGATCAGTTCCTCCATTTCTCCAAACCAATATTGGGTGCTTGTTGGGCGGGCATTGGCGAATGAGGAGTTGAACACCACATGGGTCACAGCATCGGAGATGTCTAACCAGGAGGGATAAGCGCCCGTGCTCAGGTCGAAAGTCGTGCCCGGACGGGAATTGCGGTAATTGTCGTAGTAGAACGTCAGCGTCGTGTTCGACGGCGTGTAGCAGGCATAGGCCTCGATAGCACTTGCAGCAAGCGATGTGGACATCACCAGCATTAACAACATGAGCCAGCGGCTCAAGAATCGTGTGGAAGGTCTGTGTTGTATCATAATAATTCGTTTTAAATATTATTTGCAATATATCTTGCTGCAAATATACAAACAAACCTTTAAAGAACAAAAATAAACAAGATAAATTGAAGTTCAACAATGCAGTAAAAATTTTTTTTGTTTGGCATTGCACTCTCCTTGCGGCACTTTGCTTGCAGCGAAGATAGGCGGCGGTTCAACAATGCTCAAACAAAAAAATCGATTTTTGTTTGGCATTGTGTTTACCTTGCACTATCTTTGTCAGTTGGAATTGTGCTTAAGGGCGTGATTCGTTATCAATGTGTGAACTCTAAAATCAAGTTAATGTTATGATTATCATCGGTATTGCCGGCGGAACCGGCTCAGGTAAAACTACAGTGGTGCGTAAAATCATGGAACGCCTTCCCGAAGGCGAGGTGGGTGTGATTTCACAGGATTCTTACTACAAGGACTCCAGTCACGTGCCCCCCGAAGAGCGTCAGAACATCAACTTTGACGAGCCTGCTGCCTTTGACTGGAACCTGCTACTCGAACACGTGAAGATGCTCAAGAAGGGTGAATCCATCGAGATGCCCACCTACAGCTATCTGACCTGCTCACGTCAGAAGGAGACCGTTCCCATGGGTCCGCACGACGTGGTACTCATCGAGGGTATCATGGCCCTGAGCGATGCCCGCTTGAGGAAAATGATGGATATTAAGGTGTTTGTTGACGCCGATGGCGACGACCGCCTGATCCGTGTCATCTCGCGTGACTGCATCGAGCGCGGCCGCACTGCCGAGGCTGTTATCGAGCGCTACCAGCGCGTCTTGAAGCCGATGCACCAGTTGCACATCGAGCCGACAAAGAAATTTGCCAACATCATCATCCCCGAAGGCGGTAACAATGAGGTAGCCATCAACCTGATTACCGATTACATCAAAGGTCGCCTGACCACCAACAAGAAGAAATGAAACTGCCCTGGCTACACAACGGCAAAGCCGCTCAGGGTGACAAGCCGTCGACCAAGCCGGGTGACAAGGAGACCGCGGCGAGGCTGAATGCGGCTGGCGAGGCTGGCACACTCGTGTTGAGCACCGACAACCTGGTGAAAAAATATCGCCAACGCACGGTGGTCAATCATGTGTCTATCGACGTGCACCAAGGTGAAATCGTTGGTTTGCTAGGGCCTAACGGAGCAGGCAAAACCACCACATTCTACATGACAACGGGCCTTGTCACGCCTAATGAGGGCCGTGTGTTTCTCAATGATGTGGATATTACGACCTTGCCCGTGTACCGTCGCGCCCAACTCGGTATCGGCTATCTGCCTCAGGAGGCCTCTGTTTTTCGCACACTGAGCGTTGAGGACAACATCCGCACTATCCTTGAGATGACTAACCTCACGCCTGCCGAACAAAAGGACCGCCTAGAGCAGCTCATCAGCGAATTCCACTTGCAGAAGGTACGCAAGAACCTGGGTAACCGTTTGTCGGGTGGCGAACGCCGCCGCACCGAGATTGCCCGAGGACTTGCCATCAACCCGCGTTTTATCATGCTGGACGAGCCGTTTGCCGGTGTGGACCCCATCGCCGTTGAGGACATCCAGAGCATCGTTTATAGCCTGAAGAGTAAAAACATCGGCATCCTGATCACCGACCATAACGCCCCCGAGACGCTGAGCATCACCGACAGAGCCTATTTGCTGTTTGAGGGCAAAATCCTGTTCCAAGGGACCAGTGAAGAACTCGCCGAGAACCCGATTGTGCGCGATAAATACCTCGGGCACAACTTCATCTTCCGCCGCAAGCACTTCGACTGATATGCTCGCTGCACTCGCAGTTTAGAGTTTAGAGTTTAATGTTTAAAGAGGGGTTCCACGCTCCTTTTTAAATCATCGTGGATTTTTCTTTTTATTTGTTGATTTTCTGCTTATTGATGCGGTAGATGGTGCCCTCGATGAGGGAGCAGTAGATGTCGCCTGTTGTGGGATCGAGTTCGAAGCCGTTGACCTCACTGGAGCCCAGGCGATAAGTGAACTCCAGTTGATGCGTCACGGCATTGACGACGGCAAGCATGCCACGACGCGAGCCGCAGTAGATGAAGCCGTCATGCTCCAGCACAATGCAGGGGGCATGCTCGTAACCGAAGCCCAAATCCACTTTCCACAACATTTCGTATTGGTCGCCAGTGCTCATGGCAACAAGTTCGCCGTCCATGGTCTTGGCATAGGCCACTTTGCCGTCAGCACTGCGGCCCAAGCTTTCACGAACTTTGTTATCGTTTTTCTCACGCCATAGCTGTTGGCCGGACTTGCGGTCAATAGCGGTGGTAAAGCGGTCGGGAGCGACGGTAACGACATGATTGGGGGTGACAACGGGCACGACGTTGCCGGGGCTGTACAGGTTGACATTCTTGCCGTTGTTCCATTGCCAGTGCAGGGCACCCGTGCGGCGGTCCAATGAACGCAGGTAGGTGTCCCAAGCGCCGAAGATGACATCATTACCGTCAACGACGGGTGAGGCTTGACAGTAGTTGTTGATGTCGTCATATTGCCACAACAAGCGGTGCCGCTTCACGTCCCAGGCTTGGAAAGTCTTGAAACCTCCCTGATAGAGGATACCATCCTTGACCACGCCATCAGCGACATAAGGGCCATCGGCGTTGTACTGCCACTTGGCCTTGCCCGATTTTTTGTCGAGCCAGATGAGGCGCTTGTCACTGGTGGGGAGCACAACATAGTTGCCGCTCACAGCGGGACGGGAAAAGAGCATGGCATCGGTCTTGTATTGCCAGCGCAATTCGCCAGTTTTCTTATCCACGGCCTTGCAGTAACCTAATGAGTTCCCAAAGTAGATATTCCTTTCGTCAATCCCCACCCGAGTAAAGATAGAAGCATTATCCGCTACCACGCGCTCAATGACAAAGCCTTCGGGCACGGTGTATTGTCTTTCAGTAAGTTGGGGCGAATCATATTCGGTATTGATGTGATAGGCATACATCTGTTCGGGATCCTTGCCTAACACCTTATTATATATATAAATCCACTGGCGGTCCAAATCGATGTTCATCAACGTGTAACCATAATTGCCGCCACCCATGTCGAGTGCACGGACCATCACGCCGTTGATGCCGTCGGTCTCATACAGGCGCCAGCTGTGGTAATGGCCGCACTGGTGGGTGATAACGGGATATTTCTTGAGGATATCGACATAGGCGCGATAATTGTCCAGATCATCGAGTATGGGATAATGGTTGACGCTCAACACCCGCATGCCAGGCTTGACCATCACATTGAGGGTGCTGTCAAGCCACAAGAGGTCTTCCTGCTTGATGTGACCGTCACCCATCTTCATGAACGGGCCGCAGTTCATACCCACGACCACCAGGTTATCAACCGTAAAGACAAAACGGTCGCTGCCCCATAAGTCATTTAATGTCTTGCATGCGCTCTGGCTCCAGTTATTCTCGTGGTTGCCGGGGATGATATAAAACGGGTGGGTGATGCCATCCAGAATGCCCTTGATATTGATCAGTTGCTCGTCGCTGCCCTCGTTGGTGAGGTCGCCGGTGAGCATCACAGCATCCACGTCGGCCGCATTGATCTCGACTACAGCTTCACGCAGTTTGCCCTCGTTGGCATTGCCGGGAGTCACATGCACATCACTCAGGATGGCCAACCTGACCACCCCACCCTGCACGGCAAGCGACAAGGCGATTAACGTCAATAAAAAAGAAAATATACGTTTCATGATTATTACTCGAATTACATTTTGTGTCAACAAAAGTAATAGAAATAATTGAAAATTGCACTACCTTTGCGGCTGAAATGAATCACGAACTCTATATCGCACGGCGCATGAAGCTGGACAATGAGCGGCAGCAAGGCTCCCCAAGCCTTACGGTCGCCCTTGTCGGAATCGTGCTGGCTGTCGTCGTGATGATCCTGTCCATTGCCATCGTCATGGGTTTCAAGGGGGAGATTTCAGGCAAGATCATGCATCTGGATGCCCACTTGAGAGTCACCAACGCCGCACTGGGCCTTGACGACAACTATGCCACCGTCAACGGACGCGAGGTGCGCGAGGCCATTGCAGATGCTCCCGCTGTTGCGACCAAGATTGAGAGTATCAGCCTCATCGCCGACAAAAGCGCTATTCTCAAGACAGACGAAGACTTCATGGGCATCATCATGCGTGGCGTTGACGAGGGGTATGACTTCAGATACTTGCAGTCCAAGATTATCGAGGGAACCGTTCCTGCCGTGAGTGACACGGCATTGGGCAACCAAATCGCCATTTCCAAAACCGTTGCCGACCGCCTCAAACTGCATGCGGGCGATAAGGTGCTCACCTACTTCATCGACGAAAAGATCAAGGTGAGGAACTTGACTGTCGCGGGAGTGTTTGAGACCGACCTCGAAGCCTTTGACAATGCGTATATCGTGGGAGGTATCGGCATTGTTCAAGGCGTTAACGGCTGGCATGGAGACACCGGCACACAGGTGGCCATGAACATGAAGAACACAAGTAATCTGGATGCCGATGCCTATGACCTCTATTCGCTGTTGGCCGAGAGTACAGTGAAGCACGAGAGCAAGAACCTGTTCATTGTTACAACCACCCACCAGAACAATCTGCCCTTCTTTGCATGGCTGCAGATGCTGGACATGAACGTCGTGATCATCCTCACGCTGATGATGATTGTGGCTGCATTCACCCTGATTTCGGCCATGCTGATGATTGTTCTGGAACGCATTCGGGTTATCGGCAACTTCAAGGCCATGGGTGCGACAAACGGTTCCATCCGCCGCATCTTCATCTACCTGACCGGCAAACTCATCCTCAAGGCACTCATCATCGGCAACGTCATCGGCATCGGTCTGGCCTTGTTGCAGAAGTACTGCCACATCGTGCGTCTGGACCCGACGGCTTACTATATGCCCTACGTGCCCATTCAGCTGAGTGTGCCCGCCCTGGTGTTGCTCAACGTGGGCATTATTCTCGTGTCTTACCTCACGCTGCTTGGCGCAAGCCACATCATTTCGACCATCAAACCTACCGCCACCATGCGGTTTGAGTAGCGCCAGAAACTTGCTGGAGTAAGAAAAAATCAGAAAAAATGAAAAAAAGTTGAATTTTTTCTTGGTGGTAACAAAAAAAGCAGTACCTTTGCAGTCGCAATTAGGAATTGTCCTGTGGTGTAATGGTAGCACATCGGATTCTGGTTCCGCTTGCGAGGGTTCGAATCCTTCCAGGACAACAAGAGAGTGACCCTTCAACAAGGTCACTTTTTTTATGTAAAAATTTAAATAACTCATTAAAAATTTAAACTGTTAGAATTATGGCAACAAAGATCAGATTGCAGCGCCACGGTCACAAGGACTATGCGTTCTATCCCATTGTTATTGCCGATAGCAGGGCACCACGAGATGGTAGATTTATCGAAAGGATTGGTTCTTATAACCCCAACACTAATCCTGCTACCATCAGTTTGAATTTCGAACGTGCACTCTATTGGATCAACGTAGGTGCAATTCCCACCGACACTGTACGCAACATTCTCTCTCGCGAGGGCGTGATGCTGATGAAGCACCTCCAGGGTGGCGTCAAGAAGGGCGCTTTCACCGAGGAAGAGGCTCAGAAGCGTTTCGAGGCCTGGAAGGCCCAGAAGCAGGCTAAGCTCGACGCAATCCGCAACAAGGACCGCGACGACAAGAAGGCTGCCGACAAGAAAGCCATCGCCGAGGAGGCCAAGAAGAACGAGGCAAAGGCTGAGGCCGTAGCCAAGAAGAAAGCCGAGATCGCTGCCGCTAAGGCTGCTGCCGAGGCTGAGGCTGCAAAGGCCGCTCAGGAGGCTGAGGCTCCCGCCGAGGAACCCGCCGCTGAGGCTCCTGCTGAGGAAGCTCCCGCTGCCGAGGCATAAAAAGAACCCCGTTCTTTTTAAAACCACACAAGCTCTCAACCATCAAGGTTGGGAGCTTGTTATTTTATTACAAATGTTGCTATTTAGTTCTAACTGTGTTTATAATTGCCCACCCACTTGCTTACACGGCGATTGATGGATTTGGCGATATATGAGAAGTTGCCCTGTTTGAGGTTTAAGAATAATTCTTCGAAGGAATTCATCACCTTGATCCATGGGTGGTTCCATGCATGAACCTTGAAGTAGCGGTCCTTGAACTCCACATTCTCGATAACATAACGTGGATGCTTGAGCGGGAAATCCAGTTCATAGCGCTTCATCGTGAAGATGCACCGCATGCGGTGATTCATCGTTGACAAAGATGAGAAATGAGTGGAATCATTAACGGCACCCAGGTTGTTGATCAGATTACGGGTGGGCATGATGGCCAAGCCCGAGTTAAGCACCATATCTGCCCACATGATAGTCTCGTAATATTCTTTTCCCGATGCACGGTGGTCGCGAGCCATGTTAATCATCGCCTGACGGAAACCGTGGCGCTTGCATCTAGAACGGAGAAGCCTCATGCTGTTCTCATCATCAAGGAAGGCATAATCGCCCTGCCAACGATCGATAACACGTCTCCATGAAGCCCACCCCCAAATACTCTGCACCGATGTAAAGAAATAGTCATCCTGAATGTCAGGAGTGATTTCATCAGTATTGAATCCCGAAATCATCGTGATGCGCTCATCGCTCTCATATCGGTCAAGCAGTTCCTTGCAGAACGGGAAAAATGACTGCGAAGGCACATCGTCATCCTCCAGGACAATGCACTTGTCCACGATGCTGAATGCCCACGTCTGTGACAAGTACTCAGAGGGGTCACAACCGTAGTTGCGCTCCTGATACTTGCGATAAACCTCGCATTCCCAGTCGATATTCTCAGCAATCTTGCGGCACGCTTCAATACCTGGCAAGTCACGTTCTCCACGAGGTCCGTCCTGATAGAGGAACAACTTGGAAGGTCGAGCCTCACGAACAGCCTCAAAGACTTTCTCAAACGAGTCGGTGCGAGTGAAAAACAGCAACAACACCGCCACATCAATCTTAGCCGGAAATTTCTCCATACAAGTTTTGCTATCAATTATCAGAATGCAAATATACTGAACATTCAGAATAAAACAATCAAAAATACAGAAAAAGACACAGTAATCATTTAGATCAATAGTAATAAATAATCTTGACATCTTAAATCTTATCAATATAAAATGTTGTACATTTGTACACAATTTTAAAATCATGATTATTTATGAGACATTTATACTACTCTGTCAGTCTTAAAGATGCTCCAAAGTACATCTTTGAGGGAGTTGACACTAATAGTGACCTGATATGTGTTCCCGATTTCTTAGTTCAGCCTCATGGCTTCCTGCATAGGGGGTTAAAGTTCCTGTTAGTCGGGCGTGTTCCGCTAAGTGGTCATTTGGTTGAGAAGATAACAGGTAACATTGGTTACCAATGGCTTACGACACTGAAACCAGGCGACCGTCTGTTATTAAGTGGAGTGGTTAATTTAAATACTCTTCGCGCAGTCAAATGGCTCACCCCAAAAGGAGTGCGCCGATACCAGTATTTCAACAATTGTTTGCGCTTTGTCTTGCCACAAGATCAAGTAGCCCATCGTGTGAAAGAAATGAAAGCAATGGGCTATGAACTGATGACCTTTGACCCAGAGGACGCAAAAGAATATGGCATGACATACACTCCTCAGTTCTATCGCTTTTCCGCCTCAGGGCAAGAAGACATCTGCTACGATTTCTTCTTCTGTGGAATGATAAAAGATCGTGGTGAACGTCTTAACACCCTTAAAAATAAACTAGAAACAAATGGTTATAGTTGTAAGTTCATTGTCGTGGACGACAGCGGTAAAAACAGTATCAGTTACGAGCAATACTTAGATTACGTGAGGAAAAGCCGTTGTCTGGTGGACATGTTCCAGAAAGGACAGGTTGGGTTAACACGTAGGCCCCTAGAAGCTCTTTTCTTCGATAAAAAACTGCTGACGGAGAACAAACAAATAGCAGATTTTGACTTTTACCGTAAAGAGAACACTTTCATCATTGGTAGCGATTCTTGGGCGAATATCAATCAATTCATGAATGAGACAGATTATGTTATAGTCCCAGATGAAGTAAAGCAACGATATGATGTCAACCAATGGCTACAATACTTCAAATGAAACTGAGTTGCAACCGCCTAATTACTTACATGAACTAGATTTAATTATTCACTCATCATAGAATTCAATTTTTTGAACATGACCAGTAATAGATGACAAGTCTGGTAACTGCATATAGTCACCATATAGCTGCTGAAGAATTAGATGACTATTAGCAGGAACAGGCAAATCAACTCCCTCAAAAAGATGGGTTACTGTGGGAAACAAATCATCCATGTCATGTGCGATATGGAGAGGGATACCATAGTCACACATGACACTTTTTCCAAAAGATACCTTGGCAATGAAGCGCAATACAGGAAACGAAACATGACGATTAATCCAAGTAATTACTCTCACCTTGCGCATCGATGCTTCATTATCCTTGCTTGTTCTTAATATCTTAAAACAATGGCCGTGAAGGGGTTCAGATAACATATGCAGCCAGCAGCGAGTTTTATCTATAGGAAAGATGTCTATAAAAATCCCTCTTTCCTTAAAATATCGGTCATAGTTTCCCTCATCAATGTAAGAACGCGTATTTCTCAACTTCGCGAAGTGGTAGAAATAGTTTTTGTCGGTATCATTTGATTGCAGCACTATGTGATTAGGTAATTCGCGTGGAAGAACCTTCAATAACTTTTTATAATCTCGACGCATCACAGCTACATCGAGATCATCATCCCAAGGAATAAAGCCATTATGGCGTATTGCTCCCAACAATGTGCCCCAATATAAGAAATACTGGATGTTATATTTCTTACAAATCCTATCCAGTTCTGTCACCATCTCAAGCATAATCATCTGCTCACGACGTAACAATGAACCATCAGGGTTGAACCTGGCCTTCAATTCCTCAGGGTTGAAGTCTTTAGTTGATACCATAACAAAAACTAATCTCTATCCTATTCAATAAAACTACTGATTTCGCAGAAATGACATTAGAGCCTCTTTATTCTCTATAGGTGTTGTTGTGGGTCGGCCTAGATCAGCACGAGCACCTTTTTTTACTTTTATTTCCAGTAGAAGTGGACACTCATGGTCAAACAACTCGTTCAATTGCATGTTAAGATCGGATTCATTATCAACACTAATAACAGTTTTATATCCAAAAGAACGAGCTACTGAGGGGATATCCACTTTCTGTCCTACCGTCGGCTGTCCACCTACAGAATCGTGAGCTCCATTATTAAAGATGATGTGGAAGAAATTCTGGGGCGAGACCGAACCAATTATTGCCATATTGCCAGTGTGCATGATGGTTGCACCGTCACCATCAAAACAGAACACATGACGACTAGGCTGATTGATAGCAATTCCAAGAGCGATTTGCGAAGCGTGGCCCATAGAGCCAACAGTTAGAAAATCCTGATAATGACCATGGTGAGTGGCTGTCCGATATTCAAACAATTCGCGGCTAATCATTCCTGTAGTTGAGACAATAACATCATGGTCAGCCACGGACTCCGCAACCATATCGATGGCACGTTCTCTCGACATTGTAAGAACAGATTCCTGCTTCGAGTGCAATTCATAGGCATCAAAAGTTCCCTTTTTAACAACAAGGGCAAAAGCCTCACCTGTACTTTCCATGTGATCGACTGCCCTTTTTATTTGTCCAGACAATTCATTCTCATCACTTGTCAACACTTCATATTTAATACCTAGTGTTTCTAGTAGAGGCAATGTCACGAGACCTTGCTTGCGATGCTGAGGCTCGTCTTTCACACCTGGCTCACCACGCCAACCGATCACAAGGAGGACCGGTATATTATATACCATTTTGTCTGTCAACGACATTAATGGGTTAACAGTATTACCTAATCCAGAGTTTTGCATGTACACAACAGGTATCCTACCTGTTGATAAATGATAACCAGCTGCCAATCCAACTGCTCCACCTTCATTTGCAGCAATTATATGCTGGGTCGATGGGAGGCTGTCAGTAATGTAAGCACACAAGCTCTTGAGTAAAGAATCTGGTATACCCGTATAGAAATCAATGTGGTGATTCTTCAGTTCATTAAAAAGACTTTTAGGAGTAATCATCGTCAATAAGAATTATTTCGTACCTGGTATAAGTTCGAGAATCTGTTTAATAGGCATACACAAGTCATTTGCTTCCAATGAACGGCCATTGGTCAGAATGCTTTCGGCACACTTAACCATAGCTGGATAAGCCGCACGCAGTAAATGGTTAGCATAAATAACAACGTTTACACCCCACTCTGCCAACTCATCCTCTGTAATATGATTATATGTGGTTGGTACAACTACTAGAGGGATATTGGGCTCTTTCTCTCGGAAACGCAAACAGAATTCCTTAATATCTTCCCCTGAACGATGCTTGCTGTGTATCATGATTCCGTCGGCTCCAGCCTGAACGTATGCCAAACAACGTTCAAGCGCATCATCAACCGATTTTCCTGCTATCAGACTTTCACAACGGGCAATAATCATGAAATCAGAGGTTATTTGTGCCTGTTTTCCTGCACGTATCTTTGCAGAGAAGCTCTCTATGCTATCTTGAGTCTGAATAGCATCTGTTCCAAAAAGAGAATTCTTTTTTAACCCGACCTTATCCTCGATGATAATAGCAGATACTCCTAAGCGCTCCAAAGTTCTAACAGTAAACACAAAGTGCTCCGGCTTTCCACCTGTGTCACCATCGTAAATGACAGGTTTAGTCGTCACTTCAAGTGCATCATTCAAGTCATGAAGTCTCGTTGTCAAGTCAACAGCCTCAATATCTGGCTTACCCTTGCTTGTTGAGTCGGTCAGCGAGCTAGCCCACATACCATCAAACTCACGTTTCATGTTGTTGACTGATACCGAAGTATTCTCAATTATGAGACCAGTTAGTCCATTGTGAGATTCACAGATACGAACAATCTTCTTCGCATTAATCAGACGACGCAATCTCTTCAATCGCACATCAGGAGTTGTGCCTATTTCTTTAAGGCGCTCATTGAGCATAGTTGAAGAAATACCTTTAGTATATGGCACATCAATAACTTTGCCACCCCACTCAGCCAACTTATCAATCACCTGTTGTCGAGTTTTTGCCTGAACGCCATCTTTCCAATCATCACCGTGAACAACAAAGTCAGGTCGCACTATCTCAAGATTAGGACGGTAATCGAGGGTTGTTTGAGGGATAACTTCATAAACACCCTTTAGGTTACTCACGACCAATGAGCGTTGCTCATAATTCAAATATGGCAAACGCTTATAACTGGCAATTGCTTTATCTGTTAACACCCCAACAATAACACGGCCATATTTTGATGCCTCATGTAATATATTTAGGTGTCCTGGATGGATTATGTCAGCACTCATGCCAACATATACTATCTTTTCAGTTTTATTCATTATAAAACATCTATTTTAATGTATTATTTCTCTAACAGATTTCACAGCGTCCATAATCACATCTTCATCTATAGAAATGGGAGTATTTGCCGCTCGTACAAGATTAATGCCCTTTGCCACAATCAGATCATCAAAATTCCTTTCCGAATCGAATGATAAACCCAACCGATGAATGTATGACTTCATCATCACATACGGATCATCTTCCATCTTAAGAACCGATAGAAGCTTGTTCATTTTAACTACATATTGATCATAATCTATACCACGATAAAACTCAGCCTTTCCTCTTAGATTATACTTAAAGAAGAATGGGAAGGTTAATGCCACAGCATGACCATGAGGATAGCCATATTTAGAGGTCAACGTATATGATAATGCATGAGGCACTGTTGTACGCGTTATATTTATCGCATGTCCCGCATAATTCGCTCCGATTAACAGTTTTATCCTATCCTCGTGTGAAAGCACTTCGTTGGATAAAGTCGGATAAATTAGGTCTATCGCTTGTAGAGAGCACTCATCAGACTCCGTTGTTGAATTGATATTCCAATAAGCCTCAATAGCTTGTGCTAAAGCATCGAAGCCAGTGCATGAGGTGAGGTATTTACCATTTTGATATGTAAATGGTGGATAAAGAATGACTCGATTGGGAAGAATGGTATTATCACTGATAGAGTGTTTAACACCATTAATGTAACATACTGCAAAATGTGTTGATTCAGCACCAGTGCCTGATGTCGTCGGAATAGCCAGTAGAGGGATAGCCTGATGAGAATAATACTTTATCAGTTTTGCCATATCCAAAACACTACCTCCACCTAAACCTATTATCAAGTCAGGCGGATTATTTTTGAGCATGGCAAGCCCGCTGTTAACATCGTCTTTCTTGGGATTTTCAGAAAAATCATCAAATTCCACCATCTCCGAGCCAGAACGCAAAACGACATCATCAAGCATAGCTTTTGCCCCACAAGATTGATAAGATCTCTTGCCGTGCACGACAAACAACCTAGCATGATTTTCCAAACAGGAAGCTAAAGTATTTGCCATATTTTCGCGATCAAGGCATAATTCAATGATCTGTTGGGTTGAAAACTTTACCTCAAGCCAAGAGCCATTTTTATTCTTTATATCGGCAACCGATGCATTCATCTTCTTAATTATTGTTACATGATGCCGCGTTCGCGGAGGCGTTTTTGCCAGTTCCAGGCGCTGAGCATGGTGTCGTCGAGGGAAATTTCGGCATGCCAGCCGAGGACTTCGTTGGCGCGTTTGGGGTCTGCCCAGATTTGGACGATGTCACCGGGGCGACGCGGTGCGATCTTGTGAGGCACCTTCACACCTGTGGCACGCTCAAAGGAGTGCAACAATTCCAGCACCGATGCGCCGTTACCTGTTCCGATATTGAAGATTTCCAACGCCTCGTCACTCTTGTCTTCCAACATGCGCTCCAGGGCCTTGACGTGAGCCTTAGCCAAGTCAACGACATTGATGAAGTCACGGATACATGAACCATCACGCGTGGGATAGTCGTCACCGAAGATGCTCAACTCCTTGCGTACACCAATGGCGGTCTGCGTCAGATAGGGCACCAAGTTCTGGGGAACACCGTTGGGCAGCTCGCCAATTTCGGCACTGGGATGGGCACCGATGGGATTGAAATAACGCAGCAAGATGGCCTTGATGGGGCTGCCGCTACGGATCACGTCGGTGATGATGTCCTCGCAAATCTGCTTGGTGGCACCATAGGGCGAGGTGGCCTTCTTGGTGGGGGCGTCCTCGGTAATGGGGTTCTTGTCAGGCTCACCATAAACGGTGCATGATGACGAAAACACGAAGCCCTTCACACCAAACTCGGGCATCAGTTCAAGGAGGTTAAGCAGGATGTTGATGTTGTTGCGATAGTACATGATGGGCTTCTCGATGCTCTCGCCCACCGCCTTGCTGGCTGCAAAGTTGATAATACCGCTGATGCCAGGATTATCCTCGAAAAGTTTGCGTACCACCGCGCGGTCGGTGCAGTCACCCTTGACAAAGACGGGGCGAATGCCCGTGATGCGCTCGATGCCATCCAGCACCTCGATATTACTGTTGCTCAAGTCGTCGATGATGACCACTTCATAACCGGCCTGCTGCAGTTCAACTGTCGTGTGTGAACCAATAAAACCGGTTCCACCTGTAACTAATATTTTACCTTTCATAATATATATTTAAGTTGTTAGTTTTTAGTCGTTAGTTTTTAGTTGTTAGTCAATTACTTTTTTCTGATATTGCGGATGAAATCGATGCACTCCTCCAGGATTTTGGCGCGCAAGAGTTTCATCGTAATAACGTATAGTGCTGCTGCGAGAAGTATGCGAGCAATCAACAGGAAATACATGTTGCTGATGAAGCGCGTTACAAGATAGGTCAACCCCATCACCAGCAGCGCAATGATCATGAACGGCATCAAGTCACGCAGCATGCTCAAGAGTCGATAACCAATGAGACGACTGGCAAAAAACTGCCAGACCAGGAGCCACAAGATGTTGATAACGGCAAACGCCACGACCATCGCCTTGAAACCTATAGCATGACATGCCAATACCGCTGTCAACATGATGACAATCTGTCCGATACTCAGCCACATATAGGTATTGGATTTACCATAACTGAGAAACAGGTTCTGATAGAGGGTGTAAAACGGAATAAACGCGCCACCGATGCACAAGATCTGCAACAGCGGTATGCTTTCCAACCATTTATTCCCTATCGTAACTAAAATGAATTGCGGTGCCACAAGTGCAAGGCCAAACATTGCTGGGAAAGCAAGAAAAGCCGTGAAACGCATCATTTTTCCAAACACACGCCGTTCACGTTCGTCATCATCATTAATTCGAGTAAAGACGGGCTGAGCCACCTGTGCTACAGTGTTAGCCACCAACTGGTTCGCCATCGTGTTCCACTTGTTAGCCTGGGTGTAGTTACCGACAGCGGAAGCGGGGAACAATCGACCGAACACGACGGTCAGCACATTGTTGTTGATCGTTGTCAGGACAGCCGTTATCAGCACCTTATAACTGAATGCGAACATCCTCTTGATGGGAGTAAAGTCCACTGAGAATGTGGGACACCAGCGGGCGCAAGCATACCGACCAATGCATGTAATCAAGATATATAAAACCTGTTGTGTGGCAAGGCTCCAATAGGAAAAGCCCTTAAAAGCCATGATTATACCCACCAATCCCGACAACACAAGAGCCAACAAGGACACGATGGCTTTTTCCTTTACACGAAGGCCGCGAGAGAGCAAAGCGGTGGGGACAATCAGCGCGGCAGAAATCGGGATGGACAAGAAAACATATCTCGATAACTTGACGAGGCAAGGCTGATGATAAAATGCGGCAATCAGCGGAGCACAGAAGAACAAGACGGCATAAATCGTCAGACTCACGCCGATGTTAAACCAGAACACCGCATTATAGTCGTTGTGCTTGATGTCCTTGATATTGATGAGCGCAGTATAAAAGCCGCTATCCTGAAGATTGCCGGCGATGAGAGAGAAAATCAACAGCATGCCCACGATGCCGTATTCTTCAGGCGAAAGCAGGCGGGCTAAGAAGATACCGATAATCAGGTTGAGCAACTGTGTGCCCCCACTGCTCAGCAGCCCCCAAAACAAACCTTGGGCAGTCTTCTGCTTCAGCGACTGATTATCGTTACCGCTGCTCATGCTTTGTCAAGTATCATGTCAATCCATTCACGCACACAAGCGTCACCGCCCCGGCGCTGAAGAACGAGAATCCGCGGAATCTTTTTCACCTTGTCGCAGGCATCGGCGGGACAGGCCGCCCACCCCACAGCCGACAGCAGGTCGAAGCAGTTTACATCGTCACCGATATATGCCACCTCCTGCATCGTGATGCCCATCTCCTCGCAGATCTCGCGCGTCGCGGCCAACTTGCCACCGTCGCGAGCACCCTGCTTGAGGTAATCCAAGCCCAACTTGCGGGCCCGGTTAACGTTGATAGCCACATTCTCGCTGGTGACAATACCCACTTTGACACCCGTGCGCTGCAGCATCTGCAGCCCCATGCCGTCCCTGGTGTTGAATTTCTTGAACTCGGTGCCGTCAGTCCCATAGTACATACCGCCATCGGTCAGCGTGCCATCCACATCCGTCAGGAACAACTTGATGTCACTGGGGCTTGGAATCAGGAGATCCATCTCTTGTCGTGTCTCGTTCATATCACTTCACGTATTTCTCAATGTTATAACGGGGACGATGCTTGCCCTCGGTGTAAATGCGGCCGATATAAGCGGCAATGATGCTGAGGCAGATGAGCACACAGCCACCCACAAACCAGATGGACAGCATGAGCGAAGCCCAACCCTGCACGCCATTCCCCTTGCACAGCGCCACAATCACATATACAAGGATACCCAGACTGATTAACAGGAAAATGAGGCCCAAGTCAAAGATCAGCCTCAAGGGCTTGACGCTGAACGAGGTCACTCCATCGATAGCAAAGGACAGCATCTTGCTCAAGGGATACTTGCTCTCTCCTGCCTGACGCTCCAGTCGGTCATAAAACACCTGATCGGTCTTGTAACCCAGCAGGGGCACGAGGCCACGCAGGAAGAGGTTGCGCTCCTCATATTGGCACAAGGCATCCACGGCACGACGGCTCATCAAACGAAAATCAGCATGATTATAGACCGATTTCACGCCCATGCTTGTCATGAAGCGATAGAACAACTGGGCGGTGGTGCGCTTGAAGAAGGTGTCGGTCGAGCGCTTGCGACGAACGCCATAGACAATGTCACAGTCCTCATTATACTTCTTCACCATCTCGGGAATGGCATTGATGTCATCCTGCAGGTCGGCATCAATAGACACGGTCACGTCAGCATCCTGGCGAGCCGTATCCAGTCCCGCCATCAAGGCGTTCTGATGGCCAACGTTGCCAGCCAACTTGAGGCCGCGGACGAGGGCATCGGCCTCACTATATCCGGCAATGATTTCCCACGTGCGGTCACGTGACCCGTCGTCAACATAGAGGATGTAACTACCCTCGCCCACCAGCCGGTCACGCATCATGCCGTCGAGCAAGGCGCGCAGCTGCTGATTGGTCTGTGGCAATACCTCCTCCTCGTTGAAGCAAGGCACCACGATTGCTATAGTCGAGTTTTCCATTCTGTTCACATTATTACATTGGCCTATCGGTCCAACTTGCAAAGTTATAAATAAGTTTTCAGTTTTCAGTTTTCGGTTTTCAGTTTTTTCGTCTGTTCTCAACAATTTGCGAGATTTTGCTGGAAATATATCATAAAGAATGATATTTTTTTGTAATTTTGCAAATTGTAGCTAAATCTAATTGAACAATGATACTATCCATGACCGGATTTGGCAAGGCGGTTAAGGTTTATAACAATAAGAAAATCACTGCCGAAGTCAAATCATTGAACAGCAAGCAACTGGATTTTGGGGTGCGCACACCTCAAAGTCATCGTGAAATTGAAATGGAACTGCGCAACATCGTTTCCAAAGCGTTGAAGCGCGGCAAGATAGACTTGTTTGTCTATTGTGAACCCATCGAGGGAGCCACGACCGGCACCATCAACATCCCGATGCTGAAGCAATACAAGGCCCAGATCGAAGAGATGGCATCCGAATTGAATCTGCCACAGCCTGAGGACTGGTATGCCACACTGCTGCGCATGCCGGACGCCCTGAAAACAGACGCTAAGGCCACCGAGGCCGACGAGCAGGAACTCGCCGTTGTCAAGGAAGTGGTCACACAAGCAACCGAGCAACTGATTGATTTCCGCCGCCAGGAGGGAGAAAGACTGGCTATTTTCTTCGAAGTAAAAATTGCAGCCATCCAGTCACTGCTTAATGAGGTGCCCCGTTACGAAGAGCCCCGAACCCAAAAAATCAAAGCCCGCATCCTCGACTCCCTGGCCAAAATCAAGGAAGTGGACTATGACAAGAACCGCTTTGAGCAGGAACTCATCTACTACATCGAGAAACTCGATATCACAGAGGAGAAAATCCGCTTGCAGAACCACTTGAAATATTTCTTGGAAACCATGCACAGCGAGGAACCCGGCCAAGGCAAGAAATTGGGCTTCATCAGCCAGGAAATCGGTCGCGAGGTCAACACGATGGGCTCCAAGGCCAACCAAGCCGAACTGCAGAACCTGGTGGTTCACATGAAGGATCACTTGGAGCAGATTAAGGAGCAAGTGCTTAATGTGCTGTGATTTTTTGAAGTAAGTATAGAACTGTATAATTGAATAATAACCTATATCAACTGGAACGATATGAAAAAGTACATCTTCATGGCAATTATTGCCATAGCCACAATGTTTAATGTTCATGCCGAGAAAGGTAACATATCGGTAGGAGGTCAATTTGTTTACGCATCCAAGCACTCCATGGCAGGCCTGGGTGTACAATTGCAATGTGAGCCGCTCACCAACTTCCGTCTCGCTCCCGAGTTCATCTATTTCTTCAAGAATGATGGAATCAGCGCTCTCAACGCCAACTTCAACTTGCATTATGTCATCCCCACGAGTAATTCGTTTGCCCTCTACCCGCTCGTTGGTTTCTCCTATGGGCACTATATGTATGACGATAATCACTTTGAAAGTTCATTTGATCGTTGCGGTGCCAATGTGGGCCTGGGCGCACAGTATCGAATCAAAGAGCGCCTGCATTTCTTCACCGAGCAGAGGTTCCAAATCATGAAGAACTTCAACCAATCGGTGACAGTGCTTGGTCTGAAGTACACATTCTAATGTTCTTCATGAATGGAACAGGGCAAATTGATCATCATATCCGCGCCGTCGGGATCAGGCAAATCGACTATCATCGGGCGCATCATGCAGGATGAGTCTCTGCGGCTTGCCTTCTCGGTGTCGGCCACTACCCGCCCCCGCCGCGGACAGGAAGTTCATGGCGTAGACTATTACTACAAGACCATCGAGGAATTCCAGCAGATGATTGAAAACGATGAACTGGTGGAATATCAGGAGGTCTATGAGGGACGATATTACGGCACGCCCAAGAGTGAAGTTGAGCGCATCACCAGCATGGGCATGAACGTGGTTCTTGACCTGGATGTGCTGGGCGGTGTGAACGTCAAGAAGATGTATGGTGACCGTGCCATCAGCATCTTTATCCAGCCGCCTAGCGTGGAAGTGCTGCGTCAGCGCCTCATTAACCGTGGTACCGACAGCATGGAGGACATCCAAGCCCGTGTGGATAAGGCCGAGTTTGAAATCTCTATTGGTCCCCAATTTGACCACACCGTCGTCAACGACGACCTTGAGACCGCCGTCAATGAGGTCCACGACCTCATCGCCGACTTCATCACACGCTGACCCGCTCTTTCAACAACACAAACAACCATTGGCACAACGCCAAGCAACTCAAATGTTGTCAACCGTTGTCCTAATGGTCGTTTGTGTTTATAATTTTCACTACAATAATTTGTGCCCTTGTTTGAATTGTGTTAATTTTGCAGGTTAGAGATAATTAATCATAGTATAGAGATGAGGATTGGGATATTTGGGGGATCGTTTGATCCAATACACATTGGCCATGCAATCATTGCGCAGCACGTGATCGGTTGCGGTGCAGTGGACCGGTTATGGTTTATGGTTTCGCCTGTCAACCCGTTGAAAGTGGATAAGGAACGAAACGTGGCCGATACCGACCGGTTGCGCATGGTGGAGAAGGTGTCTCGCCCCATGGAGGGCGTGGAGACGTCGGCATTTGAGTTCACGATGCCCAAGCCGTCCTATACCATCGACACGCTCAACGCCCTGCAAGCCAAGTTCCCTGATGATGAGTTTTACCTAGTTATCGGAGGCGATAACTGGGAAGTCTTCGGCAAATGGCGCAACAGCGAGGAAATCCTGGCCAAATACCATATCCTGGTCTATCCGCGCCTGGGCCACGAGGTGGTGATCCCCGAAGACCTGCGAGACCGCGTCCAACTGGTCGATGCTCCCATCATCGAATTGTCATCCACCCAAATCCGTGAACGGTTGCGACTCGGCGATAGCGTGCGCTACTATGTCCCGGATGAAGTCTATCATTACATCAACCGAAACCACCTCTACAACAGCACAAAAACGACAGAATAATGGATAAGTTGACACCCAATGAGTTGACGTTTATCGCCCTCGCTAATGAATATTGCCATGCGTTAGAGCGCTCTAATGAGTGCGAGACCCGTGACCAGTTTGTGGCCCAGATGCTCAAATTGCTGCCACGCCTGTACATCACCATCAACGACATTGACGATGACAGTTACAGCGAAGAGTTTATTGACTCGGCACTCGAGGAGGATGTCTATGACCTGGTGCGCGATCGGGTAGCACAGATTATGGCCGAAGAAGACATCTATCTTGAGGTCTTCATGGAGGACATGAAATACAGTGATACGCCCATCTCGGCGTCGGTGTCCGAGAATCTTGCCGACCTGTACCAAGAGTTCTTCAACCTCATCCACTCGATTCAGGATGCCCTGACCGAGACACAGCACGAAATGCTGTGCCAGTGCAAGATCAACTTCATCAATTATTGGGGCCAAACGCTGTGCAACGTGCTGCGCGCACTGAATGCCATCTATTACGGAATTTAAACATTAAAAACTAACATATATTATGAGCAAGACCAACAACTATGTGAACTCACTGCTTGAGTTCCTCGATAACAGTCCCTGCAACTTCCTGGCTGTGGACACCGTGAAGAAAATCCTTACCGCCAACGGATTCCAGGAGAAGAAAATTGATGACAAGATGACAGCCAAGGCTGGCGACAAGTTCTTTTTCACCAAGAACGACAGCGCCATCTTTGCCGTGCAGGTGGGAAAGAAAAAGCCAGCCGACACAGGATTCAAGATTATTGCCGCTCACAGTGACTCACCTTGCTTCAGAATCAAACCCGCGAGCGAGATTCCTGGCGACGGAGGCATCCTGCGTCTGAATACCGAGGTCTATGGCGGCCCGATTCTCTACACATGGTTTGACCGTCCCCTGTCACTTGCAGGCCGCGTTCTGCTCAAGGGTAAGGATGCCCTGCACCCCGTGACCAAACTCATCAAGATTGACCGCCCGCTGATGTGCATCTCGCATCTGGCCATCCACTTCAACCGCGCAGTCAACGAAGGCAATCACCTGTCCAAGCAAAAGGACATGTTGCCCATTCTGGCCAAAATCAACAAGGACTTTGAGTGGCAAAACACGCTGCTTTATCTCGTCGCTGACGAATTGCAAGTCGATGCCGCTGACATCCTGGACTTTGACCTGATGCTCTACGACGTGAGCAAGGCAAGCCTGTTTGGCCTTAATAATGAGTTCATTTCGGCTGGGCGCCTCGATGACTTGAGCATGGTCCATGCCGCCATCACTGCCATCACCGAAGCCAAGGACAAGGATGCCACGCTGGTAGCAGCCATCTTTGACAACGAGGAGACCGGCAGCGGCACCAAGCAAGGCGCCCATTCGCCCGTCTTGGGAAATATGCTGCTAAGGCTGGTTATGGCACTGGGTGGCGACTTTGAGGACTATGGTCGTGCCGTTCACCGTTCGTTCATGATTTCGGCTGACAATGCTCATGCATTCCATCCTAATTATCCCGAAAAATATGACCCGACCAATCATCCTTCACTGGGCGGAGGTCCGTGTGTCAAAGTCAACGCCAACTGCAAGTATATGAGCGACGCCCACTCAGCCGCCATCTTCAAGAGCCTGTGTGAAAAGGCTGACGCCCCGTTCCAATATTTTGTGAACCATAGCGACGTGGCTGGCGGCTCAACGCTGGGCAACATCCTCACCGGTCAACTCGACATCGAAGGTGTTGATGTGGGTAATCCAGTACTGGCCATGCACTCGGTTCGCGAGACCGGATCGTGTGACGACCATGTGAACATGATCAAGGTGATGAAACAGTTCTTCGCTTGAGAGAAATGCCGTGGCAGAGCCATGGCACAGTAGACTATGGTGAGTTATTTACAAGTTGAGGGATTGAGCAAGGCGTTCGGCGTCGATGTGCTCTTCGAGGATCTGACTTTCGGCGTTGCCGAGGGTGAGAAAATCGGTCTCATCGCCAAAAACGGCACGGGCAAATCCACCCTGCTTGACATCCTGGCCGGCATAGCCTCACAAGATAGCGGCACAGTGATCTACCGCAACAACCTGCGCGTGGGCTATCTGCCACAGTTGCCTGACCTGGGAGGTGCCCACACCGTGCTGGACGCTTGCCTTCACGGTGACGATCCACGTTCGGGCGCCATCCATGCCTATGAAGAAGCATTGCGCACTGGTGACAGTGATGCAATGACAGCTGCCATCCAGATGATGGACGCCAATACTGCATGGGACTATGAAGAGCGTTTCAAGCAGATTCTCTCTCAACTGAAGATTACCGATTACAATCATCCTGTCAAGGAGTTAAGTGGTGGTCAGGTCAAGCGAGTGGCGCTAGCCAGGCTGCTCATCGACGAGCCTCAGATGCTCATCCTCGATGAGCCCACCAACCACCTTGACATTGACATGATCGAGTGGCTGGAGAACTATCTTCAGCGCAGTCGGGTTACCCTGCTGATGGTGACCCACGACCGCTACTTCCTGGACAACATCTGCAACCGTATCCTCGAGATGGATCAGCACAGCATCTTCTCCTACAGCGGCAACTACAACTACTATCTGGAGAAACGTGCTGAACGCATCGAGGCGCAAAATGTCCAAGTGGAACGCGCCCGCAACCTGCTGCGAACCGAGCTGGACTGGATGCGCCGCCAACCGCAGGCCCGTGCCCACAAGGCACAGTACCGCATTGATGCGTTCTATGACCTGCAGGAACGCGCCTCACAACGACGTGATGACGGAGAGGTGGAACTGAACGTCAAGAGCGCCTATATCGGCAAAAAGATATTCACCGCCCATCACGTTAGCAAGCGCTATGGTGACAAGGTGATTCTCGATGATTTCAACTATACCTTTGCCCGATATGAGAAACTGGGCATCGTGGGTGATAACGGTGTCGGCAAGACCACGTTTATCAAACTGCTGCTCGACATCGTCAAACCCGACAGGGGATACTTCGAAATCGGCGAGACCGTGAAATTTGCCCATTATAGTCAGGAGGGCATGCAGTTTGACGAAGGCAAGCGGGTGATTGACGCCGTGCGTGATGTGGCTGAGTACATCTACTTTGATGAAAAACACCACTACACCGCCATGGCGTGGTTGAACCACTTCCTGTTCACGCCACAAGACCAGCAGAAGTATATTGCCAAGTTGAGTGGCGGTGAGCGGCGCAGGCTTTATCTGGCCATTGTGTTGATGACCAAGCCCAACTTCCTCATCCTGGATGAGCCGACCAACGACCTGGACATTTCTACCCTCGAGATCCTAGAAGAATACTTGTCGCAGTTTAACGGATGTGTCATCATTGTGAGTCACGACCGTTTCTTCATGGACCGCACTGTGGATCACACGTTTGTCTTCACGGGTAATGGCCACGTCAAGGATTTCCCTGGCAACTATAGCGAGTATCGTGCATGGAAACAGCATCACGAACAGGAAGCCGCCCAAGCCGCTAAAGAGCAGGAGGTCGCCAAACCCAAAGAAAACACATGGGCGAACCGCAGCGAGCAGAAGCGGCTCTCTTACAAGGAACAACGTGAGTTAGAACAACTCAACATTGACATTGAAGCACTCAATAAGGAGAAAGCCGAGTTGGATGCCCTATTTGCCAGTGGTGAGACCCTCGATGACGTTGCCGCCAAGGCTGCCCGTTACCAAGAGGTCAAAGACTTGCTTGACGAGAAAGAGATGCGCTGGCTGGAGCTTTCTGAGAGTTAGGAGTTAGAAGTTAGGAGTTAGAAGTGAGGAGTTGGGAGTTAGGAGTTAGAAGTGAGGAGTTAGAAGTGAGGAGTTGTTTGGCGGAGGCAACTGATGTTCTAATAACGATTAAAGGTAAATCATGTACGGGCTAGTTGATTGTAATAATTTCTTTGTTTCCTGTGAGCGGGTGTTTGACCCGAGGCTCAACGGGAAAAAAGTTGTTGTCCTCTCCAACAATGACGGATGCGTCATCGCCCGCAGCAACGAGGCCAAAGCAGCAGGCATCCCCATGGGGTGTCCCGCCTTCAAAATCAAGGAGCATACCGATCCGCGACAAGTCATCCAGTTGTCGGCTCGCCATATCCTGTACCGCGACCTGTCCAAACGTGTGATGGAACTGATGGGCCAAGAAGTAGATAACCTGCAGCAATACTCGGTGGATGAGGCCTTTTTCAAACTGCCACACGAAGATGTGGAGACAAGCCATCGAGTCATGGCCGAGATGGTGAAAAAGATAAAACAATATGTGGGCATTCCCGTCAGTATAGGCTTTGCCCCGTCGCGTACACTCGCCAAGGTTGCCAACCACATCGCTAAAAAAGACCACCGCATCACCGACGGTGTGTATTGGCTCGTGAGACCCGAAGCCATTGACATCATCTTAAGGCGCACGTCGATTGAGGATGTGTGGGGTATTGGGCGGCGGCTGTCGGCCTCGCTGCAGTCACGAGGCATCAAAACTGCTGCCGATTTTGTAAACATGCCATCGTCACTGGTCAGGTCACTGTATTCGGTGACTCTTGAACGCACACAGCGCGAACTCATGGGCCACGATTGCCAGATAGCCAACCCGGTGGACATCGCCCACAAGACCATCATGACCTCACGCACATTTGGCAAGGTTCTTACCGACCGCGATGAGGTTGCAGATGCCATAGTGTCATTTGCCGAGCGCACGGCACGCCAACTGCGTGACGAAAGCAGCGTGGCTGGGAGCATCATGACCTACGTGAGGGGCGACCATTTCCGTGAGGACCTGCCCTTCTATTCCAACTCGTGTCAACTGCAACTCGCCACGCCCACGAGTGACACGATGACCATTGCCCGCCAGGCCCTCAACGCTTTCAACATCATCTGGCGCGACGGATTTTCTTACCGCAAGGCAGGCGTCATGGCGCTGGATATCCAGCACGGCAGCGGTATCCAACTCAATGTGTTTGACCCCGAAGACCATGGCAAACTGCGCCGCTTGATGAATAGCATCGATGGCATCAACAACATGTACGGCACGCGTTCGGTAAGACTTGCTCCAGGACTGCAACGCGGCGAGTGGTCACCCAACCAAAACCACTTCAACACCACCAGCAAGACTCTACACTTCTACACCGGCATGATTGACCGATAAAAAAAACAGAATACCCTGATGGATTCTGATAGATTTCAGAATACTCAGGGTATTCAATTTTTAGCGTTCCTTACTATTGGTTAGTTCTTGAGGGAGTAGGTGACGGTAGTCACTACGCGGACCTTCTTGATCCATGGGGTGTACTCGTCTCGGTCATCGATAGAGAACTGGCCCTGGTCAGCGCTCACAATCTTGTTGAGTTTGCTGTGGGAGTTCTTGGCGAACTGCTCGGCAGTTACTTGAGCGTTCTCAATAGCCTCCTGCATCATCTTGGGCTTCATCTCCTTGAATGCGACAAACTCATACTGAATCTGATTGTCATAACTGTCACCCGTGATGGCTACACCTTCACGCAAGAGGTCACCCTGCTTTGCGATGAGTTTGCGCACCTGTTCCACATTCTTACTTGTTACGGTAAGCACAGAAGTGACGATGTAACGGAAGCTCCTGTTAGACGAGTCATACTCGCGAGCAGTCAAGTCAACCACCATGGGAGCATTCTGGCTGATCTCCTCTTCCTTGACACCACCCTTGATCAAGAAAGACTTGATTTTGGCTTGAGTGGCACCGATACGCTCAAACAATCCCGGCAGGTCGTTTCCCACTTCCTTAGTAACAATGGGCCAAGTCACCTTGTCCGCCGGCACCTCTTGCTCGGCGAGACCCTTTACACTGACTTTACGGTCCTTGCTAGCAAAGTCGTCAATGCCAGCCTTGATAAACCAGCCCAACGAAAAAACGCTCAATGCGATGAGGGCTGCCGAAATAATCATTTTCTCTTTCATAATTCAATCAGATGATATGTTTATCTAAAAAAACTCGATGCATCATTAACCGCAAATTGCGCGCCAAATTGTACAAAAGAGCAAAAAAATGTTGTTTTTATTGTTATTTATGTTTTAGTGTAGTCCTAAAGAGGATGCAAGAGCCTCGGCACAGCGTTCGCCATCGATGGCGCTTGAGACGATTCCGCCAGCATAACCTGCTCCCTCGCCACAGGGATAAAGCCCTTCCAAGACAATGTGGTGGAGCAATTCATTGTCACGCGGGATGCGCAGGGGCGAAGATGTGCGGGTCTCGACACCGATGACAATAGCGTCGTTGGTCAAGAAACCACGTGCATTCAGACCAAAAATCTTAAAGCCCTTACGCAGGCGGTTAGCGACAAACGGCGGCATCCATTGGTCAAGCCTTGAGGGCTGAACTCCTGGCAGATAAGAAGATGGAGGGATGTTGCGTGAAGGCTTTCCGTCCACAAAATCCTTCATGCGCTGGGCTCCGGCAATGAGCGTATTGTCCGCCTCGGCAAAGGCCCTGCGCTCCATATCACGCTGGAACATCATCATGGCCAGCACACCATATTTCTTATAATGCTCAGGCAAATCCTCGGGATGCAATTCTACCACCATGCCCGAGTTGGCCCAATGCGAACCACGGTTGCTGGGTGACATGCCGTTGACCACAAGGCCATCAGGCTCACTCACTGCAGGGACGACAAAGCCACCGGGGCACATACAGAATGAATATACGCCACGATGATCGACCTGCGTCACAAAATTATATTCTGCGGCAGGCAGATATTCACCTCGTCCCAGCACACTGTGATACTGGATCTGGTCAATGATGCGTTGGGGGTGTTCCAAGCGCACACCCACGGCAATGCCCTTGGCTTCGACCGTGATATCGCTGTCGTAGAGCATCTGATAGACATCACGGGCTGAGTGGCCAGTAGCCAAAACGACAGGGCCATCAAAGTGCTCGCCAGTTGCAGTTTCCACGCCTGTCACACGACCGTTCTCGACAATAAGTCGAGTCACCCTCGTCTCGAAGTGGACCTCGCCACCGCATTGCAAAATGGTTTCCCGCATTGCCTTGATGACACCCGGCAACTTGTCACTGCCGATATGGGGATGGGCATCGATGAGGATATCTTCACGCGCTCCATGCTGGACAAAGATGCCAAGCACACGGTCCACCGAGCCGCGTTTCTTGCTGCGGGTGTAGAGTTTGCCATCGCTATAGGCACCTGCCCCACCCTCGCCAAAACAGTAATTACTCTCAGGGTCCACCACGCCTTCACGCTGGATGCGAGATGCATCAACACGGCGTTTCATAACGTCCTTGCCTCGCTCCAGCACAATGGGCTTGACACCCAACTCAATGAGCCTCAAAGCAGCGAACAATCCGCCAGGCCCCATGCCCACGACAATCGCTTGACGCTTGCCATCCATCGGCTT
Organism: uncultured Bacteroidales bacterium; assembly: GCA_902776435.1. Taxonomy (GTDB): domain Bacteria; phylum Bacteroidota; class Bacteroidia; order Bacteroidales; family Muribaculaceae; genus Sodaliphilus. The sequence goes on along the minus strand of CACYQB010000002.1, from coordinate 41,947 downwards.
GTACTCGATGGGAGGCACCAGATAGTCGTCGGTCATTGGCTCGTCGATATATACACGCACCTTGAGATTGACCACCACATTGCGCTGACGCGCATCGATGGAGCGTTTCAATATCCTGATACCCTGAATGCTCTGGGCTGATATGTCGTTATGCTTAGCCAGATGCTGGGCGATATCTCCCATGCTGGCAGCGGTGCGTGGAGTCACACGCAATTGCAGTTCCTTGATCATACTTTATTAGTTTCCAGATTATAGCCTCTAGACCATTATTTATTGCCACAAAATTACGGAAAATTACTAAATAACGTGTAATTTTGCGCCTCAAATCATCAAGAAACCATCAACTATGAGTTTAGAGACGAAGAAACAATGCGGTGTGCTATTTGACCTTGACGGCGTGTTGCTCGATAGCGAGGGGAAATACAGCATCTTCTGGGCCGCGATGGAGGAGGAATATCCAACCGGTATCCCCGAGTTTGCCCGTTACATCAAGGGATTTCATTTGAACCGCATTTTAAGTTACTTTGAGAACGATGAAGTGCGCCAGCAGGTCGTGGACAAACTGCTGGATTTTGAGCACAATATGAAATATGAGTTTTTCCCCGGTGCGCTGCAACTCGTCAAGCAGTTGCGTGATCAAGGCATTCCCATGGCCATCGTCACGTCAAGCGACCGCAAGAAGATGCAATCGCTCTATAGCCAGCATCCCGAGTTCCCCACCCTGTTTGACCAGATTGTCACAGGCGACATGGTGACCCATGCCAAACCCGACCCCGACTGTTTCCTGCTGGGTGCCCGTCAGTTGGGTGTGGATATCAAGGACTGCATTGTGCTCGAGGACTCTCGCAACGGGCTGATTGCCGCACGTGCCTCGGGCGCAAGAGTCATTGGCCTAGCGACCACCTTGAGTGCCGACATCGTCAGCGAGTTGAGCGACATGACACTTGATGACGTGAGCCAACTGACCGTCGAGCAGATGTTGCAATGCCCGCGTAAAGGATAATAGTTTTTCTTGTCCCAATTCTTTGCTCGATTGCAAAAATCGTTGTACTTTTGTCACATCGATGAAAACCATCCAAAATATCGAAGAATTTGCCAATAGCAACAACCCCGTTGTCCGTAAGTTCAGTGACTATCTGGACGAGCATGGCATGCGCAAAACGACAGAGCGTTATGCCATCTTGTACCGCATCATGAACATCAACGGCCATTTCACTATCGAGGAATTGCAGCAGATGATCGATGAGGATGGTTTCAGAGTGAGCCGCTCAACGGTATATAATACCATCGAACTGCTCATCGAGGCCAAGATGCTGAGGCGTCATGTGTTTGAGGGCATGCAGGCCCAGTATGAGCGCATCACCCTGCCCCACACCCATCTGATCTGCACCACGTGTGGAAAGGTCAAAGAGGTGAAGGACACCAACTTCGCAGCCTTCATGAATGCGCGACGCTTCAATGCGTTCAACACCGACCATTACAGTCTGTATGTCTATGGCACGTGCAGTACCTGTGCCCGCAAGTTGAAGCGCAGCAAAAACGAAAACAGCAACGAACGAAAAAATCATTTTTAATAAAAACCTATTTAACACTTTTAAAACCGTTAATTTTATCATGGCTAAAGTAAAACCGTTCCGTGGCGTGAGACCGCCGAAAGAGTATGTAGAGAAAGTAGCTTCCAAGCCCTACGACGTCCTCTCGAGTGAAGAGGCACGTGCTGAGGCTGGCGACAACGAGATGTGTCTGTATCACATCATTAAGCCCGAAATCGACTTCGAGCCCGGCACAGGCGAACACGAGCCCAAGGTCTATGACAAGGCCGTTGAGAACTTCAAGAAGTTCCAGGACAAGGGTTGGCTGGTACAGGATAATCAAGACTGCTATTACATCTATGCACAGACCATGGATGGCCGCACCCAGTACGGATTTGTTGTAGGCGCCAGCGTAGAGGACTACCTGACTGGCCGCATCAAGAAGCACGAACTCACCCGTCGTGAGAAAGAGGCTGACCGCATGCACCACATCGAAATCAATAACGCCAACATCGAGCCGGTGTTCCTGGCATTCCCCGATAACAAAGTTCTGGAGGATATCATCGTCCGTACCGCCCAGACCGCTCCCGAATATGACTTCGTGAGCGAGGATGGCATCGGCCACACCCTGTGGGTCATCAAGGACAAGGAGACCATCGACACCATCACCCGCGAGTTCGGTGAGATTCCTTACCTGTACATTGCTGACGGTCACCACCGCACCGCTGCTGCCGCCCACGTGGGTGAGGAGAAGGCTAAGGCTGATCCCAACCACAACGGCACCGAGGAGTACAACTACCTGCTGGCTGTTTGCTTCCCCCAGTCTCACCTCAAGGTGATGGATTACAACCGCGTGGTTGTTGACCTGAACGGCAACACCGAGGAGCAGTTCCTGGAGAAACTGAGTGATAAATTCATCGTCGAAGAGAAGGGCACCGAGATTTACAAGCCCAACAAGCTGCACAACTTCTCACTGTACCTAGGTGGCAAGTGGTACTCGCTGACCGCTAAGGAAGGCACCTATGACGACAACGATCCCATCGGCGTGCTCGACGTGACCATCAGCAGCGACTATATCCTGCGCGACATCCTGGGCATCACCGACCTGCGCACCGACAAACGCATCGACTTCGTTGGCGGTATCCGTGGCTTGGGCGAGTTGAAGCAGCGTGTTGACAGTGGCGAGATGAAGATGGCCCTGGCCCTCTATCCCGTGACCATGAAGCAGATTATCGACATTGCCGATAGCGGCAAGATCATGCCTCCCAAGGCTACCTGGTTTGAGCCCAAACTGCGTTCAGGTCTCATTATCCACAAGCTCGACTAAGACATCATTCTTTGATGAAATCTATTTTGCGTTAATGGCTCTGCGAGTCATTAACGCTTTTTCATTATTAACTGCAATAGAAAATCGGAAAAAAGTTTGAAATAACAATTAATTATTCTATCTTTGCGCTTTGAAAATAACCAATTTCATTTTATTATCTAAAATCGGAAAGATTATCTTAAGTATAACTTTATTATTAAATCAGCTTTATGAAAAAATCCAAACTTTTTATTGCTTTTTTAGCAGGACTTATGTCATTAACAGTAATGGCCAGTAACACTACGCCCGTTCACCGTCCCCTCATCGAGGAGTACACCGGCACATGGTGCGGTTGGTGCGTTAGAGGCCTTGTGGGCATGGAATTATTAAGAGACGCCTTTGGTGACGAATTCATTGGTGTTGCCTACCATGATGGAGACCCTATGCAAATCACAACCAGCTATCCCAACAGTGTTCCTGGATATCCTAGTGCGTATATTAATAGGACATACCAGGTCGATCCTTTCTATGGATCTGGTGATACTTCTGGTGGTATTGTTAGTGAAATGAGACGATATGCTACCCTCGAAACTTCTGCTGGCATTGACGTAACCGCCCAGTGGACAAGTGCTGACAAGACAGCCATCGACGTGAATGTAACCAGCTATTTCACATCCGATTACAGCAATGCCAATTTCGCGATTGAAGTAATGCTTATTGCTGATGACCTGTACGGTACCGGTTCGACTTGGAACCAGGCAAACTACTATAGCAATTACGCATATTATTATGCAGATGATCCCTATCTGGGCCCATGGACAAAAAAACCGGCATCTGTCTCTGGCATTCACTTCAATGACGTGCTGGTGGGCTTCAGCGGCGCTATCGCCAACAGCCTTCCCACAAGCATCGTAGCCTATGAGGACTACAGCACCAACTATTCGATCGAACTGAGTAGGCTTCCCAAACCAGCACTCATCCAGAACAAGGATAACCTGCATGTTATCGCCATAGTAGTGTATAAAAACAACCGCAAAGCGATTAATGCCAACCGTTGCTATATCAGCGACTTCGTTGAAGTATTACCTGGCGACGTAGATAATGACGGAAGAGTTAGTATCGACGATGTGACAGTTCTCATCGACATGCTGTTATCCAATTCTGGCACTAATGCCAATGCAGACGTTGACGGCGATGGTCGCGTCAACATTGACGACATCACCGCATTGATTGATATCTTATTGAACTCCGCCAACTGATTACTGAAGTAATCGAGAACTAATAAAACTTAAAAAGCGTTATCGAGGCAATCGATGACGCTTTTTTCCGTTTTTTATTAACAATAGCACATTATTCTTAAAGAAAAAGTTTGTTTTTGTGCTCGTCTTGCAGTATCTTTGTAGGTTAAAATAACAAACAAAAAATATAATCACATAATAAGAGACATAACTATATGAAATTCAACGTTCAAAGTAAATTATTGCTCTCTCGTCTTAACGCAGTGAGTAAAGTGGTGAGCAGCAAGAACGCGTACGCCATTCTTGACAACTTCCTGTTTGAATTACAGAGTGACCGCCTGGTAGTCACCGGCAGCGACATGGAAACCCGCTTAACCACTAACATCGAGGTCCAGAATGTGGAAGGCACCGGCAAATTTGCCCTCGACGTCAAGCGCACCATCAGTTCCCTGAAGGAATTGCCCGACACGGCCTTGTCCTTTGAGATCAACGACGAGACCTTTGCCGTCAAGGTAACCTACCTCAACGGTTACTATGATGCCATGGCACTCAATGGTGACGAGTTCCCCGAGAAGGCAGCCAATGCCAATAACATCAAGCAGTTCACCTTGCCCGCCAAGAATATCGCCGCAGGTATCGGCCATACCCTGTTTGCCGTGGGCAACGACGACATGCATCCGCAGTTCACAGGTATCTACTGGGACATCAAGCCCGACATGATTGTGTATGTGGCCAGTGACTCCCACAAGCTTGTACGTTACCGCCAGACCGATGTAAAGCCCGACTTTGAGCGCAATTTCATCCTTCCTGCTAAGCCTGCAGCAATCCTAGCAAGCATCATCGACCGCAATAGCGAAGATCCCATCAGCATTACCGTTGACGAGAACAGCGCCACGTTTGAGAACGCTGACTATCAGCTCTCGTGCCGCTTCATCAATGGCCGCTACCCCAACTACAACTCGGTTATTCCCGAGGATAACCCCTACACGATGGCCGTTGACCGCCAGACACTGCTCAACGCCGTTCGCCGCGTAGCCGTGTTTGCCAACGTTGGTGGTCTGGTGCGCCTTGACCTGAATCCCGACCACGTGGTGCTTACCGCCCAGGATGTGGACCACTCGACTGCTGCCGAGGAGACTATCAAGTGTGAATACAACGGCGAGCCCATGAACATCGGCTTCAAGAGCGCCGACGTCATCGATGTCGTTAACAACATCGACTGTGATGGCGTATTCCTCAAACTCTTGGATCCCGCTCGCGCTGGCGTATTCGTTCCCAGTGAGCAGAAGCCTGGAGAGGACCTCATCGTGCTCCAGATGCCCATGATGATCTAAATAACAGGACATGGAACTGAACCTGAAACGTCCGCTCGTGGTCTTTGACTTGGAGTCAACGGGCCTCAATATCACCGAGGACCGCATCATCGAGCTCTCCTATGTCAAGGTTTATCCCGATGGACATGAAGAAAGCAAGACTTATCGTTTCAATCCCGAAAAGGTGATACCGCAGCAGGCTATCGACGTGCACCACATCACCAATGAGGAACTGGTTGGCGAGCCCACCTTCAAGGAGAGGGCTCACGACATCGCGCGTGTGTTTGAGGGCAGCGATATCGCAGGCTTTAACAGCAACCACTTCGACATCCCCCTGCTCGCTCAAGAGATGAGCAAGGCCGGAATCAACTTTGATCCCAGCCAGCACCGGTTCATTGATGTGCAGACCATCTACCACAAGCGGGAGAAGCGTGACCTGGAGGCAGCTTGCATCTTCTACTGCGGCCACCCGATGGAGAATCACCACTCGGCGGCCGATGATGCCAAGACCACCCTCGAAGTGCTCAAGGCCCAACTCGACCACTATGCTAACGACCCCGAGCCGTTGCAGAACGATGTGGATTACCTGTCACAGTACTCCAGCCACAACCGGAATGTGGACCTTGCAGGACGCATCATCTATAACGAGTCGAAGCAGCCGGTATTCAACTTCGGCAAACACAAGGGTAAAACTGTCGAAGAAGTTTTCACCAAACTTGATTACGGCTATTATGACTGGATGATGAAGAGCGACTTTGCTGAGAACACCAAGCAGGTCATCACCAAGCTTTACATCCAGTACAAGAAAAAATAACCATATACAGCCCACAAGAAGCATCATGTTGAAAGGCAAACACATCATACTGGGCATCACGGGCGGCATTGCCGCTTACAAATGCGCCACACTCACGCGCCTGCTCATTAAGGCGGGCGCCGAGGTACAGGTCATCATGACTCCTAACGCCAAGCAGTTCATCCAACCGTTGACGCTATCTACCTTGAGTGGCAAGCCCGTTATCAGCGAGTTCTTCACCGCCAACACAGGCCAGTGGAACAGCCATGTGGATTTGGGACTATGGGCCGATGCCCTCATCATTGCTCCCGCCACGGCATCGACGATAGGCAAGATGGCCAACGGCGTTGCCGACAACATGCTGGTCACCACCTATTTGTCTGCTAAGGCACCCGTGTTTGTCGCTCCCACGATGGACCTGGACATGATGCGCCACCCCAGCACGACACGCAACATCGAATTGCTGCGGTCCTACGGCAACCACATCATCGAGCCCACTGCCGGCGAGTTGGCAAGCCATCTCATCGGCAAAGGGCGCATGGAGGAGCCCGAAAACATTGTCAAGGTGCTTGATGACTTCTTCAAAGCGGGTGAGGACCTGCAGGGTAAACGCGTGCTCATTACGGCTGGCCCCACTGTTGAGAGAATTGACCCGGTGCGTTACATCAGCAATTTCTCATCGGGCAAGATGGGATTTGCCCTCGCCGAGGAGTGTGCCAGCCGCGGTGCCCAAGTGACCCTTGTGGCCGGCCCTGTAACGCTCAAAACCGAGCACCCTGGCATCGAACGCATCGATGTGACCACTGCACTTGAGATGCATGACGCCGTGCTGAATGCGCTGCCACAGAGTGATGCCGTCATCCTGTGTGCTGCCGTTGCCGACTATCGCGTCGAGCATGTAGCAGAGAAGAAAATCAAACGCGAGAAAGAAGAAGCTCCCGTCATCAAACTAACCCCCAACCCCGACATTGCCCGTGCCGTAGGCCAAGCCAAGCGCCCCGACCAAGTGACAGTGGGCTTTGCCTTAGAGACCGACAACGAACGAGTCAACGCACAAGGAAAAATGGAACGCAAAAACCTGAATTTCATCGTTATGAACTCATTGCGTGACAAGAACGCCGGTTTCCAGGTCGATACCAACAAGGTGACCATCTTTACCGACAAGGGCGAAACCATTGAAGGGGAATGCAAGAGCAAACGCGACGTTGCCCGCGACATTGTTGATGTTTTACACAAGTATTTGGCACAAAAATGAAAAAGACTTTAATGCTGATGCTGCTGGCGCTGATGAGCGCTTTTGCTGCCGTGGCCCAAGATGAGGCGACCGAACTCAACTGCGAGGTAGATGTCAACAGTCAAAAAATCACAAACGGCAGCAAGGACGTGTTCAATGAACTCAAGCAGTCAATCACCGACTACATGAACACGACCAAGTGGACCAACGCCACATTTGGCACTAATGAGAAAATCTACTGCAAATTGTTGCTGACCCTCAGTTCATGGGACAACGCCACAGGAGTGATGGAAGGTGACTTGCAGATTCAATCCCAGCGTCCCGTCTATAACAGCAGTTATACTACAGCAGTTATTAACTTCAGGGACACAAAAGTCAAGTTCAGCTTCGAGACAGGCCAGCAACTGGTATTCTCGGAGATGGAGATGGAAGATAACCTGACAGCCATTCTCAACTTCTGGGCCTATATGATTATCGGCATGGACTTTGACACCTTTGAACTCAATGGCGGAGATCCCTATTATGAACGAGCTGCCCAGGTTGTGCGTCTAGCCCAGAGTAGCGGCGAGAGCGGCTGGAAAGCCTTTGAGGACAACACTAACCGGAGTGCTGTACTGAGTGCCTTTACCGACAAGAAGACGTCACCGATCCGCCAAATCCTCTATGATTATCACCGCTTGGGCCTGGACCAGATGGCAGTCACTGTGGATAAAGGCCGCTCGGCCATTACACACACGCTCGAGAACCTGGCAAAAATCTATGACGTTGCTCCCATGTCGGTGTGCCTTTCCATGTTCAAAGATGCCAAGCTAGATGAGCTCATCAATGTATACAGCAAGGCCAACACCACCGAGAAGGAAGCCGTCTATGAAATGCTGTATCAGGTTTATCCGAGTGAAAACACCCGCCTGGAAGAGATTAAAAAGACCCAGAATTATTAAAGTAAAATAGATGTGTGCCCCTCTTGTAACTAATGATTAAACAACTGCACATCTCTAACTATGCGCTCATCGATAAACTCGACATCGGGTTTGACGATGGGCTAACCATTATCACTGGTGAGACAGGCGCCGGCAAATCAATCATCCTAGGCGCACTGTCGCTCATCCTGGGCGAGCGCGCCGACACCAAGGCTATCCGTGACACTGCCGCCAAGACTGTTGTGGAAGCCACATTTGACATCTCGGGCTATCAGTTAGAGCGATTCTTCATTGACAATGATATTGATTGGGACGAACACGAGTGCCTGCTGAGGCGTGAACTCTCGCCTAACGGACGCTCACGGGCTTTTATCAATGACACGCCCGTCGGCTTGAACCAATTGCGGGAACTGAGTACCCGACTGCTCGATATCCATTCCCAACACAGCAACATGCTGTTATCGCAACCCTTGTTCCAGCTATCCATTCTCGACAGCATTGCCGACAACGGTGCTCTGCTGGAACGATACCGCAAGCAATACCAGCAATACAAGGAAGACGAGCGGCAACTTCAGGAAACCCGTCGCAGCATCGAGCAGATGCGCCACAACGAGGACTACATCCGCTTCCAGCTTGACCAACTGCAAGCCCTGCAGTTGCAACCCGACGAGGACCAGGAACTCGAAGCGCTGCAAAGCAAGCTGAGCAATATCACCGAATTGAAAGAAGCATTGTGGAATGTGGAAACCGAGCTTGACAGCGAGGAAAACAGCATCCTGCAACGGTTGGGCACCGTAGCTCTGCGCCTTGAGGAAGCCGAGCGCAACCTCAATGATGTCGAGGGCATGTCGCAACGCGTACGCTCGGCACTCATCGACCTCAAAGACATTGCCCAAAGCGTGACCTCCATTGTTGACACCCTTAACGACGACCCAGCCGAATTGGCTCGCGTGGATGACAGGCTGAACAGCATTTATGCCCTGGAACGCAAGCACAATGCGCAGGATGTCAACGCACTGATTGACATTCAGCATGACTATGAACGGCAGTTGAACGAAATTGAGCACAACGATGACATCATCGAGGAACTGACCGCCCGAGTTGAAGCCGCTCGTGCCGCCGCAGGAAAGATTGCCGCACAATTATCGGATAAGCGCCATGAGGCAGCCAAGCGTTTTGGCAAAGAACTTTTGGCCCTTGCGTCACCCTTAGGCATGAAGAATATCGCCTTTGAGGTCGCATTTAACTCAACCGACCTCAATGCAAATGGCACCGACAGTGTGGAGTTCATGATGGCGTTTAACAAGAACCAGCAACCCATGCCTGTCAAGGAAACCGCATCGGGTGGCGAGATTTCGCGCGTGATGCTCTGCATCAAGACCATCATTGCACGCCACATGCAATTGCCGAGCATCATCTTTGACGAGGTGGACACCGGCGTGAGCGGTGACGTTGCCAACATGATAGGCGAAATGATGGCGGACATCTCCCGATCCATTCAGGTCATTGCCATCACTCACCTGCCCCAAGTGGCTGCCAATGGCGATCACCACCTGCGGGTGTTCAAGACCGACACCGACGTCGAGACGCTCACACATGTGGAACAGTTAAGTCAAGACGAACACATCATGGAAGTCGCCCGCATGCTCAGCGGCAAGGATCTGAATCAGGCCGCTATCGATAACGCAAAATCACTCATCAACCACAAGCATAAAAATGATTGACAAAACCCAATACATCTACGGCGTTCATGCCGTGCTTGAAGCCATTGATGCCGGCAAGGACATCGACAAGATCCTGTTGAGCAAAACACTCAACGACGAGACCGCCAAGGAAATCAGCGAGCGCGCAAGGCAACTGCGCGTGCCCGTGCAGCGAGTTCCCGTGCAGAAGATTGACCGCATCACCCGCCGCAACCACCAGGGCGTGCTGGCGATGATGGCAGCAGTGACCTACTACCGTGTAGAAGACCTGGTGCCGCAGCTGTTTGACGAGGGAGTGAACCCCTTTGTCGTTGTGCTCGACGGTGTGACCGATGTGCGCAACTTCGGTGCCGTGGCTCGTACCTGCGAATGCGCCGGTGTCAATGCCATCGTCATCCCTGAGCGAGAGAGCGTAAGTGTCAATGCCGACGCTGTTAAGACCTCGGCCGGAGCGCTGAATTACCTGCCCGTGTGCCGTGAACGCAACCTTGTAAATGCGGTCAAGTTACTGCGAGACAGCGGTTTCAAGATTGTCGGCACCAGTGACAAGCAACATCTGCCTTATACCAAGGCCGATTACACTGGCCCCGTTGCCATCGTCTTAGGAGCCGAAGATAAAGGCATCTCACCCGAAATCATGAAGTTGTGTGATACCCAGGTTCTCATTCCCGAGTTTGGCAACATCAACTCGTTGAACGTGTCGGTGGCAGGCGGCATCATGATCTATGAAGTGGTCAGACAGCGCCTCAATGACGACCAGGGAGTGGAATAGTACCCGTAAAGTTTGCCCAAGCCGCCATTTTTCGCTAATTTTGCAAGTTCTAACATTCACATTATGATAAATCGAGTTTTAATCCGCACAAAGGTTGTACAGAATCTGTACTCCTATATGCTCACTAAACCGGAGCGGACCTTGGCCACAGCGCTTAAGGACCTTGAGGCATGCCTCGACAAGACATACGAGTTGTATCATTACCTGCTGCGCCTGCCTGTGGAGTTGACCCACATTCAGGACGTTCGCATCGATGAGGCCCGCAACAAGTATATGCCGACCGAGGAAGAGCTCAATCCTAACCTGAAGTTTGTCAACAACCGACTGGTAGCAGCTCTGGCTGAAGATGAGCAGCTGAACCAATATGCCAACGAGCACACGGTGACCTGGAATGATGATCCCATCTTTGAACGCCTCATGCTTGACAAGATTCTCAAGAGTGACTTGTACAACGACTATATGGGTGACGATGAGGACAGCATGACAGGCGACAGCCTGCTGTGGCAACAGCTCATGAAACAGGTCATCCTGCCCGACGAGAATATGGCCGATGCCATCGAGCAGCGTTCGCTCTACTGGACCGAGGACGACTTGGACCTGGTGGGACAGTTCGTGTGCAAAACGTTCAGGCGCATTGCCGACGGAGACGAGGGTGCTATCTTGCCCATGTACAAGGACGACGAGGATAGCGACTTCGGCAAAGAACTATTCAGCACCACCGTTACCCAGATGCCCGAGAACAACCAGCTTATTGACAATCTGGTGGAGAGCAGCCGCTGGGACAAGGACCGCATCGTGCTCATGGACCGCATCATCATGTGCACTGCCCTGGCCGAGTTGCGCACCTTTGACAAAATACCTACCGCTGTAACCCTGAACGAGTATATCGAGCTGGCCAAGAACTTCAGCACGTCAGGCAGCGGGCAATTTGTCAACGGCATTCTCAACAATGCTGTTAAACAGCTCCGCAAGGAGGGCGTCATCGTCAAGCCTTGATCCACTTCATTTATTTTGCTATACATTATTAATTAATAAATACAAGACATTATGCTTTACACAATTTTACTGCAAGCAGCAAGCGGCACCGGTTCAGGTGCTGGAGCAGGCATGATGAACATGCTCATGATTGTTGCCCTGATCGCAATTTTCTACTTCTTCATGATTGCCCCGCAGCGCAAGCGTGAGAAGAAAATCAACGAGTTCCGCAGCAACATCAAGAAGGGCGATAAAGTGGTCACCATTGGCGGTATCCATGGCACCATCCGCGAGATTAAGGAGGATTCCTTCATTCTCGAGATCACCAATGGCGTGAGCATCACTGTTGACAAGAACGCCATCGCGATGTCTTAACCCCTTACACCCGACTGCAACGAGTAACAGAATCAAGTGAAACTTTGGGACAAGATACGTGAACGTGTGCAGGAGTCGCCTCGATTGAGGTCGATTCTCCTGTATCTCGTGTTTGTCGTAATCTCGGCGATATTTTGGGGTTTCCTCACCTTTAACAGCGACATGCAGCTCGACCTTGAGGTGCCTGTCGAAATGAGTTTGCCCAAGAATGTGCATCTCCTTGCCAAAGTTCCTGACACCTTGACAGTAACCATCAAGGACCGAGGTTACAGGTTCTTCACCTATATGTTTCGCAAGACTCCCAAACTCACATTACGATTCACTGACTACAGCGACGGCAACAGCACTTTCAAGATTGATCAGAGCCACTTGAAAAAGGCGCTGATGCCCATCTTAAGCAAGAGCACCACCATCTTGAGCGTGCTGCCCGAGTCCATCAATATCAAATTCACCGATCTGCCGGGCAAGAAAGTTCCAGTCAAGACCGACATCATCGTCGAGCCGCGTGAGAATTACACGCTGTATGGCGCATTGATCCAGAGCCAGGACTCGGTGTTAGTATTCAGCGACGCCAAGACGCTAAGCGAAATCAATTTTGTTTATACCTATCATGTTGAGGAAACGGACTTGACCGACACGCTGCGCCGCCGCATAACCATTGCCCCCATCAACGGAACGGTTATCGAGCCTCGTGCTATTGACATTACTGTTCCCATCGAGAAATTGATGGAGCAGAAGCGAGAGATCAAGATTGTCGTGCGCAATGCACCTCCAGGGATAAAAATGCTCTTGTTCCCCAGCGCAGTCGAAGTGAGTTACCGTGCACCCGTCAGCCGCGTCAAGGAAGACTCGGGAATCACGGCTGTTGTCGATTACAACACATTGACCAGTACACCAGGCAACAAAGTCAAAGTTTCCATTGGTGAGATGCCTGCATCCTATCAGGATGTGAAATTGTCTCACGACAGTGTCGAGTACATCATTGAGAGGCATTAACAAGTGAAACTGATAGCAATCACTGGTGGCATTGGCAGCGGCAAGAGCGTTGTCTCGCGCATGATGCAAGTCATGGGCTATCACGTCTATGACTGTGACTCACGAGCCAAGCGGCTCATGACCGATGATGACGATGTGAGACGCCAACTGGTTGACGCTTTCGGTGCCGACACCTATCTAGCCGACGGCAGTATCAATCGTGAGCACCTGAGTGCAGTCGCGTTTGCTGACAAGAATGCGCTTTCCCGTCTGAATGCCATTGTGCATCCCGCTACCGCCAAGGACCTGCTACGCTGGTCTGCTGAGCAGTCAAGACAAAGGGCGACATTGGCATTTGTAGAAACGGCATTGTTACGCACTGCTGCGCTTGACCAAGTGGTGGACCAGGTGTGGCACGTGACAGCACCAGCCACAGTGCGCATCGACAGGGTCATGGCCCGTAGCGGCCTCACTGCGGCTCAAGTTCAAGCACGCATTCTTTCCCAAACGCGTGAAGACGAGATAGCACCAGGGGAGGATGAACTCGTTAACGACAACACCCGTTCCCTACTGGCTCAAGTTATGTCACTGTTGCAGTTTAACAACGAATCATCAATTAACTAGAATATTTACAATAACTAACTTAAAATCAACATTATCAACATTATGCTGAGAAAAATTTTATCCATCTCGGGACGTCCCGGACTTTATAAACTCGTATCCTACGGTAAGAACATGCTGCTCGTTGAGGGCCTTGCCGACAAAAAGCGTTTCCCTGTTCATTCACGTGAGCGCGTGATGTCGCTGGGTGACATTTCCATCTTCACGACCACCGAGGATGTACCCTTGTCAAACGTATTGGAAAACATCGGCAAGAAATACGAGAATAAGGCCCTTGATGCAAAGGCTCTCTCAACTCCCGACCAGTTGCACGAGTTCATCGGCGAAGTTCTGGAGAACTGGGACGAAGAACGCGTTCACAACAGCGATATCAAGAAGATCATCGCATGGTATAACGTGCTCGTTGGAGCAGGTATTACCGACTTCACCGCCAAGGAAGAAGAGGAGAATGCCGAAGAGGCTCCCGCCGAAGATGAGAAGAAGGACTAATAATAAGCTTTAAGTTAAAGCCTATTATGACGCAATACGGCAAAAAGATACTTTACCTGGCAGCGGCGATACTCTTGTCGCTGCCAGTGGTATCTTGCCGCAGTACCAAAAGTAACACACACACTTACCGCCCCTATAGCGAGCGCCGTAACCGCGGCACCGCGCCCAGCGACAACCATCCTGGAAGTAACAATGACAACGGCAAAAAGCCGATTCCAGGCGGCAACGGCCTCGTCAGCGACGAGTGGGCCCGCCTCGATGTCAAGTTGGGCCGTCATGACAATAAGAAATTATATAAGGAGCTCAAGAAATGGTTAGGTACGCCCTATGCCTATGCCGCTCACACTTGCGGTGAAGGCACCGATTGTTCGGGAATGGTCATGGAAGTCTATCAAGAGGTCTATGGCATCAAGGTGCACCGTAATTCCGCTAAAATGCTCGAAGAGAACTGCCGCATTATCGACCTGGATGATTTAAAGGAAGGCGACCTCGTCTTTTTTATCACCAGCGGCGACGGCCACGTCTCTCACGTGGGTATCTACCTTAAGGACAACAAGTTTGTCCACGCATCATCTTCCCGTGGCGTGTGTGTCGATGACCTGCGCCAGAACTACTACGCCACCCACTTCCATGCCGCCGGCCGCGTGACCAAGCGTTAAAGTTTCAGTGAACGCCAGATAGGGTTAGGGACACAGCGCCAGAGTGCGGTTAAAATCACATAGCGCCAATCGATGACCTTAATGTGGCGCTTGTTTTTTATAGCTTTAACGATCTGCTGAGCCACTTTTTCGGGCTTCAGCATCATGGGGTAATGGAAATCGCCTTTCAATAAATCAGTATCAACGAAGCCTGGACGGATATCTGTAAAGTGGATCTTCAGTCCACGGGCACGGGCTTGCTGTTCCAGTGCCTGAAGATAAACATTCTGCATCGCCTTAGTGGCAGAATAAGAAGGAGCCGGCCCCAATCCTTTCACACCAGCAATCGAGGAAATGGCAGCGATATGCCCCGTTCCACGTTCAGCAAAGTAGCGGTAAGCCTCCCCTATCATGCGGGTAAAGCCCATGCCGTTAGTGTTGACCGTATTCAGTTCGATATCAGGCACGAGTTCGCGATTTTGCTTTCCAACGCCTGACGCATAGAAGAACAAATCCATCCCGCCAAGCTCGTCAATAAGCTTGCGTAAAAGATGCGGGGCATCGTCGGACGTAACATCAATGGTAGATGTCACAACTCTATCAGGTGCCAACTGCTTTAAAGCCTGCAGCCGGTCTTCACGACGGGCGGCAACCCCTATGCGACAACCTTGCTCAAGAAATAATTTAGCCACTTCCTGCCCCAGTCCTGATGAGGCACCGATGATCACTACATTCTGCATACGGTTTTCTTTACTATTGAAAATTGCCGTGACCGAGTCACGGCACAGACTAACCCTGATGGTACTTTATTCTACTAATCTTTAAATAAATTGAGCTGCTGGCGGACACTTTCCTCGTGAATGGATTGCATGACACGCTGGGTGAAGTCTGCCTCCAAACCCAGATGGGCAGCCTCGTCAAGACGTGCATCGATCATGTCCTGATAACGTTGAGGCTGAACGACGCGCAAGTTGTGAGCCTTCTTGAAGCGGCCAATTTCCCGCGCGACACTCATGCGACGTGCCAAAACCGCCAACATCTCGTGGTCGCAGTCGTCAATCTGTTGGCGCAAGAGGCTTAACTCGTCGTCGATGGGTGCTCCCGAGCGCACCACCAGATGCTGAAGAATTTCCTTGAGCTCTTTTGGTTCAACCTGCTGTGCGCTGTCGCTCAGGGCCTTATCAGGTTGGATGTGGCTCTCTATCATCAAGCCATCAAAGCCCGTATCCAGGGCAATCTGTGATAAATGCTCCACATATTGGCGCTTGCCACCGATGTGGGACGGATCGCAAAGGATGGTCATCGAAGGAGCCAAGCGGCGCAGTTCAAAGGGAATGTGCCACTGCGGATCATTGCGATAAAGGTGGGCACCTGCCGAACTGAAACCACGATGCACAGCCCCCAAGCGAGTGACACCCGCATTGCGGATGCGTTGCAAAGCACCTATCCAGAGGTCCAAATCGGGGTTAACAGGGTTCTTTACCAATACCGTCACCTGGTCATGTCCCTGCAAGGCGTCGGCTATATCCTGCACAGCGAAGGGGTTGGCACTCGTGCGGGCACCAATCCACAGGATATCGATACCCGCTTCAAGCGCGGCACGGACATGATCAACGGTCGCCACTTCGGTAGCCACCATCATACCCAATTCTCGCTTGACGGTCTGCAGCCAGGCTAAACCACGGTCACCCACGCCCTCAAAACCACCAGGCATTGTCCTGGGCTTCCAGACGCCAGCCCTAAAGACTTTTACGCCCATACCAGTCAAAGCCCATGCAGTTTCCAAGGTCTGGGCCTCGGTCTCGGCGCTGCATGGTCCAGCAATTACGATAGGCGAGCCGCCCTCCATACCAGGGATGGAGAGCGGTCCTATGTCGCGCAAGGTAATCGAGACGTTCATCAGCACGCCTTGAAACTCATGTCAAGAGACTTGATGGAGTGTGTAAGAGCACCTACTGAGATATAGTCCACACCACACTCGCCATAGGCGCGTAACGTGTCGATCGTAATGCCACCGCTGGACTCGGTCTCTACCCTACCGTCAATAAGTTCTACAGCCTTGCGGGTGTTCTCCACTGAAAAATTATCGAGCATCACGCGGTCCACACCACCATGATCGAGCACTTGCTGTAACTCGTCAAAGTTGCGCACCTCAATTTCGATCTTGAGGTCCTTGCCGTTTTCCTTACACCAGCGGTGCGCATTTTCAATGGCAGGCACGATGCCGCCGGCAAAGTCCACATGGTTGTCCTTGAGCAGAATCATGTCAAACAGGCCAATGCGATGGTTGCAACCGCCCCCGATCTTAACAGCATCTTTCTCGAGAATGCGCATTCCCGGGGTTGTCTTGCGGGTATCCAGGACACGGGTTTTGAGGCCTTCAAGGCACTTGGCATAACGTGCGGTTGTCGTGGCCACACCGCTCATGCGCTGCATGATGTTGAGCATGAGGCGCTCGGTCTGCAACAGTGAGCGCACCTTTCCAGTCACGACAAAAGCGATGTCACCTGGCTTGACATGGGCTCCATCCTCGATCATGACTTCCATCTTCAACTCAGGGTCAAATTTCTCGAACACGCGACGAGCGATTTCCACACCCGCCAAGATGCCCTCTTCCTTCACAATCAGGCGTTGGCGTCCAATTTCGTCGTCAGGAATACAGCACAGGGTGGTCGCGTCACCATCACCAATGTCCTCGGCAAACGACAAGTCGATTAACTCATCAATCAATTCATCTCTTGTTTTCATAGATTTATCGTATTAAATGTTTTTGTGACCACAAAGTTAGCGAGATTTCATCGGATTTGCTAATTTTGTGGTTGTTTTTACTCAATAAGTCATCAAATATGAAGATTACACTCGCCGTAATCGGCAAGACAGAGGTCGGATTTGTCAGGCAAGGCATCGATGAATATGTGAAACGGTTGCAACACTATGTGCCGTTCAATATCCAATATATCGGAGATGTGAAAGGCACCCGCAACATGAGCGAGGCCCAACAGAAGACCGCCGAGGGCAAACAATTACTCGGTGCGCTCGAGACCAGCGACTATGTGGTGTTGCTTGACGAGCACGGCACCGAGCGCACCTCGATGGATTACAGCCAGTGGCTCGAGCGGCGCATGGCGAGTGGCAGCAAGCGGTTGGTCTTTGTCGTAGGAGGCCCTTACGGGTTCTCTCCTGAGGTGTATGACCGCGCCAACGAGAAGATTTCGCTCAGCAAGATGACATTTCCACACGAGTTAGTAAGGCTCATTTTCGTGGAACAACTCTACCGTGCGTTTACCATTCTGCGCCACGAGCCGTATCATCATGAGTAAATAGATTAGAGATTAGTGATTAGTGATTAGTGATTAGAGATTAGTGATTAGAGAATTGGGATGAGGAAGTTATATACTTTATTATTGGTTGTGTTGTTAACGGGTATCGGGTTAGAAGGTTATAGTAAGTCTTACTATAACTCGATAAGCAACAACTTTGGGGGACTGTTTCCTCACCCGGGCATGAGAATGCAAGGGCGCTACAAGGCGATCGAGGAAGATCGCTTGGTTGACGAGAACGCTACAATGGCTACAGCCATGGGCCTTGACACCATGAACATCACCTGCACGGCATACCGCTATCAACTGCGCCTAGCCAACCTCAATAACAAGCAGGGTAAAACCCGCTCCATCAAGAACCCGATGACCGGGCAAAAGACCATCATTACCAACACTGAGTGGGGCTTGGTGTTCAACCGCGATGACAACGGGAATTATTGTGCCGTGGTTCTGAGTTGTGACAACAGCACGCCGTTTGATGACATTACCGATGAACGCACGATGCAAATCAGCCTTATCCAACGAATGAACAATGAGGTCACTGAACTGGCTAACAAACGGCTCACACGAGGTGTCTCGCTGGAGGACGAACTCAACACCATCAGCGTTGACGTGGATGACCGACATGTGAGTGTCTCAGTTGGGAAAAATGAACTCGAGCACGTGTTTGAAGCTCAAATCGAGAGACCTGTCGGCACTGTCCGCGTTGGATATCTCGTAGGTCCTGGCGCCAGTGTGTCGATTGAGCGTGCCGTACTGACCATCGAGAACGAGCAACAGGTTGCTGCTACCTCAACGACATGGACCCGTGAAGCCCTTGACGAGTATTTCGCCCAGAGTGCCGACCCGGTTGAAGGCTACTGGAAATATCTCGACCGCGACATGCAGGATGACTGGCTCAAATTAGGCGGCCGTTACACGCTGGCAGTAGTACGTGCCGACGACGGCTACGACATCATCTACATCGATGGTGCCCAAGTCAAGAAATCACAATGGCAATCAGGAATGCTGAAGGGACATATCAAGAAGACCGTCTTCAGCGGCAATTATGACCTCATGTGGATTGACGCCACGATGGAACCCATCAGTGAAGACACCTATGCGACCATCGAGAACGGCATCATCTTGTCATTGTATTTCCCTGTATATAAGAGCCAAGTGCGATTTGCCAAGGTCATAGACACAGATTCTTAATCGTTAAAAATTTGCATATTTTAATAATTCAGAGTACTTTTGCAGCCAAAATTCTAAACTCAAATTATTTATATTAAAAAATGAAAAAGTTTTATTTAATTCTTGTTGCCATGCTTGCCATGGTACAAATGAACGCAGCAACCCCCGACGATGCTGTCGCAACTAGTGATGCCCCCGTTACCGTTGCCGCTAACGATGATGAAAATAGCGAATCAGCTTACCAACATCCCTTTATGGATGAAAGCAAAAAGACCAAGCACTGGTCGGTGACGACCAACGGTTTCTATCTGGGACTGGGCGTTAAGCACAACTATGGTGTTATCAATAATAGCTTTGAGGTCGGTTTGCTTAACTTTGCAGCCGTTAATTACAATAGCCTGCATGGCCAGAACCTGTCGCTGGGTGTAGGTATTCACCACCGCTCTTACAGCATGAAGCGCCCCAACATGCTCGTGCGTGATAATAATAACGTTGTCATTGAAAGCACCTACCCGTCGAGCGATGATATCAAGAAACGTTCATCAAACCTTAACTTCTGGACTATTCAGTTCCCCTTGATGTTCACTCAAAAGATTTACAAGAAACTTGACATCACCGTTGCTGGAATCCTCAACTGGAACACCTTTGCTCGCGTGGACAACCATTATGAGCTCAACAAGATTGATTATGACACCCACTTCAAGGGCCTCAAGCAGAACAAGGTGAACATCGACGTGATGGGCGCCCTCAGCTGGAACGAGTTCGGCATCTACTGCCGTTACACTCCTGGCAAGTTCTTCAAGGACGGCTTTGGTCCCGAGATCAAGAACATCTGGACACTGGGTATTGTCGTTGGCCTGTAATAGACAGAGATAAAAAGTTTACAGAAATAACGAAGCGCCATGGAAAATGGGGGCTTCGTTATTTTTTTTTCATTTCCTGTTACAAATGATGTCGTTATACGTTTATTGAATAGAAACGCAGTTCGATAATGAAACAACCTGACCGCATCACTATTGCATTCACCACACTACGGGAGCAGATGCTCTCGCTGGCTGGACGCATCACGGGGAATCGTGACGATGCAGCCGATGCGGTACAGGACGCTTTTGTAAAATTGTGGCAGCAAAAGGAACGGTATGGCACCAGCAGCCATGCCAGCGGAGCGGGAATGACCGCCGTGCGCAATACGAGCATTGACTTAGCCCGCCGCAACAGACGCCGCAATGATGTCCCCGTTGAGGAAATCGCAGACGATATCACTGCCATCACCGATGAGGACCGCACAATAGTCTATCAGCAGGTGCGTGCCATCATTGACAAGGAATTGTCAGCCAACCAGCGTGCCATCATCGACATGAGGGAGATTCAAGGGATGGAGTTTGACGACATAGCAGCCCGATTGGGGATGCAACCCGCCACGGTCAGGGTTGAACTGAGCCGAGCCCGCAAACGGGTGCGCGAAATTTACCGTAACAGAAAGGAGAGTTAAATCATGAAGGATTTACTGCACATTATTAATCAGCAAGAGCTTGAACAGCTCATCGAGCGATACTTCGACGGCATGACGACCATCGAGGAAGAAGACATGATGCGTCAAGTACTCGCCCAATGCCCATGGAAAAGTGAGGTCATTGACGACGCACGTGTTGTCATGGGTTACTTTGCCGCTCATAGCGAGCAGCAACAGCGACAAGCCACACACGGCATGCGCCAGCGCATTATCGGTATCGCGGCGTCTATAGCCATCATTCTTGCCGTGGGTGCTTTTGCGCTGTGGCATCAGCAACAACCGAGTGACGTGTGTATTGCCTATGTTAACGGACAGATTGTGCAGGACAATGATAAGGTCATGGCTCTTGTTGCCAATGACTTGAGCAAAATGGACAATGCCGCCAATGCAATGACTGATCAACTTTCCAGCCTGGGTGAAGCCCTTGAACTTGACAACGAATAAAACAACAACTGATATGAAACGAATCACTATCATCATCCTGACCTGCCTGCTCACCACAATAGCAGCCATGGCACAGACCGGCTTGAACATCAACCGCCTGTTTGACGGACGATACAAGAAAGCATCCGGTGCCACCGAGATTATCGTGACCGGAGTTCAGGCCCGCGAAATCGGATTGACCGTCTATCACAGCCTGAGCGTGACCGACAAGAACCAGGCCGAACTTGTCGAGGGACTGGTTGTAAAAGATGGAGCGCAGGCTGTTGACAAAGAAGTGGAATACCGTAACGGGCAACTCTACTACGGCTTCTACACGATGAAAAAGAGTAAACGCGACAACCGTTACATCTTCTACTTGAATCAGAACCTGGCTCGCAAATCTCCCAAAAACATCGTCACGCTCATCTATATGGAAGGGCTTGCCACCCAAGAGGAAATCAAGAAACTCATACGTAAATAATCACTAAACAAAATCATAAGGAAATGAACAAGATTGTACTTTTATTCGCTACAATGCTTGCCATGGCGCAAGCACAGGCCGCTGCCCCCGATACAGTGACCGTCATCGAACAGCCCAACCAAGTCATCATCACCGAGACGCCAACAGGCTCACTGGTTAAGGTGATTGGATCAAAGGAAAATGATGATTATAGTTACACCTATCAGATGCAACACTCGGGAAACGACACAGTACACACTTCGCAGTCTGCCGACTGGGAACTGAATCTGCCGTTCATGAAGAGCAGCAACAAAGAGTACCACTGGAGCGTCGTTTGTTCAGGATTATATTTCGGAGCAGGACTCGGCACTTCCTATGATCTGGTCAACAACAGCTTCAACTGGGGTATCCTTAACATTGCCAGCCTCAATTACAACACCCTGCATGGGCAGCAATTCTCGATTGGCGTGGGCTATGACAACAAGCGTTTCTCGCTCAAGCGCCCCAACTGTTTTACCATGGACGAAGTGACCAACATTGTGGGCATCGATTCTTATCCTGAGGGCACTGTTGACCGTTCATCGGTTCTCTCGGTCAGGGCCATCCAATTTCCGCTCCAATTCCAGCAGTTCTTTGGTAAAAAATTCCACATCACACTGGGTGGAACCATGAACTGGAACGTTTATGCCAAGTGCAACACCCATTATAAGGTCAACAAGACCCACCACGACGTGTCTTATCGCGGAATCAAGCAGAACAAGCTGACCTTTGATGTCTATGGCGCCCTGTCCTATAATCGCTTTGGCATTTACTGCCGCTACAGCCCCTGTAACATGTTCAAGAAGGGATTCGGTCCCGAAATCAAGAACACTTGGATGCTGGGCGTTGCCATTGCCTTGTAAACGTAGATAACGGAGAAGACGGATATTACGGGAAAAAACGGAACTGTGTCATAATTCATCTGCTGCAAATTGAATCGCGCTTCGCGCGAGAAATTAAACAAAATTATTAATAAAATTAAAATAAAAATTAATTTTGCTTAATTTCTCGGCCGTTAGGCCGATTAAAAATCCAGATGCCGATTATGGCACAGTTCCGTTTTATATTGATGTTTGCTCGTTCGGTTAGAGGAAGGGGTTGAAGCGTTTTTCGTCGGCTACGGTGGTTGTGGGACCGTGGCCTGAGGCGATGACCGTTTCGTCGGGGAGCGTGTAGATTTTCTCGCGGATGCTGTTCAACAGCTGTGCCATGTCGCCACCCCACAAGTCGGTACGGCCCACACTGCCGTTAAAGATAGTGTCGCCACTGATGAGCAGCGCGCTTTGAGGCAGATAAAATGCCAGACCGCCTGGACTGTGGCCAGGGACGTGCAGCACCTGAATCATCTCGTCACCCACTTGAAGAGTATCACCGTCAGCCAAGTTGCGATCAACCGTCAAGGGATCTACCTCGACATTGATGCGGAAATGTGCAACTTGATCGGGGAGTTCCTGGCCTAATGGTGCATCCAGGGAACTGCCGCACACGTCGGCACCAGTCTCATCGGCCAGCCATCGAGCACTGGTGATGTGATCGATGTGCAGATGAGTCAACAGGATGTGTTTTACAATCAACTTGTGTTCATCAATGAACTTGGTCACCATTTCACGTTCACTGTCACGCATCATGCCGGGGTCAACGACCACAGCCTCATGCGAAATCTCGTCCCACAGGATATATAAATTCTCGCCAAACGGGTTGACGGTCATCATTGTAGCGTTCATACAGTTTAAAGTTTAGAGTTTAAAGGGGGAGATAGAGGATTTTCTTGGTTTTGAAGAATTCTTCTTTAAAATAACTCGACAACTCGTCAATAAGCACCTGGCTCTTGTATTTCTGCACTTCTCCACTCAGGTCGCCGCCCTTGAGGCAGATCAGGCCATTAGGCACGGCATTTCGGTCCTCAGTATCAATAAAGCGTTTCACGAGAGGCACCAAGTCGCCCAAGTCCATCACGGCACGGCTCACTACGAAGTCAAACTTACCCTTCACTTCCTTGACGTCGCCATGCTGGAAGGTAACGTTAGTAAGTCCTATGCGTTCTGCAATATCTTGGGCCACCCGCAGTTTCTTACCGATGCGGTCCACAAGATGGAATGTCACATCGGGGTAATAGATGGCAAGTGGAATGCCGGGTAGTCCCCCACCCGTTCCCAGGTCCATCACCCGTGTTCCTGGCGTGAACTTGACGAATTTGACGATGCCTAGCGAGTGAAGAATGTGGTTCACCTCCAAGTTGTCGATGTCCTTGCGTGAAATGACGTTTATCTTGGCATTCCACTCAGGATAGAGGGTTTCCAGAGCCGCCATCTGCTGGCGTTGTTTTTCAGTCAACTCCAGGAAATATTTCAATATGTAATCCATATCATCTTTGATTTCTCGATTACCTATAAAGTCGTGCACCTAAAGCCTCTTTACAGTCTTTCGAGGATGCTGTCATCACAGAGGTAATCAGTCAAGTCGCCGTAAGGGATAAAGATTTTTGGCTCACCCACGGCTTCGACCGCCAACTCGTTGGGCAGATAACTCCATGTCACACCCTTGTCGTCGAAATAGAAATTGCGTGTCACCGAGATGTTCTCGACATTGAAGTAGCCCAGATCATTCAATTGCTCGTTGCCCGTGGCGTTGTTCTGCTTGAGCAACTGTTGTTTCAGCAGTTGGCAGACGTCGGCAACGGCATCCTCACGGAACAGGCGGTTCAGGTCGATAAAGGTCTGTGTCTTGACATCAAAACTGTAGTAACGATGAGTCACTGAAGTCACTTTATCGTTTTTCTTCACCACATCGACGCGCTCGAATGTCACCACCCCATTCTTGTTGTACATGGGCGTAACGCGCGTGCTCGTGGCATACTTGAGTGTGGCCATTCCCTCATCCTCGGCCAGTTCCTCCTGGCTGACGGGTTCCACCATGAAATCATACTGGTGCATGCTGTTGGTGACCACTTGACGCATGGCATCCTGCAGCGACAACGAGTCGCCCGATTCAAGCACATAGGCGGCAAACAGTTTCTGGAGGCTGTCCATTGGGGTCCCATCTTCAGCTTTCACCGGATAATCGATTGTTGCATCGGCAATGATTGTGCAGCGCTCGCCATTGGACATCATGAAAGACGAACTGTCATTCAATCGTTGAGATTTCACAGTCACAGCAGGCTTGCCATCTCCGCCTGAACTCTTGCCCGTTTTGGAACAGGAGAAGAGTAATGCGGTGAGAGACAATATAATAAATAAAGTAAAGTACTTCGTTTTCATCGTTTCTAGGCTTAGTGAGTTGTTTTTAATCTCGCTAAGGTACGATATTTTGTCGAAAACCAAGTTGTGAAATGGATTTTTTTGCCGAACTTTGCAGAAAAATATCAAACATCACCGGCAACGCTGTCCTGTTGTCAGAACAAAAATAAACGATATGAAAATCGGAGAATATAACGAGCTACGCATTAACCGAACGGTAGATTTCGGTGCCTACCTCATCGATGATGACACCCACGAGGTGCTCTTGCCCAAGCGTTATCTCACCCCTGACATGAAGGTGGGTGATACTATCCGCGTGTTTGTCTATAACGACAGTGAGAACCGTCCCGTTGCTACCACCGAGGAGCCTAAAGCCGTGGTGGGCGATTTTGCCCTCATGCGCGTGAAGGCGGTCAACAAAGTGGGAGCTTTCCTCGATTGGGGGCTGGTCGCCAAAGACCTGTTG
This sequence comes from uncultured Bacteroidales bacterium, assembly GCA_902776435.1. GTDB lineage: Bacteria > Bacteroidota > Bacteroidia > Bacteroidales > Muribaculaceae > Sodaliphilus. The sequence goes on along the minus strand of CACYQB010000002.1, from coordinate 16,433 downwards.
GTACCCTTCAGCGAACAACGCGTTGACATGAAGGTGGGCCGCAGCTACATCGTGCGCGTTTATCTCGACGAGGCCAGCCATCGCATCGTCGCCAGTGCCAAGCTCGCCAAATTCCTCAACCATACCGAACCTGACTATTATCACCGCGAGAAAGTGGAGGTGCTGGTGACGCAGCGCAGCGACCTGGGCTACCGAGTCATCATCAACAATGAGCATTGGGGACAAATCTACCAGAACGAGATTTACCAGAATGTGAACATTGGCGACCGGTTGACCGCCTTTGTCAAGCAGGTGCGTCCTGACGGCAAGGTCGATGTCACCCTCGCCAAAATCGAGAAAATGCGCGTCGATGACCTTGCTGACCGCATCCTCGACTACCTCAAGGCCCACGGTGGTGAAATGAACCTTACCGACAAGAGCGACCCGCAGGACATCATGGACGCCTTCAACTGCAGCAAGAAAGACTTCAAGAAAGCCCTCGGCCTGCTCTACAAACAACAACAAGTTACCCTAGGCGACACCGTAAAATCAGTTTAATCCATTTATCTGTATTCAAGTATATAGCCTCATGACAAAAAAACTCATATCGATACTTGCAAGTGCCTTGTTATTTCCCGTTATTGCCATGGGTGATAATAGTGTGGCGCCGGAGGCGGTTGGGCCAGTGCCGACAGAGGCGCAGGTGGCGTGGCAACAGTTGGAGACGTATGCGTTTATCCACTTTGGGCCTAACACGTTTACGGATAAGGAATGGGGGTATGGTGACACACCAGCCGAGGCGTTTAACCCTACCCGACTCGACTGCGAGGAATGGGTGCAGACGATTGTCAAGGCGGGCATGAAGGGTGTGATCCTGACGTGCAAACACCATGACGGTTTCTGTCTGTGGCCTTCGAAATATACCGACTATAGCGTGGCCAATTCGCCTTTCAAGCGCGATGTGGTGCGCGAACTATCGGAAGCATGCAAGAAATATGGAATCAAATTTGGTGTCTATCTCTCGCCATGGGACAGGCATCAGGCCAGTTATGGCACTCCCGAATATGTCACCTATTACTACAACCAGTTGGAGGAACTGATGACACAGTATGGGGACGTGTTTGAAGTGTGGTTTGATGGCGCTAACGGAGGCGACGGCTGGTATGGCGGAGCGTGCGAAAAACGCGAGATTGACCGCAGCACCTATTACAACTATCCCAAGGCTTGGGGCATCGTGAACCGTCTGCAACCCAATGCTATCATCTTCTCGGACGGCGGCCCGGGCTGTCGCTGGGTGGGTAACGAGAAAGGCTATGCCAACCCGACGAACTGGGCCTTCCTGCGCATCAAGGAGGTCTATCCAGGCTATCCCCAATATGAAGAACTGCAATCGGGCCATGCCGACGGTGACGCCTGGTGCGCCAGCGAGTGCGATACCAGCATCCGCCCAGGATGGTTCTACCACGAGAGTGAGGACGACAAAGTGAAGAGCGTTGACGAACTGACCGACCTGTACTACCGCAGCGTGGGCCATAACGGCACCCTCTTGCTCAACTTCCCCGTGGACCGCGATGGACTCATCCATCCCACCGACTCGGCAACTGCCGTGCAGTGGCACGAACGCATCAGCCGTGAACTGGGCAACAACTTGTTGGCCGGTGCAAAATTCACCGCTACTGATACCCGCTGCAAGGAGTTTAGCGCCTCAAAGATGGGTGATGACAAGTGGGAAACCTACTGGGCTCCCAAGGACGGGGTGACCGTCGCCGACATCGAAATCAAGACCAAAAAGGATATTACCCTGAACTGTATCATGCTACAGGAGTATATTCCGCTGGGGCAACGCGTCAAGGAGTTTGTCATCGAGTACAAGACGTGCTGCGGCAAGTGGGTACCCGTGCTCGTGGATGAGGAAACAACGACCATCGGCTACAAGCGCATCGTTCGCTTCCACGAGAAGACGGCCAGCGAGTGGCGCATCCGCATCCTCGACAGCCGTGCCTGCCCTTGCATCAACAATATCGAGGGACACTATTTAGATAAGAGATAAGAGATAAGAGATTGTTGCGGTTACATGGCTAATGGATATGGAACAAGTGAGTGAAAAGGTGTTGGGGATTGTTGAGGAGATTGCTAAGCGGACGGCAACTGAACATTATCGCTTGGTGCTGAATGAGGAACGCAAGGCTAAGATTACCGGCAGTAAGGTCGGAGGGATGCCCTATTGGCCCGCTAATAAGGATTTCCCCGTGGATGGCGGGGGCAACAAGATGCTCCTGCTGATGCAAATCAACTGTGAGGAAGCGGGACTGAAGGCGCCACTGCCTGAACAGGGAATGTTGCAGTGGTTCATCAGCGTGAATCCCGAGCGGATGTATGGATGCCAGGGTAATTACAACGAAGACGGCACAGGGTTCCGCATCGTCTATCACGAGACCATTGAGGAGAATGCCAAACCCACAGACGCACCCACACACGACACCGTTGATCCCATGCTCACGCCCGTCAAGCGAGAAGCGGCCATCGACGTGGTGGCCGAACCGACTTCAATGGGAGTGAACGACGGGCACTTCAACCGCCTGTTTGCTGACATCGTCAAGGACATTACGGGTGATGACATGGGCGACAAGGCATGGTATGCATACTTGAATAACGACGAATGTCTGCTCCTGGAACAGCAAGGCATGAAGCGACCCCATCACCAGATGCTGGGCTATCCCGTCTATACGCAAGACGAAGCGCGTCGTGACATCGAGTATCACGACACGCTGTTGTTCCAACTAGATTCCCAGTTCTCTACTCAGGGGCAAGGTGAACTCGTCATGTGGGGCGACATGGGCAGCGGCTTCATCTTTATCCATCACGATGACCTGGCTGCCCTCGATTTCACCCACACATACTACTGCTGGGACTGCGGGTAGAATGCTCGCGTTGCTCGCTGATTAGTGATTAGAGATTAGTGATTAGAGAGGCTACCGCATTCTTGTGAGAATCACGCTAAGCCGCGAAGCCGCTAAGTTTTATACATACTTCACCGTGACTGATTCCTCACCGACGCCATGCTTGGGGAACTTGTAAAAATTCAGATACTGAGCCATTGCCAGGGGGCCACAGCCCACAGAATAATGGCCCAAATCAGGCGTATAGGTTCCATACAGGCTATAGTCTGAGACATAAGTATCCAGCGGACACATGAACTTGAACGGTTCACGTTGTCCCCAAATAGAGGTTATCAGCGGTTGCACCGAAGGTTTAAAACGGCTCGGATCAGGTTTGGTGGTCTCACGCATGGGAACCGACTTCATCATCACCTTTTTAGTGGCATTCAGCCACCAGTTGAATCCAGGATTATTGTCCGAGAGGTTTAGGTCTCCCGAGCGGGAATAGGCCAAAACAGTCGGTGTTTGCTCATTGCTGGAGACGATTGCAAATCCACCACCCTTCTGACGATAAACAGCCATACCAGGATAGTAAGCCACAAGTTCAAGGGGTCGCGAGGACTGGAGGACACGGCTGGCAGTGGCACGCATCTGCGCATCGGCACTGCTGCCAGCCCAAGTTGACACCGATAACGATGACAACACAACCAACATAAGAATCTTTAATCGTTTCATAATAGTAGATAGTAGTTGATGGTTATAAATGATTATTAAAACAAGGTGTACCCTATCTCGCTTAGACAGGGTACACCACAATTTAACGTATTTCGCCTTGCACATTAATTATCAGGGATCAACCGCAGCGAGAAGTGCCGCAGTTGGTGCAGATGAGGCAGCCCTCCTGATAAACGAGGGTGTCCTGCCCACAGTTGGGGCAGCGCTCGGCAGCAGCCTCACCGTTGTTGATGTAGCGTTTGAGCGCACGCTCAACGCCCATCTTCCACGTGTTGATCGACTGGCTATCCAACTCCAGGCTGCTCACAAGTTTGAGCACCTGAGGAATGGGCATGCCATAGCGCAACACACCGGAAATCAACTTGGCATAGTTCCAAAACTCGGGGTTGAACTTCTCGCTCAGGCCCTCGATGGTGGTCTTGAAACCGCGCTTGTTGATAAACTGGAAGTCATAACGCTTGACGCCATCCTCGCCAACGGCCTTGATGATTTTGCCCTTGGTGACTGACTTGGGGCAGAAGATGCCCTCGTCATCGTCGGCGATACCGGTGAAGATTTCGTAAGGACGGCCATCAATCAAGCCGATAAAGGCAATCCATTTTTCCTTCTTGTTCTGGAATCGCACCACGTCGGCCTCAAGTTCCACAGGGCGTTTGAGGATGTGTTCCTCTTCAGCAATGTAGCGTGCAGCCGTCTCTTTGTTCTCGGCTTTCTCCTTCTCCTGCTCCTTCTTCTTGTCGTTGTCGCTCAAGGCCACAAGCACACCGGTACGCGAGCCGTCACGATAGACGGTGCAACCCTTACAGCCGCTGCGCCATGCCTCGACATAAAGCCTGCCAACCATTTCCTCGCTGATGTCGTTGGGCAGGTTGATGGTGACGCTGATGCTGTGGTCCACCCACTTCTGCACTTCGCCCTGCATCCTCACCTTGTTGACCCAGTCAACATCGTTTGCAGTCGCCTTGTAATAGGGAGAGCGCTCCACGATCGCATTGAGTTCCTCCTGAGTGTAGTCACGGCGCACAGGGATATTGTTAACATTCATCCATGTCACCAACTTGTGGTGGTACACGATGAATTCCTCGAACGAATCACCGTTCTCGTCAACCAGGTCAACATGGACGTCCTTGTCGCTGGGATTGACCTTGCGGCGACGCTTATACACGGGCATAAAGACGGGTTCGATGCCCGATGTAGTCTGTGTCAACAGGCTGGTGGTGCCCGTGGGAGCGATGGTCAAGCAAGCAATGTTGCGACGACCATATTTCACCATATCCTCATAGAGATCGGGATCGGCCTCACGAATGCGATTGATATAAGGATTATTGAACTCACGCTTAGCATCATAAATCTCAAACGCGCCACGTTCCTTAGCCATCTGTACCGACGAACCATAGGCAGCCAGGGCCAACGCCTTGTGAACGCTGACCGAGAACTCGGTAGCCTCGGGCGTGCCGTAACGCAGCCCCATGGCAGCGATCATATCGCCCTCGCCAGTGGTACCCACGCCTGTACGGCGTCCTTTCAAGGTCTTGTTGCGGATTTTGTTCCACAGGTTGAGCTCAGTGGTCTTGACCTCCTTGGTCTCCGGGTCGGACTGGATTTTCTCGAGGATCTTTTCAATCTTCTCCATTTCCAGGTCGATGATATCGTCCATCATGCGTTGGGCGCATGCCACATGCTCCTTAAACATGTCGTAGTCGAAGTAAGCCTCGGGCGTGAAAGGATTCTTCACATAACTATAGAGGTTGATAGCGATGAGGCGGCAACTGTCGTACGGGCACAGAGGTATCTCACCACAGGGATTGGTCGAGATGGTCTTGAAGCCCAGGTCGGCATAGCAGTCAGGCACCGACTCGCGGGTGATGGTGTCCCAGAAGAGGATGCCCGGCTCCGCGCTCTTCCATGCATTGTGGACAATCTTAGCCCAAAGCTTGGCGGCATCGATTTCCTGCTCATAGACAGGCTTGTCGCTATCGATGGGATACTGCTGGTGGTAGGGCTTGTCTTCGATAGCCGCCTTCATAAAGGCGTCATCGATACGGACTGACACATTAGCACCAGTCACCTTACCCTCAACCATCTTTGCATCAATGAACGACTCGGCATCAGGATGCTTGATGCTCACGGTGAGCATCAGCGCTCCGCGACGTCCGTCTTGAGCCACCTCGCGGGTGCTGTTGCTGTAACGCACCATGAAGGGGACAAGGCCTGTCGAAGTCAATGCGCTGTTCTTGACGGGAGAGCCCTTGGGACGGATGTGGGACAGGTCGTGGCCAACACCACCACGGCGTTTCATGAGTTGCACCTGCTCTTCGTCAATCTTGAGGATGCCACCATAACTATCAGGTTCGCCATCAAGGCCGACTACAAAGCAGTTGCTCAATGAGCCCACCTGGAAATTATTGCCGATACCGGCCATGGGGCTACCCTGAGGCACGATGTAGCGGAAGTGGCTCATCAAGTCAAACAAGCGGTCCTCGCTCATGGGGTTGGGATACTTATTCTCGATACGGGCAATCTCACGGGCGATGCGACGGTGCATATCGTCGGGTGTCAACTCGTAGAGGTTCCCGAAAGAATCCTTCAAGGCATATTTTGTAGCCCACACCCTGGCGGCAAGTTCATCACCGTCAAAGTATTTCAACGAGGCCTCGTAGGCCTGCTGGTAATTGTAGGTTTTTGGTTCCATGATTATTTTTGAGGTTTAATAATTTTTCTTAATGTTGTTTATCTGGATATGCGCCATAAAATCACCACAGCGCAAAATCCTCGCAAAGGTAATACGAAAAATTCTAACCACAAAATATTATCAAACTTTTCTAAAGTTTTTCAGAAAAATTTTTAATCAGTTGATTTTCAAGTTATTAGATTTTAGTATATCGCAAAAAGTTTTCCAAAAGTAAAACCCACAGGACCACAAAGTATCTCAATATAAACCACTTGCAAAAATCAAGGGCATCTCCGAAAAGGAAATGCCCTTGATGAAATCTTACTGGAAATAACCAGTCCCTTCTTGCTCACTTGAGGGTGCCGTCCTGAGCAGCCTGGATCATGTCCTCGTTAGCGGTGATGTAAATCTCAACGCGACGGTTCTGAGCACGTCCAGCCTCGGTGTCGTTGCTGGCAACAGGATAGTCATAAGCCAAGCCCCTGCTGGAAAGACGAGCAGCGGGAACACCAGCATTGGTGAGGTAGTTCTTCACCTCGGTAGCGCGAGCGTTAGAAACCTTCTCGTTAGCGGCACGGGTACCCACATTGTCGGTGTGGCCGTAAATCTGAACGTCGGTCTGGGGGTTGTTGATCAGTGACTTAGCGAACTCGGTCAAGGAAGCCTCAGCGCTCTGACCCAGCTTGGAGCTGTTGAAACCGAAAAGGATACCATTGTCAAAGGTCACCTTGATGCCCTCAAAGCCGTTCACGTCGGTCACGGTGTCAACTTGAGCACCAGCGATCTGAGCCAGCTCACGAGCCTGCTTGTCCATCTTCTTGCCGATGAGCGTACCAGCTACACCACCAGCAACAGCACCGATAGCACCACCGATGGCAGCACCCTTACCCTTGCCGATGAGCGCACCGATACCAGCACCGATAGCAGCACCACCGCCACCGCCGATGAGACCACCCTTGGTAGCGTTATTCATTGAACCACAGCCCGAGATACCGAGCATCAACATTGCACTCAATAATAAACATAAAGTCTTTTTCATTGTTTTATAATAATTTATTAATGAATAATGTGAATTGTCAATTCTTTACAACCTGCAAATATAATAATTATTTTTTAACAACCATCCGTTTAGACAAAAAAATGACTTTGGCGTTTAAAAGACTATGCTTTTTAGGTTTGAGACTTCAGGGATTAAGTGGGGGTGTCAAAGAGCATCACGCGGCAGCCGGAGTGGATGTCGCGTGATGTGATAAAGAATCTGCTAACGCAATCTTGTTAGCGCTTGTTGGTGATGGGACGCAGGTTGCGCTCCTTGAGGTCACCGGAACGATAGGCGTCAAGTAATTCCTGGAGGTCCTCGATCTGGGACTGAAGCTCGATGCCGATGTCAGTGTCCTTGACGTGCATGCGGTGGTTAGTGAGCTCGACCAAGCTGCGGGTTGACTTGATGTCCTGGCCCAGGCGCACGGCTTCGTCGATTGATGAGAACGGCTCGTGCTGTACGAGTTCAAAGCCACGCGAGTGGTACACAAGGGTATAGCCCGCGATACCGGTCTCGGGTTGATAGGCCTTGGAGAAACCGCCGTCAATCACCATGAGTTTGCCACCAGCCTTGATGGGATTCTCACCCTTGATGGTCTTGACGGGCACATGGCCGTTGATGATGTGGCGATGTTCGCCTTCAACGCCAAACTCGTCAAGAATAGCGTCAACGACCTGAGCATTGTCGCGCATAGTGTAGTAAGCACCTTTGACCTCCTTGTGAGTATCCTTGTCAGCAATGAAATAGCGCTCAAACGTCGCCATCTTGCTCTTGTCAAACGCAGGTGAATCAGGACCGCACCACAGGTACCACAAGTAATCAAGTGCAAATTCCTTTTCATCGGGATCATCGCAGCCGAAGTAAGCGCTGCGAATGAGGTTACCAGCACGCTTGAGCAAGGCCTTGCCGTGGAATTTCTCACCGCGGATGGAGACATCCTTGAGGGTACCGTCCTCGTTCAGGGGAATCGAAGCATGATAGAGCAGGTTGCCATTGACAATGGTGTAAAGACAGCCATTGCGGAACATGCACAACATGTGTTTGCGCAGTTTTTCGCTCTCGGTGAACGACTGGTGCAACTTATTGACGATGGATTCCTCCTCGGGGGTCAACTTATAGGGATGCTTGGGATCTACGGTCGGGAAATTGGTATCGAGGAGTTCGTATTCCTTACCTTTAATCTTGATGATGCCCTTCTTGAGGTCCATCTTGTCAAGCAACAGGCGGTCCTTCATATCGAAGTCAGGACGGCGCTTGATCGTAGCGGCCTCGAGTTTGAACTGGATAATGCTGATGGCCTTGTGCATCTGAGCCACGAGTTGGGCCGTGCGTGCACGTTCGGGATCCTTAGCACTGCCATCCTTCGGGAGGAAGCGTTCACAGGGATCGTCAGCATAGGTGTCCATGGCGAAGGTGGCCAGGGGCAGCAGGTTGATGCCATAACCATCCTCGAGAACGCCGTGATTGCCATATCGCAGAGCGATACGCAACACGTTGGCGATACTGCAGTCATTACCTGCAGCAGCACCCATCCACAGGATATCGTGGTTACCCCACTGGATGTCAAAATTGTGGAAGCTGCCCAGCACGTCCATGATCTTATCAGGGCTGGGACCACGGTCATAGACGTCACCCAGGATGTGCAGCGTGTCGATAGTCAACTGCTGGATGAGGTTACACATCGCGATGATAAATTCATCGACACGGTGGGTTGAGATGATGGTGCGAATAATCACATCAACATAGGCCTGCTTGTTGGGGTCGCTGCTGTGCTCGTGCAACAGCTCCTGGATGATATAAGAGAAGTCCTCGGGCAGTGCCTTATGGACCTTAGAGCGGCTATACTTGGAAGAGACGTTGCGGCAGACCTTCACCAAGCGGTTGATGGTGATAAAGTACCAGTCATTCAGTTCGTCCCTATCGGTGATGTCATCCTTGACAAGTTCGAGTTTCTCGGCAGGATAATAGATGAGCGTACACAAGTCCTTCTGCTCACGGGTGCTCAGCGAATCGCTAAAGATCTCGCCCACCTTACGCTTGATGGTTCCGCTGGCGTTGCGCAGCACATGCTGGAAAGCCAGATACTCACCATGCAAGTCAGCCAGGAAATGTTCAGTGCCCTTGGGCAGGTTCAAGATAGCCTCAAGGTTAATAATCTCGGTGCTTGCGGTTGCTACATTCGGGAAACTGCGGGATAGCAATTTCAAGAAATAGAGGTCACGTTTTCTTTTTTTAGGTTTCATAGTGATGCTATAGCTAAAGTTTAAGGTACATTATTTTCTATATAACGCAAAATGTTAATAAATATTATCGATGCTGCGAAAAATCGTCTTCAGAGCCCCATAAAAAGGCTAAGAGACAGGCGTTTTTATCGAAATCCTCACTTTTTTACCCTTGATTTTGGCATTCATGAGGTTCTTGAGCACGCCTTGAGCGCTGCGTCGTGGCACGGCAGCAAGAGAGTAATGGTCGCGCACATCGATGCGGCCAATGCAACTGGCCTCGATGCCGCCATTGCCAGCAATGAATCCCAGGATGTCACCGCGTGACAGTTTTTCCTTCTTGCCGGCCTGGAAATACAGCGTCGCCATCGTGGCTCGTGGTCTGGTGTCAGCGGGATGCAATGTCATCGGCTCATCGATGGTCACCCAATCGGGCAACTCCTCGGCAGGAGCGGTAATGACATAGGCATTGCCGACAGCATCGACACGCGCGGTGCGGCCATTGCGGTGGATATAAGCTTGCTCGCTCACGGGCATATGGTAATGGATGATGTGTTCGACCGTATCTATATCTAATCCGCGCGAAGCAAGGTCAGTAGAAACCAGAACATTGATACTGCCGTTGTTGAGCATGGCGACGGCACACTCCCGGTCCTGCTGTTCCAAGGCCCCGTGATAGATGCCAGCATCGATGCGGTTCTTGACCAGGAACTGATGAATGCGTTCCACGCTCTCGCGATAATTGGCAAAAACGATGACCTTACCATCATCCAGGGAGAGCAACAACTGGCGCAGGGTATCGAGTTTGTCTTTGCTATCAGCCATCACCTGCCGCACAGTGATGCGCTCGGCAGGCTGCTCTGATTTCTCCAACACGTCAAGCGTGTAAGGATTGTGCAGGCGCACATAGTCGGGCACAGGATAGAGCACAGTGGCCGACGCGAGGATGCGACGGTTGAGTTTGGGCATCTGTTTCAAGAGTTGGCGCATCTCATCCTCAAAGCCCAACTCAAGAGACTTGTCCATTTCGTCGAGGACAAGCAGGCGGGCGCCCCGCAAATCGATATGCCCACGCTTGTGGTGATCCAGCAAGCGGCCCGGGGTGGCGACGATAATGTCAGGGGTGACTGCAAGGGAGGCCTTCTCGTCACTGACGGCATGACCACCGTAGCAAGGCGTCACCTTGTACCCGGTGGCGAGTTGGCGCAGGATTTCAGCCGTCTGCATCACCAGTTCGCGAGAGGGGCTGAGCACCACGGCCTGCAGCTGCTGCATGGGAGGCTTGAGGGCCTGCAAGAGGCACATGGTAAATGCCAACGTCTTACCCGTTCCTGTCGGGGAATAAAGGATGAGGTCCCCACTACCCGACTTCCACTTGTCCAGCGCCATGCTCTGCATGTCATTGAGCGTCTCAATGCCCATGCGCTCCTTGACCGTTTGCAAGATTTCTTTCTCCTTCATAGCAATCAGAGTATTTAGTCACAAAATTAATCAATATTACCCATTCATTGGCTGGGAGAAGTGATTTTTTAGTAATTTTGTCAACAAAAAACAGGATCTATGGCAAAATTCTTCATTGTCGCATTGACCGTCATGCTGGTCATGCAGGGATATGTGTCGTGGCACGTTTGGCGCGTATTGCCATTCTCGACTCCCGTCAAGATTATTGTGATGCTGATCATGCTGTTGGCGCTGTGCTGCATGGTGATGCAGTTCAAGAGCGACAGCGTGCCCTTAGGCATGGCCACAGCGATGTATGAAATCGGTAATTCATGGCTGGTAATCATGTTTTACCTGCTGATGGCCTTCCTCGTGCTTGACATCGGGCGGCTCATTCATTTAGTGCCCGCTTCATGGCTCAAGGACAATGCCATCACCTCGCTGGCACTGACAGGCGCGATGCTGGTCACCTTTATCGGCGGCAATATCCATTATCACAACAAGCAGCGCCAGGAAATCAACCTCACAACCAATAAACACCTGGAACGGCCCCTCAAGATTGTCATGTTGAGCGACCTGCACGCCGGGTTCCACAACCGCCGCGCCGAGGTGGGCCGTTGGGTTGATCTGATCAATGCAGAACATGCCGACCTTATCCTGATAGCGGGCGACATGATTGACGGCAACGTTCGTCCCCTGCTGGCCCAAGGCACTGCCGAAGAACTGAAACGACTGAATGCCCCAACGCTGGCCTGCATGGGCAACCATGAATACATCACCGGCATCGACAAGTCACTTGAGCTCATCAGTCAAACAGGCATCAACTTGTTACGCGATAGCAGTTTAACGATTGGCAACGTGACGATAGCGGGACGAGACGACCGCATGAACCGCCGCCGTAAAAGCGTTGAGCAACTGATGCAGACCGCTAACCACGACAACTACATCATCCTACTCGATCACCAACCCTACCATCTGGAGGAAGCCGAGCAGAACGGCGTGGACCTGCAACTGAGCGGCCATACGCATCGCGGCCAAGTATGGCCCCTGAACTGGGTGACCAAGAAGATGTACGAGTGTGATTACGGGTCCTATCGCCGAGGGAATACGGACTACTACGTGAGCTCGGGCATAGGCATCTGGGGTGGCAAGTTCCGCATCGGCACCGACTCGGAATACGTGGTCATCAATGTCTCGCCCAGCAAGCAATAACGTAACGACAGACAATTACGTTCATCAGATATTTAATCGCGCTGCGCGCGAGAAATTAAGCAAAATTATTAATAAAATTATAATAAAAATTTATTTTGTTTAGTTTGTATACAAATTTTGTTTAATTTCTCGGCCTTTAGGCCGATTAAAAATAAAGGTTGTCGTGAATTGAGCGTGTAAATTTGGGAATAAATGGCTTGAAGTCAGAATAAATGAGTACTTTTGCGGCGTCAAAACGAAAACTGATTACAAAACAACTCATGCACCACTTGCAACAATTCTATACTATTGGACTTCTCATTGTGTCCAATATCTTCATGACGTTCGCCTGGTATGGCCATCTGAAACTGCAACAGATCAAGGTCTTCAGTGACAACACGCCACTCTATGTCATCATCTTGATGTCATGGATGCTTGCCCTGCCCGAGTATTCATGCCAAGTACCCGCCAACAGGATCGGGTTTGATGGTAATGGCGGGCCATTTAATATCATGCAGTTGAAGGTGATTCAGGAAGTGGTGTCGCTGGCTGTGTTCACTGTTTTTGTCACGGTATTCTTCAACGGTGAGTCGTTGCGCTGGAACCATCTGGCAGCGTTTATCTGCCTGGTGATGGCAGTGTTCTTCGTCTTCCACAAGTGGTAATTGTCAAGGGCACATGAGTGCCGTGAGCAGGGTGATTGTCTTGCTCAAGGAGCCATCGGTGCTCCAATCGAGGCGGATATCGAGCAAGTCGGTTGCCGCCTTTGTTATGTCAAAACCTATTGACTCCAGGGAATATCGCATCTGCTCGGGGTAGCGGCAAGGTTTACCCTCGGGCCGCGTGCACCCCTCGGGACACAGGATACAACGGAAAGTAAAGCAGCGACTTCCAGGCACCTCACGTTCCATCTGATGCATTTTCGGCAAGAGCGTCTTCCACACCTCTTCCATCGCTTGGCGGCCTACACTCGTGGCTTGCTCTGGTGTGGTGCACGCTGCACGCGTTTCCTCGTCAAACTCAATGATAGTCCCGATGAAAATCACTGTTTTAAAGCCGTCGCTGACGGTCCTCGGGTCAAAATCAAACGGCGGGCAATTCCAAGCCTTACCATAACCCGGACACTGCAGGCAGAATTGCCTGATGCGTTCCACGTCACGATAACGGCTGATAAACTCGTCGGCACCGATGGTGACTTGCTTGGTTGACACTGAGTATTTCATCCTGAATGATAAATAACGTGAGTTCGATAAAATAAATTGCTGATGCTCAATTCCCCCTCTTGGTTAAGAGGGGGTGCCCAATAGGGCGGGGGCGTTCTTGTTACTGCGGATGATTTCCGGCTTGGGTTTCATCAACGCCCCCTGCCCCCTCTAACTTAGAGGGGGAGATGCTTATGCGCTGATTCTTAGCGAGCAATTTCATCGATTTCAATTTAAATAAAAGGTGTTAGGTTTCAGGTATAGGTTTTAGGTTCTATTCACCTAATCCTAATGCCTAAAGCCTAACACCTTAAAGTTCTAATTATTGTTAGTTCTTCTTTTCTTCAACGGGTGCGGGCTCAACGGCAGCCTTAGCGGCGGCGATGGAGTCCTGCTGGGCCTTGTACTGCTTAGCAGCCTCACTGCCCGGCTTCAACCAAGTGTCGAGCCACTTGAAGAACTCACGTTGCCAGAGGATGCTGTTCTGGGGCTTGAGAATCCAGTGGTTCTCATCGGGGAAGAGCAGCAGACGGGCAGGCAGGCCCTTAATCTTGGCAGCGTTGAATGCTTGACAAGCCTGAGTGAAGACAATGCGGTAATCCAACTCACCAGCGGTGCACATGATGGGGGTGTCCCAATTCTGCACATAGTTCTTGGGGTTGGCCTGGGTGTAAGAACGCTGAGCGGTAGCGTTGCTCTTATCCCAGTACGGGCCACCGAGATCCCATTGCACGAACCACATCTCCTCGGTCTCAAGGTACTGAGCCTCGAGGTTGAAGATACCGGCATGAGCCAGGAAGCAAGCAAAACGCTTGTTGTGGTTACCAGCGAGGAAGTAAACCGAATAGCCACCATAGCTGGCACCAACAGCACCAATGTGGTCACCGTCGATGTAGGGCTCCTTCTTCATGTAGTCCACAGCGCTGAGGTAGTCACGCATGTTCTGGCCGCCGTAATCGCCGCTGATCTGGGCATTCCACTCGGTACCGAAGCCAGGCAGGCCACGACGGTTGGGCAGAATCACGATATAGCCGTTGCTGGCCATGATGCGCATGTTCCAGCGATAGCTCCAGAACTGGCTAACAGGCGACTGCGGTCCACCCTCACAGAAGAGGATAGCGGGATACTTCTTGTTGGGGTCGAAGTTGGGCGGGTAGCAAACCCAAGTGGTCATCAACTTGCCATCGGTGGTGGGCACCATGCGCTTCTCGATGCCGATGGGGTCAACCTGGGCGAGCATCTCATCGTTGACATGAGTGAGCTGAACGGGCTCCTTGCCCATCTCGACACTAAAGATCTCGTTGGGGGTCTGGTAGCTGTGCTGGCAGGTGATCACCTTGCCGCCCTCGGCAAATGCCAAGCCGTCGTAGTCACACACGCCCATAGCGATGGTGTCAATCTTCTGGGTAGCGACATCCATGCGGAAGATGGGCTGAACACCCTGGAACGGGCAGATGAAATAGATGGCCTTCTCGTCGGGTGACCAAGCGATAGCATCAACGCTGTAGTCCCAATCGGCGGTCAAGTCCTTCTTGTTACCGGCAGCATCCATGAAGAAGATGCGGTTCTTATCGGCCTCATAGCCATCATGCTCCATCGAGAGCCAAGCCATTTCACCCTTGCTGTTGATGATGGGATAGGTGTCGTAGCCCATCATGCCCTGAGTGAGGTTCTCGGTCTTGCCGGTCTCGAGGTTATAGCGGTACAGGTCGCTGTTGGTCGAGAAAGCATAGTCCTTACCCGTTTTCTTGCGGCAGACATACACCAGACTCTTACTGTCAGGGGTCCAAGCGAGGGACTCGATGCCGCCCCAAGGCTTCATCGGCGACTCGTAGGGTTCACCCTCGAGCACGTCCTTGACGTTACCGGCCTTGCTGCCATCAAAGTCAGCCACAAAAGGATGAGGAATAGTGGTCACCCACTCATCCCAGTGCTTGTACATCATGTCATCATAGATTTTGCCTGTGGTGTTCTCCAGGTCAGGATAGATGTCCTGGGCCGTCTGGCCGTATTTCACCTGCGAAACCATGACCACGCGTTTCTCGTCGGGCGAGAAGATAAAGCCCTCGATGCCGTCCTCGATGTTGCTCACACAGTTGCGGCCACCGCCATCGGCGTTCATGGTCCACAACTGAGGCGTCTTGCCCTCACCTTCCTCAGTGTAGATAAAGGCGATTTTCTTACCACCGTCAATCCAGACGTAGTTGCTCTCGCTCTTGGGCGTGTTGGTAATCTGGCGGGCGTTGCTGCCGTCGATGTCCATCACCCAGAGGTCGCAATTCCCCTTATTGGTGGCGATGTCATAGTAGGTCACGCCATAGAGGATTTTCTTGCCATCGGGTGACACTTGCGGTCCACCCACGCGGCCCAGCTGATTGAGGAATTCAGGAGTGAACTCTTTCTTTTCCATTTTACCGGAAGTTTTCTCGGTAGCGGGAGCCTGGCCAGGAGCAGCCGTTTCCTGCTTGGAGCAGGTCGAGGAACTCAACAGGGCCAACGCCGCAACCGACATTGCTGTTAACTTGAGTAATTTCATAATAATTTTAATGTTAATGTATTATAGTTAAAATTTGGTTTCCGGATGTTTCAACCTGCAAATTTAATCAATTATCAGCAACAAACGACAATTCAAGAGAGAAAATCAAGTCATTCCCCACTTTTAATCATACCATAATAAGGGTGAGCAATCAAAAACAGTTGCTTTCTCAATAAACAACCTCTACCGATTGTTTCCACTATTCACCAAGAGAGAAGACAACTAAAAATGGTTGTTTTGATAAAAAACAACTGAAAATGGTTGCTATTCTCGGAGATATTGTCTATATTTGCCGCAGAAACATAAAAAACGTGAGTTCGACGAAATTATTAACTGAAATACAGCGCGTCAGCAACTGAGGGTGTGTCATAATTCATTTGTCGCAAATTGAATCGCGCTTCGCGCGAGAACCTTTAGCTCGGCGAAGCCAAATTAAACAAAATTATTAATAAAATTAAAATAAAAATTTAATTTGTTTAATTTTAATACTAAATTTTGTTTAATTTCTCGGCCGTTAGGCCGATTAAAACCCAGAG
>CACYQB010000001.1:236995-237664 GCA_902776435.1 uncultured Bacteroidales bacterium | reverse complement strand
AAGGCCAGTCCTACTCGTCCACTCAACTTGTCGTTCAACGTGTAATCGAGATAGGAGAACACATTGTGCCTGTTCTCATCTGATTTTGTAACAGGAATAATGCGTTGGCCGAATCTGTAGAGAGCCCAAGTGGCCGAATATCCAAAATCCACAGAAAGCTTGTCATTCGGGCTGAACACGGCATCAACGGTTCCCTTGTAATAATTCTTCTTGTGGGTGGAATAGACATCATTGAGTAAGGTTTCATGCATCGAATAGGTATTGCGATTGTCTGTCTTGAATAGGTCGTAGTTCAAGTCAGCATATAGCTTCCACTTTTGGCAGATGGTCCAGTTATAGATAACAGAAAACTTGAAGTCATTGCTTTTCACGTCATTGCCTATCAGTTCGCTAAATTTGGATGTCACATTGTCCGTGGAAGTGCCCATGTAGTCTAATTGGGTAGAATGGCGCCTGTTGTCATGTATAAAAGAGCCCCGCAGTGACAGCGTCTGGTTGTCGGCAACTTTCCAGTCAAGACCGAGGTTTGCCGCATGCGCATTACTCTTATTGTGGTCATTGGGATCGTCGGTAGTGTATTCCTTGCTGGACAAATCGGACAGACCTGGATAGACCTTACTGTAGGAAATCGGGTAGTTCCACCTGATATGGCCATAGACATAGCCAACG
>CACYQB010000001.1:0-236987 GCA_902776435.1 uncultured Bacteroidales bacterium | reverse complement strand
GTTGTTAATGGACAAGCCGTTTCCCACATAATCATTTTTGAGTTTGATGTCAATGACATATTTATAGCCGGCAATAACGTATCTGCCAGGCAATTCATGAATGACTTCTATCTCCTTGACTCGTTTGGGATCGATGGCCCTGACGTAGTCAACATCACGCTCATGCCCATCAACGATCACGAGGACCCTCTCGTCATTCTTGACGCTGATTTTCGATTTCAATTGGTCGAACTTCACACCAGGCAGTAAGTTCATTATATCGAATACATTGGTAACGCCCTTACGATGGTTTTCAGTGATTTTAAACACATCGCTTTTAGGCTTGTGCTTGATGAGATTCTCGGTAAACACCAGTTCAGGGAGTGTGACTTCCATGATAGAGTCCTGCCCGTTTTGACCCATGATGTAAAAGAACAGGCTTCCGAGCATAAAGAATGTCCATAATCTTCTCATAATAAATGATTTATTTAAAAATGAGTTTTTGTTGAAGCAAAATCAATCGGTTTGGTAAGGGCGTACGAAGCCCTAGATGGGTATTTCTTCCCCACTTGGGGAGAGAAGGCGCCCATTTTATAAGAGGCTTGAAATAAAGGCGTTAGTCGTTGCGATACTCGAGAATGTCGCCGGGGGTGCAGTCCAGGGCGCGGCAGATGGCGTCGAGGGTGGAGAAGCGCACAGCCTTGGCTTTGCCGGTTTTCAAGATCGAGAGATTAGCCATGGTGATGCCCACGCGTTCGCTCAGCTCGTTGAGCGACATCTTGCGGCGGGCCATCATCACATCAAGATTCACGATAATCATAGCGCACTAGGGGGATTAGATGGTTAACTTCTGTTCCTCGGCGGCGTCATAGGCCAACTTGTAAAGTATGGCTACAAGTACTGCCACTATCGCATAGACGAACGGGGCGTCGGTCAGGCCCCATTCATAGTGATCCGTCGCCGAGCAGGCATAGCCCATATTGTCACTGATAAAAGAGTGAATGGGCAACACAATCGCCATAACCCACAACAGCACCACATTGGCATGATTGAAAATTGTTCCTCCCTTCAGGTGCTTGAGGATGTTGAATACAAACGCGGCCATCAGCCCAGCCAGCGTGAGAATCAGGAGACGGTTGATCACAAACATGGCAAGCTTGCCGCCCATGTTCGGCGAGCCCCAGTTGATGACACCGTGACCGCTGCCGGTCGTCAAGACGTAATAGCTCTGAATGGCATAGAATGCCACCCACATGAGAATGCAGATGAGTGCGAACACGCACACGATTTTCAATGTCTTTTTCATAATGCACAAATCCTTTTGATGAATAATTCCGCCTCAAAGATATAGCAATTTATCGAAGAACAATAAATATATCATGATATTTAATAAATTTTAATTGTTTTGCAAAAAATTCGGTAACAAATAGCGTGGAATGGCGTTTTTCATTGGTTTTTCGATGAATCTTATACCTTATTTAAAAAAATGCGTACCGTTGACCTCCGGTCGAAGGTACGCGGCGCCTCGGGAATGACCTCATTATCAATCGGTCATTCCATTTTTAAAATCAGAGCCCTAGCCTATGAAAGTTTGCTTTCATGCCTAGTGCCCTGATTTAAAAAAAGAAATGCCAAATAATTTGGCATTTCGCTCGGCTTGCAGTACCTTTGCAGCCTGTAAAACCAATTAGCATAAAAAACGACTAATAACTAACTATATCAGTTTTTTTCAAAAATTTATGAGTAAGGAAAAGAAATTCATGACGTGTGACGGCAACCAAGCTGCTGCTCACATCAGTTACATGTTCACTGAGGTAGCCGCAATCTACCCCATCACTCCGTCATCAACGATGGCCGAGCACGTGGACGAGTGGGCCGCTGCTGGCCGCAAGAACATCTTCGGTGAGACCGTCATGGTCCAGGAGATGCAGAGCGAGGGTGGTGCTGCCGGTGCCGTTCACGGTTCGCTGCAGGCCGGTGCCCTGACCACGACCTATACCGCGTCCCAGGGTCTGCTGCTGATGATCCCCAACATGTACAAGATTGCCGGTGAGTTGCTCCCTGGCGTGTTCCACGTTTCGGCCCGTACGCTGGCCAGCCACACCCTGTGTATCTTCGGTGACCACCAGGACGTGATGGCTACCCGCCAGACCGGTTTTGCCATGCTCGCCGAGGGCAGTGTACAGGAGGTGATGGACCTCGCTGGTGTTGCCCACCTGAGCGCCATCAAGGCTCACGTACCCTTTGTCAACTTCTTTGACGGCTTCCGCACCTCTCACGAGATCCAGAAGGTAGAGGCCATGGACCAGGAAGACCTGCGTCCCCTCATCGACATGGAAGAGCTGGCCAAGTTCCGCAAGGGTGCCATGAATCCTGACAAGCCCGTTACCCGTGGTACTGCCGGCCGCAAGTATGGTCTGTTTGACTACTACGGCGCCAAGGATGCCGACCGCGTCATCATCGCCATGGGCAGTGTGACCGAGGCCATCCGCGAGACCATCGACTATCTGACCGAGAAGGGTGAGAAGGTCGGTCTGGTTGCCGTTCACTTGTATCGCCCCTTCAGCGCCAAGCACTTCCTCGCAGCCGTTCCCAGCACTGCCAAGCGCATTGCTGTGCTCGACCGCACCAAGGAGCCCGGCGCTAACGGCGAGCCCCTGTATCTCGACGTGAAGGACTGCTTCTATGGCACCGAGAATGCCCCCGTTATCGTGGGTGGCCGCTACGGCCTCGGTTCCAAGGACACCACGCCCGCCCAGATTCTCGCCGTTTATGAGAACCTGGCCCTGCCGATGCCCAAGAACCAGTTCACCATCGGTATCGAGGACGACGTGACCTTCGCATCACTTCCCATGAAGGAAGAGGTGGCCATGGGTGGCGCCGGCATGTTCCAGGCCAAGTTCTACGGTCTGGGTGCTGACGGTACCGTGGGTGCCAACAAGAACAGTGTGAAGATCATCGGTGACAACACCGACAAGCACTGCCAGGCTTACTTCTCCTACGACAGCAAGAAGTCGGGTGGTTTCACCTGCTCTCACCTGCGCTTCGGCGACGAGCCCATCCGCTCGACCTATCTGGTAACCACGCCCAACTTCGTGGCTTGCCACGTTCAGGCTTATCTGCACATGTATGACGTGACCCGCGGTCTGCAGAAGGGTGGTACCTTCCTGCTGAACACCGTTTGGGACGGCGACAAGCTGGTCGAGAACCTGCCCAACAAGGTGAAGAAGTACTTCGCCGACAACAACATCAAGGTTTACTACATCAACGCTACCAAGATCGCTCAGGAGATTGGTCTGGGCAACCGCACCAACACCATCCTTCAGAGCGCCTTCTTCCGTATCACCGAGGTTATCCCCGTTGACCTGGCTATCGAGCAGATGAAGAAATTCATCGTGAAGTCCTATGGCCGCAAGGGTGAGGACGTGGTGAACAAGAACTACCAAGCTGTTGACCGTGGTAACGAGTACACCGAACTGGCCGTGGATCCCGCTTGGAGCAACCTGACCGTCGAAGGCCCCGCCGCCGACAATGCTCCCGCATTTGTACACAACGTGGTACGTCCCATCAACGCCCAGAACGGTGACCTGCTGCCCGTGAGCGCATTCAAGGGCCGCGAGGATGGTACTTGGGATGCCGGTACCGCTGCCTATGAAAAGCGCGGTGTAGGCGCCTTCGTTCCTGTCTGGAAGGCCGAGAACTGTATCCAGTGTAACAAGTGCGCACTTGTCTGCCCGCACGCTGCCATCCGTCCCTTCGTTATGGACGAGGCCGAGGCTGCCGCTTCACCCTTCAAGGAGAGCGACAAGCTCAAAGCCATCGGCAAGGGCTTCGAGGGCATGACCTTCGTACAGGTTGTTGACGTGATGGACTGCTTGGCTTGCGGCAACTGCGCCGACGTTTGTCCGGGCAAGAAGGGCGAGAAGGCTCTCGAGATGGTTCCCATGGAGGGTCACGAAGAGGACCAGAAGCTCTGGGACTACGCTATCAACAATGTCAAGAGCAAACAGCACCTCGTGGACACCAAGTCCAACGTCAAGAACTCTCAGTTCGCTCAGCCTCTGTTTGAGTTCTCGGGCGCTTGCTCGGGTTGCGGTGAGACCCCCTATGTAAAACTCATCAGCCAGTTGTTCGGTGACCGCCAGATCGTTGCCAACGCTACCGGTTGCTCCTCAATCTACAGTGCTTCGGTTCCCTCGACTCCTTACACCGTTAACGAGAAGGGTCACGGTCCCGCTTGGGCTAACTCACTGTTCGAAGACTTCTGCGAGTTCGGTCTGGGTATGACCATCGCCGACGAGAAGATGCGCAGCCGCGTCCTGGGCTTCGTTAAGGAAGCTATCGACGACGCTACCGTTGCTGCCGACGTCAAGGCCCTCTACAAGGAATGGGTTGAGAATTTCAACGACGGTGACAAGACTCGCGAGTTGAGCGACAAGATTCTCGAAGCTATCGAGCACAGCGACAATCCCGCCGACATCAAGGTTCGCGAGCTGGGTCAGTACCTGGTTAAGCGTTCGCAGTGGATCATCGGTGGTGACGGCGCCAGCTACGATATCGGCTTCGGCGGTCTGGACCACGTGATTGCCAGCGGCAAGAATGTCAACATCCTCGTACTCGACACCGAGGTTTACTCCAACACCGGTGGTCAGGCCTCTAAGGCTACCCCGATCGGTGCTATCGCCAAGTTTGCCGCTGCCGGCAAGCGCGTCCGCAAGAAAGACCTGGGTCTGATTGCCAGCACCTACGGTTACGTCTATGCCGCACAGATCGCTATGGGCGCCAGCGATGCCCAGTGTCTGAAGGCTATCCGCGAGGCCGAGGCCTATGACGGTCCTTCGATCATCATCGCCTACGCTCCCTGTATCAACCACGGTATCAAGGCCGGTATGGGCAAGGCCCAGGCCGAGGAGAAGGCAGCCGTTGCATGCGGTTACTGGCACCTGTGGCGTTACAACCCGCAGCTTGAGGCCGAGGGCAAGAATCCCTTCACCCTCGACAGCCCCGAGCCCAACTGGGACGAGTTTGAGAACTTCCTCAAGGGCGAGGTACGCTACGCATCGGTACTGAAACAATATCCCGACGAGGCAGCCGAGCTGTTCAAAGCCGCTAAGGAGAACGCCCAGTGGCGTTACAACAACTACCGCCGTCTGGCTCGCCAGCAGTGGGGTGTAGCCGAGGACTAATCCTTATTAGGCGTTAGGTTTTAGGTATTAGGCTTTAGGTGACAGTAAACGCCAACTAAGGACTAAAAACTAAAACCTAAAAACCACGAACTAAACGCAGGACTGGAACACGTTTCCAGCCCTGTGTTTCATTTTATTAGAGGGGAGTTGCTGACGGGGCGGCAGAAGTCCCGACAAAGGTAATTATGTCACAGTATCTGGTCAGGGATTTGGCAGATTCAAAATAATGTTTTATTTTTGCACATTAACTGTTTAAATATATTTGCTATGAAAAAAGTTGTTGTATTATTTATCATGCTGTTTGCGGTCATGGTGTCTGCCAGGGCCGAGCGGACGGTTATCTTTGAGGGCGATAGTTATGCTCATGTCACTGTGATACCACTCTCCCTGTTTCAAGATGGAGTCACGCTCTCGATTTATGGCACTGTACACACTGATGGCCTGTTCATGTATGGCGGTCATGAGTCAAGCTTATCGACAGACGTGGGTTACATCACCAGCATTGTCTTTGAAGGGCAAGGCGGGGTGACATTTGCCTTTTCTGAAGGCTCGTATGACATCAGCGGCAGCAATGGCTACTGGACCGGTAACGCGGTTTCGGTAACCTTTGTACCATCGGCGAACATTGTTGTCCATCGCATCATTGTCACTGTCGATGATAGTGACGCCATCAGCGACTTGTCCTTGTGTGACATGACGTCTTTACAAGACGGTAAGGCGCATCTGTCCAGTCGTGAATTGGTCGTCCTACAGCAGGCGAGATACTACCTTTTTGTCAAGGACAGGTTAACAGACTGCTATGGCCTCGTCCGTGATGATGTCGGTCAGACTTATGCCCAGGGCGACGTGATACCAGGCGGTTGGGGAGGAACAATAACGACCTATTATGGAGAGCCCCAATTGATGTATACGATTAACTTCCAGCCCCCTGTAGGGAACATCGAAGTGATACCCGAGGAAATCACGCCTGGAGATGTGGGCCATGATTATTGGGCACACTATGTGGTCCTCAGGAACGTCATGATCAGTGATGATGGAACTATGCTGACTGACGAGGACGGCAATGAGGCCCCGATTTACAAATGGACTTACGGCATTGAGCCTCCTGAACTGCCTGATGACCTAAGCGTGCCCTATGATGTCTATGGTATCGTGGAATCCTTCAGGGTTAGTACTGCCGGTTCAAGTGAGTTTAACTATAAGATACTTCCCATGCGCTATGAACGTGCTGAACAGACAGAAACCGTTTGCTGCTTGGAAGACTTGCTGGGATTGTACCCCCAGAATCAGCCTATTGAATTCTCCTGCCCGCTCATTGTGGTTAATCAATATAGGAATTATCTGTATTTCAAGGATACATGCGGACGGTTCGGAATGATGTACGGCAACATGGCGGGTGGTCCGTTCGAGAATGGCGATTCTATCATCGGCAGGGCATACTGGACGACATACCAGAATGCACCTCAACTTGGAGCCAGTGAAGAGTGGCGGCTTGTGGGTCATGGCCCGGCAGAGCAGCCCCTCCCGGCAGCCATTGAAGAGATGACTGAGGATTGCGTTCACTCCTATTTGGGCTTCAATGATGTGGAAATCATTGAAGAGGACAATCAATTCTACATTAAGGACAAGTGGGGTGACAGGCTGCTGCTGTACAATCGTTTCCAGATTGAGTTGCCCCCCCAGAATCCGCTGGATGATTCAGGAGTCGTATACCCTTGGGGCGATGACGAAGTCACCATTGCAGTTGTAAACTCGCTGATTGATCAAATCTTATCGGGCGACTATGAGTATGTGACACGCTGGATTCCGCCTGCAGGATACAATGGTGTGTTGACCTATGACGTTACGGGGTTCCTGGGTATCTATAACGGGACGTTGGAACTATTCCCCAATGAGATAAGTTTACACGGATGGACTAAGAAACGTGTATTGGAGTGGGATGTCAACATGGATGGCGAGCTCAACCTTGCTGACTTGAATGCTATCATTAGCCTCATTTTTGACGAGCAAACCAGCCATGTCGAGACGTTTACCGTGGGAGACGTATCGTTCAATATGGTAGACGTCGAGGGAGGCACATTCCAGCCGAGGTATAGCCCCCAAGTGACCTTGTCTCCGTTTGCCATCGGACAGACCGAGGTGACGCAAGCCTTGTGGGTGGCCGTGATGGGCAGCAATCCTAGCTATTTCAACGGCATCGACCGCCCCGGCAGCCTCGACCACCCCGTCGAGCAAGTGACATGGGACGATTGCCAGGAGTTTATCGCTAAACTTAACGAGATGACAGGCAGGACATTCCGCTTGCCAAGTGATGCCGAGTGGGAATTTGCAGCACGTGGCGGCAACTATAGCCACGGCTACACGTACGCCGGCAGCGATGATGCCGATCAAGTCGCATGGCATAGACAGAATTCCGACCATTCAACTCATCCGGTAGCAGAGAAGGCACCCAACGAATTAGGGTTATATGACATGAGTGGCAATGTGAAAGAGCTTTGTCTAGACGGGGTTAGCGACCTGCACAGCAGCATCCCACTGACTAACCCGATAGTGCCATGTACTGACAATACGCACGTGGCTCGTGGTGGCTGTTGGTTAGAATACTACTATAATTGCGCTGTGACTTATAGAGGTTCATCGGATAGTTCAGTCGCTTTGTACAGGCAAGGTCTGCGCCTTGCCATGGGCGAACCGACTTACACGCCACTGTCGCTGTCAAAATACGAAATTGAAATCAACGATGGCTGGTTCGACACGTTAACCATTGCGGGTGCCAGCGGACTCTATCAGGTGAGTTGCGACAACAATGAGGTCCTGACCTTTTCACTCGACAGCGCCACCCTCCGCGTGGATGCCATCGAGGCGGGACAGGCCACGATCACCGTCAGAGATCTCACCACCGGCGAACAGACAACCATCAATGTGACAGTCAACCCGAGCGAGTTTGTTATGGAAAAATTCACCGTGGGCAACGAGAAGTTTGTCATGATCAAGGTTGACGGCGGCACGTTCATGATGGGTTCGACACCCGAGCAGGAGGATGAGGCCACCGATGACGAGCGACCCGTTCACGAGGTGACGGTCTCGTCGTTCTTCATCGCGCAGACCGAGGTGACAGTGGGAATGTGGAAAGCTGTCATGGGCTACAATCCCATACCGTACAATATCCCGGAGTTTGTACCCCCCACCAATGCCGCTGCCAGTTGCGTTTCTTGGGACGATTGCCAAAACTTTATCGCCAAGCTTAACGAGATGACAGGCAGGACGTTCCGCCTGCCCAGCGAGGCCGAGTGGGAGTTTGCCGCACGTGGTGGGAACCACAGTCATGGCTACAAATTCGCTGGCAGCGACATTATTGACGAGGTCGCCGTGTTTACCGGCTATCGCTACCCTCTCGTCAGGACGAAGGCCCCCAACGAATTGGGGTTGTATAACATGAGCGGCAACGTGCTTGAGTGGTGTCAGGACTGGTTCGGCCCCTATGGCAGCGAGCCCCTCGTCAATCCTGTTGGACCTGAGTCAGGCACTGTCCGCGTTATTCGTGGCGGCAGCTACTATTGGAAGGATTCCACCTACTGCCGAGTGTCCTGGCGTATGGGTTCCGACCCGGCACCCGAAGAATACACCGATAACTACCCAATCGGCTTGCGCCTAGTCATGGAGGACGGCACGAACACGAAATAAGTTGGGAGTTAGGAGTTAGGAGTGCCAACTAGGGACTAAGAACTAAAAACTAAAACGGTCCTGTGTTTTCTTTTCATCGGCAGATTGTTGTATATTTGCAGTGATTTCCCATCGGCAACGATGGCCCAACCAATTAATGACCTGAAAATGAAGCATACCACTACCCTATTCCTGCTGGCTCTTCTCGCCCTGCTCACCCCCTCGTGTGGTGGCAACAAGGGCACGCAGTCGCCACAGCCCGCCGACACGACCGCCGTCCAGGACACGGCCATGCGGCAAGTCATCACCCACCCTGACACGACCTTCAATCGGGACTCGGCATTTATTGTCGTGTCCAAGCAGGACTTGACACTCACCATCTATGCTCCCGTCGGGGGCGACACCCTGGCCATCGAGGCCTTCCCCGTGTGCATGGGCAAGAACAAGGGTGACAAACAGAGCAAGGGCGACATGCGCACGCCCGAGTCCCCTGCCGGGCAACCGTTCACCATCACCATGATCCAGGACGCTTCGGATTGGGTGCACGACTTCGGCGATGGGCGCGGCAGCATTCTGTCCTACGGACACTGGTTCCTCAGGCTGAAAACGCCTCACAGCGGCATTGGCATCCACGGCAGCACCAACAACGAGAACACCGTGCCTGGGCGCGCCAGCGAGGGTTGCATACGCCTGCTCGACAAGGACATCATCACCCTCAAGGAGCGCTATGCCCGCGTCGGCATGCCCGTCATCGTCAAGGGCGAAGACCAGGGCTTATTTCCCTTTGAGAAAAAATGTCTGAAGCGTTGACACCGATATTTCAAGCAAATGGCAACCTGTAACAATAGCACAAAAAAATATTAAAGTTTTGTTACTAATCTTGCTTTTTTCAAATATAATGACTATATTTGTGGCACTTTAAGAATGAGAGACAATTGTTTCAGTGATAGACATTTCAGTTTATTAACCATTAAATATAGTAATAATTATGGGATTACTTGATGAACTTCAGAAAAAGCTGGAAGAGGCCGCACGCCAGGCTCAACAGGGCGGCGGTGGACAATCCACGGGTGGTGGTGAAATTCCTAACCCCTGGGATCAGACCCCGCAACAGCCACAGCAACAACAAGTGCCTAACTATCCTCCCGGCTATCAACAGCCGCAGGCTCCCAACCAGCAGCAGTATCAGCAGCAGTATCAGATGATCATGCAGCAGATGCAACAACTCGTACAACAAGCCTATCAGCTGGGTTACCAGTATGGCGTCCAGGTTGCCCAGGCAGGTGGCTATCGTGCCGGCCTGATGGACGAGGAGAAATAAGCGGTTGTTTCCATCCATACCACCACACCAGACTCCGCCCTGAAAAGAGGCGGCAGGTTGGTGTGTTTTCGTTTCGGCCCACACGCACATTTCAAACAACAAGCACAACACGCTGAACAACTAGTACAACTTTTTGGTTTTTAGTACACTCTTCATCGACAACTGATTGATCTGATTCTTCTGAGGGTAGATCCAATATACATCGCACATATTATTATCTTCCTATCTATTGTTTGCACAAGACGTCCCCAATGAACTGGAACAGTGGTGCGTTGTTCCCCAATTGGGTATCGATGGTGACTACATGAGCACATTCGCTCTGCTGGCACACATGGTCTGGCGCCTTCAACCTGACATGCAACAACAGGAGGACAACTATAAAGCAATGCTCTCCCTGCCTCTCATTTACTCGGGCGTGCAGATCAGGGGAGGCGACAAAAAAACGGAAACACAATTAATTGATGGCAAAAACCTCATCCAGCGGCTGAACCTTCACGATGGAGATAGCTTGTTCATCCTGACTGATGACTACCGTCATTTCTCACAAGCCCGAAAAGATTTCCCCAGGCTCAGGCTATTCACCCTGTGCCATGAAGATGAAACGGGCTATCACCACAAGCAGTTTTGCGAAGGGAGTTCTCGACGCAAGAAAAACGCCATCTCCAGGTTAGTCATTTCGGTCGACCTGCTACTCGCCAGCACTTCTTTTATAGGCAGCATCACGACGGGGCCTAGCGTCTTTATCTTGAAACTGCGCTATAGCAATCCACAAGTACAGGCCCTCGATTGCCCAAAAGACGAACTGCCATCAATATTGAGGCTACCCCTATATGCCCGTGCTAAAATCTCAATAAGAAACCTTAGAAAGCTCAAATAACCGACTGATAACCATCAAATTAGCAACCACACAACGTTGTATTACACAAACTTGTGAAACACAAACTTGTGTATTAAAGAGTATAGTGTGGA
The DNA here is from genome assembly GCA_902776435.1 of uncultured Bacteroidales bacterium. Classification (GTDB taxonomy): domain Bacteria; phylum Bacteroidota; class Bacteroidia; order Bacteroidales; family Muribaculaceae; genus Sodaliphilus. The sequence goes on along the minus strand of CACYQB010000001.1, from coordinate 225,869 downwards.
GTTCAACAATAAACGACAAGGGGCAACGCTGATGATGGTTGCCCCTTGTAGTAAATTGTTTTGTTGTCTGAAAAGACTGATTAGCCGCACTGGAAGTACTCGTTAACGAGCTGGGCGGTGCGCTTGGGATCGTGCTCGATGTCGTGACGCAGGGTGCGGTCGTTGAACGAGCGCAGCTCAGCGATGATGCCATCAATCATGTGGGCACTGAAGACGCCATGCTCCTCAAAGGCGGCACGCAGTTTCTCCAGGCAGTCGGCACTGGCGACGCAGCTGTCGGGCAGGCAATCGAGTTCGTTGAGGCGAGCAGCGTTGGCAGCATCGTGGATGTTCACGTCCACATAGGTCTTGGCAGCCAACTCCAGGGCATTCTCCATCTCAAAGCCGTGGCGGCAGGCTACGCACAGGCCGGCCAGCAACTGGTAGATGTCGGCTGAGCCGTCCGGTGAGCGCATCTCGACGGTCTGCTTCTGTGTCGTGTCGAAGTTGCTGGCGGGCTCCAGCGGGTTGGCGGCATGGCACATGTCGGCACCTGCGGTCCAGCCCAGGGGCACACGCACGAGCACCGAGCGGTTACGATCACCCCAGCACACGTTGGTGGGAGCCTCCTGATGGGGAACCAGACGGAAGTAGGACATCGGGTTCTTGTTGCCGAAGGCGGTGATGGCGGGAGCCAAATCCATCATGCCGGCGATAGCCTTGCGGGCCTCGTCGCTCAGCACGCCCTTGTCGTTGAGCATCATGTTGCGACCGTCCTTCATCATGCGCATGTGGATGTGCAGACCTGAGCCAGCCTTGCCCGTCGTGATCTTCGGGGCGAAGGTGACATTCAGGTTGGCACGGAAGGCCAGGTTGCGGATCACCCACTTGGCCACCATCAGCTGGTCGGCGGCATCGAGCACGGGAACGGGCAGGAACTCGATCTCGTTCTGCTCATACACCACGCCATCCTGCTCGAAGTTGCCCACTTCGCTGTGGCCGTACTTGATCTGTCCACCAGCCTTGGCGATATAGTCCATGCAGCGCTGACGGAAGTCATTGGTCTTGGCATAGGGCATCGACTCGTGGTAGCCGTGCTGGTCACGAGCAGGATAGTAGTCCACCGAGGGGCGGATAACGTAATACTCCAGCTCGCCCATAGCATGATATTCCATGCCTGTGGTCTTGCGGAAAGCCTCTGCGGCCTTGCGCAGCGTCTGCTCAGGAGAGCTCTCCAGCGGGTTGCCGTCTTTGTCAAAGAAGGAGCACAGCAAGCACAGGGTGGGAATCTCGGCAAACGGGTCGAGGAAGGCGGTGCTGAACCTGGGCAGCACATACAGGTCGCTCGAGCTGGCCTGGATGAAGCTGAACAGGCTGGAGCCGTCCACGCGCTCACCACAGGTGAGAATCGTGCGGAGGTAATCCTTGCTGCTGATAACAAAGTTCAAAGTTTTCAACTTGCCGTCTCCGCCAGGGTACATGAAGTTGACCATACGGATGTTGTTCTCCTCAATGAAGCGGATGATGTCGGCCTTGGTGAACTCGCGGGGTTCTTTCTGCAGGTAGGCCACTACCTGGTTAGCATTAAGTGCCAGAATTTCGTTTTCCAATTTTTCTGTAAGATTTACGCTAATCACTACCAGTTCAACACCAATAGCTGATTAGCAGGTTAATTAATGGTTTTTAGTTTGGGACAAAGGTAGTGCAAGTCGAGCACAATGCCAAGAAAAATCGTTTTTTTCTTGCATTGTCGAGGCGCAGCCTACCTTCGCCGAAAGGCAACGGTAGTGCAAGTCGAGCATAATGGCAAGAAAAATATCTTTTATTATTTTTCTTGATTTCTCGTGCGCCAGCACGATTCTTAATTACAGGCGTGGATTATTTGTATCGCATGAACGTGCGGAACGCAACGGACGAGAAAGAGGCGCAGATCAATTAATGATTGCCTGATAGTAACTTATCGATGAGGGCGGTCACGTCGGCGATGGTGACCTTGCCGTCGTTGTCCAGGTCGGCAACCGACGGGTCGGCACTTGAATTATCGGCGAGCAGGCTGTCGATCAGGGCAGTCACATCGGCGATATCCACCTTGCCGTTGCCGTCCACGTCACCCTTGATAGTAGGATCATCAGGGGGTGTAGTTCCTGTGATGGCCTGGAGTTGTACCGTCTTGATGGTGCCTCCGTTGGAGTTATTGGCGTCCCACGATACAAAACGCAACCTTGCTGTCGTCACGCCTGCAGGAACGACAATCGTGCCGTTGAGAGTTTGCATGATGCCTGAAGATGAAGGCATGATGTGGATGGAATCGAGGGGGGTATCCAGGCCGTCATCAATGGCAATGGTCAGGCCGATTTCGCTGCTTTCGGACCTCCATTTGATGGTCGCTGCGATACTGTCAATGCCCTGGCATGAGAAGTATGGCGAAATGAGCATGAGGGCCTGATTCTGGCTGTTCACATAGATGGCTGCTCCTCTCGAGAAAACATCAGCAGTAACGGGTTTATCATTATAGATCCATTCCGCATAGCTTGGGTAAATGAATTGGGGCAGTTCCTGAGCCGCAACCGTCAGTGACACCACAAGGGTAATGAGAATCGTGAAGATGAATCGTTTCATAATAATGGTTGGTCAATGATTGTGGCACAAAAATAATCCATTTACCGCAAACATCCAAATTTAAACAGACAATCCAGATGACAAGAAACTGTAAGAGAAAGATCAGCCGCTGCGATAGCTCACACGTTTTATTGCTCGCAAGAAATCAAAGAATAATTTTATTTATGTTTTGTTTGATTTCTCGCGAGCGCAGCGAGCGTTCCTACTTGCTAAATATAGTTATTCCTGTTGATTGAAAGGCTTGGCGTGCAACATGCCGTACCACAGCACGACGATGAAACAAATCAGAGGTACCACAAACGACAAGTTCACAGCGGGCATGACCTTCACGTTGCTGTCGATCAGCATGGCTTGAAGAGCTGGCAACAAGCTGCCGCCCAGGATGGCCATAATCAAACCAGCCGACCCGACCTCGGTGTCCTCCTTGACTCCGCCCAACGCCAGACCATAGATTGTGGGGAACATTACGCTCATGCAGGCCGATACCGCTACCAGACAGCACATGCCCGTGCGGCCACCCACCACAATCACGCCCACCAGCAACAGGATAGCTATGGCAGCTAAAATGGCCATCAGCCGTCCCGGCTTGACATATTTCATTAGATAGACGCCCACGAAGCGCATCACGCAGAACAGCACCATCGCCACGATGTTATAGCGCTGCGAGAGTACCTCGGCAGCCTGTTCGCCCATACCCTCGGCCATGAAGACACGGGTACCATACTGGATGATGAATGTCCAGCAGGTGATCTGGGCGCCCACATAGAAGAACTGCGCCACCACGCCACTGCGATAAGACTTATTGGCCCACAGGCGCTTGACGGCAGGCCATAGAGGAGAACGCTTCTCGTGTGAGGTGTTACGCACGACAGGAACTGGCACAAGCAGCATGATGACCAGTAACACAACGATGACCACACCGAGTAGCGCATAAGGGTGCACCAGCACCCCAAGGTCACTCTGTTTTAACGCCTCGAACTGGGCATCATCGAGCAAAGCCCGCTGCGCGGTATCCAGCGGCGACAAGCGCGCCTGGATAAAATTCATGGCTACCACCATGCCTGTCAGCGACCCGACAGGGTTGAACGACTGGGCGAAGTTCAAGCGGCGTGTCGCCGTCTCAGGATCGCCCATGAGCAGGATATAGGGGTTGGCTGTAGTCTCAAGGAATGACAGGCCACACGTGAGGATGAAATAGGCCACCAGAAAGGGAGCGAAACTGCCCATAGTACGCGCTGGGATGAACAGCAGCACACCCAGGGCATACAGCGCCAATCCCATCACGATACCGCTGCGGAACGAGTGGCGGCGGATGAACAGCGCAGCCGGCAACGCCATGCAGAAGTAGCCCCCGTAGAAAGCCACCTGGACCAGCGTGCCATCGGTCACACTCATGCGGAAAATCTTGGAAAAAGCCTTCACCATCGGGTTAGTGATATCGTTGGCAAAGCCCCACAGGGCAAAGCAACAGGTCACCACGATAAAGGGAAGCACATAACTCACGCCTTCACGCGTCACCAGCAGTCGGGATTTCTTTTCGCCATTCATAGTTCTTAAAAATATATCTTAATGCCAAAGCCTAGCCCAGCTTGAATATCCTCTCCATGAGTTGCCACTTTGCGGTCGAGGGCGCATTGGGGTCACAACCCTGAAATTGTGCCACATAGGCCTCCCACTCGGCTTGACGGGGTAGGGCCGCCAAGCGGGCATTGTCCTTCTCCCAGTCAAATTCATCGACCGTGTCACAGATCATGAACAGGCGGTTGCCGTGAATATAAATCTGCATGTCGAGGATGCCCACACTGCGGATGCCCTCCTGTATCTCTGGCCACACATGGGCATGAGCCTCAACGTATTTCTCTATCAACTCGCGGTCGTCCCGCAATTCAAGGGTTTGGCAATAGCGCTTCATATGACGGATATAACGGTTATAACGGATGAAACGGAAAATATGGAAATTACAGATTTTACACGCCACGGCGGATGGTGAGGGTAATGGCGCCATCAGGGAAATGAGCCCTGTACTGGCAAACCAGAGCCAGATAGCCGCCTCCGCCCGCTCCAGGCATCTTCCATGCCAGCACACCTGGCTTGGCGCTATAGCGGTCGATGTAGTCCTGCACGCCAGGCTGTATCATCGCGGGGAACATTGCCACCTGAGCCTCAAATGAAGCCTTGTAGGCCGCGGCAAAACCATCCAAATCCCTGCGCTGGATGGCCTCCCAACACTGATCGGCAGCAGCAGCCAGCGCCCTCACCTTAACGGGAGTGATATCCTTACCCTCCAGCACGTTGCAGTCAGGACGGCGCGGGAACATGGGAATCATGCACAAGTGCTCCTCGAGCCAGCCCAGCACGACGGGATCTTGGGTATATTCCACCTTCTCGGGCCAGAAATGGCCATTATAATAATGCCTGGCCAGACCTGGCACGCAGATACCAATGGCATCCTGGGCACCGCTGATGATGCCGTCGCTTCGCTCAGGGGAATTCTCAAGGCAGAAGACCAGACGCGCCAGCATCTCGGGGTCCATATCGGGCAGCCGATAGGGCCAGACGCTCTTGATGACGTTGCGCGTGCTCGTAGACAGACCACAGCGTTCACGCACCTCAAACGTGGGTTCCAGCGAGATGGTCAGCGCCCAACCTGGTGCATGACACGACACGTAGGGCTGGTCAATCCAGGTACCGGCAAGGTCCAAGCGGGTGGGCAATAGGGAAGTGGTCTGCTTGAGGGCAGTACTGGAACGGGCATCAAGGCCCTCGGCAGGGACACGCGGAAGCACAATATATTCCATGCCGCGTTCACGGCACAGCTGACGCTTCTCCTCGCGGTCACCGTCCTCGTTCACCACCAGACAATCGGGGTGCACGAGGTCGAGCGTCGGCAAGAAATCCAGCATACCGTCACCCTGGTTGATGTAAGCCTCCTTGACATAGCGGATGGCACGCACCATGAACAGGCGCTCACGCTCGCTGTAAAGCGTCTTATGGCCCTTCAACCGCTCTATGGTACTATCGCTGCCGATGCCCACATACAGGTCACCATATTGCGATGCCTGCCTGAAAAACTCCACATGACCTGAATGCAACAGGTCATAGCAGCCCGACACAAAAACCTTTTTCATGCTCACTGTCGTCAATTCAATTACACGCGAGTTCGACGAAAAGCCATATATTGTGATTCAATGCGTTAGCCACTCCCCCTCTAAGATTAGAGGGGGTGCCCAAAGGGCAGGGGCGTTGATGCTACTGTGACGGGACCCGCATTTTGTGTCATCGACGCCCCCCAGCCCCCTCTTATCCAAGAGGGGGTGCTGAGCATCAGTACTTTATTTTCGTCGAATTCATGTTATTTTTAAGTTTCTATCGACAAAGGTACAATTTCCCGTCCATAACGACACAATGAAGGGCGGAAAAATAACTTCCGCCCTCCAGTGCATCTTTTATGGATTATGATGATTTTCTCACTCAGGTACGCTCTTGAGTGTCTGCTCAATGTCTTGGTCCGAAACCCTGTAGTTGATCAAGTCTCCATTCAGGTACTGGTCATAGGCACTCATGTCAATCAGGCCATGTCCCGAGAGATTGAACAGGATGACCTTTTCTTCGCCCGTCTGCTTGCATTTCTGGGCTTCACGGATGGCTGCCGCGATGGCATGGCTCGATTCGGGCGCGGGAATGATGCCCTCGGTGCGGGCAAACAGCATTCCGGCCTCAAAGGACTCGAGTTGCGGAATGTCAACACCGTGCATCAGCCCGTCCTTGAGCAATTGGGAGATGATCACGCCCGCTCCGTGATAGCGCAAGCCGCCGGCATGGATGTTAGCGGGCTTGAAGGAATGGCCTAGGGTGAACATGGGCAGCAAGGGAGTATAGCCAGCCTCATCACCGAAGTCATAGCGGAACTCTCCTCTAGTGAGTTTCGGGCAACTCTCGGGCTCTGCAGCGATGAATTCTGTCTTCTTGCCGTCCTTCAGGTTGTGGCGCATGAAGGGGAAAGCGATGCCGCCAAAGTTTGATCCGCCACCGAAGCAGGCAATCACCACGTCAGGGTATTCGCCAGCCATCGTCATCTGCTTCTCGGCCTCAAGGCCGATAATGGTCTGATGCAAGCCCACATGGTTGAGCACCGAGCCCAAGGTATACTTGCAATTAGGAGTTGTCGTGGCCAGCTCTACGGCCTCGGAGATGGCGGTTCCCAGCGAGCCAGGATGATGGGGGTCACGCGTGATGATGTCCTTTCCGGCACGCGTGGACATCGACGGCGAACCTGTCACAGCAGCGCCAAAGGTACGCATGATGGATGAGCGATAGGGTTTCTGTTGCATCGAGATTTTCACCTGATAAACAGCGGCCTCAAGACCGAACACCGATGCGGCATAGGCCAGAGCGGCGCCCCACTGCCCAGCACCGGTCTCGGTGGTGACATTGGTTGTCCCTTCCTGCTTGGCATAATAGCATTGGGGCAGGGCAGAATTGATTTTGTGGGAGCCTAGCGGATTGACCGATTCATTCTTGAAGTAGATGTGGGCAGGCGTCTGGAGCGCTTCTTCCAGCGCGTAGGCACGCACCAGCGGAGTTGAACGATAGGATTTATACTTGTCTAGCACCTCCTCGGGGATAGGAATAAAGTCATGCTCGGTATCGAGTTCCTGGACGCAGCACTCACGCGGGAAGATGTGTGCCAGGTCGTCCACGCCCAGCGGTTGCTTGGTAGCAGGGTGAATAGGGGGCATGGGCTTAATGGGCATGTCGGCCTGAATGTTATACCATGCTGTAGGCAACTCGTTCTCTTGAAGAATAAATCTTTTCTGTTTCATCTCGGTAATGTATTTATATTAATAATTTAAAAGGTCTGTCGCAAGAACGACAGACCTTTATTTCTATTTTGCAATCTTAATGATTCCACACGGTCAGGCGACTCACGACTTTTTCAATCTTGAGCTACGCCACCACCAGAATGCTGAAATCATTGTTGTCATTTTCTCATATTTATGTTAATGGCGCAAATATATAACCATTTTATAATACACACCAAGAAAAATATGAAAAAATTTCACCAATGGCATGCACAACTATAGAAAACCGTTACATTCTGCCCCATGCCAGCAAAAAATGAAACGGAAGAAAAAGGTATTTACTCACTCGATTTGGATTAATGCAGGAAAAAGCCTAACTTTGTGACCAACAAAAACATCAACCAACAATATAACTAAGACAATCATGTACACTCAAGAAAACGGATTCTACATCGCCCACGGGCCTAACGGCCCCATCAGCATCCTGGGCAACATGGCCAACCGCCACGGCCTCATCGCCGGCGCCACGGGAACTGGTAAGACAGTCACCCTGCAAGTGATTGCCGAGAGCTTCTGCAAGGCTGGCGTGCCCTGCTTCATGGCCGACATGAAGGGCGACCTGTCGGGCGTGAGCCAACCGGGCAAGCTGTCCAGCTTTATCGAGAAAAGGCTGCCGGAGTTCGGCATCGACCAGGAGAGCCTCACCTTTGAGGGCTGTCCGGTCAGGTTCTATGACGTTTATGGCGAGCAGGGCATCCCGATGCGCTCCACCATCGGCGAAATGGGCCCAGACCTGATGGCGCGCATCCTGGGGCTGAACGAGACCCAGACTGGCGTGCTTAACATCCTGTACCGCATCCTTGACGAGAAGGGTGTTCTGCTTGACGATGTGAAAGACCTGCGCTCAGCTCTCGACTGGCTGTCCAGGCACGCCAAGGAGTACACCACACAATATGGCAACGTCTCCACCGCCAGCATCGGAGCCATCCAGCGCGCATTGCTGCATCTGGAAAACCAGGGTGCGGACAAGTTCTTCGGCACCCCCTCGTTTGACATCATGGACCTGCTGGCCACGCGTGACGGCAAGGGCGTGCTCAGCGTGCTCGCCGCCGACAAATTGATGCTTCAACCCAAACTCTATTCCACCTTCCTGCTGTGGCTGCTGAGCGAACTCTACAGCACACTTCCCGAGGTGGGCGACCTGGAGAAACCCAAGCTGGTCTTCTTCTTTGACGAGGCACACATGTTGTTTGAGGACACGAGCAAGGCGCTTACCGACAAGATTGAGCAGGTGATCCGCCTCATCCGCAGTAAGGGCGTGGGCATCTTCTTCATTTCGCAGCTTCCTACCGACATTCCCGATGTCATCCTGGGGCAACTAGGCAATAGGGTACAGCATGCCCTGCGTGCCTACACGCCACGCGACCAGAAAGCCGTCAAGGTGGCTGCCGAGACCTTCCGCGCCAACCCTGAATTCAAGACCGAAGAAGCCATCACGAGCCTGGAAACTGGCGAAGCGCTGGTTTCCTTCCTCGATGAGAAAGGTGCGCCCAGTATGGTAGAACGCGCCAAAGTCCTCTTCCCGCTTAGCCAGATTGGAGCCATCACCGAGGGGCAACGTCTCGACATCATGAACGCCAGCAGCGACGTCAACCGCAAATACAAAGAGGCCCAAGATCGCGAGAGCGTCTTTGAGGTGTTTGCCCGCGAAGCCGAAGCCGAGGCCAAGGCTGCCGAAGAAGCCGAAGCCGCTAAGGAAGCCGAGAAGGAGGAGAAATCCAAGAAGAAAGAGAAGACCATCTGGTCTAAGGTGTGGAAAGCCGTTGTAACGGCCGTCACAGGCACGCTGGCAACCATCCTGGGCAAGACCGTGTCCGATGCCATTACGGGCAAGAAGAGCAAGAATACAAGCGTCAAGGATGCTGCAGGACGGGCCGTGAAGAACGCCACCAGCGCAGCAGGACGCCAGATCCTGCGCGATGTACTGGGCAACGTCATCAAGTAGCCATCCATTCCCGAACGTCATTACATTATATGATATAGTCAGCCCTGGGCAATCGTCCCAGGGCTGACTGTTTGTGCTTAGTTGTTGGTTTGTTGATACTATCCCAGTTGTTTTATTATGTTAGTGCTATTATAATGGTTGTTTTTGTATCTCCTTAATTCTCTCACTGGCTTGCTGGCCGCCTATCGATAGCAATGGTTCGTTTTCTATTTCTGGTATTGGTTTGTTTTACTATTAATGTGCGGCAAAAGTCGTTATTAAATAATTAAGTGTGCGGCGGCCAGCCAAGCCTGGTGAGTTAACATTATTACATTCTATTACTTGTTTCTTATCGTCATTGTTGCGGACCAAACTCCTCAAATCGTCCATCATTGTAGAAGACCATGATGTTCACTACACGACGGGCATCGGGTGATGCAGCACCTCGAGGCCTACCGGCGGTGCTGCTGCGCATGATGCTCTGGATGGCCTCGTTGACCGAGGTAGGGGTGGCCACACGTTGAGTCGGACGATTCACGGGACGGTACCCGTTCGTGTCATCATCTTCAAACGAAATAGCCCTTTGACCCATCTCGTCAACACGGCCTTCGGAGGTCGGATTCTGGGCTGACATTTTGTCAGTTGCCTGAGCAGTGTCCTCGCCACCCATGATCATCTCTCCATCACCGAAGAGGAGCCACATAATATTGAGCGTAGGATATGCACGGTGTATCTTGGCGATTACCTCATCGCTCACTTTCTTGTTGCGACCATTCAGCAACTGGGAAAGTGTCGGTCGAGGTATCACGCAAGTATCCGCAAACTGAGAATTGGAGATCCCAGCGTGTTCAAGAAACTTTTTTAATCTCGAAACAATATCCATTAAAGAACAATTTTCTGTTCGCGCTCAAGTGCACGAGAATCCAAAATTTACGGCCAAAAAATTTTCTGACCCGAAACTACGGTTAAGCAACACCCGCTAAATCGCCCCAAAATCAAAAATTGACCTATTTGGTTTCTTTAATTTTGGGATTGCAAATTTAAAACTAATAATTGAATTGACCAAATTTAAAAACGAAAATTTTAAAATTTACAATTACTTTTTCCAAAAATCGACAATTTTAGCCTGATTTCAAAAGTAAACAAAATTACTTAAAGTAAAACATTATATATTTAGTACTAATCTACTGATTTATTGTGTTTTATATTGTTACAATTTAGGCGGAATCACATCAACATCGAGAATCATTCAATATATGCAGCAAAACTAGAGGTTTTTGCGCTAAAATACTCATTTTCAATATATTGTAGCATGGTTTAAAATGTGTTAATTCGATTTTTGCGTGATTTTGTAAACTTTACGGGTGCAAATTCGCGTTTTTTAAGCCATAATCACAAATGCAAACAGTCCACCAGGGCCAAAAATCGCCTATTTTCACCCCTACCCTGCCATTTATAATCGCAAACCAAAAGCCATTTTCAAACCGAAATAATCGGTTGGTAAAATACCAATTTCGATTTTCTGAATGCTCAACTCGATTTCCTTGCAAAATTTTTCACTGAGTCCTAAAACTAGTCGAAATATCCGATTTTGAGCGATTCTAGCCTAGACACCATATTTCCATTATTTGACAACTCCATTTTATTTATCGAGGATTACTAATGATTTTTTATGCTAAAATGGGCTCAAAATCTTGGCCTCAAAAAAGTAAAAAATAGCGTGATTTTGGCTCTTTCTTGTGTTTTTCGCGTTTTTAGACCAAAAATGGCCAAAATCCGACATTTTGACCATTTTTCAAGATATTGAAGAACGATGCAAAAGTCCTATTCTATCCCACCCTTCAAGCAGTTAAGGCTGCAAATCCGTGTTTCGGGCAGGGTCGTTTTTTGTGAAATTTTAGGAAAGATGGAGGCTTCTAGAGAGGCTTTTCAAGGGTGCTGAAACGAAATTTTCTGACTCAAAATCCGTGCAATTTTTTAAAAAACGCCTTTTCGCCCCACTCCATACCCCAGAAAATTCTCTAAAAAACCTGACACGCGGGATTGAAAAATGAAGGGAAAACACCTCAAAAATGAGTCCGAAAAACATGACACGAACTCAAAAAAGCATGCCCGTAAACATGCCACGAACCCTCAAAAGTGAGTCCGAAAAACATGGCACGGATGCTAAAAAATGAGATGAAAAATGGTTATTGGAGTTCCTGCTTGAGGAAGCGTGCGGTGATCGATGTCGTGGATTGGGCTACCTGTTCGGGGGTGCCGGTGGCTACTACTTGACCTCCTCCTCGACCACCTTCGGGTCCCATGTCGATCATGTAGTCGGCACACTTGATGACGTCCATATTATGCTCAATCACGATAACCGTGTTGCCCTTATCGACAAGTCGGTTGAGAACACCCAGGAGCACTTTCACGTCCTCGAAGTGCAAACCCGTCGTTGGCTCGTCCAGGATATAGACCGTCTTGCCGGTGTCCTTCTTGGCCAACTCACAAGCGAGCTTCACGCGCTGGCATTCCCCACCCGACAAGGTGCTGGATGGCTGTCCCAACTTGATATATCCCAGACCGACATCCTGCAGCACCTTAATCTTGCGCAGGATGGACGGCACGGCGTCAAAGAACTCGACAGCCTGGTTGATGGTCATGTCAAGGACATCAGCAATCGACTTGCCCTTGAACTTGACCTCGAGAGTCTCACGGTTGTAGCGTTTGCCACCGCATTCCTGGCAAGGAACAAGGACATCGGGCAGGAAATTCATCTCCACCGCCTTGTAGCCGTTGCCACCACAAGCCTCACAACGTCCGCCACCGGTGTTGAACGAGAACCGGCCAGGCTTATATGCGCGGATTTTGGACTCGGGCAAGTTGACAAACAGGTTGCGGATATCGGTGAACACACCAGTATAGGTCGCGGCATTGGAGCGCGGGGTGCGTCCCAGGGGAGCCTGATCGACCGTAACGACTTTATCCACATTATCCAGACCCGTAATCGAGTCATAAGGCAGGGGGGCCGTGTGCGAACGGTAGAAGCGTTGGCTCAATATGGGCTGCAACGTGGCGTTAACCAGTGTGGACTTGCCACTACCGCTCACGCCAGTGACACAAATCAGTGTGCCCAAAGGGAACGAGACGTCAATCCCCTGAAGGTTGTTGCCACGGCATCCCGTCAAACTCAGGCGTTTGCCGCTACCTTCACGGCGACGTGAGGGCACCTCGATGGACCGCGTGCCGTTCAAGTAGTCTGATGTGAGGGTGTGCTGTTGCAACAATTCACTCGGAGTGCCTGCAAACACGACGTTACCGCCCTTGCGTCCAGCATACGGGCCTATATCAATAATGTAGTCGGCTTGAAGCATCATTTCCTTGTCGTGCTCAACCACAAGGATCGTGTTGCCGTCGTCGCGGAGAGTTTTAAGGGAGTTGATGAGCCGTTGATTATCTCGCTGGTGCAAGCCGATAGACGGCTCATCCAGTATATAGAGCACATTGACCAAACGTGATCCGATTTGCGTGGCCAACCTAATGCGCTGACTTTCACCGCCTGACAGGGATGCCGAATTGCGATTCAGCGACATGTAATCCAGTCCCACTTCCAACAGAAAGTTGAGTCTTGAGCTGATTTCCTTGACGATTTCGCGAGCGATTTCCCATTGGATGGGCGTTACGTGATTGTGAAGGTCTTCAATCCAGTCACGCAACTCGCTTATGTCCATCGCAGCCAGTTCGGCGATATTCTTTCCGTTGAGCTTGAACTGCAGTGCCTCACGGTTCAAGCGAGCGCCACCACAATCGGGACATGCCGCTCGCGAGAAAAATTGCCCCGCCCACTTCTGGGCAGCGCTGGTGGCGGTGTCGTCCTGCTGCATCTCGATATACTTCACGAGCCCGTCAAAGGTGAGGAAGTAATTGCTCGTTGAGAGGGTCTCGGTGCGCAGGCTCAACCGCTCGTTAGTGCCATTCATGATGTCGTTCAAGGCCTCCTCGGGCAACTCATTCAACGGCGTGTCAAGCGTACAGCCATACTTCTCACAGATAGCCGATATCTGCCAGAAAATCTGCACATTCTTGTATTTTCCCAGCGGCAGGATGCCACCGTTGCGGATGCTCATCGTCGGGTCCGGAATGATTTTGTCGCGATCGATGAGATTGACATAGCCCAGTCCCTTACAACGCGGACAGGCGCCAAGAGGCGAGTTGAACGAGAAATTGTGTGGAGCGGGCTCCATGTAGGACAAGCCCGTAGCGGGATCCATGAGTGAACGGCTGTAATAGCCTAACTCATCGGTCTCGGCATCAAGTATCATCAACTGTCCGTTGCCCTGCTTGAAAGCGACGTCCACGGTATCGGCCAAACGCTTGCCGTCCTTTTCGGCCACTTTGAGCCGGTCCACCACGAGTTCCACGCTATGGTTCACATAGCGGTCCAACTTCATGCCAAAGGTGATTTCCTTCAGCACGCCGTCAACACGCACATTGATATACCCCTTCTTGCGCAGGTTCTCAAACAGGTCCTTGTAGTGGCCCTTGCGATTCTTGACCAGCGGTGCCAGGATGTAGATGCGGTGCCCCTGATAGCGCTCCATAATCAGCGCCAATATTTTGTCGATGGTGTATTTCACCATCTTCTCACCGGACAGGTAGGAATAAGCGTCGGCGGCACGGGCATACAACAGCCTCAGGTAGTCATACACCTCGGTCGTCGTGCCCACCGTACTGCGCGGGTTGCGGTTCACGGTCTTCTGCCCTATCGAGATGACGGGACACAGACCGGATATCTTATCCACGTTGGGGCGCTCTAGCATCCCCATCATGTTACGGGCATAGGACGAGAACGTTTCTAGGTAACGGCGCTGCCCCTCGGCAAACACCGTGTCAAAGGCCAACGAGGACTTGCCGCTTCCACTCAGACCAGTCACCACGGTCAACTTGTCATGCGGAATCTCCACGTCGATGTTCTTGAGGTTATGGACACGCGCGCCCAGGACCTCCACGCAATCTATTTCCTGCCCGTTCAATTTCATGCTTTACAGTTTTCAGTCGATCACCCAATCCTTGTTATATACCGTGAAGGTGCGCTTGCTACGGTAAAGGTCACTCTGTTTGGGCACCCTCACCTTGTAGGTCTTGCCGCTGGCATTGGTCAACTTGGTGGAACGTATCCACGGATTGGCTTCACGCAACTGGGCATAGGTAATACCTTTGCCCTTGGCCCAGTCAATCCAGCTGGCAACCGGCCCTGTGACATCAACCGTAGTATAGGCCACAGGCTGGTAAAGGTTTTTGCGCGAGAAGCGGTAGCCATAGCGCTTGGGAGACTCCATGACCAACTTGTAGGCGATAATGCGGAACACATAACGCGAGGTCTCCTGTACCAGATAGAGGTCGAAAGAGTTATCCACCTGCTGTTTCGTCAGTTCACTACTAAGTTTCTGCATACCAGAATTATAGCTAGCAGCAACGGTAGGCCAGTGGCCATATTTCTTATAGGCCGCCTTGAGGTATTTGCAGGCGGCTACGGTAGCCTTCTCGGGGTCATAGCGCTCGTCCACCTCGTCGCCCACTTCCAGACCGAAGTCGCGGCCTGTACCAGCGAGCAGTTGCCACATTCCAGCCGCCTTGGCGCTGGAATAAGCGTTATAGTCCATCGAACTCTCGGTGACCGCCAAGTAGAGGAAGTCGAGGGGCACACCCTGCTCCTTCAATATCTTGGACAAGGCGGGGAAATAGCGGTTGGCCCGCTTGAAACACAGTTCCGTCGTTGTCTGGCCATAGATGATGCCCGTCAACTCGCGGTCAAGCCGCTCGGCCATATCCAAGCGGTCAAAGTTCACTTTCTCCCCTGCAAAAGTCACACTTGTGGGGATATCGGGGCTTGCAGTCGTGCTGAACACGGGCGATGCCGTGCTCGGCTTGCTGTACTCGCGCTTGAGTTGGCCATGCATTGCTGTTGATGACATCAGCAGTAATGCGGCCATCAGAAATATTCTCTTCATGCTATATTGTTTCTCACTAATCACCAATCCTTCATCAACAGATTGTGCAATAATAATTTAATCGGCCTGACGGCCGAGAAATTAAGCAAAATTATAAACAAATTTAAAACATCAATTTATTATATTTATTTTGTTTAATTTCTCCGTGCGTAGCACGGATATAATTACAGGCTAGGGACTCGGCGAAGACATTTATGATACAGCGCCTCCTGTATCAATATCCTACTTAATTCACGACACCCTGGCCGTCACCCTGGGTGCCCGCGGCACCCTTCTTGTAACGCAGGATAGTGATGTCGCCACGTTTCTTGTACTTCACGCCATCACCGCCCAGTGCCGTCACCACATAGTAGTAAACGCCGGTATCCACCAGCTTACCATGGTAGGTGCCGTCCCAGCCACTGCCGGGATCGGTGAATTCACAAACGAGGTTGCCCCAGCGGTTGAAAATCCAGCAATGGAATTCCACTAGCGATTTATAGGAAACCTTCCAGATGTCGTTGACACCCTCGGTCGAGCCAGGAGAGAACACGTTGGGACACTGCAAGTCGCTCTCGCTCACGGTAATCGTATAGGTCTCCCCATAGGCTTCGCATGAGCCATCGGCATTGGCTACCATGTAGCGCATGTAGTAGGTTCCGAAATCGGTGAAGGTATAGTCCACCACATCCTGGTTCCATTGAAGAATGACGTTCTCAAAATCTTGGTCGGTAGCCATTTCCCACACACGATACACCACAGCGTCGGTAGGATAGCCTGTGAACACAATATGGACAGGAGCCGAGCCGCCCAAGCCACTGTCGAGACCCTTCTCATTATTATTGTCACGGAGTTCCTGAACAGCAGTGGTACCACAGCCCACTGCCGTAGTATAGAAGTAGTCTCCCTCGATAGTCTTTGCAAGCCCCCACTCCTCCAGGAAGCAGTCTCCTGTCATCGAGATGGCGGTGTTGCACAATGGCGGGAGAATCTCAATACCTTGATCCAGAGCGGCAAAACTCTCGACCACATCCTTCTCATGCCAATCGGTGCTGTCCTCCCTTTCCAGGGTTTTATAGGACAATTTGATCTCCCGGTCCAGCACCTGGCGACGACCGTCAATCGTGAAGTAAGGGATGGCATCACCATGGCCGTCAACATTAAACGTAATCAGACTGCAAGGTGCCTCGTCGTTGTGGGACAAGGCATTCAACTCCAAGTAGTAGTCGGCATAGTTCACCACCCAGTAGTAGTATGGATGGTTGGAGCCCTCCTGAATCTTGTAACCCGTGTTGGGTATGATCTTATCAAGCGTGGTTTCCTGCCCGTTCCAGCGGACACCGGAAACAGGTTCCATAACCAAGTTACCGTCACGATAGTAGAAGCGTTCCCATGTCGCCGGTTCGCCAGTCGATGATTCGAATGTCATTCCGACCCCATCGGTATCGTATACAACAAATATCTTATTCAAGCCGGTGGTCATCTCGGGAGTCACCTCAATCACATGGTACTCTCCGACACCGGTAAACTCCACCTGGCCGCTCGCCGACAACAAAGCCAGCGCAGCAGCCATGAGCGAAATCATTCTCTTGTTCATAGTGCACACTTGATATTTCTATATTTATATATATAACGTGTAGCCACGCTGGTTATTGCCCCAATCTGGGAAACAATGGTGCAAGCCGTGAAGCGCAGGAAACAAGCGGGCACAGTAAACCATGATTGGAGCTAGTGCCGGGATGCGCTACTGCCTAAAAGATGTAGTCGAAGACGGAACTGATGTCGGCGATGGTTACCTCGCCATCAGCGTTCACGTCAGCACGGCCTTCATAGATGTCAGGGTCTCCAAGGATGACGCTGATAATACAGTTCACATCGGCGATGTTCACCTCGCCATCAGCGTTCACGTCACCATCGAGCGTATCAATTACCCCAGTGAGATAGCCGGGATCAGTTGAACCGCCGTCGATATGGGCACGGGCGGCATCCACATAGTGCTCATCATATACTGTACCCTGGCCACCGACAAGCTTGGTGCAGCCATAAAACATGTTGTCGGATTCAGTCACGGCGCTTGTTCTCCAGCCATTATAGCCAGCATATATTGTTTTCAGATGTTTGCAGCCGTTGAACATGGCTTCCATGCTCCGCACATATCGGGTTCCGAAGTTGCTCAAGTCAAGGGAAGTCAATGACCTGCAGCCATCGAACATGCTTCCCATGTCTTTCACATAAGAGGTATTGAAGCCACTCAAGTCAAGAACAGCCAAAGTATCGCAGCCCTGGAACATGTATTCCATCTCTGTCACATGAGAAGTGTTGAAGTGGCTCAAGTCAAGTTCCTCCAGGGATTTGCAGCCTGAGAACATATAACCCATGTATTTTACATTCTCGGTGCTGAAGCCACTCACATCAAGAGTTGCCAATGATCTGCAACCAGCAAACATGCCTGCCATGTCTTTCACACTACCGGTCTTGAAGCCACTCAGGTCAAGGGATGCTATGGAATCGCAGCCACTGAACATGCGTGCCATATTTGTCACATTCTCGGTATTGAAACTTCTCAGGTCAAGGGATGCCAATGAATCGCAGTCACTGAACATCGCCCACATGTTTGTCACATTCTCGGTATTGAAACTACTCAAATCAATGGACTTTAACGATTTACAGCCAGCGAACATCCTTCTCATGTCGGTCACGGAGCTGGTGTTTAAATAATTGATTCCTGCGATGGTATCAAGCTCTTCCATTTGGCTAAACCAACCGTAAGTAGAAGTGGGACGAGCTGCGACAAAAGTGGAGTCAAACTGCACCTGAGTGATACTCCCAGCATATTCAGACCAACCAGGTTTAGCTGTTTCTGTATTCAGGAAATAGGTTGTGGTCGGGCGGATGGAACGCTCGTCGTCGTAGTAGAAGGTCAAAGCCGTTTGGTCGTCGGAAAGCAGTACATAGGCAATTCTTTTTCTGGAGAGATAGCCCGGATTGGTGGGGCCTTCGTCAATGTGGGCATAAGCGGCATCCACATGGCTCTCATCATAAACTGTACCTCGCTCACCGACAAGACTTGTGCAGTTACGAAACATTTCAAAGGAAAAGGTCACCGAATCAGTAGACCAGCCTTTGCCGACATAGATTGTAACCAGATTGTCGCAGTGATTGAACATGTATGGCATGCTTGTCACATGCGTGGTGTTGAAGCCACTCAAGTCAAGAGTTGTCAATAATTGGCAGTAAGAGAACATCGCACCCATGTCTGTCACATTCGCTGTATTGAAGCCGCTCACGTCTAGGGAGGCCAATGAGTTACAGACAGCGAACATGGCATCCATGTTTGTCACATTCGAGGTGTTGAAGCCACTCAGGTCAAGAGATGTCAATAATTGGCAGCCACAGAACATGTCACTCATGTCGGTCACATTCGATGTATTGAAACCACTCACGTCAAGAGTTGTCAATGACCTGCAGCCCACAAACATACCGTTCATGTGTGTCACATTTGAAGTATTGAAGCCACTCAGGTCAAGGGATGTCAATGACTCGCAGCCCGAGAACATGGCGGACATAGATGTCACCCTCGAGGTATTGAAGCCACTCACGTCAAGGGATCTCAAAGAATCGCAGTCAGCGAACATGCCTGTCATGTCTTTAACCTTCGAGGTGTTGAATCCACTCAAGTCAAGGGTATCCAATTGTTCGCAACCAGCAAACATCGAAAACATATCTTCCACATTCTCGGTATTGAAGCCACTAACATCAAGAGTGGTCAAAGATAACTGATAAAACATAAATTCCATATCTGTCACCTTCGAGGTGTTAAAACCACTCAGGTCAAGGGAATCCACGGAAGTGCAGCGACTTAACATGCGGCTCATGTCTGTTACCCTCGAGGTGTTGAAGCCACTCAAATCAAGGGATCTCAAAGAGTAGCAACCCCCGAACATGCTCGCCATGTCGGTCACCGAGTCGGTATTTAAATATTTGATTCCGGTTATAGAGTCAAGCTTTGCCATCTCGTAAAACCAGCTGCGAGTGGAAGTGGGACGGGCAGCGACAAATGTGGTGTCAAACACCACATGGGTAACTTTTTCATGGTTTTCATGCCAATCGGGAACACTATCCTGTACACTCAATAGATAGGACGTGCCCGTGCGGGTGCTGCGCAGTTCATCATAGAAAAATGTCAGCGTGCTGTCGCCCTCAGTAAATACCGAGTAGGCCTCTTGCGCCGAGGCTGCAATTGACACAGACAGCAGCAACATCAGCATCAGGCACCGGCTCATGGATATCTTGAAAATAATCGATTGTTTCATCGTCAAATGTTTAAGCTGGTAAATTTTCAATTGAAACTGCAAATATAGTGATTATCCCTCAAGAAGACCAAAACCACCCTTGTATTTCAGCAAAAACTAACAACTGAATCATCTGAATTATCTGAGGGCTTACATACTAAGTCATTTATTGACACGAGCGCTGATGCCTTCAGAATATTCAGAGATTTCAGTTGTTAAAATAACCAAGACGCGGATACCTCTAAAAAACGTTGTTTTGTTGTTTAACGTTGTTCATGTTGTTTGAAAAAAAGAACGAGTTAGGGTTACCGTTCGGTTTGCTCAAATAAATTTGGCATTGTGTTCGGGTTGAGCTATCTTTGCATCAAGAAAATTCACATTAATATATAATAGACATGGAACAGAACGACATGATGAGTGGAATGCCGCGACGCGAGCGCGCTGTGATGTATAAGCGCAGTTACAATTGCTGCCAGGCGGTGCTGCTGGCCTTTGCACCAGAACTTGATTTGCCAGAGGAGAAATTGCTGGCAATGGGTGCCTGTTTCGGTAGCGGAATGGGAAGCATGGATGAGACCTGTGGTGCCCTGTGCGGTGCCCAAATGGCTCAAGGGTTGCTAAAATTTGACAACCGCCGAATGAATCCCCAGGCCAGCCAGTTAAGGTTATTGTTTGAACAACGGTGTGGCGCGACAAAGTGTAAGGAGCTTAAAGGCGTGGGAACCGACCGTGGGGTGTTGTGTTCCTGTGAGGACTGTGTGCGCCACGCTGTGGAGTCTCTTGAGGAAATGCTATAAACGATAGCGGGATAAAACTAAGTGAAAAAAACTACACTAAAACATAGCACACATTTGGCAAGAATTCAGTAATTTTGCAGTCCAATTAAGGAGAGATTTTTTATTAGATTTTCATAACTAACTATCAAACATAAAGATAACAATCATGGGATGGTTTTCATTCACTCAAGAAATCGCTGTCGATTTAGGAACAGCCAACACCATTATCATCCATAATGACCGCATCGTCATTGACGAACCCTCGGTCGTGGCACTCGACTCCAAAACTAACAAGCCCATCGCCGTCGGTGAACGCGCCCGTGAGATGCACGGCAAGGTTCACGAGGGCATCCGCACTGTGCGCCCCTTGAGCGACGGTGTCATCGCCGACTTCAACGCTGCCGAGCACATGATCCGCGGCATGATCAAGAAAGTGAGCGCCAAGAATCACTGGTTCTCGCCCTCGCTGCGCATGGTCGTATGCGTTCCCTCGGGTTCGACCGAGGTCGAAATCCGTGCCGTCCGCGACTCGAGCGAGCATGCCGGTGGCCGTGACGTTTACATGATCTACGAGCCCATGGCTGCCGCCCTGGGTATCGGCCTTGACGTGTTGGCCCCCGAGGGTAACATGATTGTTGACATCGGTGGTGGTACGACCGAAATCGCTGTCATCTCGCTGGGTGGCATCGTGAGCAACAAGAGCATCCGCACCGCTGGTGACGAACTCACCGAGGATATCCAGGAGCACATGCGTCGCGCCCACAACGTCCGCGTGGGAGAGCGCACCGCCGAGGCCATCAAGATCAACGTCGGCTCTGCATTGACCGACTTGGGACCCGATGCCCCTGAGGACTTCATTATCCATGGCCCCAACCAGGTCAACTCGTTGCCCCTTGAGGTGCCTGTAACCTATCAGGAGGTATGCCACTGCATCGAGAAGTCCATCTCCAAGATTGAGGCTGCCGTGCTGAGCGCCCTGGAGCAGACTCCTCCCGAGTTGTATCAGGATATCGTTCACAATGGTATTTTCTTGACCGGTGGTGGTGCCCTGCTGCGTGGCCTGGACCGTCGCTTGACCGACAAGATCGGCATCGAGTTCCATGTTGCTGAGGATCCCTTGCACGCTGTCGCCAAGGGAACAGGCATCGCATTGAAGAACATCAAGCACTTCAAGTTCCTCATGCGCTAACTTTAGTTTTTAGTTTTAAGTTTTTAGTTTTAAGTAATAATAGTACTGCCAAAAGTCTTTTTAGGCGATAGTAAACGTACTTACAACTTAAAACTTACAACTTACAACTAATAAAAGCACGATGAATAATCTGCTCAACTTTTTCGTCAAACACAGTGCGTGGTTCATTTTCGCTATCTATGTGATATTGAGCCTCGTGCTGCTGTTTAGGGATAACCCTTACCAGCAGAGCGTTTATCTGACGTCGGCCAACTCGGTGAGCGCCGCCGTCTATAAAGCGTTCAATAGCGTCACGTCCTATTTCCACCTGCGGGATATCAACGAGAGCCTGCAGGAACGTAACGCCGCGCTGGAGATGGAACTGATTGAGCTGCGTAACCAGATGGCCGACTTGGCCCTGCAGTCGCCCGACTCGCTGCATCAACCCGCCCTGAGCCAGTACTCGTTTGTCATGGCCCAGGTGATCAGCAACAGCATTGCCCAACCGAACAACTACATCACCATCAACCGTGGATTTATCGATGGCGTAAAACCCGAGATGGGCGTCATCGACCAGAACGGCGTGGTGGGCATCGTCAATGTTGTCGGACCTCATGCGGCACGTGTCATCTCGTTGCTGAATCCCCACATGAGGCTCTCGTGCAAACTCAAGAACAACAACTTCTATGGCAGTCTGGTATGGGACGGCAAGAGTCCGCGCTTTGCCGTGCTCGAAGAGTTGCCCAAGCATGTGGAGTACCACAAGGGTGACACGATTGTCACTAGCGGTTACTCGGCAGTATTTCCCGAGGGCATCATCGTCGGCACTGTCGAGGGGCTTGCCCGTGACTTGAGCGACAGTTTTGTGTCGTTGCGCATCAAGTTGACCACCAACTTCAGCCAGTTGAGCAGCGTGCGCGTCATCACTAACTCGATGAAGGAACAGATCGACGCCCTGCGCCGTGCAGAATTGGGCATCGACACTGCGGCCAATATCGAGACGCGCCCTGAAATCAAGCCCGAAATTGTGGACGTCATTCCCACCGACGAACCTAAGGGCAAAAAGGCTGCTAAGGAACCCACCAAGGAGCCTATCCAGCCCGTTCAGCCCACCCCGCCTGCCCAGCCCGCGAAACCCGCCGAACCCGTTGAACCCGAGAATACAGGAGGAGAACAGCCATGACCAAGACCGTAATACAATTCATCGTGCTGTTCCTCGCACTCGTTGTGCTGCAGCTGGTGTGCAACAAGATCGTGTTGTTCAACGTCGCCATGCCCGTAGTGTTTATCTACCTCATCCTCAGGCTTCCCGTTAACCTGCATGGTGGTTGGGTATTGACAATCGCCTTTTTCTCGGGCCTGATTATCGACATTTTCAACAACACACCGGGCATGAACGCGCTGGCCTGCACCATCATGGCGGCCATCAGAAGGCCCGTGTTCAACGCCTTTGTGTCACGCGAGAACGACATGAACATCCCTATCCCCTCGGTGGACTCGATGGGCGTGGGAGACTATTTCAAGTACATGGCGACGCTGGTGACCATCTATTGCACGCTCATCTTCCTCATCCAGGCCTTCACCTTGCACAACATCGTGCTCACCTTGGCACGCATCGCCGCCAGCAGCGCGCTGTCGATTATCATCATCTTTGGGTTGGATACATTAGTCAGCACGCGCCGTGAGAAAAGATTATAACCTCGAGAAACGCAAATATGTCATCGGCGGCTTCATCGTGGCGATTGTTATCGTTTACATCATCCGCCTGGTGCAGTTGCAGGTGCTGGACAACACCTACAAAGCGCATGCCGACAACAACGCCTTCATGGAGAAGGTCATCTACCCGTCGCGCGGCCTCATCTATGACCGCAACGGCAACCTCGTGGTCTATAATACGCCCGAGTATGATCTGGTGATGATCCCCAAGGATGTGACACCGTTTGACACAATCGACTTCTGTAACACATTGCAGATCAGCCGCGCAGAGTTTGACCACCGCTGGGAGGAGATGAAAAAGGGCCGTAACTACTCAGCCTTCACCCAGCAGGTGTTCATGAACCACCTGACGCCCGAGGATTACGGTCGTCTCCAGGAGAAAATCTTCCGTTTCCCGGGCTTTTATGTCGTGCAGCGCATCCTGCGCCAGTACAATTACCACGTTGCGGCCAACGTGCTGGGTGACATCCGCGAAGTGAATGCCCGCGACATCGAGAATGACGACTATTACCGTCCTGGTGACTACACTGGCGACCTGGGTATTGAGAAGAGCTACGAGACCTGGTTGCGCGGTATCAAGGGCAAGGAAATCCTCATCCGCGACGCGACAGGCAAAATCAAGGGCCGTTACAATGAAGGTGCTGATGACGTATCTCCCGTATCAGGCAACAACCTCAAGCTGAGCATCGACATCGAGCTGCAAGCCTATGGCGAAATGCTCATGCAGGGCAAGGTGGGTGCCATCGTGTGCATTGAACCCAAGACTGGCGAGATTCTCGCGCTAGTCTCCAGCCCGACCTATGACCCGTCACTGCTCATGGGTAAAGAACGTGGCAAGAACTACAGCGACCTGGTCAACAATAGGCTCAAACCACTGTATGACCGTTCCATCATGGCGGCCTACCCTCCTGGCTCAACCTTTAAGCCCACCCAAGGCCTGATTTTCCTGGAAGAGGGCATCATCACCACGAGCACCGTCTTCCCCTGCCATCGTGGCTACATCAATGCCGGATTGCGCGTCGGCTGCCACGGTCATGGCTCGCCCATCCCTCTCAAACCCGCCCTGCAGACATCGTGTAATGCCTACTTCTGCTGGGGATTCAAGTACATGATGGACAAGCGCAGCAAGTATGGCTCAACAGGCAAAGCCTTTGAAATCTGGAAGAACCACATGGTATCGATGGGCTACGGCTACAAGTTGGGCATCGACATGCCTGGCGAGAGCCGCGGCTTTATCCCCAACACGGCTTTCTATGACAAAATCTACGGCAAAGGCAAGTGGGTGGGACAGACGATCATCAGCGACGCCATCGGCCAAGGCGAAATTTTGGCTACGCCTCTGCAAATCGCTAACCTGAGCGCCACCATCGCCAACCGTGGCTACTATATCACCCCTCATGTCGTCAAAAACATCGAGGGCGTCGGCGTGCTCAAGAAGAACTTAGAGCGCCACGACACCGACATTGACAAGCGGTACTATAACGACATCGTCGAGGGCATGCGCATGGCCGTCTTGGGTGGCACCTGTACCCGGGCCAATATTCCTGGACTCGACGTCTGCGGCAAGACAGGTACCGCACAGAACCCCCACGGACGTGACCACTCGGTATTCATGGGCTTTGCGCCGATGAATGACCCGAAAATCGCCGTCTGTGTCTATGTAGAGAATGCAGGTTTCGGCGCAGCGTTCGGCGTGCCCATCGGCGCATTGATGATTCAACGCTACCTGCGCGGCAATTCTCCGGGCTTGCAAGCCCAAGGTCGCGCTATGGCCAGTCGCCACACCATCTCTTATCCTAAACCCAAGAAAACAACCAGTTCCGGCAATCAGGCCGCCAATCATAAGAAATCAACCGATAAACCCGTGACCAACAATGATGGAAATCAGGAATGACGATGAAAATACCAACCTATTGAGGTCGGTGGACTGGTTCACGATTATCCTCTACTTGATCATGGTCGTTGCCGGTGCGGTGAGCATCTATGCCGCCACCTACGACTATGACAAAGCGAGCATGTTTGACCTGAGTGAATTCTCGGGCAAGCAGTTCCTGTGGGCAGGTCTCTCGTTCCTCATCGGTTTCTCCCTGCTGCTGATCGACAGACGCATCTATGAGGCTTATGCCTATCCGCTTTACGGATTCATGATTCTGCTGCTGATCGTCACCATCTTTGTCGCACCCGATATCAAGGGCTCCCGCTCGTGGCTGGTATTCGGCCCCGTGAGCCTGCAACCCGCCGAATTTGCCAAAACGGCCACAGCACTCGCTCTGGCTAAGTTGTTCAGCACCTACGGGTTCCAACTCAACGGCTGGCGCAACTATGCTATCGCCATCGGCATTATCCTGCTGCCCATCCTGTGTATCATCCTGGAGAAAGAGACTGGTTCAGCGCTGGTTTACACGTCGCTCATCTTTGTCCTCTACCGCGAGGGCATGTCGGGTTTCGTGTTGTTTGCCGCACTGATGGCAGTGGTTTACTTTGTTGTTGTGCTGAAGTTTGCCGCCATCACCTTTATGGGCATCCCGTTAGGTATGGTCATCGCCTTCATCTTAGTCATGGGGCTGATTGTGGGCATGCTCTTGGTCTATTGCCGATCATGGATCCTGGGCCGCAACGTGCTATTGGGCTATGCGCTGGCTGGCGCCATTGCTGGCGGACTGACGCTGGCTGGTGTGCATGTCAACGGATACGCTTTCTTCTTGCCCGTCATCATCCTGTCGCTCATCTACCTGTTGTGGGGCATGCTGCACGATGACTTGAAGAAGGTCCTCATTACCATCTGCTTTGCCGCAGCGTCACTGGTATTCATGTTTACTGTGAGCTTCGCCTTCAATAAAGTGCTTGAGCCGCATCAGCAGACGCGCATCAAGGTCACCCTGGGCATCGAGCAAGACCTGCGTGGCGCTGGCTACAACGTCAATCAGAGCAAGATTGCCATCGGTAGCGGTGGCATCATGGGCAAGGGGTTCCTGCAAGGCACACAGACCAAACTCAAGTATGTCCCCGAGCAACATACCGACTTCATCTACTGCACCATCGGTGAGGAAAAGGGCTTCGTTGGCAGTGTGGCAGTTCTCCTGTTGTTTCTTGCCATGATACTGCGCATCATTACCCTTGCCGAGCGCAACCACTCGACCTTTGCCAGAGTCTATGCTTACTGCGTCGCGTCCATCCTGATTTTCCATGTCGCCGTCAACATCGGCATGGTCATCGGCTTGTGTCCTGTCATCGGTATACCTCTCCCCTTCTTCAGTTACGGCGGCTCCTCGCTCTGGGGATTTACCTTCCTGCTCTTCATCCTGCTGCGCATCGATGCCGACCGCCAGGCCTATGGATCCTGGTAACCAACAACGCATCCGCACACTGTTTTAAACGACAACTCAAGCAACTCAAAATAATACTTAAAAACAAAATGAAAAGCTTTATCACATCCACACTCCTGCTTCTGGCCCTGCTGTTGCCAGCCACTGCCTCCGCCTATGACTTTGAGGTTGATGGCATCTACTACAACATCAACGGCAACGAAGCCACCGTGACAAAAGGAGATGCCGACTACGTCGGCGACGTGACGATTCCCTCAACAGTGACCTATAGAAACAAGACTTACCCGGTCACCGCCATCGGCGACGGCGCTTTTTATTTCTGCACCGGTATGACCAGCGTCACAATTCCCAATTCAGTTTACACCATCGGCTTCGAGGCATTCTACGGATGTAGCCGCTTGACAGACGTCATTATCCCCAACTCTGTCACCACCATCGGCGAAGTGGCGTTCTGGGGCTGCACTAGTCTGACCAGCATCACAATTCCAAACTCCGTCACAATAATCGGGAATGGTGCGTTTTATAATACCGCTTGGTATAATAATCAGTCTGATGGCCTCATTTATGCAGGATTAGTAGCCTATAATTATAAAGGTACCATGCCAACAAACACCAATATCACATTAAGAGATGGTACCCTTAGTATTGCATCTAATGCGTTCGAATACTGTACTGGGCTGACAAGCATCAGTATTCCCAATTCTGTCACCACCATCGGCGACTATGCATTTAGTTCCTGCACTGGCCTGGCCAGCGTCACAATTCCCAATTCTGTCACCACCATTGGCAGAAATGCGTTCGCTGGCTGCCGTAGTCTGACGAATGTAGACATTCCCAACTCCGTCACTTCCATCTACGCTGGGACATTCTCTGATTGCAGTGGGCTGACAAACGTTAATATCCCCAACTCCATCACCACTATCGGCGGCGGGGCTTTCGCTAACTGTAGCGGCTTGACAAGCGTAACCATCCCCAACTCTGTCACCACTATCGGCGGCGAGGCGTTCAAGTACTGCAACAGCCTGAAGCACGTGTTCTGCTATATTACCGACCCGTCAGCAATAACAATGGGCGATGATGTGTTCCGTCAACAAGATCAAGACATTTCAGGTCGCATACTTCATGTGCCTAACGGCACTGCCGATGCCTATCAAGCCGATTGGCATTGGTTCCCGTTTTTCGAGAGGATTGTGGAGATGGGACATGTGTATGGCGACGTGAACGGCGACGATGAGGTCAACATTGCCGATGTCAATGTCGTCATCGATGTGGTTCTTGGCGGCGGCAATGCAGCAGCCGATGTGAACGGTGACGGAGAAGTCAACATTGCTGATGTCAATACCGTGATTGATGTGATCTTGAGAGATTATAATGCCCTAGACATTACGGGCGGGTGGTACTCTGAGTATGCTGTCGATGAATATGGCAAATATGATATACCGGAAGAAATCGCGGTGTATTTTACATTCTATCGCAACAAGACTGGCGTCTACTCCTATCACACCTATGTTAATAATGAAATTGTCGATTTCTTTACTGAGCTGAGGTGGAAATTGGAAGGCCAGCGGCTATACATCTGGTACAATGACGGCGATTATGAGGAACTGTACTGTGACATAGATGACAACGGTTACCTCTTGCTGTCTCTTGACGAGGATTTCAAGAATTATACCGCCTATCGCCGAATCTGGCACCGGAATAACGCAGCCATCGACCGAAAGGCTCAACGTCAAGATAATGGCTCCAGCGTTATAAAATCGGTCTCCCGCGCCATCAAGGAAAGAATAAAGACCGAGGACTGATTCATGTAAACAATAGAAAAAACAACGACCTAAACGACCTGGCATCCGCGTCCCTGGTCGCTCCTAGCGGTTTTTTCCAGAAATCAATAATTCTGGGCTCTTAATAAAACCGATTAATAAGAATTTCATCATCTCTGGATTTCTAGTGGACAGCAATGGTTTGGCTGTCCACTTCATTTTATCAATTATTGCGATTTTTTTCGTAACGAAATTATCGCAATGCAAATCTTTGGGTAAAAAATAAAAAAGTCCGGCTCTCACGAGTGGGACTTCCAATTTTTTATGAATAGAATCTGTATAGAAAAGTGCAATTTTCTGTTTTATGCGTATGCAAAGAACGGAATTAATTTTTATTCCACAAAATTTTTATCTTGAAAATTCGTGTTTATCCTGTAAAATAATGCAGGATATACCTCTTTTCGGTAGTTTAATCCCATTTTATCGGCGCAATACATGCAAGATAACAACACTCCGGAGCCTCAAATATACAAGATAAGCCATTTCAGCAAGAATGTTTTCATTTAAGGCCATTGCGAACTTTTCTCAATGCAAATGATGATCGTTCAAACATCACATAGTATTATTTGATGAAGAGAACTGCTGTTTTAGGGTAGAGTTATACTATCGGGTGGTGGTCTCACGTTAATCTATTGTGAATTGGCATTATTCTTGCCAATTATAATAATGTATAGATGCAAGGATTATTGCGTAAATATGGCAAGGAGGCGAAAGCAGGCTACGCCACGGGAATGCTCAAAAATATTTTTGGCATTCCTACCGGCTTGCGCCACTATTGTTTGACGACGATGTTGTGTGCCCTGTGTGCAACGGGTACACTTGACGCCGCCCCCGAGATTTCCATCCCAAGACCTATCCAGGAGCAGGAGGAAGACTCGGTAAAGGTGAGCCTCGTTACCTTCTATCCTGGCAGCGAGCCACATAACATCTGGGGACACAGTGAGATACGTGTCAAGCAAGGTCCTATTGATCTGTACTTCAACTACGGTGTGTTTGATTTTCAAGCCCCCGCATTCATGTGGAGGTTTATGCTTGGCGAGACCGACTATATCTGTGCGCCCGTGCCGCGGGCTTATGCTACCATCGGCATGGAAGAACGACGCATGGTCGAGCAGGAACTCAACCTGTCCCAGGACAGGGCCATTGCCGTTAGAGACTTCCTGTGGAATAATGCTCAGCCCGAGAACCGTACTTACCGCTATAAGTTCCTGAGTGACAACTGCTCTACCCGCCCTCGAGACATCATCGAGATGGCCACTGGCGAGAGCCTGCAATATCCCGCGATGGGCGACACGGCTGTCACCTATCGTGACATTTTGGCACATTACTGCCGCAACTATGCGTGGGAGAAATTTGGCATCGACCTGGTACTGGGTTGGGATGTGGACACCGCGCTCGACCAGCGCGCCACGATGTTCATTCCCATGCTGCTCATGGATGCCGTGGCCGGAGCCACCATCACCACCGACAGCGTGTCGGTTCCACTAGTCAAAGCCACCACCATACCCATTGACAAGAGCACCGAGGGCAACGTGAGGCCACCCACGCCCTGGTATATCTCACCCCTGGCTTTCGCGCTATTGGTACTAGCCTTGGCTTTGCTTGTGAGTGGACGTGACTGGCGCCATCGTGACGTGTCCAAGTGGTTTGACACACTG
Organism: uncultured Bacteroidales bacterium; assembly: GCA_902776435.1. Classification (GTDB taxonomy): domain Bacteria; phylum Bacteroidota; class Bacteroidia; order Bacteroidales; family Muribaculaceae; genus Sodaliphilus. Next base: position 195,757 of record CACYQB010000001.1, on the reverse strand, counting down.
CTGTTCACTACGGGTGGTTTGGCTGGTTGCCTCCTGTTCTTCCTCATCTGCTTCTCAACCCACGAGGCCACCTCGCCCAATATCAATATCCTGTGGCTCAACCCCTTGCTGTTGCTGCTTGCCATATTGCCCTGGTTCAGGAAAACCCGTCAAGCCGCACGCTGGCTCCATGCCCTTAATGCCCTCATCGTTGCCCTGCTCATGCTGGCATGGCCATGGCAGCCCCAGGTGGGCAACATCGCCTTCTTCCCGCTGATGGCGACACTGGTGATGCGCTCGCTCACCAACGTCTTCCTGCTGAGCCAACCAACTCGTGGCCCTACCCCTTCCAAGAAAGTTAGGAATTAGGAGTTAGAAGTTAGGAGTTGGCATCCCCATCCTTTATCCTAAAGCCTAACACCTTAAGCCTAAAACTGCCATTTTTTACCGTACCGGGTGATTTATCATTGAATTATAGCCCTTTATCGGCCAAAAAAATGTATCTTTGCGGTTTGAACAAAAAAATCAACAATAAATACATACTACAACTACAAACCAAAAATGGGACTTAGTGACATTTTGAAATCAATGTTTGGCAATAAGTCAACGCGTGACCTCAAGAAAATCACGCCTATTGTCAACCAAATCAAATCAATTTATCCCGAGATAGACGCACTGGACATCGACAGCCTGAGACAGCGTACTGCCGACATCCGTCATTATCTCAACGAATCGGTACAGGACAAGCGCGACGAGATTGAACGCATCAAGGCCGAAATCGAGACCCTCGATTACGAGGAACGCGAGCCCCTGTGGAAGAAAGTCGATGATATCCAGAAAGAGATTCTCGATGTCCTCGAGGACAAACTCAACGAGGTATTGCCCACCGTATTCGCCATCGTGAAATCTACCGCTAGGCGTTTTGCCGAGAACGAGACCATTACCGTAACCGCTACCCAGCTTGACCGCGACCTGGCAGCCCAGGGCAAGGACTTTGTCACCATCGACGGCGACAAGGCCATCTACACCAATCACTGGATTGCCGGCGGTAACGACATGAAGTGGGACATGGTGCACTATGATGTGCAGCTCATCGGTGGTATCGTTCTGCATCAGGGTAAGATTGCCGAGATGGCGACTGGTGAAGGTAAAACCCTGGTGGCTACCCTGCCCGTCTTCCTCAACGGCTTGACCGGCAATGGCGTACACGTGGTAACCGTCAACGACTACCTGGCCAAGCGCGATAGCGAGTGGATGGGTCCGTTGTACATGTTCCATGGCATGACCGTGGCTTGTATCGACAAGACCGAGCCCAACTCGCCCCAGCGCCGTGACGCCTACAACTGCGACATCACCTTCGGTACCAACAGTGAGTTCGGTTTCGACTACCTGCGTGACAACATGGCGATGCGTCCCGAGGACATGGTGCAGCGCCCCCACAACTTTGCCATTGTCGATGAGGTCGATAGCGTCCTTATTGATGATGCCCGTACCCCGTTGATTATTTCTGGTCCCGTGCCCAAGGGTGAAGACCAGATGTTCAACGACTTCAAGCCCAATGTGGAGCGCGTTTACAACGCCCAGCGCCAGTTGGTGACCGGCCTGCTCGCTGATGCCAAGAAGATGATGGCCAGCGATGACGAAGCCACCGTAAAGGAAGGTACTCTGAGGCTCTTCCGCGCCTTCAAGGGCCTGCCCAAGTATAAGCCACTGATTAAGTACTTGAGTGAAGAGGGCGTCAAGAACGCCATGCTCAAGACCGAGGCCTACTACATGCAGGACAACAACCGCGAGATGCCCACCGTCACCGATCCCCTGTTCTTCATCATCGACGAGAAGAACAACACCGTCGAGATGACCGATAAGGGTATCGACGTGCTGACAAGAGGTACCGATGACCCCGAATTCTTCATCCTCCCCGATATCGCCGCACAGCTGTCGGCTGTGACCAACGAGCCCCTCACCGACGAGGAAAAAACCAACAAGAAGGATGAGCTGCTCGCCAACTACTCGGTCAAGGCCGAGCGCGTGCACACCGTCACCCAGCTCTTGAAGGCCTACACCCTGTTCAACCGCGATGACGAGTATATCGTCGATGCCGAGGGCAAGGTGAAGATTGTCGATGAACAAACGGGCCGCGTGATGGAAGGACGCCGCTACAGCGACGGCCTGCACCAGGCCATCGAGGCCAAGGAGGGCGTGAACGTCGAGGCCGCAACCCAGACGTTTGCTACCATCACACTGCAGAACTACTTCCGTATGTACCACAAACTCGCAGGTATGACCGGTACCGCCGAGACCGAGGCTGGTGAGTTCTGGGACATCTACAAACTGGATGTCGTGACCATCCCGACCAACAAGCCCGTGATCCGCAATGATATGGCCGACCGCGTTTACAAGACGCAGAAGGAGAAATTCAACGCTGTCATTGCCGAGATTGAGGCCATGCGCAACTCTGGCCGACCCACCCTGGTGGGTACCACAAGCGTGGAAATCAGTGAGATGCTGAGCCGTATGCTTAACCTGCGCCACATTCCCCACAACGTCTTGAACGCCAAGCTGCACCAGAAGGAGGCCGACATCGTGGCCCAGGCCGGTCAGTCGATTGACGGCAAGGGTGTTGTGACCATCGCCACCAACATGGCAGGTCGTGGTACCGATATCAAGCTCTCGCCCGCCGTGAAGGAGGCAGGTGGTCTTGCCATCATCGGTACCGAGCGCCACGAGTCACGCCGCGTTGACCGCCAGTTGCGTGGTCGTGCCGGTCGTCAGGGAGACCCCGGTTCTTCGGTATTCTTCGTGTCGTTCGAGGATAAGCTGATGCGTCTGTTCGCCAGCGAGAGTGTGGTCAAGACTCTTGACCGCCTGGGACTCAAGGATGGCGAGGCCATCGAGAGCAACATGGTTACCAAGAGCATCGAGAACGCTCAGAAGCGTGTCGAGGAAAACAACTTCGGTATCCGTAAGCACCTGCTCGAGTATGATGACGTGATGAACGCCCAGCGTAAGGTGATCTACACCCGCCGCCACCACGCCCTCATCGGTGAGCGCATCGGTCTGGACTTGATTAACACCCTCTATGACAGTGTGGAAGATGCTGTCGAGAAGCATGGTCCCGACGACTTTGAGGACTTCAAGATGCAGGTTCTCAAGACTTATGCCATCGAGACTCCATTTGAGGAGGAGGAATATCGCCGCATGGACGACGGCAAGAAGCAGGAAATCCTGTACGATGCTGTTCTCAAGGCATTTAACCGCAAGATGGATCGCCTGAGCGAAGTGGCCGATCCCATTATCCAACAGATTGTCGCCGACCAGCAGGCTAACGGCATGGAGCCTCAGGGCCTCATCCGTGTTCCCATCACCGACGGCAAGCGCACCTTCGGTATCGTCATTGACATCAAGGAGGCCGCCGAGACTCATTGCAAGTCGCTTACCAAGGCCTGGCAGAAGGCCGTCATGCTGCTCACCATCGACGAGAACTGGAAAGAGCACCTGCGTGAAATGGACCAGTTGCGCCAGAGTGTGCAGAACGCCAGCTACGAGCAGAAAGACCCGCTCGTGATCTACAAGACCGAGGCATTCAACATGTTCAAGCAGATGGTCGGCATCATGAACGGCAAGTCCATTGCCGTGCTCATGCGTGGCCAGATTCCCGAGGCACCGCCCCAACAGAACGTCCAGGAGCGTGAGCCCCAGCCTCGCCAGCAGCGCTACAGCGAGAACCGCGGTGGCGAGCCCGATCCCACCCGTCCCAACGCAGCACCTGTCGGTCCGCGTCCCCAGGGACCCGTAGGCCCCATCCGTAACGAGGGACCCAAGATCGGTCGCAACGATCCTTGCCCCTGTGGCAGCGGCAAGAAGTACAAGAACTGCCACGGCCGCGGCCTGGCTTAAAGCCTAACTATCATAACAGTACAGGCGTGTTAATCAACAGATTGGCACGCCTGCTGTTTTTAATCATTACCCATAACAAAATTTTTCGGGGATTTTTTGTTTAAAAATTGGGCGGTTGTGTGTTATCATAGTGTAGCAACGATTAAGAACAACAAGAATTATTGATGACGATAGACGCATTTAACCAGCAAGCACCACGGCTCAGGCAACTGGCGCTGAAGGCAGCCACTATGGCGGGTGCCGACAGTGAATCTGCCGAGGACATCGCCCAAGAGACGATGTTGCGCTTGTGGCAGATGCGTGACGATCCCCGCCTCTACAATCCCGAGGGCTATACCTCGACGATTGCACGCCACCTGGCATTAAATCAACAACGTCGCCGATCCATGCTCCCGCTCGAAGAGTGGCACACTGCCACCCAATCGGCACCTTCACCTCTTGACCTGATGCTGCGACGAGAAGATGAACAGTGGCTACGAGAGCGCATCCGCAACCTGCCCTTCACCCAGCACGCTGTGCTCAAGTTGCGGCAAGTCGAGCACCGCTCCAACAGCGAGATTGCCGCCATCCTGGGCATCAAGGAAGCAAGCGTAAACACTTTACTCGCCAGAGCACGACGACAGTTACTCTCTGAAATCCAACAACAACGAAACAATTACAGACAATGAAACGGTATTCACATCAACAAATAGAGGCCCTGCTCGACAAGTTCATGGACGGGCAGACCACCGTGGAGGAAGAGGCCCAGTTGACCGACTACTTCCGCCATGGCGACGTGCCTGCCGAGTGGGAGGACTACCGCGCCATGTTTGACTACTTTGACAGCGGCATGGAGGGCGAACTGGTGCCTGCTTCAGAAACCCGCCCCTCGCTAGCCTCACAAGTGGGACACCGCTGGTGGGGCATCGCCGCTGCCGCCTGCATCACTGCTGCCGTCGTGGCCACTGCCATGCTGCACCACCCGACAACGACTGCCCAGCCTGAAATAGCTGAAGTCGATACAGCGGGGAAACAAAAGCCTGCCACGCCCATCGTGGAGACACAGGATGATGCGCCTATACTGGCTCCAGCCACATTATCAGTAGAGACACCTCGTCTTGCGTCTGGGACAACGCCGATAAAAGCTGCCAACAAACGTTCACGTTCCACTCGCCGACTGCAAGCCGAAAACAAACGACTAGCCGAGGAGAACGAGCGCCTGCAACGCGAACTGGCCGACTTGAAGCGCCGCGCCTTCATCATCGACCTCGAAGCCAACGGATTCAGAGCAGTGCAAAACGAGGACGGCAGCATCGTGCTCATCGATCTCGAACAAGAGATTGAGAACGAATTGAACAATCATCTGAACAACCAACCCACAACCAATAATATCCCAGCATTATGAAAACAACCAGCCATATCATCATTGCGACGCTTATCGCCCTGTTCATGCCCGCAGTGGCCAGCGCCAACGTCTATGAGGACCGCCTGAAGGAGGCATTCGACGACATCATCAGTGCCGTGCCTCTTGAGGACCTCAGTCAGATGCACACCACCTATACCGACCCCGAGACCGGTATCAAGGAAGGTCAACTCGATGTCATCAAGTTCACCATCGGCAGCGAGAACGTGGGCCTGATCAACAATGCCAAACGGGCCTATGAGCAAGTCAATGGCAACAGCAACGCAGATGTCTACACCCTGTGGTGGAATGACAACGATGACGGTACCTTCCAGGGCTACCGACTCTATTACAGTCCCGAGCAAACCATCGTCGTGGGTCTGGCCTGCGACCACTGCTACACCGTTGGCTTTCTCACCCCCGACGACAAGCAGCACCGCACGACCTACACTATCGAGTGGAGTGAAGACGTTGACGGCGGCATCAGTGGTCGAATTGTCACCACCTATGCCCCCATCAAGCCCAAAGCAACCGATGGCATGAGAATCAGTTCGGCGGTTATGAGTCCCGACGATTACGACAAGTATATGGCGCAATTCCAAGCCGGCATGGAGAAATACCAGGAGGGCATGGAAAAGTATCAGGCCGCCATGGAAAAGGCCCAGGGATCGCTGGATAAGGCACAGGGTGCGCTTTCTGGACTATCGGACGGTCAAGGCCATACATACTCTTTTTCCACTTCGAGCAAGACCAATGCCAAGAGTTGGATGCAGAAACTACTCTTTTACGTCGAAAAGCTGCAAGACAACAGCAGTGCACACTACCTCTATCTGTCCAAACTTTACGAGCTGTGCAAGGACACCGAAGGCCTCGACCAGACTGACCTGAAAATCGGTATGCAACAACTGGCCGCGATCTATAAGAAACTCAAGGGCACGAACGAACTCAAAGAGAACGAACTCCAATTCCTCGAGAGCATGGTCGATCTGCTCCAGAGCAAAATCAAGAACTAACCGCCATTAATCATATCAACATTTAAGCCTTTCTTTCATGTTAAATATGACATGAGACAGCCACCACTACACCCTGTTATGAAACACTTATTAATTACTATTTCGCTGATTTTCATTACTTTATTCGCTCAAGCAGACATCATTAGCGGGCGCGTTATCGATGCCGACACCCGGGAGACCTTGCCCGGGGCGACGGTGAAGTACATGCAGCAAATCGGCGAAACCAGTTATTCAGGCAGCACCGTGATTGCCGACTCGCTTGGGCGCTTCTCGTTCAACTGCAATGGACGTGTTGAGTTGACGGTGTCGATGCTGGGCTACTACTACAAGAAGAAAAACGTCATGGCGCTGTCCGACAGCCGCCGCGACACGCTCGACATCGGCGCCATCGAGCTGAAGATGTCCTCCCAGATGCTGCAGATGGTCGAGGTCACGGGCCATGCAAAGCGGTTCACCATGCACGGCGATACCATCGTGTTCAACCCGTCGGCCTTCAGACTGCAAGAAGGCGCCCGTCTCGACGAACTTATCAAGCAACTGCCTGGCGTAGAGGTCGATGACAAGGGCAAACTGTGGTGGAATGGCAAGCCCATCCGCCTGACGATGGACGGCGAGAGCCTCTTTGGCGGCAACGACCTGGTGAGCCAACTGCCTGCCGAGGCCGTGCAGAACATCAAGGCCTACAACAAGGCATCGGAACTCAAGGAGCATACCGGCAATGACGACGGCAGCGAGGACATGGTGCTGGACCTGACCGTCAAGCCGGGCTTCCTCGACCGCTGGTATGGCGACGCCATGGCGGCCTATAGAACACGCGACCACTATGAGGCCGAGGTGACGATGAACCGCCTCTCCAAGTCGGATCCTGTCATGGTGTTCGGTGACGCCAATAATGTGGCCAAGCGGCACAGGCGATACCAGGGCCAATACTCGCTCAATTCAGGCAACGGTCTGGGCCAGGAACAAGGCATCTCGGGCGGATACCAGCACAATTGGGGCCGCGAGCAGGGCGATAAGACCCTGAAGAGCTTCTACAGCTTCAGCGGCGGACTGGCACATGATGACCGATGGAAAAGTTCGGGCAGCGAGACCGAAAATTACTTCCCCGGCGAGGCACGGAGCCGCAACAAGGTGGAGGGCTTTGACCGCAGCCACCAGCTGAACCCGACGATCTTAGGCATGATGCGCTGGAGGCCCGACACGACCAACACGTTCTTCCTGTGGGCGCAGGCCGATTACGACTACACCCGTTCCATCAGCCGAAGGGAGACCGAGCAGATGGTCGATTCAGGCCATGGCTACGCGCCCACGATCAACCAGCACGTGGGCACCCTCACCCGCGGGCACGAGACCCGCATCAACACTTCGGGCAGCTGGACACACTTCATCAAGGGCGGCTCGTTCGAGATCAGCGGGAGTGTGAACTATACCGACGGCAAGAACCAGCGCTGGGCCGACCGCACCATCACCGACCATCACAACGGCCTCGCCTCGACCCTGAGCCAGCATGCCATCGAGCCCTACTCACGGCTTAATCTGGTGTCAACCATGACCCTGGAGCGCTGGCTGACCAAGGCCTGGCTGATCCATGCGGAGTATCAATTGGGCCACGACAACAACAAGATGGACTGCGACTTCACCACCGACGGCATGGCCGATGCCGCCAACTCGTTCAACAACCGCTACCACAGCACCGGTCACACCGTCATTGCGGGCTCGACAGTCAACATCGGCCAGGTGCAACTGCAACCCAAGGCATCCATGACATGGAACCATGAGCACCAGGACTACCGCCGAGCCCTGCTCGACACTGCCGCCGTGAGAAACCGCTTCAAGGTCGAGCCGTCGCTCAAGGCCTCATGGAAAATGAACCGCAGCATGAGCCTGGAGTTGACCTACAATTACAGGACCACCCGTCCCGAATTGCTCCAGACCATCGGCTACCGTGACTTGAGCGACCCGCTGTTCATCACCGAGGGCAACCCCCTGTTGAAGGACAGCCACTCCCACCAGATTCAGTTGGCTTACAAGGCCATCGTCCCGAGCAGGCAGTTGTCGATAGGCTTCAATGCCAAATATACCACAGCCGACCACAACAACGTCACGGCGCTCAGTTATGACCCGGCGACCAACGTCTATACCAGCCGTCCCGAGACCGTGGCGGGCAACCGCGTGTGGGAAGTGAACCTCAACTATGACCACGGCCTGGGCAACTACTTCCGCCTGCAGAATGACCTCAAGGTCATGGGCGGACGGTACTACGGTTACCTGACCATGCTGCCCACCCACAGTGAGCGCATCCTCAACCGCCAGACGAGCGTTCACCCCAAGGACAAACTGACCGTGTCGTTTGACCACAACTGGATCAAGGCCTCGGCCTTTGCCGAGGTGAATGCCGACCAATTGCGCTTCTCGCAGTCGCCCATCCAGAACACCACACTGTGGGACAACAATTTCGGCATGGAGTTTGAGGCCAACTACCGCAACTTTGTGTTCTCGTCCAGCCTCACCGAGTCCATGCGGCACGGCTACGCCTCCAGCGGCATGAACCGCAACCGCCTGCTGTGGGACGCCTCAGTCGCTTGGAAAGTCCTAAAGAACAAGGGCACAGTCCGTCTCTACGTCGATGACATCCTCAACCAGGACGACTGGCGCTGGAGCAGCCAGACCGCCTATCAGCAGACCAACGAGTGGCAAGACACGTTGCACCACTACATCGGCATCTCGTTCACTTACCACCTCGATGCCAAGAAGAAAGATTGACAAACAGAACAGCCATACTCTCTTCACTACAGTAAACAATTATTTTGCGGTTATAGTCGCAGTTTGATTGCGATTATAACCGCTTTTCTGTCCTGTGACTATTAATGTTACGGGAGTTGGTCGTCGATGATGAGGCGGAGCCATTGGGCGGTGGTCAGTGGGATGGGGCCTGCAGGTTCGTTGAACATCAGGCGCTCGTTGAGTTCCTGCAGCATGGGGCGGGCATCGCTCTCCCCTGCCCGCTCGATGATGGCGTGGGCCTCAGGCATCGCACGTTCCATCACCGCTTGGGACGAGGGACGCAGCAGGAAACTGCGCCAATAGAGCCAATAGGCGTAATCATAGACACGCTGGGCATCCTGAGGGTCATCCAGATCCACCTCGCTGGCGATGCATAATTGGCGTGGAACTGGTGCCTCCTCATATTCCTTGTCGAGCAGCATGTGGAACGCCATAGCTAGGGCTTCCAGTTCCTGGTCATGCGGATCCAAGACCTCACTGCCGGCCTCACCAACGATAGTCCACCAGATCACATAGCGCACATCCTCCACATTGAGTTCATAGTCGATATATTCCTCGCTGCGGCCATAGTGTGGCACCGGATGACCGTTCAGTTTGCTGTGCAGCCTCGTGAATGACCGCCACAAGCCAGCGTCGGCTACAACATCCTGATAATAGCCCGTCACAGCAAGCACAACGTCACGGCGCACTTCATCGTCCAGGCCACGCAGCCATGGAGACTCGTCCCACAACTTAGCCAATCTGAGGGCTATCCACAGGTAAAACTGATCGGTCTCGGCCACCTTGGGGTTTCCCAACTGGCGCTCCATATAGTCTTTAACACGTATCTCCATCTTGCCTCTCTGAATTAGAAAAGCGGGAAAACGTGACCGTTTCCCCGCCTTGTTGGAGCCGCGAGCGGGACTCGAACCCGCGACCTTTTCGTTACGAATGAAATGCTCTACCGACTGAGCTATTGCGGCTTGGTGCACTGCGATATTTTGCAATGCGGGTGCAAAGGTAACACAAATTTTCTAATCCGACAAGGATTAATTGACAATTTGTGAACTATAGGTAATCTTAATCTTGGCCTTATCAAGCAACAGCCGTACTATTGCAGGACGGGACACCATCGGCGAAATCTTAGTCACCACCGAGGATGTGGACTGATAATAATAGTAGGAGTAGGATGCCGGATAAGTATAGTTTGTCACGTCAACAGGAGTGATCGTGAAGTTCATGTCATCTTCGGTTGCAATGCCGCCCTTATTATTGATGATGTCCAAGACATAAGAACGCAGGCCGGGGAAAGTGTACTTCTTGTTGACTGCATCATAGACTGCATAGAACGAGTCTTTGTTGTTGGCCAGGCTGTCACCATTGATGAACTGGTCCTTCTTGGAAGTCTTGACCATGAGCAGATAATTTGGCGGAGCTATATTGTATTCTGTCTTGGGAACAGAAACGGGGAGTTCCAATGACAATGTGTTGATAATCGATTGGTTATCACCAGTATTGTGCTCATACTTGTCGATGATTTCCTGAATCGGGAAACGCACCTGCACCTCATAACCAGCAGGAGCTACAATCAGAGCCTGGCCTGCATCCACCATCGAGGTCAACTCATCATCAATGTTAAAGCTGATGATGTTGTTGGAAACAATCTCGGGTGTCGAGGCCAGATAGGACTGGCTGCGCGTCGAGTCCACCTCGGTGCTATCATTCAGCTTCACGTGTTTGTGATAATACACATCAAACTGGGTCGCCTTGATATTGATCACATGGCCACTACCGTAACTGTTAGTGATATAGATGCCGGGGAAAAGGTCGGCAAACGTTCTAGGATTGGAAAAACGGCTGGGATCCTTGACAAATTCAGTGAACAATTCCCGACCCAACTCGACGGGCATGGGAACCGATATCACACGCACGGTATCCACCTCACGGGAACCGGACACATAGGAGTCTGCCACCTCCATCCAGCCCGACAACGGGGAATAGGACTCAGTAGCCAACACATCATCAGGATTATAATAGCCCGAGGGGTCAAAGTCACTAAAGATGGGTGAGGGCAAAGCCTTATTGAGACGATAGACCTTGAGGCGCATCGGCGCCAACGAGTCACCCGTGAAACCGCTGCGGTAAGGCATGCGCAGTTTCAGGCGGCACGAGTCAATCGATGCGGCAGTGATGCCCGCAGTGTCAATATTCATCGCAGGCATCCACATGGTCACGGCCGAAGCAGTGAGGTCGCCATAGCCATCGCAGCTGAGGGCACCCAGCATCTTGGTGCTGGTACGCATCTGCACACGGTTGTTGCGAACCGAGTGTCCCGTGATGACAAAGGAAGAATCCTCGACAATCGACGACACGCTATCGGTGATTGAAACACCTATCGTCTCGTCAGTGCATGCGTACAGGACAAGCAGCGCTGCCACCGCCAATACCACATTGAAGAATTTTTTCATATTCTCGAAAATGATCAAGTCGTTAATGTAAGAATATAGAAAGACCGGCAAGATGTCATTACTGGCGGTGTTCTTACAGCGAAGCGTAGAACTCTTTCACCTTCATGACGTCATCATCATCGCTGAAATCCAGCTTGGGCAAGTTGCTGGCAGCCTCAAGAATCTTATCGCTGACATTGGGCTCGCACTGGATGACAGCATCGCTGTACTTGAGCGATAAAGCCATCAGTTCATCAAAGTCCAACTCCTTGCCAGCAATGGGCTTGAGTGCATTCTTGGGCACACCGTCCATGTGCATTTTCTCGCTCAAGCGGGAATCCAATTGGGCTGGTAATTGTTCGTTAAACAGCGCGGTAACTATCTTGGCATCACGGAATGACGGATCGTCACCATAGAGTGTGCGGATGTAAACAGGCGCCAAAGCCGAAATCCAGCCGGTACACTGGATGATGTCGGGCACCCACCGCATCTTGCGGATTGACTCGATGACGGCCCGGACAAAGAACATGCTGCGTTCGTCATTATCCTGGGTCGAGCAGTTCATCTCCAACTCATCGATGCGGCTGCTGGCAAAATAGTCTTCATTATAAATGAAATAGACCTGGAAATGGGCTTGCTGCAGGGTCGCTACCTTAATAATCAACGGGTGGTCGGTATCATCGATGATGACGTTCATGCCCGACAGCCTGATCATCTCGTGAAGCTGGTTGCTACGCTCGGCAATCATTCCATACTTGGGCATGAAAGTGCGCTCTTCAATTCCTTGTTCCTTAATACCTTGAGGCAGTATTCTTCCGATCTGGGACAAACGGCGCTCGGGTACGTATGGAGCAATTTCTTGTGATATGAATAAGACTTTCTTTACATCCATGTTCTTTTCAGTATATTTTATAATGCAAAGTTAGCAATTTTTTTTCATTTTCAAGACATTTTCTGAGCCTGTGTAGGTCATTTTTAAGTAAAAATACCCCCTTTTTAACATCTTCTAATCATTTTCGGCCATCATATTGCCCTCTGATAAAGCCCACAAAAACAGGAGAGCACTTCCTTCAAACAGGAAATACCCCCCTTCTTTCAAAACACACACACGATTAAGTCTATTACTGCTATTGGCTATACTATCATTTCCAGTAAATATTTGGAATATCGATAGCCACAAAGCCTATATTACGATACAAAGAAAGTTAAAATAATCCGATTAAAAAAACGGCTAATGGCGACTTCTTGACTAATAGACAAATCACGTTGACAAACACGTGAAAAATCAAGACCAATCATTTACTGGTTTCTACACTGTCCTGTCCGATTCTCGATAAAAACGCTATCAGAACCCACAGCGACGGATTATCCAAAATATTCGTCAAGAAATCAAAAAAAATGTAATCACCACATACAACCTATAAAAAAACAATGTATATTTGCAAGTCAAGTAGGAGACAAGATAAAAAAGATTGCTAATGTTGACTCAGATCTACAATGGTCATGTGCTCACTCCCGAGGGTTGGATCAATGGCGGCTCGGTCGTTATTGAGGATAGCCGCATCAAGGAGGTGAGTAAGAGCAGCCGCATGCTTGACGGCATGGACAAAGCCATCGACGCCCACGGAATGCATGTGGTGCCCGGTGGCATTGACCTGCATTGCCATGGTGGAGGCGGATGTGACTTCCAGGAGTGCACCCGCGAGGCTTTTGATACTGCCGCCAAGACACACCTGCGTCACGGCACCACCGCCATCTATGCTACCTTGTCATCCTCCACAATAGAGATGATGGAGAAGGCTTGCCAGACGTGTGACGAAATCATGAAGGAGCCCAACTGCACCATCATGGGCATGCATATGGAAGGCCCCTACTTCAACCCGAGCAAGGCTGGTGCCCAGATGCCCGAAGTCATCCGCATCCCTGACCCCAACGAGTATATGCACATCGTCGAGGACTTTGACTGCATGCGCCGCTGGGACACGGCGCCCGAGTTGCCCGGTGCCGTCGAAATGGGCAAGTACATCACCGGAAAGGGCATTGTCGCCGCCATCGGCCACACTGGAGCCGAGTATCCACATGTCAAGGCGGCTTGGGATGCAGGCTACACACTGGCAACCCACTTCTACAATGGCATGCCCGGCTTCCACAACGTGCGTGAATTCAAGCACGCTGGCACCGTCGAGAGCGTCTATCTGCTCCAGGACATGGCCGTCGAAGTCATTGCCGACGGCATCCACGTTCCCTCCACCCTGCTCAATCTGGTTTACCACATCAAGGGTGTGGAACGCACCGCCCTGTGTACCGACGCCCTTGCCGTGACCGACAGCGAGAGCGAGCATGCCTTTGACCCGCGCGTTATCATCGAGGACGGCGTGTGCAAGTTGTCTGACCGTAGCGCTCTGGCCGGCAGCATCGCCACCATGGACCGCCTCATCAAGACCATGGTGCGCGTCGTTGATGTACCCCTGCAAGATGCCGTAAGGATGGCCAGCGAGACACCTGCCAGAATCATGGGCATCTATGACCGCAAGGGCTCCTTGCAGCGCGGTAAGGATGCCGACATCCTGGTGCTGGACAGCGACATCAATCTGCGTGGCGTGTACTCGATGGGTGAGTTTGTCAAGGGAAGTGACCGCAATGCGCCCGCCGAGATTGTCGACCGCTAACCGTCACAATTACAAAAAATCAACGATTTTTTTGATTGAATACTTGCACAGTTATAAAAATGGCATTATCTTTGCACCCGCATTTGAGAGAAAATGCGATACATGGTGGACGTAGCTCAGCTGGTTAGAGCGTCGGATTGTGGTTCCGAAGGTCGTGGGTTCGAGCCCCATCTTCCACCCCATTAACAAGAAAAGCCCGCATCACTTGATGCAGGCTTTCTTGTTTTATACCCGTTTATTGAAATCACTTGAGGCCCAACAGGGCTTTGACCATCGGGGTGATGTCAATAGTGGCAGGCCCAGTATAGGCGACAGGAGTGACAGCGGTGTCCAGCACCAAATCATAGGCGCCTTGCTCACCAACCTTGCGGATGGCGGCCTGGATCTTGTCGGTCAAGGGCTTGGTGAGAACGGCACGCTGCGCAGCGATATCGTCGGCTGCACGGTGCTCAAACTCCCGCATCTTTTTGTCACACTCCTGCAACTCCTGCACACGGCGCTCCTTGATGGTCTCGGGCATCGCGGCATCGGCAGCCACCGTCTGGTAGTCGGCATATTTCTTGTCAAACTCGCTCTTTAACAACTCATACTCGGCGTGATAGCGATCACTCAACGCCTTGAGTTTCGCCTCGGCCTGCGCCTTCTCGGGCATGAGTTCAAAAATCTGTTGTGAGTTCACTATACCGATTCTGGCCTGAGCCATGAGCACGAGCGGCAATAGCGCCGCGGCAATCATGAGAAATCTTTTCATCGTTCTTTCTTGTTTTATCACATTATTATATTATGGTGAGTTCGATGAAAACAAACTGCTGAATCTCAGCTCCCCCTCTTGGATAAGAGGGGCAGGGGGCGTCGATGCCACCGAAAGCGGACATTGTCACAGTAGCATCAACGCCCCTGCCCTTTGGGCACCCCCTCTAATCTTAGAGGGGGAGTTGCTAACGCATTGAATCTCAGTAAACGATTTCATCGAGTTCACGTTATTTTAAGCAAAGGTAATCACTTTTTCTTAATCACACAACCCATGAGGGAAAAAACAAGAAGTCCCGTTCCGGCATTGCTGCCGATACGGGACTTCGCATCTTAGCATTATCGTGTTATGTGTGTTGCAATCAGTGATTACTTGATGCCCAACTTGGCTTTCACCTTGGCACTCACGTCCTCGGCATTGGTACCGGTATAGATAATCGAGCCGGCAGCCTGGTCAAAGATGAAGGTGTAACCGCCCTCAGCGCCCACAGCCTGGATGGCGTTCTGGAGCTTCTGGGTAATCGGGGCAAGCAAGGTGTCCTGCTGACGCTGCAAATCCTGGGCAGCGGTCTGCTGGAAGTTCTGAATCTTCACGTAATCATCCTGCAGTTCCTGGTTGTGACGGTCCTTGATAGCCTGGGGAGTGCTGGCATCCTTGTCAGCGGCCTCGTAGTCAGCCATCTTTTTCTGGAAAGCGTCCTGCAGGTTCTTGAACTCGGTCTCATACTTGTCACTCACCTGCTTGAGGGTGTTCTCGGCGGTAGCCTTCTCAGGCATCACGTTGAAAATCTCACTGGTGTTAACATAACCGAATTTCTGAGCTTGTGCAGCAAGGCACATCATGGTAGCCGTAACGGCTAAGAGCATAAATCTTTTAAACATGTCTAAAACTGATTTTCGTTATTATATAATAATTGTTCTTTTTCTTAATAATAAGACCTAAAGCCTAATACCTAAAGCCTAAAACCTTATTTATAGCCCATCTTCTCGAGCACCTCGTTGCTCACATCGATGCGCGGCGAGGCAAAGATGATACTCTGGCTGCTGGCGCGATCAAAGATGACCTGGAAACCACGCTCCTCACACACCTTCTTGCAGGCGTTATACACGTCGTCCTGGATGGGCTTGATGAGCGACTGGCGCTTCTTGAACAACTCGCCCTGGGGACCAAAGTACTTGTACTGCAGCTGCTGAGCCTCTTTCTCCTTCTCGGTGATCTCGGTCTCTTTCTTCTTCTTCTGGTCGTCGGTCAGGAAGACCATGTCAGCCTGGTAGTTCTTGTACATGGTGTCGGCCTCCTTCTTGAGTTCGTCAACCTCGCGCTGCCAGCGCTGCGATACCTGGTTCAACTGCTCATTGGCCATCTCATAGGCGGGGATGTTCTTGAGCACATACTCCATATCCACAAGAGCAAACTTCTGCGCGTTGGCGGCCATGAAGCCGGCAACAAGCGTCACTGCAATTAAAATTATTCTTTTCATATCTTTCATTATTATTTTAAAATTTCGGTTTTTAGACTGCAGATAATATAAATCGTTTATTTGTTAACGTTAAAAAATTAACTTAACGCTTCTCGTTTTTTAGAATTCCTGGCCAAGAACAAAGTGGAAATTGCTGCCACCCTTCTCGCCGAAGACCTTATCGAAACCATAGCCCCAGTCAATACCCATCATACCGATCATGGGCAGGAAGATGCGGGCACCCACACCAGCCGAACGCTTGATGTTGAACGGGTTGAAGTCTCTCACATGGGTCCATGCATTACCAGCCTCGACGAACACGAGAGGATAGATGGTAGCGCTCTGGGAAAGCATCAACGGGAAGTGCAGCTCCACAACGTAGCGGTTATAGGCATAACCCTCGCTGCCGTAGGGGGTGAACGCACCATTCTCGTAACCACGCAGGGCGATGGTCTCGGTCGCATAGGTATAAGAACCCGACATACCGTCACCACCGACGTAGAAGGTCTCAAACGGTGACTTCAGCCACTTGTTCCAGCTACCCAGCAGACCGATGTCGGCACGAGTCATCAGCACGAGTGTCCAGCGGCCATCGGGATCGGTGAGCGGCGTATAGGTACGGGCCGAGAACTTGAGTTTCCAGTACTCGATCCAGCGATAAAGTTCCTTCTTGGAAGCCTCGGTCGTGCTCTCGCTCAATGCCCTCCAGTTCTTCTTGCCGAACAGGCTTGCAGGAGGCGTGGCATTGAATGACAGGGTAAACGAGCTACCGCGACGGGTGTACAACGGGTTGTCAATACTGTTGCGCGACAAGGTCAAGCCCAACACGATTGAATTAGACACACCGTTCTTCATATAATAAAGGTACTCCCAGTTCTTGAGGCTATACCACTGGTAACTCAATGAAGCCATGAAGGTGAAGTAGTCATCGGGCCACTTCAGACGCTTACCGAAGCCCACGGTCACACCCGCCATCTGCAGGTACTTGTTGGGGTCATAAGCGTTCTCATAATAATTGTAGCCACCGTAACCACCATAGCCATAGCCACCATAACCGTAGCCGTAGCCACCATAACCATACATCGAGTTGGCATAGTTGTACATAGCATTCTGGTACAACTGGCTATAGTAAGACTGGTTGATACCCGTCTGGCGGCTATAGAAGGCCGATACCGACAACGAGTTGGGACGCTTGCCGCCAAACCACGGGTCGAGGAACGACACGCTATAGGCCTGGTAGTACTTGGCATTGGTCTGAGCGCTGATGGTAAAGGTCTGACCGTCACCCTGCGGAATCAAGCCCTTGAAGGATGAGGGATGCAGCAGATTCTGGATTGAGAAGTTGGTGAACTTCAGCGATGCCTTGATAATGACACCCGTCTGGCCCCAACCGGCACTCAGCTCGACTTGGTCATTGGCCTTGCTCTCGAGGTTGAGGATGATATCTACGGTACCATTATCGGGATTAGGTTCGGGGCGGATGTCCATCTTCTCAGGGTCGAAGTGACCGGTCTGGGCAATCTCGCGGGCAGAGCGCATGAGGTCTTCCTTAGAGAATAGGTCACCCGGACGAACGCGCAACTCGCGGCGCACCACCTTCTCGTACAGGCGGTCGTTACCGTTGATGACCACCTTATTAATACGTGCCTGCTTACCCTCAAACATACGCATCTCGAGATTGATGCTGTCGCCCTCGATCTTGCTCTCGATGGGAATCAGCTGGTAGAACAGGTAACCGTTGTTGAGGTAGAGGTTAGCCACAGCGTCATCATCCTCCTGGGTGCGCTTGTTGAGCAGTTTCTGGTTATAGACATCGCCCTTCTTAATGCCGAGCACATCGTTCAGAATGACTGACGGATAAACGGTATTACCCACCCAGGTGATATCCGAGATATAGTAGCGCTTGCCCTCATCCACCTTGAGATAAACGTCAACGCTCTTTTCATCATACTTAACAACACTGTCGGCCACGATAACGGCGTCACGGTAACCTTTCTCGTTATACTTGTCGATGATGAGCTGCTTATCGTTCTCATAGTCGCTCTGGACAAACTTCTTCTGCGAGAAGATTTTCCACAGGTTAGTCTTCTCGTTGGTCTTTTTCATCGTGCGCTTGATCTTGGAGTCGCTCAGCACCTCATTGCCATCGATGTAGATCTTGTGCACCTTGATTTTCTCGTGCTTATCCACATTGATGTTGACGATGACCTCGTTCTGCTTGCTCAGGTCAGGCACTTGAACGACCTCGCACGTGGCTTTGCCGAAGCCCTTATTGGCATAATACTTCTCGACGATGACCTTGATGCGGTCTGCGATGTTGGGTGTCATCTGGCTACCGGGCTGGAATCCCAAGCGCTCGATAATATCCTTTTTCTCGCCACCCTTCATGCCGTTATAGTTCACCTCCGAGACACGTGGCTGCTGGCGCAGGTTGAACACCAGCCAAGCCTGGTCATGGTAAATTTTCTCGACCAGGATCTGCACCTTGGAAAACAGGCCTTGACGCCAGAAGCGTTTTGCCGCCGACTTGATGTCGTCACCGGGGATGTCGATGCGTTGACCGACAGCAAGTCCCGAATAACCGATGATGATGTTCTCATCATAGTTATCGACACCCTGCACACGGATGCCCGCGATTTCATAGGCCGTCGGCGTTCCCGTGAAAACTATCTTGGGATTATAAATGGTATCGTTTACCGTCAGGGTTTCCTGGGCATTCACTGCCACTGGCGTGATAGCGGCAAGCGCCACCATAGCCAGCAGTATATGTTTGATATTCATTGATTTACTCTTCATTCTCATGTTTAACCTGTTCGCTCGTTTTACCATAACGTCGCTCACGCGCCTGGAATTCGGCTACCGCATCAACGAAGTCTTCCTTGGTGAAATCGGGCCAATATTTTGAAGTGAAGTAGAGTTCGCTATAGGCTATCTGCCACAACAGATAGTTGCTCACACGCAAGTCACCGCCCGTGCGGATAAGCAGGTCCGGATCGGGCATGTCACGGGTAGCCATGTGAGCCGACATCACCGTGTCGTCAATGGCATCGATATCCAACTGTCCAGCGACGGCCTCACGAGCCATCTGCCGGCAAGCGGCTACGATCTCCCAACGCGACGAGTAACTCAGTGCCAAGCACAGCACCAGGCCAGTGCAGTGGGAGGTGTCCTGCATGCACTTGCGCAGGCGGTTGGCGGCAAACTCGGGCATGCGGTCCATGTCACCGATGGTGGTCAGGCGCACGTTGTTCTTAATCAAATCGGGCGTCTGCTGTTCGATGCTCACCACGATAAGGTTCATGAGCGCATCCACCTCATCTTGAGGGCGGTTCCAGTTCTCGGTCGAGAAGGTATAGAGTGTCAAGAACTCCACGCCCACCTCGCTGGCTATCTCTGTCACCTGGCGAACGGTAGTCACACCATTCTCATGACCGAATCGGCGCTCATGGCCATGCTGCTTGGCCCAGCGGCCGTTACCGTCCATAATGATGGCAACGTGGCGCGGGATACGCGTCTGGTCGAGTTGTTGTATTTTGTCACTTAGTGATGCCATACTGCATTATTCAATATAGTTGCACTTGATACAGCGCTTGCCGAACTCATAGGATACCGAGAACGTGGCGAACGAGTACCAGTCTGTATTCTTTGCAAACGAGTGCTTGATTCCGTACAGGTCGCTCAAACCGTCTATGCGGTCGCTGAACTCCTTGCGCATGGTGAATTCAAAATTCAGATTGAGCCTGTCCTTGAATTTATATTTCACGCCAATGCCGATAGGTATGGTGAACGAGGCCTGATTGCTACCGTTACACATGGCGAACACAAAGCCCACACCAGCCACCATATACGGAGAAATAAACTTATATTTCTTGTAGGCCGGGCCACGGCCGAAGTTCAGGAAGTTGAACTCCGCTGTCAAGCCCAGGTCGATAAGGTTAGACGTGAAGGTATAGTTAGCCCCATCAGGGTACCAGGACTCATCCTTCTCACTATCGCCGCGGATGTTGGCATAATTCAAGTTGGCCTTGAACGCCCAGCGGCTGTTGTGGGTATACCTGAACAAACCGCCAACCGTGAAACTGGGATGCCTGAACAAACTGCCGAGGTTGCCCTCGCCCAAATAACCTGTCATTCCCAACGTGGGACCCGCCTCATACTTGTATTGCTGGGCCGCCACTGGCGACACAGTCATCAGGGTGAGCAATAATAATATGAATAGGGATTTCTTCATCTTCTCGTCAGTGAGTCGCAGTGATGATTAATATATGGGCGTATTGGTCAAGCGGTTATACACGCCACGCCACACGTAGGGCAACAAATCGCCATCGGCATCATAGCCACCGAACAGATAGATATAGGGGCACTGCCACGTGGTGGGAAGTGATGACACGCGGCTAGGCACGCGGTTGGGGGCTGTCATGGTCTCTTCACCCACAAATGCTTGGGCTCCATAGAAATCAGGCATATAATCGGGCTGTACCATGGTCGAATCGCTCTTGAACCAGACAACGCCTTGAGTGTTTGACAGATAAATGTCATTATTGAGCGAACCGTCGGATTTGCGTCCACCCATCAAGTACCATGTTGACTGGCGGCCGTAACGGCGAACACCGGGCAATCTCTTGAAGGTGAAATAAGAAAACAAGGTCGCATCGGCGAGGGCTGGCAATTGTTCACCATGGATATTGTTGATCTGGCCCCACTTGTTGCCGTCATAGCCCCAAGTGTCTTTTATCACGTTACCGTTGCAGTCAACACCGCCCACAATCATCACCTGAGACGAAAGGGCCCACTTGTTGTCAACCGCTATCATGTTAGACGAGTGGCTCACAGGGAAATTCTCCGGAACCTCCTCACTGACAAAGCCATCTTGACGAGGATACTCGTCATAGGTATAACTTCCGTCATAGTTATCAATGATGCCCAGCACACGCTCCTCATAAGCACCCAGCAACGTGTACCACCTCACACCACATGAGTTCCATTCCACACCTTCGGTCGAGGTGAACAGGGTGCCATCCATGGACAGCATATAGAGTGCTTCGTCTGTTGCAGTGAGAGTCTTTACCTGGGGCTCGAAAGGCATATCAACAAGCTGTTCATCCCATGAGGTCTGGCCAGGAGCCGAAGCCGTCAACATTTTGCAGGTGTTACCATTGTAAGTCATGATGCGGTACAGATCACCCTGCTGGACCATCTTGAGGGCACTCAAGTCGCTCGCATATCCCGGCAGGTCGCGGCGCCAATTCTGGTTCCAAATGAGGGTGTCAGGCCTTACCTTGTGAACAAGTACCTTGACTTCATAGTTCTTTACCTCCATCTCATCGGCCGAGGTTACCGTCAACAAGGTCTTACCGGTGAAGTCGATGGGCTGGGTCATTGAGGTGGAGTAATTGATTGCCGTGTCGGCCTGGACAGTGGCGTCCGAGATATGGAACACAGCCGATTTGACAGTGTTCAGAAACTCGACAATGACTTTGAGGGACGAGATATCAGTGCCAACAGGCAGTGAGTCGGCATTATAAATCAAGCCCTTATCGTAGTCGACGGTGAAATGCACCGAGTCCAGATTGTCAAGCACTTTCGAATCTGCCTGCAAGCCAAAGTCCTTAACCAATGTCGTCTGCTCACTAGTACTGTAAGTGTACGAGTCATCGCTGTCTTTGTCATTGTCCTTGTTACATGATACAAGCATGGGCAGCGATGAAAGCGCTACCATCATCGCCAACACGAAATATAGAGGTGTTTTATTGGTCATTATTGTCTATTTGTTCTTTTTTACAAACGGCAAAATTACAAAAAAATTCGGTCTCACACTGGATTTTTCTTTATTATAATGTCTGAGCCCGCATTTTTGGGGGGTAAAGGTACTATTTCACGGGCACATGACGTGCACCCGTTAAAGATAATAAACGGTAAAATGAGGAATTTTACACCTTTTTAACGCGAACAGGCTGTTTCTCCAGTAAAATCAGCGGCGCCTCATCACTGTGATGACGTTGCCGTCGATGCAGTGACGGGCGGCAACGGGGCCATCTATCACGGGAGCCGCGACACCACGCCCCACCTGGCGGGAACTGACTTCGATACGGGCCTCATCCCATGCTCCGGCATCAATGATGCCTTGCAGCACATTTGCGCCGCCCTCGACCATCACACTGGTCACTCCGCGACGATACAGGTCCTCGAGCCATGATTGTGGAGCATCGGTGTCCATTTTGACATACTCCACTGCTCCGGTGGTTTCATTTTTCACATGGTTATAGATGATTGTCGGCAGCCCGTCATGCAGCAGCTTCAGGTTGTCGGGGATTGACAAATTTCCAGACAGGACAACCCTTAGGGGCGATTTGCCAGGCCACTGCCGAGTTGTCAATGAGGGGTTGTCGATGCGTGCAGTAGCAGCACCAACGACGATGGCGTCACACAGCGACCGCTGGCGGTGCATCAGGCACATGGTCACGGGGGTGGACATGTGCAAGGGATTCTCTCCCGCGTCAGGCGGCAGGGCAATAAAACCATCGGCGGTTTGGGCCCACTTGAGCTGCACCCAGGGGCGGCCTATCGTGTGGGCGGTCATGAAACGGCGGTTCAACTCGCGGCATTCCTGCTCGAGCACGCCGACAACGACCTCGATTCCAGCGTCACGCAGCAATTGCACACCCCGGCCAGCCACCTTGACAAAGGGGTCTAACGTGCCTACAACCACCCTAGGGATACCTCGCTCGATAAGCATGCTGGCGCACGGCGGCGTTTTTCCGTAATGGGAACACGGCTCCAGAGTTACATATATTGTGCTGTCTTTCAACAGATTGGCATCGCGAATCATCGACACGGCATTGACTTCGGCATGGGCATAGCCACACTTGCGATGCCAACCCTCGCCGAGAATCTTCCCGTCAGGGCCGACAATCACTGCACCCACCATGGGATTGGGCGACGTGTGACCGGCTCCCTGCTGGGCCAACTGCAGCGCACGGCGCATGTATCTCTCGTCAATCTGCATGAATCATTTCCTGATTGCAGCGGCAAAACGCACCTTGCCGAAACTGTCCTCGATGATGCGTACCTCGTCAAAACCCTCGGCTTCAAGCAGACGCTTGACCTCGTTGCCAAATCGCTGGTTGATTTCCAGATACAAGTGGCCACCGCGGTCGAGTGATCGGGCGGCATAGGGGGCTATCGCCTTATAGAAGAGCAGTGGATCATTATCAGGGACAAACAAGGCCTGTCCCGGTTCATAATCCTTGACGTTGCGATCCATGGCATCACGTTCACTCCAGCAGACATAAGGCGGATTGCTCACGATGATATCATAGTGGGCAGGGGGCTGCGGTGAGAGCATATCGCTCTCGAAAAAGTTCACTTTGACCTTCAGTGCAACGGCATTATCCCGGGCGACAGCGAGGGCATCGCGTGAAACATCCAGCGCATCGACCTGGGCAAATTTCAATGCACGCGCCAGAGAAATGGCAATGCAACCGCTACCGGTTCCCATATCGAGTACCCGCAAGTCACTGGACGGGTTCTCATCCACAATGAGGTCAACGAGCTGCTCAGTCTCGGGCCGAGGGATGAGAACGGCGGGAGTAACCTTGAATTTATGACCGTGAAAGCGTGCGCTGCCCAGGATGTACTGCAACGGCTCATGACGGCACAGACGCGCAATAATGTCGTTGACCTTCTCTTGAGCAAACTCTGGCAACTCACTCTCCTGGCGCAATGCCACGTCCACCGGGTCATAATTGAAAACATCCTCACAGATGACGCGAATCATTGCCTGGACTTCCTGCGGCTCGGCCACGCCAACCAGGCCACTCCTCAGTTGTTCTATAGCTTCTTTCAGTTTCATAGTACGCAAAAGTACACTATATTTTTCAATTAAGAAACTATTTAATTCTATTTTTCTTTTTCATGCCGAAATGTTAAAAATAAGAGATATGAATGATTTTTGCGAAATTTTATTATAAATTATTACTATGTTTAAGAAAATTGTTGTATCTTTGTAGCGCTGTAACCGCGACTTGAATAGCAACCCCTCGCTTGCACTTGTAAATGAACGTGTTGTAGCGCATAATTATGATTATTCACTGATAAATAACGATAAACTTATGGCAACTAAACTAGATTCACTTGATTACAAGATCCTGAAAATGCTGTCTCTCAATGCCCGTAAGCCCTATCTGGAAATTGCCCGGGCTTGTAACGTATCCGGTGCCGCTATCCATCAGCGCATCCAGAAACTTTATAACATGGGGGTTATCAATGGTTCCATCTCACTGATTAACCCGGCTTCGGTAGGCTATGAGACATGTGCATATATCGGATTCTTCTTGAATGACCCCTCAAAGTTTGACGAGGTAGTGGCGAGATTAAAAACTGTCCCCGAGGTGGTAGAATGCTACTTTACCACGGGTAAATATGACATGTTTGTCAAATTGTACGCCAAGAACAATGACCATCTCCTGCAGGTCATCCATGACCGTTTCCTGAAAATGGGCTTGGGCCGCAGCGAGACTCTTATCACCTTCAAAGAGGTGTTTAAACGTCAGATTCCCATTGAGCCCGATGGCGGCAATGAACCAATCAATCAGTAACAAACAAGGGGGCACTCAAGTGGCTCCCTTTTTTTAATATGTTTCAGGTTTCAAATTAAAGATGAAAAACATGACAACAACCGATTTCACCCCACAGGAACAGCAATGGCTTCAAAGCGCCAGGCTGATGGGTCACGAGGCTGGCGAAGCGCTGAAAGGCTTTTTCCGCCGCCGTGACCTGGACATTGAGGACAAAGGTAGCGCGTATGACATTGTGACCGAGGCCGATAAGGCCAGCGAGCGCATCATTATCGACCACCTGCACCACCAGTACCCCAACCACGCCATCCTCAGCGAGGAAAGCGGCGATGACCACCGCCAAGCCCAGTGCCAATGGGTTATCGACCCGCTCGACGGCACGGTGAACTACAGCGCCGGACTCGCGACCTATTGCATCTCCATCGGACTCAAAGTGGATGGCCAAACCAGCATGGGTTACGTCTATGCACCGACACTCGGCGAGGAGTTTTATGCCATCAAGGGAAAAGGCGCCTATGGTCCGTACGGGCGCTTGCAGGCCAAGCCCACGACGGAACTGCAACGCGCAGTGATTTCAACAGGCTTCCCTTATGACAAAGCCACCAACCCCGATAACAACCTGGACCGATTTGCTCAGGTCATGCCACGCGTGAGGGGAATCAGGCGATTAGGTTCGGCAGCGATGGACTTGTGTTATGTGGCAGCAGGTTGGCTTGACGGCTATTGGGAACTGAACCTCAAGGAGTGGGATGCCTGTGCCGGAGAACTGATCGCACTGGAAGCCGGAGCCACCGTCAAGCGTTACCGCAACGACCACGGCATCTGCATCCTCGCCTCCTGCCCCGGCATCGCCCCCGAGTTGCTTGCTATGGTAGAGTGATTACTCCTCATTGAAAAAACTGAAAACTGAAAACTGAAAACTGAAAACTTTATCGTACCTTTGCGGCCACAAAAAGAAAATATACCCAAAATTTGAATATGGATAACAAAAAGATTGTTTTAAGCGGAATTCGCCCCACAGGACAGTTGCACTTGGGTAACTACCTGGGCGCCCTGAGTAACTTCGTGAAGATGCAGAACGAAGGCAAGTATGACAGTTACTACTTTATCGCCGACCTGCACGCCCTAACCACGAACCCCGACCCGAAGGAGCTGCACACCAATGTGCGCCACATTCTGGCCGAATATCTGGCTGCCGGCCTCGACCCAGAGAAGTCCACCATCTTTGTGCAGAGTGATGTGCCCGAGGTGAGCGAGATGTACCTGCTGCTCAACATGCACGTGGGCATCGGTGAACTGATGCGCACTGCGGCCTTCAAGGACAAGGCCCGCAAGGCCCTTGGCATCACTGCTCCCACCCAAGGTGATGACGACGAGGATGTTGCCAAGGAAATCATCGGCGCCAGCACCAACAAGCGCGTCAACGCCGGTCTGCTGACCTACCCCACCCTGATGGCTGTGGATATCCTCATCCAGCGTGCCGACTTTGTCCCCGTGGGCAAGGACCAGGAGCAGCATCTGGAATTGACTCGCCGCTTCGCACGTCGTTTCAACTCGTTCTACAAGACCGAATACTTCAAGGAGCCACAGAATTTCAACTTCGGCAGCGCACCCGTCAAGGTGCCCGGCCTGGACGGCAGTGGCAAGATGGGAAAGAGCGAAGGCAACTGCATCTATCTTGTTGACGACGAAAAGACTATCCGCAAGAAGGTAATGCGCGCCGTGACCGATGGTGGCCCCACCGAGCCCAACCAGCCCATGGCAGAACCTGTACAGAACCTATTCACGATTCTCAAACTCGTCGGCACCCCCGACAAAGTGCAGTTCTTCACCGACGCCTATAACGACTGCTCAATCCGCTACGGTGACCTCAAGAAAGAGATTGCCGAGGATATCGTGGCCATGACTACGCCCATCCGTGAGCGCATCATCGACATCGAGAACGACGACGCCTACCTGCATCGCGTTCTGGAAATGGGTGCCGAGCGCGCACGCGCCCGTGCCAGCAAGACGCTGGCCGACGTCCGCGAGATCATGGGCATCACCAAGTTCTAAGACCACTATCAATCAAACAACTTGAACAACAAAAAAACAACATTAACAACTGAATAATTGTTGTTTTTAGTTCTTCATTGTTGTTATGGTTGTTTGATTAATTTGGAAGCTATCGATGAAAGGTTACATCGAGGACAAGGAATTTGGGAAGATTTACATTGAACTGCGCCGAGGCATGACCTCGGTGCGGTTCACTTATCATGCTGACGGCCATCTGCTGATGCGCGCCCCACTGGGCGTGAAAACCAGCCATTTGCTAAGCATGATAGAGACTAACCGTGAGCAGCTGCGACGGCTGCCTCATCCACAATCCGTCTCGTTCCAGTTCGGTCAAGTGATAGAATGTTTCAGATGCCGTGTGGTGATTGAACCCACCAACCCGCGTCCAGGCTATCTCAAGACCGAGTGGCATGACGACAATGTCCTCCATGTGACGATGCACGAGAGCACTAACTTGGATGAATTTTCTGCCAAGCAATATATATCGGAGCGAATCAGTGAGGCCATGGGCTATATTGCCAACAAGGAATTGCTGCCCTATGCCCGTGAAATTGCCAAAGGCTTGGGACTCCAGCCTGCAGGATTTGAAATCGGGCGCGGAATGCGCAAACTAGGCCACTGCACAGCAAAAAAGGTCATCCAACTCTCGCGTAACCTCATGTTCCTGCCCGAAGCCCTCGTGCGCTACGTCATCTGCCACGAACTGGCCCATCTCACCCACATGAACCACTCTCCCCAGTTCCACGCCCTGGTCAACCAATACACCGACGGCCACGAGAAAGACCTGGAACAACAACTCCGCCACTTCCACTACCCCATCCTCAAATAACCCAAATACAATAAAAAGAAAGGGGGCAAACATCCCCCTAAACTCTAAACTCTAAACTCCATTAGTTTGAAGCGTGCTTCAAACTAATGGATAGTAACCTGTGTGGCGCCGAAGCCGTATTCGCGGAAGCTGGCGTCCTGGGCCGTGCAACGCGGGTAGCGGCGTTTGAGCTCGCTCAACAGGTGCTGACGCAGCTTGCCCTCGCCCTTGCCGTGGATGAAGACGATGCGCTGGCCACGCTTGCTGATGTTGGCATCCATCACTTCACGAAACTTGTCCATCTGGTACTCGAGAATAGCACCAGGCGTCATACCATTCAGGTTATCCATCAACGAACTGATGTGCAGATCCTGAACGATAATGCCATTATTGTCCACCTTCTTCTGGACCGGTTTGCGCTGCGGGCGGTCCATACGCTTCTTCTCCTTCATGGCACGCTCCAGCTCTCCGCTGTCGATGCGCATTTGGCGAGCAGGGCGGTCGTTGGTCACGATTTCCACCACAATGACGGGAACGTCAAAATAGGGATTCTCATGGAAACAGTGCACCTTATAGAACTTGGTCACATCAAGGCGCTGTTCGATGAGGGCGGGATTCTTCAACTTAAAGCCCTTACCCTGCTTGAAGGCGACATATTGCACCGCGATGTGTGTCATGTCGTTCAGATCATCGTGACCGAACTCCTCGAGCTGCACCTGGATATTAGGCTCAACGATGCCATGATAGCGCGTCTTCCACTCGCCGTCACCATCACCGCGCGTCATGTAAGTAAAATAGAGGAAATAGTTGCTGTCATTGACTAGCGAGGCATAAAACGTGGTGGTGTTCAAGTGCTTGATTTCGCGTGCTTCATAACCCAGCACAACATTCAGCACCTCGCCCTCGGGGGTCTCCTCGATGGGAAGGACGGGCTCTGGCGCAGGCTGAGGCTTGGGAGCGGGTTTGTCGGGTTCCACCAGTCGGGTGCGGATGTCGAGAGGCCGTTCGTAGGCCGACGCCTTAGTACCCGCCTGGCCCACGACCACAAGATCACGTTCTGATGCGGGACGCTCGAAACCGTCCTCGTCCTCAACATAGACGGTCTTGCCGTCAATCCTGGACACTCTTCCGCCTCCCACATCATTCAGGAAGCGCACGATATCGTTAATCTTTACATTCATGATATTCTGTAATTTTTTGTTTTTAGGCTGCAAAAATACAAAAAATTGCCATCTGCGCCCTATATTTAAAACAACAAAAACAACTCGAATTAACAACAACTGAATAATCTGAACTTTCGATATTTTATCAGAAAGTTCAGATTATTCAGTTGTTGATATAAAAATTGTTGTTTAGAAAGTATAGATGGTATCAATACTTGTGGTCGGTCTCGTTGAGTTCGTCGCTGGTGAGTTTCTTGTGGTCCATCTTGTACCAGCAATAGGCGATGTAGGCCAGGACGAAGGGGACGAGTATGCTCACTACGCTCATCACAGTGAGGGTGAATTCACTGGACGAACTGTTGCGCAGAGTGAGCGAACTCTGGACGTCGAGCAGCGAGGGCAGATAAGCGGTGTTGTTGTAGCCCACAACCCAGAAGAGAGTCAGAACCACCAGCACTGTGCCGATGCCTGCAGGCCAAATGCCACACTTGTAGTCTCCCTTCATCAGCGTCTTGCCAACGCCGAACAGCACCATCACCACGCCAATGAGCAGGATGACCAGGGCCCACCACATCGAGAGGTAGTTGTGCAAGTACTTGTAGGCTACCCATTGGGCATTGCCGCCGTCGTCATAGCCCACGCCTGGAGAAGCGAGAATCACCACCACAACGGCGATGAACAATGGCACAAACACACCGGCATTAACCAGCAGCAGGTGACGCTGGCTGGCATTTACCTCCTCGTCATCGATATTGTTGATAAAATAGAGCGAAGCCAACGTGCGAGCAAGGAAGAACACCATCACTCCGAAGAGCAGGTTTTTCCAACACAGGATAGCCTCAATGCCATGCTGTGGGCCCCATTGGGAAATAGACGAACTCTGCACGTTGAGGATATTGCTCTTTGTCACCGTGAACTCCGCGCCAAAGAACATCGTTGCCACCGCCACGCCCAACAGCACCGGGCCAACAATACCATTGATCAGCAACAGCGTGTCATAGAAGCGCGCTCCGTAGATATTACCGGGTTTAGAACGGTATTCATAGCTGATGGCCTGTATCACAAAGCTGAACAGAATGAGCATCCACAACCAATAGGCACCACCGAAACTGGTGCTGTAGAACAGCGGAAACGATGCGAAAAAGGCACCGCCAAAGGTCACCAGCGTTGTGTAGGTCAATTCCCACTTGCGGCCCATCGAGTTGATGAGCAACGCGCGTTTGTCGGGCTTAGAGTAATGGATGAGCATCGATTGGCCACCCTGCACCATGAGCAGGAACACTAACAGCGCACCGAGCACCGACATGATAAGCCACCAGTAATTCTGTAAAAGATTATAAGTAGTCATGACTTGGTTCCTCCTTTCCTTTAATCGTTAACGGTGTCTAAGTTGGTCTGTGACTTCTTGGAAATCTGCTTGCAGATGATGCCGATGTCGGCAATCAACAGCGCGGTGAACACCACAGCAAAAATCCAGAAGGTCACCTGCACATAACCCGCACTCAGGTCACTGATAGCCACCTTGTTAGGCATCAGATCCTGAATCGTCCACGGCTGGCGGCCCACCTCGGCAACAATCCAACCACTGGCGCTGCACAGGTAGGTCAACGGGATGGTGATGATGGCCAGGATATACCACCACTTAGCCCACTTGGCCTTATTGAGAATCTCAGGCTTATAGGCAAACAGCAATGCAAGCAGGAGGAACAGCATCAGGTAGCCACCGACAGTCACCATAAAGTGGAACGTGTAGAAAGTCAAGGGGATGTTGGGAATCGCCTCCTCGGGCTTATCCAGATAAGCATAACCAAAGTTCTTGAAGTCGGCGTTGATAACGCTCTTGAGGCTGTCCTGCATCAGCGTGTTGCCACTGTTTATCGCAGCATTGTACTGCGAAAGCATCTCCTTCAACTGGCGGCCTCGCTCCATGCGTTCGGCATAGGAAACGGTGTTGATTTCATTGCCCTCGTTATCGCAGGACACACCATTGATGATATCCTCGACACCGGGAACAAACGCATTGAAATCGTGGGTGGCGAGGAACGAGAGGCCGTAAGGGATACTGATGTCGAACAGGTAAGGATCCTGCTCGTCAAAGGCCTGCTTGGACGGATTCAAAATGCCGAAGGCTACAATCGACTGCCCATGGTCGCCCTTGTAAAGGCCTTCCATCGCTGCCAATTTCATAGGCTGGTACTTAGCCACTGTCACGGCGCTCGTGTCACCAGTAATCATGGTCAGCACGATACCGATGACGCCTACCCAGGCGCCCACCTTGAGGCTGCGCTGGCAGTGTTCATAGTTGCGCTTCTTGAGCATCATCCACCCACACACGCCACACACGAAAACGCCTCCCAGTGCCCATGCGCTCAGTACCGTGTGGAAAAACTTACTTATTGCCATGGGCGAGAGTGCTACAGCGGCAAAACTCGTCATCTCGTTACGCATCGTGGCAGGGTTGAACTCACAGCCCGTGGGATACTGCATCCATGCGTTAGCAACAAGAATCCACAGTGCCGACAAACTGGCACCGATGGCAGTGAGCCAAGTGGCTGCCAAGTGGAACTTGGGGCTCACCTTCTTCCATCCGAAGAACATCACGGCGATGAACGTCGATTCCATGAAGAAGGCCAGGATACCTTCTACAGCCAGCGGGGCGCCGAAGATGTCGCCCACAAACCAACTGTAATTGGACCAGTTGGTGCCGAACTCAAACTCCAGGATAATACCTGTGGCGACACCGATGGCGAAGTTCACACCGAAAATCGTCATCCAGAACTTGGTTGTCGCAAGCCATTTCTCGCTCTTGGTCTTGTAGTAGATTGTCTCCATCACGGCGACAATGATACCCAGACCTAACGTCAACGGCACGAACAGCCAATGGTAGATAGCCGTCAGTGCAAATTGTGCCCGCGACCAGTCAACAACATTGATTAATTCTTCCATATGATTCAGTTTATAGTTTAGTGATGATTGTCTCGCTAGCGATCCACCAGTTGATGGCGAACGTATTCCGTCTTTTCCTGCTCAGTGTCACACTTGCTGCTCAGGAAATTCGGGAAAAAGATCATCTTGATGATGACGAAGAAGATAAACAGCTTGATGCCGATAATCAACCACAGCGTCTTGCCCACGGTCATGCTGCGGAATCCATCATAATACAGATGGAAAACACGCGACCAAAACCCTTGTTTATTATGATCAGGTTGTTCACTCATAGGGCAGAGAAGGCTTTAACTGTTAAAAACGCAAAATTAATGATAATAATTCTATTTCCAAACATTATAGCGGTTATTTTTGGCTTTTTGTAAGGAAATCTTTCCATTTACTGCATTTGTCTTAAGAAAATCACATCCTCGCCCTAAGTTGGAAGGGGAAAATGTCTCCGACTATCATCCATCTGAACTCGGCAATTGGAGTTGCAATTAGGGCATTTGGGCGACAACTAAAGGGAAAAATCCTGTCAAAAAACGGCACTTACAAGGTATATTTCAATGACATCGCAGTGCGGTACAATTACATCAAGCAATAAACCTTAACCAATAATCAATGAGGACTTTATATTTCAAGAACACTCATTTTTCATATCCAATGAAAACACTGCTTTTTTAAATAATGTTTTAAAAGTGAGGATATTTTACCAAAATACCTTATCTTTGTGAGTTAAAAACAACCATTATAAGTTCCATCATGGAGTTCAGGACTACAGTGAAGACAGGCGAGAACCGCAGTTGGTTGCACCACAGCGACAGCGTGGTGCTGCTGGGGTCATGCTTCAGTGACAACATGGGCGGCAAGATGCACGGGGCACTCATCAACGCCCTGGTTAACCCCATGGGTACGCTTTACAATCCCATGAGTATAGCCAGCGGCGTGCAACGGCTCATTGAGTGCCGGCCCATGGCGGGACAGGAATTGTTCATGCAGAGCGGTGTGTGGAACAGCTATGACTTCCACTCTCGCTATTCCATGCCTGACAAGCAGGTGACGCTTGACCGCATGAATCAGCGCATCGAACTGGGACACAAGACCTTGCGTCAGGCTCAGCTACTCACTATCACATTAGGCACGGCGATAGTCTATCGCCTTCGCTCCACAGGCCAGGTGGTGGCCAATTGCCACAAGGTGCCCCAGCATGAGTTTGAACGCAAAATGGCATCGGTGCCCGAGATGGCACAGGTGCTCGACGGCATGCTCACAGCACTGCACCAGTTCAACCCCAATCTGAGAATCATCTTCACGGTGAGTCCCATCCGTCACATTGCCGACGGGTTGGATGTCAACTCGCTCAGTAAGGCCTCATTAAGGGTAGCCATTCAGAACGCCATAGTGTCACATCAAGAGTATTGCGACTATTTCCCAGCATATGAAATCATGCTCGATGACCTGCGCGACTACCGGTTCTATACCAGCGATATGGTTCATCCCAGCGATGTGGCGGTGGAATACATCTGGCAGGCGTTCCAAGCAACTTATCTTGATGACCGTAGCGCCCTTGCAGTAGCACGCTGTGAGCGCGTACACAAACGGTTGCAGCACCGTCCCATGAGTGCCAACCGCGAGACGGTCGAGCGCTTCAACAATGACACGGCTAGCGTAGTGCGTAACCTCATCAAGGAATACCCGTATCTGTCTCAAAACCCTGAACTCAAAGACTTTATTCCTTAGATTTAAGCGAAGTAGGGACTAATAACAAGAAAACGAGAAATGAACTATTCTATAACAGAAATATATAACGTCCTGGAAGTGACTGGAGGACAAATCGTCGACGAAGATGCGATTGTCAGCCAGTTGCTCACCGATTCACGTTCCCTGACAAACCCCGACGAAACCATCTTTTTCGCCCTGCGCACTGAGGCTGGAGACGGCCACAATTTCATCCCCGACCTATATGACAAGGGGGTGCGCAATTTTGTTGTCTCCAGTGACTACTACACGCTGCCCGAGTGTTCAGGTGCCAATTACATTGCTGTGGAATCGCCGCTGGATGCCTTACAGGCGCTTGCCACCTTCCACCGCAGACGCTTCCGTGAGTTGCCCGTCATCGGCATCACGGGCAGTCGCGGCAAGACGACCGTCAAGGAATGGCTTTTTCAACTGCTCAAGGAAGATTATCGCATCGTGCGTTCCCCGCGCAGTTACAACTCCCAGATAGGCGTGCCGCTGTCGTTGTGGGACATCGATAACAATACCGACCTGGCCATCATCGAGGCCGGCATCTCGACCACTGGCGAGATGGACAACCTGCAGGCGATGATACGCCCCACCATCGGCATTATCACCAACCTGGGCAGCGAGCACAACGACGGCTTCGCCTCGATGGAGCAGAAAGCCCAGGAGAAGGCTAAAATCCTGTTCAACTGCGAGTGCATCGTCTATTGTGCCGACGACCCGCTGGTGACGCACACCATCGCACCGCTGGTCGAGAGCGACGTAGCCATCGGCATGTCCTGGTCGCGTAACCACTGTGAGGCACCCCTGCAAGTAGACGGCACCGACCGCAACGAGAACACCATCACCGTGCACTACTCCTACGATGGCGAATCCAGTACAGTGACCATACCCTTCACTGCCGACCGTGACCTGGACAACGCCATCACCTGCCTGGCTGTGCTGTTGCACTTGGGACTGGATCGCGAGGTCATTGCCCAGCGCATGGCAACCCTTACCCCCGTCGGGACCCGACTCAATGTCATCGAGGGTGTAAACAACTGCACTGTGATTGTCGATAGCTATACCAGCGACTACAACTCGCTCACTCCCGCGCTCAACTTCATGACACGCCGCGCCGGCAACCGTCCCTGCACCGTCATCCTGAGCGACTTGAGCAACGAGAGTTACAGCGGCGATGAACTGTACATCCGTGTGAGCGAATTGCTCAAGACCAAGCGGGTGAACCGCCTGATCGGCATTGGCAAGGACATGTGCCGCTTTGAGCGCTACTTCAACGACCTGCCGCACACCCATTTCTTTGACGATACCCAGGACTTCATCAGTCACTTCGCCAAGGGCGACTTTGACGATGAGACCATTCTCATCAAAGGCGACCCGCGCTTCGGATTCAGCCAGATTATTAACCTGTTAGAGGCCAAACAGCACATGACGGTGATGGAAGTTGACCTCAATGCTCTGGCCCACAACTTCAAGTTCTTCAAGTCCCTGATCA
Source organism: uncultured Bacteroidales bacterium (assembly GCA_902776435.1). GTDB lineage: Bacteria > Bacteroidota > Bacteroidia > Bacteroidales > Muribaculaceae > Sodaliphilus. Next base: position 160,630 of record CACYQB010000001.1, on the reverse strand, counting down.
AGCCCGGTACCAAGACTGTGGGAATGGTCAAGGCGAGTGGCTATGGTGCAGGCAGTTACGAGATTGCCAAGACCTTGCAGGACTGCGGCTGTGACTATCTTGCCGTCGCCGTCCATGACGAGGGCGTGGAACTGCGTAAGGCCAGCATCACCATGCCAGTCATTGTGCTCAACCCCAACGGCGTGAACTATAAAGCGATGTTCCAGTATCGGTTGGAGCCGGAACTTTACAGTCTGGACATGGCGCGCGACCTGATCAAGGAGGGAAAGCGATATGGGGTGCAAGGCTTCCCCGTGCACATCAAGATAGACAGCGGCATGCACCGCCTGGGCTTTACACGTGAGCAATTACCTGAACTCATCGAGCTGCTCAAGAGCCAGAACATTATCACCCCCGCATCAGTCTTCACTCACCTGAGTGTGGCCGATGAACCCGTTCAGGACGCATACACCCAAAACCAATTTGACTACTTCGACGATTGCAGTGCGTTGTTGCAACAGTCGTTTGACCATTATATCATGCGCCACGTGCTGAATACCAGCGGCATAGTTCGTTTCCCCGAGCGCCAATACGACATGGTGAGAATCGGCATCGGACTATACGGCATCCGCACCTTGTTTGACGGTAGCGAGGACACCCTCAAGCCCGTCTCGGCATTGCGTTCCATCATCATCAGCATCAAGGACTGGCCCGCAGGGACGACTATCGGCTATGGCCGCCGCGGTGTACTGGAGCGCGACAGCCGCATCGCAACGGTGACCATCGGCTATGCCGACGGCTTCGACCGCCACTTTGGCAACGGAGCGGTGAAGATGTGGGTCAACGGCCAGCTGTGTCCCACAGTGGGTACCGTGTGCATGGACGCCGTGATGATTGACGTGACCGATGCCCCCTGCAAGGTGGGAGACACCGTCGAAATCTTCGGTGAACACGTGCCAGTCGAGCAACTGAGCGAAGCGCGCGGCACCATCCCCTACGAAATATTGACCAGCGTATCACCACGCGTCAAGAGAGTATATTACCGTGAATAAATCATGAAATGGATTCTATTTGACATATTACTGCTGATAGCCTTTTTGTCGGATGGTTTCTCTACAGCATTAGCCCAAGACATTGAGGCAAACGGCATCTACTACAATATCATCAGCGACACCCAGGTCGAGGTGGCGCCTGCTTTCTACGATGGTGTGAACCATTATGAGGGCTGCATCATCCTGCCCGAACGGGTATATTGCGACGGCGTGAACTACGAGGTTGCCGCCATCGCTCCGAGGGCGTTCTGGAGGTCAGCCGTGACCGAGGTGCAGATCCCTAACAGTGTGACCATGATCGGTGACGCGGCGTTTGCCGATGCCGAGGATCTCGCTAATATTACCCTGCCCTTGGGCTTGAAGGCCGTGAGCAGGTACATGCTAGCAGGTACAGCCGTGACTCACGTGGCCCTGCCTGAAGGTGTGGTCAGCATCGGCCAGAGCGCTTTTGAAGATTGCAGTTACCTGCGGACGATATTCCTGCCGGCTTCGCTGCGCTACATCGGGGAGTCAGCATTTGGCTACTGCTCGATACTCAACGAGATTTACAGTGATGCTGCCACCCCACCCCTCACGATGGGTGATGACACCTTTGAGGGCTGCGGTAACATCCACGTGATGCTGGCCGATGGCGCTACAACGAGCCGTTATCAGAATGATGCCGTGTGGGGCAATGAGGACATGTTCACGATTTGGATCGACGAGGGGTTAGCCGTGATGCCCACGATGCAACAGGAAAACCTCGGTGAGAACTGGACGGCATTGACATTAGGCAATAGCCTGGCCTATAAGATTTATGGTCCTGACGGCTATCTGATCGCCATGACCGCTGCCGACCGCTACTTCCTGCCCATCGGTGCCCAGAGCACGGAATACCTGGTGGTGCCCACCACTTTGATGTATGACGAGGAGGACTTAGAACTGGTCGCTACGGCCGAGCCCGCTGCCATCGAGGAAATCGAGGAAGAGCCTGAAATTGAACTGAATATCGTGGGAATTGACGGCACAATCTACATCCAGGGCGACACCCACGGGCTGTGGACATTCATCTATGACGTCTATGGCAACCTGTGGTATGAGCGGCCTGCAGTCAACAACTGGATCAGTCTTCCCGGGCCGCGCGTCTATATCGTGCGCGTGGGCAAGACTGTCCGTAAAGTCTTTGTGAACTGATGCTGAACAAGGAAGATATCGACATCAAATATATGCGTCTGGCCCTCGATGAGGCCCACAAGGCGCTCGAGCGCGACGAGGTGCCCATCGGTGCAATCATCGTGAGCAAGGGGCGCGTCATCGGCCGTGGCCACAACCTGACCGAAGCCCTGACCGACGTCACCGCCCATGCCGAGATGCAGGCCATCACCGCCGCAGCATCCACCCTGGGTGGCAAATACCTGACCGACTGCACGCTCTATGTCACCGTCGAGCCATGCCTGATGTGCGCCGGAGCCCTGGCCTGGAGCCAGATTTCGCGCATCGTCTATGGCGCGAGCGATGACAAGCGGGGCTACCACACGATGTGCGCTGCTCCCTTCCATCCCAAGACGATAGTCACTGGCGGCGTGCTGGCCGACGAATGCGGCAAATTGATGACCGATTTCTTCAAGAAGAAACGACCACTTAAAACCAAGGAGAAATGAGAAAGCTGTTCTTGAGATCGATTGTTCTCGCTGTGACCGTCCTGTTCATGACGGCCGGTGCATGCGCCCACCCCGCCCCCAGCGCGACTGAGCAACAGGCAAGTCCCGTGGAGGCGCCCACTTCCCCTCAGGCTGATACCATCGAAGTGATGAGTCAAGCCATGGGACGCACCATCAAGAATGTGGTCATCATGCCCGAAAGCTACTGTTACCCAGCCAACCTGCAGCAGGATCGCTATCCCGTGCTCTATCTGCTGCATGGCGCTTACGGCTGCTATAGCGACTGGTCACGCAAAACCGACCTCAATCAACTCGCCAGCAAGTATGACGTCATCATCGTCTGTCCCGACGGACAAGACAGCTGGTATTTTGACTCGCCTGTGGACCCCAAGATGCAGTTCGAAACTTACGTGAGCAAGGAACTGGTATCCTACATCGACAGCCACTACCGCACCATCCCTAACCGCTACATGCGCGCCATCACAGGGCTAAGCATGGGTGGGCACGGCGCGCTGTTCCTGGCCTTCCGTCACCCCGACGTCTTCTGGTCATGCGGCAGCATGAGCGGCAACATGGATATCACCCAATTTCCTGACAGTTGGCACATTAAAGACCGCTTGGGCAACTACGAGGACAACAAGCAGCGCTGGCGCGACCATGCCGTGTGCAACCTTGTGGACCAGGTGAAAGCCAGTGAACTCAAGCCCGCCCAGAATATCATCATCGACGACGGTCTGAACGACATCTTCATCAAGAATAACATCGCCATGCATGAGCAACTTGTCGAGAAAGGCATCGACCACGATTTCACCACACGACCTGGCCGTCACAGTTGGGACTACTGGGTGAATTCGTTGGATTATCACCTGATGTTCTTCCACAAAGCCTTTATCCGTGGCGCCGAACTCATGAACCAATAACCATTGACATCACAACGACTATGCTTAAACGACCTAAAATACTCATCATCTATACCGGCGGCACCATCGGCATGATTGAGAATCCCGAGACTCACGCCCTGCAGCCGTTTGACTTCTCACACCTGATGGACAATGTGCCCAAGGTCAAGAAGTTGGACTTTGACATCGACAACATCCAGTTCAATCCGCCCATCGACAGTTCCAACATGGACCCGTCACACTGGCGCGACATTGCTCTGGCTATCGAGGAGCGCTATGACCTGTATGACGGCTTTGTCGTGCTGCACGGCACCGACACTATGGCCTTCACGGCATCAGCATTGAGTTTCATGCTCGAGAATTTGAGTAAACCCGTCATCATCACGGGTTCCCAGTTGCCCATCGGCGAGGTGCGCACCGATGGTGAAGAAAACCTCATCACCGCCCTGCAGGTTGCCGCCGCCATCGATGAGAAGGGACGTCCGCGCGTGCAGGAAGTCGCCATCCTCTTCGAGAATTACCTGTGGCGAGGCAACCGCGCCACCAAGATGAGCGCCGACAACTTCAATGCCTTCAAGAGTTTCAACTATCCCGAGTTGGCAGAAATCGGCCTTGATATCGAGTATAATGACAATAGCCTGAGGAAGATGCCACCACGCCCATTGAAGGTCTGCACCGACATGGACACCAATGTCATGTTCCTCGAACTCAACCCCGGCATGACCGAGCAGACTCTCGATTACCTGCTGCACACACCAGGCATCAAGGGTATCGTGCTCAAAACCTATGGTGCTGGCAATACGCCCAACCACCCATGGTTCATCAAGTGCATCAAGGAAGCCGTTGACCGCGGCGTGGTTATCGTCAACGTGACCCAGTGTGTCAATGGCGGCGTGAACTGTTCTCTTTATGAGACAGGCAAAACACTTCTGGACGCAGGTGTTATCAGCGGCTATGACATTACTAGCGAGGCCGCTATCACCAAGTTGATGTTCCTCTTCGGGATGCAATACTCCCCCAGCATGGTCAAGAAATATATGGCCAGCGACCTCTGCGGCGAAGTCACCATCCCGTAGTAACGCCCCATATCATTACATAGCAAGCCGCCGGAATCTTCATGGAATCCCGGCGGCTTGTTTAAGTTGAAGGATAGACCTGGATTAATAGGTCATGCGAGGCTCAAGTTCCTTGGCCTGGTCAATCATCTTCTGGATTTCGGCCTCGGCGGGCACACGGCCACACAGGTGTTTCTCCTCGTTGACCTCAGCCACCTTAGCGGCGAGATTGGCGGCAACGCGGTGACGCAGTTCCTTCACGGTGTCCACACCTGCAGCCTCAAGCAACTCGGCGAATTGCGGGCCGATGCCGTTGATGCGGAACAAGTCAGCGTGGTTGGTCCACTTGAGAATCAGTTTCTCACTGATACCGGTCTTCTCGGCCATGATTTTGCGGCCCGTAGGACCAGCACAAGCGTCAAGCAGTTGCTCAACGGTCTCAATACCTTCAGCAATGAGTTTGGGAGCATATACTTCACCAATGCCCTCAATGTCAACAATCTTGTAGTTCATAGTTGGAATTATGTAATAAGTTAAATAAGAAATTACTCAGCCTTCTTGTCACAGTTGCAGTCGATAATCTTCCAGATCAAGGCTGCAAGAGCGCCACCGATAAACGGACCGACGATGAACACCCACAACTCGCTCAGCGCCTGACCACCCTGGAAGAGAGCCGGACCGATGGAACGTGCGGGGTTAACCGAAGTGCCCGTGAAGTGGATACCCACCAAATGGATGAGAATCAGTGACAAGCCGATAGCCAAACCTGCAAAGTTATTGGTAGCACCATTGGTTACCGAGGTAGCACCCAGCACAACCAGGACAAAGAGCATAGTGAGCACAATCTCGACAATCAGTCCGTTGGTTACACCGAATGCACAGGAGTTGGCACCAGTGCTTGTCGTGATGATAGCATCGGGCGAAGCGGTTCCCACAATGCCTGCCAGAACTGCAGCAGCCAAGATAGCGCCAATAACCTGAAATACCATGTACATGCCACAATCCTTAGCGTTCATGCGGCCACTCAGGAACACGCCCAACGTGATAGCGGGATTGATATGGCATCCGCTGATGCCGCCGATGGTGTAAGCCATTGCCACAACAGCCAGACCGAAGGCCATAGCCGTTCCCACAATCGAAGCCGTGTCAGCTCCACAACCAAGCGCTACTGCTGCGCCGCAACCCAAGAACGTCAGCACGAACGTTCCTACCATTTCAGCTAAATACTTTTTCATAGTGTAATTTTGATTTTATTTTGGTTAAACAAGTGATTTCTTGAGTAAAACAACGTTTTATTATTTTTCGAATTTGCAAACTTAGCAATTTTTAATGTAAATCACAAGAATTTTTGATAAAAACTTCCTATATTTGCAAATTCATTACACTTGCAAACCCATTAACGGATAATAATATAGAATACAATGAATGTTTCGATAGTTGGAACAGGATATGTGGGTCTGGTAAGCGGCACTTGCTTTGCCGACCTTGGCGTTAATGTCACCTGCGTGGACAGTGACAGCCAGAAGATTAACCGCTTGGTCTATGGGGCCATCCCCATCTACGAGCCTGGGCTTGACAACATGATTGCCCGCAACGTGAATGACAAGCGGTTAACATTCTCCAGCGATTACAAGAAAGGCTTCATCAATCAGGATTTCGTCTTCTGTGCCGTCGACACTACGGCCGATGAGGATGGCTCGACCGACGTGGGCCCGATTCTGGAAATCGCCAAGACCTTCGGCGAGAGCATTTCAAGTTACAGCGTGTTTGTCATCAAGTCAACGGTGCCTGTGGGCACAGCACAGCATGTGACAAAAATCATCCGTGAGACACTTGAAGCCCGTGGTGCAGGAGACATCAAGTTTGACGTCGCCAGCAACCCCGATTTCCTGACCGAGGGTAACGGCATCAAGGATTTTATGAAACCTGACCGCATTGTCATCGGTACCGAGACCGCCAGCGCCCGTCAAGCGATGGAGCGCCTGTACCGCACCATATTGATGCACAACAACCGCAACGTCATCTACACCGACACCCGCACAGCCGAGATGATTAAGTATGCAGCCACCTCGATGCTCGCCACCCGCGTGAGCTTCATGAACGAAATCGCCAACCTGTGCGAAATCGTGGGCGCCGACATCAACATCGTGAGACACGGTGTGGGCACCGACAGCCGCATTGGTCCCAAGTATATCTTCCCGGGCTGCGGTTATGGCGGCACCTTGTTCCCTCAGGACATCAAGGACTTGATCAAGATAGGCAACGAGCACAACTTCGACATGGAAGTGCTCAAGGCTGTCGAGAACGTCAACACGCGGCAAAAACGCATCATGTTCAAGAAACTCAACAACCACTTCAAGGGTAACCTTGAGGGCAAGACTGTTGCCCTGTGGGGACTGAGTTTCAAGCCCGAGACCGACGACATGACCGCCGCGCCCGCCATCGACACCATCAACCTGCTGATGGAGGCCGGCTGCCACGTGCGCGTTTATGACCCCGTTGCCATGAACGCCACCAAGCGCCGTTGGGGCAACGTGTATTGCGGTGTGGATATGTATGACGCTGTGAAGGGTGCCGACGCCGTGCTGCTGCTCACCGAGTGGCGACAGTTCCGCATCCCGGCATGGCAAACCGTGAAAAGTCTCATGAAGACCCCGCTCATCATTGATGGCCGCAACGTCTATGACGGAGACGAGCTCCAGGAAATGGGATTCACCTACTATTGCATCGGCCGATAACCATCCATCCTCACATTAAACCGGATCTAGCCTCACGCTAAGTCGCTAAGCCGCTAAGATTAATTATTGCTCGCAAGGGGCTCGCAACAAATTATTTTAATATAAAAATTGCGAGCCCCTTGCGAGCAACATAAAAAACTTTGCGGCTTTGCGGCTTAGCGTGAGATTTGGACCGAGCGGTATTCTAGTTGTTGAGTTTTAATACTCATAACTGGTGTCGAGGACGGTGAACTCGGTGCGACGGTTGATTTGGTCGGCTGCCTCCTGGTCCTCTTTGCTCAAGGTCTTGATGAACTCCTCGTTGAGCGTCACGCCTTCTTCAAACTGCGGATACTTGCTGTGGATGCGCTTTGTCACGGTCTTCGGACGTGACTCGCCATAACCCGCGGGCTTGAGTCGCTCACGCGGGATACCACTCTCAATCAGATAATCCACAACGCTCTGGGCTCGACGCTGAGAGAGACCCTGGTTGTATTTCGCACTGCCCACACGGTCAGTGTGTGAAGCCATCTCGATGACGATGTTGGGATGGTCCTTGAGAAGCATAACCATGCTGTCGAGGGCCAATTTGGACTCATCGCGCAGGACGGCCTTATCAAAATCATAGAAGATGTTCTCAATAATCTGGGCCTTGAATGTCGCTGCAAGTATGAAGTCTACATTATACTCAGCATCCTCCTCGGCATCGTCGCTCACAAATTCCTGACGGGCGTTGAGGTAACCCTCGGCACCGGCAAGCATCGCATACTTGACGCCGCGCTGCAGGTCGAAGCGGAAGGAGCCGTCGGGTTTGACGGCGGTCTTCTGGTTACTGCCGTCATCACCCACAATGCGGATCACGGCATTAGGCACGGGTTCATCATCCTTATCGACCACATAGCCCGAAATCCAAATCTGCAGGTCAGGTTTGATGAAGTCAAAGATGTGGTCATAGCCACGGGCATCGCCACGGTTGCTGGAGAACATGCCACTCTCGCCCTGACCGAAGGTAATGCCGAAATCATCGCCCGATGAGTTCATCGGCACGCCCATATTCTCGATGACCCAGCGGTCCATCGCGGTCTTGTCTTTCTCATCCCGAGGCTGCAACTTGGCCACGAACAGGTCGAGGCCGCCCATTCCTGGATGGCCGTTACTGGAAAAGTACAAGAGACTGTCGGTGCGCATGTTGGGGTAACGCTCGTTACCCTTGGTATTAATCTGCGGACCCATGTTTTCAAGGGTACCGTGCTTGTCCTTGAGGTTGATTCGCCAGATGTCGGTGCCGCCTTGGCCACCCGGCATGTCACTGGCAAAATAGAGCCACTGGCCGTCAGGGCTCACGGACGGATCAGAATAATTGCTCAGCGTGTCGGCAGTGATTTCAAACTTCTGCGGAGCACTCCATTTGGCTTCGCTGCGGGTACTGGTGTAGATTTCGACTGTCGTGGGCCAATCTTGGCGGACGGCACGGGCCAGATACATCGTCGAGCCATCGGGAGAGAATGCAGCGGCACCCTCATCATGCTCGGTGTTCAGGCCACCATCAACAACCTCGGGACGCGACCAGGCACCCTTCTCATCCTTCTTGGTGAAGTAGATGTCTCCCTTCTTGGTTCCCGTGATCTCGCTGCGCAACTCGCCAGTGGATTTCTCGTTGGTCGAGGTGTAGTAGATGTACTCCATGTTCTTGTCGAGGTACATCGGGCAATAGTCAGCACGACGGGAATTGAGCAATTTGTTCTGCTTGACAATGTAGCGTGAGCCCTCTTCCTTCAACATCGGAGCCAGCTCACAGCCGCGCTTACCCACCCGGGCTTCCCAGTCGTTGGGGAACATGGCTAGATACTCATTGTAACTCTTAATGGCAGCAGTATACTGTCCCTCGAGTTGCTGAGCCTGGGCTAGCCTCAGTAACGTTGTCGAGTCCTCAAATTCATAGCGGATAGCATTCTGGAAAGCGGCCGAGGCACGGTTGCCCTGATTGAGTTTCAAGTGGCACATACCCAACTGGAACGCCAACTCGCCACGCAACCAGGCATCTTCCTTGCGGTTATAGCGGTTGTATAGCTTACGGTAAATGGTCGCGGCGTCAAAGTATTCGCCACGGTCGTATGCCTCATCTGCGTCCTTGAGTTTGGGACCCTTGCATGACGTCAATGACAATGCCACCGACGCTAACATCAGCCCCACCATTATATATAATATCCGTTTCATGAAACTGCGGTACAATTGCTTTAACATTATAAACGTCAAAGCAATCCCTTTTATTGTTTTTTAACCCTAAAACCTAAAGCCTACTCACCGTAACTGCGCGTGATGGTCATCTGGTTCTTGCCGTCGAGGGCAACGTTGACGCGAGTGTAGCGCCCGTGTGTGTCGATATCGTAATCGAAGGTGCGCACGTGCACGACCTCGGTTCCCTTCAACTCCTCGATGGAGATGAGGAATTTCTTGCCTGTTGCCGTGTCAAAGTCATAATGGTAACGGAAAGCCTTGCCGGCTGTCTCCTCACGCACGACATAACCACCCTGATAGAGCAGTGTGCGCTTGTCACCCTTAGCAGGGGTGATGACAAGTTTGGTAAGGTGACCTTGATCGTTGTAGGTATAATCCTGTCGGCTGCCGTTGCTGCCCTTGATGGACTCGCGACGGCCATGCTCGCCAAAAATGGACGCATAGTTAATCGTGCGGTTCTTGCTTTTACTCTGCTTGATGGTGAAGCCTAACACTTCGTCATAGGAGTAAGTGTAATCCACCACGGTCTTGTTGCCCTTGCTGCCCTGGATGGTGGATTGTGTAAGCAAGCCCTGCTTGTTGAAGATGAACACGTTGTCGCGCTTGGAGCCATCGGCCATGACGACTTTCTCATCGACGCGGCCCGTGCACCCGTTAAACCCTAAATCCAGGTGCTCAATACGGTAACTGTGGGTGGGATTGTTCACCAGATTGGTATAGAACAGCCTTACACTGGGATCCACGGGACGAATGGTGTCGATATAGGCAGCCAAGTCCTCAAGGGCGACATGATCGTTGCAATACTTGCTATTCAAACCCTGGGCATTGGCAAGCCCTATCGTAATAATGGCCGTGATAGCCAGCAATATAAATCTCTTAACCATGACAGAGTGATCTATTTTAATGTTTAGTTGTGCAAAGATAATTAAAATCTTCATTCTTACAAAAAAACACACATTTCCCACTGTGAATGGTGATGGTTTCTCGTTTTTTGTCTATCTTCGCAGTTTGTTAACCCGATTAACCATCTATCAAATTAATAATCATTATGAAAGACGAAATCATTGTTGAACAACAGCAAGACGAGATTGCGTTGCCCGATAACGCCGCTCGCGAGCTCAAGCCCGGGGAGAAATATGTCCCCATCTTGAAGCCCGACAAGACGTATCCCGAAATCACGCCCTACTCTGTCTCGCTGGGTCTGATCATGGCGGTCATCTTCAGTGCCGCCGCAGCCTATCTGGGCCTCAAGGTGGGCCAAGTCTTTGAGGCTGCCATTCCCATCGCTATCATCGCCGCCGGTATCGGTGCGGTGACCAAGCGCAAGAACTCACTGGGCGAGAATGTTATCATCCAGTCGATTGGTGCCGCCTCGGGCATCATCGTGGCAGGTGCCATCTTCACCTTGCCTGCTCTGTACATCCTGCAGGAGAAGTACCCTGACATCACGGTGAACTTCCTGGAAGTCTTCCTCAGTTCGCTGTTGGGTGGCTGCTTGGGCATCCTGTTCTTTATCCCCTTCCGCAAGTACTTCGTGAGCGACATGCACGGCAAGTTCCCGTTCCCCGAAGCCACCGCGACCACCCAGGTGCTCGTCAGCGGCCAGAAGGGCGGCGACCAGGCTCGTCCGCTGCTCATCGCTGGTCTGGTGGGTGGTCTGTACGACTTCCTGCTTTCGACCTTCGGCTGGTGGAAAGAGGTGCTCACCACTCAGGCCATCCCCGCGCTGCAGAGTTTCTCTGACAACGTGAAGATGATCTTCAAGATCAACACTGGTGCTGCCGTGCTGGGTCTTGGTTATATCATCGGTCTGCCTTACGCTTTCATCATCTTTGCCGGTAGTGCCTTTATCTGGTGGATCATCGTTCCCCTCATGGGCTCGATGGATCCCGCTTTGGCTAGCCAGCCTGCCGACTATATCTTCGCTAACGGTGCACGCTATATCGGTATCGGCGGTATCGCCATGAGCGGTATCATCGGCATCGTCAAGTCGTGGGGCGTCATCAAGAATGCCGCTGGCCTTGCTGGTCAGGCCTTCAAGGGCCAAGACCAGAGCCAGCAGGTGGAGCGCCACCAGCGTGACATCTCCATGAAGATCCTCGTGTTTGCCCTGCTGGCAGCGCTGGTAGTGACCTTCGTATTCTTCTATATCGGTGTTATCCACAACCTCCTCCAAACCGTGGTTGCCTTCATCGTCGTGCTCATCATCGCCTTCCTGTTTACCACCGTGGCTGCCAATGCGATTGCCATCGTGGGTAGCAATCCCGTGAGCGGTATGACCTTGATGACACTTATCGTGGCCAGCGTGATTTTCGTCGCCATCGGCCTTGACGGTTCCAAGGGTATCGTTGCCGCGATGGTTATCGGTGGCGTGGTTTGCACCGCCCTGTCGATGGCGGGTGGCATGGTGACCGATATGAAGATCGGTTACTGGATCGGTACCACACCCGCCAAGCAGCAGACGTGGAAGTTTGTCGGTACCCTCGTGTCGGCTGCCACCGTCGGCGGTGTGATGATGATTCTGAACAAGGCTTACGGCTTTACTGGCCCCAATGCCATGGTCGCTCCCCAAGCCAACGCTATGGCTGCCGTCATCGATCCCCTGATGATGGGTGGCGAGACCCCCTGGTTACTTTACGGCGTGGGCGCTATCCTCGCCCTGCTGCTCAACTGGTTGAAGGTGCCCGCCTTGCCCTTCTCGCTGGGTATGTTCATTCCCCTGCAACTCAATGCCCCGCTGCTCGTCGGCGCCATCATCAGCTGGTTCGTCGGCAGCCGCAGCAAGGATGAGAAGGTCAACAATGCTCGCAAGGAGCGCGGTACCCTCTTGGCATCGGGCTTCATCGCCGGTGGTGCCCTCATGGGTGTTGTCAGCGCTGCGATGATTTTCTTCGGCTTCAAGTACGTCAGCCCGCTTAGCGATACCGCCAGCAACATCCTGGCCATCGTGATGTACATCGCCCTGATCCTCTTCCTGGCCATCTCTTGCCTCCGCGCCAAGAAAGACAACTGATAAAACACGAGCCGGTGGCTCGCACTACTACAACTGGTAACCACGTGCAACAACTGCAATCACAGCAGCACCACTAGTTGTAGTAGTGCAGGCCACCGGCCTGTTTAAAGCCCCAGTAGTATTAGCATCCTGCTCCACATGAGTAACGAGAGACATGAGCGTGACGAGAAGCGCAGGCAGTGGTGGCAGCATCACCACGATGACTTTCAAGTAAATCGCTCCATGAAACGTCGCAATGCTTGGCACGACTATCACAGCCGTTGCATTTATATGGTAACAATGGCCGTGGAGGGGCGCAGGCCTGTGCTAGGAGAGTTATGCGACCCCGATGACAGTCACCTCGTGCCATGGATTCGCCCAAGCCACTTGGGCGAGAGGGTGCTTGAATGCTGGCATGCCATCCCAGCCCATTACCACGAGGTGAGAATAATGGACATCCAGCTCATGCCCGACCATCTGCACGGAGTCCTCTTCGTTACCTGCCAGGTACCATACCATTTGGGTAATGTAATAAACGGTTTCAAGGTGGGATGCAATGCCGCAGCAAGGGAATTACTGGGCACAACCCTCTGGGAAGAGGGATACCATGACAGAATCCTCATTAACAAAGGGCAGTTGGAAACCATGTTGAACTACCTGCATGACAATCCCCGCCGACTGTGGACAAAGCGCTACCATCCCGAGTTCTTCACCATCCAACAAGACATTACTGTGGGAAATACTCAAGTCGCCATCGCCGGCAACCGATTTCTGCTTGAGCACCCCTTCAAAATCATGGTACAATGCTCGCGGAGCATCAATACCGATGAAGCCATAGCACGCGAAGTCAACCGCTACATGGCAATGGCCCGAGACGGGTCCATATTGGTCTCACCCTGCATCAGCCCATGCGAGAAAACAGTGATGAGAACTGCCTTCGAAGCAGGAATACGTGAAATCATTTTGCTGGAGAACGGTTTTTCGCCGCTGTGGAAACCAGGTGGCCAGCAATTCGATGCCTGTGCCAGAGGGCAGTTACTTTTCGTCGCCCCCTGGCCCTATCATAGCGAGAAAAAGAAAATCACCCGTGACCAGTGCCTGCAACTCAACAACCTGGCAAAAAATATTGTCACCCCACCATCCTCGTAGTTCAAGCAAGAGCAAGAATTTTGGTTATCAAAAAAGAGGCGACAGTTGTTGTCGTCTCTTTTTTCTTGCGGAGTGACCGAGATTCGAACTCGGGATACGCTTTTGACGTATACACGCTTTCCAGGCGTGCCTCTTCAGCCACTCGAGCATCACTCCTTTCGCTAAATGCGGGGCAAAGGTAATACAATTTGGCGGAAATCCGCAAGTTTTTCTCGTTTTTTTAATATTTTTGTAGCCATGAATAACAACGAGCGACTGCAGAACTACAACAACACGGGTGGGGCCGACCGACAGGACCCGCGCGTGAAGCAACTGGCCGTGGATGTGCTGCGGTGGCTCCCTTATGACCCGAACGACGACCAGATGCTGGTCATCGTGGCGCTGGCCCATTTCCTGCTCTATGCCCCCGAGCGTTCGGTGTTTATCCTTGGTGGCTATGCGGGCACAGGCAAGACGTCGCTCACGGGTGCCATCGTCAAGGCACTGCACCAGCAGGGAGTGAAGTCCGTGCTAATGGCGCCGACTGGCCGTGCCGCCCACATCTTCAGCGACTACTCGGGCCATCCCGCCTACACCATCCATCGCAAGATTTACCGCCAACAGGGCTACGGCATCGATGCCTTCGGTCTTGCCGACAACAAGCACACCAACACGGTGTTTATTGTAGATGAGGCCTCGATGATCAGCAACGCGAACGACGGTTCAATGTTCGGCAGCGGGCGGTTGCTCGAAGACCTCATCGGATATGTCTATAACGGCTTGGGCTGCAAGCTGGTGCTCATGGGCGACAATGCGCAGTTGCCGCCAGTGGGGCAACTCGTAAGTCCTGCCCTAGATGACGAAATATTGCGGTCATTGGGGCTGGCGACCTATGGCGTGTTCCTGCAGCAGATTGCCCGTCAAGCCCAGGAGAGCGGCATTCTGCACAACGCCACGCTGCTGCGGCAAGCCATGGAAGACGGTATATTGGGACGCCCCCACTTTGACCTCGATGGCATGGATGACATCAGCACCGTGTCGAGTGAGTTCCTGCTTGAGACCATCAGTGACTGCTATGACCGCGACGGCATGGGCGAAACCATCATCGTGACGCGCAGCAACAAGCGCGCCACATTATTTAATATGGGGGTGCGCAACTCAATCCTCTACCGCGAAGACCTGCTAGTGAACGATGACATGCTGCTTGTGGCCAAGAACAACTATTACTGGGCACGCGACTATGAAGAACTGGATTTTATCGCTAACGGCGACGTGTGCCGTGTGAGGCGCGTGTGGGGTGACATCGAGCACAAATATGGGCTGCGTTTTGCCAACGTCACTGTCGAGTTTCCCGACCACGACGGCTTGGAAATGGATTGCAAGATTGTGGTCGATTGCCTGTTGAGCGATACTCCGGCGCTGAACCGCGAACAGAGCGAACGCCTCTTCAATGAAGTCTATAATGAACTGACGGGCGACAAGCGCGAGCGCTACAAGCAACTCAAGGAGCACCCTTACTTCAACGCCCTTCAAGTCAAGTATGCCTATGCCGTGACGTGCCACAAGGCACAGGGTGGCCAGTGGCGCAATGTGTTCATCGACATGGGAGGCATCATGCCCGACGCGATGCAGTCGATGGACTTCTACCGCTGGCTTTACACCGCCATGACGCGTGCTCGGGACCGCGTTTACCTCATCAACTGGATCAATAACCCAGAAAACTAACGGCTAAAAACCGACAAGTGAAAACTTTTCACTAACTTTGCCAGCCATAACGTTTAATAATTAAAGCTATGATTCCAAAGAGATTATACCGACTCGCCATCGCCATTGCTGCCATCACAGCATGGATGGGCGCCAGCGCTACCATTCCCGCCGGCTACTACAGCTCACTAGACGGCAAGAGCGGTGAAGCCCTCAAGGATGCCATTCACAACCTAGCAATGCAGCACACCACGCTGAGTTACGGCAGCCTGTGGGGTTACTTTACCGAAACCGACTGCCGTCCCGAGAACCCTAATCAAGTGTGGGACATGTACAGTGACGACGTCTTCTATTTCAGAGGCTACAGTGCCCCATACGGCATGAACAGGGAACACTCCTTGCCCAAGAGTTGGTGGGGTGGCTATGACGCGAGCCAAGGCTACTCGGCCTACACCGACATCAACCACCTCTACCCCTCGGAGGAAGATGCCAACATGGCAAAATATAACTGGCCGTTAGGTGAGGTGTCACAGGTGGAATTTGATAACGGCGTGACCCGTGTGGGCTCTCCCATGATGGGCCAAGGCGGTGGAGCCAATCAGGTGTTTGAACCGGACAACCGT
This sequence comes from uncultured Bacteroidales bacterium, assembly GCA_902776435.1. GTDB lineage: Bacteria > Bacteroidota > Bacteroidia > Bacteroidales > Muribaculaceae > Sodaliphilus. Next base: position 144,603 of record CACYQB010000001.1, on the reverse strand, counting down.
TACAAGGGCGACTTTGCCCGCACCTACTTCTATATGGCATGCGCCTATCAACATTACAAGTGGAAATACACCTACATGCTCAACAACACTTCCTGGAAGACGCTTAACAACTGGTCTATCGAGATGTTGTGCCGCTGGGCACGCAACGATGCCGTGAGCGACAAGGAAGTGAACCGCAACGATGCGGTACAGAAGCACCAGAACAACCGTAACCCGTTCATCGACTTCCCTGATTTGTTTGAATATATCTGGGGCAACCGCCAGGGACAGATTTTCTACGTTAGCGAGGCAGGCACCAGCAGCGACACGACTACTTATGACGGAGAACCTGAACTCATCGCACCTACACAGGGCACATCACTCAACTTTGGCGAAGTCGCCCTGGGCAAGTCGCTTGACTATACCCTCTACGTCAAGGGACACGGTTTGACCAATCCGCTCTCGCTGGTGCTGTACCGTGACGACTACAAGATGTTCAGCATTCCCGTGTCGACCATTAGCCGCACCGCTGCCAACAGCGCCGACGGCTATGCCCTGACCATCACCTACACACCCACAACCCTCGGCAACCACTCGGCCCATCTGGTAATTTATGATGGCGGACTCGTCGGCAGTGTGGAGGTCGAACTTCTCGCTACTTGCCTTCCTGCTCCCACCCTGACAACCCTCACAGCCCTTGAAGCCACCGACATCAACGGCAGCAAGTATATCGCCAACTGGAAGGCTGCCAACGAGGAAGTTGACTATTACGTGATTACCCGCACCATTTATAACAAGGAGAATGGTGATGTCCGTACCGAGGTCACCAACACCGATGACAGCAACACAGCGAGCTACTTATTTGACGACCGCATGCCGGGCGAAACCCACACCTACTACGTGCAGTCCTACCGACTGGGCTACTTGAGCAATCCGTCCAATACCATTACGCTGGATGCCAGCGGCATCACTGGTATTGAGGCCGACAAGCCCTTACACATCATCGGCAAGGAGGGCGGCATTCTCATCCAGTGCAACGAGGACCTGGGCACCGCTACCATCTATGACATGGCCGGACGTGTAGTGCGCCGCATTGACAACCTGCACAACGACATGGTTATCGACCTGCCGCGTGGCATCTACCTGCTCAAGACTGCCACCAGCCGCAGCGCTTGGAAAGTCGCCGTTCAATAATCGACGGCTGGTTCCTATATAACACAATAACGGTTGACCATGAGGTCAACCGTTATTGTTATTAAATGACTTCTAGGGATTACTCCTTGATGAGGTTTCCACCTTCCTTCAGAGCCTCCTCGTTGAGGGGGATGAGGTGCCAGTGGCGCTCGGGAAGGGTCTTCTTGAGGGCCTTGAGCACGCTCTCGATGGTCACCATCGGGCGCACCTTGAGCATCGAACCCAGGACGATCATGTTGAAGGTCTTGGAGTTCTTCATCTCGATAGACTTCTCGGTTGCATCGATAGGATAAATCTTGATATCGGTGCGGGTGGGTTTCTTGTGGATGCCATAGGTGTCATACATCAGGATGCCACCAGGTTTCACCTTGCTCTCAAACTTGTCCAGTGACTGCTGGTTGAGGACAACCACCACGTCATAGGTGTTGAGAACGGGCGAGCTGATGCGCTCATCGCTCACGATAACGGTTACGTTGGCGGTACCGCCACGCTGTTCAGGACCATAAGAGGGCAGCCAGCAGACTTCCTTGTCCTCCATCAAACCAGAGTAGGCAAGAATCTTACCCATCGACAGTACACCCTGTCCGCCGAAACCGGCAATAACTATTTCATTAATCATAGTGTCTTCTAAATTTTAGCGTTGAATACCATCTTTCAAGTCCTTCAAGTCTCCCAGGGGATACTTGGCGAACATATTCTCTTCCATCCACTTGTTGGCCTTCTCGGGAGTGAGCTTCCAACCGGTGTTGCAGGCGCTGACGATCTCGACAACCGAAGTACCCTTGCAGTTGATGCTGTTCTCAAAGGCTTTCTTCAGAGCGGCTTTAGCCTTGCGTACGTTAGCGGGCGTGTGAACGCTCTGACGGGTCACGTAGCAAGTACCGTCGAGTTGTGCCAGCAGCGGAGTGATGGCCAGGGGATAACCATTGAGGTCCGGACGGCGGCCGTAGGGGCAGGTAGCGGTCTTCTGACCCAGCAGGGTCGTGGGAGCCATCTGACCGCCGGTCATACCGTAGATTGCGTTATTGATGAAGATGATGACAATGTTCTCGCCACGGTTGCAAGCGTGAATCGACTCGCAAGTACCGATAGCCGAGAAGTCACCGTCGCCCTGATAGGTGAATACCAGGTTCTCGGGCCACAAGCGCTTTACAGCGGTAGCCAGAGCGGTAGCACGGCCGTGGGGAGCCTCCTCCCAGTCCACGTCGATGTAGTTATAGGCAAATACGGCGCAGCCAACGGGCGAAATGCCTACGGTCTTCTCAGCAACACCCATTTCCTCGATGACCTGGGCCACGAGTTTGTGTACAACGCCATGGCTGCAACCAGGGCAGTAGTGCATATGAACCCTATTCAATAATTTAGGCTCAGCATAGACCTTGTTCTCAGGTTTAATGATATCGTTAAGTTCCATTGCGTTCTTTACTTGTTAATGAGTTTCTCTTTAAGTACGTTCAGCAGCTCGTCGGGGGTGGGCACGTTGCCACCGAAACGGCCATAGTGTTCAACCGGCATCTTGCACTCAACGGCAAGCTTCACATCCTCGACCATCTGGCCGGCGTTGAGCTCAACGCACAGGATGCCCTTGACGTTCTTGGCGGCCTCGCGCAGTTGCTTCTCGGGGAAGGGCCACAGAGTGATGGGACGGAACATACCCACCTTGATACCCTCGGCACGGGCCAGCTCCATCGTCTTCATGGCGACGCGTGCGGTAGTACCAAAGGCGGTGATCAGGTAGTCGCAGTCATCGGTGTCAATGAGCTCGCAACGAGTCTCGTTCTTCTCGATCTCGCGGTAGCAAGCCTGGAAGCGCCAGTTATTCTCCTCCATCTTGTCGTCGTCGAGCTCAAGGCTGGTAACGACATTGCTGGGACGCATGCCCTTGCGGCCATTCACGGCCCACGGGCACTGCTCGCGGATCTGATCGTCGGTGCGACGCGGACGCTGCTCGGGCAGCACCACCTTCTCCATGAGCTGACCGATGGTACCATCGGCGAGAATCATCGACACACAGCGATACTTGAATGCCAGGTCAAAGCCTAGAGCCACCATATCGGCCATCTCCTGAACACTGCTCGGAGCAAGCACGATCATGTGGTAGTCACCGTGACCGCCACCCTTACAAGCCTGGAAGTAGTCGGCCTGTGAAGCATGGATAGTACCCAGACCGGGGCCACCGCGCTGAACGTTGATCAACAGAGCGGGAACCTCGCTGGCTGCGAGATAGGACACACCCTCCTGCATGAGGCTGAAACCAGGGCTGGAAGTAGAGGTGCAGACGGCCTTGCCGGTCATAGCGCCACCATAAACCATGTTGATGGCAGCGACCTCACTCTCGGCCTGCAGCACAACCATACCAGTAGTCTCCCAAGGCATTTCTTCCTCGAGTTTCTCAAGCACCTCACTCTGCGGAGTGATCGGGTATCCGAAATATCCGTCGGCACCATAGCGGATCATCGCCATGGCGAGGGCTTCGTTACCCTTCATCAATGTTACTTTATCGTTCATATTGTTCGACAGTAGTTTAAATGGTTAGTCACTATTATTTCTCGGTCACACGGTAAACCTCGATGCACGCATCGGGGCAAACAAGTGCACAACTCTGGCAACCGATACATGCCTCAGGTTGCTCCATATACGCGAAATGATATCCGCGGTCATTCACCTCTTTCTCTTTGAGGTTCAGCACATTGCATGGGCATGCCACAACACACAGGCGGCATCCCTTGCATCGTTCCGTATTCACTACTACGGCTCCATGAATTTTTGCCATAAAAGAAATAGTTTAAAGTTTAAAAGGTTATTAATCGTAATGTTCGTCTAATTACCGCAAAAATACTGCTTTTTGGGGACATAGCAAGTAAAATTGCATGAATAATTACCAACAAATGATGATTTTTTTGAGAAGTCTAGTCGATAAGAATCGGAGCATGTGGGGAGCATGCCAGCCATTTCCATGCTTTTACCACATCAACACCACCTGCTGCCGTTTCAAAATGATCTTCCTCGTCACGTGTCACGATAACGCCATGATTCAAGTGAAGAGAGGCCATCGCCTCGGTCAAACCATTCATTTCGCGTTCGAAATTCTCATCGTTGAGTTCATGGCACACTTGAATGAGCATTTCTGGCCGATTATCAGCACCTGTAACGACAAAGTCACATTCACCACGCTGAGCGTAATAATAAATATGGTCGCTGGTATATCGATGTCTCAATGAGATAAACACGACATTCTCAAGATAGCGTCCCGTATCTGGAGAATGGGAAAGCGAAACACTGCGGGCAAGTCCCGTGTCACAAGCATACGCCTTGCGAGGATTGCGGGCCGTGACCTTCAAGGAATGGTCGTAAAGGCCAATGCTGTCTATAAGATAGGCATTACGCATGAAAGAAAGGAAGTCAATCACTGTAGATGGAGATGACACCCCTGCCACAGTGGTCAATTTACTGGCCGAATACAGTCGAGCGATATTGGAGAGCATATAAACGGCCAACTGCTTGAGCGCAACCACGTTGCGCACATTCTTATTGACAGCGATGTCACGAACAAGCACATCATCGAGCAAGGTGCGCAGTATTGCCCTATCACGAGTTTTGACAAATTCGGGGATACCACCAGTCAACATGTAATTGTCGAGCGATTGCACGCTGGCAGCCTCACGGGCATAAGTCAGAAATTCGTTATAAGAGAACGGGAACAACTCCGTTGACAAGTGGCGCCCTGTAAGATGAGTGCCCAAGTCAACGCTCAGCATCGAGGCATTGGAGCCACTGATGTACACAACATATCCCTCTCTTAACAACTGATGTATCAAGATTTCCCATCCCGCCACGAGTTGAATCTCGTCAAAGAACAACTCATGAGCTTCACGACGCTTAATCTCGTTGTGAAGACGGACAAAATCATCCTGCTTGAAGCCACTCATGTTGATGTCATCAAAATTAAGATACATCACATGACCATAGCCCATGTTGCGAGCCACTTGATAGAGCAACGTGCTCTTGCCCACACGCCGCATACCCGTAATGATGGTAGCAAATCCATCTAAGTTTTTGACCTGAGAAAGATGCTCACGTTCTATCTCGTCAGGACGAGGACGCAATTGCGACTTCTGATCGTCAATCACCCTTGCTATTTCACTTTGTCTTATCATAACAGGAAAATCTTGGTTATCGATGGCAAAGTTAATAACTTCTTTTGATACCAGCAAAAGAAAATTCCAATTTCTTTCGCTACTAGTGGAAGATATCTTCCATTGCCAGTGGAAGAAGTTTGCTGTACCCTTGTAAAGTGGAGGGTCGGGAATGTTAATTGCAGTTGACAATTACAAGGAAATCCTCTACATCACACAAAGATAACGCCAACAACCTCTCTCTGTCAACTACAAAAAGCACAAGCGGGCAAAACACATTGAAGTTGCTAAATCAGACCAAATCGTCTAGCCTTGGAAAAGTGAAAAATCACACTCTAGGACCCAAAATGTGATTATTTCCACATTTTTTCCACTTAAAGCGTGATTCTAGGGTTTGCACTTTTGAACTCAAAGGCGATTCTGATGATATATGTTGTGAAATAGAAACAAAGTATAAAAAATCACAAAAATAGCAGATATTTACATGAATTCTTATATCTTTGCAGAAAAACATTATAAAAAGGTATTGTATTATGAAAACGTTTATCTTACTTCTCGTCTCATTTATGCCATTTGTTTTGTTTTCGCAAAGCAAATCCAACAACGTGGATATTAAAAAGCCCATGCCCTCAAATATAGTTATTGCTCCTGAATCTTCTGAGAATGTACTTTCACAAAACACGCTTAACTTAGAGGTACGTTTAATAGATAAGAGCAAAAGTAATGATCAACTATATTCTATCAGATTGTCCGGATTTCGCACCAGATCTGATAGAAGTAGAAGGCTGCTTTTGGTGGAAGCACAGCCCATTTTCCTGACATTAAGTAATGGTAAAGTTTTGGAATTTAATACTGTTGGCGCGGGCATTAAAGAAGTCAACAATTCACATTCAAAATCCCACGGCATTGATGACGACCTCGTCTTTCAGGTTTCTCGTGAACAAATCAACGAAATCATACAAGGTAGAATTGTAAATGTACGTTTCGCGCTTAACGGTACAATGATCATAGACTATAAGGTCGAGAACAATCGTTTCTCAGAAGCCTTGAGTCAACAGCTTGAAGTTCTTGATGGCAATGAAAACCCACTTGTTGGTGACATTGACAGATACATTGTGCCACTGCAAATTGTTGGTTCGGAAAGGTAACCAGCTAAACCTGCTGTTACAGGACATATAAAACTATGCAAGGCGGCTGGACGTTGTGTGGTGTCCAGCCGCCTTGACGGTATTTGACGGGGGCTCGCGCCCTTGTAAAGTTTCTAGTCCTTAGTTTCTAGTTGTTACTTCTTGTAGGCGTTGAGGATGTTGTCGATGCTGTCATCGATGCGCATGCGGTAGAACGAGCGCCATACGAAGAAGATAGCTACAATCACAAAGACAATACCTACCCAGGGTGCGAACTCGCGGAAGTTCTCGCTGATAGCCATCTCCATGGCGAGCAGACCGAACAGGGTGGTGAACTTGATGATCGGGTTCAACGATACTGACGAGGTGTCCTTGAAGGGGTCACCCACGGTGTCACCGACAACCGATGCATCGTGCAGGTCGGTTCCCTTGAGGTCGAGGTCAACCTCTACAACCTTCTTACTGTTATCCCAGCTACCACCGGCGTTGGCCATGAATACGGCCTGGAACAAACCGAACAGGGCAATCGAGATCAGGTAAGAAACGAACAGCGAAACGGCATTGTTGCCACCCACGCTACCCGGCGATGCCAAGCAAGCAAAACCGAGGGCGAAGAAGAAGATGGCCAGGAAGATGTTGAACATACCCTTCTGGGCATACTGGGTGCAGATCTTAACGACCTCAACAGACGACTTGGTGTCGGCCTTCTTGGGCGCATTGGGATCGAGCTTGATGTGGTCCTTGATGAAAGCCACGGCACGGTTAGCACCAACAGTAACGGCCTGGGTCGAAGCACCGGTGAACCAGTAGATCACACAACCACCCAGCAGGAAGCCGATGATGGTGTAAGGATTGAGCAGGTTCAGTAGGCTGGCGGGATCCACGCCGAGGGTCTTCTGGATCACAAGGATGATGGAGAAGATCATCGTGGTAGCACCAACGACAGCGGTACCGATGAGTACGGGCTTGGCAGTAGCCTTGAAGGTATTGCCGGCACCGTCGTTCTCCTCTAGGTAGTGTTTGGACTTCTCCCAATCGGGTTTGAAGCCGAAGTCACGCTCAATCTGCTCGTCCTTGTCAGGCACTTCCTCGATCAGGGAGAGCTCATAGACGCTCTGGGCGTTGTCGGTCACGGGACCATAACTGTCAACGGCGATGGTCACAGGACCCATACCGAGCATACCGAAGGCAACCAGACCAAAGGCGAAGATTGCGGGATAGGACATCAAGGTCTCGGGGATGTCGATAGAGAAGGCATAGCCGACGAACATCAACAGCACGAATGCCAGACCTGTCCAAAAGCCCGAGAAGTTACCAGCCACAAAACCGCTGAGGATGTTCAGCGAAGCACCACCGTGGTGCGAAGCCTTAACGACCTCAATGACGTGACCGCTCTTGGGCGAGGTGAAGATCTTGGTAATCTCGGGGATGAGGGCTGCGCCCAGGGTACCCATCGAGATGATGCTTGCAAGCTGCCACCACAGGTTGGGGTTGCCATCGACATTACCCAACTGCATGTAAGATACAATGTAGGTTACAGCAATACTCAGCACGCTGGCGAACCATACGAGCGAGGTCAGCGGTTTCTCGAAATCGAGGCTGTCCTTGCCGGCATATTTAGCCTTGCAGAATGCCTTGTTAATCCAGTAGGCAACAACCGAGGTGATGACCATCAGGATACGCATCGAGAAGATCCACACGAGCAGGTTCTTCTGCATCTCGGGATCGTTGACTGCGAGCAGGATGAACGATACCAGAGCGACACCAGTCACACCGTAAGTCTCAAAACCGTCGGCCGTGGGACCAACGCTGTCACCAGCATTGTCACCCGTGCAGTCGGCAATCACACCAGGATTGCGGGGGTCATCCTCACCGATCTTGAAGACCACCTTCATCAAGTCACTGCCGATGTCGGCAATCTTGGTGAAGATACCACCGGCGATACGCAGGGCGCTGGCACCGAGGCTCTCACCGATAGCGAAGCCGATCAGGCAGACACCAGCCAGGTCACAAGGCACATACAACAGGATGACGAGCATGATGATGAGCTCAACGCACACCAGCATCACACCGATGCTCATACCGGCATTCAAGGGGATATTGAGCAGGCGAAGCGGATCACGGCGAAGCGAAGCAAACGCCATGCGTGCGTTAGCGTAAGTGTTCATGCGGATACCATAGGCAGCGACAGCATAGGAGCCGAGCATACCGATGATGGTGGACAGCAGGATGATGCACACCTCCCAAGCCTTCATGTGGCTGAGGCCGCCAAAGTAGAAGGCAACTACCACACCGATGAAGACGAACAGGATGGCCAGGAAACGGCCCTGCTGCTTGAGGTAGGTCGAACAGGTCTTGTAAATCACCTCACCAATCTCGCGCATCGCATCATGCACGGGCAGGTTCTTGGTCTTGATGAAATGATACACACCGAACAACATACCCAAAATGCACACGAGGAAACCCCAGTGCAAGAAACTGAAATCATGCAGCGACTCTGGCATTACCAGGTCGGCTTCACTGGCACTCAGTCCCAGAGAGGAAGCCAAAGCCAGCAGAAAAACAAAAGATTTCTTCATAGATTTACTCTAAATTACTTGTGTTTATGTTGAATTTACAATTGATCGGTTTTCATGAAGGTCTCAAAAGGGGAGCCCCTCTTTCTAAATCGGGCACAAAGATACTACCATTTTTCTTAATAGGTGTTATTTTATTGAGAAATTAACACTGCAAGCATTAAAAAAAATTGTTTCACGTTGCAAAAATGGCAAAAACAATGGCAAAAGAATCGGATTTTCTCGTTTTTTGATGGCAAAATGTCCTGTCTTTAGCCAAAATGGTGGCAAATTCCCAACTTACAAATTATCACTTTGCAGTCAATTATTCAAACACATAATTAAGGAAATCATGCAAAGGCTTGAGAGGTTGTAAGTCCTCGGCGACACGCTCGACCCAATCGTCGCAATCAAAGTAGTTTTCATCAACCCGCTTGACCAGCAGATACTCCTTCATCTTGAGGTATTGGGCCAGGGGATGATCTTTGGGATAGTCCTTAGGCACGTTCTTGAGCGTCTGGGACATCCATTCATATCGGGATGTGATGTCAGGGTGATTGACAATGGCCAAGAATTCTTCGGGTTCGGCATCGATAAGTCCCCGCAACTGGTCCAAGATGGGTTTCTCAGGCCACCAGACACCACCGCACAACATCATTTCCTCGACACCGATGTGGACATAGTAACTGGACTGCAGCGTGTGGCGTCCTCCCTTGCCGATGACGCCCGAGAAATAAGTTTTATAGGGACTCTTGTCATGGGAGAAGCGGATGTCGCGATAGATGCGGTACACACAGTCCTTGACGGCAAGACCGCGCACATCGGGGAAAAAGTCTGCAACAAGGGCGATGAGGCGCTCCATGTCCTGTTCCCAGGCCCCACGCAGGACGTCGTAGGTGTCCTTACGAGCCTTGAACCAAGTGCGGTCGTTGTTGATGGCAAGCTGGCGCAGGAAAGCCAAAACTTCGGAAATATTGCTGGAAGATTTCATAGTAGTCATGATCTGTTAGTCTCCCACAAAGGTAGTCAATCTGATTCTAAAGGCCAAAAAACTTTCAAAAAACCAAGGCAAGCCCAACAAAAAATAGTCAATAAAAATGAGCATCTTTCATCATATCTAGGCAATATTCAATAGCGGTACAACCTGCACTGGACGTGGCTGCACTATCTGAAAAACCATGGTTTTCCGATTTGAGAATTTCAAGCTAACACGGCCAAAAACCGACAAATAACAAATCAGCGAAAGTAAAAAAATAAAAAAATATCATGAAAAACTTCGTTTATCTTAAAAATTATATTTACCTTTGGAGCGCTATAAACTACCACGTGCATATTGACTACATTATTTTATATAGCATTTTATATAGCACATTTTTATTTCTTAATCTTAAAAGGCTTATGAAGAAAATTATGCTTTTTATGACCGCCACAATTCTGGCGATGTCATTGTCGGCCGCACCTGTTGACGAGTTTGCGGCCAAGAAGATAGCCAAGAACTATCTGACAAATCAGCTTTACGCAGGTAAAATGATGGCACCTGCCGCCCTGAATCCAGTGTTACTCAAGACTGAGATGGGCAACGCAAAAGTCAATCAACCCGTTTACTACATCTACAACACCTCGACGACCTTTGTTGTAGTCGCTGGTGATGACCGTGCCGAAGAAATCCTCATGGTGGGTGACCGTCCCCTCAAGGACATCAATAACCTGCCACTGGGCATGAGGGACATGCTGGGACAGTACAAGGACCAGATCATGTTCCTGCAGGAGCATCCGGGTCTGCAGCCCACGAGCGTGCAAACCCCTCCGAAGTTGAACGCTACCACCTACGGCCCGCTGTTGACCTGCAACTGGGATCAGGAAGCACCTTACTACAACCAGTGTAAGTTCGGTAGCTACCAGTGTCTGACCGGTTGCCCTGCAACGAGTGCCTCGATGGTATTCTACTTCTGGAAATATCCCACCGCAGCTACTCCCGTTGTTCCCGGCTACAAGTCCACCATCAGCTACTCAAGCTATGGCTCCAAGAGCTATACCCACTCGGCACTGCCCTCAACCACGTTTGACTGGGCCAACATGTTAGACAGCTATACGGGCAGCTACACGACCGCCCAGGGCAATGCAGTCGCCACGCTGATGCACTATGTAGGTCAAGCCGAGCGAATGGGTTATGGAACGAGCGCTGCAGGTGGTAGCGGTGTGAGTGTTGACAGTGTGTGCAACATTCGCGACGCTTTCACCTTCTTCGGCTATAATTCCAGCACCACGCGCTTCGTCAAGAAGACCAGTGCCTATAGTGGCGGCACCACCCTCTATACAGACAGCCAGTGGGCTGCACTGATTCAAGAGGAGATGGCCGCTGGCCGTCCCATCGTCTTCTGCGCCGTGAGCAGCAATGCCGGTGGCCACGCCTTCAATGTCGATGGTTATAACAGCAGCACCAACAAGTACCACGTGAACTTCGGTTGGAGTGGCGACGGCAACGCCTGGTGCTCGCTGAACTCCTTCGGCTACAGCAGCTACAACTTCAACGTATATCAGCAGATGGTTATCGGTATCCAGCCGCCCAGTGGCGCTAGCGCTACCCCGACGCTGACCGTTAGCCCCACCTCGCTATCGTTCAGCACCACCGCTGGCCAGACCGTGAGCAAGACCTTTACCGTTACCGGTAGCAACCTGACCGGCAATGTGACCCTGACCAAGACCGACGCCAATAGCGCCTACACCATCTCGCCGACGACCATCAGCGCCAGTGCAGCCGCCAGCGGTGCCACCGTTACCGTGACCTACAAGCCCACGGCAGCAGGTACCCACACCGGCAGCATCGCCATTGCCAGCAGCGGCGCCACCAGCAAGACGGTTTCGTTGAGCGGTACCGCAAGCGCAGCAGCCATCACGACCTACACTCCCGTGATGAGCGCAGCCAACAGCAGCTATGTCACCAGTTCGAGCTTCCGTGCCGACTGGACCGACCAGACCAGTAGCACCAACGTATCGAGCTACACCCTGCAAGTGAACAAGCAGGGCAGCTCGACCCCGACCACAACGACCCTGTTGGGCACCATCAACGGCAGTAACTACACTGGCAGCTACAAGACCATCACGCTGACCTCGCCCTGGGGCGGCACCAATGTGAAGGGTGGTAACAATGCCGTTTACACCTCTGGCTCGTCCGGCAAGATTACCTTTACCATTCCTTCGGGTTACAGCAGCAACACCACCTTCAGCGTACAGATCACCACTGTGAGCGGCACCTACGGTACGGGTAACATCACCGTGAAGTCCACTCAGACCTCGGCTGTAGGCCACACCTTCGCCAAGGGCGAGACCTACACCTGGACTGTGACCGGCAAGACTGGCGATGTCATCACCATCTACTCGACCGACAGCAGCTACTCGCCCGACATGTCGCTGATCAAGGTATATGCAGGCAACATCAACCTTAATGCCAGCGAGACCGGCGACGCTGACTCGCGCACCATCACCGGCATCACCAACAAGTACTACACCGTCAGCAACCTGACCGCAGGCGCTACCTATACTTATAAGGTGAAAGCCCTCTACACCGACGGTACCTCCAGCGCATGGAGTAACGAGCAGAACGTCACCCTCAAGGAGGAAACAGCCACTGCTACTCCCACGCTGACCGTAACTCCCACCAGCCTGAACATGAGCGCCAAGGTTAACGGCACCGCAACCGCTACCTTCAAGGTAACGGGTGCCGACCTGACCAGCAACGTAACCCTGAGCCTGAGTGGCGCCAGCGTCTTCACCATCTCGACCTCGAGCATCACGGCAGCCAATGCCGCTAACGGTGTGAACGTGACCGTCACCTACAAGCCCACCGCCTATGGCACTCAGACCGCCACCGTTACCGTGGCCAGCTCGGGCGCAACGAGCAAGACGGTTTCGATTAACGGTACCGCCACCCTCGACAAGGCAAATCCCGTGATGAACGCTGCCACCGTCGTTTCCAGCACCAGCTTCACCGCCAACTGGACCCACGACGTAGATGCATCGTCAGTATCGAGCTACACCCTGTATGGCACGCTGACTGCACAGCCCAGCGGTGGCGACGAGCCCTCGAACTCACTGCTGGCCAGCCTCGACGGCAGCAACTACTCCGGCAGCTATGCCAGCATCACGCTGACCTCGCCGTGGGGCGGTTCTAACGTGGTAGCAGGTAACGGCGCCTTCTACACCAAGAACTCATCCTCGTGGTGGAGCTCAAGCTATGGCAACATCACCTACACTGTTCCCTCGGGTTACAGCAACGCCACCTTCACTGTACAGATCACGACCTCCAGCACCAGCTATGGCAGCGGTAGCATCACCGTGAAGTCGGCCAAGACGTCGGCCGTGAAACGCAGCGTTTCGAGCGGCAACACTTATACATGGACCGTGACGGCAAGTGCCGGTGACAAGATCACCATCTACTCGACCGACAGCAGCTACTCGCCCGACATGGCTTATATCGCCATCCACGCAGGCACGCTGAACTTTAACGCAACCGCAACTGGTGACAACACCAACTTTGTGATCACCGACATCAGCGCTGGCAGCACCGGCATCACCCTGAGCAACCTGGTTGAGGGCGGTACCTACAGCATCTACCTGGTTGCCAACTATGTGGACGGCACCACCGCCACCAGTAACACCCAGGAGGTAACGCTCGTGAGTCTGAACATGAGCAACGGTGACGTCAGCACCGGTATCAACTCGCTCATCGCCGATGACGACGAGATTGAGTCGGTAACCTACGTCAACATGTCAGGTGTACAGAGCAAGCAGCCGTTCGATGGCATTAACATCGTGGTAACCCGCTACAAGAGCGGTGCTGTAAAGAGCAGCAAGATTATGCATTAAAACATTAATACATACTGATTTACATCACTAATTGTGAGGGTGGCGTCAAGGCTGGCGCCACCCTTGCTATGTTATAAAATGAAAAAAACACAAGAAAAGACAAGCAAAAACCAAGAAAACTTTTGGAGTTTTAAAAGTTTTCTGTAATTTTGCAGCCTTAAAATAACTAATGTATAAACAAACCATTCTACATGGATACGAGAGAACGTGTTATTAGTGAGGGCAGTAAGCTGCTGATGAGCGTCGGCCCCTCCTCGATGACGATGGATGATGTGGCGCGAGCCTGCGGCATCTCCAAGCGTACCCTATATGAGACATTCCCCGACAAACGTACTCTCATAGGCGAGTGCATGCACCGTCATCACGAAATAAAGAATGCCGCGGTCAAGGAGATATTTGACACCGCGAGCAATTGCTTTGAAGCAATGTACCGTGTTTATCGGCGCGCCCGCGAGATGTATAAAAGCACCTCGGTGGCCCTCATCAACGATATTAAGCGCCTGTACCCCGACATCTTTGATCAGTATATCGAGAGCGAGAAAGTCACCATGAACGGTCTTGCCAACGTGCTGCGTAAAGCCCAAGACGAAGGTCTGGTCATCAAGCGCATCAATCCTGAGATTGCCGCCTACTTGTTCTTACTGTCGATGCGGGAGTTGCACGAGAGAGCCAACAATAACAAATATGGTTTTACGGACACCGACCTGTTTGACCACGTGTTTATCAGTTTCTTGCGTGGTGTGGCAACCATCAAGGGCATCGAGATGATTGAGTATCTCGAGAACCAACAACAGCAAAATCAATAAAACCACAAGATACAATGTTCAACAAGAAGTATTTGTACATTATTTTATTAATGTTATTCGGCGGTGCCATGAGCGGTCATGCTCAACTGGCGTTGACGCTGGACGAGTGCGTGCGCATCGCACTCAACGATAATCCCACCATCAAGGTGAAGGAAATGGAAATCACGCGTGTGGACTACAGCCGCAAGGAAGCACTGGGCAAATTATTCCCCACGATTAACCTTGCAGGACAGTACACGCGCAACCTGTCGTTGCAGACGATGTACATGGATACCCCTGAGGGTACTATGGCCATCAAGATGGGTAGTGACAACACCCACAACGGCGGTTTCCAAGCTCAGATTCCGCTGGTTGTCCCCCAATTGTGGAAATCGGTCAAACTGAACGAAAACCAGATTCTGCAGAATGTGGAAGCAGCCCGTGCCAACAAGCTCTCGCTGGTCAATCAAGTGGAGAAGACTTACTATGCACTGTTGCTGGCCATTGACAGCAAGAATGTCATCGAAGAGAACCATGCAACTGCCAAGTTGAATGCTGAAATCTTCCAGAAGAAATATGAATTGGGCGCTGCGTCTGAGTATGACGTGCTGCGCGCCAATGTTGCAGTAAGCAACCTGGAGCCTTCGATTGTTGAAGCCGAGAATTCCATCAATGCGCTCCTGCTCCAGTTGAAAGTCCTCATGGGCATGGATGTGCGCACCGATATCACTCCAAGCCAACACTTGGCTGACTTCAGGGGTGAGATGTATGAGCGAATAATCAACAACATCATGGGCAGTGACACTACCCTGGCCAACAACACCAGCCTCAAGGCGATGGACCTCCAGACCGACTACTTGAAGAAAGCCCTCGACGTGCAGAAGATGGCATGGTACCCCACCCTGACAGGTAGTGCCAGCCTGATGTGGCACTCGATGAACAATGGCAGTCCCGTGAGCGGATTCCGCTGGAGCCGTGCGTCTAACGTGGGCTTGACCTTAGCATTCCCCATCTTCCAGGGCGGACAGCGCTACTACAAGCAGAAACAGGCCGAAATCGCCGTCGAAGAAATGAAGTGGCAACGCGAGAATCTGGAACACAACCTCCACATGCAGGTAGCCACCCAGAACAACACCATTACCAAGAATCTCAAGCAAATCGAAAGCAACGAAGCCGGTGTGCACATGGCAGAGAAGGCCAATGAGATCATGCAAAAGAGTTTCAAGATTGGTGCCGCCTCGTTCATCCAGTTGAGGGACACCGAGGATGCCCTGATGGCTGCCCGCCTGGCCTACTACCAGGCTATCTACAACTACCTGGTTGCTTCAAGCGACCTGGAATACACGTTGGGCAACACCCACTACGTGAGATAATACTCTACACCATCTAGAAACTATAGAAACTATAGAGACTCTAGAGACTCTAGATTATAGATTAAAAAAGAAAAAACCAAACAACAAAATATCATCAAGCAATGAAGAAAAAGAAATTTTTACCGATTGTAATGCTCATCCTGGCGCTGGCATCTTGCTCCAGTAAGGAAGAGAAGAAGACAACCGAAGTGAAAGAGGAACTGCCCATTGTTGAGGTAGTGACCGTCGGCGAGGAAGCCGTGAAGCAGACCAGTGAATACACGGGTACTGTCGAGGCCTTCAAGACCAACAACATCTCGTCGAACAGTGGTTCGCGCATCAAGCGCATTCTGGTCGATGTGGGTTCACGCGTGGCACGTGGCCAGCGTCTGGTCATCCTCGACGACGTGAACATCGCTCAGCAGCAGATTGCTCTGGCCAACCTGAAGCGCGAATTGGACCGCGCCCGTGAGTTGGTGAAAATCGGTGGCGGTACCCAGCAGACCGTTGACCAGCTGCAGGCACAGTATGACGCCAATGCCCGCGCCATCCGCACCATGCAGGAAAACACCGTGCTCACCTCGCCCGTGAGCGGCGTGGTGACTGCCAAGAACTATGATGCCGGTGACCTGCCTGCAGGACTGCCCATCCTGACCATCGAGCAGCAACAGCCCCTCAAGGTTATCGTCAACGTCAACGAGAGCGAGTATCCTAAGGTGAAACGCGGCATGCCCGTAGTGGTGAAATTTGACACTTATGGTGACGAAACCTTCCAGGGCCAAGTTTACCTGATCCATCCCACCGTTGACGCCACCAGCCGCACCTTTCAGGTGGAGGTGGCCATCACCAACCGTAATGACAAGGTGCGCACTGGCATGTTTGCCCGCGTGAATTTCAACTATGGCACATCCCACAGTGTTGTCGTTCCTGACCGCGCCGTACAGAAGCAGGTAGGTTCGGGCGTACGTTACGTTTGGGTTTACCAGGGTGGTGAAGTCGAATTGCGTGAGGTAGAACTAGGTCAGCGTCTCGAGGACCGCTATGAGGTTAAGGGAGGTCTTGTAGCCGGCACCCAAGTGGTTATTGCTGGTGCATCTCGTCTGCAAGACGGCGCTAAAGTTCAACTCAAGAAATAAATCAAGTTTTGATGGCGCTATCAAAACTTGATGATTAGAGATGAGTGATTAGAGATTAGTGAATTTATGCTTTGAACTGATCATCAGGCTATAGCGACCATTGAGACTAAACATTTAGCATTCAATTATGAGTTTATATTCCAGTTCAGTCAAACGACCGGTGACCACAATCCTTATCTTTGTGGCACTGATTGTGCTGGGTCTGTTCTCGCTCAGAAGTCTGCCCATTGACCTGTTCCCCGACGTGGAGACCAACACCATCATGGTGATGACCAGTTATGCGGGAACCAGTGCTTCGGACATCGAGCAGAACGTGACCCGTCCCCTTGAGAATGCCCTCAACTCGGTGGAGCACCTCAAGCACATCACGTCAAACAGCCGTGAGAACATCTCGATTGTAACACTAGAGTTTGAATACGGCTACAACATCGAGACGTTGACCAACGATGTGCGCGACAAACTCGACATGGTGTCGAGCATGCTGCCCGACGATGCCAACACGCCCATCATCTTCAAGTTCAGCAGCGACATGATCCCCATCGTGCTGCTCTCGGTCCAGGCCGGACAGAGCATGCCGGGATTGTATAAGATCCTGGATGAGAATGTCGCCAACCCGCTGGCTCGCGTTGACGGTGTGGGTTCTGTATCTATTGCCGGTGCACCCAAGCGTGAGGTCCACATCTATCTGGATCCCCTGCGCATGGAGGCCTATAAACTGAGCGTTGAAACCGTTGCCGCACTTGTCGGTGCTGAGAACCGCAATATCCCTGGCGGTACCTTCGACATCGGTAACGAGACTTACCCCCTGCGCGTGCAGGGCGAATTTACCGACCCGCAGCAGATGGGTGCTATGGTCGTGGGAATGTCCCCGACAGGCGGTGTTGTCCACCTGCGTGACGTGGCACGCATCGACGACTCACTCGAGGAACGCGCCCAGGAGAGTTACAACAACGGCCAGAAGGGTGCGATGATTATCGTGCAGAAACAGTCGGGTGCCAATTCAGTACAGATTTCAGAGAAGATTGCCAAGGAGTTGCCTAAGATCCAGAAGAACCTGCCCAGCGATATCAAGTTGGGTTACATCGTGGATACGAGCGACAACATCCGCAGCACTATCGCATCACTGGTCGAGACCGTACTGTTCGCGCTCTTGTTCGTGGGTATCGTGGTGTTTGTGTTCTTGGGACGCTGGCGTGCTACCGTCATCGTGCTGGTGACCATCCCCATCTCACTGATTGCCTCATTCATCTACCTGTATGTAACGGGTAACTCACTGAATATCGTGTCGTTGTCGGCATTGTCCATCGCTATCGGTATGGTGGTCGATGACGCCATTGTGGTACTTGAGAACGTGACGACACACATCGAGCGTGGTTCAGCGCCCATGCAGGCCGCCGTCAACGGCACCAACGAGGTCGCCCTGTCGGTAATGGCCTCGACCTTGACGCTGATCGCCGTGTTCTTCCCGCTGACCTTGGTCAAGGGTATGACGGGTGTGCTGTTCAAACAGTTAGGTTGGATGGTGACCATTATGATGGTGTTGTCACTAATCTGCGCCTTGATGCTTACCCCCATGCTGTGTAGCCGCTTGCTGCGCCTCAATGTGGGTGACACCAAGATTTTCCAGAAAGTGTACGGCCCCATCCTCAAGGTGCTTGACAAGATTGACGACTTCTATGCTAAGGTACTCGACAAGTGCGTAGCCCACCGCTGGATTACCGCAGCGACAGCCCTTGGCATCTTCGTTTTCTCCATCTTCCTGATGAAGTTTGTCGGAACCGAGTTCTTCCCGACCAACGACAACGGCCGTCTGGGCGTCTCACTGGAGTTGCCCATCGGTAGCCGCGTTGACCTCGCCAAGGACGTCAGCCAACGACTCTACAAGGAGTGGACCGAGAAGTATCCCGAAATCCAATCCTTCAACTACACCGTTGGCCAAGCCAGCAGTGACAACATGTATGCCTCGATGCAGAGCAATGGTAGCCACATCATCTCGATGAACATCATGCTCAATAAAGCCAACGAGCGCAAGCGCGGCATCACCGAGATTGCCGGCATGATGCGTGAAGATCTCAAGCATTATCCCGAACTGAAGAGGGCCATGGTTAACGTCGGTGGTGGTCGTGGTGGCGGCATGAGCGGCCAAAACACGCTGAACTACGAGATCTACGGCTATGACTTCACCAAGACTGATAGTGTAGCCCAGCGCCTGAAACGCATCCTCGAGGAAATTCCTGGTGCAGCCGATATCAACATCAGCCGCAGCGACTACCAGCCCGAGTACCATGTGGACTTTGACCGCGAGAAACTGGCGTTATACGGTCTGAACCTGAGCACCGCCGCCACTGCCCTGCGTAACCGCATCAACGGAACAACAGCAAGTTACTTCCGCGAGGATGGTATGGAGTATGACATCAAGGTCATGTACGATCCCGAGCACCGTCGCAGTATCGAGGACATCGAGAACATTATGCTCTATAATACTATGGGCACGGGTGTACGCCTCAAGGAAGTAGGCACCGTGACCGAGCAGTTCTATCCGCCCAACATCGAGCGTAAGGACCGTGAGCGCATCATCACCGTCTCCACCGTTGTCCAAGACCGCGCCATGAGTGAAATCATCGCCGATGCCCAGCCGCTCATCGACAAGATGGACAAGCCCGGTGACGTGATGATCCAGCTGAGCGGTAGCTATGAGGACCAGCAAGACTCGTTCGGCGACCTTGCCGTACTGGGTCTGCTCATCATCCTGCTCGTTTATATCGTGATGGCCAGCCAGTTTGAGTCGTTCACCTATCCTGGCATTATCATGACCTCAATCATGTTCGCCTTCTCGGGTATCGTGCTCATCCTGCTTGTGACGCACACCAACTTGAACGTGATGTCGATGATTGGTGGTATCATGCTGATTGGTATTGTTGTGAAAAACGGTATCGTGCTTATCGACTACATCAACCTGAACCGTGAACGCGGCATGAGCATCCGCCGTGCTGTGATCAACGGTGGTCACTCGCGTCTGCGTCCTGTGCTCATGACGTCGTTGACGACCATCCTGGGTATGGTGCCCATGGCAGTGGGTACCGGTGTAGGTAGCGAGATGTGGCGCCCGATGGGTATCGCCGTAATCGGCGGTCTGGCCATGTCCACACTGATGACCTTGCTGTTCGTGCCGACGATGTACACCATCTTTGCGTTGACCGGTATCCGCCGCAACCGCAAGAAGATCGCCAAGGAGCACAGTAAGAGTTGATATATTCAGGCTTTAGGGCTGAAAACTAATGGACTAACAACTAAACAACAGACAAGATATGAAAGCGATATTCATAGCCTTTGACGAGGCCTATTATGACCGCATTGTCGAGCAACTGCATCTGCTCAACTGCCGTGGATTCACGGGGTGGCGAGAGGTGCAGGGACGCGGCAGCAAGACGGGTGAGCCCCACTATGCCACCCATGCCTGGCCCTCGATTGCCTCGGCCATCCTGACTGTGGTCGATGACCGCCGTGTGGACGCCGTCCTCGACGAGTTGCACAGGATGGACATGGCCACGCCCAAACTGGGTCTGCGCGCCTTTGTCCTCCCTGTGGAGCGCACCATCTGATAACAAACTCCCATTGACGACGTGAAAAAGATACTGGCCATATTGGTACTACTGACGCTTACCGCGACAATGAATGTCGCGGTAGCGCAGTTCTCCTATGAGAGTTCTAAACCTGCTAAAAGCAAGAAACAGCGGGTGGAGCCGTCGTATGCATGGAGCGTGAGCGAACCTCTGGGCCTGCACTATCCCTCAACCATCGATACCATCCATCTGGATTACCACCGCACCATGGTGCCGTCGATGGTGAGCGAGGCATGGGCCACAACAGGTAACTATGGCGCGCCGGGGCAGGACCAGGTGTTCTTCAACCGTCCCGTAACAGGCGACTTCTTCTTTGAGGACGCCATCGGGGCATGGATGCACAACACCTCGACGATGCGCTTCTACAACACGCGCATCCCCATGACGCTGCTCAGCCACTCCACGGGCGGTGACAAGTACAGCAACCTGGACCGCACGAAACTGGAATTCTCGGGCAATGTGAACCGCAAGAGCCAGGTGGGTGGAGCAATCGATTATATCTATAGTAAGGGATCCTATGACGCGCAGGCCGACAAGGACTTCACTTGGCGACTGTTCGGTTCACACATGGGCGACCGCTATGAGATGCAGGCGTTCTTTAACCACTATAACTACACGACCAAGGAGAGCGGCGGCATCACCGATGACCGCTATATCACCGATCCCGCTGAGGTACAGGGCGGCGTGACTCGCGTCGATAACAAGAGCATCCCCACCCTGCTGACCAATGCCCACAGCCATCTGGAGGGCAGCCAGTTGTACCTGAACCAGCGCTATAAGGTAGGTTTTTACCGCTATCGCCGTGACAGCGTCACCGACACGATCATCGACCGCACCTATGTGCCCGTGACGAGTTTCATCTGGACACTGGACTTCAGGCATGGCAAGCACCAGTTCATCAACAAGAGCGGCAATGAGGACACAACCCGCTTTGACCAGACCTATCTTGCCCTGGGTGGTACCGATGAGACATCTAGCTACTGGAGGTTGCGCAACACCTTGGGTGTGTCCATGCTGGAAGGCTTTAACAAGTATGCCAAGTTCGGCTTTGCCGTCTATGGCACCCACGAGGTGAGACGTTACACCCAGGTGAACACCGACAGCATTGACAACTCGTCGGGCAAACTCATCCCTCTGCCCTTCGCCCCCGACCACCGCAAGACGCAGAACCTGCTGTGGATAGGCGGCCAGTTGACCAAACAGCAAGGCTCGCTGCTGCGTTACAACGCCACGGCCCAGTTTGGCGTGCTGGGCGATGCCGCTGGCGAGATTGATATCACGGGCGACGTGACCACGCGCTTCAAGCTCCTGGGCGACTCGGTAAGCATTAAGGGCTACGGCTACTTCAAGAACCTTGCAGTACCCTATCTGATACAGCATTACGTCTCGAACCACTTTGCGTGGAACAACAGTTTCAGCAAGACCAAGCGCGTCCGCGTGGGCGGTGAACTGGACATCCCCTTCTCGTGGACACGTGTCAACGTGGGCTATGAGACGCTGACCGACTTCATCTACTGGGATGCCAATGGCCTACCGGCCCAACATGGCGGCGCGATCCATGTGCTATGCGCCCGCTTGCAGCAGGGTTTGCACTTCAAGGCTTTCAACTGGGAGAACAGCGCAGTGTTGCAGACAAGCAGCAACGAGGAAGTGTTACCGCTGCCCAAATTCGCCATCTACAGCAACCTGTATGCCACCTTCACCATTGCCCGCGTGCTGCACGTGCAGATGGGCGTTGACGGCAACTTCTACACCAAGTACTACGCTCCTGCCTACAATCCCGCAACGATGACCTTCCACGGGCAGCAGGAGTTGAAGTGCGGCGGCTTCCCCATCTTGAACTTGTATGCCAACTTCAAGATGAAGCAGGCCCGCTTCTTTGTCGCTTGGACCCACTTCAACCAGAAAATCCATAGCGGCGATGCCTACTTCGCCAGCCCACACTACCCGCTCAACCCCGCCCGCCTGCAAGTCGGCGTCTCAGTCAACTTCGTCAACTGATCACATTCAACAACTGAGGTATCTGAAGTATCTGAGAGGATGAGTCAAAAAACAAATATAATTTGCTTTTTACACTTGACTTGCACTATTTTTTGTACCTTTGTCCGTCGAAAGAGACTTCATATCATTAACAAGAATAATTCAAGAAATTTTAGAGAACATTATGCCTAAACTATCAGAACGCAGCGTGAAGATGCCGGCATCGCCCATCCGCAGGCTTGCTCCGTTTGCCGCCGAAGCTAAGAAGCGCGGCATTAAAGTGTATCACCTCAACATCGGTCAGCCCGACATCCACACCCCCGAGGAAGGTCTGGAAGCAATCAAGCACGTGGACCGCAAGGTGCTGGAATACTCGCCCTCGCAGGGCATTCCCAGCTACGTGGAGAAGCTGGTAGGTTACTACAAGCGCTATGACATCGACCTGAGTGTTGACGATATCATCGTGACCTGCGGTGGCAGCGAGGCTGTGCAGATGGCCTTCATGGTATGCCTGAACCCTGGTGACGAAGTCATTATTCCCGAGCCCGCCTATGCTAACTACATGGGCTTTGCCTGCGAGACCGGTGCTGTGGTTCGCACTATCACGACCCACATCGAGGACGGTTTTGCACTGCCTCCCGTCGAGGAGTTTGAGAAGGTTATCAACGAGCGCACCCGCGCCATCATGATCTGCAACCCCAACAACCCGACCGGTACCCTCTACAGCCGCGAGGAGCTGATGCGCCTGCGTGACCTGGTGAAGAAATATGATCTGTTCCTGTTTGCCGATGAGGTTTACCGCGAGTTCATCTACAGCGATGCGCCCTACACCAGCGCCATGCACCTCGAGGGCATTGAGAACAACGTCATCATGATCGACAGCGTGTCGAAGCGCTACAGCGAGTGCGGTATCCGCATCGGTGCCTTCATCACCCGCAACAAGGAAGTGCGCGCCGCCGCCATGAAGCTCGCTCAGGCCCGTCTGAGTCCTCCCCTGCTCGGCCAGATCGTTGCCGAGGCATCGCTCGACGCACCCCAAGCCTACCACAAGGGCGTCTATGACGAGTACATCGCCCGCCGCAACTGCTTGGTAGAAGGTCTGAACAAGATTCCCGGCGTCTTCTGCCCGATGCCCATGGGAGCCTTCTACACCGTGAGCAAACTGCCCGTGAAGGACATCGACGACTTCTGCCGCTGGTGCCTTGAAGAGTTCAACTATGAGGGCGAAACCGTGATGATGGCTCCTGCCAGCGGTTTCTATGCCACCCCCGGTCTGGGTAAGGACGAAGTGCGTATGGCCTACGTGCTCAAGATCGAGGACCTGAAGCGTGCACTCGTAGTACTCGAGAAAGCACTCGAGGCTTACAATGCCAGGTGATTTAACTTCGTGATTAGTGATTAGTGATTAGAGATTAGTGAGATGCGATTAGTGAGAGGTTCTCACGGCTGAAAAACACTAAACTAATCCTCCATAAAAAATAATGCCGCCGGCTCCTTTAGGGAGCTGGCGGTATTGTATAAATCAGCATAAAGTAGTACCTTTGCACTCCCATGGGGAAAAAACGAGATAGCAATGATGAGACAGCAACAGCCCGCCAAGCGGGGACAGATGATATTATACATGGTGCTACTGGCAGTGGTAGTGGCATGTATGGTCGCATTGAGCCTGTGTGACCGACCTAAGGAATTGTCGGACGGGCGACCCAGTGGCGGAGACACCCTCGACATCGCCATCGAGTACTCGCCTGTGACCTATTACACCTATGATGACACCCTGGGCGGCTACAACTATGACCTGCTGCGCCTGATGGCCGACAGTGCGGGTTGCCCCATGAAGTTCCACCCCGTGGTTACCCTCGAGAAAGCCCTTACAGGGCTCGAAGAAGGGCGCTATGACGTGGTAGTAGCCCAGTTCCCCATGACAGCAGGCGACACAGCACGGTTTGACTTCACCGACCCCATCTACATCGACCAGCAGGTACTCGTCCAGCGCCGCGGCAGCGGTGCCATCCACTCACAACTGGACCTGGCAGGCGACACCGTGTGGGTAGTGAAAGGCTCGCCCATGGTGGAGCGCATCGCGAGCCTGAGCCGCGAAATCGGTGACACTATCTATGTCCACGTGGATGAACTCTATGGGCCCGAACAACTGATGATGATGGTGTCGGCAGGTGAGATACGCTATGCTGTCGTCAACCGCTCCATTGCCCGTGCGATGGCATCACGATTGCCCAACCTGAACCGCTCGGTCGCTATCAGCCTGTCACAATTTCAGTCGTGGATGGTGGCCAAAGGGCGCCAGAGCCTATGTGATAGTCTCAACCTGTGGCACAACCAGGTGAAACGCGACACCGCCGTGTATTTTGATTTGCAACGGCGTTACTTTGGTGGCACATTCCCCACATTGGCACGATAATTGCAGTATTGCCATACATTTTACCCAATTCACACAAACAAATTAACAGTTCGACACAGCGTATGCTTACCCGTAGAAAAAAGAAAGAATCAGCCCTTGCTAACTTTGAGAAGTTTCTCAAAGCGAATAACTGTACCTATACTGTCGAGGAGGAAGATTCAGTAAAGACCATCCCATTTGAGTTCCAAGCAGCGCGTTTCATCGCATCGATCCGCAAGCAGGATGACTGCGTGGAAATCACTTACCCCTGCATGGCCAGTGCTCCCATCAGCCAGCTACATCTGGTGCGTTCCAAGTGCAATGACCGCAATAACAGCAACATCCTGTTCAAGTTCACCTATTCGATTGACCAAGAGCAGAATGAGGTAAACGTGCACCTGTCCCTATTCAACAATCGTGTCGATCCTGAGGAGATTGCTTACGAACTCAAGGCGGCTTTCCACTTCCAGCGGGAATGGTACCGCGACTTTGACGAGGCCGTCGCCATCGCCAAGGACAGCGACAGCTTTGACCTGGAGAGCGAACTCTACAAACACCAGCGTGAGATGTTCCTGCTGCGCCGTCTGGAGATGAAACACCAGCTTGACAGCAGTGCCGCGAGCATTGCCGCCGGCACCGGGACCTTACCCCTGTGGCAGATGCTGGAGACCATCTCTCCCCTGCCCCACTCCCTGTTGCTGTTCATGACAGTAAACACGGTGGGCGGCCAGCAACGCATCGATAATGCGGAGGACATCCGCAACTATGACCTGCGTCGCGCCCTGGTCGAGGGCGACGGCCAGCAGGCCAGGCTCACGCGCGATTATGCCGTCATCGATCTGCATTACAAGCAGGGTGATGATGAGCAACCGCGCATGACCACCATCATGCTTACCGCCGAGGGCGAGGATGACCACAGCATCTATACCCGCGTGACCGTGACCCACGTGCCCCGCAACGCCAGCCGCATGAACTCCATGAGCAATGAGGATCGCCAGCCACACAGCGTGAGCATGCTCATCGCCCTGGACCGCAGCGACGACAAACAGCGCCAGCAGGAATTTGACTACATGTGGTCTGATGCCCAACTCAAGGCGCGCAACGGCGAGAAAGACAGCCTGACCGAAGACCAGCTGCTGCTGGGTCAAGTCAGGGTCGCCGACGTGGCCTACAATATGTATTGGGGCCAGCAGATGTTCAACAGCGGACGATACTATGAGGCGATACTGTATCTGGAGAACGTGTTCAACAGCTACCGCTGCGACTTCTTTGAGATGGGCTCTGAGGGCAAACATCTCTTCATGGAAACGGCCTATAAGCTGGGCTTCTGCTACAACGAGTTAGGTCAGCCCAAGCAGGCGTTCTATTACCTTGACCTGATGGCCAGTGACGGCAACATCAGGCACACTATGGAGTTAGTCAATTCTATGGCCAACAGCAAGGACCTGCGCCTGTTCTCTTACACCGAGGGGGTGATGGACGAGGTGAAGCGCAACTTCAGCGAGGAGGACGAATTGCCCGACAACATCAGGGACTTCGTGAACTTCCTGAGACGTCGCCGGGGCTATGCCTACATCGACTTCAACCAGCTCGACAAGGCCGAGAAAATCTTCACCCAGATGCTGAATGAGGAGGAAAACGCCGATTATGCCATCAACGAGTTGGCCTATATCAGGAAACTGCGCCAACTTCGCGGCGAGGAGACTGAGCCTAAGGACAGTGCCGACGATACCCCCGGCAGCCTCCCCTTGCCTCCCGCGGCACCGCCATTCTAGCCGGCCACCCCGCTGGGCATGAAACAATCCAGGCCGATTGACACAATGTCAGTCGGCCTGAATTTATTTTTCTATCCCAACAGATTAACGTGAGTTCGATTCAATTAAACTACTGATACTCAGCTCCCCCTCTTGGATAAGAGGGGGCTGGGGGGCGTCGATACCGCCGAAAACTAGCATCGTCACTGTATCAACGCCTCGGCCCTCTCCCCCTCCTCCGGCACTTCGTGGCACCTCCCCCCAGGCGGGGGAGGAGCTTCTCTCTAATCTTAGAGGGGGAGTTGCTAACGCACTGAATATCATTAAGTGCACGCCAGATTAGGGCTTCGCGTGAAGGGCGGTACCGAAGTAATAGGGGATGGGTGTCTCGAAGTAAAGCGGCTCTCCCGTCACGGGGTGGTTGAATGCCAAGCGGAAGGCATGCAGACACATGCGCTTGCCTGGATCATCCTGGTGACCATACTTACCGTCGCCCACCACCGGATGTCCCAAATCGGCCATGTGGACGCGGATCTGGTTCTTGCGCCCCGTCAACAGGTGCAGGAACAGCAATGAGCGTGCAGGGCCTGTTTCAACGACTTCCCATTCAGTAGCGGCCCACTTGCCGCCGTCATCGACAGGACTGCTCACAACGACCATGCGGTCCGTATCATGCAGCCAACTCTCGACCTTTCCCGTCGGTTCTTCCATAATACCATCGACCACAGCGACATAACGGCGGTCAATGACTGTCTGATGCCAGTCTGCGGTCATCTGCTGCTGCACTTCAACG
Source organism: uncultured Bacteroidales bacterium (assembly GCA_902776435.1). GTDB lineage: Bacteria > Bacteroidota > Bacteroidia > Bacteroidales > Muribaculaceae > Sodaliphilus. The sequence goes on along the minus strand of CACYQB010000001.1, from coordinate 116,928 downwards.
CTCTTGGCATAAACCATGAGTCCCGATGTGCGGGCATCCAGACGATGAACCACGTGGGCCGTGCAACGCTGGCGCGTCTCAGCAAAATGGCGGTCCAGCAGACTCTTCATGTTGAGGCTACCTGCTCCGACAGGCATCGACAAGACACCTTGCTGCTTGTCCACCACCACAACCCAGCGGTCCTCATAGACAATGCGATAGTGAGGGTTGACTGCCGATGATGGGCGGGCATGACGACGGATCTTGACCACGCTACCGGGGTCGAGAGGGAAATCTACATGGGATTGCACACGGTCATCGACGGTGACACCGCCGTGAGCTAAGATGGATTTGGCCTTGTTGCGGCTGATGCCGTCAAGCGCCTGCATGACAAAGTCAAGCAATGTGGCAGGCTGTTTCACCTCACGAACGACAGCCTTATCGTCGTTGCGGGGTACACGGTGGTCGTGGCGTCGGGACATTTGGAGTTAGGAGTTAGAAGTGATGAATGTTTCTATCTATTAATCGAAGATGTGGCGCAAACGGGAGAAGATGCGGCTCTTGTCACTGTCGTTGGGCTTGACATGCTCTCCTTGGTTCTGGAGCATCGTGAAGGCCTCTTTCTCCTTCTCGTTGAGTTTCTCGGGCATGTAAACCATGACATTGACGAGCAGGTCGCCCGAACCGTAACGCTCAGGTGAAGGCAAACCCTTGCCACGCAGGCGCAGGATGCTGCCAGGCTGAGTGCCAGGCTTGATGGTAACACGCGCCTTACCGTCCACGGTGGGCACTTCCACCTTGCCACCTAACACAGCCGTGGGAATATCGAGCATCAGGTTGTAAATCAAGTCGTTGCCGTCACGGGTGAGTTGGGCATCGCGCACTTCCTCAATCACAACGAGCAGGTCTCCGGGAACGCCGCCACCAGGGGCATCGTTACCCTGACGCCCCATGCGCAGGGTCATGCCGTCGGACACACCGGCTGGGATGTTGATGCTGACCACTTCCTCCTTGCGGACAAGTCCCTTGCCGCTACAATGCGGACAGGTCTCCTTGATGCGCTTACCGCTGCCGCCGCAGGTGTGGCAGACGCTTTGGGACTGCATGGTGCCGAACATAGTGCGTTGCATGCGCACCTCAACACCGCTGCCGTGGCAAGTGGGGCAAGTCTCAAGGGCTGTACCGTCCTTGGCACCCGTGCCATGACAGTGGTCACAAGACTTCATGCGCGGGATGCGCAGTTTCTTCTCGGTCCCCTTGGCAATCTCGTTGAGCGTCATCTTGACACGGACACGCAGGTCTGTACCTCGCTTGACGCGCTGTGACTGTCCACCGCCGCCACCGCCGCCAAAGAAATCACCGAAACCACCAAAACCGCCAAAGCCACCGAACAAGTCACCAAACTGACGCAGGATATCGTCCATGGACATGCCGCCGCTGAAGCCGCCGCCACCCATCTGCTCGCCAACAAAACCAAACTGGTCATAGCGAGCACGCTTATCCGGGTCGCTTAGCACATTATAGGCCTCGGCTGCCTCCTTGAATTTCTCCTCGGCTGCCTTTTTCTCGGCATCGCTCTTGCCTTGTTGTTTATCGGGGTGGTACTGGATGGCCAACTTGCGGTAAGCCTTCTTCAAGTCGTCGGCAGTGGCATTCTTGTCCACTCCTAGTACCTCATAGTAATCTCTCTTCTGAGCCATTTTATTGTTTTCTCTTTATTCTCTATTCACAATTCTATCAGCGCAATGCGCTGCGCGTATTCAGCTTCCGACAACCACCTTAGCGTGGCGCAGAACCTTGTCGTTAATCTTGTAACCCTTGATGGTCGTGTCGATGACCTTTCCCTTCATGGAGGGGTCTGGAGCAGGGAACATGGTCACGGCCTCATGCAGGTCGGTGTCAAAATCCTTGCCCGTCGAATCTATAGCGGTCACATGCTGACTTTCAAGGTACTTCACAAACTTATTGTATATCAGGTTGACACCCTCCTTGAGGCTTTCCAGGTCACCACCCTTGTTGATGGCATCCAGAGCTCGCTCCAAATCGTCCACCACGGGCAGAAGGTCACGCATGGCACTCTCGGTGCCGTTTTTAATAAGTTCGGCCTTCTCCTTGACGGTGCGACGACGGAAAGTCTCAAAGTCGGACATCAAGAACATGTATTCTTTCTTCTCGTGCTCGACGGCAGCTTCAAGATCAGCAATTTTCTTTTCAGGATCAACTTCCTCCTCAGCCTTTTGCTTGGTCTGCTGCTCCTCGTTCATGGCTTCGCTTTCCAGCGCCTCTTTCTGCTGCGCTGCCTTAGCTTGTTCGTTTTGATTTTGTTTGTTCTTTTTTGGCATATCGTAGTTGTGTTAAAAATCGTTTTACCTTACTGATTATTGCAAAAACCAGTCCAAGGCGCCCTTGTCACAGTTGCAAGACAAAGGTGGCGCAATCGGCAAAAGTGTCAGCCGCGGCACCTGCCAGTTTGTCATTATCAAAAATACCGAAGACGGTAGAACCAGAGCCCGACATGGCAGCATATTGTGCGCCAGCATCCATCAGTTTAGCCTTGATAATCCACAACTGCGGCAGAGCAGCAAACACGCTCACCTCAAAATCGTTGACCAGCAAGCCATCCCATGCGATGACAGGGAGCGCTATCGTTTTGGCCAAATCGTTCATCGGGGCTTGAGGGGTCACACGGCTGTAGGCCGTACGTGTATCCACTCCGACTGATGGCTTGACCAGCAACAACGTCTTGCCCTTGAGATTCACATCAATGGGGGACAACACATCACCAATGCCTGTCGCCATCATGGGGCGGTTATAGACAAAAAAAGCACAGTCAGCCCCCAGGGTTACCGCCATTGCCGCCAACTCGTCATCAGTCAACCCCAATTCAAACATCTTGTTGAGCATGACCAGCGCATGGGCCGCGTCACTGGATCCGCCACCCAAGCCGGCACCGTCAGGAATGTGCTTGTAGAGGTGAATCGCCACCGCCGGCAGGTTGTAGCGCTCCTGCATCATGCGGTAGGCACGCATGACAAGGTTTTTCTCGGGCGGACAATCCACAGAATTGCCGTAGCACGTGAGTGAACTTTCCTCACCATCGGCGGCAGGGACAATCTCGAGCACATCGGTGAGTGGCACAGGATAAAACACGGTCTCGATATTATGGTAACCGTCAGGACGACGCTCCACGATATTCAGACCTAAATTGATTTTTGCGTTCGGAAAAGTGATCATGTGATAGGTTTTACAGGATGGGGGCAATGAGGCGCACCACCGACTCAAGGGCCTTCTGAATCAGCGGACGCTGCTTCCACTTGCCGATAGTCACGCGTGAGGACCGTGTCATGTCGTCCTCAAAGATGGCCTTCATCTCTCGGTTAAATTCCTTGCTATAGATCAGCGCGTTGAACTCAAAGTTGTGCTCAAAACTGCGGAAGTCAAAATTTGTCGAACCCGTGGTAACGAACTCGTCATCGACGATGACTACCTTGGCATGCATCATGGTGGGTTCATAGAAGTAGATCTTGACGCCAGCCTGCAAGCACTCCTTGATGTATGATCCCGTGGCAAGACGCAACATGTGTGAGTCTGGCCGTCGTGGAATCATCAACTTGACTTCAACGCCTGCAAGTGCGGCACTTTGGATGGCCTTGAGCAGCGGGTCGCTGGGCAGGAAATAAGGTGTCTGGATATATACACAGTGTTTAGCCAGTGTCACAGCCTTGAGGAAGACATACGAGATGTTATTCCAACGGCTTGTCGGGCCGCTGCTGACCATCTGCACCAGATGGCGCGACTTGTCATGCGAGGGCTCAAATTGCTTGGGAGGCATATCGAGCAACTCGCGGGTGGTATAGCCCCAGTCGATGGCAAACGAATACTGCATCGCCCCCACTGCCTCGCCCTCGATACGAAGGTGGGTGTCGCGCCATGCCTGCTCCTTCTGGGTCCCGGAGACATAGCGGTCGGCAATGTTCATGCCGCCCACATAGCCCACCCTGCCGTCGATGACGACGATTTTGCGGTGGTTGCGCCAGTTGAGACGCAGAAAGAACTGGGTGAACGTCAATTCCATAAACGGGTGGACATCGATGCCCGCTGCACGCATCTGCTTGAGCACCTTGGGCCGCATATAGAAAGATCCCACGTAGTCATAGAGCACCCTCACCTGAACACCTTCACGCGCCTTGCGCTGCAACAGTTCAATCAGGCGTCGTCCCGTCAAGTCATTCTCGAGGATGAAATATTGCACATGGACATACTCACGCGCTTGCTCTATGTCATGCAACAGGGCCTCAAATTTTGCCTCACCAGAGGTGAAAACTTTGATACTCGTATCCTCAAACAGATGGCGCTCAGTCAATTTATTAGCCAGAGAAATGAGTTGCCGTGAAGTGTCATTCAGGCCTTCCTCGAGTTTGATGGCCTCGGGGAAATCAGTCATGCGCCACAATTCCCGCCGATGGGAGCGGGTAAACAGTTTCGCACCCTTGAGACTACGCCCGAATACCAGATAAATCAACAATCCCACGACAGGCAAGAGCACCAGCACCAGCACCCATGCCATCGACTTCACCGGGTTGCGATTCTCACTGAGAACCACGACAATCACCGTCAACACAGTGAGGACATACAACACCAAGAGGATGTTGTAAACCACATTAGCGTATGGAAACATTTCGGCGAGAATCACTCGGCTTCGGTCAATTAGAGGTTTCTTATTAAAACGATAACGGACGTGACATAGTCACGCCCATTTCACTCATTCATTTCAAACAGCGACAAGATGTATCACGTGCAATGTTATCAACGCACAACCACCTTGCGGGACCACTGGTTACTGCACTTGACGATGTAAAACCCCTTGGGGAAATCCACCGACGTGCGCTGCTCGGCGTTCACACGGACCACCTTGACAAGCTGGCCAGTAATCGAATAAACATTGAAAGTGGCGTCACTACTGCCCGCAATGAAGACAATGCGTCCCTCTACTCCCTGGGCAACGGGACCGGGGTTAGCGGTCTCGACACGTTGCGGCAAGAAGTTGTCTGGCGCTGGAATGGCCTGCATGCCACCCACTGCCATCAGGGCTACTAATATGTAGAGCAAACGTCTCATCTTGCGTTTCGTTCTGTTTCAATCTGCAAAATTAATACTTTTTATCAAAAAGTCAAGCGTTTTTGCTGATTTTTTATCATTTAGACGTGAGTTTGGCCTAAAAGTTACATCCTGCACAGCATTTTAACACGAATTAATGCCCCAAGGCCACACTATTGAAAAGTGATAAAGGGCCGACCCCAGTGGAGGGCCGACCCTTTATGAATCAGTCAAACGGCGGGGCCGGATTACTTAGCACCACCCAAGAGCATATCGATAAGGGCGGTAATATCATCGATATTCACCTTGCCATCCGGATCTACGTCGGCAGCAACAGGATCGATAGTTCCCTGGCCAGTGAGCAGGTAGTCGATGAGGGCGGTAATATCGTCGACATTCACCTTGCCGTCACCATCCACATCACCCAGGATGCTCTCGCCCTGCTTCAGGATAACCTCCTTAGAGGAGCTCCATTTACTCTCAGTACCGTTTACATAGCAAGATTTCACGCGATACAGATAGGACTCGCCAGCACGCAGACCTGTCACGGTGTAGAACTTGTCGGGGGTGATACCCTCGATGAGGCGGTAGTCAGCATCGCCTGACTCGTGGGCAGCGTTGAACGAGAAGGGCTCGGGATCGGTGATCTCGCCACCGTAAACCTTGATGCTCTGGATCTCGGGATAGTAACCTGTTGTGATCTTGAGGTAAGGATCGCCACCCAAATCAAGAACTACGAGGTAGGTCTGAACTTCCTTAGCCAGCGTGATTTTCTTGTAATCAATATCGGTGTTGAACTCGAGAGTAGTGTTAGAGCCCTTCTTGTAGGACATAGCCTTGATGATAAGACTCACCTTGTTGTATCCCACGAAGTCACAACCAACATTGATGACTGAATTACGGCCAGGTGAGAGGAAGCCACCGTCCAGATACAGGTTTTTACCACTAAAGGTCCATCCGTCAGGCAGATAGTTGGCAGCATCGGAGGCGTGGTTGGTGCTCTCTTCGGGCACATCGCTCCAGTCACCTTCAGTAAGAAGGTTCACGTCGGGCTTAACCTGCACCTCAAGGGTGTAGCTGGTCACATTCTCGACGGGAGTGTTGTCGGTCCAGTCGGCACGGAACGAGTGGTTAGTGACAGCTTCCTGGTCGGGAGGCAACATCACGGGGCGATACAACTCATACTCTGAGCGGCCGGTCAGCGAAATCACGATATCATCAGTACCAGCGGCGCTCACGGTAATGGTCGCGGTATAATGGCCTTCAGCCTTGGGAGAATAGCTCACGTTGATGGGCTGAGACACCTTGCCATCAGCATCGGGAGCCACTGAATTCTTGTCAATGGAAAACACGCCGTTCTCATCGTTCAGCGTCAAGGTCACATCGCTCTCCAGATTGCGGCCAGTGAGGTTGAACCTCGTGGTTACTACGTTATTCTTGTAGCACTCAAATGACAACTCGCGCTTATCACAACCGATACGCGGCGACTTGATGGAAGGCTGGATACCGATAACCATCTGCTGGTACTGGTTGTAGCCATTAAATGAGTTCAAAGCATAGTAGTTGTTGTCAGAGCCACTCCAACCGAAGTTGATGTGATACTTGTTGGTGGTAGCATCATAGCCGTCCACATTGAAGGCGTGACCGCCACCAAACAGACCACTAGAGATGGCACAGAACACGATGGGACGTCCCTCGGCAAGTTCCTCTTGCATAAGGGCAGCCCACTCGGCATCGGTATAGAGGGTAGTACCACCACTATAGGAGCTGGTCTTCTTGACCACGCGTACGGTCTCCTCGTCGTAGCCGAAGAACTTGAAGGCGTTAGCAATCAGAACAACACTATCGGCATCTACACCACTACCAACCGAGGCGCTACCATAAGCCATGTGTTCGGCCTGGCCCACATAGCGCATCAGCGTTGCTACGGCGTTAGCTTGAGCCGTGTTATAACCACTGGTATAGCGATCCAGCATATTTTCCCAATCGAAGGTTACAGGAGGCAGAGCGGCAACGTTGACATAGGTTGAACCGCCCCATGAGCTGGTTGACAGTTCACAACGATAGCCAGGAACCGTGGGAGTCTCGAAATCGGGATATTTCCAGTAGTGGAACACCATAGCAGCCGAGGTGGCAGGGCAACCCGTCAAGCACTGGGTGCCATTGATGATACACTGGTTCCAATAGGGAGCTTCCTGGTCCCACAATGCGGTCAACAGCGGGGAAACACTGGAGATGCGCAACGGGGGAGCCATCATGGACGGAGTCTCGACGCGCAGGTCCTCATTGGCCTGCAGATACTCAATCTGCTCCTTATAATTATCAAGCCATGCCCTCATGTTGCAAGGGATGGTGTTGAAGTCAATGGGGCGGTCACCATAACCGAGGATCTCCTCAGCACGGTCATCACCTGATACGATTACATAGCCATTATTAGAATTGAAAATGTAGTAAACGGCACGATCAAACATTTTGGAGTTCATTTCGGCATGAGCAAGTTTCATTTCACCCGAAATCGGTGCCATTAATTTTCCTCCATACAGCTTCTGCTGAACAAAATTCTGAGCCTTGGCCTGTGCTGTCCTCATATCGACAGGAGCAGCCGAAAGCTGAATCGCCGCAAACATCACAGCGACAAACAGTAAGATTCTTCTCATAGATAAATTACAATATGTTGATTAATAAGTTAATAGAAATTACACCTCAGCAAATTAGGATTGAAATAGGCGCCAAGACGCAAGCACTTGGCGCTTAAAACGTTTGCAAAATTAAGCCAAAAACAGTAAAACGGCAACTAATTTGTGTTAAAAAATGATAGTCCTTAAGCGCACAAAAACACCTGCTCGCGTAGCCTACTGATTTTCAGAGGCACACGAGCAGATGATATATGGATAAAAAACGGATTAATTGCTGCTCGACAGGAGCATGTCAATCAACGCTGTCACGTCGGCAATGGTCACGCCACCCTGGCCGTTAACGTCGGCCTCGGCAGGTGCTGCGGCAGAGTCACTGAGCAGGTAGTCAATCAGTGCGGTCACGTCATTAATCGCAATGCGACCATCATGGTTCACATCACCCAGTTCATAAACGGGGCCGTTGTCCACCAGGGTCACCGTCTCGATGTTGCTCCAAGCGCTCTGTGTGCCATTCACATAGTAAGCCTTTACCCTGTAGTTGAACGTGCCGCCCTCGGTCAGGCCCGTCACGGTGTAGAACTTGTTGGTGATATCGGTAATCACGCGGTTGTCGGTGTCATCCGACTTGGCGGGAATGGTAAACATCATCTTGGCGGCATCGTTCGTAGCGCTGTAGATGTCCACCTGGTCAACGACCACTCGCTTGGTATTGGAGCCATCACCACCCGTAATGATCACCTTCTGTTCGTCATTGGCTTCGCAGTTCAAGACAAAGGTGTATATCTGCTCGGCTGTCACGACAGCACTAGCCACGCTGCTACCACATGAAACGGTAACGGGGATATCGGAGTCGGCCGTCTGATAGGGCCTCATGGTGAGCATAACGGTCATCTTGCCGCCGCTCTGCGTCATGTCGAGCGCAGGCGTGGTGATCGTGCCCACACTGCCGCCGCCACCCAGACGGACGCCACCGCGGGCCTCGTAGGCATTAGAGCACTCCCAGCCAGCGTTAGAAGCGACACTTAACATATTCCTAATGGGTGTTGATGAATTACTGCTAGCATAGGGGAAACTCTCGGTAAATACCAATTCATACACACCGGGCTCGCTGCCGTCATCGGCATTCACCTCCAGGGTGTAGCTGGTGACGTTCTCGTCAGGAGTCTCGTCGGTCCAGTCGGCACGGAACGAGGTCAGGGTGATGTAGTTCTCGTTGGCAGGCTGCATCACGGGATCGTAAGATTCGATGGGTGCAGGCGGCTCAATGCCCATGACCATCAACTCACCCAGGCTGTAGCTATAGCCCTGATTGTTGAACGCACGCAAGGCGAAATAGCCGTTGCCCGTGCCGGCCCAACCCCAGTTGATGGAGTAGGTGCCACTGGCAGCATCATAACCATCGACATTGAAGGCATGGCCGTAGAACGAGTTATAGGCATTGCTGTAGCTGTAAGCGCAATAGACCACGGGACGGCCAGCGGCGAGTTCTTCCTGAAGCATTACGCTCCAGTCAGCGTCGTTGATTAGCATGTTTTCGCCATTGGTATCAAAGTTCAGTGTGGCCTTGTACTCGACACGGGCATCCACATAGCCAAACAGGTGGCAAGCACGGATGATGTCATCTTCCCAGGCCTCGCTGCCCTCGTTGGTGTAATCCATTTCCTCGGCCTGGCCAATGTAGCGCATGAGCCATGCCACAGCATTTCTCTGGACATCGGTAGCGCTATAATTGTACACGGGCAACATGTTGGCCCAGTCAAACGTAATGGGAGGCAGAGTGGCAAGATCAAACTTGCGGGTGCGGGTCGTGTAACCAGGAACCGAGGGGGTTGGCTGGGTGGGATACTGCCACTTGTAGAACACCTGTGCCAGCGAGGTACATGCGCAACCCGTCAAGCCGCGGCGGTCACCATCCATGGGGCACTGGTTGTAGTAGGGGTAGCCCTGGTCCCACTTGGCTTCAAGCATCGGCTCAATGCTCTCGGTGCGGTTGGCTCTCATTTTGGGCGTCTCGACCACCAGACCCGGGTGGGCCTGCAAGTACTCGATCTGGCCCTTGTAGCTATCCAGCCAGAACTTCATGTTCTCGGGCAGCTTGCTCATATCCAGGTTGCCCTCGCCATAGGCAAGGATTTCCTGTGCACGGTCGTCACCAGCAACAATGACATAGCCCTTGTCGGTATTAATGACGTAGTAGGCAGCCTTGTTGACGTTGGATGAATTCAACTCCTGGTGAACCCCCTTGATTGCGGGTTTGGAGACAGTCAAGCCCTTGCGGCTGGATTGGCCCATCAGGAACTGTTGTGCCTTAAATTGAGCTGCCGACAGGTCAATATCGGCTGCCATCATTTGTATCGCCGCAAACGTGAGGGCGACAAGAAGTAGCATCTTTTTCATAATGAAGCAAATGATAAAAAGTGGTTAAATAGTTTATAGTTTATTTGAATTGAGTTCATGTAAACGGCATGAGGTTCACAAAGGTAAAGTATTTTTTAGAAAAAACCGCAAAAACGAAGAAATACTTATCAAAAACTATCATTTTGCCAACTCCTCACCACTTGAGGCAACAAAAAAGGTCTGGCCACCTCCATCGGCAGTCAGACCCATTATCTAACAGCGATAACTGATGATTAATTTCTGTTCAAGAGTTTATCGATGAGAGCGGTAACGTCAGCAATAGTGATCATGCTGTCACCATCCACATCGGCACAAACGGTACAGATGTCGTTCTCGCTACCCAGCAGGAAGTCGATCAGGGCCGTCACGTCATCAATGCTTACTTTGCCGTCATGGTCCACGTCGCCATTCTCATATCCATGACCATTCTCAAAGAGGGTAACCTTCTGGCTATTGCTCCAGCGGCTTTGAGTTCCATCGGAATAGGTGGCCTTCACCTTGAAGTAGAACGTACCGGCCTCGGCAAGGTCCTTAACGGTATAGAACTTATCAGTAATCCCCGTAACGAGACGATAGTTGGCATCGCCGTCTTCGCCTCTGAGCGAGGTGAGTTCGTTCACGTCACCTGCATAGACCTGAATCAGGCTCATATCGGGCGAGAAGTAGCTGTCGGTCGAGGTGATGGTGATTTTATCGCCCTCACTGGCAGTCACGAGCCAGGTGTATGTCTGGCCAGAACTGAACTGGTGGCCAACGGCTGGAGTCTGAACTGAACCAACGGTCAAGTTACCGTTACCATAACTGTTAGAGATTGTTGTAATCTGTACCGAGAAGACATCGTTGTTGTAGCCTTCAGGAACAGTAAAGGAGATATAGCCTTCGTAATCGTAGTTACTGAAGTAATAGGCATAGTTACCCACCTTGACAGCATTACCACCCCAGGGAGCTGTAAGCGTGACGCTCTCATAGCTATTCGGATATTGGCTGCCATCGAGGGTACCGAGCAGTTCGACAGCGGGACGAGTGGATACCTCAAGTGTGTAGCTCTCCACATTCTCGGCGGGAGTCTCATCGGTCCAGTCGGCACGGAACTGCGTCAGGTTGATGTACTGTTCGTTAGCAGGAAGCATGTTGGGGGTATAGGTCTCCAGGACCGCAGTACCGTTGATGGTGACGACCTTATCTTCAACACCAGGGCTGGACAGCGTGATGGTGGCAGTGTGAGTACCACTGGCCTGGGGATTATAGGTCACGGTGACTACCTTGCCGCTCTCCTGCTCATTGACAGCAACACTGTTGGCGTCGATCGAGAAGACACCATTCTCATCGTTGAGGGTGAGGGTAATGGCATTGCTCAGTTCCTGACCTTTGACAGTGATAGTGGCCGTAGCGCCCTGTCCGACGATGGCGTCCATGTCCAGTTTAGAACGATTCACCTTGATGGCAGGACCCTGAGTGGGCGGCTGGATGCCCATAATCATCTGCTGCTCGATACTGAAGGTATAACCACCAGAGGAGAAAGCGTTAAGGACAAAGTCGCCGTTACCTTCGCCACTCCAACCCCAATTCACATGATAGGTGTTGTCTGTGGGGTTATAACCATCGACATTAAAGGCATGTCCACTCCATCCCCACCAACTATCGTAATCATAGGCGCAATATACCACAGGGCGACCCTCATACATCTCGTTCTGGAGCATAGCAGCCCATTCCTCATCGTTATAGTACTGCTCAATGATCTCACCATAGTCATCGGTGACGGTTTTGAACTCCAATTTTGCCATTTCTTCGTCATAACCGAAGAACTTAACGGCACGCAGGATGTCGGCACCCATGGCACCACTGGCGCTGGGCGTGTAATCCATATGCTCTTCCTGGCCGATATAGCGCATCAGCCATGCCACGGCATCCGCCTGAGCTGGCGTATAGCTGCCAGTATACTTGTCAAGCATGTTATCCCAGTCAAATGTGATAGAGGGAAGAGCGGTCACTTCAAATCCATAACTCTCATTGGTATAGCCTTCGACCTCAGGCGTGGGATCAGTCGGGAATTTCCAGTAATAGAACACCATCGACAGCGATGTGGCAGGACAGCCCGTCAGGCAATATGAACCATTATACATGGGACAATGGTTGTAGTAGGGTGCATCCTGGTCCCACTCGGCAGTGAGCATAGGCTCAACCTTACCGGCCCTCAGATTATTCTTGAAACTCGGCAACTCAACGACCAAACCGGGATTAGCCTGCAGGTACTCGAGCTGTTTCTTGTAAGTGCTAAGCCAGTACTTCATGTTGTCGGGCATACGCTTCAAGTCCAGTGGACGATCGCCATGGGCAAGAATCTGGTGGGCACGGTCATCACCCGACACAATGACAAATCCCTGATCGGAATTGAAGATGTAATACACCGCCTTGTTGACCTGAGTGGAATTAACCTCAGTGTGCAGCAATTTGAGATTTTGAACAGGCTGGCCAGCGAACACTTTGCCTTTGGCTGTCGTCTGCAAGTAACGCAGTGCGGTGGCCTGGGCTGCAGTCAGATTCACATCTGCTGCCGAGGCCTGCATAACGGCCATCAAGAGCGTGGCCAAAAAGAATAATTTCTTCATAAATAAATGATTTATAATTGGTTATAAAAATAATGAGCCAATGATGATAATAAATGATTATTAATCCTCGGCAAAAATAAGCAATTTGATAGTTTTCAGCAACTGTTTTTGGTAAATTGTAACAAGAAAGTTTCGCTTTTCCTAGCCTTCACTTCATCCCATGAAACCGATATTAACGAAAAAAAGTCTGGAGTGAAGGTGACTCCAGACTTTTAATTATCAATCGTTGCTGTAACTATCTCATCAGTTATTGCTGCCAAGCAGCTTATCGATGAGAGCCGTCACGTCAGCTATAGAGACATCGCTGTCCGCATCAACGTCGGCACAGGTAGTGCAAGTTACATGACCACCCAGCAAGCCATCAATCAGCGACGTGACGTCATCAATGCTCACTTTGCCGTCATGGTCCACGTCGCCAGGCTGGTAATTGTGGCCGTTATCCATAAGAACCACATTCTTACTCTTGCTCCATTCGCTATGGGTGCCGTCGATATAGTGGGCCTTAACCCTGAAGTAGAACATGCCACCGGGCGTGAGGTCGGTCACCATGTAGTGCTTGCCAGTAATGCCCGTGACGAAGCGCGAGTTGGCGCCTCCCTCTTCGTGGGCTGCACGCAACTGGGGATCATCAAATTCTCCAGCATAAACCTTGATGCTCTCGAACAGGGGGAAACCGCTCTTGCCGGCAATTTTCACTTGCTCCAACTCGTTGCAATTGAGCACAGCAACATACTCGGTCATCGGCGCACCACCGGGGGTAGTAAACTCGATGCTATCAATACCGGTCGAAACCGCAAACTTGGAACTGCTGTAGTTCATGGATGATTTGGCATTCACCACTATGGTCATCTTCTCATAACCAGCGATATCATAGAGCGGTGTGATGAATGAGCTCCTGTTATTAATCGAGACACCGCCATTCTCATACCACAAACCGGTGCCTGCAAATGTCCATCCCTCGGGCAGCAGGTCGCCAGGATAGTCGGCAAAATTGCCTGGATTCTCCGAGTTACCGCTCCAGTCAGTTTCACCCACCAGGGCGAGCCCGGGCTTGGTATTCACCTCAAGGTCATAGCTGGTAACATATTTCTCAAGCGTCATGTCGCTCCAGTCGGCACGGAACTGCATCAAGCCGATAAATTCCTCAGCAGGGGCCAGCATCACGGGCCTGAAGGTCTCAAGTGTGGCTTCGCCGTTGAGCGAGACCGTCACATCCTCGGCATCAGGACTGCTGAGCACAATGGTAGCGCTGTGACTGCCACTGGCCAGCGGAGCATAGGTTATCGTGACCAATTTGCCTGAGTCAGCATCTGCAACACTGACCAGAGTCTCATCAATCGAGAACACCCCGTTTTCATCATTGACAGCAATCGTGATGTCATCCAAGAGTTCCTTACCCTTGACCATTAATGATGCGGTAGCCGTTTGGTCCACATAGGACTGCAGATTCAAGTGATAGGCATTGACCCTGATAGTGGGCTCGATGATGGGAGGCTGAATGCCCAAGATCATCTGCTGTTCGATATTGAAGGTATAATCCTTGTAGGAGAAAGCATTCAACGCATAGTCGCCGTTACCGATGCCGCTCCAGCCGAAGTTCACATGGAAGGTATTGTCGTCAACATTATAACCATCGACGTTGAACGCGTGACCGCTCCAACCGCGCTGGTTATTGTAATCAAAGGCACAATATACCACAGGACGCCCCTCATAGAGCTCCTTGATGAGGATATCGGCCCAGTCCTCATCACTGAAATACTCCTCGATCTCGTTGCCAAAGTTATCGGCAAACGACTTGGTCAGCAACTTGGCCTCTTCATCATAGCCAAAGAATTTCACCGCCCGCAGGATATCGGTGCCTTGTGCGCCACTGCCGTCAGGAGTGTAGTCCATGTGCTCTACTTGTCCGATGTAGCGCATCAGCCATGCCACAGCGTCACCCTGGGCTTCGGTATACTCTACACCTTCATATTTATCGAGCATATTGTCCCAGTCAAATGTGATGGGAGGCAGGGCGGGCAAGCGCTCACCACTGCCCAGGTTGATATAACTCTCTACTTCGGGCGTGGGGTCCTTGGGATAGCGCCAGTAATAGAATACCATCGACAACGACGTGGCAGGGCAACCCGTCAGGCAGTACTCGCCATTGTAAACCGGGCAATGGTAGTAGTAGGGGTCGGCCTGATCCCACTCGGCCGTGAGCAGGGGCTGTATGGAATGGGCCACACGGTCCGTTCTCATCTTGGGCTTCTCCACCTCCAGCCCAGGATGGGCCTGGAGAAACTCGATCTGCCGCTTGTAGGTGGTTAACCAGTTCTTCATGTTGACGGGCATGCGGTTCATGTCCAGCGGACGGTCGCCATGGGCAAGAATCTCCTGGGCGCGATCATCACCCGACACGATGACAAAGCCGTCATCGGTATTGAAAATGTAATAAACGGGCGCATTGGCAAGGTGAGTACTGGCCTCGGCATGCAGCAACATGAGATTGCTCGAGGACGGGCCCGTAAGAGGTTTGCCCGACTCATGGCTGTTCAGATAACGCAGAGCCGTGGCGCGAGCCTTCGTCAGGTCCACATTTGCCGCCGAGACATGCATCACAGTCAGCAATAAAGCGGACAACAACAGTATTTTCTTCATAAAAAACAAATAAAGATGTTTGTAATCAATTGGTAGTTAATGGATAATATTATTTCCTACACAAACTCCCATTTTTAAAATCCTGCGAATTTATACATTTTTTCTTAAAAAACAACCATTCGGCTAGGAAAATATCACCATGAGATAAAAAGACCTGGATACACAAGGCACCAGGTCTTTTTATCATTAGCAGATTGCCTGTTTATCAATTGCCGCTGTTGCTGAGCAGCATGTCGATGAGTGCGGTCACGTCGGCAATGGTTACACCGCCCTGACCATTTACATCAGCCTCAGCAGGAGCTTCGGCAGAGTCACTCAGCAGGTAGTCAATCAATGCGGTAACATCCGAGATCGTTATCCTACCATCGTGGTTAACGTCACCAATGGAATAGGCGGTACCAAACAGAGTTACCTCCTCAACATTACTCCAAGCGCTCTCGGTTTCATCGATATAGATGGACTTCACCTTGTAAACATAGGTGCCCTCGGCAGGCAGATCGTTCACCGTGTAGAACCTGTCAGTGATACCGGTAATCAGGCGATATACATCGCCACCGTCCTTGGCATCGCGCATCTGAGGAGCATCCACCACGCCAGCATAAATCTGGATATCCAAGAAGCCAGGATAACCACCTGAAGACTTGAAAGTAATCACGTCTGAAGCGTCGCAATCCAGAACAGCCACACACTGGGTGAAGTCTTTTGAGGTCAAAGAGAACGATTCACTATCTTTGCTGGTCGATACAATAACAGAAGCTCCGCTATAGCCGGTGTTGCATGCATTAAATACAACAGTCACCTTATCAGATGCCGACAAGTCTAAGGTCGGAGTCATGAAGCTTGCAGAGCTACCGATTGAGATGTAGCCACCTTCCATCCACAGGCCATATCCGCTGAAGCTCCAACCCTCAGGCATGATATCTGCCCAATTATCTGACATATTGTTGTAGTTTTGGCCTACACCGCTCCAGTCGGCTTCAGCCACGAGAGTATAATTGGGCTTGGTCTTTACCTCAAGGGTGTAGCTGGCAACATTCTGGATAGGAGTCTGGTCAGACCAGTCAGCACGGAACGAGGTGGCGGTAATGTTAGCGCTATCAGCAGGCAGCATCACGGGATCATACTTCTTGAGAGGAGCCTGGGTTGCAGTACCATAGAGAGGAAGAACAACATCCTCAGCACCTTGGGTGCTCAAGGTAACATAAGCCTCATGCTCACCGATAGCCTGGGGAGCATATTTCACGGTGACGGTCTTGCTGGCTGCTTCATTCATGGCGATAGTGGCCACGTTAGTGGTGAAATAGCCGTTCTCGTCGGTAACGGTCACGGTGATGTCATCGGTCAGGTCAAGACCGGCTACAGTAAAGTTAGCGGTCACGCTATCGCCAGCATAAGTCTCCATCAAGAGATACTGGGGGCTCACAACCATGCGGGGAGGAATAGCACCTTGGGGCGGTTGCATACCGACAAACATCAGCTGGAAGTACTTATAGACTGAGATACCGTAGCCGAAGTTGTTGAATGCACAGTAAATATTATTCTCCTCACGTCCACCGAAGTTCACATGATACATGTCAGTCTCGGCATTATAACCGTCAACATTGAAGGCATGGCCATAGAATGCGCTGCCATCGCTCATCGATGCTCCAGCACAGTACATCAAGGGACGACCAGCAATCAATTCAGCCTTCATCGTGGCAATCCATTCTTCTTCGGTCACGAGTTCGGTCATGGCAGAATCATAATCATTCTTGAGCATGTAATGAGTGCCTGAGTCAAAACCAAAGAGCCTAATAGCACGCATCATCTGATCCTCATCAGCACCACTCAGGTCAACACCATAATCCATCAACTCGGCTTGGCCTACATAACGCATCAGGTTTGAGATAGCGTCACGTTCAGCTTCTGACCAGTTGCTGTTAGTGTAGTAATCACGCATATTAGCCCAGTCAAAGTCATAAGCGGGAAGGTCTCCAACCGTTACACCAAATGTGGGGCCAGTGTAGCCAGGAAGGGCGGGGCTCGATGCGGGATACTCCCAGAAATTCATCACCTGAGCAAGTGATACAGCAGCGCAACCCACCTTACAATATGATCCATTTACCACAGGACACAATCTGTTAAAAGGAGATTTGCCATCAGTGGTACCCTGATTCCACGTGGTGGTCAACATGGGCTCTACCGAGATGCCGTCACGGGTATTGCGTTTCTTCAACACCACACCGGGATGGGCCTGCAGATACTCCATCTCAGCCTTGTACATGTCCAGGAAGAACTGCATGCTCTCGGGAAGGTCATTCATGCTAGTGAGGCAGCCGTCACCATAGGCAAGGACTTCATCTGCACGGTCATCACCAGGGACGATAACGAAGCCCTTGTCGGTGTTGACGATGTAGTAAGCCGTCAGGGAGACATTGCTTGAGTTCTTCACCTCATGGGTCCACTTGACTGTGGGAGCCGAGGTCATGAAGCGACCTTTAGCAGTCTGGCTCATCAGGAAATGCTGTGCGGACTGCTGAGCAGATACAAGGTCAACAGTGGCTGCCGTGAGTTGCATAGCTGCAAACACGATAGCGATTAAAACGAGAATTTTTTTCATATAAAAGAATTATTAAAGAATAAATAGTATAATCGGTTAGTTTATAGTATCCTGATTAATTAGAGTGGCAAAATTACATACAATATCTTGAATATACAACAAATTGCAAGAAAATCCGCCGCAAACTATCAATTGTCTATTGCAGACAAAACTATAGAAAAATGCTAACACTTTTCACAACCTGCAATCGCACAAAAAAACCGCCAATCTTGGCGGTTTATAAAGTTATATCACCGGTATCATTGATGGCTACAGCCTGAAGTTGATGGGCAACACCACGCGCACGGGGACAGCATGCTTGCCCACCTTGCCTACACTCCACTTAGGCATCTCACCGATGACGCGGATGGCCTCACGGTTCAGGCTCTCGTCTCCCGCGCCACGGATTACCCGCACGTCACTCACCCTGCCATCGGTACCCACAATGAAACTGCACAGGACACGGCCCTGGATGCGTTTCTTGTAAGCATGATACGGATATTCACGAGTCTTGTTGATAAAGTTGATGAGCCCACGCTCGCCTCCAGGAAACTGAGGCTGGATGTCCACGTAGTCAAATTCATAGACCTCCATATAGGACTGCTTGGACTGGGGATTGACCGTGGTGACATGACGAACCTGTGCTGCCATCGGCAACACTGCGCTCAATGTCAACAAGGCCAATAATCCGAAGCGTAATTGTCTCAGCATAGGCAATTTAATTAATTATTACAAAAGAGAAAAAACTTCTCCTTCTGATTTTTCACAGCGCAAATATAGAGTTACGATTGCAAACCACAAAATGATTTAATTTAATTTTGCAAACAATTAGCATTGTTTCAGTCTTTTTGACTAAAACACTCTATTTTCCAAAAAAATGTAAATATTTTCAGTTTTTAAGCAGAAAACTATAACCGGATTAGAAATCGGCGCCACATTCAAGCGTCAGTTCTTGGCCTGTCGCGGGGTGTATAAAGGTGATGGACTGGGCATGCAACATCAGGCGGGCGGCAGCCGTGCCATAGAGACGGTCACCCATGATCGGACAGTTCAGCCCTTGGGGATGGGAACAGTGTACCCTCAACTGGTGGGTGCGGCCCGTGAGTGGTTCCAGAGCGACACGGGTGGTGCGGCCCATTCGCTCCAGCACGTGATAACGGGTCACAGCAGGTTTGCCGTTCTCATAGTCCACCATCTGACGGGGACGGTCGTCCACATCAGGGCGGATAGGGAGATCGATAACACCTTCGTCCTGCGACAAGACGCCGTCAAGCAAGGCGATATAACGTTTCCTGATGGTATGACCCTCGAACTGTTGTTGCAGGGCCTTATGGGTTGCCTTGTCCTTAGCAAAGATGACAAGGCCCGAAGTCTCTTGATCCAAGCGGTGCACCACGATGGGGCCATGAGCCTCAGGATAGGCTTCCTGGAATCGGGTGAGCAGGCTGTCCTCCAGTAGTTTACCTGGCACCGTAAGCATTCCTGACGGCTTATTGAGAACCGTGAGCCATCGGTCATCATAGACGATGTCAAGCACATGGTCTTCCATCGGCTGGCCCAACACATTTTCCTCCACGTCAAGCCCCTCGAGCATAAAGTCGAGGATGGGCTTGCACTTGCTGCGGCAAGCGGGATAAAAATGCCCATGATGTCTCACCTCGCCCACAGGCGACGCGCCCCACCAGAATTCAGCCATGCAAACGGGACGCAAATGCTTGTTGTAGGCATAGTTAAGCAACCGCGGAGCGCAACACTCGCCTGCCCCAGCGGGCGGCAGGGTGCCTAAAGGTCTAAACACCTCGACCAGATCACGCCGATCGCCGCGGGCATTGCTGACGACAAAAAGACGGAAAATCCGCTCCTGCAGGGCTTCGCTCATGGCCCTGCGCCGCGCTTTCAGCACATCAATCTGATGGCGGTAACGGTCCATTTCATCGGTGATTTCCCTGATAGCGGCCTCATGGCGCTGGCGGATGCGTTTTAACTCAGCCTTCTCAAACCGGCTCTGATTCAAGAGCGCTTCCTGTTCCGCAGCAGTCAGGTCTCCCGTCTGCCGTCGCTGGTCCCGTTCTTGTTTATGGCGTGCCATCAGAGCCTTGAAATCGCTGATGTCAACGGCCATTTTTCGCTGTTGTTCAGCCTCCCGATTTTGCAACATCAGCCATTCACGGGATTGCTCCAAGCGCTCCACCTCGTGATTGATAGCGGTAATCTGAGCCTCGCCTTGCTTGAACTCGCCCTGCGGGTCTAGCAGGTCATAGACAGGCGGCACAAAATAGTCATGCCGCACGCTACCCGCCAGATTTCCCGAGAAGGCCGCCAGGAAGCCCAATCGCCCCGCCGAATCCTGCGCCACCAGCACGCCAAGCATCTTGCCAGCCGCCATTTCATCGGCCCAGTCGGCCCTTGACGCGACATACTGTTGCACCAGCCCGACTGCCATCAGCGCCAACGGATGCGGCACATAGCAGAAGGGACACGTGAACTGCTGCGGCAACTCGACTGCGGCCTGGTCAACATCAAGAAGATGGAACTTTTCAATCATCAAGTGCAAAATTACAGTTTTCGTTTTGTTTTTCGTGCCTATTGTACTAAATTTGCAAGTTAAATCTCTAAAAACGCTACAAGCAATGAAATTTATCTCGTGGAACGTGAATGGCCTGAGGGCCGTGGTAGGCAAGGGCTTTGATGAAATATTCAAGGAACTGGACGCCGACTTCTTCTGCCTGCAGGAGACCAAGATGCAGGCGGGACAACTCGATCTGGAATTTGACGGTTATCGCTCCTACTGGAACTATGCCGAAAAGAAGGGCTACTCGGGGACAGCGATTTACAGCCGCCATGAGCCGCTGAGCATCAGTTACGGCATGGGCATCGAGGAACATGACCACGAGGGACGTGTCATCACCCTGGAGATGCCCGACTTCTATCTGGTTACCTGCTACACGCCTAACAGTCAGGACGGCCTGCGTCGCCTGGACTACCGTATGACCTGGGAAGATGCCTTCCGTGCCTATCTGCTGGAGTTGGACAAGAAGAAACCCGTTATCGTGTGCGGCGACCTCAACGTGGCCCATCAGGAGATAGACTTGAAGAATCCCAAGACCAACCGCAAAAATGCCGGTTTCACCGACGAGGAACGCGAGAAAATGACCACCCTGCTCGGTGCTGGCTTCACTGACACCTGGCGCTTCTTCAACCCTGATGTGACCGACATCTACTCGTGGTGGAGTTACCGCTTCAAGGCCCGCGAGAAGAACGCGGGATGGCGCATCGACTATTTCCTGGTCAGCAACCGCCTGCTAGATCAGTTGACCGATGCCAAGATCCATACCGAAATCTACGGCAGCGACCACTGTCCCGTGGAAGTGGATATTCAGTTTTAGGTCAATCCCATTTTCCAAGTATATCCAAATCATTCAGTTATTCCAGACATGTCACAGACAGTGCAGAAAAAATATGACTTTGACCGCGTGGTGAGGATGGTGCTGACACTCATCAGCGTCGTCGTCGGCGTGTGGCTCATCAACTACTTGAGCCCTGTATTGATGCCGTTTGTCGTTGGCTTCATTTTAGCCTATCTGATTGAACCGCTAGTCGAATGGCTCATACGCAAGTTACACATCAAGTCCCGCGGCATCGCCGTGGTGCTGGCCTTGCTTATCGTCATTGCTGTGATAGTAGGCTTGTGCTGGCTGGTTATCCCCTACCTGATAGATGAGTTCGGGGTGATGTCCAAGCAACTGGCTGCCTATGCCAAGTCTTCGCTGAGGATTCCCTACGTTCCTTCCGAAATCAACGAGTTCATCCGTCGCTACATCGATTTGAACAAGATCAACGAGATGTTCAGCAAGCAGCAATGGATGGAAATCATCAACAAGGCGGTATCTGGAGCATGGTCGGTGGTGGGAGGTACCATGAGCGTGATTTTCAACATCATTTCATGGTTTATCGTGCTCTTGTACATGTTCTTCATCCTGCTGGATTTCAATAAATTGTCACACGCACTCAAAGCGGCCATCCCCTCAAAGTACCGCCGCATGGCATTGCGCATCTTCGGTGACGTAGCCGACACGATGAGCCGCTACTTCCGCGGGCAAGCAGCAGTATCATTCTTTGTGGGCGTGATTTTTGCCATCGAGTTCTACATCATCGGGCTACCGATGGCGATTGCCTTCGGCCTGTTTGTCGGTGTCCTCAACATGGTACCCTACTTGCAACTCATTTCTATTCCCATTGCAGCCTTCCTGTGTCTGGTGGCCACGGCGGCAACAGGCGGCAGTTTCTGGGTGATGTTCGGCTGGGTCATCCTTGCCTATATCATCTGCCAAATCATCCAGGACATGGTATTGATTCCCACAATCATGAAGAGCCAGATGGGCCTTAATCCCGCCATCATCTTCCTGTCGCTATCGCTATGGGTATATGTGATGGGCTTTATCGGACTGATCATCGGACTGCCGCTGACAACGCTCATCATCTCCTATTACTGCGAGTTTGTGCTACACCAGCCCAACCCCTTGCACAAATCCAAGAAAAAAGACATCAAGGATAGCAAGACACCTCTAGCCCTGACATCGTCATTCCTCAACATGTACCGGAATGAGGAAAAACAGGAAGAATGAACCGAACGCTGATTGTCATCACAGGCCCCACGGGAGTGGGCAAGACAGCGACAGCCATCGGGCTGGCGCAGCGGCTGCATTGTGACATCATCAACGCCGATTCCCGCCAGATCTACCGCGGTATCCCCATCTGCACCGCGGCACCCACACCCGAAGAATTGGCCGCCGTTCGTCACCATTTTGTGGCATTCAAGGACTTGGAAGAGAGTTACAGCGCGGCGCAATTCGAGAGCGAGGTGATGGCGCTCTTGCCGTCATTGTGGCAGCAAGGCGACTGTGTAGTGATGTGCGGTGGGTCGATGCTGTATGTTGACGCCGTGTGCCGTGGCATTGACCGGTTGCCCGACATCAGTGCTGAGGTGCGCACTGCCGTCAAGGAGAAGCTGCAACGTGAAGGCCTGGAAAGCCTGGTGAAAGAATTGGAGCAATTAGACCCGCAGTATGCCGCCACGATCGACCGCAAGAACACCAGCCGCGTGTGCCATGGTGTGGAGATCTGCCGCCAGGCGGGGGTGCCCTACTCCACCCTGCGCACAGGAACCGCCAAGCGGCGCGACTTCCGCATCATCAAGCTGGCCCTCAATATC
Source organism: uncultured Bacteroidales bacterium (assembly GCA_902776435.1). Classification (GTDB taxonomy): domain Bacteria; phylum Bacteroidota; class Bacteroidia; order Bacteroidales; family Muribaculaceae; genus Sodaliphilus. The sequence continues at coordinate 93,780 of CACYQB010000001.1, read as the reverse complement.
GAGCGCGACCAGTTATTTTCACGCATCAACCAGCGGGTGGACCGCATGATTGAAGCGGGCTTGGAACAAGAGGCTCGGTCGGTCTTTCATTTGCGACACCTTAATTCGCTCAACACGGTGGGAATGAAGGAAATGTTTGCCATCTTTGACGGTACGATGGACCGCACTACCGCCATCGAGCGCATGAAGAAAAACACGCGCGTGTATGCCAAAAAGCAACTCACCTGGTATCGCCGCGACCCCGACATCATCTGGACCACACCCGACCAAGCCATTGACACCGCCATTAGCCTGCTCTAAATCACGCTTAATAACATAACGTGAACTCGTTGAATATCTTCATTGATATTCAACGAGTTAGCATCTAAGGACAAGTTATAACAAACCTCTAGACCTTTAATTAGCCTGACGGCCGGGAAATTAATCAAAATTATAATTAATTTTTAGTTCAATTTCTCCGTGCGCAGCACGGATATAATTAAAGGCTGGTATTATGTTATATCACGGTCAATGCTTGAGCAAGTTATCTATAAGTTCCGTCACATCGGCGATGTTGATAGATCCGTCACCATCCACATCAGCATTGGCCATGTTAATCAGCGCTGTATCACTGTTTAACAGATAGTCAATGAGGTCGGTCACGTCCTGGATGTTGACCACGCCGTCATCGTTGACGTCCCCAGTGAGGCCCACCAGGCTTGGGTCGGGCACAAAATTGATGACCATGTCTTGATAGGCATTGAACTGCATGCCTCGCACGTCAAGCAAAGCAATGTCAAAGTAGCCATCGTAGTTGCCATACCATCCCCAGTTGACGTGAACCAGTCCCTCCTCGTTGTATCCGTCAATGAGGAATGAGTGACCTGCTGCCATCAGACCCACCGATGGATCAAATTTGAGATAGACTCCCTGATAGTACAAGGGGCGCTGATGACCCAACTCGTTATAAACCATATCCATCCACTCCGGCTCGCTGTAGTCACTGCGCACGATGATGGAAGCATCCTTGTTGTAGCCGAAGTAGTTCTTTGCACCCGCCAGGGCAGAATGGTTACTTGACCCGGACTCATTGGTAGCGTAGGTCATCCCGCTAATCAACCCGCAGACATAGGACAACAGGGCTGCGGCACGTCCCTGGGCCTCGGTATACTGCCCCTCGGGGTAAGTGTCCAGCATATTATCCCAATCAAATGTCGCGTCAAAACTTGCGCTGGCTTCCTTGTCGCCTATCATAAAATTGGCCGTCCCCGAGGCATGGGCGGGAAAGCGGTAATAACGGGTCAACTGGGCCAGTGCGGTAGCCACGCAGCCCACACAGCAATGGACGACATCGGGCGTGTAGTCATCACAGATTTCGCCATAGCCCGTCGGGCACCAGTAACTGTAAGGCGCATCCTGCCCCCATTGCGACGTGATCAGGGCATCCACTTTGGCCGGATATTTGGTTGGATCAGGCAGGGTAGTTGTGAAAACCTTGTCTCCACTGGTGAGGGCGTTTGACACTTGCTCAATACTGTTACAGAACCACTCAAATCCTGGATTGGGCTGTGTTGTAACCGATGATTGGCCGTTGCCCACTGCCAGGACTGCCGGCAAGCGGTCATCGGTAGCAATCATGGCAAAGTCACCGTCACGGGTTTCATAAAGAGTGTAAGCACTGGTCGTCCTGGACTCAACCAGGGGCGACGAGGCATTAAAACGATGGCCGCCCGCGGCCATTGACATCAAGGCTTGCCTAGCCGACTGCAACATGGCTTGCTTGTCGCGCGGTGCGCTCCATGCGGGAACACTCAACGAGAGCATAGCCATCAAAATCATGATGTACTGTGAAATCTTTTTAGACATAGCTTGAAAAAATTTTGATGGTGTTAATAAAATAATAAGAGGATTAAATAAAAATGATTAATGATGATTAGGAGTATAGCGCAGTCCTTTTTGTAATATCGTAGTGCTTAAAAACAACCGCTATATTCCTAAAGGACAAAAATATAGAAAGATTTTCAATGTGCAATACTTTTCGTAAGAATTTTAACAGCATTATTCAAAAAATCCATAAATTCCGGTAAATCAACCCTAAAGCAAGCACTTTACTGTGAATTCGATGAGAATAAACTGCTGACACTCAGCTCCCCCTCTTGGATAAGAGGGGGCCGGGGGGCGTCGATGCCACCTAAGGCATGCACCGTCGCGGTAGCATCAACGCCCCTATCCACTCACCCTTCTCCGGCACTTCGTGCCACCTCCCCCCAGGCGGGGGAGGAGCTCCTCTCTAATCACAGAGGGGGAGTGGCTAACGCACTGATTCTTAGCGAACAATTTCATTGAACTCACAGTATTATACCGTTGGACTTGCTGTAGTATAAAGACAACCTCGTGGCCATCAGTCATGAGGTTGTCTTTAATCATATTACATGAGGAATCCGTCAAGATCCCAGGATATGGTCGAGGATAGCGTTGATGTCAGCAATGTTCACTTCACCATCACCATTCACGTCGGCAGTAGAAATCGAGCCATCAGTCAGGATGATTTCGATAACCGCATTCACATCGGCGATATTCACCTCTCCATCGACATTAACATCTCCAATAACTATCGAATCATTGTATCGCAGGATAAAATCATCGACATAGGTTGCCGCCGAGCCGCCGCCTGTCATTGCAATACGGAACAGGGTTGGCTCACTGGACTTCAAGTTGAGTTGCCAGATGACTTGAGTGACACTTGTTGCCGGAACCACGGCAGCCTCAGTATCATCAATGGTGAGCGCTTTAACCCATGTGGCGGCATCATCCACTGAATATTCCAGCGTATATTTCGCCTCAGTCGATGAGTTGTTGAAGAATGTGGCGGTAGCCATATAAATATTATGATGGAGCGGCTCAACGCTATAGAACGTGCTGGGTTTCTTCATCATCACGGAGTTGGTTCCATGGCATTTGCCCTCACCTGGGGCACGAACGCCACTCTTGTTGAAGCTCCATGATGTGAAACGTCCCTCCACATTGGTGTCATTGGTCTTGCTGTTGGCTGTCATCGTTTCAAAGTCCTCGACAAGTTCTTCACTCTTGGGCACAACGATAACCTTCATCATTCCTGCTGCCTCATCATAATCAGCCCAATCCGAGGCAGGCTGGAACAATCGGCCACAATCATCAACCACCATCAGATCATATCGTCCCCACTGGGTGGGCGCCGTCATCTGCAATCTGAAGGTTGCAGTTGCATCATAGGGTACCGATACCGCCATCGGCTCACCAGTTGCCACAACCTCGCCGTTCTTCATCATCTGCAAGCGAATGTTGCCCGTTGTACTGGGTCTTGACTGGCTGCCCCACGACCTGGGATAAGCAAGAGTCACATCCACTTCAAACGGCTCACCCACAAAGATGCTATTATCGGCTTCCATAGACTCCAGATTATACTTTGAGGCCAAGAAACAATCCTCCAGATAAATCTTGTCACCGCTCAAGAGCATCTTGCAATACACGTTATTTCCGTAATCATCACAAACCCATGAGTCATAATTCTCATCCCTGTTCACTGAATAGGCGATTTTCACCTCATATTCACCATCACTGAGTGAGGCATCAGGCATGAACTCGATGCTGGGAGACGCTGGTCCCCAACCACTGATGTAAACCTTATAACTGAATCTATGGGTCTGCTTTATCGCGCCGTTCTGGTCAAAGACACGAAGTTCCATGGGAATCATGTCATAGACCGCAGGCCAATATCCTGAATAATCTACGCCTGCAGTATCCATCAAGTTGCCTTCAACATAGATATCCGAGAAATTCACACTCACTTTCTCACCACGGGGCAATGTGTACGTGTCTGGATGCATTATACCTCGCACATAGAGGACTCCAGGGACTAAATCAGCATCATGGGCGGGTACTACTCCGAAGATAGCGTCTTGTCCAAACTTGAAATTATAGCCAGATCCTGGAGCCAGCACCGAAACCATGAAATAGCCGTCACTGGAACCGCCCCATCCCCAGTTGACATGAAACAGGCCGTCGGCATCAACACCGTCCAGCACAAAAGCATGGCCACTCAAGGAACCTTGCGTGTAAGTATAACCGCAATACAAAATCGGACGTCCAGCACCGATTTCATCGTATAGAAGTTGGTCCCACTCCTCCGAGCCGAACAAGTCACGGTCCAGCAAATAATGCCTACTGCTGTAACCAAAATAACGTGTCAGCGCCGTCAGCACCGCAGCCTCGGAAGCGCCACTCGAACTGCCATAACCCATATCAATCGAGATACCCGCATCGCTCATCAGCTTGGCCACGGCATAGCAGGATTCCTCATTGCTCTCTTGATTGTAAACATCCAGCATCTTGTCCCACTCATAGACCGATTGGCTGAAGTCGGCACTCAAGGTTGTGGGGTCTGTATCGTTTACATCGCAATTATAGGAATGGCGGCCAGTGCCCCGCAATGGCCATTCATGGTAATTCATGATCTGAGCCATAGCGGTTGCAACACATCCCGTGACAGCACGTTCAGTGCCACCATTATAGGTGGGACACAGCATGTTATAAGGCCAACCTTGGTCCCAAAATGTCGTCATCAACGGATTGATAGGCACCGCGCGCTTTACAGGTTGATGAGTTGCTACCCCGCTGTGCGATTGCAGGAAAGCAATCTCGCGGTTCATCTCGGTCATCCAGTCCTGCATACCAAGCGGAAGCCTGTCTGCCACAAATGACCCGCTTTCACCGTAAGCCAGCACTTGCGGCAAGCGGTCATCACCAGCCACTACTACAAAACCGTTCTGTTCTCCACGGTTAAAGACATAAAAACGCTCGTGCTCGGCCGTATAGGCATGACGCATCACTGGCTGGGCCGATGCTGGAGCATGACGCAATGACCTGGCCGAAAAAAACTGCTCAGCCACATGGCGCGCTTCAGTAACATTTACTTGAGCAGCCTGCAGACCGCAAACCGCGGTCATCGTAATAACTAAAACACTAAGTATTCGTTTCATCTGGAATATCTATATAATAATATCTAATTGTCAATCAATTAATTGGGATATGGTAGCGGCAACGCGTTTTGCCGTAGTGTAGTCGAGGGCAGCCTCATTAACACCTGGACGTCCCATGTAGAGGTTAGGGTTAATATACTGCATGCCGCTCGGCTGCGGCTCACGCCCAGAGAAATGGAACTCATGCAGGCCCGTTGCCTCATGCAGTTCGCGGATGTTCTGCTCGGTCACGCCGCTACCGGCCATGAGGATGATGCGTCCTGCCGCTAGGCGGTTCAGTTTTGCCAGCAATTCCACACCCTGGATGGCCTTAGGCTGCTGGCCCGAGGTCAGGATGCGGTCAAAGCCGAGGTCAATGACATCTTCTAGAGCCTGTTCGGGATTTGCAGCCCGGTCAAATGCCCGATGACACGTCACGCTCATGCCTTTACTGCACTCCATGAGATAACGGTTCTTCTCCATGTCAATCGTGCCGTCGGCATTCAAGCAGCCGAACACCACGCCATCCACACCCAACTCGCGGCACACATCGATATCTGCCGCCATGCGCTCCACTTCCAGGTCGGTATAGAGGAAGTCACCGCCACGGGGACGGATAATCACGTGCAAACGCGTGGTGGTGAGCACGCGGCGCGCCACCTTGATTTCGCCATAACTGGGTGTCGTGCCGCCCTCAGGGATGCCTGCGCACAATTCCACGCGGTCGGCCCCGCCCTCTTGTGCTGCGATGCAGGATTCAACCCCATTGGCACACACCTCTACCATAAAGTCCTCACGTTTCATATTTCATTCTTCAATTCTGTATTAATTCAAGATGAGGCCGATGACAGCGTTGGCATCGGCAATACCCACTTCACCGTCGCCGTTGACGTCGGCAGCAGGCAGATAACCGCCACTCAGGATAAGTTCGATGATGGCATTGACATCGGCAATACCGATCTCACCGTCACCATTGACATCGCCCGTGAGAGGCTGAGGCTCATCTTGGGGCATACTGGCATAGACCAGTTCCATACCTGGAATTTTAAGGCAGTACGGATTGCCCACTGTTACAGGTTCGTAAGTGATATAGTAATACAACAGATGCAACGGGAAATTGCCCAGGTCACTTGCGTCACAGATGTCTGTCACGGGCACGTCGAGGGTAACCTTGCCATCAATAGGCATGACAGGATACTCTACCGTGAAACGTTCGCCATAAGCCCCCTCAACCAGAATCTTGACCGACTTGAGTTGCAAGTCACCTGGCATCATGCGCAACCGTAGCGTGTCGGGCAAGCCCCACATCCTCACCGACTTGGAGATTTTGATGTAGGGGTTACGAGACGATGAACCCGTGAAATCGATCTGCATGCCATGGTCAAGGGCAGTAATCACACGGTCCTTGCCTCCACTCTGGGTTACCTGCCATGTGACTGGATCGATGGGCGCATTTTCTACGGTGGTGATGCGTGACTTGGGATTCTCAACACTGACCTTGATAGAATCTAGCAACAGTGGATTGGAACTGCCCACAAAGGTCTGGCCGTCGGCAACAGCGGTGATAATACCCTGCTGGTCAACAACACAGATGCCCTCATCGGCCGAGGTCCAATCCACTACCGAAGGGTCCACCTTGTCCAGTCCATAACCGCTCACGCCATTAATGTTGATGGCATAAGGGTGGAAACCATCGATGACCACACTATCGCTCACCAGTTGCCACTGCGCCTCCATAATGGTGACGGGCTGACTGGCGGTGATGCCGTTGTAGGTCACATACAGGTTACCCGAGGCCGGAGTGGAGACCGCATGGAAATAGCCCTGTTCATCAAAGGAGCCAACTTCGGGGTCACACGAGAAGGAACAGCCTTGCAAATTGCGCGTCTTGAGTACGCCATACTGGTTATATCCCCAAACGTCAAATCTGGTGGTTGCCGAAATCGACAGATTATAGCACCGCGGCTCATAGTTGATAATGCCGATTTCGTCATCCTCGGGGGCAATAGATACCAACAGGCATCCGTTACCCACTGCACGCACCGAGCCGTCGCTAGGATGGTTGATAACCTCGTCATTGACTACCATGCACGACGAGCCGCCACCGTCCAGATTCACGGCGTTAACGGCTCCCAGAGCGTCAAAGATACCCTTCATTTCCAGCAGGGTAACGCCTGTCGATGTCAAGTGCCTACCATCCACCACAACGAAGTAGAGGCGTGTGCTGTCGGCATTAAAGCCGATAGCGGTACGGGGATGGCGCTCGGCCCAGTCCTCCATGAACTGGCCGTTCTGCATGATGATGTGGTTACTGCCGCCAATCAATTGGTTGATGTTGACATCAGCAGGGCCATTATTGAGCGTGAGACTGAAACTGATAGACAACCTGTCGCCCTCGGCCAGTTGGTCAGCATAGTTGGCATAGGTACCCTTGAGCCACAAGATGGCCTTGCCGTCAGGGATTGCCATGGCCCCCTGAGCATCGACGATGGACTCGATGACACACTGCTCAACGCCATTAGCCGCCCAGCGGAAAGGCTCTTCAGCCGGTTTCAAGACAATCATCTTGCCCGAGGTAGAGCCATCATAGGTCACAGGGCCATAACTGCGGGTAAACAGGATGGACTGGTTGGCGGCTATGTTCTCGTAGGCATAGCGCATTCGGTTCACCAGATTGAGCGGGAACGTTGAGCTGCCACTATTTACCTGACCGGTGAAAGTCAATCGGTCAATACAGGGATGCTGATTCTCATCAAGCACCAGGCACGCGCGGTTATGGCTGCTCAGCACCAATTCCCCGCCACGCACCTGCCCGCTCAGGGGCAATCCCACCTCGTTGGTAGGAGATGTCATGAAGAAGTCGCCATTGACGGCTGCCACCACCTCATGGCCCGGACGCGTGTTGCGTGTAGCCATGTTGACAGGCGTCTCACAGGCCACCGATTTCTCTCCGCCCAGGCAGGTCTCCATCACCATGTAGGGGTTCGTCAGGTCCATCTCGGTCACGCTCACCTTGAGCGGCAGAGCCGGGATGTCATACTTAGCCGCAGTCACACCAGGTCCCACCAGATGCGGGAAGATAAGTGTGTCCACGTCGTAGGCCCTGTCTCCTATGGTCCATTGGTCACGGGCCATGCCCGTGGCCGTTCCCAGCAGCAAGGCGGCAAGAGACAAGAGAACCACTGATTTTTTCATTGTTTTTACTGTTTAGGTTTCAGCAGACCACTGAAAACTTATTGCAATATGATGTCGATAACCGCATTGACATCGGCAATGCCCACCTCGCCGTCACCGTTCACGTCGCCAGACAATTCCTGGTTACCGGCAAGAATCATGTCGATGATAGTATTGACGTCAGCAATAGTCACCTCACCATCACCGTTAGCATCACCAGGCACGCTGGGATGGGGCTCTGCTCCGCTCACGTTGCGGCCAATCTTGTAAACGGCCATACCGTTATAGGCCTTGAATGTGAGCAGCGTCACTTCCTCGTAGCCCTCACTGTCAACGCCATATTCCACGGCGAAGCAGTGCACGCGCAGACCGCTGTCATTGACCTTGCCAAGGCTGTCGGCAGGAATCTTCCAGTATTTGGTCATGCCTCCCAAGGACTGGCCTTCGCCCAACTCGCAGATGTTGGCCTGGCAGCCGTGGCCATTGCCATTCATGTCGGCGTTGACATACACCAGGAAGTTACGGCCTTCGAGTTGGAACTCGAGGCAGCCGTTAGGCTGGGACTGGGGCCACAGTGTGGGGTCAACTTCCTCGAACGAGTCGATGACCGAGCCCGAGAAGTCATAAATCACAGGTGCCGTGTCAAAGCAGTCGATATAGAACATCTCACCGCTGTAACGGGAATCCTCGTCAGGACCTTCAATCATCTTGATGACGGGAGCCAGCGAGAAGCCTGTCTTGGTCTCGGGATAGAAGTTGATGATGTCCATATAGGGGTCACCGTCAAAGCCGCCTTCCCATTCGCCGCCCTGGTCAGCATGCATGCGGTAAAGGGTCGGGAAACCGGGGTCGGCGGTTGAACCGGAAACCGTCATGATATTACACTCAGCCTGTTCCAGGGTAATGTCGCCCATGACATCCAGGTAGTCAGTTCGCTGCGGGGCGTCACCCTTGTCCAACTCGACAACTAGGGTCAGTTCACCCGTCTCGGTATCCACCAGATAGACGGGAACATACTGCTGCACAGTGCTCGTCATGGGAGCCACCCAGATGTGGTGGAAACTGTCTTTGCCGATACTGGCGACGCCCAGGAAACGACCATAGGGAGCGCCGTCAAGTGTCAAGGGCAGGTCAGGGAGCGGACTGCCATCGACGGCCGAGAAACGGTGGATAACCGACTGGGCAATGGTATCAGTGCCGATGATAACCGCACGTTCCTCACTACGCGCTACATAGATAATACCCTGGTCCATCGTCGCCGTGCGGGCGCGCTGGTTACAGATATCGTTGCTGGTATAGGCTGTGCCAGCATGGACGCGGTCAAAGATCCATTGGTTGGCTATCTTGATCCCGTTGACCTCGGGATAGGTCTGGCCATCGGTCACCGCCAGGGCGCTGAACGCGGTGGCAAGCATCAATGAGAAGAGAAGTATTGATTTTTTCATTTTCTTTAGCGTTTATACTTGAGACGTTAGGTTTTAGGTAATTAGGCAGCCACTGCTCCCTAACGCCTAAAACCTAACACATAAAGCCTTGATAAAAATTTATTTCAGAATAATATCGATAACGGCATTGACGTCGGCAATACCCACCTCGCCATCACCGTTCACGTCACCGGCCAAATCTTGAACACCGGCAAGAATCATGTCGATGATGGTATTGACGTCAGCAATCGTGACCTCACCGTCACCGTTGGCATCACCGGGCACGCCGGGTTCCTCGCCGCCGGTCACGTTCTTGCCAATCTTGTAAACGGCCATACCGTTGTAGCACTTGAAGATGTACAGGGTAACTTCCTCGTTGCCCTCGCTGTCGGTGCCGTACTCGACGTTCATGCTCTCAACGCGCGTGCCACCGTCGCTCACGGTACCCAACTGGTCAGGCACCATCCAGTAGCGCTGCATGCCACCCAGCGACAGGCCCTCGCCCAACTCGCAGATATAGACTTGGCAGGCCTTGGGGATTCCCTCTTCTCCGCCCGTGTATTGTGCAGCGACAAACACGATGAAGTTGCGGCCCTCGAGCGTGAATTCACACACACCATTGGCACCAGCATCCATGGGCCAGAAAGCGGGATCCACATTCTCAAAATTGTCTACCATCGTTCCCGTCACATCATACAGGATGGGCGATGAACTGAAACCGTCAACATAGAATAACTCGCCACTGTAACGGGTATCCTCGTCCTCACCAAGAATCATCTTGACCACGGGACCATAGCCCCACTGAGTCACGGTCTCAGGATAGAAATCCAGGATAGCAAGATAGGGGTCACCCTCAAAACCGCCCTCGAAGTCACCACCCTGATCGGCGTGCCAACGGTACAGCAGTTCGGAACTGGCGCCCACCGTCATGATGTTACACTCGGCCTCCTCACGGGTGAGGTCGCCCATCACATCGATATAGTCACAACGTGCCAGGGCATCACCCTTATCCAGAACATCGACCAGCGTCAGTTCGCCAGTCTCACCATCCAGGAGATAGACGGGCTGCTCTGTAGCCAGTTCGCTGGTGTAGGGAGCGATATACAGATGGCCGAAGTTGTCCACGCCCACCGTGTTGGCGTTCAAGGTGGTGTTGCCGTAGATGGCTCCATCGAGCGTCAAGGGCAATTCTTTGACCAACTCACCATTAGTGGCATCCAATTTGTAAACCACACTCTGGGCCAGCGTATCGGTGCCCATGATAACGGTATTGGCATTGGTGCGCGAGATGTAGATGAATCCGTTAGTCATCACCGAGGTACGGGCACTGGTGTTGCAGTAAGGCTTGTTAGGCCACACTTCAGGCGTGTGGGCACGGTCCTGAATCCACAGGTTAACGATATTGATGTCATTAACTGGCTCATACTTAACGCCATCGGTCACTGCCCAGGCGTTACCAACAGCCAAAACGGCGAGCAAAAAGAGTAATAATTTTCTCATAATCAGTTGGTTATTAATATTATTTTTAAGTGATCTGATTCTCTTGTCTTTAAGATAGCAAAGTAACAACAAAAATCATTACTTTCAAAATCTTTTGTGGATTTAGTTCTCGGCTGTCTTGAAACCTAAAGCCTCATCCATCCACGCGATGCGGTCGCGCAACCATTGCTTCAAGTGGGACACCTCGTCGTCAAAATCCTTGGCAACATAGTAGTTGGGCCATACCCACACGCCCCATCGCGGCCAGGCCTGACTATTACGATCCATTGCCCCTCCAGCGGTCAGTTCATTGGCCAGCGAGTCGATGACGGCCATGACATGATCCTCGGTCAAGGTAGTGCTGCGATACTGCGCCCAGCGGTCACGTAGCAGCCGCTGGTACTCCTCGTCAGCATTCAGCCGTCCCCACCAGAAGGGGATAAGGTAATCTTCACCATGGGCATAGAGCAAGTCATTGCACTCATATACCCACCCATCGGTGCGCCATCCCTCATGCATGTTACAGTTGCCATAGGCTAGGTTCATGTCCCAAATGACCGTTTTGAAACGCCCGTCAACGCCGTCGCGCCGCTTGTAGAGTTTACAGCTCTTGCGGTAGCCGTCCACGTTGTGGCCCAGTTCCATGGCCAGTTGATAGTCGATAAACGACGTCACATCGATATAGCGTCGATAGCCTGACACAGGGTCACGATAGTCTGGCGATGCGAGCGCATCCTCCATCTGGTCAAAGCGGCGGTTGATGTACTGCATTTGAGCCTTATTGAGGTCATCGGGGTTAGGCGACTTGTACTGAATATGGATAAACCTGTCGGTCAACGGGCGGCCATTGCTATCCACGGGGTGATACTTGGAGCGGTAGTGCACATCGTCGTCATAGTCCACCTCAATCAGGTAGTCACCTGTGAGGGCATCACCGGTCTTCCGGGGAGTGGCGAGGTTGAGGCGATGCTTGCCTCTGGATACCACCTCACACAGGATATACACCCCATAATAGGTGCCATCGAGGAACACCTCGCAATAGCGGCCATGCGGGGCATACTCCATCCACGGACGCGCCAACTCATAGGCCAGCAGATTACGCATCATGCTCTTGTCGGAATATGGGGCGAGCAGGGCCCAATTATCTTCCTTACCCATCCCTAAAATCTTGACCTTCTGCTTCGAGGCATATTTCATCGGCTGGTCCAGCGTGCGGAACGATATAGGTTTCTTGGGACTGTCATTAAAAGTAGAGTTGCCCCGGTAGCGCAGAGCCACGTGCCCCTCGTAGTCAACACGTTGGCCAGGATGCGCCTTAAGGTCGGCATAATTAAGTTTACCCTTGCCGTTGTCGATGATTTTCAAATAGGCATCGATGCGCTGGTAGCGGTCAATCGTCCGGTCTCTCACCTCAATCCACACAATAGGCAGGTTGGTCGAGGTGAGTTCCACATCGGTGTTATCGGGCGGAAAATTCTTGCCGGGATCACGCTTGCAAGCCATGAACACCATCATCAATACTGCTATGAAAATCAATCTTTTCATTTACAAGTCATTAAATGTTACTGAAGGATGAGATCAATCACCGCATTGACATCGGCAATATTCACCTCACCGTCACCGTTGACATCTGAGCGGGCATCACCACTGCCTCCCGTGAGGATAAGGTCGATGAGCGCATTGATGTCGGCAATGTTTACCTCACTGTCGCCATTCACGTCACCCTGGACGGCTTCGTGATAGACAAACGAGCGAATGTCGCAATAGTCAGTATATTGCACTGTTGTTCCCGTAGCCAGGGTGCGATAAGCATAGCGGGCTCGCACGTAGTAGGTCTTGCCGTCAGTAAGTTTGCCTGCGCCCTTAATGTCGCCCAACATTGGCGTCTCAAAGACACCCTGCTCTAAGGTGCCATTGTAAGAGGTGCGCGTGGGGAAACTCTCACTGCTGCTGATCTGCACCCTCAACGACTGGGTACCCTCCACGGGCTCAAAGCGAACCACATCGGTCGAATAGAGCACCGTCTCACCATCGGCGGGACAGAGATAAACAGGCACGGGAGGAATGACCTCGACAGTGGTGAACGATGAGACGGGAGTTGTCACTGTAGCGGCGCCATAAGTGGCCGTGACGCGGACGTAATAGGTCGTGGCTCCCGACAAGCGGTACTGGGGCACCTGCCATTGCGGTTCAGACAAACGGACCGTGTCAGGGTTGTTCATATTGGCTGTTGTCGACATTTCCAACAGATAAGCCGTTCCCGGTGCACCTGCCGTCCAGGTGATGACAGGCTTCAAGGGGACAGATGTCGCATTGCTGGCTGGCGAGGTAACTCGCATCTGGCCCAAGGTAAACTGGCGCAACTCACTGGCACTGTCCCACTGATTCAAGCCACGCGCCACCACACGCCACCAGTAGGTGCCGGCAGTGAGGCACGGGATGCGCGGCAGGGGGCAACTCATCGAGTCCACCTCGACCTGGGCCACAAGCGAATCCATTATGGCATCGGCATAGACCTGCACCACATAATTGGACGTCTCGCCCTGCCACTGCAGGAACGAGAGTTCGGGCACCTCGGCGCCATCCTCAGGATAGAGTAATACTGGCTGGGCGGCCTGGGTAGGCACAACACCCGGCATGACGGGAGCATACTCGTTCTCCCAGCGGTCAAGAATGGTCACAGCATAGCGGTAACCCTCCCGCTTGGAGGCTGGCAGGGTATAACTGGCTCCATAACTGATTCCGTCGATATAACTTGCCTGGCAATGGAAATCACTATCCTCTACCCCATCGGGAATGGTATAGATGACATAGCGCACGTTGGGGATACTGTCCCACGTGAGCCGGCCGTCGCTATAGGCCAGGTTGGTCACCGTGGTATAGGTCTGAGTGGGTTTGATCCAAGCGGGTGCGGGATTCAGGGCGATGGTCGGATAGAGGCTGTCCTTGAGCCAGATGCGCAGTTGGCGCACCTTGCCATCAATGACCTCCTTCTTGTTGCGCCACGTGCCATAACGGAAATAAACCATGCCTGGATTACCTCCGGCAGCCATCGCGTCGCGCATGACATGGCCTTGCTTGACAAACTCAGCAAGCGTCCATCCCTCCTCGTCGGGAATCCACTGGCTGATATAGACATGACGGTTGAAACGCGCCGCCATCTTGCCCCACCATGTGGTAACACCCGTGAAGGTGCCGGTGGTCTTCCAATAGACTTGTGGCGCCAGGAAGTCGATGGTACCACGCGTGAGCCATGCCATGGGGTCGCTGTAAATCTGGTTATACTGCCAGTCGCTACCTGGGCTGGGTTCCACACCATACTGGTCGGCCACGGCCTGGGAACTGCAAGCGACACCGGCAGGACCGATGCCAAATCGCACCCATGGCTTGGTCGCCTTGACCATATCGTTCACGTCCTTGACCATCTGATTGACATTCTCGCGCCGCCAGTCGCCCTGGGACATCGTGCCGCCGCCTGCCTTATAGGCGTTATACAGGTCGGCATCGAGCGAGAACGACGGGTTGTCCTGGTTGTAGAAATAATCGTCAAAGACCAGTCCGTCAACATCATATTTCACCAGAATATCCTTGCAGACGTCCACCACGCGCTGTCGCACCTCGGGGATACCGGGGTTGAGCACGGTCTCGTAACTCGTGGTCAACAACCACTCGGGATGAGTATAGATATAGTCCAATTCGCTCTCGCCCCACATGTTGCTGCCGTGGCCATAGCGGTAGGGATTAACCCAGGCATACACCTCAATGCCACGCTTGTGGGCTTCCTCGACAAGATAGCCGAAGGGGTCAAACGCCGGTGCCACCCCACGTGTGCCTGACACATAACTGGACCACGGCTCGTAGGCGGAATTGTACATCGCGTCACACATCGCCCTCACGTGATAATAGACCGCATTGATGTGATTGACACGCAGGGTGTCGAGCATCTTGCGGCAGGCATTCTGCACCGTGGGCGTGTTGCGCTCGGTGATGGCACCGCTGGGCCAGTCGCTGAGGTATGCCGTTATCCACATGCCGCGCTGCTCACGCTTGGGGACGCCATCGGCAGCCGACATGACAAAACTGGCGACCAGCGCCGCCAGTAATGTTATCAGGGTTAATCTTCTGCGATTCATTTTAAGTCAACTATTAACTGCTAACTAAAACAAGTTGGTCATGCGCGGGTTGATGCACACGCCCAGGATTTTGTCCTTGTTACCGTTGAAGTTATAGACCTTGCCATCGGCGGGGTTGAAGTAGTACAGGCCCGTCGTGTAGGTCTTCTCGGTCGTTGCGGCACGGAAGCCGAAATAGACGTAGTGGGTCTGGGCATCCACGGCCAGTTGGGTGGTGTAAACGCCCTCGGCATCGGTCGTGTTGATGGGATCGGCCTCCATGGTGATGAAGTTGACGTACTTGTCGTAGGTCACCGTGGCATTCTCGGCAGGAATCTCATACTGGGTGAAGCCCACGCCGGGCGTGGTGCCCTTGGTCATCCACACATACAGGTAGCCCAGGTCCTCATCGAGGGTGAAACCTCGCGGCTGTGTCGTTTCAAGCACGATGGGATGAGGAATGGGAACACCTGTACCGGTCTTGCCAATATCGCTCGGGCGAAAGCGGTAGATGCCGTTACCCGAATAGTTCTTGCCCCACCAGAACATGCCCGTGCGGTCGAGGTACAACCCCGTGTGGATGGCACCATAGGCGATGCCCTGGCCATAGTAACTCAACTGGTTGTTGACCACATAGTAGCCAGCAGTGCTGTTGAAGTTGGTCTGTTCGGTCTCGCCTCGCGCCGTGAGCGGGAGGGTACGGATACCCGTGTTGCGGTCGGTATAATAGAGGGTGGTGCCATCGGTGCAACCCTGGAACGGGTCGTTGAAGGCAGGACCGCCCACATTGGTGACCATCACATTGGTGACCGAACCATCGGCGCTCATGACGGTAATTTTGCCGTCTCCCAGGTTTCCGGCCTCGTCGTTGATGTAATAGTACTGCTTGCCGCAGTCCAGAATATAGACGTTGTCCTGCTCAATCGTGGCGCTGTCGGTCACCGTCTTCTCGGTGGCAAAAACAAGCGTGGTCGGCATATTACCCGAACTTACACCCATATCAAAGGGCAGGTTCTTGGTGCCTGAGGGCAGTTGAGACAGATCCACCAGTTTCACGGCCATGATATTTCCGCCCTGAGTCGCATAATAGAGCGTGGGGGCAGGAATCGACGAGCCCACCTGCACATTGACGTAACTGTCCTCCAAGCGGCGGTTCTCACCATAGATGTCAAACCACGTTTGAAGGGTAATCTTCTGTGAGCCGATGTTACTGAAGGTCAACTTGCCGGGGTTGTCAATCGTGCCGTCATCGTGGCTGTAGCCTTCGAAGGTGGAAATCAGGTTGCCCTGTTCATCGCGGGTGCCATCAGGGAACGTCCAGACATACTTGCAGGTCAGGTTTTCAGGATTGGGAAGCTCGATGTCGAGTTTCACATTCACATCGTTGATGACCACAGGCGTAGCGCTCTGTTCGGCAACACTGAGCAGCGGTGCGATGTCATAGATGAGCAGCGGATAGGTACGTCTTCCCACACCATCGATAGTAAGCGTCACCTGATAGACACCAGCCTTGGCATACTTGTGCGATGGATTCATCTCGGTTGAGGTTGTGCCGTCGCCGAAGTCCCACGTCACCTGACCTGACTTGGACGAGGTGTTAGTGAACTCGACAGTGGAAACCACGTAGAAGTCCAGTCCATAGCGGTCGTCATCCACCCGATAGGTAAAGTCCACATCCTTTGTGGGAAAGTTGTCATAGTCAGGCGTCTTATCGATACATGACACGGCAATCATCGCCAGCATGAAAATGAATGCTATTTTATTGAATGTCTTCATATTCTTCATGTTTTAAGTTTTTAGTTTCAAGTTGTAAGTTAAAATGCTCTTGCTACCGGTTATTCCTGGCGATTGTAATCACACTAAGATCTTACAACTAAAAACTTACAACTAATTCAATGTGACCTCTTTATTATCGGAAGTAACACCCACCTTGCCGTCACTGTCATACACGCGGAATTGGGGTTCCAGGAAGTAGGTGCGGTTGAAATTCACCGTGTAAGCCTTATCTGACGTGTTGTAAATCCATGACGTGAAAGGAATCGTCTCAAGCATGCTCTTGAAATAGGGCATGTACTGGCGGCGAACCGTGGTGATTTTGCCACCCGTATCGTCGCTGTAGCGGGAGAAGAGCCAGAAAGCCGACCGATAGACCGCCTGCACGTTCACGCCTGACGGGGCCTCGCTCTCGTTGGCAATCTCATGATAGACGGCAGAGCCATCGTCGCCCACGGTGATGTAGTAGTAATGATCCACTTCATCGGTAGTGAACCAAGCGTTGGACTTGTCGTCGGTCGTCGTGTCTGTCGGGAATTCAATGTTGTACTGGGCATTGAGTTGCTCAAACAACTCGATGGGGAAGTTGTACTTGATATAGACGTTGCGCAGGTCGTTGTAGTAGGTGCTGTCCTTAGTCAGCGCATTGACCATATAGGCCATAAACTCCTGCTGGAACGTCGAGGGATAATAACTGTCAAACTTCTCCTGATCCCACTCCTCAGGATTTACCCAGGTCACTGGGGCGAGGGTGCGTGAGGTGGGGAAACTGTCGGTGAGCACATACTCGTAGCCATCCCATTCGGCCTTGCTGTGAGGATAGGTGGCTACCATCTGGTTAGAACGCACCGTATCGGTCAATGAGTAGTTCTTGGTATAGGCGAGCGACGTGGTCAACTTGCTGGTCGCCGTGGCGGTCTGCTCACGCTTGATGAGGCACCACACCTCGCTATGGTCAATCGACTTCTCGCTGGTGGTGTAGTACTTGCCCTTGAAGGTAGCATGGCGGCCCGCCTTAACCACTGTGGAACCTTGCTCCCAATCGACCGTGGGCAACACCTGACCCAACTGGCCATTGTCGGCAAACGGGTCATGTATCGCACACGAAGCGGTGAGCAGTGCCATCAGAGCTATCAGTCCATATATTTTATGTCGTTTCATAATTGATGTCAACTATTAACTGTTTTCTATTAACTATTAACTACTCTTGAGTCAACGAGGATACTTCACCATAGCTATAGGCCCAGATCATGGGTACCTGCAACCACTTGTAGTTCTTGTAAGCGCCCAGACGCTCGAGTTCCTGGCGGTTGTACTTCTCCTCGGTCTCAGGATCGTAGTTGATGCGCTGGATCCAAGTATTCTCCTTTTGCTCCTCGGTCAGGCCGTCAATCCAGTATGCGGCATACAGGTTGTAAGGTCTGCGCAGGGTGGGATAAACGATTTCCTGATTGTCACCGATGCCGTAGTGGTTGCGGTTGTTACTGTAATGGTAACGGCGCATGTCGGTCCACTGCTCGGGCTGCAGGTACATGGAGATGTACTTCTGCTGCATCAGGTCGCTCAGCGTGAATTCGCTGGGATTGAAGTACCAGTGCTTGTTGCCGCGGTCGGTCACCTTGTGCACAGCCACGTTCTTGCCCTTATAGTAGTCTTCGTTATCGAGGAAGGCAGCAACCTGAGCATCCCAGTACTCAGCAGCCTGGAAACCGGGCTTTCCGCCCGATACCGAGTTGCCGGGGTACTTGTTGTCGGTGTTGGCATTATAGTTCTCGTTAGGATAGAGACGCAGGAATGCAGCAAGATGGCGCTGGATATTCCACTGGGTGGCTTCCTTGGCGAGGGCACAAGCCTCAGTCTTGTTACCCATCCAATACATGGCCTCGGCCTTGATGAAGTACAGTTCCTCCATCGTGAAGATGGGATTATAGGCATCGGCTGCGCCAGCATAGGCCCCCATGTACAGGTTAGGATAATTGGCAATCTTGTAAGAAGTACCCATACCGATGTTGTTCTCCAGGTAACGCATCTTGATACGCTCGCTGGTCACCGAGGGGCTGGCAGGCCCCGTGCGGGCAATCATCAGCAAGCCACAGCGCGGGTCATTGGCAAAGCCGTCATGGGCGCCCTCGGCATTGAACATACCACAAGTCATCTCATTATCGGGCTTACTGATACCTAACAGGTCGACCATGAAGAACTTGCTGGGGATAGCGCTACCCAGGAGGTTACCACGCGATTCCCACGAGTTGATAACAGGCTGGGCAACACTCCACACGGCATTTTGCGTACCGGTGCCGCCATCCCAGTAGTAACGCGGCTCATTGCCGAACCAAGCATCACGACCACCTTGATAATCAAACACGTCACCCTTGCGCCACTGTTTGATGGCTGCATCGGCAGCATCGATAATCTTCTGGCACATGGCGGGGCTGCGGTCCACATTGGGAATGTTGCGCAGCAGCAATCTTGCCTTGATGGCATATACCAGGCCTTTCCACTTCTCGAGGTCTCCGCCATAGACGCGGTCCACCGAGGCGTCAATCTTCTGATTGTCAGGATTGTTGACAATCGCGGGGTCATCATACATCTTGATGAGGTCATCGCACTCCTGCATCATCCAGGCATATACCGAGGCTTGGGTGTCATACTTGGGCGCAATGCTCTTGTAGGCTTCGCTGCGGGGTATGTCACCAAAGGCGTCGGTCGTCAACTGAGTGGACATCAGCATGATGGTGCGCCCGATGAGTTCATAGTTGGGCGAATTGATAGCCTGGGAATTCTTCACTAGGTTATCGGTATTCTTACCGATGTCATAGAAGTGGCGACGCCACATCGGGTGACGGTTCATGGTCAGCATCTCCCACTCGCACTTGTAACTATAGGCTCCCACCGAACTCTTACCGCCAGTGGTAAGCATCTGGGAGAAGTAGGCGTAATATTCGCTGTGGTCATAGACGACCTGCTGTGCGTAGTAGATGATGACAGCCAGGCCATCCTTGGCCTCAATATCATGGGCCCTGTCGGGGTTGATGTTATCGTCGAGGATATCGTTGCAGCTCACCGACAGCAGGCCAACCAGCATCAACAATGCTAATAATTTAATCTTTTTCATAATCAGTCGGCCTTTTATTAGAATGATGCTTTAATTGTAAAATTGAAACTACGCGTGCTGGGCACATTGTAATTGTCGATACCGGCGCTACCGGTACCGCCACCAGTGCCAGCGAGCACAGCGGGATCATTGCCGCGGTACTTGGTCAGCAACAGCAGGTTGCGACCTGTGGCAGTGAGCGTGAGCCCCTTAACGGGCCAGGTGCGCTTGAAGTGCTTGCCGAGGTCATAACTCAGCGTCACATAACTCAAGCGGATATAGGAACCGTCCTCAATGAAGTTGGACGAAACAGTCGAGTAATAGGTATTGATGAAATAGGAGTCAAGCACAATAGGCGTTGTGTTCTTGACATAGGTCGTCGTGCCGTCAGGACCGGCTACGGCCTGCACACCGTCGATGATGTACTCGCGGTTGCGGTACTTGTCATACAGGCTGCTCATGCCGTTGGTGATCTGGCTACGGCCCGTGACGTTGACCACATCACCACCCTTTCGGCCATCAAACAGGAACGACAGGCTCGCGTTCTTGTAGCGCAAGGTGCTGCCCACACCCAGCAGCCAGTCAGGCTCACGATTGCCGATGTAAAGGCCCTTAGCGCTATCGATGATGGGATAACCGTTCTCGTCACAGATGACGTTGCCATCCGGGTCACGCACGTAATCCTTACCCGAGATACCCGTCGAAGACTCGTGCAAGCGGGCAACGGGGAAGATGTCACCATACTGGGTTCCCTGGATTTCGGTCAACTCGTTGGGCAGATAGAGCACCTTGCTGCGGTTGAACGAGAAGTTGGCCAGGGCGCTCCATGTAAAGTCACCATTCTTAATGATGTCCTGATTTAACGAAATCTCCATACCATGGTTCTTGAGGCTACCCTCGTTGCGGGTCTGGAGAATAACGCCCGATGCGGGTGACACACGCACGGTCACAATCTGGTCATCGACCGTAGTCGAGTAGTAAGCGATGTCGAGACGCGTCCAGTTGCGGAAGAATCGCAGATCAGCGCCAATCTCCCACGACTTGGTCATCTCGGGAACCAGGTCAACGGCACGCGACACGGTGGGATCCACGCCATAGCCTCCATCGGGGAAGAGCGTCCACTGCTTATAGGTGTCGGTGTACAGATAAGCCTGACAATCCTTACCGACCTTGGCCCAGTTGCCACGCAGCTTGCCGTAACTGAACCAGTCGTTGGACAGATGGAACAACTCACTGAAGATGATACCCGCAGTGACCGAAGGGTAGAAATAGGTCGTCTGGGTAGATTGCCTCAAGCGTGAGGAGCCGTCAAGACGTCCAGTGACCGAGAGTTGTGCCATGCCCTTATAGTCAAAGCGCAACTCGCCGAAGTGGCCGTAGATGTTGCTCTCGCTATGGTACAGCGTGGGACGGTTGGCAATGAGCAGGTCGCCGTTGGTAAAGTCTGTGTTGTTGAAACTATAGTATCCACCGCCCAGCATGAAGTGCTCGTTGTAAATAGATGCCTCAAGGCCGCGGCGCTCCTTGTATTCCAGACCATAAAGGGCGCTCACGGTATAGTCCTCGGCAAAGGTGTGCTGATAGGTGGCAAGCAACTGCATGTTCAACATCGATCCGCGTGAGGGCTGGAAACTGTAGGAACCGAACTTGGACTGCATGTCACTGAGCTTGGTCTGAACATCCTCGGCCGTGGGATCCATCAGGTCACCCTCATAGATGCGGGGCACGGTGTAGGAGTCATACATCGAGTAGCTCTTGTCATAACCCATCTTGCCCGTAATCACCAGGTTCTTGATGGGTTCGTAGCTGATTTGGCCGTTGATGATGAAACGGTTGCCTTCGGTCTGGCTCCAATCCATATAGCGGCCGAAATAAGGTGACACGGCGCCATTGATGCGCTCGGTGTCGAGCAGATTCTCCCAGTGGTCATAGTATGCCCACCAGTTCACGTGCCCTTCCAGAGTGCGGTAATTGCTCATGTCCTTGTTGATACCCCAGTTGTAGATGGTGGACATCGAGTTGCCGAATCCGCGTGACTTGCGGTTCATGAAGTTGGCGCTCAGCATGATCTGCACCTTGTCGCTGGGCTTGTAGGTACCCTTGATAAGGGCATTTACCTGCTTGCGGTAATCCTTGGGAACGATACCCTGATTGTCGCTGTAGGACACCGAGGCGTAGGAGGAGAATTTCTCCGTTCCACCGCTCACGCTCACGTCATACTTCTGCAGGACACCTGTCTTCAGGAAGTTATTCACATTGTCGTAGTACTGATCGTTCTCGCCCATATAGGGGCCCCAGCCGCCACTGCCCATGTTCTCCTTATACATGCCCTTGGCACCAGGGATGAAGGTGGACTGGATCTTGGGCACACGATAGGGAGTATTGATCTCGAGCGTTGCCGATGCCGTGACGTTGATTTCGCCATTCTTGCCGCCATTCTTGGTGGTAATCATGATGACACCGCTACCTGCCTCCTGACCATAGAGGGCCGATGCAGCGGCACCCTTGAGCACCGTGATGTTCTCGATGTCGTTGGGGTTAAGGTCTCCCAGCGACGAGGCAGCGCCACGATAGGCCATGCCGTCAACGATGAGTAACGGCTCATTGCTCATCGAGTTGTTCATCGACGAGATGGCACGTATGATGACCTGGGTCGAGGAGTTGGGCGAGCTGCCGCCAGTGTTCACTTGCAAGCCGGCAATCTTGCCCTGCAGGGTGTTGGCAAAGTTGGTGGAACCGCCAGCGGTCACCGCCTCTTCGTCAAGGGACTGAACGGCAAAGTTCAGTTTCTTCTTCTCTTGGGTCTGGCCCATGGCGGTCACCACGACCTCACCCAGTACCTGGGCGTTATCTTCAAGGGCGATATTGACCACGGTCTGGCCCGGGCCAATCTTCACGCTCTTGGGGTTCATGCCCACGTAGCTCACATCGAGCACGTCGCCGTCGTTGGCCTCAATCGAGAAATGGCCGTCAAAATCGGTCGCCGTGCCGCGCGTTGTGCCGTGCACCTTGACCGACGCGCCGATAATCGGCTCGCCATCGCTCGACTGCGTCACCACGCCTGTCACCACACGGGCAAGTCCCGGCAGCGAGAAGAGGCTCAACAACAGTAGCAATAGTAACTGTTTTCTCATTCTTGAATAGGTTTTATTGTTAGGTAATAATTGTAAGCGAAAGTTGGCTGTAGATTGAACTACAAACATACACATTATTTTTCAATTATTATATACCTATCCCGTTTTTAACACTACAAATTCAAATTATTTTAGATTTAACAACATGTTTTTAGTTATTTTTGCATTCGTGGCGTATCCCTTTCTAGCCAAAAGAAGGACAAGCCCCATGTTTGACTCTCACGGTGCAAACACAGGGCTTGTGCTCCTTGTTATTGTTATCAGATGCCGCGCAATTACTTAAACAAGTAAGTTGTCACGCTCTCGTGGCCCAGGTAGAAGGCCTTGGCCTTGATGACCTGAGGCTGATTCTTGACGGGCACTGGTGCCGTCCAACGGGGCGAAGCGATCGTGGGCTCGCTGCCATCGAGAGTATAGGTCACCATTTCATCGGGATACTGGGTGTTGATCAGCAACTTGCCGTCAACCAACTGAATGCCCGGAGGTCCTACACGGAAATTGAAACCCATGCTCTTCAACAAGGGCAACTCGCGGGTACCGATCTTGAGGTTATACTGATGGCGGGCCTCGTTATAGGCTTCGATATCGGTCAGGTCCTTGCTCCAGTCAGGGATGGCATTCCAGGCACGCTCGCTGACGCCCATCATCTTGGGCAGCATCATGTACTGCACCTGGTCAAACGAGCGTAAGGTCTCGCCCCACAATTGGGCCTGCACACCGATGATGTTCTCGGGTTTCTCTAGTTTGATCTTGCCATCGGCAGCAGTGGTGATATTGATAGGGGTGCCGTCAACCGCCGTGCGGGCGCTCGCATAGATATTGGCGGGCAAGGCGCTCCAAGCGTCGATTTCATCGACCTTACCACCCCAGTGCAATCCCTGTTCGTTCTGGTGCCAACTGTATCCCATGTCCATATAAAAGTTGGTCACATTGGAGAGGATGACGGGATAGCCGTCATTAGCCAGGCGATAGGGCACATCGCTGCGTGAGCCCACCGTGCTCCAGGCGTTCACGCCTGCCACACGAGGCGTCATCAATGCGTTATACTCAGGCGTATTGTCAAGACCGATTTCCTGCCAGCCTGCGATGCGGATTTTGCGAGCCTCGAGCATGGCGCTGACGCGTTTCAGGAAATAGGCATGTACATCGTGCTGGTTCTTGAGGCCTTCGCGCTGCATGAGTGCCTGCACATCGGGGCTCTTATCCCATGCGCCACGGGCCACCTCATCACCGCCCAAGTGAACGACTTGGAGTTTGAGGCCAGCCTCCTTATACATCTTCTGCAACTCTTCAACCACACGGTCGATAAAACGGTAAACATCGTCACTGGCCACGTTGAGCACATTGTCGTGGTAGTTTTGGGCCGAGGTATAGACGCTCTCATTCTTTTCGTCCCACAAGCGGAACTGCTCGGCGGTGGGATTGCTCATGGCACGATTCTTCATCGCCACGATGGCGGCGCGGGCATGGCCGGGCGTCTCTATCTCGGGGATGATGTTCACTCCACGCTGCCAGGCATAGCGCAGCAGTTCAACGAACTCGCTACGGATGAGGTAGCCATTGGCACACTGTGTCAGGTCATCGGGATTACCGTTGCCGTCAAATATCTGAGCCAGATAGCCCTTCTCGTCGAGGGTAGCACCACGGCGAGAAGCCACCTGTGTCAACTCGGGGAAACCGGGAATCTCAAGTCGCCAAGCCTCGTCATCTGTAAAGTGGAACTGCCACGTGTTGATTTTGTAGTAGGCCAGCAGATCCACAAAGCGCTTGAGTTCAGTAAGGCCGCCAATGTAGTTGCGGGCAATGTCGAGATGAAAACCACGGTACTTGAAGTCGGGCCAGTCGATGACGAAGCAGTTCTGCAGGCGGTTGCCCTTGCTGTGGTCCAGGGCGGCCACCAGCGTCTTGACACCATTCATCAGGGCTGAACTCGTAACGCCACGGATGGTGATGCGACCGTCATGCACACGCAGGCTGTAATACTCGCGGTTGGTGCTCATCTTTTTGTCAAGCAACAGTTCGATAACGGTCTTTTGGCCATCGGAAACATAAATGCCTCGCTTCTCCAACTCATTGACGAGCAACTTCTTGGCACGGCTATATCCACCCCATTGGAGGAATTTACCCGTCTTGATGCTCACAATGGTACCCAACTGGGTGAAGCCGTCCTCGATATCCACCTCCTTGGGTGAGGGGAAAATGTCGTAATCGTTGCCCGTGTAACCATCCCCGAAGCCGTTAATGGCCTCATTGTAGGCGTACATGTAGTTGCCGTCGGGATAAGCCTTGTGGTCGCGCCACTGGCCAGGTTTGTCGAGCGGAGCGCAATTGATGTTCACGGCAATGGGATGCGTCATGTCGCCACCCAGCACCACATGACCGCCAGCGGGCATATAGTTCTTGTTGATGAGTGCTCCGGTCATCACCATCTCCACAATGAGCGAATCACCAGCCGCAATGGGCTTGTAGTTGGCATTTGGACGCATGCGGTAATAAGTCGTCGAAACCTCTTCGATGTCCACAGGACAACCTGCCGGCAAGGTTACCCTACGCGAGAACTGGTTAAAAAAGAACTGCCAGTCGCTTCCGAGGGACTGCTTGGAGACGTTCTTGATTACAAAACGCGAACTGTAATTGTTAGCCGCAGTGTTGTTTTGCCCCATCTGCCAGTTCACGGTGATGGGCGACTGGGCGCTCATCGTCAAGGCAACCAACAGGCAGGCAAGAATTGTCAATAATGTTGTTTTCTTCATTTTTATATGTTGTTTTGTTTTAATATGCTATCCAGCAGGTTATCACAGGCATCTTCCAGCAGGTCGAGCACAAGTTCAAAGCCTTCACTGCCCTCGTAATATGGGTCGGGCACATAGTCATAGTGGGGAAACTGCCTGATGTAGTCGCCCATCATCACCACCTTGTCCTGTTGCTCGATGGTTGCAGCCCTGTAACGCAGGTCATCCACGTTAGCGGCATCCATGCCCACGATAAGGTCAAAGTCCTCAAAGTCACTGGACTGGACACGACGGGCACGATGAGTCAACTCATATCCACGCGGGCGGGCATGCACACGCATGCGCTTATCCGGCAAGTCACCGATATGGTAACCACCTGTCCCGGCCGAGTCGATATAGAACCGCTCGGTCAAGCCCCGCTCATCCACCATGCGCTGCATCACCGCCTGGGCCGCCGGCGACCGGCATATATTCCCCAGACAGACGAAAAGCACACTATATTTCTTGTTGAAATTCAATCTATTATATCAAGCGTAACTTTATATCCGTTTACACTATGGTTTACGGAATCATTACTAAAAAATGACAACTTAACTTGCAAAGGTACAAAATCAAATCGATAATCCTACCAACTCTCAAAAAAAACATTTAAAACCTCATCTGACTAACCATGTTCATCAAGCACAGGATAGGCGAAAATGCAATTGAATCCTACGTCTGCAAACCCTTTAAAAACATTGCGGCAAAAACACGCATTTTACTTGAAAAATACTCAAAAAAGGCGAAAAAAGAGAAAATACCTTGTTTCTTTCCAAAAGAAGCACTAAATTTGCCTTGTAATAGAAATGGCGAGAAATGGAAACGACAAGATTTAATCAGACACAGATTCACTTGTTAAGGATGTTTGAATTAGAAAGCAGTGAGGCTTCCTTGAATGAATTAAAGGAGGTTCTCTACCGTTATTATTCCAAGCGAATGGATGATTGTCTTGATGAGTTATGGGATTCTGGTCAATTAAACCAAGAACGACTTGACGAAATCAACGGGATGGACCTTCATCAGCTGAACTAATCCATGAAGCTTGTTCTCGACACAAATTGCTTGATACAGAGTATCCCTAAACGTAGCCGTTATCATGATGTTTGGGCATCATTTGAGGACGGCACTAACACTTTGTGTATTTCTACCGAGATTTTGGAGGAATATATGGAAATTCTGCAACGATTGATAGGCAACTCAGTTGCTGATGTCATTATTAAGAGCATCATTAACAGTCCATTTGCAGAATTCATCTCCCCCTATTATCGTTTCAACCTCATCTCTGCCGATCCAGATGACAATAAATTTGTTGATTGCGCTATCGCTGCAAATGCCCGATATGTCGTGACTAACGATCATCACTATGAAGTATTGGCTTCAATCCAGTTTCCACACGTTGACGTGATTTCATTAGATGATTTTCTTGAAACTTTACACAATAAGAATTAGATGAACCGAAACCTCTTGCTCCTACTGCCGCTACTGTTGTTGATGGGCTTGGCCCTGGCAAGTGTCACGTCATGCGGTGACGGCAACAAGGAGCAACAGGATACCACAGCATGGGACTATAAGGCACCGCCCGCTATGCCCATCAACCGCAGCATCATCGGAGACAGCATGGGACTCATCGCCAATGCCGAAATCCATCGTCTCCCTACCTATATTGAGCAACGGCCCCTTAAACAGATTTTCAACGACAGCAACGCGCTGCAACTCGTTGCCGCTGAGGCTAACGGCTTCAAGCCCATCAATAGCCTGAGTGAAGCTTACCACATTGACCGGCCGTTAATCAGAATTTTCTCGTGCGACGCCTATATGCTGGATGACTTGAGCGCATCGGTACCCTACCTGGTGCCCAAAGCTGCCCAACTGCTCAAGGAAATCGGCTACGCCTTCCAGGACAGCATCCGCAAGCGCGGCGGCAAGGATTACCGCATCAAGGTAACCAGCGTGACGCGCACCGTTTATAGCGTCGGCAAACTCATGAAGCGCAACCGTGCCGCGACCGAAAATTCCTGCCACCGTTACGGCACCACCTTTGATATCAGTTGGGTGAAGTTTGACTGTTTGGACCCGAGCATGGTCGTATCGCTCGAGGACTTGAAGAATATTCTGGCCGAGGTGGTTCTAGACTTCCGTCGGCAGGGCCGCTGCTACGCCATCTTTGAGCGCAAGTCAGGTTGCCTGCACATCACTGTGAGATAAAAACAATGTTCATTCATATAAATCATTAATCCAATGACCTTACAACAGACGATAGCCGAGTACCTGAAATATACAGGTCACAAGGGCTTTGACATTCACGCCGCACTCATCGACTGTGACGGCGTACTCTACGATTCAATGAAGCTGCACACCCAGGCCTGGGTGAAACTCATGAAGAAAAACGGTATTAAATGTACCCGCGACGAGTTCTACGAGATGGAAGGCATGACCGGTAGCGAAATCATCAAGACGAAATTCAAGACCGGTGCAGGCAAAAACATCACCGACGACGAGGCACTCGCCCTGTATGGCGTCAAGACTCGCTATTTCCGTGAGTTGGGCGAAGCTCCCGTGATGCCCGGTGCCGTGCGGGTATTGAAGACCCTGAAGGAATCTGGCGTTGAGAACGTGCTGGTAACAGGATCACAACAGGACACTCTGCTGGAGCGCATCGAGAAGGATTTCCCCGGCTTGTTCAGCGAAGTGAAAGTAACAGGACATGACGTGCGCAAGGGCAAACCCAATCCCGAGCCCTATCTGAAGGCCATGACCAAGTCCGAGAAGAAATCCAACCAGTGTATCGTCATTGAGAATGCCCCGCTGGGCGTTCAGGCTGCCCATGCCGCTGGTTGCTTCACCATCGGCGTGACGACAGGTCCCATCCCCGAGAAAGACCTGTACAAGGCTGGTGCCGACCTCGTTTATAAGAACATGGATGAGCTGGCTGCTGCCCTGCCGTCACTTCTCGTGGCACTGACACTCGTCAAGGCCTAAACAGTTTTAACTACGAATTACACGAGTTATACCCATCAGCATCCTCTTTCACAATTTGTATAATTCGTGTAATTCGTAGTTTTTTTGATCATGCAACAGAATCTCATCTTCACCAACGATGTCGAGGTGGCCATTGAACGCTTAAAGGCAAACATGGCCCCCAACATGACCGTATATATCGCGGATGTCAACACGGCTCGCTTTGTTCTGGGACAAGAGCGACTCGTCGTCATTCCCGACGGAGACACGGGCAAGTCGCTGACATCGGTCTGCCGCGTGTGGGACGCGCTGGAAGACTTTGGCGCGACGCGACACTCGCTGGTCATCAACCTGGGAGGTGGCATGGTGACCGACCTGGGAGGATTTGCTGCAGCAACCTTCAAGCGCGGCATGAGATTCATCAATGTGCCCACTACCCTATTAGGCGCTGTCGATGCTGCCGTGGGCGGCAAGACCGGGTTCAATTACAATGGGCTGAAAAATGAAATCGGGGCCTTTGCCCCTGCCAGCGACGTGATTATCTCGACACGCTATTTCGACACCTTGCCCGTCGAGGAGATGAAATCAGGCTTTGCCGAGGTCATCAAGCACGCTCTCTTAAGCGACCGTAACGAATTCCTGCGCTTGTTAAATCACGATTTCACCGCACCCATCAAGCATGATGACTTACTGGAACGCCTTCGTCGCTCGGTGCAGGTCAAGGTGGATATCGTCGCCCGCGACCCCAACGAGCAAGGAGAGCGTAAGGCCCTCAACCTGGGACACACTGTCGGCCACGCCTTCGAGAGCCTGGCCATGAAACGAGGTAAACCAGTACCTCACGGCTATGCCGTAGCCTGGGGTCTGGTGACCGAAGCCGTCCTCTCACACATCATACTAAAATTCCCCAGCGAAGACGTGCACCTGCTGGGCAACTTTGTGCGCGACAATTACCACGACTTCCCATTCACTTGCGACGATTACGACGAATTGCTGGACCTCATGCGCCATGACAAAAAAAGCCGCAACGGAGAAATCACCTGCACCCTACTAGCCACCATCGGCGACTATCACATCGACCAGACCGTCACCCCCGACGACGTTACCGCAGCCCTCGACATCCTGCGCGACCACCTCGGCGTGTAATTGGCCTTTTACTTCCAGCGCCAGAGGCGGGAGATGGCGTGGGTAATGGTCCGCAGGTGAAGGTCTTTGCCCAAGACAACCAGCATCACGGCAAAGAGGATGAACAGGATGCCGACGATTAGGCGAGGTGTCAAGGTCTCCCCGAAAATAATCACGCCGATGGCCACCGCCGTGAGCGGTTCAAGTGCGCCCAAGATGGCAGTCGGCGTGGCGCCCACATGATGCACCGCAACCGTCATGAAAACCAATGAAAGAATAGTAGGCACCACACTAAGCCAGACGGCAAACGACCACGCACGGGCTGAAGGCAGAGCGTGCAAATACAATTCGGGCGAGGTAAAGGAATAAAGTATCAACGTGATTTCACACACCAGCATGGCATAGAATGTAACTTTGAACGACGACATCTTGATGCTCGACTGATTGACCACAATGATATAAATGGCATAGGCCAAAGAAGAGAGGATACACAGCACAATGCCGATTATGCTCAACGAGACTCCAGTCCCACCCTTGTAGAGCAAGCCGATACCCACGAGCGACATCACGATGGCGACAATAGTCATCGTCGTGACTTTTTCCTTGAAAAATGCAGCCATAATCACGGCAACCATCACGGGATAGACAAACAGGATGGTAGAGGCAATACCCGCGTCCATGAAGTGGAAACTCTGGTAATAGGTGATGCTCGATGCGGCAAACAGGATACCTAACGAGAACAACACCTTGAACTCGTGGCGGGTAACCTTGAAATTCTCACGCTTGATGAGCATCACTATGGCCAGCAGAATAACCGCTTGGCCAAAGCGATGAGCCAGCACTGTCGCCGTGTTGACGCCTTCCTCATAGAGGGGCAAAGCGCCAAAGGGGTTTGTGCCATAGCACACAGCCGACAGCACGGCACACAGGATGCCGATGTACTTGGATTTCTTAGTCATAATCGTGGGTGTGTTTGATACCGATAATCGGTCACTGCTTGAAGCGGCTCATCTCGTAGAGCGCGGGCAAGGCTTGACCGTTGGCGCTATTGAACAAGCCACGGTTCAGTCCCCAATCGCTCTTCTCGAAGCGGGTGCCGTAACGGTTCTCCTCGGGGTACCACCAGAACAAGCCCGTCACGTTGTTATGGCGGTTGAGCTCGGCCACCAACTGTGCGGTAAATTCACGCTGGCCTTCGATCGTGCCCGGAGGGCAATTGGAGAAATCTTCCTCGCCACGGTTCACACCGTCATGAAGATAGTAATAGGCAGCCTCGACAATCATCACAGGCTTATCGGGGAAACGCTCAGCAAGCAGGTCAAGTGTCCTGCCCAAGTTGGGAATCGTGCCATGCCACATGGGGTAATAACTCAAGCCGATGATGTCATAGTCCACACCAGCCTCCTTCAGGCGGTCGTAGTAGTTGCGTGTCATCTCCCACACGCCGGCCTTTTCAGTATGGATAATGATGCCTGCCGACGGGCACACCTCGCGGCACGCCTTACAGCCCGCCTTGAGCAGATTAGTGAACACGTCCCAATTCTCGGCATTCATCGGATCCACGCGTCCCACAGGCCAGTCCATGCCAAAGGTGATTTCGTTGCCCACCTGAATGGTGGCAGGCACAACTCCCGCAGCCTTGAGGGCCAACAGGCAGTGGCGGGTATAGCGGTAGATGCTGTTGGCCAACACCTTGCTGTTCAAGCCTTCCCAACGCTTGGGGGTGAACTGCTTGGCGGGGTCTGCCCACGTGTCGCTGTAATGGAAATCCAGCATCACTTCAAAGCCACGCGCCTTGATCGTCTTGCACAGGTCAATGACATAATCCAAGTCCTGACACACGCCCTCATCATGATGACGGCCGGGCGCATTCTGCGGGTCGACAAACAAGCGCACACGCATCATGTTCCATCCCTGTTGCTTGAACAGGTCATACGGATCCACGGTCACCCCACACGAATCCTTGTAAATCACACCATTTCGGGCATTGGACGTCATCATCGAGATGTCCCCACCCAACCACGACTGAGCCAGCGAAGACAATGCCACCGCTAACATCAACATTATGACCACACTTCTCATCTTTCACCTAACTCTGAGACAAAAGGGACGGTTCCTTTTGTCACACTTTCGTTAAATTGTTGATTGTAAAATTAAAAAAGTGCCGACAATCAATGATCATCAGCACTTTTTGCGATGTCGGGGTGACTAGATTCGAACTAGCGACCCCACGCCCCCCAGACGCGTACTCTAACCGGACTGAGCTACACCCCGATCGCACTTACCGAAACGCATTTGTTTCGTAAAGCGGTGCAAAGGTAATGCCGTTTGGTGAACTGACCAAATTTTTTTGCAACTTTTTTTAATTGTTTTTTCTAGAGAAATATGCAAATAATTAAATATCAATTATTTACAAAAATTGCAAGCAAGGCCACTTGCCTCGTAGACAAGTGACCTTGCAGGATTCAGTTGGCTGTTGTCGATTACTCGGCCTTGCCGTCGCTACCCAGCACTTCAATGATCTTGTGCTTATAGAGCTTGACCATCTCATCGCGAGCGGGACCGCAGTACTTGCGGGGATCAAATTCACCAGGCTTCTCGGCAAGCACCTTGCGCACGGCAGCGGTGAAGGCCAGTCGGCTGTCGCTGTCGATGTTGATCTTGCAAACAGCGCTCTTGGCAGCCTTGCGCAGCTGGTCCTCGGGGATACCTACGGCATCGGGCAGGTTGCCACCGTGGGTGTTGATGATGTCAACATACTCCTGGGGAACACTCGACGAACCGTGCAGCACGATGGGGAAGCCGGGGAGTTTCTTCTCTACCTCCTCGAGCACGTCAAATGCCAGGGGAGGAGGAACGAGCTTACCGGTCTTCGGGTCACGGGTGCACTGCTCGGGTTTGAACTTGTAAGCGCCATGGCTGGTACCGATGCTGATGGCCAGCGAGTCGCAGCCGGAGCGGGTGGCAAAGTCGATCACCTCTTCGGGCTTGGTGTAGTGCGATTCCTCGGCTACAACGTCGTCCTCAACGCCAGCGAGAACGCCCAACTCGGCCTCAACGGTCACGTCAAACTGATGGGCATACTCTACAACCTTCTTGGTCAGGGCGATGTTCTCCTCATAGGGGAGCGATGAGCCGTCGATCATGACGGACGAGAAACCGAAGTCCACGCAGGACTTGCACAGTTCAAAGGTGTCACCATGGTCCAGATGGAGGCAAATCTGGGGATGCTCCCAACCCAACTCCTTGGCATACTCTACAGCGCCCTCGGCCATGTAACGCAACAGCGTCTGATTGGCATACTTGCGGGCACCACTCGATACCTGCAGGATAACAGGCGACTTTGTCTCGGCGCAAGCCTTGATGATAGCCTGTAACTGCTCCATGTTGTTGAAGTTGAACGCGGGAATGGCGTAGCCGCCATCGACTGCCTTAGCAAACATCTCGCGGGTGTTCACGAGACCTAAATCCTTGTAATTTACCATAATACTTTAAATAATACGATTTAGATAATACGTTTTATATTATTTCCTGCAAAGGTACGTGTTTTTTATCGTTGGGCAAAGCGCCAGAGGATTATTTTTTTCACAATTATAAAATGAAATCAGAAACGACAATCAAGCCCCACCGAAAACACTGAAAAAAATACTAAACTTCAGATAATAAACAATAATAATTGGAAAATCATCTATTATTATCTATATTTGCCACCTATATAATAATATATTAACCAACTTTTTTCAACCAACTTTTTTGTTCAACTCTTTAAACTATCTACATTATGAAGAAATTGTTACTAATCGCTGCAATGGCAGCAGTAGCCCTGGGCGCTAGCGCCGGCTACACGCTTGAGAAGGTGTGGGAGATTTCTGACGTTTCCTTCTTGCCCGTTGGAGATACCCGTCAAGGATTTGGCATGGATGGCAAATTCTATATCAACAACAAGGCAGATCAAGTGGTTTACATCATTGACGAGAACGGTTTAACCGAAGAGACACTGCCTGGTGGCAGAAACTGCGCCATCACCCGCGACGAAGCCGGAAACATTATTACCAGTGATGCTGGGTTTGGTAGCACCATGTGGGTTGATCAATCGTTCACAGTCCGCAACCCCACAACCGGCGAGTCGGCAACCTACATGATTCCCAATGATACTGGATTCCAAGGACGTTGTGACTTCTTTGGCTTTGCTAAAGGTGACTTGCTGGAAGACGGTGAATTATACATCACCGCTGCGAACACCGACGGCACTATCTACACCGACAAGGTTCTCCGCATTAAGATTACCGAGGGTGAATTGGACACCGACAACACTTATGTGGCTACTTGTGACGGGCTAGTGAATCCCCAGTCATCAACCGTCATCAATTATTATATTGACATGCAGGGAGAGGAAGCACTAATATATGCCTACCGCAGCGGTAATCCTGCTAAATTGGTGGCCGATGGTGATAATTACACATTCACATCCATCGTTTTGCCTAACTTAGATGAAGTCAACAAGAAGGGCCACGCCAATGGCATCTTCCCGCTCATCTGGGATGGGAAAGAGATGTTCATTTATCCGTTGATGCCAGACTATCGTGACGGTTGGGCCATTGCCGAAGCCGGCGCTGCCGAGCCCCTGCTCGCAGTAACATCTACTGCTCAAGCCAATCCCAACGCATTCCAAGCCAACTGGCTAAATGCTGAGGTGGATGACACAGGCGTGACTATTTATCAATATATGCCTGGCTATTGCCTGCGCGTTTACCGTCTGACCAAGGATGAGCCTAGTGTTCCCCATGTTTACATGTTGGGTGGAGATAGCAATGATTGGAATCCCACACAAGGCCAAGAGATTGATTATGACGCCGAAAACGATGTTTACACCGCTACCATTACATTCCCTGACGAGTACAACTTCTTCGGTTTCACCACTGAACTCGCCGAGAACAATGACGATGGAGGTTGGAGATACATTGAGCCTTTCCGCTTCGGTGCCATTGCCAACGAGGGTACTGATTTCTTGTATGAAGGCCAAGAGTATGTATCACTGACCTGGGACGAGTATCACGCTATCGGCATCAAGGGCGGCGAGTATAAGTTGACCATTGATCTCAATGAGATGAGGCTCTATATCGAGGACCTCAATCCTCAAGGAATACGTGGTGACGTGAACATGGATGGCTTCGTGAAGATTGATGACGTTACCGCCCTGATTGACTATCTGCTGGGCGGCAATGAAGAGGGCATCGACATTAATGCTGCCGACTGCAACAAGAGTGGCGACGTCAAGATTGACGATGTGACCACTCTGATCGACTTCCTGTTGGGAGGCAACTGGCCCAATTAATCATCCTGATTGATCTTAACATCACGGCAGGGGAGCAAAGCGTGCTCCTCTGCCTGTTTTTGTCCCCAGGCCGTGAAAATCGGCGGTCCCTATTGTCATTACCAATAAATATCGTTACCTTTGCGCTCACAAAAAAAAGCCACATTGTTTAACTGACTAATAATATTTACTAAGCCGTGTCAGCAATCAACAAATGGCGCATCGAGGATAGCGCCGAACTCTACAACATCGGAGGCTGGGGCCTCAAGTACTTCTCCATCAACGAGAATGGTCATGTTACCGTGACGCCCAAGAGCAGTTGTGTCGCCGTGGATTTGGCCGATGTCATGGACGAGTTGCACTCCCGCAAGGTGACAGCGCCCGTGCTGTTGCGTTTCCCCGACATACTCGACAACCGCATCGACAAGATATCGAGTTGCTTCAAGAAGGCCGCCAAGGAATATGAGTACCAGGGGGCCAACTTCATCGTCTATCCCATCAAGGTGAACCAGATGAGACAAGTCGTCGAGGAAATCATCGGACACGGCAAGAAGTTCAACATCGGTTTGGAAGCCGGCAGCAAGCCCGAACTGCATGCCGTGCTCGCCAGCAACATGACCGACCTGAACGCAAATCCCGTCATCATCTGCAACGGTTATAAGGACGAGGGCTACATCGAACTTGCACTGCTGGCACAAAAGATGGGACGCCGCATATTTGTCGTCGTTGAGAAACTGAGCGAGCTGGAACTCATCGACCGAGTTGCCAAGCGACTGCACATCCGCCCCAACATCGGCTTCCGCATCAAGCTGTCGAGCAGCGGCAGCGGCAAGTGGGAAGAGAGTGGCGGCGACAGCAGCAAGTTTGGTCTGAACACCAGCGAGTTGTTCAGCGCCATCGACTATATGCATGAGCACAAGCTGGAAGACTGCCTCAAACTCATCCACTTCCACATCGGCAGCCAGGTCACCAAGATTCGCCGCATCAAGAACGCCTTGCGCGAGGCAGCACAGTTCTATGTGCAACTGGCCAAGTTGGGCTTTGAGGTAGAATATGTCGATATCGGTGGCGGCCTGGGCGTTGACTACGACGGCACACGCTCGGGCGGCAGTGGCCACTCGATGAACTATAGCATCCAGGAGTATGTCAACGACGCTGTTTATACGCTTGTTGACGCCAGCAACAAGAACGGTCTCAAGCATCCCAATATCATCAACGAGAGCGGCCGCTCCCTGACGGCTCATCACTCGGTGCTCGTCGTCGACGTGCTCGAGACCACCTCGTTGCCCGAGTGGGACGAGAAGTTGGACACCGTCACCGAGAACGATGACGAGTTGGTGCGCGACATCTATGAAATTTGGGACAAAATCAACCAGGCCCGTTTGCTCGAGGACTGGCACGATGCCCTGCAGATACGCGACGAGGCACTTGACCGCTTCTCGCTGGGTCTCATTGATTTGCGCACACGAGCCATGGTCGAGAAACTCTTCTGGTCCATCGCCCGCGACGTGGACGGCTTTGTGCGCAACATGAAGCACGCCCCCGACGAGTTGCGCTCCGTGAGCCGGATGCTGCCCGATAAGTACTTCTGCAACTTCTCCTTGTTCCAGTCATTGCCCGATGCATGGGCCATCGACCAAGTCTTTCCCGTCATGCCCATCGACAGGCTCAACGAGCGTCCCACCCACTTTGCCACCCTGCAGGACATGACCTGTGACAGCGACGGCAAACTGAACAACTTCATCTCAGCCCAGGGCATCGCCCATTCATTGCCCGTCCACAAGTTGAAGGTGGGCCATCACTACTACTTGGGCATTTTCCTCGTGGGCGCCTATCAGGAGATTTTGGGCGACATGCACAACCTGTTCGGTGACACCAACGCTGTCCATATCAATGTCTTTAAGGACCACTACGAAATTGACCAGGTGATTGACGGTGAGACGGTTGCCGAGGTGCTCGACTATGTCGAGTTCAACCCCAAACAACTCGTGCGCAACGTCGAGACCTGGGTGAGCGAGTCCATCCGTTCAGGAAAAATCACCAGCGACGAGGGCAACGAGTTCGTCCGCAACTTCCGCAGCGGCCTCTACGGCTACACCTATCTCGAGAAGTAGTCCTCATTTGTCTCACGCTAAGTCGCTAAGCCGCTAAGTTTTAAAATTAATTTTATTTAAATTTCTTGCGAGCCCTTGCGAGCAATAAGAAAAAATCTTAGCGCCTTAGCGGCTTAGCGTGAGGAAAACAACGGCAATGCGCTATTTCATGAAACTCGGTTATCGGGGCGCGGCTTTCCATGGATGGCAAGTGCAGCCTCATGACACCTCGGTGCAACAGGTCATCGAGGAGGCTCTGGCCACACTGCTACGTGTCCCAACTCCCGTGACAGGAGCAGGCCGTACCGATGCCGGTGTCAACGCGCGTCTCATGGTTGCCCATTTCGACACAGAGCAACCCATCCAGGACATTGACCGCCTGGTCCACAGCCTCAACGCCCTGCTGCCGCCAGATATCGCCATCTACAGCATCTCGCCCGTCCATGACGATGCCCATGCCCGCTTTGACGCCACCAGCCGCACTTACAAGTACTTCGCCGTCACACGCAAGGATCCTTTCCGCTATCCGCTGAGTTGGAAATGTCCGCCTAACCTCGATTTTGAATTGATGAACCAGGCCGCGGCATGTCTGCTAAATTACATCGATTTCACCTCGTTCTCCAAACTGCACACCGACGTCAAGACAAACAACTGCCGCATTACCCATGCCCAATGGGCCCAT
This sequence comes from uncultured Bacteroidales bacterium, assembly GCA_902776435.1. Classification (GTDB taxonomy): domain Bacteria; phylum Bacteroidota; class Bacteroidia; order Bacteroidales; family Muribaculaceae; genus Sodaliphilus. The sequence continues at coordinate 55,671 of CACYQB010000001.1, read as the reverse complement.
GAAGGCGACCAATGGGTGTTTACCATCACGGCCGACCGCTTCCTGCGCAACATGGTCCGCGCCATCGTCGGCACCCTTGTCGAGGTAGGCCGCCACAAGATGACCGTCGAAGAATTCTGCCAAGTCATCGAGCGCAAGGACCGCTGTGCAGCCGGCACCTCCATGCCTGGCCACGCCCTCTTCCTCTGGGATATCACCTACCCTTTTAGTTTTTAGCCTCTTATTTCTTATCAATACAATTTAAAAAAAATTGATTCAGGGACTTGCGGGTTCAGGAAAAAGTATTACCTTTGCACCCGCATTAGTGCCCGCGGGGCTTAACAAAGTGCTGTTAGAACAAATGTACGCAATTGTAGAAATTCAGGGACAACAGTTCCGTGCCGAGCAGGGCAAGAAGTTGTATGTCCACTATCTCGGCGACGAGCGCAAGGAAGGTGACTCTGTAGAGTTCGACCGCGTTCTGCTCGTGGATGCCGACGGTGCCGTTAAGGTTGGCGCACCTACCGTCGAAGGTGCAAAGGTTGTTTGCGAGGTAAAGGCTCCCCTCGTGAAAGGTGAACACGTGATCGTCTTCAAGAAGAAACGTCGCAAAGGCTATCGCCGTCTCAACGGTCATCGCCAGCAGTTCACTCAGCTTGAGATTAAAGAAGTCGTTGCTTAATTAACCATTTAAAAATCACAACTCTAGATTATGGCACATAAAAAAGGTGTCGGCAGTTCTAAGAACGGCCGCGAGAGCGAAAGCAAACGTCTCGGCGTGAAGATTTTTGGTGGTCAGTTTGCCAAGGCCGGTAACATCATCCGCCGTCAGCGCGGTACTCAGCATCGTCCCGGCGTCAATGTTGGCATGGGCAAGGACCACACCCTCTATGCTCTGGTTGACGGCACTGTAGAGTTCCAGCAGCGCGCTGGTCACACCTACATCAACGTGATCCAAGCTCCCAAGGAGGAACAGAACTAAGAAAAAATCCCAACCCTAAGGGAATGAGGGTGAGCACCACTGCGGTGCCCACCCTCGTTTTATTTGTACCATACGACTTGAATCTGTCAATACTCCTCGGCCTCAATATCGATGATGCGGGGATCGTTAGGGTTGATGTGAGGCATGACCAGATCGCCTTCCTCACCCTCCTCGGGCCCGAACCATTCACGCAGGCGCTGACGGGCTTTCTGCTCAATCTCAGGGGTGATGTATTTCTTCATCGTGAACAGTGCCCACGCCAGGGCAGCAAGGTCATCGGTGAAACCCAGGCCCAATATCACGTCAGGAATGAAGTCGAGCGGCAGGATAAAGTAACCCAGAGCACCCAACACCTTGAGTTTAAGGCTAGTGGGAACAGCAGGGTCACGCGACACATAATAGAGCACAAGCACATAATAGACCGCCTTGCGCCCAGCCTTCTTGGCCACCTTGCTCAGTTTCTTCCACAACTTACTGTCGTTGAAGTACTGTGCATAATCGTCAAGATTGATGTTGTTGATTGCCATCCTTAATCACATGAATTAGTTATACTGCAACCCATTGCAGCAAATCGCGTGCCAACTCACCCTCTAAGGACTATAATACCCAAATTCCCAACTACACAACTACACCCATCCACAAATACACCCATCCACGAATACACCCATCCACCTAAAACCTAAAGCCTCTACTCCTCCTCACTAACCGTGACCTTCACCTTAGCAATGCGGTATTTCACAACCTTGACAACGGTAAAGGTGAAACGGCCGTGGGTGACCACCTCTTTTTCCTTGAGGAATTCACCTTTAAGGTCCAGCAGGAACCCGGCAATAGTCTCGGCCTCCTCGGCATGCTCTCCCAACTCTTCCTCGTCGATGTCGAGCACACGCGCAAAGTCACTCAGGAGCGTCTTGCCGTCGAACAACCAGGTGTTCTTATTGATGCGGTTATAGAATTTTTCCTCGGTATCATACTCGTCGTTGATATCGCCCACGATCTCCTCGAGCACGTCCTCGAGTGTCGCGATACCTTGGGTACAGCCATACTCATCGACGATGATGGCCATGTGCATTTTTTTCATGCGGAAGTCCTCCAGCAAGTCGTTGAGCATACGCGTCTCGGGCACGAAGTAGGCGGGACGCATCAGCGTCTGCCACTTGAAGGTATTGTCGCGGTTGCCGATGTAAGGCAGCAAGTCCTTGGCATACAGGATACCCTTGATGTTGTCAGGAGTCTCCTCATAGACCGGCATGCGCGAATAACCTGTGTCGATTACCTTGCGCACTACCTCGTCGAACGTGTCTTCCTGGTCAATGTCCACCACGTCAACGCGGGGACGCATGATATCGCTCACCGTCTTGTCACCGAACGAGAGAATGCCCTCGAGCAGTTCCTTCTCGTCAGGGTTATTCACCTCACTGACTTCCAGTGCGCGCGTCAAGTCATCGACCGACAGCTCTTCGGTCTGACTAGGCACCACCTTGTTAACCAGGCTTGTGCTGCGCACCAGCAGTGCCGTCAACGGCGAGAACAACTTGACGGCAGCCTTGAGTGGCGCCGATGCCATGGCCGCGAACTTGACATTGAAGTTGGTAGCATAGAGTTTGGGAATCACCTCGCCGAAGAGGAGAATCAAGAACGTGAGGATAACAGTCTGCACGATGAAGTTGACCACCGTGCTATGGAAGTTGAAAATCTGATTCATCGCGTAGTTCAACACGATGGCAATCATGATATTTACCAGATTATTGCCCACCAGGATGGTGGCAAGCAGTTTTTCGGGCATGGCGAGCAACTCGGCCACGCGCTCACGGCGGTGGCTATCCTCGATGTCGTCCACATCATCGGGACGCAATGAGAAATAGGCAATCTCGCTGCCCGAATTAAATGCCGATAGGAATAGACCTAAAACGGCGACTATGATGGCGATAATACTGCCCGATGTGGGCGTGTTGAACGTGATGATTGGCTGCTGGGCACTTGCGTCGCACAGCAGCGTAAGTAGGCACGATAAAGGGTCAGGGTCCAAAATACAAGTTGTTTTGTTGAATAATGGGACAAAGATACACCAATTTTATAATCTACACAACAACTCACAGAAAATTACTGCATCGGCTCAACGGTATAGCCAGCTTGACGCAGTAACTGCAACAGCCCCTTCTCTCCAGGCAAGTGTCCTGCACCAACGCAAACCAGGCAGGCGCGCTCGGGCATCATCACATTGAGTTTCTCGGCCCACATGCGGTTGCGGCTGTAAATCAGGGCATCCATGACTTCTTCGCTATCACCGCCGATGCTGGTATCGGTCATGATGGACATCAGCTTGTTCAGGTCCTGAGCCATATAGGCATCGCACAATGCCACGGACTGCGACTGGAAAAACTCGTCCTGCTTGCAGGTTTCAAGCAAGCCAATGGCTTGTTCTTCCAGCGGGCTGTTGAAGAGCAAGTCGATCTGTTCCTGAACAGACTCGAGCCCGGCCGAGGGACGTCCTGCCTCGTTGGCACGTTCCTGCACCTTCATGTCAATCAGCGCATTGGCATTGAAGTTAGGGAAGTATTTGATGGCTTGCATGGCCTGCATCTGAGTGCTGATGGCGTTAGGCTTGAGCGTCTTCATCTGGCTGAGTTTCACGCCCATAGTGCCAAAGTACTTATTGAAGACCTGCTCCACGATGCGGTATTCGTCGGGGGTATAAAGTTTGTCGAGTGCACTATCGGGCGGAGCAATCATGGCCTGGGCCATACGGGCCTGGATCTCAGGCGACATGAGGCTGTCTTTCTCGATTTCGCCCACCACGATGTCACATCCCTCGATGGCCTCGTCCATGCCTGCAATCTGGTCAATCATCGACGATGGGGCCATGTGATGCGTGCCAAAGATGTAACTCGGCCTTCCCAGTCCATTACCACTCACTTTCCACAAGAGTTGGGCTTGACCGGCAAGGGCCAGCATTGTCACTGCAAAAATCAGAGATATTCGTTTGATCATAGTAGTTCGCTTTATTGGTTTTTTATCGTGAACAAAATTAGCAATTATTTTGCAATAAACGGTTCATTTTTTGCAAAATCCCCTATTATGATGAGGAATTTACTGAAATATGACTAATTCATGTGATTGCACACCCCCTGAAATCGTTCTAATTTTGCAATGTGAAAAAGTGAATTAGTTATTAGTTGATTATCTATCATCGAGAATAGATATCGATAGAGAGAAACAGATAGTAAGTAAACAGATAAAACGCCGCACCGATGTGATATCGATGCGGCTTTTAGTTTAACGTGAATTCAATGAAATATAAATTGCTGATTCTCAGCTCCCCCTCTTGGATAAGAGGGGGCCGGGGGGGCGTCGATGACACCGAAAGCAGTCGCCGTAACATCAACGCCCCTGCCCTTTGGGCACCCCCTCTAAGATTAGAGGGGAAATTACTAACGCTTTGATTCTCAGCGAAACAACTTCGTCTGATTCACGTAAGTTGACTGTCACCAGTTTTTAGTTTTTGTCTTTTTCTTCGAGCCAGACGGGTTCTTCTACCTTGAGGACTTTACCGCTGCCGTCAAGGCCCTTGGCCTGCATCTCATAATACTCTTGGGTATAGCCAGGCTGGTTGGGCGAAGCCGGCGTGCCGTAAGCGTTGCGCAGGAACTTGCCGTCCTTTTCCTTCTTGACATTGCCGTCAAGGTACTTCACAAAGAGGTACTCACCCAGTTTCCTGTAGCGGGCGGTGGCCTCCTGGCCGGCGTTGACCGAATATTCCGTCAACAGGCGGATGGCGGCAGCGCGGTCGGTGGTGAGCAGCGACGTGGCCTCAGCCTCGATGATGGACTGGCGCTTAGCAAAGGTGTCCTCAATGTCACCCTGCACCTTGCGGATGTCGCCAATCATCTGGGAATAACGTGCGTAGGCCTGGTTAGCCACCCAGTTGTTAACCCAGAAGGCGCAATCCCAATCCAGGGTGTACATGTCGGCCTTGCCTTGGCGATAGCTCTCGGGCACCTTGGTGATACAGCAGTACATGGGCACAAAGACTGCGGTGTTGGCATCATCGACACCGAACCAGAAGCAACCGCCCACCTCATCGGGCATCCATGAGCGCATCTGTGCGGCAAAGACCCAACCTGTCTGCTGGGTAGCGATGGCACGCTCCTGGCTGTATTTCACGCCGTCCACCTCAAAGTCCATGGGGCGCCAGCGATAAGGCACGCCATAGGCTGTGGTAGCACCGGGATCCTTGGTCATGTCAAACGGGGTTCCCTCGAAGTGGTCGCGCATCATCTCCTGCATGTCGCGAACGCTGACCTTGCGGTCGGGCTTAACATAAAGGGGCATGACGTCGGCATCGGCCCTGGTCTTGCCGTAGATGAAGGGCAGATAAGCGTCCATACCCTTGTGGAAACGGTTGAAGTAACTCCACACACGGGCATCACAGCCGCGCAGGGCTCCAGCATCAAACTTCTGATAAACAGGTGCAAAGGCGAAGTCGGCATCCTTGCCGCTGAACAGGCCTTTCTTCTTGGCGAACGAAATCACGTCCTTGCTGTACATGACATTCTTCTTGTCCTTCATGTCAAACTTCCAGATGCGGGGATTGTTGGCATGGCCGGCAATGCAATCATCGGGAATGCGGATGGCTACCCACACGGCACCGATTTCGCCGGAGCCCTTACCAATCATATCCATAATCCAGATCTCGTTGGGGTCGCCAATCGAGAAGGACTCGCCTTCACTGGCATAGCCGTACTTAGCCACCAGCTCGGTCATCCACTTGATGGCCTCGCGAGCGGTCTTGGAACGCTGCAGGGCAATGTACATCAAGCTACCATAGTCGATAATCGAGTTACCAGTGGTGTCCCACAGCTCCTCACGTCCGCCCCAGGTGCTCTCGGCGATGGTCACCTGGTGCTCGTTCATATTACCCACGACGGCATAGGTGTGAGCCACCTCGGGGATGGCACCCAGGCGCTTACCGCTGTCCCAGTCGATGATTTCGCGCATCGAGCCGGGCGCATGGTCGGCGGCAGGCAGATACTGCAGGTCACCGAACAGCGTGTGGCTGTCGGCGGCATAGGTGATAATGGTCGAGCCATCGGCACTGGCATTCTTGCCCACGAGCAGGTTGGTGCAGGCGTCGGCTACGCTCCATCCGGCAAGGGCCAGCAGGGCAACCGATAACAATTGGATTGACAGATGTTTCATTTTCTCTTGTTTGTTTAGTGATGTTATAAAGTTATGATGATTGTTAGGTTATTTTCAGTTTCCCACCGGGATGTCATAGCCCGTGAGGCGGAAGGCCACCTGGAACGGTGTCGCCGACTTACGCGGCTGTGGTCCCGCATAGTAGTAGAACAGGCGTTGCACGTCAAACGACTTGACGCTCACGAGTTTGGTCTCGCCAGGCTTGAGGCTCACGGGGACTGTGACCGTGCGCTGCGTGAGCATCTCGCCCTGCATGGTCGTGTATCGCAGCAACAGGCGGACAGCACTCATGCGGTGCCGCGTGTTGTTGGTGATGAAGAAGGATTCCTTGCTGTCGCTGGCCCGCTTGCTGTAGCCCTTCAGGGTCACGGCTTTGGGGTCGACCTGGAGCAGGCTGTCGGGCAAGAGGCTGTCGGTGGACTCCACGACGGCAATCGGCACCTCGGTGCTGCGCAGGTTCTTGCGCGTGGTCCGCGTGCGGGCATCGGCATCCATGGCCACAGCCGACAGGAGTATCACTACCGCAAGAAGGAGGGGCGGGAAGGTTAAAATATGTTTAATCTTCGTTCTCATCACAGGTAACGCACTCTGTTAAAGGGACTTTTGTCCGAGCCTTCGGGATATACTTTGCGGAAGCCGATCGGCGTGGACTCCCCCACTCTCTCGGGGATAATGCTCACGCCATTGAACAGCGTGGGCAGGAAACGGGCGATGTTGACACGCACCTTGACCTTCCAGTGCGGCGGGTCAAAGGTGAGTGTCGTGGCTGCCGCATTCAGCGTGGCGACACACTCCAGCGGCTTGATCAGGGTGACCTTGTCGCGCTGGCTGTAGAGCCACAACTGGTACTTGTTGTCCAGGGCCGTACGGGCAATATAGCCGATGACGGTGCCTGGCATCACGTTAATGTCCTGCGACTCCAGCAGGATGATGCGGTAGCCGATGTTGTGCTCGCCACGATAACGCTCGATGCCCAGGGTCATTTCCTCGTTAGGATAATACCAGATGCCCTCGAGGGGCTGCATGTCGGTCTCGTCGAGGCGCACCCTCATCGAGTCCACGTCAAGTCCCGCCAGAATGACCGAGCGCTTGGGCACGCCATTGCCCGCCACTACCACGAGGGGCAGTAGCATCAGCAACGACAATATGCAAGCCAGGCGACGGGTCATGCGGGGTTTCTATCAATTGACGGTGGCGAAGCGGTAAATGATACCCAGGCTGAGGATTTCCTTGAACTGCCAGTAATTCCAGTCATCGTCACGGGCGCGCGAGCGGTCAAAGCGCAGGTGAGTGAACAACTGGGTGGTCAGGTACTTGCCGATGGACAGGTCGAGCGTGTTCTCCCAGTCGCCCTGCACATACTGGTAGTTGGTGAACATATACAACCTGGAAGTGAGCATCACATTGGGGTTGAAGCGCCACAACAGCTTGGCCTCGAAGTTGCTACCGAAGGCACTCTTGCAATGGTGCCCGGCATCGATGCCGAATCGTGTCGGGTCGATGTCGGTGATGTTGCGGCAATACTTTAAGTTATAGGATAGCGGCGCGATGGCCAGCGTGAACATGCGGTCATCGGCTTTCTTGTAGCTGTAGGTCATACCGAGACCGATGTTCAACTCGGCAGGCGAGAGGAAGGCCGCGGTCATCGTGCGGGTGTTGGTCTTGTAGTTGTTCAGGAACTGGGTCGTGAACTGCAGCATGGCACTGTAATACCAGTTCTTGATCGCCTTGTAACCTAACTGTGAGGTAAACAGGAAGTTATCCTCGTTAATGAGATACTTGCGGATGCTGTCGCCATGAGTCGTAGCGATACCCAACTTATAGGACAAGGCATTGTTGAACAACCAGTTGGGGTGAAGGTCCTGGTTAAGGTTGCAGTTCCAGTTGATGTTGCCGAGCAGCGCCAAGTTATTTTCACCGCCCTGATACCAGTTACCGCTGATATAGGCCTGGGTAAATTGCAGCGATGCGTTGAACACGTGCAGCCAGTGATGAACGGGAGGTGCCGGCGCTTCGGGAGGCGTAACGTCCTCGACAACCACCTGAGGGGGAGCAATGGTGAGCATACCCTGACGAGGGTTAGCGTCGATGACACCCTCTGGCGGTGGAGCGGGCAGACGATTGGCGTTATAGGAGACGAGCTGCGGGTTATCGATCATGGCACGCTGACGGATGGCGCGTGAGCGGTCAGCATTGTCCATGGCCTCCTGCAGCCAGCCGTCACCGGCATCGAGGGCATACAATTCGCCGTTTTGGGCCGGTTTCATCGACATTTCGGCACTATAGTTGTCATACACGAGCGGAGCGTAGAGCATGTCGGGCTCCACGGCGGGTTTCTCGCTATTCTGGGCAATGGCTGGTGTACTCATCGCCAGCATCAGTGCCAGAGTCATACAGGCTTGGAGTGTCATTCTTTTCATTGGTCAGTATTCTTTAGAGGTTAAACTTCAGTTCTATCTGATGGGACTCAAGCGTCATAGAGTTTCTCCTTGCGGGCAGGACGCTGCTCTTGTTGCTGCTTGTCCCGCTTCTCTTTGTCGGCCTTCTGCTTGGTTTGCACTTTTTGGCGTTTGCGCTCGTGGTTGGGCTGCTTGGTCTTGTTCTCGGCAAAGCTCTTGATCATGTCCTCCACGATTTCGCGGTTGCCATACAGGTAGTTGACGGTAATCTCGACAATGAGGTTCTGGTGCTTGCTCACCAGGTCGGCGATAATGGCGCGCGAGCCGTCGGGCATGGTGCCGTCGATGCTGTAGGTCTTCTTGAAACCCTTGACCTTCAACTTGCCATTGTGCAGGTCATACATATTGAAGCCCAGGGCCTTGCGTTGCAGGTTCTCGGTGAGCAGTTTCTTCTCGTCGCCCTTGTCCTGGCTATACAGCTGCACGGTCATGACCATGTCTTCCCACTGGATTTCAAAGCGGGTGGGCGTGTTATAGAGCACAAAGCCGTCATCGGGGGTCTCAAACGACAAGTCATACCGGCTCCAGTTATAAACTGTGGCGCTGGCATCCACGCTGCCGGCCATGAGTAGGAGCAGGAGCGCGGCTAGGGGGGCTATGAGTCTTTTCATATTCATTATCAAGATAATCAATGTTTGTACTTCTGTTGCTGTTCCACCTCGTCCAGATAGCGCTGCCACTCCTTCTTGGTGCCGCGATACACGTTCAGGTCCACTTTGCCTTTCACGCCATTGACCTCGCCCTCGTGGCTGAACTGCTGGATGCAATGGGGCACGTTAGGCAACAGGTCGGGGCTGGTAAACGAGCAGAGCCACAGGTCGTTATCGCCCAGCATACCCTTGTAATACTTTTTATAGCCGTCAAAGTTGGTGTATATCATTACCGGGTAGCCATGCTGCTTGAGGATAGAAATCATATCCATGACGCGGTGCAGCGCTGTCTCGCGGTCGATGGTGGCGCCATTGCCCCAGTCGTCCTCCAGGTCGATGACCAGGGGCAGGTCGAAAACCTTGCCCTGGACGGCACCCAGGAAATTACTGGCCTGCTCCTGACCGCTGCGGTTCTTGCGGAAGAAGTGGTAGGCGCCGACTTTCAGGCCTGCGTCACGCGCTTGCTGGTAATTGTGGTTAAAGGCGGCGTCCCTGTAAGTCTTGCCCTCACTGGCCTTGATGAAGACAAACTGGTAATCGTCGGCCGCCACGGCGTCAAAGTCGATCTCGCCGTTGTGCTTGGAGATGTCGATGCCCGCCACGGGATAGCGGTAGCGGTCCACGGTCACCGAGTGGGGTAACACATAGTGCCACACGACATAGGCACCCATGAGCACAACAAGTGCAGCCGCCCCAATCAGGAGCAGCCACTTGATGTAGTCTGGTCGTGTAGGCACTTGTCGTTTACCCATAGGCAATCAGGGTGTTAGAACAACGGGAAGTTATTGGGGGTATTAACCCACTTGAGCTCAAACTCCTCCTGAGTCGAGGTGAAGAAGAGCACAGCCTGGATGATCGACACAATCTGGGTGACAACGGCTAGGACACCGCAAGACAGCAGGCTGGCAATGAGGAATACAACGCCAGCGTTGGTCTTGTTGAGGTAGAAATAGTGCAGGCCCACGCAGCCCAGGAACAGGGCCAACAGGCCGGCGATACCGCGGCTCTTGCCCGACGGGCCGTTATTGAAAACGCTATCGATGGCGTTCGAGGCCTGGTTGCCGAACTGCTGCCACTGGGTCTGTTGCTGATCGCTGTAGGATACATTGGTCTCTGCGCCGCAATAGGGGCACTTCACGCGATTAACCTTCTCTTGAGTGCTATACTGCTTTCCGCACTCGGGACACTGATGAATATACATAGTCATATCAAGGTTTTAGGCTTTAGGTTTTAGGCTTTAGGTAAGATTACCATTGCCTTTTTCCTTCAGCAGTTTTACATATTGTTTTATCGTTAGACTCCTCTTCCTTTAAAAAAGTTGCAAAAATCATACCAATTTTCACCATTTTTTTTAAATTTCAGCCTCATTACCTCCACTGAAAGCATTAGCCAAAGCATTTATCATTTTGCTTATTTCAGTGATCATCTGCTTTGCATGAGAAGTCTGCGATGAGTCTAAGAAATGTAGTTTTTCGCAGATTACCAACTGCGTTGAGAGTTCCCACAATGATCCTCGCGACATCAGCAAATAATGAACAAATTCCTTATTGCCTCCTCGTCCTCGACCTTCGGCGATATTTGAGGGTATCGATACGACAGCTCGACGCATTTGGTCTGATAAAGCGTAGTGCTCATCACGGGGCAGCAGTTTGACTAACTCATACACCTCAACGGTCAGATCTATAGCCTTCTGCCACACCTTCAAATCTTGATAATCACTCGACTTTATCATATTCAGTTTTCCCTAAAGCCTAAAACCTAAAACCTAAAGCCTAACGCTTCTGGCGCTTAGCGGCAGAGCGTTGCATTGCCTGCTGCTGCTTCTGGGCTTCTTCCAGGCGCTGCATCCACTTGGATTTCTTCTTAGGCTTGGCTGCGTTGGCGGCCATGGTCGCACGCACCTTCTCCTCGGTGACGAAGAATCGGCAGCAATAGGTCTGGATGATCGTAATCAGCGTGAAGATGAAGTAGTAATAACTCAAGCCCGAGGCGTAGTTGTTGAAGAAGAACAAGAACATCAGCGGCATCAGGTACATCATCCACTTCATACCCGGCATCGACTGCGACGACGGCTGCGACTTGGTGGTCAAGTAAGTATAGATGATATTGGTCGCCGTCATCAACAAGCAGAAGAGGCTTAAGTGGTTACCGAACAGGCTCGACAAGATGGGGATGTTACCACTCCACTCCAGAATCTTGTCAGGAGCACTCAAGTCTTTGGCCCACAGGAACGACTGACCTCTCAACTCGATGCACGAGGGGAAGAAGGTGAACATCGCAATCAGGATGGGCATCTGCAGCAACATGGGCAGACAGCCGCCCATCGGGTTGGCACCCGCCTGACGGTAGAGTTCCATCGTCTTCTGCTGCTTCTTCAAGGCATCCTCCTGGTTGGGATACTTCTCGTTGATCTTGGCGATATCAGGCGCCAGGATGCGCATCTTGGCCTGAGAGATATAGGTCTTGAAGGTGAGCGGAGCCAGGATGAGCTTGATGAGGATGGTCAGCACAAGGATGATCAAGCCATAGTTGGTCATGAACTTGCCCAGCCAGTGGAACACGGGGATGATGACACCCGTGTTGATCCAGCGGAAGAACTTCCAGCCTAGCGGGATGAGGTGCGTGAGTTTCAGGTCCTCTTTGGGCGAGAACTTGTCATAGCTCGAGAGCATGTAGTAGCGGTTCGGGCCCATGTAGAAGTAGAACGACGCAGGCACGTCCTTACCGCTCGAGTAAGGCACCAACGTGTGGATATTGACGTCCTTCAGGTAAGTGTCATAGTCCTTTGAATCTTTGTCGATGACCTGGCTGTTGAGCTTGGCCGAATTCATCACGCTGTCGCTGATGAGCACAGTTGAGAAGAACTGATTCTTGGCGCTCACCCACTTGAGGTTCTCCTTGACTTCCTTCTCGTCGTTGCTGCCCTCGCTGGTATATTTCACATCACCACCCTTGCCGGCAAACTTGTAATAGATACCGCTGTTGCGTTCCTCAAACTGCTTGCCGAACTCGTGACGCGAGATTTTCTGGTGCCAGTCCAGGTCCACGAGGTTGATGTTCAGCGGGATGATGCGTGTCATGTGCTGCTGCACCATCTCCATGCGCACCATGTAGCTTCCCGGAACCAGGGTGTATTTCAGTCCCCACTGGGCGCCGCCCTCGAGCTCCAGGTTCATCACCACGGTGCTGTCGTTGAGTTTCTTGGGGGTGAAATAGAAGTTCTTGGTCTCGAAGCGCTGCGTGTTGTTGCTCAGCGTGAAGCTGTAGTCGTTGTCGCCCTTGTCAAACAGGACCACTTGAGGCGTCTTCCACGTCTTGTAGCCCTTGAGGGTAGCGCGGGCGATAATGCCGCCCTTGGTGCTCAACTCCACCTTGAGGGAGTCGTTCTCGAGGGTGACAAGTTCCTCGGTGCCGGTCAGTGAGGCGGCAAAGGAGCCGTTCTTGGCATACACGTCGAGTGCACGCTGCACCGCCTGCACGGCGAGGTTGTGCACCGCGGGATTCTGGCTCGTGGCGGACGTGACTTCGTCCCACTGCACGGTAGTGTCGGCCACGGAAACCGTACCCGAGATCTTGCCGTCCCGCAATGAGAGGACTACGCCCTCGTTGTTGATAACTGCGCCCTCGGCGGGCATGTTCTCGAGCACGCTCTGCAGATGAGCGAGTTCGCTGGTGCTCAGGGTGTCCACGTCACCGGCGGCGATGTCCCGTTGCGCCTCGGCTTTCTCTACCGCGGCGATCGAGTCCAACTGTCGCTGACGCTCGGCCATTTCGGCCTCACTGGGCTGCTGCAGCCACATGAAGCCGAAAATCACGACTCCCATCAGCAACATTCCAATCAAAGTGTTCTTATCCATTTTCTTCTGTTTTGCCTCACGCTAAGTCGCTAAGACGCTAAGTTTTATATTATTGCTCGCAAGAGGCTCGCAACTTTACTTAGCGCACTTGGCCTTCGCGCTATGGCTCTAAGTTTTAATTATTTTTCAATTCAACAGGAGGCTCCTCAAAACCGTTGACCACGCGTTTGATACCTCTCTTGAGATAACTTTCATTAAAATTAACCAATAGGCCTAACTTCTTGTCTGCCAATTTCAAGTATGTCAGCAACTGCTTTTCGTGAACAGGATTCAATTGCTCTACCGATTTCAATTCGACTACAATTGAATCATTGACCAGGATATCAAGTCTAAAGTCCATTTGTAAATCTTTGCCCTTATAAAATGCACGAATGGGCACCTGGCTTCTTACTGACAATCCGCGCGAAGTCAGCTCATAAACCAAAGCTCGTTCATAGACCGATTCCAATAAACCTGGACCTAGATTGCTATAAACCTCATAGATGCTATCCAGAATTGGCTTGGTACCATCGTCAGCCCATACAAGTCGTTCGTTCATACCATTCTTTTTCTATTATTGTTGACACGCAAGTCAGCAAATAAAAAACTTAGCGACTTTGCGGCTTTGCGTGAGGCTCAACCGCAGGAGGATTCGTGATGATGGCATCAATAAAGGACATGAAGAGGGGGTGGGGGTTGAGGACCGTGCTCGAGTACTCGGGGTGGTACTGCGTGCCGATGTACCAGCGGTGGTCCGTCAGTTCAACGACCTCGGCCAGGCCACTCTCCGGGTTTACACCAGCAATTGTCATGCCAGCCTTCTCAAAGCGTTCGCGGTACTCATCGTTGAACTCGAAGCGGTGGCGGTGACGTTCCTCGATGTCGGTCTTACCATAGGCCTCGGCCACCTTGGTGCCCGGCTTCACGCGGCAGGCATAGCCACCCAGGCGCATCGTGCCGCCCAGGTTGGTCACCGTCTTCTGGTCCTCCATCAGGTCGATGACGTTGTGGGTCGTAGCAGCGTCCATCTCGGTGCTGTTGGCGTCGGCCAGCCCCAGCACGTTGCGGGCAAACTCTATCACCATGCACTGCATGCCCAGGCAGATGCCGAACGTAGGCACATCGTGCTCACGGCACCACTTCAGGGCCACGAACTTGCCCTCGATGCCACGCTGGCCGAAGCCAGGAGCCACGACGATGCCGTCATGGCCGGCAAGCAACTGCTCGACGTTGCCCTCGGTGATGTGCTCGCTGTTGATATAGTCGAGTTTGAGGCGGCGGTCATGATAGGCGCAGGCGTGCAACAGGCTCTCGTCGATGCTCTTGTAGGCATCCTGCAGGGCGACATACTTGCCCACGAGGCCGATGCGCACCTCCTGCTTGGCACCCTTGAGCTTAGCCAGGAAGTCGTTCCACTTGTCCAGGTCGGGCTCACCGTCACTCTTCAGGCCCGTTTTCTCCAGGATGATGTTGTCCAGACGCTGCTCATGCATCTTCAGCGGCACCTCATAGATGGTGGGCACGTCCAGCGACTGCACCACAGCGTCGGCGCTGACGTTGCAGAACTGGGCCACCTTCTTCAGCATGGTGGGAGGCAGCTTGTGCTCGGTGCGCAGCACCAGGATGTCGGGCTGGATTCCCTCCTGCTGCAGCAACTTGACGCTGTGCTGCGTGGGCTTGGTCTTGAGTTCCTTGGCAGCGCTGATATAGGGCACATAAGTCAGGTGGACGCAGATGCAACGCCGTCCCAACTCCCAGCGCAACTGGCGGATGGCCTCGATAAACGGCAAGGCCTCGATGTCGCCCACGGTGCCTCCAATCTCGGTGATGACGAAGTCATACTTGCCCGTCGTGCCCAGCAACTTGACGTCGCGCTTAATCTCGTCGGTGATATGGGGGATGATCTGGACCGTCTTGCCCAGGTAGTCGCCACGGCGTTCCTTGTCGATGACGCTCTGATAGACGCGTCCAGTCGTCACGTTGTTGGCACGCGTCGTCTTGATGTTGGTGAAGCGCTCATAGTGGCCCAGGTCCAGGTCGGCCTCGTGGCCATCGATGGTGACATAGCATTCGCCGTGCTCATAGGGGTTCAACGTCCCAGGGTCGATGTTGATGTAGGGGTCAAACTTCTGGCAGGTAACGCTATAGCCGCGGGAGAGCAGCAGGCGGGCAATGCTCGAGGCGATAATGCCCTTACCCAGCGACGACACCACGCCGCCGGTGACAAAGATGTATCTTGTTTCCACGTCTTTTCTCATAATAACCTGCAAAGATACAAAGAAGTTTTCAGTTTTCAAAAACTACCAGCGCATTTAGGGCTTCCGCACCCCTTAGACCTCACGCAAAGCCGCAAAGCCGCTAAGATTTAATGCTCGCAGTGCTCGCAGTTTAAAGTTGAGAGTTTAAAGTTTAAAGGGCGTGCCGCATACCCTAAAGCCCATAGCCTAATGCCTAAAACCTAAAGCCTAAAATGATTGCTCGCAAGGGCTCGCAAGAAATCAAAAAAAAATTTTTATTTAAATTTCTCGGCCGTAAGGCCGATTAAAAATCTTTGCGACTTTGCGGCTTTGCGTGAGACACAAAGGATGCGGATGCCCCCAAAAAAAAGTTGTTTGTGTTGTAACAATGTTGTTTCGGTTGTTTGATAAAAAGGATGCGGATGCCCCAAAAGAGTAGTTATTGTTGTTTGAAAAAGTGCGTAAAAAAAGAGCGGCCCGTGAGGGGCCGCTCCTTGTTTAGTTGGAATTAATCCAGAGATGGATTACTTCATAACCTTAACGGTGCTGGTGGTACCGTCGGTGTAGGTGGTAACGACGATGGTCATGCCGTTAGCCTCCTGCATCTCCTGACCAGCTACGTTGAAGTAGCGTACGTTAGCAACGGTCTTGCCGTTTACGAGCTCGTTAACATTGGTCATGTCATCGATCTCGAATTCACGGACGTTCCTGCGAGACTCGTCGTTGGGAAGAACAACCCAAGCAACAGCGGTGTACTTACCGTTCTCATTGAGAGTTACAGTAATAGACTGATCCTCGGTTTGACCACTGTAAGCAGCCAAGATATTGCCATCCTCATCCAGGATCTGGTAGTACAGAATAGCATCCTCATAGGTAGTCGAGAAGGTTACGTTCATGCAGTGACCTTCCTCGTCATACTCCATGTGGCCCCAAACGGGGTTGCCCTGATCATCAACATAGCTGTCTACCCAGTGACCATTTGAGTTACCCTCAACGAGGTCGATAGCGGGAACGGTTACCCAAGCGGGAACGGTGATGCCATCGAAGTTAGCGGTAGCATCATCACAAGGAATATAAGGATCGGTTGAGCTATCGTTGGTAACGATTACGATTGATTCGGGAGTCCAAGGCTGCTCAGCGCGCGGCAGAACGAGTTCGCCAGCTGCATTGAGAGCGTAGGGAGCACCGTCAACGAGGATGCTCTGTACATTACCATTAACGGGGATGTACAGGTTGTTAGCATCGGTGTAAGGAGTGCCCAGGGTAGCGGGCTGTGAAGCCTCGTTAGCCTTAGCAGTCAGAGTGTAAGAGTCAGATGCATCCTTAGCAGTGTAGCCAGCGGGAGCGTTCTTAGCATAAACGTCGATAACCTGCTGCTGATAGGTCTGGTTAACCTGGTAGGGCAGAGCGCGGGCGGGATCAACCTGAACACCGTTCACCTTGATGGTGTACTCGGTGTAGTTCTCGATGTTAACCTGAACACCATTCTCGTTGGGAGTAAAGGTGATAACGGGAACAGCAGCATCGGGATCAACGCTAGGAGCTACAGTGTAGGTGTAGGTACCGGTGGCGCTAGCGGGCTGACCCTCATAGTCTGCACTGGGAGATACGGTCATAGCAACAACGATAGAGTGATCACCAACCTCAGTTGACAGAGTCAGAGGCAGGGTAGCAACGCCATTCTCGAAGGCAACGTTTGCAGTCTCACCGTCAACGGTAACAACAGCGGTAGCGTTGGGATCGTTAGCGTTCATGGTCAGAGTAGCAACACCATTAGCATCGAAGGTGATGGTGGGATTAGCTACGAAGGTGGGCTTAGCAACGGTGTAGGTGTAGTTCTCCTGTACGGGAACAGCCTCACCAACGTGTGAACCATCAGCACCCGGAGCGATAGTCATAACAACGGGAACGGTGTAGGTACCGGGTTCGGTTGCGGTCTCAGGAATTACAACCTCAGCCTTGCCATCAACGAAGGTAACGTTTACAGCAGTACCACCAACGGTAACGGTAACAACAGCGTCAGCATCGTTGCTGGTGTACTGCAGAGTAGCTACGTTGCCAGCGAAGGTGATAGTACCACTAGCCTGGAATGCCTCGGGAGTGGGAGTGTCCTCGGGATTGACGGTTACCTCATAGGTAGCAGTCTCACCAGTTGAGTGGTTGGGACGAACATCCTCACCGCAAGCGGGAATAGAAACGATGTTGAATTTGACGGGCTTGGTGATGTCGAAACTAGGATCAATGAGGATAGTCAGAATAGCAACCTCTTCATACTCACCCGGTTCCCACTTGGGAGCACCTGAGTAAACCCACTCGCCATCAACATTCTGGTAAGACTTGATGGTAGCACCAGTGATAGCAACACCATGGGTGAAACCTTCGTCCTCATTCCATGCCCAAGTACCGGCACCAGTCTTCTCTACACCTCTAGCATTGAAGTAGGTGAAAGCCATGTCTTCACCATCCTCTGCCCAAACGCCAGTAATACCCTCGGGATAATTGATGGTAACATCCCATGCATTCAGAATGCCTTCGATGTGAGCCTTCAAGGGCACATCAATCTCTTGACCGAGCTGGTCGGCAGTTACGTAGAAGTCCTCAATGTAGCAATAGTCATTCGTTGCGAATGCGCTACCAGCCATCATGAGAGCTGCAAGAGTAAATAAAAATTTCTTCATAATTTGAATAAAATTTTAAAATGTTAATAAAAGTTATTAGTGAATAAAACAGTTCTTTTAAGCAAGCATAAGTGAAATGTAAAATTAAGATTTCAAAGAGTTCCGGAATAACTAAACTTGAGTCAGGTAATAATAAATCATATAAATAAGGTAATGTTATATAAGGTTCGAATAATACGGTCTATTGTTGTCGCGTTCGCATCGCCAGCGATCTCACATGCAGGGATAAAACAAGCGCTACTGGCCCTGCGGGTCAGCCTCGAAAACTCAAGTTCACGGTTGCATTTCATATTATCCGGACTACAATAGATTCTTTAGGACGATGCTTACTGGTTCATCTTGTGTTGCAAAGATAATCCTATTTTTAGTTCTGACAAAGAAAAATCGATTTTTTTTTCATAAAAAAATACAGAACGCCCACACCAACCTACCAAAAACCACCACCCTATCTCATGCTCGCTGCGCTCGCAGTTTAGAGTTTACAGTTTAATGTTTAAAGAAGCTGCCACATGCCTTGGAACTCACGCTAAGCCGCCAAGCCGCAAAGTTTTTTAATCGGCCTAACGGCCGAGAAATTTAAATAAAATTTTTTTTTGATTTCTTGCGAGCCCTTGCGAGCAATAAAACTTAGCGGCTTGGTGACTTAGCGTGAGACCACAATGTGCGTAAAAAAGAGCGGCCCACGAGGGGACGCTCCTTTTTTTAAAGCTTAAGATCCGTGACGGATTACTTCATCACCTTAACAGCGCTGGTAGTGCCGTCGGTGTAGGTGGTAACGACGATAGTCATGCCGTTAGCCTCGGTCATCTCCTGACCAGCCATGTTGAAGTAGCGAGTGTTAGCAACGGTCTTGCCGTTCATCAGCTCGTCAACGCCGGTGAAGCCAGCCTGAGCAGCATAAACGAACATGCCATCACCCTCGGTCTCGAAGGCAATACCCAGAGTGTAGTTGTAACCTACGGGCACGGTGTAGTAACCCTCAGCAGCAGCCAGAGGATTCAACAGAGCCTGACCAAGGTTGGTAACTACCTCTTCCTCCTCAGCACCATAGCGAACGCCATCCACCATGAAGTAGAAGGGAACATCGCCACGATAGCCGGTGTCGTGGTTGTAGCGGCCGAAGATGTCATAGGTCAAAGCAACGGTGGTGGTGTAGTCACCATTGTCACCCTCAACGAGCTTGTACCACTTGGGGTTCATGTCCTTGTCAAGCATTACCAACCAGTAACCTACATTGTGATCCTCGGGATCAACGGGGGTAACCTCCTTAGCGGGAACGGTTACAGTCATGGTTGCGATCTCACTGATCTCCTTACCAGGCTCCTGAGCGGTAGCGGTAACGGTGTAAGTCATCTCAACGTCGGTCTGCTCGAAGGTATAGGGATTAGCAACGGGCTCGCCATCAACATACATCAGAACCTCGCCAGCGCCGATAGCGGTGATGGTGAAGGTCTCAGAGTTCCAGTCGAAGGTCGGAGTAGCGGTTACCTCGGGCGTGGGAGGAACGGGAGTCCAGATGATGGTGTAATTACCGGTCAGGTCATTGTAACCCTCAGCGCTAACAACAACGGTGAGTTCGTTGGTACCCTCAGCGAGCTGGATGGGCTCGGTGTACTCAACACCGTTAACGGTGATGGTTACATCCTCAGTACCAGTGTAGCTGATTGCTACGTGACCATCCTCGGTAACCTCGCTAAGCTCGATGATACCGGTCAGATCCTGCAGGGGCTGAACGCCACCCTCAACGGTAACGATGCAGTTGTGGAAGTTCTCCTGACCCTTAGGAGCGGTGTTCTCGTGAACGTCCTCACCACAAGCGGGGCGAGTAACAACAACGATTTCGCCACCCTGGAAATCCTCAGCGATTGCGAAGGTGAGAACCAGCATCTCCTCATAGTCACCGGGAGCCCACTTGGGAGCACCAGAGTAAACCCACTCGCCATCAACTTCAACATAAGACTTAGTAGTAGCACCAGTGATTGCGATGAAGTTGGTGAAATCTTCACTAGCAGCCCAAGTTGCATAAACGGTTTTGGGCTTGCCCTGTGCATTGAAATAATCAACGGCGCAGTCAGCACCATCCTCAGCCCATACGCAAGTCATGCCTGCGGGAAGGATAACGTCAACATCCAGAGCGTTCAAGTAGCAGTCAAAGTGAGCCATTACAGGCACATCGATTTCAGTACCAAGCTGATTCTGAGCTACCTCGAAGTTCTCAATGTAGCAATACTCCTCAGCGCTGATGCTACCAACCATCAGCAGAGCAGCAAGAGTAAATAAAAATTTCTTCATAATAGAATAAATTTAAGTTGTTAATAAATAAAGTAATAAAAATATTTCAAATTTCTCTCGTTTTTTACATTCAGTCGGAAATCAATTAAGGCATATCAAAGCGTTTCGGATAACTATTATTTGTCTCTAATTCAATTCTTTCCACATTAATCAGTTGCTTAGTAAATCACATTTGGTCCTTAAGTTTCACGCCTAGAATCGAAAACACTGGGTTAAGGGTACTGGACAACGCATACTTCTTGACAACGATTGCCAAAAAACCAAGGTACGCTTTCCTAATAATCTCATTCCAAATACTTTACGATTCTATAGGTTGTGAAATCACTATATAGTTCAACGCAAAATTAACTCTTTTCGTCGAAACTACAACATTCCCCCACGAAAAAAACTATTAAAAAATGTTAAATCAAAGACACCACTCTCTATTCTCCAAACAACGGCCTCATCCGCCCCTCCGCGCCCAATAACCTCACGCTAAGCCGCAAAGCCGCTAAGTCTTAATGCTCGCTTCGCTCGCAGTTTAAAGTTTAGAGTTTAGAGTTTAAAGTTTAAAGGGGGTGCCGCATACCCTAAAGCCTAAAACCTAAAGCCTCTTCACGATGGCTCGCAAGAAATCAAAAAAAGTTTTTTATATTTTCTTGGATTTCTCGCGAGTGTAGCGAGCGATCCTTGTTCCAGACAGTCAGAGCGGATGCCTAAAAACAAGTTGTTCTTGTTGTAATCATGTTGTCTTAGTTGTCTGAAAAAGTGTTGTCTTTGTTGTCTGATAAGGGGGTTACAAGAGGCAGATGGCGTAGTAGAGCCAGTGGGCGACGATGGCCGCAAAGAGGCCTCCGATGGTGTGAGACAGAATGGCTCGCGAAGTGAGCTCGCGGTAGTGCATCGAGTCGAGCATGGCAGTGTGGGTGCTCAGGAAGCCGCTCCAGCACATGCCGATGGCGGTGAACACGGCGATGGCATTGCCATCGACCCAACCCTCCTGGATGAACTTGGGCACCAGACCGAGGGCGGCACCGACAGCACCCAGGGCGGTGATGGGGAAACCAATGAGGTGGGGATCATTGAAGCCAAAGAGCACCTGGAAGACGATGCTGATCTTGTCACCCAACCAGGGGAGGACGCCAACGCCCTCATAAGCAGCACCGGTATATATCCCGCCTTCACCGGGAGAGAAGGTGAGAATCATCACTAGCGACGAGATGATGATAACGCCCGGGATGATGGCCAGACCCACGTCCACGCCAGTGCGCCCGCCGTCAAGCAGCGAGTTGAGGATGCGCAGGAAAAGTGACTTATACTCCTCGTGCTCGACCTGGAGGTCGGCCTCGGTGAGTTCGCAGGCAGGTTCGTCGGCATACTCGGGATGCGTCTTGCGGACGAAATACTGCATCAGACGCGTTGAGACCATACAGCCGAAGACAGCACCAACGAGGCCCACAAGAGGCTCCTTGAAATAGCCATAACCCATCATGAAGACAATGACAATGAGGCCCATGCCGAAGGCGGTACCAAAGTTGGTGAGGGAGATGTACTGGTATTTCTTAAAGTGAGAAGCGAAGCGCTTGTCCTGAGAGAGGGTGATGATGGCGGGATTATCGCTGAGGAAAGTCAAGACGGCACCCAGCGAGGCCATGCCGGGGAGGTTGAACAGCGGCTTCATCAAGGGACGCAGCGCCTTCTCGAGCAAATCGACAACGCCGAACTCGACAAACAG
Source organism: uncultured Bacteroidales bacterium (assembly GCA_902776435.1). Lineage (GTDB taxonomy): Bacteria > Bacteroidota > Bacteroidia > Bacteroidales > Muribaculaceae > Sodaliphilus. The sequence continues at coordinate 33,645 of CACYQB010000001.1, read as the reverse complement.
GCGTCCGATGGCGCCCGTAATGACACAGACGGCCATCAAGAAAAAGCAGGTGTTCAACAGCAGGTCGTGGGCGGTGTGCATGACGGTATTCAACATGTTGGCAGCACCCATCTTGATGGCTAAGCCGCCAAAGAGGGCGACAACGATGGACAGGCAGATGACGCCGCTGAAGCGATGCCGGGCGCGCTTGAGGGAACGGATATACCTCTTGGCCAACGGCATGTGCATTCTACGCATTCGCATTTTCATGACTTCAATTCAATCAGTTTAAATGGTTAGTGGTCAATAAAATCGCTGCAAAGGTAGGTATTATTTAATGAATAGGTGACAGTTTTCCGTTTTTTATTAGCACAAACGCACAACAACACAGAGTAAAGTGCTGTGCCACAATTGCCACTTGATTCTTAATCGGCCTGACGGCCGAGAAATTAAGCAAAAATATAAAATGTCTCTTATCATAACGTGAGTTCGATGAAATTGTTCACTAAGAATCAGCGCGTTAGCATCTCCCCCTCTAAGATTAGAGGGGGTGCCCGAAGGGCAGGGGCGTTGATGTTACCGCGTTGGTGTATGACTTAGGTGGCATTGACGCCCCCGGCCCCCTCTTATCCAAGAGGGGGAGCTGAGTATCAGCAGTTTATTTTCATCGAGTTCACGTTATCATAATAATTTTCGCTTAATTTCTCGCGCGAAGCGCGATACTAGTTCAATGAATGAATATAGACCCGCCACAAAGAAAACCCTGCCGAAATATCCATCGGCAGGGCTGTACATTATAGTATATATATTTTGTGGCTATATCATCAGAAGGGAGGACGACCACCGGGACGTCCGCCAGGACCGCCACCACCCCAGCGGCCAGGGCCATCCCAGCGATCAGCGTTGCGGTCCTTGGGCTGTTCACCCTTCTTGAAGGTGTTGAAGCGGTAGGTGAAAGTCACCATGCCGTAACGGCCCAGAGAGTTGTAGTTGATATCCTCGATGTAGTCACCCGTCACGTTGCGGTAGATGTTCTTGCGCTGGCCCAGGATATCATAGACCGAGATGGTGACGGCCGCCTGTTTCTCTTTCAGGAACTGATAGGCGAGCGAACCGTTCCAGATCCACTGGTCGCTGTTGTAACCGGCGCTATAACCGCTGGTGGTGCTGTAGCGCAGGTCGGTGCTGACAACCAGACCGAAAGGCGCCGAATAGGTAGCATCGAACATGCCGCCCCAGGTGTGGATGTTGCGGGCGTTGGACTTGAGCGCCGAGGTCGTGGTGTTCTGGAAGCTGTAACGGGGACGCAACTCAATGTCAAACACACTGTTGCGGAACGCCAAGCCAGGCGAATAGTTGATCATCCAGGTGTTGCTGCGGTTCTCAACGCCGTTGGTGACACTCTTGGTTACACCATAACGGGTGAACATGTGGCTGGTGAAGTACCATACCTTGCTGGCTCCGAAGGGGAAACTCAACATGTTCATCGCCATGGCGCTCCACACGCCGCCCACGTTGGTATAACTGGTGATGCGTCCACCTGTCAGCTCGTCGGTGGTCACATCCGAAACGATGCTGTTCTGGGCAAAATCAACGTTCATCATTGCCATGATGCTGCGCTGGGCGCCCTGGGCAAAGTCACCGAACCTGAGGTTGATATTATGGTTGAAGGTGGGCTTCAACTCGGGATTACCGATGATTACGTTGAGCGGGTTGCTCACGTCGGCCACGGGCTGCAACTGGGCGATGCTGGGCTGGTTGGCACGCATACGATAGAAGAAGTTCAAGTTGCGCGTATCGGTAAACTTGTAGCGGAAACGGGCGTAGGGAGCCACCGACCATGCCCAGCGCTCAGCGATATCGCGGGCGCTGTTGATGAGGTCCTTGCTCTTGGACATGGCGCTGTTGACGCTGATTCCCACATTCAGGTTATAGGCCTTGCGCACCTGGCGGAAACCAGCACTGAACTCCTGGTTGAAAAACGTGTTGCGGAAACTGTTGCTCAACGACTCGTTCCACTCCTGATCGGTGATAGTACCACCGGGCCAAATGCCCGTGCGATCGTTGTCATAGACCATCTTGTCGCTCGTGGTGTAGCGGTAGTTGCCGCGGTAGGAGAACTCCAGGAAGCGTGCGTTCTTGACGTCACCGATGGGCTCGGTCCATGAGATGCGTCCCGTCACGTTATGAGTCTTACGGCGGTTGTTGGCCGTCTGGTCGATGAGTTCGTCCTCGTCCTCCAGGAGGTAGTAGGTGTTGTTGGTATAGGTGTCGGCATCCTCGCGCACATCACTATAGCGGTAGTTGAGCATCAACGACTGGCTGCGGCCGGGATGGCTGGCCACCTTGTGGTTATAAATCAGGCGTGCGCCCCACTCATAACTCTTCCCATCGTTCCTGAAGTTGCTCAAACTGCGGTTGACATAGGTCCTGGCCGCATCGCCGGCACGGGTGAGCGACGAGTCGCCACGCTCGCTCTTGTTGAAGTTGAACGAGAAATTGGGACGGAACTCGAGAGTATTGTTGCTGTCCACCTCCCACTTGATGCGGAAATCACCACGCAGGTTGTGGCCCTTGTCACGAGCGGCAGTGTTGGCGTCGTAGTAACTGACCGAGTCGGTCAACAGATTCTGTCGCGCAGTGCTGGTGCGGGTGTCGCGGTCGCTGTGGCTGTACATGATGTCACCGCCCACGCGGAAATGCTCGTCCTCCTTGCTGCCGACGTTGAAGTTGATACCGGCATACTGTGAAGTGGTCACACCGCGATCACCACCGAAGCGCTGGAAACGCCCCGAAGCCCCGTCGCCGAAGCCCAGGTTGTTCGTATTGTTGCCGCCACCCAGGATGGTAAACTGGTTACCGTCACGGAAGTGGTTGATCATCACGTTACCCGCATAGCGTTTATCGGTGCCATAGCCCGCATTGACCGTACCGAACCAACCGTTGTTCATGCCCTTCTTGACCGTGAGGTTGATGACCGTCTCATCGTCGCCGTCATCCACGCCTGTCAAGCGGGCCAGGTCGCTCTTGCGGTCGATAACCTGGAGCTTGTTGATCATTTCGGCGGGAATGTTTTTGCTGGCCACCGTGGGGTCATCGCTGAAGAATTCCTTGCCGTCGATAAGGATTTTTTTCACCTCCTTACCGTTGGCGGTGATCTTGCCGTCACTGCCCACCTCGACACCCGGCAGGCGCTTCAGCAGGTCCTCGACGACGGCATTAGCCTGCGTCTTATAGGTGTCGGCATTGAACTCGATGGTGTCCTCCTTGACCGTGATGGGGCTCTTGACACCCACGACCACAGCCTCCTTGAGCATGATGGTGTTAGGATCCATCGTGACCGCGCCGATGTTGACGTCGCGGCCGTCTTCACCCACGCTGACGTGCTTGATGACGTCGTTATAGCCCAGATAGGAGAACCGCAACAGGTAATGGCCAGGCTTAACGCCCTTGATGTTAAAGACACCATTGATATCGGTCGTGGTGCCTTTAACCATTGTGCTGTCCTTGGATGCCTTCAAGAGCTTGACCGTGGCCTCGATGAGGGCGGTGGTGTCCTGTGAATCCAGCAGCACGCCATTGATGACAGTAGCGCCCGAATTCAAGGAAATCAAGCAGCACAAGCTCACTAAAAGCACATTGAATATCTTTTTCATGACTCTAATGTGGTGTTATTGAATTGTCGTGTTATTGACGTGTTAATGTTTGGCGCAAAATTACTTGAAAACAGTGAAATAGAACAAAAATATTCGATAATTCATGCGTTTTTATAGACGAATTGGGGAGTTGTGAGCGTCAACAACAAGAAACTTTACAATTCTTTTGTCACGATAGGTTTTTTGTCGTATATTTGCGGGAAAGAATGAAAATTAGACACCTGTTATGAGCAAAGTCATTATTATCGGATGCGGTGGCGTCGGCACCGTGTGCGCTCATAAGTGCGCGCAAAACCCTGACGTGTTTAACGAAATCGTGATTGCCTCGCGCAACCGCGCCAAGTGTGACGCCGTGGCCAAGGCTATCGGCAAGGACAATATCACTACCGACCAGGTGGATGCCGACGACGTGGACCAACTCGTCGCACTGCTGGAACGCCACAAGCCCGACATGGTCATCAACTTGGCCTTGCCCTATCAGGACCTGACCATCATGGAGGCCTGCCTGCGCTGCGGTGTACACTATCTTGATACCGCCAACTATGAGCCCCGTGACGAGGCCCACTTTGAGTACAGCTGGCAATGGGCCTATCGCGAGCGCTTCGAGAAGGCTGGCTTGACCGCCATCCTGGGCTGCGGCTTTGACCCAGGCGTGAGCGGCGTCTATACTGCCTATGCCGCCAAGCACCACTTCGGCGAGATGCACACCCTCGACATCGTGGACTGCAATGCCGGTAACCACGGCAAGGCCTTCGCCACCAACTTCAATCCCGAAATCAACATCCGCGAGATCACCCAGAAGGGACGCTACTGGGAGAACGGCAAGTGGATAGAGACCGGCCCGCTGGAAATCCACAAGCCCCTCACCTACCCCATGATCGGCCCGCGTGAGAGTTACCTCATGTACCACGAGGAACTGGAGTCGCTGGTCATCAACTTCCCCACTATTAAGCGTGCGCGCTTCTGGATGACCTTTGGCGAAGAATATCTGACCCACCTGCGCGTGATCCAGGACATCGGCATGGCAAGCATCGAGCCCATCAACTACCAGGGCATGGATATCGTGCCGCTGCAGTTCCTCAAGGCCGTGCTGCCCAACCCGCAAGACCTGGGTGAGAACTACACGGGCGAGACGAGCATCGGTTGCCGCATCAGCGGTACCGACAAGGAGGGCAAGCCGTTGACCTATTACATTTATAATAACTGCGACCACCACAAGGCCTACGAGGAGACCGGCATGCAGGCCGTGAGCTACACCACCGGCGTTCCAGCCATGACAGGCGCCATGATGTTCCTCAAGGGACTGTGGAGGAAGCCAGGCGTGCACAATGTCGAGGAATTTGATCCCGATCCGTTCCTGGATGTACTCAACAAGCAGGGCCTGCCCTGGCACGAGCAGTTCAACATTGACCTGGAAGCATGAGACATTCGAGCCCCTGAAGTGTGATGCACTTCAGGGGCTCGAAGTTTAGAGTTTAGAGGTTAGAGGGGTGTTCTAGCGTTCGCTAAACTGTTCGATGAGGCGCTCGTCGGCGGCGCACCAGGGGAGCGACTTCAGTTCATCCCAGGGGAGCCAGCGGCTGGCGGCGTGCTCTCGCATGGTGAAGTCGGTTGTGCTGGCCGTGCAACGATAGGCGGCTAGGGTGATGGTGAAGTCGGGATAGTCATAAGTGACGGTTGCCAGATGCTCGTGGACCTCGACATCCAGGTCCATTTCTTCGAGCAACTCGCGGTGCACAGCCTGTTGCGGGGTCTCACCGGGCTCAATCTTTCCGCCGGGAAATTCCCAATGATGACTGGTGTAGTCATAACGTGACTCGCCGCGCTGCATGCACAGCACCTTGCCGTCCACCTCGATGACGGCAGCCACAACGTTGAAATGCTTGCGCTCCATGGTTACTTGATCAAGGTCTTGCCTGCGTCCTGCCAGGCCATCACTCCTCCATTGAGATTGGTCACGGTATAGCCTTGGGCCGACAGCAGGTTGGCTGCACGACCGCTGCGGCGACCACTGCGGCAATAGACGGCCACGGGGCGTTGCTTATCGAGCGCAGCCACAGCCCGCTCGACAAATGTACTGTCATTGACATCAATCAGGGTTGCTCCGGCGATGTGACCCTCGTCATATTCTTCGGGCGTGCGCACATCGAGCAACTGGACATTGGGGTCGGCTATCATTGTCTGGAATTCCTCGACATTAACATTAGAATACGAGGTAAGCATCCTGTTGTCGCCTGTAGTGCCCCTATTACTGAACATTCTGGCGCATGAAACGGCAATAATGCACACAATGGCCAAAATAAAGAGGGTTTTAACGTTTATCATCAGAATTATCATATCTATTCCAATTTTTTTAGAGGGACAAAGATACAACTTTTTTTTATTTTTGGCGAGAAATGAGTATCTTTGCAAGCAAATTTCAAAAACGACAAATTAATTATTCAACTCTATTATGCACATCATCAAACGATTAACCCTGTCAATATTATTATTGACCGCCACCGCCGTCACATCGATGGCTCAATACTATAGTGGCAGCCACACCTTTGACGGGGAAAACAAGAACGAGGTGTCAATGTCATTGACCACGGGAAAAAACATCATCACCGGGCCGTGCATCGGCAACACCGTGCACTACAGGCATTACTTCGACGAACACTGGAGCGTCGACGGAGGAGCCAACCTGCAGTATAGCAAGGGCCTCTATGGTTTCAAAGCCAAAGGACAGTATCACTTGAAAATCAAGTCATTCCACATGTTCGCTTCGGGTGAATACATGTTCAACCACTACCACAGCTATAACACTAATGAGAACGTGGGCAACCTGTCCGTCCGCTTTGAGCGCGGCTACTGGGACATCACCCTGGGCGGCTCATTCATCGGGTACAACATGATGGGCGACCACTACACCGAGCCTGTCACGCTCACCTTTGGCGCTCATGCCACGCTGCGTCCCCGCACCAACAAGTGGAACGTGGGCCTGCTGTTCCGCAACTATGACGACTTCTACTACGAGAACTGGAACATCAACTGGGGTCTGGACTTCTACTACAGGTTCAATCCCACATGGAAGCTGTTTGGTGAATTCAACGTCCGCCCCGCAGGCTCGATGAGCCAGTTGGCGAGCAAATATGAGACAACAGGTAAAGTAGGTGTAATTTATCGATGGAAATAACAATGAAAAAGTCAATATCATATACCCTCATGGCTGCCGTGGCACTGATGGCGGCAAGCGCGTTATTCAGTTCGTGTGAGAAAGTGAGCCCTACGGGCGTGCTCATCGGCAATACCAGCGTTGACGACCGTGTCAAGCAGTCACTGGTCAACTTTTCAGTCGCAGAGGTCGCTTGGGACAAATATCTGGCCGACACCATCCAGGAGTATTCCTTCCTGGTGGGCAGCGACAGCCACATCACTCTAGATCCGGGCCGACTTGAAGAAATGCTTGAAATCGGCATGGAACACGATGACCTCTTCTTTTGCCACTTGGGCGATCTAGCCGACACCAAGGCCGAGTATTACAATAATACAGAAATAGCCATAGAAGATGCAACCGATGAATGGATGGACAAATACCTTGAACCCTTGCTCAAGGAGGATGGAGAGATATATCAGGACACCACCTTGTTTTATGACCCAAGAACCGATTGCATCTATCGCAAGGACGAACACAACATCTTCCCTACAGCTCTGCCCTTCTATCCGGTTGTAGGCAACCATGACATCACCCACAATGGATGGGCCTTGTTTAGCAGACTGTTCAAGACCTCGTTCTATGAGTTCACTGTCCGTGTAATCTGCGATAATGATACTGCCTATGACCGATTCATCTTCCTGGACTCGGCCAATGGCACTCTTGGCAGCTATCAGATTGATGAAATCGAGAATGGTTTCTTCCAGCGCGACAACAAGAAAATCCGCAACACCTTTACTTTCACCCACACCAATATCTTCCGCCCGTCGCTCAACGAGTTCGCATCGACCTACTGCCGCGAGGAATTGTATTATATCCTGGACAAACTGGCCGATTGGAACACGACCATCGCGTTCTGGGGACATGTCCACGCGTGGGATGAGCGCGACTTTGGCGGCGTGCACCACATCACCATGCCTTCAATGAACTTTGTGGACCATCCCAATGGAGGTGACGACCTGCTCGTCAGGATAACGGTCAAGAAAGACGGTAGTTACAAGATGGAACGCGTTGGCCTCCATAGCAAGCAAAGGACAAAGGAAGAACTCGTGGAACAGGGCTACACGGTTCCTTAATTTTAGGCTTTAGGCTTTAGGGAGGCGAGAATGCCGCTAAGTTTTTTAATCGGCCTGACGGCCGGGATATTTAAATATAATTTTTTGATTTCTTGCGAGCCCTAGCGAGCAATCGAAAAAGGCTTTAGGCTTTGGGTAATAACACCAATACAACTCATGTGATTGAGTATAAGGCAATTCGTTTCAAGGACCTGGACGTCATCAGCGACTACATGCGCTGGGAGGACGTCCAGGGCTGCGAGTGGAGTGCTGTAAATCTGCTCACCTGGAACCAGTTCGGACTGGAATATGCCATCGTCATGGGATATCTGGTGATGCGTTTCATCTACGACGGACAATACACCCACACCATGCCGCTGCCGCCAGTCCCCGAGGGGGTTGAACACCCGCGCCTGGCCGAGGCAGGCGATGGGAATCTGGAATGCGTCATCCGCGCCATGCGCGATGAGTGCTTTGCCCATCACCAGCCCTTCAGCATCACTAACCTGAACCAGCAAGCCATAGACTTCCTGCAACGGACTTTCCCAGGCGAATTTGAGTTCTCCCAACCGCTGACCGAGCGCTACGATTACATCTGCTTGAGAGAGAGCATCATCGCCCTTGAGGGTAAGGACATGCGCCCCAAGCGGCAGCACCTGTACCAGTTCCCGCGATTCTATCCCAATCACGAATACCGCACCCTTGAGCCATCGATGTTTCCCGAGTGCCTGCAACTGCTGCAACGCTGGAGCGACAACGCCGAGGCCATCGGCCACCTCCAAGGGGCTGACAGCAAGGTGATGGAACGCGAGTCCATCAGACAAGTGTTTGACAACTGGGAACGTTTCGGTGCCATCGGCGGGGCCTTATATGTTGACGGTAAGATAGTTGCCTTCACTTATGGCGTCCCCATCAACGGCAACACCTTTGACCTGTGCGTCGAGAAGGCCGACATTGCTTACAAGGGCGTGTACACTGTCGTGCGCCACGAGTTCATGCAGCAGATTCCCGAGCAATACATCTACATCAATCTGGAAGAAGACATGGGCTTGCCCGGTCTGCGCCGTGCCAAATCGTCCTATCATCCTGCCTACCAGATCAAGAAAGACCGTGCCATCTCCTCGGGCAAGCCATCTGCAGCAAAAGTGGAGCGCAAGCGGGAAGGCGTGCGCCACTTGATGAAGACGGTGTTCAACGACCGCGACGAGGCTCTGGACATCTTCTTCTCGCGCGTGTATTCCCCAGCCGGCAATTATTGCCGCATCCAGGATGGACAAGTCGTATCGGCAGCCCAAGCGCTCCCCTACCGCCTGCTTTATCATGGCCAAGAGGCCGAAGCGGTTTATCTCTATGCTGTCGGCACCCTGCCTGAGCTTCGCGGCCAGCACATGATTTCACGCCTGTTCAAGTACATGCACCGCGGGCTGCTGTGCCAGGGCAAAGTGTTCTCCACCTTGCTGATCGAACAGGATGGTTTGCAGGAAATGTACGAGAAATTCGGCTACGCCCAGGTCGGCATCGCACCGTTGCAAGACGAGGATGTCGTGGAAAACGGCTTCGCGGACTATGACGAGTGGCAGCGCTCACGCCCCTGCGTGCTGCTGCAAGATGAGCGCAATTGGGAGACACTTCAGCAATACGCTTGTTACGACAAGTCATATTACCTCGTCAAACCGCATTACAAGGGGATGGTGCGCATCATTAATGTCATGGAAGCGTTGAAGCTCTATGCAGCCGCCCATACTGACCTATCGCTAAAACTGCACGTCACCGACGACAACCACATCAGCGAGAACAATGGTTGCTATGCTATCAATGAGGGCAAAGTGCAACGTATTCCTCGCTGCACAAATATCAAAACCATCTTCACTATCAACCAGTTAGCTGAATTGATTCTCAAGGACGCTCCGCTTGAGATGCCCTTGATGCTACTATAAACGGGCTTTATCAGTTATCTGACGATATCTTCTTCGTTGGTCACGTTCTCGTGGCCACAATTCTCGTCACATAGTGAACCGAACGGATCGCTCTTAGCAGCAGGGAAGGCATAGAAAACCCAATGGCTTGGTTTCCTGAACCCGAACTTGCGGCCATTGTGCTCATGCACAGGGGCTTGATAGCACACAGTTACCCCGCTCACGTATTTATCATTCTCATACGGACTGTATCTCACGCCATCGGTCTCGATATAGGCCAAATCTTCCCGGCAATCGTGCTCAACGATGTTGGATGGTAAGACGCGGTTGCCGCCCAAAACGTTTTTGGCTACAGCAATATACTCAGGTGCTGCCGTGCTTTCCCAACGACGGCTGGCATGGGCGAACCACCCGCACTCTGTCGCCCACTTGGCGACTTCCTGAATCGATACGTTCCTTGCATCGGGATGACGACGCTCAAACAGGTTGAGTAACAAGGACAACTCGGCTGCAGCTCCATCGAGAGAGCCTTGTTCGGCTCGTCCCAGGACAGCAAAGAAGTTGTAGCACTCGTCATCTGTCTTGTTATAAACGGTGGTATCAGACACCGTATAGGCGCGTCCCTGGATGAAATGGCGACCTACTTGGGCATGTTCAATCAGTGAAGTGAAATATTTCACGGCCTCGTCAAGGGGCATAAAGCGGGAAGCGCCTGGCACCGCCTTAACGTGCTGGCGGATGGCCTCTTCGGGATGGAACTGGACGCCGAGTGCAAAGTGTTTGTCAGTGCGCTCAATGGCCTCGATAATGTCAATGCCGTCTGTTTCCGTCACGCCTGCCACCCTCAACGGAGTGCCCGCCACGTCACCCACGACCTGATGGTGCCACGAGGGCACGCTATGGATGGTATCGGTGCTAGTTATGGTATAGAGCAGCGAGGTATGGTCGGTGACCGTCACGTCATGGGGCGTGTAATAACGTTTGCCTTCTGCGTCGCGCTCCATGCGGTGCAGAAAATGGTAATTTATGCCCATTTCATCGTACTTTTTGCCCAAATCCTGAATGAGTGGAGCCCCCGAAACGACCGCAAGCATCTGCATGCCGCGGCACAGGCCCAGCACGGGGATATCGTGGTCAAGGCAATAGGCCATCGTGAGGTATTCCGACACATCGCGTGTGGCATTGGCAGGACTATCATCTGCGATGCCGTGCCAGGGTTGGGGCTCGGCAAACAACGTCGGGCTGATGTCGCCACCACCTAAAAAGACCACAGCCTGCACACCAGCCAGAGCCTCGCCGATATCAGTGCCATGATAGGTATTCCGCTTGACCAGATCGGCATATTCTTGACGCAAAACGCCCATTTCATCGACAAATTTCGGGTTTATCACCATGCCATCGTAGTCAATTCCAACGGGTCGCACCTGGGGCAAAATCACCGCTTCGCCGCCCGCTGCTTCGATAGACAGAACGACGCGGTCGTAGGCTGCATCAGTCGGTTGCCAAGCCAGTCCAACCCTCACCCGTGCAGCATCACCCGCGTTTGCAGTCAGCGACATTGCAAACGCCACCACAACAAGAATCCAGAATCTCAAAAAAATCCGCCTCATAACAAAAAACCTAAAACCTAAAGCCTATTTTCTATTGCTCGCAAGAAATCAAAAAAATTTTATTTAAATTTCTCGGCCGTCACGCCGATTAAAATACTAAGCTGCACTCGCGCCACCCCTAAAACCTAAAACCTAAAGCCTAAAGCCTATTATTTCCTCAGCATCTCCAACACCTGTTCAACAGGAAGCGCATCCACGTGGTTACCATTGCGGCCTGTCATCGGGTCGGCCATAAACAGCGAGTTCCACAGTGCTTCAGCAGTTGCCTCGATCGTTGCGGCAAAGATGGACGACATTTCACCATTGGCCAGCACAGTCGAAGTAATGGTTTTAGCGCTACTGTCGATGAGGTTCCCAGGGGCTACAGACAAGGCGATGACATAGTCTCCACTGCCGTTACTGGCGATTCCGCCCGTCTTAGCCATACCCATCATAGCACGCTTTGCAACTCGCTCCAGATTGCGGGAGTCGAGCGGTGCGTCGGTGATGACGACCATCATGCAGGAACCGTCAATATTCTCGTTCTTGCGCACATGGTCGATGAAATCATGCTTATGGAGTTTTTGGCCCACCTGCACACCGTCAATCTCGAGAATGCCGCCATAGTTCGTCTGGACCAGCACGCCGACAGTGTAACCGCCCAGCGACTCAGGCAACACGCGAGACGAGGTGCCGATTCCGCCCTTGAATCCAAAACAGATGGTGCCTGTTCCAGCACCCACATTGCCCTGTTCCACAGGGCCGCCATGAGCCTGAGTGATGGCGTCGATGACCATCTGAGGAGTGACGTGCATCCCGCGTATGTCGTTCAATCTACCGTCGTTGGTCTCACCCACCACGGCGTTGACTGAACGTTCGTTCTCATTGCCTGGCTGCATCAGCGTGTAACGGACAACGCCCTCGATGCCGGCCGCCACACTCAGCGTGTTGGTCAGCACAATGGGCGCCTCGATATTACCGAGTTCAGACACCTGAGTTACGCCTGCCAATTTGCCAAAGCCATTACCCACATAGATGGCTGCAGGCACCTTCTGACGGAAAATGTTGCCCTGATGAGGCACAATGGCCGTCACACCCGTGCGCACACTATCGCCATCAATGAGAGTAACATGGCCCACCGTCACACCCGGCACATCTGTAATGGCATTATACTGCCCCGGCTCAAAAATCCCCGTCGGGAACCCCCACTCCCGCAACGTCCTGTGCTGCGATGCAAGCGCCGACACAGCCACCGCCACTAACGTAATAGCCAATAAAAAAAATCTCTTCATAAATCCTTATTCTCCTGTGTAACGACAACAACTCGTGAAATACCCTGGTCTATGAAATACCTAATCATTTGCAAAATTAACCTTATTTGAGCAAATCTCAAAGTCTACCACGTCCAAAACTTATAGAAACCTTATAAGTTTCAAGACTAGCGTTTTTTGTGGGGTGTAGATTAAATATCATGCAGGAAATTTTGATATGTTTTAGAAATTTAGCAATTTTGCAGTCTGATTGACATTTTTATAACCATCACGTTATCTAATTAATGTCTTTTGGGCTATAAAGTTGACTAAAAATGCGAAAATACTATCAATTTGCTTTTATAACACTAATGATACTTGGCCTGTTGGCCTCATGCTCGCAGGATGCTAAGAAATACCGCATCGGAGTGTCGCAGTGCTCCGATGACATCTGGCGCGACAAGCAGAACTCGGAATTACAGATCGGCGCCTATTTCCATGACAATGTGGAGCTAAGGTTCGCCGCGGCATATGATAGCGATGAGCGCCAAATCCAACAGATTGACAGCCTCGTAAGCACTGGAATTGACCTGCTGATTGTGGCTCCCAACCAGGTATCGACCATTTCCCCGGCCATCGACAGGGCCTATGACAAGGGCATCCCGGTGATTGTGTTTGAACGCAAGACCAACACCAAGAAATACACGGCCTATATGGGTGCCGACAACTATGAGATGGGGCACCTGATGGGCGAGTATGTCGCCACTCGGCTGAATGAACGTGGCAAAATCATCGAGGTGATGGGACTGAAAGGTTCTTCACCCGCCATTGAGCGCCACAATGGCTTCAGGGAGGCCATTGCCCAGCATCCAGGCATCCAGGTAGTTGCGACCTTGCAAGGCGACTGGACCGAACCGACGGCCTACAACACAGTGAAGCAATGGCTTGACAAAAACAAGGGGGAGAAGATCGACCTGGTGTTCGGCATGAACGACCGCACAGCAATGGGTGCGCGCAAGGCATTTGAGGAAGCGGGCGGGATCCTGCCGCTGTTCTGCGGCATCGATGGCCTGCCGGGTGAGAATGGCGGCATCCGTCTGGTGCAGGACTCGCTGCTGGATGCGTCCTATATCTACCCCACCCACGGCGACCAGTTGCTGCAACTGGCGGTGGACATCCTTGAGGGGAAGCCCTATGAGAAGGAGACGAATCTGATGTCGGCACTTGTCACTCAGGACAACGCCCGCGTGCTGCTGATGGAAAGCGAGGAAATCATGCGCCAGTCGAGCAACCTCGAGCAGTTGCATGAAAAAGCCAGCCAATATCTCGATCAACTGGGCAACCAGCGCACGCTCATCTTTGTGGCTCTGGCCGCGATACTGCTGTTGCTGGCGTTGCTTGCCGGCATCTACATGTATTACCTGCAGCGTGCCCGCATCCAGGACGAACGCATGCTGATGGAACGCGAACAACTGGACTTCTACACCCAGGTGAGCCACGAATTGCGAACACCGCTAACGCTCATTCAAGGTCCACTGGACCAGTTGCTAAGGACCAATGACTTCAGAGATGCGACCGATAATGCACGCGAACTCTTTAGCATCGTTCGCCGCAATACTCAGCACCTCACAAGCCTCATCAACAAGATGCTGGATGCCCAAGTGGGGACTCCCATCCAAGAGATGACAAGCGCACAGGTGGATGCCATCACCGTGTCACAACCCATTGCTGCCCCCGCCGTGGAACCCGAACAGGACGAGGACGCTCCCACGGTACTCATCGTCGATGACAATGCTGACATCCGCACCTATCTGCGGTCCATCCTGCAAGGGCAATACCGCCTGCTGGAAGCCGAAGATGGTAAGCGCGGACTCGAACTCGCCCGCGAACAAGTGCCCGACCTCATTGTCTCGGACGTGATGATGCCGGTGATGAATGGACTGGAGTTCTGCCAACAGGTAAAAAAGGACGTTATTTCCAGCCATATCCCCGTTATTCTGCTCACGGCCAGAGCCCTGGAAAAACAACAGATTGAGGGTTACGAAAGCGGAGCCGACGCCTATATCACCAAACCCTTCTCCCCGGAATTACTGCTGGCCCGCATCGACAACCTGCTGCAAAGCCGCCATCAGCTCAAAGACCTGTGGGGCATGAAGCCTGTTACAGAAGCATCAGTCACGCCACCCCAGGGCACTGCAGTCGCCACAACGCCCATCGAGGACGCCTTTATTTCCCGATTTAAGAACATGGTTGAGGAGCGCCTGTCGGACAACAACCTGAGCATTGAGGACCTCGCGGCCGACATGGGACTGAGCCGTGTGCAACTTTACCGCAAAGTCAAGGCCCTGACAGGCAATACGCCAGTGGATCTGTTGCGCAAGGCAAGGCTGGCCCAAGCCCAAAAACTCCTGCAAGAGTCAACGCTATCAGTCAGCGAGATTGCCTATCAGGTGGGCTTTGCCTCGCCCTCCTACTTCACCAAGTGTTACAAAGACGAGTTCGGCACCGTGCCAGGCGAGGCACGCAAGTCCTGATTCCGTTAATTTATACCCAATAATTAAGATAAGAGCGCCCTCCCGTGTGGGATGAGCGCTCTTATTACATTGATAAGTCTCCAAATCAACGTGAGTTCGATGAAATTAAACTGCTGATACTCAGCTCCCCCTCTTGGATAAGAGGGGGCTGGGGGGCGTCGATACCGCTGAAAGCAGACACTGTCAAAATATCATCAACTCCCCTGCCCTTCGGGCACCCCCTCTAATCTTAGAGGGGGAGTAGCTAACGCACTGCATATCAATAAAAATTTCATCGAACTCACTTAATCAGAGGTTCAGATAAGCTTTCAAGGCCTCGACATATTCCTCGAAGGCTTTGCGGCCTTGCTCGGTGACCTGACAGGTGGTGCGCGTCTTCTTGCCGACAAAGCCCTTGGTGACGGTGATGTAACCGGCATTGGACAGTTTGTCGAGCTGCACGCTCAGGTTACCTGCTGTGGACTCGGTCTGTTCCTTGAGGTAGACAAAGTCGGCCTCGTCCACGTTCATCAGGATGGACATCACCGCCAACCGCAGTTGGGAGTGAAGGATGGGATCCAACTCTTTCATCGCTGCATCTTGGCTTTACGGTTAATGATGTGGCCTGGGATGATCATCATGCAGCCAAAGGCAAACATAAACAACGGCAGGAACCAGTTGATGAGGAGGCGTGCGTTACTAACAATGCAGCAAAACGTGAATAGTCCAACGCACAGGCCGATGGCACCGCCCGCGATGAGCGATTTTTCTTTCACAATGATGCCCTGGGCGATTTCGGCCATCGGTACGATGATGAGCGGGATAACAAACATCATTCCCCAGGGGTTAAAGCCCTTGAGGGCAAACCCGAAGCAGAACAGTGTTGCTACCACTGATGCCAAACCTACAGTGGTCCAAATTTGAGACGTGATTTTGTCGGAGTAACTCTTGACCCCGTTCTTAAGGTCGCTCTTCTTAGACATGATGGGAGTGGCAATTCCACCAACGATTCCAATCGCAAACCACAGCCAGTTCCATGCCGGGTTGTGCGTCGTGATAAGCATGATCCACACCAGTGCGGTCACAATCACCGTGAGGTAACCCCACATCAGCAAAATGTTGCCGTCACCCACATAGCGCTCACGCGTGCGCTGAATCATCGCGGTAATCAATTCGAGACTCTCTTTCTCGGTCATTTTCTTCTCTTCCATAACTTGAATTGTTTTTGATTTGGCTATAAAGCGGTTTAAAAAATAAACTAAAACTCTCCGAAAAAAGAACAGCACTCGCGATTACCGTTCTCATTTCACGCTGCAAATATAAAGCGGTTTATATTATAAACCAAATTTTAGTCCAATCTTTAACCTTTATTAACAGAATCGCAATATGAATACCCTTTCTGCCCCGTAAGACACATCTTTCATAATAAAAGACGCTAACTGATGCTGTTTTTTTATCCACCGTAAAACCGCATCACCCCATACGACACTTGTAAAAATCGTTCATCGACTAGCAGAATTGATACATTGAAACATATTTACAAGCGGTTGAACGAAATCTGATAGTTCCTCATATTTCAATAAGTTAACTTTGCAACAAATAGCATAAACCGAACCAACTATTGGCATAAACTAACCCATTATATTAACCAAAACCAACAGAACAATGAACGTACTGAAAAGATTTCTACTCAGCTTCATGCTCATGTTGACGTGTACGATTCTGTATGCGCAAACAGAAATCACAGGCACCGTCGTTGACGAGACAGGAGAAACCGTCATCGGCGCCACTGTGATAGAGAAAGGTACCACTAACGGTACAGTGACCGACTTTGACGGTAACTTCGTCATCAAGGTAAATCCCGGAGCAACACTCGTTTTCTCCTATGTGGGCTACCTCAACGTTGAGATGCCTGCCGCTGATGGCATGGTCATCACCATGAAAGAGGATGCACTTGCCCTCAACGAGATTGTCGTGACTGGTTATACCACACAGCGCAAGGCCGACTTGACCGGTGCCGTGAGTGTAGTCAGCGTGACCGATCTGGTAAAACAGAACGAGAACAACCCCATCAAGGCGATGCAGGGTCGCGTGCCGGGCATGAACATCTCGGCCGACGGTAACCCCTCGGGTGCAGCCACTGTCCGCATCCGTGGTACAGGTACCCTCAACAACAATGACCCGCTCTACATCATCGACGGTGTTCCCACCAAGGCCGGTATGCACGAGCTCAACGGCAACGACATCGAGAGCATCCAGGTGCTCAAGGATGCCGCCTCGGCGTCTATCTACGGTAGCCGCGCTGCCAACGGTGTCATCATCATCACCACCAAGGGCGGCAAGGACGGTAAAGTGAAGATCGACTTCGATGCCAGCCTGTCTGTACAGACCTACGCCCACAAGATGAAAGTGCTGAACGCTAAGGAGTTTGGCCAAGTGATGTGGCAAGGTTATGTGAATGACGGCCTGAATCCCAACCTGAACGGTCTGGGATATAACTATGACTGGAGTTACAATGCTCAGGGCGTGCCCATGCTCAACAGCATCACCATGAGCAAGTATCTGGATCCTGCCGGCAAGACTCCCGCCGCCGACACCGACTGGTTCAAGGAGACCACCCGTACAGGTTTGGTTCAGCAGTATAACGTCTCGCTGAGCCAGGGTACTGAGAATGGTACCTCCTTCTTCTCACTCGGCTACTACAAGAACGACGGTATTATCAAGAAGTCTGACTTCCAACGTCTTTCGGCCCGTATGAACTCAACCTACAAGTTGTTGAACGTCGGTGACCGCAAGATTGTGACCGTGGGTGAGCACTTCACTGTAAACCGCACCAACGAGCTTCAGGCTCCTGGCGGCTTCCTCGAGAACGTGCTGCAGTTCAACCCCTCACTGCCCGTTTACACGACGGACGGCAAGTATGCTGGTCCCGTTGGCGGTTATCCCGACCGTGAGAACCCCGTGGCACGTCTGGACCGCAACAGCGACAACCGCTACACCTACTGGCGCATGTTCGGTGATGCTTTCATCAACATCAACCCCATTGCCGATTTCAACATCAAGTCAACCTTTGGTCTTGACTACTCACAGAAACAACAGCGCATCTTCACCTATCCCATCACCGAAGGTACCGTGGCCAATTCTACCAATGCCGTTGAGGCTAAGCAGGAGCACTGGACCAAGTGGATGTGGAACGCCATCGCTACCTACAACCTGGAGCGCGGCGCACATCGCGGTGATATCATGGTCGGTACCGAGTTGAACCGCGAGGACGACTCATGGCTCAGCGGCAAGGCCTATGACTTTGCAGTGCTGAATCCCGACTACATGTGGCCCAATGCGGCAGTCGGCGAGGCAGAAGCCTACGGCTCTGGCGAGGGCTACACGCTGGTGTCCTTCTTCGGCAAGATGAATTATACCTATGCTGACCGTTATCTGGCTAGTTTGACCGTCCGCTACGATGGTTCAAGCCGTTTCGGTCGCAATAACCGCTATGGTACATTCCCCTCGGTCAGCCTCGGTTGGCGCATCAGCGAGGAACCCTTCATGAAGCGCATGGAGTGGCTCGACAACCTCAAGCTGCGCGCATCATGGGGACAGACCGGTAACCAGGAGATTTCCAACATTGCACGCTACACCATCTTTGAGAGCAACTATGGTGAGGCTGGATTCGGTGGCCAGAGCTACGGTACCAGCTATGACATTGCCGGTACTAACGGTGGCCAGACGCTCCCCAGCGGTTTCAAGCGCAACCAGTTGGGTAACGATAACCTCAAGTGGGAAACCACGACACAGACCAACGTCGGTTTTGACTTCGGTATGCTGCGCAACGCACTGTACGGTTCGTTTGAGTGGTACTACAAGAAGACCACCGACATTCTGGTTTACATGCCCGGCATCGGTGTGATGGGTGAGGGCAGTAGCCAGTGGATCAATGCAGGTGAGATGACCAATAAGGGTATCGAGCTGAACGTGGGCTACCGCGGCAGCGTGGGCGATTTCCAGTATGACATCTCTGGCAACATCGGCACCTACCGCAACAAGGTGACCAAGCTCCCCGAGACGCTGGCAGCTGCTGGCACCTTCGGCGGTAACGGCGTTGAGAGCGTTGTCGGTCATCCCATGGGCGCCCAGGTGGGCTATGTGTATGACGGCATCTTCAAGAGCCAGGACGAGATTGACAACCACGCCACACAGAATGGTGCCGGCCTGGGTCGCATCCGCTGGAAAGACCTGAACGAGGATGGCATCATCAACGAGAAGGACCAGAAGTGGATCTACTCTCCCGTGCCCGACTTCACTTGGGGTCTGAACATCTATCTTGAATACAAGAACCTGGACTTCACCATGTTCTGGCAAGGCGTACAGGGCGTTGACGTCATCAGCGACCTGAAGCGCGAGACCGACCTGTGGGCTGGTCTGAATATCACCAACCTGAATAAGGGCCGTCGCTTGCTCGACGCTTGGAGCCCCGTTAATCCCAGCTCCAACATCCCCGCTGTCAGCACGATGGACAACAACAACGAGAAGCGCGTGAGCAGCTACTTCGTGGAGAATGGTTCCTTCGCCAAGATGCGTAACATTCAGCTGGGTTACAACTTCGGCAGCAAGGTGTGTGACAAGTTGCACATCGCCCGCCTGCGCATGTATGTATCAGCCCAGAATCTGCTGACCATCAAGAGCAAGTCATTTACCGGTGTGGATCCCGAGAATCCCAACTTCGGCTATCCTATCCCCCTCAATGTCACCTATGGTCTTAATGTTTCATTCTAAAAATTCAGGATTCACTATGAAAAAGATATTTAATATATTGTGTGTCGGGCTGGTTTGCTGCAGTGCCACCACATTGTTCACGTCTTGTAATGATTTTCTTGACGAGCACAAGCCCCAGGCCACACTCAGCGACGAACAGGTAAAGTCGCCCGAGAATGCCGAGGCTATGGCCATCTCGGCCTACGCTATCTTCACCTCGGCCGAAGACATCAATTCATCATTCTCGATGTGGAACTTCGACGTCCGTAGTGATGACGCCTACAAGGGTGGTAACGGTACCAGCGACGGTGACGTCTTCCATCAGCTGGAGATTCAGCAGGGTGTGCTCACCACCAACTGGAACATTAATGACATGTGGGTAAGGTTGTACAACAGCCTGTCGCGTGTGAACAGTGCCATCGCTCTGCTCAATGAGACCGATGACAGTTACGCCATGAAGGGACAGCGCCTGGCCGAGATGAAGTTCTTGCGTGCCTACGGCCACTTCCTGCTCAAGCGCCTGTACAAGAACATCCCCTTTGTCATCAACGAGAATTTGACCTACGACGAGTACAACGAGTTGTCTAACACGCAGTACTCCAACGACGAGGGCTGGCAGCTCATCATCAACGACCTGATGGAAGCCTACAACACCCTGCCCGTAGTTCAACAGGACAAGGGACGTCCCACCAAGGCCGCCGCTGCCGCTTTCCTGGCTAAGGTTTATCTCTACAAGGCTTATCGTCAGGATGATGCCAAGAGCAACCAGGTAACGAGCATCAATCAGGGCGACCTGGAGAAGGTCATCGAGTTCACCAATCCCGCTCTGTATGCCAACTACGGTCTGGAGGACGATATCCACAACAACTTCCGTCCTGAGGAGCAGTACGAAAACGGTATCGAGAGCATCTGGGCCATTCAGTACTCCCGCAACGACGGTTCCACCTATGGTAACCTGAACTGGAGCTACGGCCTGATTCCGCCCAACATCCCTGGCGCTACCGATGGCGGTTGTGACTTCTACAAGCCCTCACAGAACCTGGTGAATGCTTACCACACCGGTGCCGATGGTCTGCCCCTGCTCGACAACTTCAACGAGAAAGACTTCGACTTGAGCACCGACAATGCTGACCCGCGCCTGTTCCTCACCGTAGGTATGCCGGGACTGCCCTACATGTTCAACCGCAACTACATGATGGAGGAGACCAGCATCTGGAGCCGCAGCAACGGTCTGTACGGCTACTACGTGTCCCTCAAGCACAATGTTGACCCTGCTCTCATCGGCAGTTACCTCATTAAGGGTTCTTACTGGGCCAGCTCGATGAACCGCATCGTCTTCCGCTATGCTGACGTGCTGCTGATGCGTGCCGAGGCCTATGCCCAGCTGGGCCAGACTGACCAGGCCATCACTCTCGTGAACCAGCTGCGCTCACGTGCTGCCACCAGCACTCAGATGATTTCCAGCTATCCCAACTCCTATGGTGTGAAGATGTACATCAGCAACTATCGCGGCAGCTATTCCAAAGACCAGGCTGTGAAGATTGTGAAGATGGAACGCCGTTTGGAAATGGGTATGGAGAGCGAGCGTTTCTTCGACCTCGTGCGCTGGGGTGATGCCGCCACGGTGCTCAACAAGTACTTCTCCGAGGAAATCAGCAGCTGTGCCATTTACAGCGCTGCCCATTTCACCGCCAACAAGGATGAGTATCTGCCCATCCCGTTCAGCCAGATTTCGGCCTCCAACGGCCATTACACGCAGAACATTGGCAACTGGTAATCACAGCAACATAGTTAATTTCCGATGAATAAAATAACAATGATTATGAAAGCTAAGATATTATATATATTCTGTGCGTGTCTTGCATGCTGCGGACTCGCCTCGATGCTCAGCTCATGCTCCGATGACAACATCAGCGACCTGAAGTTGTCAGGCAACTGCATGATTGATAAGCTCACCCTTGACAACTTCGAGGGTATCATCGACCTGCCTTCACGCTCCATCCTCGTCCGTTTGCCCGAGGTCTATGAAACATCGGCCATGAAGGTTACGGCTTTGAAAATGTCGGATGGTGCTGTGTGCAACATTCGCGAGGGCGAAACCATCAACATGGACGCTGCCAAGGTGCTGCATGTCAAGAACGGTGACGTCTTTATGGACTGGACCTTGTCTGTACTCCACGATGAGGCTCGCATCACCTCGTTTGTGATCAACGACATCTACACGGGTAGCATCGACCAGGAGGCCAAGACGATTGTGGTTTACATCCCCGCAACGCTTGACATCACCAACCTGGTACCGACCATTACTTATAGTGCCAATGCAACGATTACCCCGTCATCGGGTGTGGCTCAAGACTTCTCTCAGCCTGTCACCTACACGGTGAAGAACAACTCCGCCGAGAGCGTTTATACCGTTAAGGTTATCGCCATCAGCAAGCCCAAGGCTCTCTTCCTGGGTTCCGCTCCCACGATGAGTGAACTGGATCCCGAGGCTCAGGCTGCTTGCCAGTGGATGCTCGGCAATGTTGAGAGCTCGCTGTATGCTTCGTTTGCCGACCTGCGCGCTGGCACCCTCGACCTGTCGGAGTGCAAGCTCATCTGGTGGCACTGGCACGTTGACGGTGGCGTGGATGGCCATGACAACTTTGTTGCTAAGGCTACCGACGCGATGAACACCCTGAACGAGCTGCGCCAGTTCTACGAGAACGGCGGTGCAATGCTGCTCACTCGCTATGCCGTTAACCTGCCGTCATTCATCGGCACTACCGGTGACGACGAGTGGACAACGCCCAACAACTGCTGGGGTCAGGACGAGGCCTATGCCGAACTGTGCGGCGGCCCGTGGACCTTCCGCATCTTCGACGGCCAAAATGACCATGCCATCTATCAAGGTCTCGTGGCCGGTGACAACCCCAACGAGGTTTATTGCACCGATGCCGGTTACCACATCACCAACTCAACCGCCCAGTACCACATCGGTACCGACTGGGGTGGCTATGACAACTATGACGTCTGGACAGGCCGCACCGGTGGCCGGGTTCTCGGCGTTGGTGGTGACGGCGCTATCGTGCTCTGGGAGTATCCTGCTCACGACGGCAAGGGTGGCATCATCTGCGTTGGTTCGGGCTGCTACGACTGGTATTCCTACACCTACGAGGCAGGTTATACCGAGAAGTTCCACAAGAACATTGAGATTATGACCAAGAATGCTATCAACTATTTAACCAAGTAATTGACTCATGAAACAGTATAAGAATATTTTCAGCGCTTTACTGCTGTGTTGCTTTATGGTCGCTTCGTCGGCTTGCAGCGAGGATAGCTTCGGCCCCGATCCTGCTAAGGACTGGGACGGCACAACCACATTCTTCAATTCGGTGGACGAGGCTGGTTTCCAGACCTACTACAACCCCGCAATTGGCCGTTGTGGTGACCCCATGCCTTTCTATGATGCCAAGGCTGGCCACTTCAAGGTGCTCTACCTGCAGGAGTTTGACAACAATGCCACCTTCAACTACCACCCCTTCTGGGGCGTGACTACCGTTGACGGCGCTACCTATCAGTCGATGGGTGAGGTTCTGTCGACTGGCACTTCTCCCGATGAGCAAGATGCTGCACTCGGTACTGGCTGCTGCATCTATAGTGAAAAGGATGGTTTATACTACATCTATTACACGGGACATGACCGTTATGGCCGCGAAGCCGTCATGAGGGCAACCTCGTCCGACTTCAAGGACTGGTCTAAGGATGCCGTGTGGATGTTGAAGGGTTCGACCTATGGTTACTCGGACAACGACTTCCGCGACCCGCAGATCTTTGTTGCCGACGACGGTCTCTATCACATGGTCATCTCCAGCAACCTGAAGTTTGCTGAGTTCAAGTCCAGCGACTTGAAGGTGTGGGAACACGTTGGCAACTTCCCCATGATTTGGGACCGCATGTGTGAGTGCCCCGACATCTTCAAGATGGGCAACTACTGGTACTTCGTGTACAGTGAGGGTTACCGCGCTTCATGGAGCCGCAAGGTGAAATACATGATGGCGCCCACCTTCGAGGCCCTGAAGGCCTGCTTCAACGATCCCGGTGCCAACTGGCCCAAGGACGGTCATGAGGGCGTTCTCGACACCCGCGCTTTCTATGCCGGCAAGACGGCAAGCAACGGCCAGGACCGCTACATCTGGGGTTGGTGCCCCTTCCGCACGGGTAACACCATCCATGACAAGAATATCAATGTGGGAGCCGGTGGCGAGCCCAACTGGTCTGGCGCACTGGTATGCCACAAGATTATCCAGCATGCCGACGGTACGCTGACCCTGGGCGAGGTACCTGCTATCTCTGCTAAGTTCAACAAGGAGCAGAACGTCAAGGTGATGGCCAGCAAGGGTGCCCAGATGAGTGGTGTCAATGGCACCCTCTCGGGCGATGATTCCTATGTACTGTACAACCGCCTGGGTACCAGCAACCACATCTCGTTCAAGGTAACCACATCCAACAATTGGGACCGCTTCGGCATTTCGCTGGTGCGTGGTTCCGACAGCGATCGTTACTACACGATGATGGTCAACCCCGAGGACGAAAACCACCGCAAGGTGAACTTCGAGCAGGAAGGTACCGCTGGTAAGGGCTTTATCGAGGGTATCGATGGCTATTGGTTCGTGCGCCCCGAGAACAACGTCTATAACATCAACATCTACACCGACAATTCGGTCATGGTGATGTACATCAACGACGTTTGCGCTTACACCAACCGCATCTACGGTATCCAGAAGAATTGCTGGAGTATCAACAATTATGGTGGCAAGATCACCATTTCGGACCTGAAAGTGTTCCAGTAAACGGTAAATAACCACACCTTTACGATCATGAACAAACTATTCACTCTGATGGCGGCAGTGCTCGTGGCCTTCTCGGCCACGGCACTGGCCCCCCAGATTTTGAGCGACAACCACGCCATGCTGCGGGTTGACGCTACGGGCAAGTACTTGTTACTGCCAGTGCAGGAGAAAGAGGAGAACGCCTATGTGCGTGTCATTGTAAATAACGAGCAAGTACAGACGCTCAATGTGCGCTTTGCTGTTGACAAGGTGGACTACTATGTGCCCCTGGATATCCAGCGCTTCGGCAACAAGAAGGTGCTGGTCGATATCTCCTTCCATGGCGACCGCCGCACCACTGGCGCCGTCAAGGACTTTGTCTGCTGGCGCGAGATGCGGGTGACCGACACGTTCGACGATGCTAATCGCGAGCGTTTCCGTCCCGCCTACCACCATACTCCCGCCTATGGCTGGATGAACGACCCCAATGGTATGTTCTACAAGGATGGTGTGTGGCACCTCTATTACCAGTTCAACCCCTACGGCTCACAGTGGGAAAATATGACGTGGGGACACTCTACATCGACCGACCTCATCCACTGGACCCACCAGCCCATCGCCATCGAGCCTGATGCCCTGGGAACCATCTTCTCGGGCTCCTGTGTGACCGACGGCAACGACGTGGTAGCCATCTACACCTCGGCTGGACAGAACCAGACGCAATCTATCGCCATTTCTCACGACAACGGCATGACGTTCGACAAGTATGAGGGCAACCCTGTGTTGACGAGCGATGTGCCCGACTTCCGTGACCCGAACCCCTTCTGGAACAGCGACATCAATGCCTGGAATCTGATTCTGGCTGCTGGTCAGGAGATGAACATCTATAGTTCCAAAGACCTGAAAAACTGGAAGTATGAGAGTTCCTTCGGTAAGGAATACGGCAACCATGGTGGTGTGTGGGAGTGCCCCGACCTGATGAAAATCGACGGCAAGTGGGTACTGCTGTGCAACATCAATCCCGGTGGCCCCTTCGGCGGCTCGGCAACCCAGTACTTCGTGGGCGACTTTGACGGCCACAAGTTCACCTGTGAGTCGATGCCCAAGGTCACCAAGTGGATGGACTACGGCAAGGACCACTATGCCACGGTATCGTTCTATAACGCACCCGCTGGCCGCCATGTGGTAATAGCCTGGATGTCCAACTGGCAGTATGCCAACCAGGTACCCACGCGTCAGTTCCGCAGCGCCAACTCAATTCCCCGCGACCTGGGCCTGTTCACCGATGGCGAGGAGTCCTACGTCAGCGTGAAGCCTTCACCCGAAATGCTTGCAGCCCGCGGTGCCAAGGTGAAGAAGCCGACCGAGACCTGCGAAATCGTTGTGGATGTGAAAAACTCGATGGAGTTGACGCTCTCCAACGCCAATGGCGAGCAGGTGGTGATGACCTATGATGCGGCCAAGCAGACCTTTGCCATGGACCGCACCGCCAGCGGTGATGCCTCCTTCAGCGAGGCTTTCCCCGTTGTGACCGTCGCTCCCACCCACGGTGCCATCAAGCAACTGCGCATCTTCGTTGACCGTTGCAGCATCGAGGCCTTTGATGCCGACGGCAAGATGGCGATGACCAACCTCGTGTTCCCCACCACGCCTTACACCAACATCAAGGTCAAGGGCGGCAAGGCCACGATCTATCAGATCAACTATTAGTCTTTCAGACGATAGTAATCAAACAAAGGACTAAGGACTAAGGACTAAGGACTAAGGACTAAAAACTAAGGACTAAAACTCATAACAAAATGGCAAAAACTAATAAAATCGCGATCATCTCGGTCATGCTGTGCTTCTTCTGCATGGGCTTCGTGGACCTGGTGGGTATCGCATCCAACTATGTGAAAGAAGACCTCCAACTCTCGGACTCGGTGGCTAACATCTTCCCCTCGCTGGTGTTCTTCTGGTTCCTCATCTTCAGCGTTCCCACGGGCATGCTGATGAACAAGATCGGCCGCAAGAAGACGGTGCTCCTCTCGTTGGCAGTGACCATCCTTTCGCTGATGATACCTTTGTTCGGCAACAGTTTTGCCGTGATGCTTATCGCCTTCTCGCTGCTGGGTATCGGCAATGCGCTGATGCAGACCTCGCTCAACCCGCTGGTATCCACCGTGATGGGCGGCGGTAATCTGGCCTCGACGCTCACCTTCGGCCAGTTCATCAAGGCCATCGCCTCCTTCCTCGCGCCTTATCTGGCCATGTGGGGTGCCACACAGGTGATTCCCAGCCTGGGACTTGACTGGCGTGTCCTGTTCGCCATCTACTTTGTAGTAGGTCTCTTCTCGACTGTCTTGCTAGGAGTGACTCCCATCCATGAGGAGAAAATCGAGGGCAAGCCTTCGACCTTTGTGGAGTGCTTCAAGCTCCTCGGTGAGCCCATCGTATTGCTCTCGTTCCTGGGCATCATGTGCCATGTGGGCATCGATGTGGGCACCAACACCACCGCTCCCAAGATTCTCATGGAGCGTCTGGGCATGACCTTGAACGAGGCCGCATTTGCTACCTCGCTCTACTTCATCTTCCGTACCATCGGTTGCTTGACCGGCTCATTCTTCCTGCGCGTACTCAAGATGAGAACGTTCTTCATCATCAGTGTCATCATGATGGCCCTGTCGATGTGCGGCTTGTTCTTCGGCGCCGAGAAGTGGATCCTGTACACCGCTATCGCTCTCGTGGGCTACGGCAACTCTAACGTATTCTCCATGTGCTTTGCCACCGCTCTTGAGTCGATGCCCAAGAAGCAGAACGAGGTATCTGGCCTGATGATCATGGGTCTGTTCGGCGGCACGATTTTCCCGCTGCTCATGGGCTTCGCCAGCGACGCTGTTGGCCAGGCAGGCGCTGTAGCAGTGATGGCCATCGGTGTCATCTACCTGTTCACCTACATCAAGCAACTCAAGACTCAAAACTAAAAACTAAGGACTAAAAACTTAAAACTAAATATGGACAAACGTTATGTAGTGGGCCTGGGCGAGGCCCTGTGGGATGTTCTCCCCGAAGGCAAGAAACTGGGTGGTGCCCCTGCCAACTTCGCCTATCATGCCGGACAGTTCGTCGGCAGTGACAACTCCATCGCCATCAGTGCACTGGGCGAGGACAAGCTCGCCGAGGAGACCATCGAAGCCCTCGAGGAGCATGGCCTCAAGTACCTCATGCCGCGTGTACCCTATCCCACCGGCACCGTACAGGTAACGCTCAACGAGGAGGGAATCCCCACCTATGACATCAAGGAAAACGTGGCATGGGACAACATCCCCTTCACGCCCGAAATCGAGGAAATCGCTGCCAACTGCCGCGCCGTGTGCTACGGCTCACTGGCTCAGCGCAACGTCGTGTCGCGCGAGAACATCCACCGTTTCCTCGACGCCACCCCCGACGACTGCATGAAGATCTTTGACATCAACCTGCGTCAGCAGTTCTATAACAAGGAGATCATCCAGCAGTCGATGCGCCGTTGCAACATCCTCAAGATCAACGATGAGGAATTGGTGACCATCGGACGCATGTTCGGCTATCCCGGTCTTGACATCGAGAACAAGTGCTGGTTGATCCTGGGCAAGTACGACCTCGACATGCTCGTGCTCACCTGCGGCACCAACGGCTCCTACGTCTTCACACGTGGCCAGATGTCATTCCAGGAGACCCCCAAGGTTGAAGTGGCCGACACCGTCGGCGCCGGTGACTCGTTCACTGGTTCCTTCTGCGCCGCCATCCTCAACGGCAAGTCTGTCCCCGAGGCCCACGAGTTGGCCGTCAAGGTCAGCGCCTACGTCTGCACCCAGAACGGCGCCATGCCCACCTTGCCTCCCAACCTCCTCGCCGCTGCCCAATAAAGTAAATACCTGCTAACCAATAAACGGGCCCGACTGGATTCCACATTCCAGCCGGGCCCTTTTTATAGCGCCGATGCTCAGTCCCCTAAATGCGGACTGCTCTGTGCATTCATTAAGTGTTAGTCTCCATTGCCACTCAACAGGTAGTCAATGAGAGCGGTCACATCAGCGATGGTTACATTGCCATCTTTATTGATGTCAGCGACCTCTTTATTGATCGTTTCGCCACTTAGCAGCAGATCGATAAGAGCTGTTACGTCGCTGATGGTAATTTTGCGGTCACCGTTCACGTCGCCCAGCATGACAGGCCAATCACCGACTGTAAACCCAACTGGAGTGCACCAATAATAGTTGGCAATAGTGATATAAGGATTAATCAGGAAGAAATAATAAGTCTCGCCCTCGGTCAAGTTATTGAACGCACGGCTCACCTCGATGGTCTTCCTCTCGCCTGCAGCAAGCGACAAGTTGATTGTCACGACATTGCTATAGTACCAACTATAAGAGTCATCGCCTGTTTTTCTACAAACAATGAAATCCAAGGTTCCGTTAAACGGTCCTCCCAATGACTGGACGTCAAACGATGCCCTGACATCATTTGCAGGCATTGTAGGTGCCGCGGGAGTGATACCGGATTTCAGGACGATGGCGCCGCTACCGGTGGCATCAGGCTGAATGCCGACAATGGCTCCTTGATCATAAGAATAATTAGCTTCATCCGGGTTATTGTTGCCGACATAAGGACGCAACAGGCTCGTCAAGAAATAATTATCATACCAGCCATACCAACCCCAATTCACATGGAAATAACCATTGTCATCATAACCGTCCAGGACAAAAGCATGACCAGCGTTAGTTGGAGTCTGGCCGAAATAGAAAATAGGCCTGTTGGCATCGATTTCGCCGCGCAACATCTCGTCCCAGTCGTCGGAATAACCATTTCTTAACAAATAACTCATTGATGTCGAGTAATCAAAATAAGCCATCAGCGCTTCAATGGCATGGCTATAATAGGCATAGCTCTCACCAGAGTTATACTCCATGTCAATAGAAATGCCAGCATCACTCATCAATCGGGCCACTGCATTGGCTTGTACCTCATTATAGGAAGAGTTATAGCTGTCAAGCATATTGTCCCAATCATAGGTCGACTGCGAGAAATCGGCCGAAAGAGTCATTTCCTGGCCACCATAAGGCGTAAAAGTGTAACTGTGGCTGCCGGCACCCTGCTGCGGCCATCGATAATAGTACATAATCTGAGCCATCGCGGTAGCCAGGCAACCTGTCGGGGCTATGTAATTGCCAATGCGGGGACAATACATGTTGAAGGGCTCATCCTGACCCCATATCGACGACATCAAGGGTGACACACTTCTCGAGAGTTTGGCAACCTGACGGGCTCCCGCTTTGACATTCTCGCGCAGCCAATTCAGCTGACGCTGATACTCTGAGAGCCACCAACGCATATTCTCAGGCATCTTGCCATAATCAAACTCACCATGCGTGCTGTAGCCCCACACGGGTTCCGCAACGTCATCACCACCAACGACGATGTAACCGCCATCACCCTTCAGGTTAAACACATAGTAATCGGCATCAATCCCGTTGCTGCGGGCCGTAAAGGCCAGTTGCAGGTTGTCTCCAGCATTACCCGAAGCAAAGCGCGATCGGTTTTCCTGAGTAAAACGTTGCGCTGCAGCCTTGGCCTGGGCAACAGTAACACTTGCGGCATGAACACCCGTTACCGCCAAAACCATCATCGAAATCAAAAGAAAAATACGTTTCATAACACAAAAATTTAAAGATTATACGACTTCATGCCTGCAAATATACAACATCCTCCCGAACTCTGCAACTCCTGACCAATGAGAACCCCCACAGCCTAAAGGCGCCCAACGGCACAAAAAGGGCAGCGCACGCTCCCCCAGTATTATGGCGCAAATACGACTCATCAACGAATCAGTAAAGAATAAGAGTCGAACTTTTACATCAAAAGAACCAACCCTTTTTTCTTTGTAGACCCTATTGGATTCCATTAATTCAAGAGGATTCTCTCTTGATTTCATGCTGTTCTTACATTAAATATTACCTTTGTAACATCAATGAGCTGTTATAATGAACAACAATGATAGAAGTGAGCGTATAATTGCTCATGTAATTGTTATGTAACACTCGATAGTCAAGCAAAACATGAAGCAACTATATGCCATACTGTTAATGCTCCTGGTTTGGGTTAGCGCCTGGGGAGCCCATGCCTATAATGTCAACCAGTACAATTGTTTGGCACGTTTGTCCACTGAAGAATTGATGCACCGCGGCCAGGACTTCTTGCAGAACAAGGGTTGGGCCGACAGTGCGATAGTGTGCTATAGTATTGTTGCAGGTCGTGCCCAACGTAAAGATTTGGACCGCAAAGAGATGTATCAGATTGCCAGAGCGCTTAACAATGTGGGCTACATCTATGCTACCTATTATTATGACTATCACAAGGCTTACGAGAACCTGAACCAATCGATGGAATTGTCCAGGCGCTACGGCTTTGACAACAACCTGGCATACGCATATCTGAACATGGCTTCAATTATCAATTCCCGCAACAGTCTCTACGCTGGCGAGACTTTCTCAAGCGATGCGCTGGACAATACAAGGCAAGCCTTTGATGTAGCGGTCAAAGCGCAGGAATGGAATGTAGCCGTTACCAGTATTTACAACTTGCTGGATATGATGCGCAATAAAAGCGATATCAAGCTTATAGAGCCTGATCTAGTGCGTTTCAAAAAGCTGCAGTTGACCGACAGCGTGGAGATGTGGCAATGCACGCGCTTGTTTTGCCAAGCCACCGAGGCATATTTCTCTGGACAATATGCCAAAGCGCTTGAATACTATGGTCAAATGGAGATTAAAGCCCAAGAGGTGACGACCAACCGTCAGCAGTGCATCATCAAGGCCATGCAGCAGAAGGCCATTGTATTGTCAGCCATGCATCGTTACCAGGAGGCTATTAATTGTCTGCAGCAGGTTGAAGAGATTACCCTCAAACAAGGAATGCAGAGCGAACTGATTGATACCTATCATGCTCTTGCCCAGGTTTATGCCGCTTTGGGCAATAGTCAAAAGGCCGACAACTATGATTACAAATACCTCAAGGCAAAAGACGAACTCATCCAAAAAAGCCATGCCGAAAAACTCGAGAAATCGCGGTTTCTTGACGAGATGCGACGCGTCAATGAGCAAGTAGCACAGATTCAGGCCAAACATGAACGTGCCCATCAGTTGCTTCTCATGATGAGCCTGATAGCCGCCATCATCCTGATAGCGTTGTTACTGCTCGTGCGCAGCAATATCAAGCAACGTAACTACATCAGGCATCTTTATGAGAAAAATGTTCAGTTGCTTGATGTCAAGGTTGCCGATACCCCGTTGACGGCGCAGCCAATCGATGAACAGGAGGAGGGCACGCCCAAGTATCAAGGTCTGCTTGACCAAGAGAGCAAGGACCGTCTCTTTGACCAGATTAAACGGGTGATGGATGACATGAGCATCATATGCAAGCCCGATTTCTCTCTACAGCAGTTGGCCGACCAGGTGGGCAGCAACTATAAGTATGTCTCCCAAGTGTTGAACGAGTGCTACGGCAAGAGTTTCAAGCAGGTGCTTAACGAGCAGCGGGTGCGAGAGGCGTGCCGCATGTTTAACGATACCGAGCGGTATGGTAACTTGACCATCGAGGCCATCGCTGCAAATCTGGGTTTCAATTCCCGCAGCAATTTCACCGTCACCTTTAAGCGCATCACGGGCATTTCTCCCTCCGACTTCATGAAGATGGCCAAGGAAAAATAGGGTACATTCCATGGGCATGTTTCAGTGAAAAACGCCCTTTAATACACAGTTTTTGGTTCTGTTTCACGGAAACAGAACACAGGCGCAGGCTATTTCTTTGCATAAGGGAATGGCCTTAACTATTTTTGCCGAAGAATTCATCAACTGGTGAAAACGCTTTGAAACCATTTTCTAATCAAAATCATTTAATTATTATGAACAAGTTACTCTTTTTATTGGCCGCAATGGCTGTTGTGCTCCCAGTGTCGGCAGGAGGACAGTTTAAGTCGCATGGTTCACAGGCTGACTACCGCCCTCTCTCTCCTGATGAGATAACCATGAATGGAAACAGTCTAAACATGATCACCGATGCTTCTGATGAAATCCCCGTTGTCATCAGCGAGGTCCCCGAGGGAACCCTTTTGACCTATTACCGTACTGGCGGTTACATCTACCACAAGTTCATGGAAACAGGTATCACCGAGTTTGAAGATGTCATGAACGTCGTGTTCGCCGAGGATGGAAAGGTTTACATCCAAAATCCCATTGCCACGCTCACCAATGGCAATTGGGTAGAGGGTACTTATGACCAGGAGAGTGGTATCATCAGCGTCCCCACTGGCCAATGCGTTTCGTGGATGGCCAATTACGGCTATGGCGGTCTGCTGGTGTGGGGCCACACCTGGTTTGAGCAGATCGGGTGGGATGACTACGACGAGCCTGTCTATTGGCTCTATGGTGCCTACGACCCTGATGTGACCGAAATCCGCTACAAGGTCGAGGGCAATACCATCACGCTGCTCGATGGCCAGGGCGATGTGTGGGCTCCCTATCCCGAGTGGGGCAACACGACTGGCCCGTGTTTAATCTACACCGACGATCACGAGTGGGCCAATGTGCTGCAGTTCAGCACGGTTGCCGTTCTCAATGACGAGAACCCCATCATTCCTGCTAATCCCACTGCCGACGAGTGGTATGACTGCGGTAACGACTGGGCCACCAGCCAGTTCTATTTCACCCTGCCCACCACCGATACAGAAGGCAATCCCCTTGATCCTACTAGGCTGAGTTACAGCATCTTCCTTGATGATGACCAAATCTACACCTTTGATTATTGGGACTATGACTATGACATTGAGGACGACATGACTGAAATACCCTACAGTATTTACTCCGATGGCTATGACATTACCGACCATGTGGTTTATTTCTATGGCACCAACTACAG